>CAWIBI010000074.1:0-243756 GCA_963834205.1 uncultured Acidobacteriaceae bacterium | reverse complement strand
ACGCACGGGCGATACGGATTTCAGGGAAATCAGGCGACTCAGTCACTGTTGTTGTCGAGCAAAACGGAAGAGAAAAGACTCTCGCGGGCACTCATCTGCTTATCGCGACGGGACGACGGCCAAACACGGAGAACCTCGGGCTGGAATCGGCCGGGATTGAGGTGACCGATCGCGGCTATATCAAGGTCAACGAGCGGCTGGAGACCACCGCGCCCGGGGTTTGGGCGATCGGCGAAGTGGCGGGCAGCCCCCAGTTCACACACGTCAGCGTTGACGACTTCCGCGTGGTACGGGACAACCTCGAAGGGGGCAACCACGTTACCACAGGCAGGCTAATCCCCTATACCCTTTTTACCGACCCTGAACTTGCACGCGTAGGCCTGAATGAGAAAGAAGCCAAGGCGCGAGGGATGGCCTACCGCTTGTTCAAGATCCCAATGGAACGGGTGCTTCGAGCCCGAACCGTCTCTGAAACACGTGGATTCTTAAAGGCACTGGTAGAAGTAGCGGGCAATCGCATTCTTGGTTTCACAGCCTTTGCTGTCGATGCTGGAGAGATCATGGCTTCGGTACAGACTGCCATGATGGCCGGGTTGCCTTTTACCGCACTCCGCGATACCATTTGGGCCCACCCGACGCTGGTCGAAGGGCTCGCTCCGTTGTTTTCGTCCGCGCCTTCGCTATCGGCCGATACCCAAGCGAATTCACCGGCCATGGCACACGGCCGTCCTTGATCCAAGTCGAAAAGAAGGCGTGGTCGCATTGCTAAAAATGCGCGCCACATTGCCCGGCAAGTATCTAAGAGGCGAATGGAGAAAACTGTGCAGCAGCTGCGGAATGTATTGGAAGAAGCGCAAAGCAATGGGCTGGCCGTCGGCCACTTCAACATCTCCGATTGGATTTTGCTGAAAGCCGTATTCGCGTCTGCTCAGGAGTTGAAGGTCCCGGTAATCGTCGGCGCATCCGAAGGGGAGCGGGCATTTTTGGGTGTGGCTCAAATCGCGGCTTTGGTAAAAAGTCTGCGTGAGGAACAGAGCATACCCATTTTTCTTAATGCCGATCACACGCATTCGTTGGAGAGCGCAATCGCGGCGGCCAAAGCCGGATTCGATTCGATCGTGTTCGACTTATCCGCATTGCCGTTTGAGGAGAATGTCAAGCAAACCAGGCACGCGGTGGAGGCGCTGAAGTCAATTAATCCGGCCATCCTTGTGGAAGGGGAGATCGGAAATATCGGAACAGGGTCTGAGATCCATGAATCGGCGCCTGATCTTTCGAAGTACCTTACCACTCCGGAGGATGCAAAGCAGTATGTAGAAAGCACCGGAGTCGATATTCTCGCTCCGGCAGTCGGAAATACGCACGGCATGCTGCAAACCATGGTGCAAGGGAACGTGAGGAAGCGGCTCGACGTGACACGGATCCGAGAGATTAAGCGCGCGTCCAGAAGTTTATTGACCCTGCACGGCGGCTCCGGGACAGAAGACCATGACCTTGAGGACGCGATCGCGGCCGGAATCAATATCATTCACATCAACACCGAGCTGCGGGTTGCATGGCGGCGCGGTCTGGAAGCTGCCTTTGCAAAAAATCCACGGGAGGTTGTTCCCTATAAGCTGCTGCCCATCGCGGAAGAATCGGTCAAGCAGGTTGTTCTGGGCCGATTGCGCTTATTCAATCAACAGAGGCAATCAATGGCGCGGTAAAGATTGCGGCCACGTAAGAGCCATGGCAGTTCACGCTGACGGACACGCGCTGTGGCAGAACCTGCAGTAAGCAAACAAACTACACAGAGTGAGGAGGAGTTTTATGAGTCCCGTTCTTATCCCAGTTCGGCTGTACCTGTGACCTCCCTTCATAAGGTCGAAGCAGACGGAGTCAAAGTGTTCTACCGTGCGGCTGGCGACCCGAGTGCGCCGGTGGTGCTCTTGCTGCACGGATTCCCTACATCGTCGTTCATGTTCCGCGAACTCATTCCGCGCCTGGCAGACCAGTTTCGCGTGATCGCACCCGACCTGCCTGGTTTTGGATTCACGGAAGTACCTGAGGAACGAAAATATACGTATTCGTTCGACGCATTGGCGCGCACCATCGAGGCCTTTACCGATGCGCTCGGCCTCAAACGCTATGCGATTTATGTGTTCGACTACGGGGCGCCAACGGGCTTCCGTCTGGCGATGGCTCACCCCGAGCGAGTGACGGCCATCGTTTCGCAGAACGGCAATGCCTACGAAGAGGGGCTGGGCGACGCGTGGGGACCGATTCGGAAATATTGGGCGGAGCCGACAGCAGAAAACCGCGAAGTGATTCGGCAAAACATCTTGAACCTGGAAGGGACACGCTGGCAATACACGCACGGCGTAGCGAATCCGGAAAGCGTCGCGCCTGAGTCGTACACGTTGGATGCAGCTCTGCTGGAACGCAAGGGGAACAAGGACATTCAGCTCGATTTGTTTCTGGATTACGCGTCCAATGTGAAGCTTTATCCCAAGTTTCAGGAGTATTTTCGCAAGTCAAAGCCGCCTTTACTTGCGATCTGGGGTAAGAACGATCCCTTTTTCATTCCCGCAGGGGCAGAGGCATATAAGAAAGACCTGCCGAATGCAAAGGTCCAGTTTCTGGACACGGGGCATTTTGCTACGGAGACACACGTCGTGGAGATCGCCGCTGCCATGAGAGAGTTCCTGAGACAGTGCCGCCGGCGGATAAGGCGGTTGCGCGATGAATGCCTCTCTTCTAAACGGTACGGTGGTGCTGGTGCACGGAGCCTGGGCCGACGGATCTTGTTGGAGTAACGTCATTCTGCCGTTACGAAACCAGGGGCTCAAGGTCACCGCGGCGCCTATTCCCCTCACGTCGCTCAGCGATGACGCTGCCGCTCTTCGACGCGTGATCGAGAGAACGACTGGCCCGGTCGTCCTGGTTGGGCACGCGTATTCCGGCGCTGTTATCGCTGCGGCCCACGATGATCGGGTGAAGTCGCTGGTATACGTTGCGGCGCTAGCACCCGATGAGGGTGAAACAGTTGCCGATGTATTCTATCGGGCCGCTCCGCATCCTAAAGCTCCCCATATGGTACCGGATGCGCATGGACTGATTTGGATGCCGGAGGAGGGTTTTGGCTGTGCAGTCGCTCACAAGGCGTCGCCGGACCAACTCGCCATTATGGCCGCGTTGCAGCGGCCGATCGCGGTGCAATGTATTCAGGAAAAGGCCCCCGCCCCCGCCTGGAAAACGACACCGTCGTGGTATCTCGTCGCCGAAGAGGATCGCATGATTAGCCCGGAGACGCAGCGGTTCATGGCCGGCCGGATGGGCGCAACCATACGCTCGTACCGGGTAGACCACACTCCTATGTACACTGCACCGGAACTTGTGGTGGATGTAATTCTGGAAGCTGCCCGATAAATTCCCATGGGCTTCAGACGCGGATACCGAGCCGGATCGCGACGCCGCTCAGCCGCGATATAGCGCGGTGCACCGGCAAACTAACGAGGAAGTTCATGAAGGACAATTCCGTTGCTATCGTTACTGGCGCAAGCCAAGGGATCGGCCGCGCGACTGCGGTCCGGTTAGCACGCGACTTCTCGGCGGTTGTACTTGCCGCGAGAAATGAGGACGAGCTGCAGAAGACCGCTGCTGCTGTATGCTCCGCGGGAGCCGAGCCACAGATCTACGCGCTCGACATGCGTGAGCCACAGGCGGCTGATGTCGTCGTCAAGGGCACTCTCGATCGCTTTGGCAGAATCGATGCCCTGCTCAACATTGCGGGCGCGGTTCCGCAAATTGATTTGTTCGAGATGACAGATGCGCAGTGGGAAGACGGCTTAGCACTCAAGCTTCATGGCGCGCGCCGTCTGACCATACGAGCCTGGGATGCGCTGAAGGCTTCGAACGGGTCCGTGGTGCTGATTTCCGGAAGCGCTGCTCTCGATCCCAAACCGGGGTTTGCAGCGGTGGCCACGGTGAATGCAGCGATCATCGCGCTGGCCAAGGCATTCGCAGAGCAGGGTATCAAGGACGGCGTACAGGTCAATAGTGTGGTGCCAGGTGCGGTGATGACCGGACGCAGGGAATCGTTCTTTAAGAAGTGGGCGCCGGCTCACAACCTTACCGTGGAAGAGGCGACGAAGAAGTTCCCGGACGAAGTGGGCATCGCTCGTTTCGGTAAGCCAGAAGAGATCGCCGACCTGATGGCTTTCCTGGTATCGCCTGCGGCGAAATGGATGATGGGATCTTGTGTACGTATGGACGGCGGAGAAATCAAAGGCATCTAGTGCATTTCAATAGACCTCAGTACGATCTAGGGGTAATCGCACATGAAACGTTGTTTCCTGTGGCTTCGAATCGAAAGCGACTGCGCCAAAATGCTTCTGGATGACTCGTTGCACGGTATCCAGCCCTAACCCCAATCCCTTACCGAAGGGTTTTGTGGTAAAGAAGGGCTCGAAGACGTGATTCGCAAATTCCGCAGGAATTCCGTGCCCGGTATCGGTGATCTCGACAAGAATCGTCTTCCCCTGCAACTTGGCGGACAGGGTGAGCGTGCCAGAATCACCCATCGCGTCTAACGAGTTCTCGATAAGCGCTGCCCAAGCCTCGTTCAGTTCGCTGCCAAAGGCCTGCAGCAAGGGAACATCCGGACTATAGAAACGTTTCACGGTGATGCCGGTGAGTTTGGGCTGAAAGAGGTGGAGCACGGTGTCGAGAGATTCGGCAATATTGACATCCTGAACGGCCTGCCGATCCATATAGGAGTAGTCCTTTACTGCCGTGACGAGCCGGAAGATCCTGTCAGCCGCGTCGCTTACCAACAGCAATGAAGCCTCCCGCTCGAGAGCAGCCATAGCATCGCTCATCGCATAGCACAGCTTGTCCGCAGCTACGAGGCGCTTGAGTTCCTGAAGCGAAGAGAGCTGGATATTGGCTTCGGCCAGCCTTGGAGCGAGTTTCCATGCCTCACCAAACCCCTTTTCTTCCAGCCAATTGATCAACGAATCTTCCAGCGATGCGGTATCGACAGGCGGGTCACCGTTGGCGGTTTCGCGGGCCCGGGACACCGCAGCGCAGAGTCCGGATAGCCAGTCGAGGTAGGCGTTAAGGCGATCATCTGTGCCCAGGACCATTCCAATTTGATAAGCAGTGCGCCCGGATGGTCCTTCCGCGGCGCTCAGCAGATGTGAGGCGCCGCTCTTAGCCGCCGAAGCTGGGTTGATTAGCTCATGGGCGAGGTTTGCGGCAAGTTTGTTGAGGGCCGCCAGTTTACCAATCTGCTCTTCTGCTCGCGTGTATTCTCGCGTCCGGTCCAGCAACACTCGCACGACTCGCTGCGTCATCGACGGTATGGCCGTGAGGAGCTCCGGGAATTGGCTGTCATGCAGCTCTAGAATCCACGTGTCCCCGGACGAGCGCCCGTCCGCGTTCCATGCCTTGATACGCGAGAAAGGGGTCTTGCCCGTTATTCGGCCCGTCTGGCCGATCAGGACAGAGACTGGACTCGATGAATGGCGCTTGACGAGAACATTGCCACACAAGATGAACATTAGGTGTTCCGGGGGAGTTCCCTGGCTAAAAATAAGGTCTCCGTCTTTACCAAACCTCTGGGTTCCATGGGTCGCGAGCCAGGTGAACTCCTCCTCAGTGAGGCCTTGCAAAACTTCGATCGTGCTCAGGGCTGCAACGATATCTGCGATGGGCCGGGCGTGGTCAGGGCGTTCGACTTCCGATTGCATTTGCTCCGCCGTTAGGTTGCCTGGGAGGTTCATTACCGTCGCCTCGTTCCATCCATGAGATCCACCCGAACTTAGCCCTCTTGCTATATTTTACGGGTAGCGACGGAAGATGACGAATGAAGCAAAGCCCAACTCTCCGGACGGGTGCCCCACGTTCCCCGGATTTCCTATCGAGATTGGTGGCCTTGCCGAGCTTCATGCGGCTTTCCGTGAAGAAAGCCGCACGCGCGGTACTGTCCCGGGCGCGCGCGCGCGGCCGCGTAACAGGAAATCCGGGGAACATGGGGCACCCGTCCAGAACCTCAGCAGCGGTGAATAAGCCAAGTCTTCTCGCTTCCCCACAAACCTAATTTGGACAAGTCTGTGAGCGGGTGGCCCAGGTCTCGCCTTTGAGACCTGGGGTTATGCCATCCCGGAGCAACTCTAGTGTAGGGATGTTAACTTGGCTTGCTCTGCCTTTGCTTCTCTGTAAACGGGAATATCGGGGTCAGCATTCTTCCAAAGGTTCAAAAACCGCTCATAGTATTCGCGCGCTGCGACGTTATCGCCGCTGATCTTCCGGGCTCTTGCCATCTGTAACAGTGCCAGGGCCCCAACTACATCCCTCCCGACAATGCCCGGATGGTCAAGCAGTTTCTGGAACTCTACGGTTGCACGGCGGCCGTCACCCATCTGGAGATATGCGAGACCGCGTAAATAGGCCGGGTAAAGGCTATTGAACCCCAGCGGTTCTGCCAGGTCGTATTGAAGAGCAGGCCGAAGAGTTTCAATTGCGCCGGCCGGGTTATTTGTGCGCAACTGCATTGCAGCCCGGATCGCAGGTAAGCTGTAATTTTGGATCAATGTATTCCGCGGGAACTTTTGATCGATTGAATCCGCCAACTTCTGCGCCTGCGCAGAATCGCCCGCCAAGGCAAAAGCCAGGGCAAGATTCAGCTCCGAAGCGCGCCCCTGCCGGCCGGCAAGGGATTTCGCTGCGGCCCGTCCGACTTGCTCAACATCTCCGAGGAGAGCTTCTTCAGCCGCCAGGCTCGCGTACCTGTCGGTGAAATCTTCCCCTGACGTATTGGCCTTGCTTCTCGCCGTCATTTCGTCCAGCAAGCGGCGGGCTGCGCGGAGCTGGCCATAATTCATAAGCATCAAGGCCTTACCGAACATTACTCCTTCAGCATGAGGATTTTGCGCGGCCCACTTCCACTGCTCTTCGAGTACGGCGTTATCTTTTTCCAGGAACGCAAGGAGCGCTCGTTGGTTGTGCAGATTCGGATCATCGAACTTGTGGGCTTCCGCTTCTTCAAAAGCGATCCTGGCTTCGTTCAGGCGGCCTGCGCCGATGTAGGCCACCATCAGGGGGTCATAGACAAAGCTGGAGGGAGAGTTACGAGCGACATCGCGCAGATGAAGGGCCGCTTCATCGAATCGTCCAAGCAGACCCAGACAAAAGGCATAGTTGAAGCGGGCAACCAGGTTGTGAGGAAACAACTCAAGCCAGCGTGCATAAATCGCAGCGGATTTTTCCAACTCTCCGGTTGCAAGGGCGTAATACCCAGCCTCGGCCTGGAAACGGTCTGGGGCGGTCATTCTGTTCCGCAAGGCATAGGCCTTCTGTTCGGCGGCTGCCGCCTGATCCAATTGCAACGTAGATTGATAGGCGGCTCCCAGCGCGAAATAGGCCAGCCCAAAGTTAGGGTCTAGATCGACGGCCTGCTGATAAAGGGATTTCGCCGTGTTGAAATCGCCCACGATCAGATGTTTATAGCCCTCCGCGAGCAACTGCAACGCCTCAGGAGAAGAGCTGGTAGCGACTTCGAGCGGCTGGTTGTATTGCGCCATTGAGGCGGAGGGTTCACCGAGTTTGCGGCGCAATTGGACAGCCGCCACACCGAGTGCGTGCACGACGTCCGCTCTGGTACCCACAGCCTGACGAACACGCGCGACGGTTTCTCCGTTCTGGCAGCGGATTGCTGCGAGTTCGACCTGGAAGCGATTGCCTGCGTCAGCGATTGAGCTTGTTACAAGCATTTTGCTGTTCGTCCGCAGACAAATTTGCCGAGCGATCTGCGACGTAATCGTTTCGTTCGGATGAAGGCCTGATTGCACCAGGTTTCCAATTACCTTGTCGGGAGCAAGTATGTTCAGGTAGGGTGTTTGCTCCAGCGCATCATGCAACCCAACAGTTAAGGCTTCGCCCAAAACCGTGTCGGAGGTGTGATTGCTGACGTCGGCAAGAACCAGCGTGTCACTTGGAGACAGGGTCACCCGGTTCCGGTAATTCCAGTAGATCCATGCTGCGGAAGATGCGACGAGAGACAGCGCGGCATACAAAAGAACCCTCCTGACATGTCGCCGCCGCGGATTCATGCCTTGCCGGACACGATCGAGATCTGAGCGCATCTCCGAGGCGGACTGGTAACGCCGCGCTCGGTCCTTTTCAAGCGCTTTTGTAATCACAGCGTCCAGGGCACGCGGCACCGAAGGGTTACGATCGCGCGCCGAAGGAGTCGGCTGGGACAGGATTGCATCGTGGAGAGCGACCTGGGTCTCTCCAACAAAGGGCTGACTGCCAGATGCCATCTCAAAGATGACGAGACCGAAGGAGAACAGGTCCGTTCGTGGGTCGAGCGGTTCCTTTCGGATCTGTTCGGGAGACATGTAGGCGGCAGTACCGATCGCAACGCCAGTCGTGGTGAGGCCCTGCCCGGCTTCCTGGGATGCGCTTTGATTCAGCCTGGCTGACACCGCGCTCGGCTGCGCTGTCGATACGACTGCCAGAATCTCAGCGCTGGCTTCGCCCTTTCCTTCCGAAGCGGTCGGCTTTGCCAATCCAAAGTCCAAAATCTTTGCAACGCCCTGCTTGGTTAGGAAAATATTCGCAGGCTTAATGTCGCGGTGGATGATGCCCTTGTCATGCGCGGCTTGCAAACCGTCGGAGATTTGAGTCGCAACCTCCAGGACTAGGGGTAAGGAAAGGCGATGTCCCTCTGCGGCATTCAAACTTTCCCGAAGGGATTTGCCTTCGAGCAGCTCCATCACAATGAATGGCCGGCCTTCATCGTCTTCAATTCCATGAATTGTGCAGATGTTGGGATGACTTAGGGCGGATGCGGACTGCGCTTCGCGCTCGAACCGCCGCAAGGAGAGCGAATCGGCGGCCAGCTCTTCCGGGAGGAACTTCAATGCTACCCGGCGGCCCAGTTTGAGGTCTTCAGCTTTATAGATCATTCCCATACCACCGCCGCCGATGACCTCGAGGACGCGGTAGTGCGAGACCTTCCTTCCAACCAGGCCGGCTAGCCCGGGAAACGAGCCTTGGACTGCAACTCTGGGGCGAATAGCTCCAACCGTCGTCTGCAACCACTCGACTGGCGTTCGCAACCGGTAGCCTCGCCGGGCCAATGTCTCGATATATTGGGGGTTGTCTGCGGAGTCGCCCAGCGCCTGGCGAAGGATCCTGATTGCCACGTTGATGCTGTGGTCGAAATCCACGATTGTATCGTTCGGCCAGAGCTGTTTCTTGATCGCCTCACGAGTCACGATTTTCCCGCGGCTCGCGATCAACATACGTAGAACTCGGAACGGCTGCTCCCTAAGAAGGATCTTTTGTTGGTTGTCCTCAGTCCTAATCGGGCACAACTCACCTGAATGAAGGTCAAGTTCAAACCCTCCGAACCGAACGCGACCTCCGAGCTGATCCTCCATATGCGCTTAAGAAGAGCAAACATCAAGGTTAACGCACCGCAACGATTTCCTTTGTGAAGAAAATAAACGGGTTGCATGCCGATCATTGCAAATGACCCCGAAATGACCACTAGTGCATTCACGTTTTTGGGATGGAAAGATACGAATTGCTAGACGGCCGTCTCAGGCGGAGGCGTTTTATGACCATAAACTCGCAGAAAGGACCTCAACAAGAGCGTTGAGTGGCGACGTGAGCCTAGATGGTTGAGGGCGGCTGTTTCGAACAGGCGATTCGGTCAAAATTTGGAGAAATCATCGGCGACAGTCCAGTTCTAAAGACTGCGTTGAACCTGGTGTCACTGGTAGCACCGACGGACTCGAGTGTATTGATCCTGGGCGAAACGGGAGCGGGTAAGGAGCTTATTGCGCGCGCACTCCACAATCTGAGCAGCCGGCGAGAACGAGCCTTTGTGAAATTGAATTGTGCCGCAATTCCGCTTGGGCTCCTCGAAAGTGAGTTGTTCGGGCACGAAAAAGGAGCATTTACAGGAGCAATCGCTCAAAAAACGGGACGCTTTGAACTCGCGAACAAGGGCACGCTCTTTCTTGACGAAGTCGGCGATATCCCTCTGGAACTTCAGGCAAAACTGCTACGTGTCCTGCAGGAACAGGAATTCGAGAGACTCGGTAGCAACCACACGCACAAGGTGGACGTTCGCTTGATTGCGGCGACCCATCGTGATTTGACCGCTATGGTAAAACAGACGACCTTTCGCGAAGATCTGTACTATCGGCTGAAAGTATTTCCAATCAACGTTCCGGCTTTACGGCAGCGTACTGAGGACATCCCGAGGCTGGTGTGGCATTTCACAGAATGCTACGCGCGGCGAATGAAGAAGAGAATCGACGAAATCCCTGCGGAGACCATGGATGCGCTGGTGCGATATCGCTGGCCCGGGAATGTTCGGGAACTGCAGAACTTTATTGAACGGGCTGTGATTCTTTCTCCTGGCACTGAATTGCGAGCCCCGACGTCAGAGTTGCAGCCATTCGGCGTTCACAAGGGATTAAATCTGCCCATTACAGGTCTCGAAGAAGTTGAGCGAGATCACATCGTCCGTGCGCTTGAAGCGAGCAATTGGGTCGTGGGCGGCCGGACGGGTGCCGCCGAGCGTCTGGGAATGAAGCGGACATCATTGCTTTACAGGATGCAGAAGCTTCGGATATGTCGTCCTGTGTTCACCCCACGAAAGAGTGCAGTCGAGAGCCGGGCAAGCTAGGACGGATTCTCTACTTCCTGCGTGGCAGGACGAGACGATTGTCGCGACGGGAAGGTCGTCAGTGACGGACGGCGGTCACAAATCCGTCACAGACGAGGCAAAGTGGCCGCCCCATCCCAAATCGCATCATCGTGTGGAAAGAGACGTTAGCCCGGTGTCTCCCTTCGCAGGGACTGCTTCTCAGCTTGGCAATTAGCTTGCTTCGCTGAGTCGTGTCTGACCTCTTTACGCAGCGTCGCATTGCGAAAGAGCAGTCAAGTAATACGAATCCTAATGGTGAAGGCTGCTACTGCGGACAACGAATTTCTGCTTTGGGTGATGGCAGCAATCGCGTTCGCTGTCGTCTACAGCAATTACATGGTGCCGCCCCTCATCCCGGCACTCTCACGCGAGTTTTTGGTGACCCCGTATCAACTGGGCTGGTTGATTCCGGGCTTCCTGATCCCTTACGGCATTTCGACGCTGGTATACGGAGCGTTATCGGATCGTTGGGGGCGAACTCCCATGCTCGTGACTCTTCTCTGCTTCGCCACGACGACCATGATGATGGTTTCCTTCGCAGGTTCGTGGCGGACACTGATCATCGCGCGGATTCTATCGGGGGTGGGATGTGGCGGAATCGTCACCATCGCTTTGGCGGCAGTCGGAGACCGCTATCCCTATGAGGTTCAGGGACGCCCAATGGGCAGGATGTTCGGAGCGATTGCAGCCGGTATCGGATTCGGCTCCACCCTCGGGCCGGTTTTGAATCCGCTCGTAGGCTGGAGGAATGAGTTTCGAGGGCTCGCATGCGTGTGCTGCTTAGCGGCCTTGTTCCTTTTGAAGGGCAGCAAATCGGCTACCAACGTGACCAGCAGACTCAGTTCCTTTGACCAGGTGATTCGCGAATACCTGGTTGTCCTGGAGACTCCGCGTGGTGGACGAACCATGGCGTTTATCTTCTGCAACGGAGCATTCCATGGCGGAATCTTTGCCTGGCTGAGTCTTTTGCTTATGAGCCGCTATCACCTTCATGACACGGGGATCGGCTTGGCGTTAGCAGGATACGGACTGCCAGGCATCTTCTTGGGGACCGTGATTGGGAAGTGGGGAGATCGTTATGGAAGGAGCTACGTCGTCCCCGCCGGCTTCTTTTGGGCTGCAGGATGTGCATTCCTCCTCATTCCTCCGAGTCCGCGCTTTGTCGCTGCGCTTGTCATTACAGCCTTGTCAGTAGGATTCGACGCGACGCATCCACTCATGTCCAGTATTACGACTTCATTGGATCCCAAACACAGAGGCCAGATTACTGGGCTCGCAACGTTCACGAACTTCGTCGGTATGGGAATAGGAGCGTTCTGCTTCCAGCAACTGATCTCTTTCGGCTTTACTGCGGCGCTAGCAATCTTCGCCTCAGCACAGACCCTGTTAGGCTTTGCAGCCCTATATGGCTTTCGCGGAGAGCGCCCCGGTTGCTTGCAATTGTTTAGGCTCGCCAGAGCCCGATCAGTTTCTTAGCTCCAGCCCTTGAGCCGGTCCCGGGCGACCCCGGAACCGGCTTCTGGATCGGATCGCGCTCGGCTCAATTGAGGCTGATCACCGAGACGCTCACCGGCCCGGGCTCAAACTCCGCCGTGTTTCCCACGTAGAGCAGCCCATGGACCAAGTCGATCGCCGAAAAATCCGGCGTCGTCCCCACCGGGATGACTGTCGAAGTCAACGTATTCGTCGCCCCGTTGATCACCTCCACTTCGTTCTGACCTAGATTCGACAGGTAAACGCGCCGCGTCAGCGGATCCACCGAGAGGGCCCCGGGCTCTAAAGGGATCCCTGTAATCGTTGCTGTTTCCGTGTTGGTCGCCCCGTTCAGCACGTCCACCTGTCCCTCTTGAGCGCTGACGTAAATGATGTTGCGCAGTACGTCGACCGCTGCGAAATAACTCAAATCTCCCTTAAGCGGCACGGTTGTGACCGCATTGGTGTTGGCGTCGACAACAAAAAGTTCTCCTGGTTCCGTCTCTACCGGGATGTAAATGCGATTGGTGACCGGGTTGATGGTGATGGTAAAGGCTTGCGAAGAGCCGATCTGAGGGGGGGTCGCAATCTCCTTAATCAGTGCGCCGGTTGTTCCGTCATTGACCCAGACGTTTGCCAGGTTGTCGAGGGTGTACACACGATTCGTTATCGGGTTGTAAGTCACCGCGAGGGCGCTGCTTATGGCAAACTTGCCCACAATCGTATTGGTGTTGAGATCGACCACGTACAATCCTGTCGAATAATCCGTGACATAGAGCTTACGGGTCACTGGATTGATGGCAATGCCCGACTCCGAATTTTCTCCGATGTTCAGCGTCGTGACCGGGGTGTTGGTCCGCTGGTTCACCACTTCCACACCGTTGCCGGCGATGTAGACCAACTGCGTGAGCGGGTTGACGGCAATAGTCAAGGGAAGTCCCAAAGAGCCTTCCTGTGCGGGAATGGTGGCGATAACTGTCTGAGCCACGGCAGCTATACCGGAAAATGGGAACAAGAGTGCACACGCAGCAGCGTATGCAACCTGGCGAACGAGGGCAGGTCGTTTCATAGAAGTGAACCTCCGAGGATTTGTGCGCAGTGATACTAGTGCTAGTCAGATGCCTGACGGTTGTACACCCGTTGCTCTCAACACGTAAATGTTCTATGAAAAAGAAGAACAGAACAGCGGGCCGTGTGGGTCCACTCCGAAGAGAAAAGTGTAATCAGCGAGGGTTCAGCGAAGCGAGAGACGCGGTGAGAGACGGAATTGTACCATGTTGTGTAACCGTATGTGTTGTCTTTAGATGACATTTCGTCCGTCCCGAGATCGCGGTGGGTAGGGAAAAAAAAGAGAGCAGGGGACTTCCTTGCTCTCCCAATCACAAATTAGAATGTTTGACTCTCGGCCATTATGACATTGGCGGTTGGGATCTTCCCCAACGGTCATTGCGGCCGCATGAGCCGAGCTCCGAATCGGCCGGCGCGCATTTGCGCGCGTACATTTTCAGGGACAGCAAACTTTGGGTTGTCACCGCCTTCGCCTTGTTCGGACGCGGCGCTTTCCACGCCATCTTTGTTCGGGGTTGCCAGAAAGGCGTGAAGGTCGCCGGTGCTGCTCTGGACGGCCAGGCCCACAATCTCCCCGCGGGAATTGATAGAACACGCTTGCATTAGAAACAGGGCCGACTTGGCTGGGATGAGGGAGTTGAGGTTGGTCAACACGCCGTTGTGCCAAAGAAATGCGGTTGGGTTGTAGTCCATGTCCAGCGATAATCCTGTTACGTCACCTTGGTCGTTAATACCGATAGCTACGCTCCTAACGTCCCCGGAGAGCGTGCCGAGATCTTTCATGCCCGTCTCCTTCTTCCACAGGAAGGCATGAAAATATTTGTCGTCTTTTACGTCCGAAAAACCAACCACCTGACCGTGGTTATTCAGGTTATAGGCGAGAATCCCCATGCCGTGTCCCGTCCCGCCCAGGCTGCCGAGGTCAGTGGCTGTGTCTTTTTGCCAGAGCAATGCATGAAGAGCCTGGAGATAGGTCAAAGTACCCATGCTAAAAGTCGCGCAATCCCCCGACGCACCGACTACCTGTCCCTGGTCGTTGATCCCGAAGGCGGCGCCGTCCGGATCGCCGTGGACTGTCGGAAGTTTTTGTGCCTGGCCTTTCTTCCAGATGACAGGCTCAAATTGCAAGACTTGCGGGGCGGCGCAATTCGGATCCTTTTTGGCGGTCTCCGCAATCCCAACGGCTTCGCCTTGGTTATTAATCATGTTGGCGGCGCCGTTGTAGCCTCCCAGCGTCGCCAACGGACGCATCACGCCGTTTTGCCACAGGAAAGGTAAACAGGTGCCGGAGGAGGGCAGCCCAAGGGCTTTAAAGCCGCAAAAATCCTCGCTATTCGGATCTGAGGTGGAGGTTTCCGCTTCGCCGATGGCCTGGATCCAATCGTTGGTGCTAAACGCGATACTGTTGGGTCCTCCGAGTCCGGGGCTGCCGATGTCAAAGTTCAACCCCCTAAACCACAAAACGGCATGCTGTGTACCGTCAGGAACGCTTGCCGTGCCACTTACCAAGCCGATATGGGTGATGAAGTACGGCTCGCTGTACGTACCGCCGTCCAGCGTGCCCAGGTCGGTGACCGTGTAGTGCAAAGGCTCCGATTTCTTTTCCTGCGCCCAGGCTGAGCCGGCACAGGCCGCGAACGCCAGCCCGACACTCACGATGCAAGTTGACTTCGCTCTCAACGTACTTAATTTCATGATTGTTCCTCCTCGACTGCTCCGGTTCCTGTTACGTCAAAGGTTTGAACTTCCCCCGCCTCGAAACATCGAAAGAGGGAAATCAGGCATATTTGTGTAGGCCCAGGGGCGGTCTGCCAAAAGTGCAATTGGTTTCGACCGAGCCACTCCTGGATTTGGGCAGCGGAGATTAAATCCGTCAGGGTGTCGCTGTCCAGTGCGATCACATCGACTTCAGCGCGACAAGCAGGACACCAGGCCGGAATTGCTTTTGCGCGCCGAATGATCAGTTGCGTCTCGGTCTCGACGGTGATTCGGGTGGTTTTCGTCGTCATGGTTCGTTCCATTCATCGACCTCGGCTTGATACCTGGTCCGAATGTGGGCATGCTGCTCGAAGGCGGAATTAAAAGTCTTTAAAACCAACTCAGAATTTCTCAAACGTTCTCAGAGCCGGTTTTGCTCCTCATACAGAAGGAGTTAGAGAGCGGGCGCGCAATTTGGCTGCGTCCGGGCGAAGTCCGCACAAAGCGGGCGCGGTGGTTGCTCGAGCTGGGTTTACGTGATAGCTTGCCGCTTACACCAAGGAGTCAGCGGCCGTTCGTCCCCCAGAGGGGAAGCGGGCTTGAGCGCCTTCGACATGGTTACAGAACCCAAAGTTCTCTACGAGTTCGGACCTTTCCGGGTCGATCCCGACAAGCAGGTTCTGCTACGCGAAGACCAGCCCGTAGCCATCACGCCTAAAGTGTTTGAAACACTGCTGGTCCTGGTTCGTCACAGCCGGGAGGTGGTCTCCAAAGATGAGCTTATGAAAGCTGTCTGGCCGGATGCTTTCGTTGAAGAAGCAAACCTGAGCCAGAACATCTTTATGCTGCGCAAAGCCCTTGGGGAGACTCCCGACGACCGGCGTTACATCGTGACCCTCCCCGGACGTGGCTATCGCCTATCGGCCCAGGTGCGCACGGTGACACAGGATGGCGAGGACCTGGTTATAGAGAGCCGCACGACGGCGCAGATCGCGGTTGAACAAACGGACCGCCGGCCAGGGGAGACTTTGCTCGCTGCACCGATCGGTCCCGAGCGCAAGTGGAAACGCCTGCTGCCGATTGGCGCTGTGCTCACCCTCATCATCCTGGTGGCGGTTTTCGTCCTACGCCGGCGTGAACCCGTCGCTTTGGGCCAGACGGACTCTATTTTGCTAGGCGATTTCGTCAACACAACGGGCGATCTCGTCTTCGATGGCGCGCTCCGCCAAGGCCTGGCGGTGCAACTGGAGCAATCGCCCTTCCTGCGCCTGATCTCGGAGGACCGAATCCAGCAGGTTCTGGGAATGATGGGCCAGCCCACCGATGCGCACCTTACTCCAGGAGTCGCTCGGGAGATCTGCGAACGAAGCGCGAGCGACGCGGTCCTCGACGCATCCATTGCGCAGATCGGCACCCAGTACCTGTTGACGCTTAAGGCGGTCAACTGTGCAAGCGGGGAATTGTTGGCGAGCGCAGAGGCGCAAGCAGCCGACAAGAACCACGTGCTCGATGCACTGGGAAAGATAACTTCAGAAATTCGCACCAAGCTGGGTGAGTCGCGGAGCACCATGCAGAGGTTCGATACCCCGCTGGTGCAGGCCACCACGCCATCGCTTGACGCCCTTAAAGCATTTAGCTCCGGGGTAAAAGTTTCGACGACAGCCGGGTCGGCCTCAGCGATTCCGCTTTTTGAGCGGGCCATCGATCTCGATCCCAATTTTGCCCTAGCCTACGCGTGGTTGGGCCGCCAGTATGAGGAGCTTGGACAAATTGGCATCGCCGCCAACTACACGCGGCAGGCATATCAACTGCGCGACCGGGCGAGTGAGGCGGAGAAGTACTACATCTCGTTCTCCTTCAATAAAGTGGTTAGAGGGAACATGGAAAAGGCCGAACAATCTTGCGAGCTTTGGAGCCAGGCCTATCCACGGGCGGAGTTGCCGCATGGCTTCCTGATGGGGGCCATTTACCCGGTCATTGGGCAATATGAGAAGGCGGTTGACGAAGGCAGGGAGGCCATCCGTCTGAATCCCGATCTTTCTATCATCTACGCCACTCAGATGTTCAACTACGCCGCTCTGAATCGACTGGATGAGGCCAAGGCCACTTATGGGCAAGCTCGCTCACGCAAGCTCGATCACCCTATGGCCCGCCTTGCGGTCTATGAAGTCGCTTTTTTGCAGAAAGATTTGCAAGGGATGCAACAACAGGCAACATGGTCGGTGGGCAAACCGGGAGTGGAGGACGAGATGTTAGGCCTGGAGGCCGACACGGCGGCCTATTCCGGGCGACTTAAGGATGCACGGGATTTTTCCCGCCAGGCAGCGGATTCCGCCGAACGGGCAGACGAAAAGGAGATGGCCGCAACCTACGCTGCCGCATCCGCGCTGCGAGAAGCCTTGTTCGGCAACACAGGCGAGGCGAAACGGGGTGTGAGGCTGCCGATGGCAGAGACGGCAGGCCGCGATGAGCAGTACTTTGCGGCACTCGCTTTGGCGTTCGCCCAGGACGGCCGAGCCCAGGCTCTAACCAGCGATTTGGCCAGGAGGTTTCCGGAAGATACCATCGTGCAGTTCAATTATTTGCCTACGCTCCGGGCAAAGCTTGCCCTGAACCGGGGAAAGGCTTCGGAGGCGATCGAGGCTCTTAGAACCGCCGCACCGTACGAGCTGGGGATGTCCACCGCCACTTATGTTGGGATCGGCTTGTACCCCGTTTTTGTGCGCGGAGAAGCCTATCTCGCCGCTCACCAGGGGAGCGAAGCAGCGGCAGAGTTTCAGAAAATGATCGACCATCGCGGAGTTGTAATCAACGAGCCCATCGGCGCACTTGCGCAACTCCAAATGGGCCGAGCTTATAGCATGCAGGGCGACAACGCGAAGGCTCGGGAGGCCTATCAGGATTTCCTAACGCTATGGAAAGACGCCGATCGCGACGTCCCCATTCTTGAGCAAGCCAAGGCAGAATACGCCAACCTGCAGTAATGCGGGCGGCGGGCTCATTTCGATTGGAACGAGTAGAGTTGCCAGGATCGGCCATCCTTCTCGCTGCAGACAGGCTGGATCGACTCATGGATAAAGTCAGAAATCACCCGCTTCCAGAACAAGCTCGCCGTAGGATTGGATCGCATCACACGAACCTCCCAGACGCCCGGAAAGCGCCTCCATACCTCCTGCGCAGCAAGTGTTCCGATTCCGCGTCTGCGACAACCCCGGAGAACAAAGAACTCCGTCATGTCCCAAACTTCCTGATTGTCAGAAATCTCCGAACCCCGCTTCACCAGAGCGAGCCCCGCGAGCTTGCCATCTAACCGGATGAGGAAGGGATGTCGATTGGATTCACTCCAGTACAGTGGAAGTGACCTGTAACCGAACCTACCGTCCGAGCCGATGTCCAAAGATTGAAACTCACTGAAGTCGTGTGCGTACAACTCAAGCAGATTGGCTAGGATCGGTGCCTGCTCGCGCAGGGCAGGTTCAAGATGAATATCTGCCGGAGACTTATCCACTCTTTCTGGCATAGGTCGATGTTACGCTCCACCCATCGAAGCCTAGTTCACTCCTCGCGCAGCAACATCATGGGGTCGACAGACAACGCACGTCGCGCCGGAATCCACGTAGCCAGGAGTCCCAACAGCGACATCGCTACAACAACACCAGCCAACACCAGTGGATCGCGGGGAGTGGCCAGATAAACAACGGAAGCGAGCACGCGGCTGGCCAGAATTCCAAGCAGCAATCCTGCTGTCGAACCCCAAGCCAGCAATTTGAAAGCCCGTCCCAAGGCGGTCTGCAACACCTGCTTGCGTTGCGCGCCGAGGGCGACGCGAATCCCCAACTCGCGTAGACGCTTGCTGATCGAGTAGGCAGCCATTCCGAAGATGCCGGTAATGGACAGCATTGCGCCCATGACGCCCATCACGCCCAGCGACACGGTTGCCATCTGGGAGGGAAACAGAGCTGTGACCATTTCGTCGGAGCGCGTTTCAATCGTAACTGGCAGCGCTGCATCCAATTGGCGCAGCGTGCCCCTTATGTCCGCGCCCAGTTGATGAGGATCGCGGCTTGAGCGCACCACCAGCCAGCCGGCGCCGCTGGGCCATTGCAGGATGGGGAGAAACATCGCCGCGTGCGGATCTTCGGCGAGGCTCGCATACTTTCCGTCTTCGGCAACACCCACCACTTGTATGCGGGTTCCATCGGGCATTTTGTAATAACCGCCGATTGCGTTTTTCACGGAGCCAAAGATTTTGCGCGCGAACTCGCGATTCACCACGGCCACGCGCGTCGAACCTTTGTCGTCATGCCAGGTGAAAGCCCGACCGGACAACAATGTAGTGCCCTCGGCGTGGAGGTATTCGGGAGATATGTGGTACATGTAGGCGCTGGCGGCGGCATTCGACGGCCGCAAATCTGTCATTCGATCAGTAAAGACATTCGAGGGGTTCGTGTCCTTGAGTAACAGCGTATCGGTTAATCCAACAGACTCTACGCCAGGGATCGTCGCGACGGCATCGATCATGCGCTTTTGCATGGGGGGCAGTCGATCGCCGCTGTAACCTGCCATGTACAGATCGGCACTGGCCAGCATCGCGTTCTTCGGTTCAAAACCGAAATGGTCGTCCATCGAGGCTGCCAGTCCACGTACCGCGACCATCGAAGACGTGATCAACACGGCGCAGATGGCAATTTGCACCGCCAGCAACACTTCTCGGGCAGTGATTCGCCTGCCGGCTCTGCCCGCCGATCCCGACTTGACGAGCTCATGGGGATTGGTGCGGAGTACCTGGCGTACGGGGACCGTTCCGAAGAGAAATCCGCTGACTAAGCTCAGCAGCAAAGCTAGACCACAAACAGTTGCATCCGGATTCACAGGCGCGTGCATGGGAAAATTCCCAAAAGGCTGCCATACGCTGAGCCAGCGCAACAGCGAAACGCTCACCCACAGTCCGACCGCGCCTCCGGCGAGTGAGACCAGCATGGCTTCGGTAAAAAGACCGCGCAGAATGCGTCTGCGGCTCGAACCGAGCGCGAGCCGCAGAGAAATTTCCCGGGAACGGTCCGCGGCGCGTGCGGCAAAGAGGCTGCCTAGATTGGCGCATGCGGCCAGCAGGATCAATCCCGCCAGCAACATCAATCCCGCAAAGAATGCCTGAAACGGACGGCTAAACTGATCGCCCAAGAGACCTGGACGCCCCAACAAAAAGTTCACGTGGCGCTCGTCTTTGGGATAAGTCTTTTCCAGATACGAGCCAATCGCGTTCAGATCGGCGGTTGCCTGTGCCAGAGTGACTCCCGCCTTCACGTGTCCCATGGCCATGATAAGCGCACGGCTTCCACGATCGTTCAGGCTGTTCCAACCTTCTATCTGCTCCTGGTTCACTATCGGCACAAAAAAGTTGGGAGAGACAAACACTAAAGTCCCGCGAAACCCAGGCGGTGTTACGCCGAGAATGGTAAAGGGATGCTTGTTCAGCTGGACAACGCGGCCCACCACACCATGATCATCGTGAAAATGGCTATGCCAATATGCGTAGCTGAGCACGATATAGGGAGCGCTGTTCGCACCATGCTCATCGGAGTCATGGAAGAAACGGCCGAGATACGGTCGAACCTGTAATGCGTCAAAGTAGTTTCCGCTCGTCTCCACGCTCCAGACACGCGATGGACCTTCGCCCGTGTCCAGCGCTACCTCAGACATCGAATAAGCTGCCAGACCGTCAAAGCTGTGGTTGCGGTCGCGCAGATCGAGATAGTCGGGATAGGACTGGGTCGGGTCCTTATCGCTCGCGCGCTCGATTCCATAGAGGCTCTGCGCCTGAGGCACGTCCAGCGGGCGCAGAATCAGTCCATTCATCACACTAAAAACTACGGCGTTTGCCCCGATTGCCATGGCCAGCGTCAAAACAGCAGTGATGGTGAATCCGGGAGCCTTGCGCAACTGGCGAAGGGTAAATCGCAGGTCCTGCAACAGGGTGGTCATGGCCGGCCTCTGGGTGCCAATTTGTTTAAGGATATACGGCAATTCGAGAGCCAAAAGATTCGGGGCGGCAACTTCATCAGGATAAAGTGGCTTGCGGTTCTCGCAGCGGTGTGGGAACCGAATCGTGCGTCCGGTTTCAGCGGCAGGTGTCCGCAAATGAACACGGACGACGGCGTAGCGGCCCTTGGAATCCCGCCCCCCGGGCTGGTCTAGTCCCGCAGAGGCACCTGAACTTCAGAGCTGTCCAAATTAGCGAGAAAGCCAGCCTGTTGGAGCAGTTGGTCAGCTGATTACCCTAGGAGAGCTTGGCCAACATCAAATCAGGTTCCCTATTTTGGGCCCACCGAAAACGAAGCATTAACCGCAGGTCCCTCCACTACGCTACGCTCCGGTCGGGATGACAATTCTGTTGCAAAATTGGCGGTTTTCGTGAGAAATCATCGATTTCAAAACAAATTTGTCATCCCGACCGGAGCGTAGCGTAGTGGAGGGACCTGCGGTTAATGCCATTTGTGTGCCTGAATCAGGAGGAATCCCAATTCGTCCCTTTTTGGTTAAAAACCTAATTTGGACAAGTCTGCCTGAACTTAGCCCAGGACTGCGTTCCATAAGCGTTAACCTAATTTGGGAGACATCGAGTTTCGAGAAGACGCTGGTTCGTTGGATCTCCGAGTCACCACAAAACCGTCATCCTGAGCGGAGCGCCTCACAGATTTAATCACGTGACACAGCGCTTGATGGCGCGGAGTCGAAGGACCCCGAGGGTGCTTATCTGGCCCATGCTGTTCGGAGCTTTTCAACCACCGCAGCCCGTCTCCGTATCTGCGCGTCTCATTTGAACATTACGGAGACATTTGGAGCGCAATCACTCGGAAAAACAACGCCAACGCTGGTCGCGCGAAAAGAAGCTCAAGCTCATGCGCAGATCATCCCGAGTTCAAAGACTTTACACAGACTGGTTGATGGATGATGTCACAACGCATGCAAGGATGCACGCGCGACCATAGTGCGTACCACGGCAGATCCTGTTCTTCGGGCTTCGGTGGTTGAAAAGCTCCGAACAGCATGGGCAGATAAGCAGCGTCGGGGTCCTTCGACTCCGCGCCACCAAGCGCTGTGGCGCGCGATCCATCTGTGAGGCGCTCCGCTCAGGATGACGATTTTGTGAGAGTTTGGACGAAGAACTTTCCGATAGGTTAACGCTTATGGGACAGAGTCCTGGGCTAAGCTCAGGCCCTTCCCCGGATTTCCTGTGGAACCTGTTGGCGTTGGCAAACTACGTGCGGCCTTGTCCAGCGCTGCGTGGCAGGAAATCCGGTTCGGGGCACTTGATAGAAGAGACTCCGCTCGGAAAGAGTCTTTGCTATTCGTTGCGCAGCGTCTTCATGGGATCGATGCCGGCGGCCCTTCGCGCCGGAATCCACGCCGCGAACATCGCCAGCAGCAGCATCACCAAGGGAACAGTGCAGAAGGTCAGGGGATCCAGCACGCTGACGCCAAAAAGAAAACTGCGCAAGAATTGCATCAGCAGAGCAGCCGCCACCATTCCAGCGGCGGAACCCGCCGCGGCGAGCAACAGGCTCTGCTTCACGATTGCGCCTACAATCTCCCATCGCATCGCGCCCAGCGCCAGCCGAATGCCGATCTCCCGCGTTCGCCAGCTCACAATGTACGCGATGAGGCTGTAGACCCCCACGCCACCAATTAATAGCGCCACAGCCCCGAAGGCCAGCAACAGAATCGCCAGCGACCGCGGGGCCGCCACCGACGCCTCCACCACCTCGTTCAGGCTGCGAACCCGCGTCACCGGCACCAGGGGATCGACTTCTTTCACCGCTCCGCGCAGTTCTTCTGCCGCCTCAGAGACGCTCGCGTGCGTGCGCAACAGGACGGACATTACCGGCTGCTCACGCACGGTCGTCATGGGAAGATAGACTTCGTCCCCGAACCCGCCGGCAAGACCACTGCCGTGCGTGTTGCTGACCACGCCGACCACCACCGACGCCGCGGTGTTGTTCCATGCCGCCGGAGTGGGCTCATCCTTCACATCGAGAAGGTGTCTGCCCAGGGGATCCTGCTGGGGCCACAGCCGCTCCGCCATGCTCTGGCTGATGACCGCCGCGTGACTTGCTCCCGACTCATCCTGGTTAGTGAGCATGCGCCCCCGCACCAGGCGCATGCCAAGCGTGGCAAAGTAGTCAGGCGACACCACGCGTCCGGTGGCCGCCATTGCGGGCTGCCGCGCGTCCCGCGGATGTGCTTCGGCGTCGTAAATGTAGTTGTTATCCCGCCCGCTGAGCGGCAATGAATCGGTCAGAGCAACCGCTTCGATCCCCGCGATGCCTTGCGCTTTGTTCAGCAGCGTGGTGAAGAACCCGCTGCATCGACCCTTATCCTGGCACGCCGTCGCGTCCAGCGAGACCTCCGCCGTAACCACCCGCTCGGTACGAAAACCCGGATCGACCTTGGTCAAGCTGTAGAGACTGTGAAGCAGGAGACCCGCGGCAGTAATCACCACCACCGATAAGCCAATCTGTCCCACCACCAGCGCCATGGACACGCGGAATTGCGACGACGCTCCCGTCACGCTGCGACTGCCGGAGCCCAGCGCGCCCCGCAGGTTGGGCGATGCCATTTTTAACGCCGGGACCAGCCCGAAAATAAATCCCGTCAACAACGAGGCCGCTGCTGCAAACAGAAACACTGTCCCGTGCACGGATATCTCGTTCAGCCGCGGAGTATCTGCCGGCAGTATCCGCACCAAACCCCGTATACTCGCCGCGGCCGCGGTCATACCCGCGATTCCCGCCAGTGCACCCACCAGCACGCTCTCTGCGAGCAACTGGCGGAGCAGCCGGCCCGATGAAGCACCCAGCGCCCCGCGAACCGCCATCTCCCGTTCGCGGCCGGAGGCCCGCGCCAGCATCAGGTTCGCTACATTGGCGCAGGCAATCAGCAGGATCACGCCGACCGCAGCAAACAACAGCAGCAGACGGGACCGCGTCGCCCCTACTTCGGACTCAAGCAGCGGCACTACGGTGAGGTCGGATGCCCAGCTATCCGGCATCCGCCAGGGAAACAGCGGCAACAACTGCGCGTGCAACCGGTGCAGCTCGCCCTGGGCCTGTGCCGGCGTCACCCCGTCCTTCAGCCGTCCAAACACGTTCAGGTCAAAGCTTCGCCAGGGATCGATTGGATCGCCGCCTTTGAAGGCCACGGGAACCACAAACTGGGTGTCGGCATAGGGAAACCGCACGCCTGCCGGCATGACCCCGATGATCCGCCGCGAGATGCCGTCAATGCGGATGGTCTGGCCGATCGCATCCGGGCTCTGCCCGAAACGCTGCTGCCAATAGCCATAGCTCAGCACGGCAACCAGATCGCGGCCGGAGACTTCCTCCTGCCGGGTGAAGAAGCTGCCCAGTGCAGGGTGAATCCCCAGCGTGTCAAACGCGTTGGCCGTTACCTCGGCGCCAAACACCCGGTCGGAGGAGTCGGCCGCCGCCACATTCGATTCCGCATCCGCCCCGAAGCCGCTGATTGCGGTGAAGGAATCAGAATGCTCCCCCAGTGCCCGGATCCAGCCCTTGGGAAAGGCGCTGGCGTCGCCCGATTCGATGCGCATCAGCCGGTCCTGTTGGGGAAAGGGCAGCGGGCGCAGCATGATCGAGTCCACCAGCGAGAAGATCGCCGTATTGGCCCCGATCCCCAGCGCGAGGGTCAACACCGCCGTCAGGGTGAATCCCGGTGACTTGCGCAGTTGGCGAAGGGCGAACTTTAGATCGTTGAGCATCCTGCGTATCAGATTGCAAGTTATCCGCCATAATCGGACAGTGCTAACTTACCCGGATTCAATCGTCCGATGGGGAGAGGAGCTCGAGCGAATGTCCACTCGCGAAAACTTTGTTCGAAATTGAACACTTTTCATTCCTCTCGCATCAACCTCGATGGATCTATTTCCAGCGCCCGCCGGGCGGGAATCCATGTAGCGGTCAAGCCCAGTAGGGCCATCGTGGCAACAACCCCGAGCAAAACCAGGGGATCACGAGGGTTCGCTTCGTAGACAACCCGCCCGAGCAGCTGCGTGGCGAACATGCCGAGCGCCAGCCCCAGAGTGGATCCCATCAGCAAGAGAACCAGGGGCCTGCCCAGCGCGGCTTGCATCAACTCCGCGCGGCGCGCGCCCAGCGCCACACGGATGCCTAACTCCTTCATCCGGTGGCTGACGCTATACACTGCCATGCCGAAGATGCCAGTGACGGCAAGCATGGCCGCAAGCAGGCCCATGATGCCAAGGGCGGCGGTCGCTGCGCGGGCGGGAAGAAGGCCAGATCTAATGCATCCGGCCAGCTTCGCAGCACGAAGGGAAGATTGGGATCGATACCGGAGAGCATACTGCGGAGCGCGGCAGCCGTATCGTTGGCGGGCGCGAGCGAGCGAACGACCAACACCGTGTCGTTGCTGGTGGCTTCCTGCGCCAGGGCAAAGAACATGGCAGGCGCAGCATCTTCGGTGAGAGTTTCATATTTTCCGTCTTCCACCACGCCGACAACCTCTGTTGGAGAGGTTCCTCTGTACAAGAGAAACTGTTGTCCCACGGCCGGATTGTTTCCAAACATCATGCGAGCAAAGGTCGCGTTTACCAGTACTACCTGGGGAGCGTTGGCATCATCGTGCCAGGTGAAGTCGCGCCCCGACAGCAATCGCGTGCCGGCGGCCTGCAGGTATCCGGGAGAAATGGCGAACTGGCGAGCCTGGAAGACTTCTTTACGGAAATCGGTGGTACCGGCTCGAAACACTCCCTCACTTCCACAGCAGTCGTTGTCCAGCATGGCTCGATCGATCACGCCCGCCGCTGTGACGCCGGGGATCAGAGCCGCTTGCTCGGCCATGCGCCTCTGCACCGGGGGCCATTGATCCTCGGCATAACCCCCCATATTCAACTGTGTCTCCGCCAGCATCACGCTCTGCGGCTGGAAGCCCAGGCGCGCATGCAGAGAGCGTTCCATACCGCGCAACGCCTCCAGGGAGGCCGTGACCAGCAGGGTACAGAGCGCGACCTGTACACAGAGCAGAACATCACGCAAGGCAAAGCCGCGCGCGGCGAGCGATCCACGCGGGCCGCTCTTCATGGCTTGCGCTGCGTCGGATAGCCAGACTTGCCGCGCCGGCAAAAGACCGAAGAAAATGCCGCTGCCCAGAGACAACAGCAACGCAAGCGCGTAGACCTTCGCGTCGGGAAGGACGGTGACATGGATAGGAAACTCCGCGAAAGGCTGCCAGCGGCTCAGCAGATGCAGCAGGCTCGCCGCGAAGAACGTTCCCGTCATCCCACCGAGCAAAGAAACAAGAACGGCTTCCGTCAATAGGGCGCGCAAAACTTTCCAACGGCTGGAGCCAATGGCCAGGCGAATGGCCAACTCGCGACTGCGCTCGGCAGCTCGCACGGCGAAGATGCTGCCCAGGTTGGCGCAGGCGGCCAACAGCACCAGCGACGCCAGGATCATAATTCCCGCGAGGAAGTTGCGAATTGGATCGCCCCATACATCGCCCATCAATCCCGGCTTGACCAGGCGCGCGTCCAGTCCGTCGTCCTCGGTTGGATATTGGCTCGCTAACCGGCTGGAGAGGACGTTCAGATTGTCACTTGCCTGTTGAGGCGTGACGCCGGGCTTCAGACGTCCCAGTATCCAGAGATTGTGAGTGCTGCGATTCGCCAGGAAATGGTCGCTGTATCCAAGCTGCGGCGCTTCGACGATGGGGATCCAGAAATCCGGCCAAAAGAAAATCTCAGTTCCATGGAATTGCTGCGGCGCAATGCCGATGACGGTAAAGGGATGGGTGTTGAGGTCGACCGTCGTGCCCAGAATGAGCGGATTACTATTGAATCGGGACCGCCAAAAATCATAGCTGAGGACGATGTATGGAGCCGATTTCGGCCCGTGCTCATCGGCCGCATGAAACAACCGGCCCAGCGCAGGCTGGACCCCGAGCAGGTCGAAGTAATTGCCGGAGGCGAGATAGCCGAAGCTCTTGAACGAGGATTTGTCTACGCGGATCGCAGCGGTGGCCGAACTGTAAGTGGCCATTCCGGTGAAGGTGCTGTTGCCGTCGCGGTAGTCGAGGTAATCCGGATAGGACTGGAAGTACGATCCATGCTCCTTGTGCTCGACCAGATAGAGGCTATGCGGCTGGGGCACGTTGAGCGGACGCAGAATGAGCGCGTTGAGCACACTGAAGACAACCGCGTTGGCGCCGACGCCGAGGGCGAGCGTGACCACGGCGGTAGCGGTGAAACCCGGGGATCTTCTCAGCTGTCGCAGCCCGTAGCGAAGATCGCGCCAGAGACCATCCAGAGCCAATGCGCTATCGGCGCCGGTGACCCGCTCCCTGATCACCACGGGATTGCCAAAACGCACCCGGGCGTCGCGGCATGCTTCGTCACGCGACATGCCACGGGCAAGATTGTCTTCGATGCGCAAGGCGATGTGCGATTGAAGTTCGACGTCAATCTCGCGGTCCATGCGCGAGCGATGAAATAGATTGGCAATCCGGCGAACCAGCGACATTTCGATCACCTCTTACCCCTATACATCTTAGTATTATCGACGGTAGACCTAGACGTCTATGGCTGTCAAGTCACGATGCGGGAACGGTTAGCGGGCGATAAGACCGGTTATGCGGGAACGGTACCCCCGGCTGACGGGGAGCTTTTGTCCGTCAGTCATGGTGACAAAGCATTCTCCATCGCTGCCGTCGGTGCGAAACTCTTTTACATGCTGGAGGTTCACGATCGCCGAGCGATGCACCCTCAGGAACACATCAGGATCCAACTTGCTCTCGAAGTTAGCCATGGTGTTGCGCAGCATATGGGTCTCTTTGCCGCATCGCCAAACCGCAACTGTTGGATCGAAACATACAGCTGGACAACCTCCATCTCTTCCTGCAGGCGAATTTTCTGCGCCTGGCCCTTTGCCAATGTGAGACGCAGCAGGCTGCTCAAGCGTTCCAACATTTCGTCGGCGCTATCGGGGTCCGACCGCATCAGGCTTGAAACGCTATTTAAGGTGTTGAAAAGGAAATGCGGGTTCAGCTGCATCTGCAACGCCTGCAGCTGCGCTTCCACCAGCTGGGCCTGCAGGCGTGCCGCCGCGTGCTCACGCTCGCGAAAACGCTGATAGTAGCCAATGCTGCGGAAAAGAGCGAATACGATCCAGAAGATGGCGAGATTGGTGATCAGTTCAGAAGCCAGATGGCGTTCGAGCCGCACCAGGTAGGTGTAGTGTCTGCCCAATGGCTGGACACGAAAGATGGTGACGAAGAGCACTTCTTCGATGACACTCACGGCCACGCTCAGGGGCAAATACTCCAATAGCATCTGGCGCGGGGAAGCACTCTGGATGCTATCCCGCAAAAACCGCCACATGCCCAGGAAGATGAGACCCCACAAGAGAAATTCAGCGGTCCACAGAAGCAGCGGGTACCACAGCGGACCCTTCCAGCCGCCCACCGACATCTCTGCGAATTCCTGAAAGCCAAATAAAAGCGCAAGTACTATCCAGCCCGACAGGAAGACCAGCGGTCGCATGAAAAACGGGTGGGTTTGCTCTAACTCTTGCTTAGTTGTGCTGCTCAGTTGGTTGCCCAGCCTTCTCCTCCACATTAGGAGCTTGCGCCGTAGCATACACCTCCTGGATAGGAAAATACTTCGGGTTTATTTCGTTCTTGAAGGCAAATACATCGTGATTGGGATGTACTTGCAGCCACGCCGCAGCTTCCTGCTCCGTAGCGGCGCTGTCAGGCACGGTCCTTGCCAGGCGCGCAAGCTCGTTATGCAGAAAAGACTCCGCCGGGCTCCCACCCTGCAGGGCTGCGATGCGGAACCAGCGGTAGGCCGCTCGCTCGTCTTGTTGCATCAATCGTCCATCGCGCGCCAATATACCCATGGCTACGGACGATTTCCATGAGCCGGCGCTCGCGGCCGCCAACAGCATATCGGTTGCTTCCCCTTTCTCCTGCGGCAGGTCGGGGTGTTTTACCAGGAGAACGCCCAAAGAATGCATGGCTTCCACGTAGCCGCTGGCCGCTGAGCGACGCAGAAGCTCGGTTTCACGGGCGAGATCAGGCGCGCGCCCGGGTTGCTCCGCGTCCCATAGCGCAAGCAGGCACTCTGCTTCCGGGTCGTCCTGTCTGACTCCTTTGATGAACCATGCTTCGGCCGCATCGCGATCGATGGGAATACCGGACCCCAGGTAATTAGCTAATCCGAGATATGCGTCGGCCCGGCCATCACCCTTCTCCGCCGCGGATCGCAGCAGACGCAGCGCCTCCTCGGTATCCCGCTTCACTCCATAACCCCGCATATACAAGGTGGCGAGGTTCACCTTGGCGTCGGGAATACTGGAGGAAGCACGTCGATACCACTTGGCCGCTTCGGTTGGATCCCGGGTTACACCAATTCCGCTCACGTACAGATACCCAAGGTTCATTTGCGCGGAAGGATTTCCCTGATCCGCCGCTTTGCGATACCAGTACGCGGCTTGCGCGAGATCCCTCGGCACTCCTCTGCCCACAAAGTAGTCCGCCGCCAGTTCCAGCTCCTGTATTACAAATCCCTGCGCCGCCTTGGTCTGCAATTCAGCCATGCTCGCCGGATGTTCATCCTGCGTATTCGGCTTGGCCTGGGCACTGATCGCGCTCAGCAGACACACCACGGATAGCCAACGTATCAGTAAAGAACGGATTGCCATGAGTCACCTCACCTTTTGTGCTCCCCAACCGCAAACGCCGGCGAGAACGAAACCATATTCGTTCATCTAATCCGGCTCCGGGAGCGCCTCGGTCGCTGAATTACGCAGAGTATCCTTGCATTCGCCGGCAGTTCGTCCCACTCTCGGCGCTGCTCGTCACAAATCTTGCTGTCTTCGTTTTTCTTTTAGCGGTTCTCCGTAATCCGGTACGCGCCGCTGTACAAGCCGGCACACGGTTGAGGCGTTCATTGCTTCGTCATGTTTCCCGGTTCATTGGTCACGTCTTTTGCTTGTTCGTCACTAATCGCCCTCAAGCGTCTTCCATGGGCAGGAATTTGCGTAATAGTGAACGTTCGAATCAAAGCGTTTTCAGACAATGCGGAGGAAATCGATGACGGCGACTAACCTGCGCCTTTCAACGATCTTGATTGCTTCGGTTTTTCTTCTCGGCAGCCTGCCGGCCTTGGCGCAGGGCATCGTAACCGGTTCCATCAGCGGAACGGTGGAAGATCCAAGCTCCGCCGTGATCGTGGGGGCGACGGTCACCGCAATCCAGCAAGGCACAAATGCTTCTTTTAAGACGGTGAGCAACAGCGCTGGAAGCTTCCAGATTCCCGGCCTGCCTACGGGGGCGTACATTTCGGGAGTAATGACGGCAGCCTGTACGCGCTGAGGTAAAACAGAGGAGCCGGGACAGTCCCCTTGCCAAACTAGGAGAAGCCGGGCTAGACTCCTAGTTAGACTAGGAGTCTAAACTTCATGGAAAAAACCGTAGACCTGCTACCGGGCACACTTGACATGCTCATTCTGAAAGCCGTGTCCCTCAGGCCATTGCATGGATACGCCGTGTTGCAGCGCATCCGGCAGATTTCGGGCGAGGTCTTCGATATTCCACAGGGATCGTTATATCCGGCTCTCTACCGGTTGGAGCACCAGGCGCTAATCGCGGCGGAGTGGGGGCAGAGCGAGAACAATCGGCGGGCCAAGTACTACAATCTGACCGCCGCGGGCCGCCGCCGCCTGCGGGAAGAAACGGCCGGCTGGAACCGCCTGGCGTCCGGCATCACCGCAGCTTTGAATGCGAAACCAGAGGAGGTGTGACATGTTTGAGACGATTCGTTCCTGGGTTCGCGTACGCGCGCATCGGCGGGATTTCGAAGACAACATGCGCGAAGAGTTGAGCTTTCACGTGGAGCAATACACGGAAGAGCTGATGCGCTCCGGCATGTCCCACGCAGAAGCGACACGCCGCGCACATATTGAGTTCGGCAGCCGTAACCGTATCGAAGGGGATTGCCGCGAGGCACGTGGCCTGCACGTATTCAGCGAGTTTTTCCGCCAGTCGCGTTACGCCTTGCGCCTCTTTCGCAAGACCCCGGGATTCACGCTTACTGCACTTCTGACGCTCGCCGTCTGCCTGGGCGCGAATCTCACGATTTTTGCTGTGATCGATTCGATCCTGCTGCGCCCGCTGCCCTTTCCCAAATCCGACCGGCTGGTGACCGTATTCAATACCTACCCGCAGGCCGGCGTCGATCGCGATGGCTCCTCGCTGACGAATTACTACGAACGCCGGGGGCGTATTCCGGCGTTCGCCTCGATCGCCATCTATCGCTATGGCACGGCGATCATCGGTGAGAGCGGCTCAACGCAACGCGAGCAGATCACCCGCGTTTCTCCCGATTTCTTCACCACCCTCGGGCTCGGGCCAGTCGTGGGGCGCGCGTTCAAGGAAGAGGAGACCTCGTACGAAGCCGACAACGTTGTCGTGATCACGGACGGTTTTTGGCGGCACAGTCTTAACGCAGACCCCAACATCGTAGGCAAGCAGATTCGGGTGGATGGCAATTCCACGACCGTCGTGGGCGTCTTGCCGCCAGGCTTTCGTTTTCTTTCCTCGAAAGCAGGCCTGTATCTTCCCCTGGCATCCAGGCCCGAGGATCGCATCCCACTGCAGCGGCATTCGGGGGGAAATGTCACGCAAATGATCGCCCGGCTCCAACCGGGTGCGAGCCTGACAATGGCGCAGTCGCAGATTGATTCGCAAAACACTGCGTTGGAGCGAGACGATCCGCAGGCCAAAATGATGGCCGATGCAGGCTTTCGCTCCCTGGTGGTGCCCCTTCATGCCGATCACGTTGCGGCCATCCGGCCTACTCTGCTGTTGCTGCAATCCGGCGTGCTGACTCTGCTGTTGATCGGCACCGTCAACCTGGGCAATCTGCTTCTAATTCGCGCCGGAGGCCGAACCAAAGAATTGGCGGTGCGGCAGGCTTTGGGCGCCAGCAGAAAACACGTGCTGAGTGAAGTGTTGGTTGAGACCACCTTGCTTACGGTTGCCGGAGGATTGCTCGGGCTCATCGTCGCGGATGCCGGAATACATCTCCTCAGTGCGCTGGGCGGCGACCGCCTGCCGCTAGGGAGCCAGATTGTATTCAACCCCCGCCTGGCGTTGGTCGCGCTGGCCGCAGCCGTGGTTATGGGCTTGCTGCTCGCGATCCCAATGGCATGGCTCAATCTTCGACACCCGCTGGGGGACGCGCTTCAATCGGAGGGCAGGTCTGGAACCAGCGCGCGCACCACGCAATCCCTGCGCCACAGCTTCGTGGTCTCGCAAATTGCCTTGGCAACAATGCTGTTAGCGGGCGCCGGCCTGCTCGGGCTCAGCCTGCAGCGGGCCATGGAGGTTTCTCCTGGCTTCCGATCCGACCACACTCTCACGGGAAAGATCACACTTCCCTGGAAGGGATATCCCGATAACCCGGCGCGCGTCGATTTTGCCGAGAAGCTGATCGATAAGATCGGTCAGGTGCCAGGAGTGCTTTCCGCCGGCATCGTAACCAATGTCCCGTTCAGCGGAAGGACCGGCAAGAGTGCCGCCGCCATTCAAGGGCGCAGGCCGTCGCCCGGCGAATCGCCCCGCGGTAACTATTCCTACGGGGTTGGAGGCGACTACTTCAAGGCCATGGGCTTCTCGCTGCTCGAAGGCCGATTCCTTACCTCCGCCGATTCACGCAGCACCCAGCGAGTCTGTGTAGTGGACCAGGACTTTGCCCGCTACTACTGGCCCGGGGGCGGCGCGTTAGGCCATCGTTTGTTCGAGGGCAGCGAGCAGGGCAAAGACGCCGACGCCTTTACCATCGTCGGCGTTGTTGGCAGCGTGAAGCAGGCGGGGTTGACCGACGAAGTTGCGCAAGGCGCCGTCTACTATCCCTACGCCTTTCACGCCGATGACTTCTTCGTGGTCGCCCGTTCCAGCTTGCCGCCGGAGTTGCTCGGGCAGACGTTGCAGGGGGTGGTCAGGCGAATTGACCCCGATCTGCCGGTCAACGATGTCCGCACCATGGAGGCCCGAGTCGCCGACAGCCTCGCCGATCGCCGCACGCCGGCGCTGCTTGCGCTCCTCTTCTCCGGGATAGCTCTGCTGCTGACCGCCATCGGCAGCTACGGCGTGTTGAGCTACGCAGTAGAACAACGGCGCCGGGAGATCGGCGTGCGCATGGTCCTGGGAGCGCAGCCCGGGCAGATCCGCAACCAGTTTTTGCTGCTCGCATTACGCCTGCTCGCCTGCGGCGTGGTGCTTGGGGGAATCGGAGCATGGCTGGCTGGTCGAGCGATGCAGTCTGTACTCTTCCATGTACCGCCCTTCGACCCGAAGATCCTCAGCGGTGCGGCCGTTATCATGTGTTTGGTATCCATCGCAGCATGCCTGGTGCCGTCTTATCGGGCCGCCCGAACCTCCCCGGTCGAAGCTCTCCGTGAGTCGTGATCGCGACGGCCGTCGACAACCTCGTCGTCGGCCGCGCGGTTACGATCCAGCGTCTCTCCACAGATTTGTCATGAAGTAATCATCCGGCTGTAACGCAGGCGCAATGCCACTCGGCCAAGCTTTTGAGCGTTGCCCACGCGCAAAGTAATACAGCCAGAGAGGAACACCGATGCCAAAGTATCTCCAGGGGTGGCTCGCGTCGCTTATGCTTACAGCTGCACTGGCGTGTCTCGCCAGCGTTCCCAGCTTCGCCCGCGACCGTGACGGCCGCATAAGCACAGCTGCAGACAAGGTCAAACACGTCTTCCTGATCGTGCTGGAAAATAAAAATTTCAGCGTTACGTTTGGGACCAGCACGCAAGACCCGTATTTGCAGAAGACCCTCGTGCCCAAGGGCGCTCTGCTCACGCAATACTATGGTACGGGCCACGTCAGCCTGGATAACTACATCTCCATGATCAGCGGCCAATCGCCGACACGCGATACTACCGACGACTGTCTGCCCGGTTTGACCGGGGAGATTGGCAACTACAACGACGTGGAGCAGACGGGCTGGGCTTCCGGCGGACAGGTCGCTGCCAAGGGCGGCTGCATCTACGCCAAAGACGTGCCCACCTTGCCTGAGCAGCTGAAAGAAGCCGGCCTCACCTGGAAGGGCTACATGGGTGATATGGGCAACGATCCTGCCCGCGAGAGCGCGACCTGCGGTCATCCGGTCATCGGCATCGGCACCGACAACACCAATGCAGCGGAGGCGCCGAGCGCCGCGGTGCCTCTGGGCGATGCCTATGCAACCAGGCACGACCCCTTCATGTATTTCCACGCCATCATCGACTCGCCCAGCTGCAAGACGCATGTGGTCAATCTCAATGATCTGCCCGCCGATCTGGAGCACGAGAAAACTACTCCTAATTATGTGTTCATCACGCCCAACCTGTGCGACGACGGCCACGACGGCAACGGCACCGGCGCCCCCGGCACCACTTGCGCGAATGGCGGCCCAGGCGGCCTAACCTCCATTGACGCTTTTCTGCAGAAATGGGTGCCGCTCATCATGGCATCACCCGCCTATCAGAAGGACGGCCTCATCATCATTACCTTCGACGAAAGCAGTTACGCAGAGAGCGTCAGCGTAAATCCGACCACCGGACAAGAGACGGTAGACATCATCTTCCCGGGTGACACCTGCTGCAATCAGCAGCCCGGACCCAACCTCAGCGGTGTTCGCCCGGGAACGTTCACCCTGGTGGATACTCCCCAATTGGTGGAAAACATCGTGATCAACGGCTTTGGCGGCGACCAGGTGGGGGCGCTGTTGTTATCGCCATTTATCAAGGAGGGCAGCACGTCGGATACCGAGTATAACCACTATGCGATGCTGAGGAGCCTGGAAGATATCTTCAAGCTCAAGGAACATATCGGTTATGCGGTTGACGATCCTTCCGCAAATTACTTTCTGGACACCTTCGGCAACGACCACAACATCTTCAAGCCTGACGCTGATTTTAGGTAAGAAAACGCAACCGGCCATGGAATGGGGTCCCTCTGCATCCCCCCCAGGTCTCAAAAGCGAGACCTGGGCCACCCACTCATGGTTTTGGATTTAAAGACGGACTCTATAGCCGTTCGGAAGCTAGCGAACAGCCGTTTCGGCTTGACTACTGACTGTGTATCGGGACCATTCACCCATCGTGAGCTGGCTATCAAAGCTAGCCATCACCGCTGCTGTGGTGGCGGCCGCCGTGTGCTGCTCGTTCGCTCGAACGGCGAGCCAAACGCAAAGCGGTTCCATCTTTCCCATTGCCGCCCTGGGCAAGAAGATCTTCTTTGACCCCTCGTTGTCGGCCTCCGGGCGCATGTCCTGCGCTACCTGCCACGATCCTGCCCATGCGTACGGCCCACCCAACGGGTTGGCGGTCCAACTGGGCGGCCCGGCATTGGACCGCCAGGGAGCCCGCGCCGTGCCCTCGTTGCGCTACGTTTTGAATCACACCCCGTTCTGGAGCAAGAAATTTATCGAGAACCCCGCGGAGCGCTTGCTTGAAGGAGATGATCCGCCGACCGGAGGCTTCGGCTGGGATGGCCGCTTCAACCTGCTGCGTGAGCAGTCCGCCTTTCCCCTTCTGGCCGCTAACGAGATGGCCAACGCCTCTCCTGCGGAAGTAGCCGCCAGGTTACTGCGTGCCTCGTACGCCGAAGACTTTCAGAAACTGTTTGGTGCTCAGATTTTCGATGATCCGGCCAAGGCCAATGCCCAGGCGATGGTAGCTATCGAACGCTTCGAGCTGGAAGACCCGAGTTTCCATCCGTACAACAGCAAGTACGACGACTACCTGGACGGCAAGGCCCAGCTCAGCGAGCAGGAGCGACGCGGGTTAGCGTTGTTCGACGATCCGCGCCGCGGTAACTGTGCAACCTGTCATCTGGATCGCAAGGGTGTGGACGGGTCGCATCCGCTGTTCACCGACTACCAGTTTGAGGCTCTGGGGGTGCCGCGTAACCCGGAGATTCTGGCTAACGCCGCGCCCGGATATTTCGATATGGGCCTGTGTGGGCCGCTGCGCACAGACCAGACCGGGCAGTCGAAGTTCTGCGGGCTGTTCAAAACGCCCACGCTGCGCAACGTCGCAACCCGCAGTGTGTTCTTCCATAACGGGCGCTTCCATACGCTGAAGGAAGCGCTGCGTTTTTATGTGCAGCGCGATACCGATCCGCGACTTTGGTATTCCGTAACTGCGTCAGGCGCGGTGATTAAATTCGACGATCTTCCTCCGCAGCTGCGCGGCAATATCGACGTCATCGACCAGCCGCTGACCCGCAAGGAAGGGGAGGCTCCAGCATGGAACGATGCAGAGATTGACGACGTGATGGCTTTTCTGCAAACCCTGAACGACCGCGACTCAGTACCTCTAAGTAAATAGGAGTGGGCCCTGTTGCTGATCTGCAATGATCAGGAAATCACCGGGCAGGCGTGTGCAATCGCTTTAGAATCAGTAAACCGCTCCCCATCCTCATGGCGTCGCTCTGACCACTAACAATTTCAGCTATCCCTGAATCAAGTCGTGATAGAGTTTTTTGCGAGCGTAAGATAAGTGGTATCTGACCGCTTAACTGCCCCTGCTCAGAAGTTCTCCGGGCCCTGCACGAAAATAGCCAATAAAATCGACTCGCCAAGGCGAGAGAGGACGGCTCCGTATGAAGGCGCAGGCGTGGATACTCATGCTCTCGTTCGTGATCCTTGGTCCCGTTGTTGCACACGCACAAGGTTGGGGGCTGCTGCAAAAGAAGGTCGTGACCATCAATCGGCTTCTCCCTCCCACGGTGAATTTGAAAGGGAAGAGAATTCGGGTGGAAGCCACCGCCGACAGCCTGCAGAAGGACGGCGACCAACTGCGCGCGCTGCTCAAGACCAAGTTGGTCACGCTGATTCAGAAAGACCCGCGCTTTATCCTCAATGAGACATCTCCCGAGACCATCCTGAAATTTACCATCACCAACTACTACATTGAGAAAGTGACCCAGGGCACGGGCACCAATCGCACGGTTTCTAATCGGGGAAAGATTGAGGTGGCCTACCAGGCGATGGATGTCGCCACGGGCAGCGCGCTCGATTCGGAGAATCTGACGCAGACGGCTGGATATGACCCGGCCACGGCGGGCATGTTCGACGCATTCCATATGAATAAGAAGAAGCAGGCTGCGGAAGTCAGCGAGAACGAGACCAGGGATCAGCTGGTAAGCGACATCGTGGACAGCATGGCCAGGAGAATTGCTCCGCTCGACCAGCCCTTCGAAGCACCACTGCCCGGAGGTAAGCTGGAGCCGCTATCCAGCCTCGCGCTCAGTGGCCGATGGGGCGCCTTGGAAGAACAGGCCGACAAGATGGATAAGTTTCCCAAGCCAACCGACGATGCCTACCGGCTCTATCTCGTAGCCTTGGCCAAGGAGGCACAAGCCTACGACCTGACCCGGGAAGCCAATGAGCGGGATCTGGGCAAGCGTACGGATATCTCTGCCACGCAGGGCGAAGCGGAGTTCCAAAAAGCGCAAACCTATTTGGACCAGTCCGGAGCGATTTACAAACAGATCATCACTGCGGATTCGAAGGAAAAAGAATTTCGTGCCGGCGACACCCGAACCGAGGAGGCGATTGCAATCTATGCGAAGATCGAGCGCTATAAGGAAGAGAATGCCAAGGCAATTGCGGCGAAATCCGCCGAGGTAGCTCGTACACCCGATCATCCAACTGCAGCTGTCAATACGACTGCCGGCAAACAAAACCCGCTGGAGCAGGTCCTTGCCTTCTGCGATCGCGGCGTGGAGGTAGACAGCATCAAGGAATACATCGAATCTCCCGACTTTACCGCGGATGCCAAGGCGACAAACTACAAATTCAATTTTGCCCAGGACTCCGTCAGGTTGCATGACACCTGCAAGCAGAACGCGGCTGTTCTTCAACATTTGATTCGGGCTCACCTGACGCCGGCAGTCGCGTCCGCGCATAAATGAGAATGTGACCGTGCGGCGGTTTCTCCTTCTCCTATTCTTGACTGTACTGTTTCTGCCATTCCGGGCGGACGCTCAGGGCGACCGCTGCCAGGGCGCGCTGAACGCGCTGAACCGCGTCAAGGAGCAAATAACCCCCACGCTTTCGGCCAGCACGCCCGCGGGCAAGGCGCGCCTTGAAGTGATGAGGTCGACGCTCGAGAATGGCACGCATCTCTGCAAAGATTTCCCCGAGCTCTGGTTTTACCGGATGGTCGTCTCCCAGCGGCTCGGCCTGGATAAGGACGTTAGTTACTCGAAAGAGAAGGTAGATGAATTAAATTACGGCAATCACTTCGATCCCTTCTCCGTCCCACCGGCGGCAACTCCACCACCCAGTCTGGCGGCGATCACCAACGCTCGTATCAGCAAAAAATGGGCATTGGTAGTAGGCATTGATACGTTTCAGGACAAGAGGGCTCCTCAACTGCAGTTCGCGGCCAAGGACTCAAGGGACTTTGTCAATTTTCTGAGGACCCGCACGGCGGACGCTTCGAAGCAAGCCACGTGATTCACCTGGAGAACGAAGGGGCAACGCTCAAAGGCATCAAGGAGGGACTGGGTAAGTTGCGGGTCGAGGCAAAGCCGGACGATCTGATCGTGCTCTACATTTCCAGCCATGGGTCGTCGCGCTTTGTGGACCCGAACGGGGTGAGCTACATCATCACCCACGATACCGACCTGGATGACGCTGCAACGCTGTATGCAACCTCCCTGCAGATGATCGACCTGGTGCAGGAGATCAATCGAGAACTCAAGGCCCGCCAGGTTGTCCTGATCCTTGACACTTGTTACAGCGGCGACGCGCTGACCAATCCCGGTTCAAGGGGTTCATTGCTGGTAGGCAACGAGGATCCTCCTGCAGATGCGCCGGCCTCCGCGGCATTCAGCCCGGCGTTTGACAACCTGAAGGTCGGATATGGCAGAGCCGTGCTCACAGCCAGCCGTGCGAATGAACAATCGTGGGAGAGTCCGAAATTACAAAACGGCTACTTCACGCATTATCTGCTGCAGGTCCTCGAAGAGGGTCACGGAGAAGACACGCTCGACCACGTCTTTGCTGGGGTACGAACCAAGGTGGCCACTCACGTCAAAACGGACTTCAACGCCAGCCAGAACCCGAGTTTCGAGTTCAGTGAGCATGCCGGCTCCATCGTTCTGGGCGTCCCGGAAGCTAACTAAGCGGCTTGCGAAAAAACGCTGGCATCCGCTTCACGCCTGATCGGGCCGAGAAGAAGCCGCTTTCCCACATCTCCAACGCACCACAAAACCGTCATCCTGAGCGGAGCGCCTCACAGAGTTATCGCGTGACACAGCGCTTGATGGCGCGGAGTCGAAGGACCTCGAGGGTGCTTATCTTACCTATGCTGCTCGGAGCTTTTCAACCACCGAAGCCCGCAGCTGGCGCACCCGCCACGGTTTTTCCCTGGGGCCAAGGACAAGAACTGCTAGCAGCTTGTTATGGCCGGCGGCTACATCTACGTTCTCGGCAGCCATACAGGCACGCTTTGCATTGGTGTCACCGTGACCATTAAGTGCGTACCGCAGCACGATCCTGTTTTCCGGCTTCTGTGGTCGAAAAGCTCCGAGCAGCATGGGCGAGATAAGCATCCTCGAGGTCCTCCGACTCCGCGCCATCAAGCGCTGTGTCACGCGATAACTCTGTGAGGCGCTCCGCTCAGGATGACGGTTTTGTGGGAGTTTTGATGAAAAGCATCCCAAACAGTGCAGCAACGGTGTGATCGGCCGACCGCACGGAGCTACGGGGTGGTCGTGAAGGTGGCAGCATCGGTGGCGGTGGAGCTGCCGCCTATGTATACGGTATAGGCGGCTGGCTCGACGACCTGCTGAGCCTTGATGTTGTAGAAGGAAAGTTCATTAAGACCAAGGGGAAAGTGAACGGTCTGGGATTGCCCTGGCTCCAGAGTGATACGAGTAAAGCCCTTGAGGTTTCGTACCGGCTGCTCGGTGCTGGCCCCTCGGATATTGACATAGCACTCGACGATTTCGGTGGCACGGCGCTTGCCTGTATTGGTAACCGTAGTGGTTGCTACCACGGGCTGGCTGCTCCGATCGCGCATCAGCGAGGCCGAGCTTATAGACTGCGTCGAAAGAGAAACGCTGGAATAGCCAAACGTCGAATAGGAGAGACCGTATCCGAAGGGGAAGAGCGCGTCATTGGGCACGTCGAGATACCGGGAAACGTACTTCTTCTCAACGTAACCGGGGTGAGCTGGATCGGCGTGTTGGATTGGGCGGCCAGTGGGAAGCTGGTTGTAGTAGAGCGGTTCCTGTCCCACAGCGCGCGGGAAACTCATAGTGAGCTTACCGCTCGGTGAGGTATCGCCGAATAAAATGCCGGCGATTGCCGGGCCTGTTTCGACGCCGGGGTACCAAACCTCCATGATGGCGGGGACATGCTGAGCGGCCCAGTCCAGCACCAGCGGGCGGCCGGAGAAGATGAGCAGAACGACAGGCGTGCCGGTTGCTACGACAGCCTCCAGCAGTTGCTGTTGATTCCCGGGCAGGTCAAGATAAGCGCGCGACGCCGCTTCACCGGTCATGTCGCTCGATTCGCCAAGGGCGAGAATGGCGAAATCGGACTTTTGTGCAGCAGCAATCGCTGCGGCGAATCCGGAGTTCGAATCGCCGGAGATTTCCGTTCCCTCTGCATATGTAAGGGTCATCCCATTTTGCTCGGCTCGTTCCGCCATGGTGGCGCGCAAGGTGCGCACATCGCCGAAATTGTTTGCGCCGGACCATGCGCCGACCATGTCACTGGCATCATCGGCGAGCGGGCCGATAAGGGCGATGCTCTTCGTGGTCTTTTTGAGCGGCAGGAGAGTGTCTTGGGGCGCAGGATTGTTCTGCAGCAGGACGAACGACTCCTCCGCTGCCCGGCGGGCGAGGGGGCGATGCTCGGCGACTGCTCCTGTTACCTCTGGGCCTTCGGTGAAGGGGTGATCGAAGACGCCGAGAGCGAACTTGACTCGCAAGACGCGTCGCACAGCTTCATCAACGACAGGCACGGGCACTCGGCCTGACTTGACCAGCGCGGGCAGCTCGGCGTCGTAGTAATGCGACATCATATCGATGTCGACGCCCGCGGTAAGCGCCTTCTCGCTGGCCGTGGCAGCGTCGAGCGCGATGCCGTGATGGGTGAGTTCCATAACAGCGGTGTAGTCGGAGACAACCGCGCCGTCGAAGCCCCACTCATCGCGCAGGATAGTTTGCAGCAGGAACGGGTTGGCGCTTGCGGGCACGCCGTTGAGTGAGTTGAAGGCGGACATAACGGTGGCTGCACCGGCCTCAACCGCTGCGTGATAGGGCGGTAGGTAGACCTGTCGCAGCTGCAGTTCGCTCATGTCGGTGGTGTTGTACTCGCGTCCGGCTTCGGCCGCGCCGTAGGCGGCGAAATGCTTGACCGAGGCGGCAACGGAGTCTGGTGCGGAGAGGCTGTCGCCCTGGTAGCCCCGAATATAAGCACGAGCGATGGCCGAGCCCAGGTAGGGATCTTCACCCGCGCCTTCGGTACAGCGGCCCCATCGAGCATCGCGCGCGATGTCGACCATGGGTGAATAAACCCAGTTGACGCCTGCGGTGCGGGCCTCGACGGCGGCCATGTGAGCGAGGTCGGTCACTAGGGCGGGGTCCCAGCTGGACGCGGTGGCGAGCGGAACGGGGAAGATAGTACGGAAGCCGTGGATGACGTCGGCGCCGAACAGCAGGGGAATATGGAGCCGCGTGTTGTCAACAGCGGCGTGCTGGAAATGGTTGGTCAGGCTCTGCCCAACCGTGTTCAGCATGGAGCCGAGCTCGCCCTTTTGCGCCAGGGCGTAGCTGTCGATTCCTCCGGGACCGGGAGGGTTCACATTAAGCGCAGCGGTGGAGCGATCGGAGGTTTGTGCGGGGTGCGCCTCGGTGGCATTGTATTGGACCAACTGGCCTATCTTCTCGTCCAGCGTCATTTGCTTGAGGAGCGCATCGACTTTTTGTTCGATCTGCGGGCTGGCGAGTTGCGCGTTGGAAGGTGACACGGGGGACGTCTGCGCCAGCGACGCGGAGAATGCAAAGTAGACAAAAAGACCAGCGAGCAAACGGGATCGACAGTAGGTCACGCGGAACTCCTCAAGCTACTTTACCCCTCGGGCCAATCGGTTTTGAGGTAGATTAGGCAGCAACGGTGTCATCGGATGTCTGGCAAGATCCACTTCGGAGTGTACGACCTGGACCGCGACGCCATGGAGCTGCGCAAGCATGGCGTGCTGATCCGCTTGCAGGAGCAGCCTCTGCGGGTTTTGGCGATGCTGGCGGAGCGGCCGGGTGAGATCGTCACCCGTGAGCAACTCCAGGAGCAGATATGGGGAGACGTTTTTGTTGACTTCGATCAGTCCCTGAATAAAGCCGTGAATCGGGTGCGAGAGGCATTGAACGATAATGCCGGCACCCCGCAGTACATTGAAACAGTCCCACGTCGGGGATACCGCTTTATCGCGGCAGTGGCCGCGATCCCGCAAAATGAGGTTTCCACGCCGGCGCCGCCAGTGAGTCCGGTCCCGGCTGGTGTTCCGCAACAATCCCATCAACCACCAGCTCGAAAGGTCATCGTCGCGCTGACATTGGCGACGGTAATTGCCGCCATAGCCGTTACGAGCGTCGTGTGGTTGAGGGAGCACAAAAAACCCGCGTTGCAGGAAGCTAGACTCATAACCTCTTCTGGCTGGTGGCCCGCTCTCTCGCGGGATGGGAAACTGCTCGCTTATAGCTCAAATGCCGGCGGTGTTGCGCCGCATATCTGGGTGCGACAGACTGCAGGAGGCGAAGCGCTCTCAGTGACCACAGGTTCCGATGCGGAAACCATGCCTGATTTTTCGCCCGATGCCACGCACGTCGCCTTCTATTCGGAAAGAAAAGGAGGCGGAATCTATATCGCCCCAACTCTACCTGGCGAACCTAGACTCGTCGTCGCGGCCGACGATGCGGAGGCCCCACGGTTCTCACCCAGCGGCGATACCATCCTCTACTACCGTGAACAGAAAGCGTTCACAGTATCTGTGAATGGCGGCCAGCCGGTCGCTCTGCCTCTCAATCAGGACTTCCGCGTGTTTGGCCCAGCCGTCTGGGCCCCCAGTGGGGATGAGATCCTCTTCTATGGGGTTCGCATCCGCGAGCAAAACAAGCCGGCTGCTTGGTGGATCGCCCCCCTGGCGCCCGGCCCGGCCAGGCCGGTCCAACTTCCGGGCATAGATCAAAACGACTTGCCGGCATATACCGTGAGGGCGTGGAATCGGACCGCTGATGGCCGCGAATGGATTATCTTTTCTACCCTTAAGCCCGGAAGCTGGAAGCTGTGGCGCATCCAAATCTCCCCGCAAGGTGCGGTGGAGGAGAGCCTGGAACTGCTCGCTTCTGGCAATGGCAGGATGGGCCCGGGTGGATCTCCGTCGGAGGACGGCAAGCTGGCCTATGACCTCTCAGCCTCCAGCGCATCCATATATCAAATCTCAATGGACGACCGCGGCCGGAAACTGGGTCCCACCCTCCAGTTGCCTCTTCCCGAGGGTGTCATCTACAGTTCCCCGTCTGTCTCTCGAGACGGACGGTGGATGGCCTACGACGCCTCGATCCCCGGCAAGGCCAACACCGTCCTGCTGAGAGATCTGAGCACCGGCTCAGATCACTTGCTGGACGATAAGGGCCGGCAGACGAACGAAAACAAAGACACTTCAATTTCTCCAGATGGATCGACCGTTGTCTTTCAACGCGACAGCAAAGAGGACAGATTCCCGGAAGACCCTCAAACCCCGATGCCGACTGGCTTCATGGTTGCGGCCGCGGGCGGGGAGCCGCAGCAGATCTGCGAACGCTGCGCGCCGCGGGGATTTTCGTCGGACAGTACTTTGTTGCTCCTCCAGAAATATGACCTGGCTGACGCAAACCGGGACCGCATTGTCGCCGTCGATCTGCGAACGAGGACGGAGCGCGATTTCCTGAGTCATCCGGAGCTACCGCTATTTCACGCTTTCTTTTCCTGGGATGACCGTTGGGTAGTTTTCAAAAAGGTGCAGTCAGCGGAGTGGCTGCAATCGCCCGCGCAAATCCTCATCGCACCGGTCCGCCATGGCACGGCAGGCGGAGAAGCGGAATGGATCGCCGTAACCGACGGACGATACAGCGACGATAAGCCTCAATTCTCCGCGGACGGGAACACGTTGTATTTCACTTCGACCCGCGATGGATATCTTTGCATTTGGGCCCAGCGGCTGGATCCGGTGACCAAACATCCGCTGGGCCCACCGTTCGGCTATGAGCATTTTCACAACGCGCAAGGCCGTTCTGCCGCCTACGATCAAAAACGGTCAGACCTCAGCGTCGCCCGCGACAAGATGCTGATTAACCTGCCAGATGAACACAGCGATATCTGGATGACTCAGATGCCATAGGCGAAACTGGTTTTGCGGTAGATTAGGCTGCAAAGGTGTGATCGGATGGCCGGCAAGATCCGCTTCGGAGTGTACGACCTGGACCGCGACGCCATGGAGCTGCGCAAGCATGGCGTGCTGATCCGGTTGCAGGAGCAGCCTCTTCGGGTGTTGGCGATTCTGGCGGAGCGCCCGGGTGAGATCGTCACTCGCGAGGAACTGCAGCAGCAGATCTGGGGAAGTGTTTTCGTTGACTTCGATCAGTCCCTGAATAAAGCGGTGAATCGGGTGCGAGAGGCATTGAACGATAATGCCGGCACCCCGCAGTACATTGAAACGGTCCCGCGGCGGGGATACCGGTTTATCGCGCCAGTGGCGCCACCCCCTCAAACCCAAGCGCAAGACCCAGTCGTGACAGTTAGCCCAAGCCCGACGCCGGGGCCGGCGCAACCCACATCTCATCGATCACCGTCCAGGATTGGCACCATCGCTGCGCTGGCAACGGTGAGTTTGCTCGCCGCCATCGGCATCACCGTGGGGTGGCTAAGGCAGCCAAAGAAACCCACCTTGCAAGAACCCAGGCTTATCACTTCCTCCGGTTGGGGGCCCGCGCTTTCGCGAGACGGGAAACTACTTGCGTACGCTTCAGGCAGCGGTAACCTCGCCCACATCATGGTGCAACAGACCGCTGGTGGCGAAGCAATTCCGGTGACCACGGATGCTTACGAAGCCAGGCCTGATTTCTCGCCCGATGGCACACGCATCGCGTTCTATTCGGCAAGAAACGGAGGCGGAATCTACATCACCCCAACTCTACCTGGCGAACCCAGGCTCTTACTTGCAACCCCGGCCCGCGAGGATTCCCCACGGTTCTCACCCAGCGGCGATAGCATTCTTTACCTGCGCGAGCCGAATGCGTTCACGGTATCTGTGGATGGCGGCCGGCCGGTCGCCCTGCCTCTCAATCAAGACTTCCGCGTAGATACCTCGCCGGTTTGGGCTCCCAATGGAAAGGAGATTCTCTTCTACGGGGTTCGCAACCGCGAGAAAAATAAGCCGGCCGATTGGTGGATCGTCCCGCTGGCACATGGCCAGCCTCGGCTGTCCCATTTTCCTGGAGTGGAACAAGATGACCTGCCGCAATATGCCGTGCGCGCGTGGGTTCGGACCGGGGACGACCGTGAATGGATCATCTACTCTACGGGTACCCTCGAAGAGCTGGAAGCTTTGGCGCATCGGGATCTCCCCGTAGGGTGCAATGGATGAGAACCCGGAACTGCTGCTTTCCGGCAACGGTGAGCTCGGAAGCCGCGTCGCTGCGTCAGAGGATGGCAAGCTCGCCTATACCATCTGGAGCTCCGTCTTATCGATCTATCAGATTTCGACCAGCGACCGGGGCGAGAAACTGGGTGTCACCGTCCAGGTACCTCTCCCCGATGGTGGGTCTTACGACTCCCCGTCTGTCTCTCGGGACGGGAATTGGATGGCGTATAACACCTACCAACCGGGCAAGCCCGGCGCCGTCCAGCTGAGAAATCTGAGTACCGGAACAGATCACTTGCTCAGCGATAAGGGCCCGCAACCGGGTGACGCAGCAGCGACTTCGATTTCTCCGGACGGATCAAAGGTGATTTTTACGCGCGATTGCAAAAAAGAGGGCAGGGCCCCGGAAAACTCGGGCAGGCTCTTTGCTTGCAGCTTCATGGTTGCAGCAGCCGGTGGTGAACCGGAGCAGGTTTGTGAACGCTGCACCGCATATGGGTTTTCATCCGACGGTTCTGTGGTTCTCTTCGAGAAATACGACCCAACTGACTCCGACAAGGATCGGATTGTCGCGCTCGATCTGCGCACAAGAAAGGAGCGCGATTTTCTTAGCCTTCCGGATCGGCCGGTCTATCACTCTTATTTCTCCTGGGATGACCGCTGGGTGGTTTTCAAAGCGATGCCACCGGGGGATTTGTCGGTGGCGAACGCCCAGATCGTGATTGCACCGGTCCGTAACGGCGTGGCCGCCGGCCAAGCAGAGTGGATCATGGTCACCGACGCACAGTACGAGAACGATAAGCCTCAATTCTCTCCGTACGGGAACACGGTTTATTTCACATCCACGCGCGATGGATATCTTTGCATTTGGGCCCAGCGGCTGGATCCGGCGACCAAACGCCCCCTGGGCCCGCCGTTCGCCTACGAGCACTTTCACAACTCGGCGGGCCGCTCTTCCGCCAACCGCATGTACATAGTCGGTTCAGACCTCAGCGTTGCCCGCGATAAAATCCTGATCAACCTGCGGGAGGAACACAGTGGTATCTGGATGACGCAGATGCGCTAGGGTGTGCTCTCGCTATTTCTTTACCCTTTGGATCAGGATGGCGGCCGCGGCACTGAGGAGAGAAACCGCCGCAACCAGCCGGAGGGCCCGCTTCGCGTGATGGAGCCGTGGCTGCTCGAACTGCGCTCCCAGCAAAGGCGCCGCAATACGCTCACCCGCGTAGGTATTCTCGCCGCCCAACCGCACGCGCAGGGCGCCGGCCATCGCGCTTTCGGGTTGGCCCGCGTTCGGGCTTTTGTGTTTTCCTCTATCCTGCCACCAGGTGCGCAGAGCGGAAGCACTCCCGGCCACGCCGACAATGGCCAGGGCTGTTAGACGCGCCGGGAGATAGTTGGCCACATCATCCAGCCGGGCGGCCACCTTGCCAAAGTAGAAGTAGCGCTGGTCCGCGTGGCCGATCATGGAATCCAGGGTGTTGATCGCTTTATACGCCATGGCCAGTGGGACGCCGCCGATTGCCATGTAGAACAGAGGCGCCACGATGCCGTCGCAGGCGCTCTCGGCAAGCGTCTCGATGACGGCGCGATGGATCTCAGTCTCGTTGATAGAGTGCGTATCGCGTCCAACAATTCTCGACACTCTCAGCCTGGCACGCGGCAGGTCATCCTGTTCCAGCGCGCGAATAACCGCTAGGCTCTCATCGACCAGGTTGCGCGTTGCCAGGCAGGTCCAGCCAAGCAGAAGCTCCGTTGCTGTGCCCGTGCCGCGATTTAGCCGATGTGCCCAGTCGATCGCTTTCGCTGTACCCAGATATGAGCCCCCGACCAGGCCGAATGTCAGCACCGCGCCTACGACCAGCTCATCGTTTGCGCTTTGTCCCGGCCGGCGTAGCCGCGATTCCGCTAGCTGGGTGCAATACCCGATCAGCCGAACAGGGTGCGGAAACCACTCCGGATCTCCGGCGATCCAGTCCAGCAGAAACGCAAGCGCGATCGTTCTGGTACGTTTCATCTCAGACTTGTAGAACATCAAATTCGAAAACATTTCCACGAATGGTCCGCGGAACTGCAGATCCCTCGGCTTCGCTCGGGATGACAGAGGGGAGGGCGGCACTTCCATGGAGGGCGGTTGCTGGACAGAAGGCGCTTTTCACCCCCAAAATAATTGGCATCCCGACTGGAGTTGTCATGGACCTGCGGCCCGCCGAAGGTGATGAAAAACATTCTCGATCCAGCAACCACTGTCCATGGAAGTGTCGCCCTCCCCTTTGTTATCCCGAGCGTAGCCGAGGGATCTGCAGTTCCGCGGACCATTCGTGGAAATGTTTTCAAGAGAGCGCACCGGAGTGGAGTTGGTTTCATCTGCCTACGAGCAGCGGAAGCGCCCTGTAACTCAATCCTGCCCAGGCAAAGATGCGATCGCATGTCCAGCGACGTGCTCACCTGGCTGAGCAAGACGATCCAAAGATTCCTTGCGCTGCAGGCTCCATGGGTTGAGCAGGGATGGCAAGGCCAGCTGGTAGAAGCTGCGCGCGGCGATCACAAATTGATGACGAAACGCGTCTTCGTCAAAGATTCCATGCAGGTAAGTGCCGAGTATCCTCCATCCACGCTGATACATCCGTCCAGCTCCCCGCAGTTGAGGGTAGCGAAGGGCTCCGCACGCGGCAGATATTCCGTCTTGCCAACATGAATCTCGTACCCGGATATGCGACCACCCCGGATTGGCTGGCCGAAAAGAACACCACCACGGATCATGCCAGAACAAAGCCGGGTAACCTTCTCTGCCTGCATCGTGGTGCGGATGCCCAGCAAGCCCAGCCCCGGCATGCAATCCTGCCGCTCGATACCGCCGGGATCCGCCAGCTCCTGGCCAAGCATCTGCATACCACCGCAGATGCCCACCACGAGGCCAGCCCTGGCATGTAGCGCGTACCGCAAGATCGAGGCCGTTCTCCCGCATCCAATCCAGGTCGCTCATGGTCTGTTTGCTTCCCGGCAGAATCACAACATCAGCATTTGTCAGAAGCTCGGCCGAACGGCAGAACAGCAGATCGACAGCAGGCTCCGCGCGCAATGAATCGAAGTCAGTAAAGTTGGAGAACGAAGGCAGCGCCACCACAGCGATGCGCAGCGGCACGGTCAGCCGTGGTTCCGCTTGCTTGGCCAGCCTGCGCGCGCGATCGCCGGCAGACCGACGCTATCCTCCTCCTCCAGCGCGAGCCCGGGCAGGTAGGGAACCACGCCCATGCAGGGTTTTCCCAGACGCTCTTCCATCATGCGGACGCCGGGCTCCAGCAGGCTGAGGTCGCCACGAAACTTATTGATGCAGAATCCGCGGATGCGGTCGCGCTCACCGGATCCAGCAACTCGACGGTGCCGAGCAGGGAAGCGAAGACTCCGCCGCGATCGATGTCGCCTACCAGCAGGCACGCGGCATCCGCCATTTCGGCCATGCGCATGTTCGCGATGTCATGCTGCTTCAGGTTGATCTCAGCCGGAGAGCCGGCACCTTCCAGAACGATCACCTCAAAGGCAGAAGCAAGCGCCTGGTAGCTTTCGCGTACCACGGGCATCAGCTCTTCCACCCGGCGCTGATGATAGTCGGCCGCGGAGATCTGCCCCCAGATCTTGCCCCGCACCACCACCTGCGACGAGCAATCGCCGGAAGGTTTGATGAGCACGGGGTTCATATCAACCGAAGCGGGAATACCGGCTGCCTCCGCTTGCAGCGCCTGGGCGCGGCCTATCTCCAGGCCCTCGATGGTCGCGGCCGAGTTAAGCGACATGTTCTGCGACTTGAAGGGAGCGACCCGATAGCCCTGTTGGGCAAAGATGCGGCAAAGCGCGGCGTCAACAAGGACTTGCCAACATGCGAGCCGGTTCCCAGAACCATGATGGCGCGTGCCAGGCTCATGCGGCTACCAGGCTCTCGACCATTTCGGACCGGCCTTGGTTCCATCGCGCAGGCGCGCATCGATGCCGGCGTTCAACTTCGATCAACCTGCCGAAGAGCCAGACCAGATCAGAGAGACGATTGAGATAAGCCAGCACCTCCGGCTTGACCTCTTGCCCGCTCTCTGCCAGCCGCACCGCATTGCGCTCCGCGCGCCGGCAAACAGTGCGAGCGACCTCATAAGCCGCTGACTCAGTGTGCGCGCCGGGCAACGACCAGTCGGCAAGGATCCCTTCCGTCGCTTCAATCTGATAGACCAGCTGAGTCAGGAACTCGACGTCTTCCGCGGTGATGTAAGGCTGCGGCTTGCGGCTTTCCGGAGGCGTCGCCAACGCGGAGCCAAGCCGGAAGAGAGTCTTTTGAATCTGCTCGGTCCAGCCGGCAATCTCCTCGTTATGGCAGATGCTGCGGGCGAAACCGAGCACGGTGTTCAGCTCGTCTACCGTACCGTAGGCCTCCACGCGCAAGTCGGCCTTCGAAATGCGAATGCCGCCGGCAAGCCCGGTCTGTCCCGCATCTCCATGCTTGGTTGCGATACTCATTTGTTTTCTCCTTGTGCTTCACTCATAGCGCACGACGCAGCAGTACGCTTTGGTTTGTTGCCAGGCCTCCTGCTCAGAGCAGCCGAAGCAGATGCCGCAAGACCACGCGCAACACGCCCGCATGCGTGACCACCGCAATCGGGCCGCGGTTGCGGTCGAGGAGGTGATTCACTTCCTCCAGAATACGGGCCTCAAAGGCCTGGAAGCTTTCTCCCGCGGGCGCGGGAAGATGCGGATAAGCAGCCACCCACTCCGCGCGAATTCGGGATCCATGTGCTCAATCTGTTCCCAGCTCATCCCTTCCCACTGCGCCGAAATCAATCTCCCGCAGTGCGGGACGCAGCACCAGCGGAGATGTTCCGGGCCGCAGCAATCGCTTGCGCCGTGCTCCTGGCGCGTCGCAGGTCGCTGCTGTAGACCCCATCGATCGTCTCTGCGGAGAGCAGATGGGCCAGCCGTGAGCTGCACCCGTCCCTGCGCGTTCAGCTCCGGGTCGGAGTGGCCGCAAAACCGGCCGGCCATCTCCGTCTCCGCATGACGAATGAAGAAGATTCGGCTCATGGCTTCCACACCCCGCAAAGGTAGACAGCTATCTCGGTAAGTTGACTGGTTGCGCCAAAGCAGTCACCGGTTATACCGCCAAACCTTCGCATGTAGAAGAAGCCACTAAGCAAGGGAACAACCAATCGCGCACAGCAGCGGAGCAATCGCAGCCTTACGAAGAACAACATACACGGTGGCAATCGTGAAGATCGACCCGGCGATCAAGGAGGCGGCAGAGGTCAAGCTCGCAATCCGCGCGCCCTGGCCCTCACTGTCGCGCGCGGGCGGAAGATAATAGCTGAGTGGCAGCATCGACCAACGGCAGAGCACATGGGCAGACACCAGGTAGGCGGTGAAGTGCTCGAGCGGCAACCCGGCGAGCAGCACTGCGCGGCTAAGCAGCGAAAGCACCAGGGCCGCGCCGCCGTAGCTGCCGATGTGGCTATCGCGGAGAATCGCCAGCCGCTGTTCCAGGCTCCAGCCGCCCAGGCTATCGGCCACATCGGCGAGACCATCTTCGTGCAAACATCCGGTGATGAGCACCAGGTACAGCAGAACGGCCACGGCAGAGGCAGGGCGGCCAAGATGAGGCGCTAGCACTTTCTCCAGCAGCGCCGCACCCGATCCAATCACCAGGCCAACCAGGGGAAAGAACTTGACCGCACGCGCCAGGCCGTCGGGCGCGAACTCCACCTGGGGTACGGGCAGCCGAGTGAGGAATTGAAAGGCCACCGCAATGTCCACCGCAAATCGCGGAGCGCGCAAGCTCATGCAGTGGCTCCGCTGATCCCCGCCGAAGCGAAGGTGGCCATCTCCTGGTATAGGCGCATGGCCGCTTCCAGAATCGGCATGGCCAGAACCGCGCCGGTTCCTTCGCCCAGGCGCATCTCCAAGTCGAGGATGGGCTCGATGTCCAGATGGGCCAGCAGTATCCGGTGGCCGGGCTCCTGCGATCGATGTCCGGCGAACAGATAGCGGCGCACCGCGGGGGCAAGGCCGCAGGCGATGGCCGCGGCCGCGGTGGAGATAAAGCCGTCCATGACGATCGCCATCTGGCGCCGCGCTGCGCCCAGCATCATGCCGGTCATGGCGGCGATCTCCAGGCCGCCGCGCGCAGCGAAGAATTTTGCGCGGCCCGGCGGGCTGGGCAAAGTGGTGGTTCAGAACCGCTTCGACGACGCGGCATTTGCGCGCATAGGCCTCGCTATCGAGGCCCGTCCCTTTACCGGTGACCAGGCTGGCCGGCATGCCGGTAAGCGCCGCAGTCATGACGCTGGCGGCGGTGGTGTTGCCGATGCCCATCTCGCCCACCGCGATCAGATTGTTTCCCTTGGCGAAGGCAATCTCCGCCAGCGTGAGGCCAACTGAGAGCGCCGCATGCAGCTCCTCTTCGCTCATCGCCGGCTCCCGCAGCATATTTCTGCTGCCCCTGCGCACCTTGTATTCCGTCAGCCCTGCATAGCCGAACAGGTCCGCGTCCACGCCAACGTCAACCACGTTTACTTCCACCTGGTTGAGCCGAGCCAGCACGTTGATGGCTGCTCCTCCGGAAAGGAAGTTGAGCACCATCTGCTGCGTTACCTTCGCGGGATAGGCGCTTACCCCTTCCGCCGTGATGCCGTGATCCGCGGCGAAGACGTAAACCGATTTGCTAACCGGACTGGTGATGTTCCCCTGGCGGATGGCGAACCATTGCGCTGCCAAATCTTCCAGACGTCCCAGGCTGCCCAGTGGTTTGGTGAGCGCGTCGAGTCGGGCCTTGGCCTGGGCCAGATAAACTTCCGGCGGGGCGGCGATCTGGCCGATCACTTCTTCGATGTTTTGTTGCACCGTCAGTGTTCATCGGGCTTCTCTCCGGTAGAGCTCAGCGCGCTCGATCAGCAGCGGGTGACGGTCCGGCGGACACTGAAAGGCGCGTTCCAGGATGGAGGGTTTCAGCATCTGCTCCGGGCTGCCGCTGGCTAATGGCTGTCCCGGGCTGAGCAGAAGCACGGTGGAGAAATTCTTATCCACCAGGTGCAGATCGTGCATGGAGGCCAGGATGGTGATGCCCTCGTCCCGGAGAAAGTGCAGCAGATCGATCAGCTCCACCTGCCTGCCGATATCGAGGTTCTGGGTTGGCTCATCGAGCAGCAGCAGGCTGGGGTTGCTGCGCCAGTCCCAGGGCGATCTTTACCCGCTGGCGCTCGCCTCCGCTGAGCTCGTTGAAGATGCGATGGCGCAGGCTGGACACATCCGCCAGGTCGAGAGCTCGATCGACGGCCATCGCGGTCGCCACGCCCCGGCCCACGCAGCATGCCAATGTAGGGGGTACGGCCCTGCTCCACGACTTGCTGCACGGTGAACTCAAACGGCAGCTCCAGTTGCTGCGGCACCAGCGCGATGGTGCGCGCGATCTCTTTCAGGGGGATGGTCTCCATTGGCCGTCCGCGCAGCGTAACACTGCCCGATGCGGGGCGCAGAACCCCGGCGGCAATCCGTAACAGTGTCGTTTTGCCCGCGCCGTTGGTGCCGATCAGCGCGCTGCAGCTGCCCTCTTCCAGATCGAAGGTTGCCTGGCGCAAGACCGTGTGTCCCTGGTAGTCGAAATGCACGCCGTCCACGCGCAATAGGCAGCTCATACGGTATAGCTCCGTTTCATTTTGCGCAGCAGGTAGAGGAAGAAGGGTCCACCGATAAACGCCATCAGAATGCCCACCGGAACCTCTGAGGGAGCAAAGATGGTCCGCGCCAGGGTATCGGCAAGCATGAGGAAGATGGCTCCGGCAAGCGCGGTCACCGGCAGCAGGCGAACATGATCGGGCCCAAGCAGCAGCCGCGCGACGTGAGGCACGATCAACCCGGCGAAGCTGATCATGCCGCCCAGCGAGACCGCCACCGCGGTCATCAGCGACCCGATCAGGATGATCCATACGCGCGCGGACTCCACCCGGATGCCCAGCTGCTGCGCGTACTCATCGCCCAGCGCCAGGGTATTCAGGGTCCGCATCAAGGGAAGGCGCAGCCACAGTTGCCACGGCAGCAGAAACGGCACTTACTCCTAATTCGGTCCAGGCCGGTATGCCGATTACGCCGTGCAGCCAGGAAAGCAGAATGCGGTTGCTGGCGCCGCGTCTTATCGAACAGCTCGAAGAAGTAGCTTGAATTGGTGAACATGGTGCTGATGGCAAAACCCGCCAGCAGCAGGGTCACCACGTTGGTCTTGCCCGCCGATCGAGCCAGGGCATAGACCAGCGCCATGGTGGCCGCGGAGCCGGCGAAGGCCAGCAACGCCGTGGCGCTGAAGCCGAAGATCGACCATTGGGAAAAGAAGAAGATGCCGATGCAGGCGCCAAAGACAGCGCCTCCTGAAGATCCGATGACGTAGGGGTCGGCGATGGGGTTGCGAAAGAGTCCCTGAAAAAGCAGGCCGGCGAGCGCCAGCCCGGAGCCCACCAGCCCCGATGCCAGCACCCGCGGCAGACGGATGTGAAAAAGAATAAGCCGCTGCGTCTCGGTAAGCGGATGATGTCCGAGCATGGCGGAGAGGATGGTGCGCGGCGAGATAGGCACGGCGCCGGTCGCGAGCGATACCAGGGCCACCAGCGCCCAACCCGGCCGTGAGCAGCACGATGAGCGCGAGAGGGCCCGAGTTCACGTCGCTGGGTACCCGGCGGCCTGGCTAGCCTCCGTAGGAGGGCGCGTGCCCGATACCGTGGCTATTTCAATCGCCAAGACTCGCCTCCAAAGCTGATCTTTACCCCGGCCCGAACGGTGAAGGGAAGCGCCGGGTAACCGAATGCTTCGCTGTAATGCTCGCTCAACAGATTCTGCATATCAGTGTAGGCCGTAAGCGATCGGGTGACCTGATAGCCGCCGCCGAGTTCAAGCCGTTGGTAGGCGCCATCCAGATTCCGGTTGGGCAGCAGCAGGCTGTTGCCGAACTCCGCATCGGTGAGATAGTCGCTGTCGTCGCGGCGGCCGACCAGCGTCCCGGTAAACGAGCCGTACCACTGGAACGGTTGTAAGTAAGCCCGAAGTAGCCGGAGTGGGGAGCGCGGCGGAACGGCCTTGCGCCCACCAGGGGAGAAAACGCGCCGATCGGGATGTTGGGGAAGTCCGGGTTGTAGCTGGGCTGCGATTCGCTGGAGAAGGAGCGCTGCACCACAGCATCAAGATAGGTGTAACCGCCGCGGGCAAAAAGATGGCTGCCGATCTTGATACTCGGTGGCCACCTCCGCGCCCTGGGCGCGGAAAGCCTGGGAGTTGACCGCTGCTCCATATTGAACCGCGGGGTCGCTGGCGGCAGGCAGACCGAGAGCGAGCAGCGCCGACTGGGGAACGAATTCCACGCCGTTGGTAAATTCGTTATGGAAGTAGGTCAGGCCGACCCGGGCGCGTCCGTTCCAAAGCTGCTGATCCACGCCGCCATCGAAGGTTCGGGAGGTCTCCGGCCCGATGGGAGAGACGTCGTACTGCTTGATCAACTCGCGGCCGTTGGGCAGGGCGGCCAAGATGTCATAAAGAGAGATGCTCTGGTAGTAGATGCTCGGCTCCTTGATGCCTTTGCCGAAGCTGAAGTTCAGCTTGGTCCCACTGAACCAGCCGAGTGTTGCTGGGGCGAAAGAGATAGTAGGCAAGGGAAGCGCGCGGTGTGGCCGCGAAACCGAAGAGCCCGTTGTCTTCAAGGCCGCTGCCTAGTGTGTAGTAGAGACGGTTCCGGATGTCGCCCGCAAGCTGAACCGTGTAGCTGTAGTTGCCGCGCTCGATGGCGGTGGGCGTTCCGCCGGAGGTAAGCGTCGAGCCACGCTCATCCTCGTACTTGAACGCCGCCCAGGGCGACGATGTGCGCGTTGATCCGGTAATCGGTCTGGGCATAGACGAAGTCCCGCTTGCTGGGGGCCAGATAGTCATTGGGATAGGTCTCGCCGTAGCTCGCGCCGTATTGAAAGATCGCCTGGCCGCTTGACACTATAGCCATTCGCGCCCTGTATGTTGACCGGAGCGCCCAGGTAGACGTCTTCGTCCGGATCATAGATTCCGGTAGCGGCGAAGTCGGTGTAGTTATAGTTCAAGCCGCAAGCCGCCGTAGCGTATCTGGTTGTGCCATTTGTCGGTGGTCTGGTTGTTCCAGGCGGCACTGTAGTAGCTGTCGTGCTCCTTCAGCTGGCGTCGTCGGGAATGCCATACAAGCAGGATGGCATTCGGCTGATCCGCAGAGACAGTAAGATGCCGCACAGTAAAGCGCAGATCGTTGGCCGTGTTCGGCGTCCAGCCAAAGTTGCCGGCATAGGTCGCGTTATGGAAGGCGCTGTTGGGAAAACTGTTCTGCGTGTCGGTGCGGGCAAAGGCAGAGTAGTAGTCGAAATGCCGAAAGGCGCCGCTGAGCGTCCCCACCTGGCGGAAGGTATCGAAGTTGCCGCCATCGCCGGAGTAAGTCAGCAAAGGCAGCAGGGTGCTGCCGCGAGCCGTGGTAAGGCTCACCACGCCCGCCAAGGCATCGGAGCCATAGAGCGCGCTGTTCGGCTCCCGCAGCACTTCGACCTTGTCGATGCCGACGCTATCGATGTTCGCGAATTCAACCGCTCCCGCCTATGTCGTCGGCAGGGACGCCGTCGATCAGCACCTTGTTGGCGTTGTCGTTGCCGCCGCGGATAAACAGGCCGGTGGTGCCTCCCACCTGGCCTGTCTGGGTCAGCTGAACACCCGGAATCAGGCGCAGCGGATCCTGCACCTCGGTCGAGTAGCGATACTGGTCCGCGGTCAGCACACTCACCGGCGCGCCCACCTGGGCTTCGGGCGTAGGTGTTCCTGTGGCGGTTACCGTAACCTGCTGGGTTAACGTCTGCGTGGCCAGCGTGATATTTAGTTCGGCTTTGCCGGCTGCGCGCCACGAAGACTGCCTGGCTGGTGGTGGACTGGAATGTGGGCGCGACGGCGCGAACCTGGTACCGGGCCGACTTCTTGCAGCGGAAAGAGATAATCGCCGGCTGCATCGGTAGTGGTGGTTGCTACGACTGCGATGCGCCGTCGAGCAGCTCCACTGTAGCGGAGACAATGACCGCGCCCAGCGGGTCGGTTACGGTTCCGCGCAAGGTGCCGCTCTCAGCTGCAGAGGCCGTCACCACGAAGAACAAGAAGCCTGGACCATCCAGCATGCTCCGCGAATCTAGACCAATCGAACATGCGTACCCCCTCGGGTTGGTGGAGCAAGGCCGTTCTCCTGACTTACGCGTCAACAAACCCTGGCTGCCTTCCCAGGACCTTCGTCCCAGTGGCTTTGCACGTCCTTGCCGGGTTCTCTGCGCTTACAGTTACGGGGTAGTGGCGGATTCGCACCGCATTCCCCGATTTCCTGTTAAACCCATTGGGATCCGCAAACTTCATGCGCCTTTCTTCACGGAAAGGCGCACACGCGGTCTCGTCTCGCGCAGCGTACAGGAAATTCGGGGCTTCTCGATACCTTGCCGTGGTTGCTGTTGCAGAACGGAATAGTACCGTCCTCGGTTACGGATGAAATTCCCTGGCCAATTCCTCCAATGCGTTGATGGCGACTGGGCTCGGATCCTGGATGCCCGCTGTCGACGTAGTAGACTTTGCCTTTTGCACCGCGGTCAGGCTGCTCCAGCCGGGCCGGTTCTGTAAGGTATCGATGCGCGACCTTGCCCCCGCGGACCAGCAGCAATGCCTCCGGCGCCCGGGCGATCACTGCCTCCATACTGATCTGTGGCCAGTCGGGGATCAGATCGTCGGTCACCGACTTGGCTCCGGCAGTCTCAATGATTTCGGTGATGAACGCATGCTTGCCGATGGTGATGATCGGGTCGTACCACACCGGCATCAGGACCGTCGGAGCTGGTTTCCCGGCCGGTGCGCGCTTTGACTGCCTCGATGCGCCGGCTAAGGCTGGCGTTGAGAGCGGCCGCCTGCGGAGCGCGATTCAGTGCGTCGCCCAGGCTATCGACTGAGTGCAGAATCCCGGCAAGCCCATGCGGATCGACGAAGTAGAGCGGAATTCCCACCGCCTCCAATTGGGTCGCGGTTTCCGCCGATCCCGGTATGCTGGTCCCCACCACCAGGTCGGGATGGAAGGAAAGGATGGTCTCGATCGAGGGCTTTACCAGGCTGCCTATACTTGGTTTCTTCAGGGCCTCTGGAGGATAGATCGTGTAGTCGCTCACAGCAACCACCTCATCCCCTGATCCGAGGGCAAAGACAGCGTCGGTCGCACTGGGCACCAGGCAGACCACGCGATGAGGGTGATCGGGCACGGTGACCTTGCGTCCGGTTTCGTCCTGCAGGGTGCGGCTGGCCTTCCGGCGACGAGCATGGCGATCAGCATGGTGAAAATCAACGCCGCGCTTTTGCTGCGGCCGGCCATTACTGGTTGACCTCCGCTCTCACCTGGGGGCTCACTTCAACCTGACCTTTGAGCATCAAGGGCAGGCCGGCGACCAGCAGAAGCACGTTGGAAGCGACGCGGGCCACGCTCTGGTTCATCTCGCCCAGCAGATCGCGGAAGCGGCGGCCCGACGGGTACTCCGGTACCACTCCACTACCTACCTCGTTCGAGACCAGCACAATGGAGCAGGGAGGCGACTGCAGCACCAGGCAGAGCGTTTCAATCGCGCGCTCGATGGCGACTGGATCGTCCGCCCACTGGTCGAGTAGGTTGGCGGCCAGAAAGGTCAGGCAGTCAATGATCATCAGCTCGCAATCGGAGCCGTAGTGAACGATGGCGTCAGCCAGGGCCACGGGTTCCTCTACAGTTTTCCAGTGAGCTGGGCGGCTGCTGCGGTGGCGGTCGACTTTGCGCAGCATCTCCTCGTCGTCGCCGGGTTGCGCGGTAGCCACAAAGACGACGCGGCCGGCGTGGTCCCCAAGTTGCTGTGCGTAGTGGCTTTTGCCGCTGCGCACACCGCCGAGCACCAGTGTCACCGTATTCCGGAGGGGTCCCTGCATGCGTCGCCTCTGGCGCAGGGCAAGGCCCTGGCGCGAAGCGGGATAAAAACAAATAGGCTGCGTCCGTGCTGATTGGCGACTACGTCAGCGAGGTTGCTTTCAGCTCTCCCATCGAAGCTGAAACGGCCCTGGAGGGCATCTGGCCGGTCTCCTGACTTACGCTTCGTTGAGTTTGAACAGCCTTCCCAGGACTCGCATCCCAGTGGCTCCAGCAAATTGGTTCAAGCTCTCGGCGCTTACAGTTACGGGGTAGTGGCGGATTCGCACCGCCTTCCCGAACACCAGATGGGTCAACGATAGCGCCCTAGGCGCGGTGCGTCAAGATGGCTTGCCGGGAGAGCGTAGGGGAGAAGGGCCGGGGCTCTCGGGAAATGGCTAAAGTGTGCGCTCTATGCGCTCCAGGTTTTCGCTGGGGGGATTTTTCTGCGCTTTTCTGACCTGCTGACGCTGGTGAGGCCTTCCGGGCTTCTCGGGAAATGGCTAAAAAGTGCGTATTAAGCGTATTAAGTCCTCGGGCAGCGATTTTTCTGCGCTGGCGGGGAGGTCCTGACGCTGCGGAGGCCTTCCTAATGGCCGGGGTTCTCGGGAAATGACAAAAGTGTGCGTGATAAGCGTGGTAAGCGTGGTAAGCCTCCCCAAAGCGGACAGGAAGTGTGACATTCATGCGCTCTAAGGACCCCACCGCCGGGCAAGTGCGAATGCCCGTAACAGGGGATGCCGTCCGGCTGTGGCCCGACTGGGGAACCAGCGGAGATGAAAATGCCTGGGTGCCGTGGATTAACGTCATCTATGGTTGCTCCCGATGAACGGAGGTTTCTTTTCCAGGTGTGGCTATCCTTATAGATTCAATTCTGGGTGGCTTAGTTTGCGGAAAAGGAGGAATTCATCGATTTATCTTTGAGTGCTTCGAACGGTGGCAGAATCCGGGTCTCGCCGGTCGGAGTCGCGTTGACCCTCATGAGCATCGAGTATTTTCGAGAGTTCATCGTGCATCCTGGGGTTCGCGCCGTCGCGGCGAAACGATTTGATTTTCTGGCAGTAGCTCCGGAAGCCGGACAAAGAGTCACCAAGGTGGTGCATGCGTCGGAATCTGGAATCGTCAAGAAGCTTCAGTGAGACAAGCCTGTCCAGAAGCTTCAGTGTTTCTTTTGGGTCCGGTTCTCGGTCTCGCATACGAAGACAGCATATCTATCGCTCCCGCATTGGGCAACAGCCGTAAGCATGCAGGACAGACTGTCCTACTTTCTCTACGAATTCAATTCGCTCAGCTTGTTACCGACCGCGCCGGGTCCGAAATGACAGCCATGACTATGCTCTGCGAGGTTCAGCCTTCATGAATTCGTGGACGTTTAAGCCGGAGCCCGTTTGGCGGACAATCGATGCCAGCGTACCGATCTTTAGATCGCCACCATGCCGGGGTATGGTGACTCGTCCACCGTGCGGAGCCCTAAAGTGAACATGGCTACCCTTGGTTTCGATGAACGTACAGCCTGCGACATTTTTAACTTGCCTCTCGACGTCCTTGTACCGGAAAAACCGGCCCGACATCCGCAAACGCTGTCCGAGATTCGAATCGCGATGGACAATAAAGTTAACGCGACCGTTGCGGGTCCGGAAGGGATGAAACGCCCTGGGAAAGCTACTCCATATCCTCGGCCTGAAGTGCTTCGTTCTCTGCACAGCCCAATCGTGGCTGTCTTCCGCGAGCTGGCTGCGCCCAACCTCAAAGTTCCTATCGGTGACAAACTCCATTCCCCGGCCGTATCCGGGTCCGTTTTGTGGAATATAGCCATGAAACGCTTGCTTAAGTAGAGGGAGAGCCGGGTTGCTTGTCGAACACCTCACCTGAAAACGCGACCAGCGCAGACAGCTGGTAGCCTTGTGCCTTGATGTACTTCTGCAACGCAAGCTGCCAGCGGACCGCCTCAAGGCGGCTGCCCACCACGACCATCGCTTTCGCGTGCCCGGCGAGCAGCGGCTGAACATTCTCAAGATAATGTTCGACGACCACCTGGACCTTCTGCGAGATGTTGTATGAGTGAAGCCGCACCCAGCGCATGATGCCTTTCAACGCCGCCGAGCGCTCTACCTCAGTGTCGTCGTACTCTTTTCCCTGGTGGGCGAGCCTGAACGCGAGTTTATAGGTCGTATAGTTCCGCAGCACGTCGAGGATGAAATCCTCCTCAATTGCTTGCCTCATGCTGTACACATGGAATGCTTCGGGAAGGTTCGCCGGTCCAGGGGGAAGTTCCGGTCGGGGCCTTCGGCCAAAAAGCTCTAGAGTTTTTGATTTTGGAGTAGCGGTGAATGCAACATAGGTAATCCCCTTGTCGGCTGTGCGAGCACTCATCTGTGCGTGCAAGATGTCGTCGAAGCCGATCTCCCCACCATCTTCCACTTCCTGCCACTCCTCAGGGCTAAGCACCTGTTTCAGCTTTGCCGCCGCCTCTCCCGTCTGTGAGCTGTGCGCCTCATCGGCTATTACGGCAAAGCGCTTGCCCTGGGATGCAGCGAGCTCCCGGACCTTCTCCAGCGCATGGGGGAAGGTTTGAATTGTGCAGACGACAATCTTCTTATCCCCGGACAGCGCTTCGGCAAGTTCCTTGCTCTTGCTGCCGCCTTCTCCTTTGATCGTCGTGACGACGCCGGTGGTGCGTTGGAAATCAAAGATGGCATCCTGGAGCTGCTGGTCGATGACATTACGATCGCTGACAACAACGACGGAATCAAAGACCTTTCGATGATCGGTGTCGTGCAGGTCAGCGAAGAAGTGCGCCGTCCACGCAATGGAGTTCGTCTTCCCCGAACCGGCCGAATGCTGGATGAGGTATTTACCGCCTGCTCCTTCTGCCTCTACTGCGCGTAGTAACCTACGCGTCGCATCCAGCTGGTGGTAACGAGGGAAGAGATACCGTGTCAGTTTCTTCTTTTCATCCTTTTCGGTAACGAGATACCGGCCGAGAATATCGAGAAAGCTCTCGCGTTCCCAAACCTCCTCCCATAGATAGCTGGTGCGATGGCCAGATGCGGATGGCGGATTTCCCGCAGCGCCGTTGTCGCCTTTGTTGAAAGGGAGAAACCGGGTGGCTGGTCCCGCGAGGCGCGTGCTCATCTGGGCTTCGGAGTTGCTGACGGCAAAGTGGACGAGAGCGCCGCCAGGAAAGGTCAACAGAGGCTCGGCTTTCTGGCCCTTCGGCTGCGGATGGCGGTCGAACCGGTATTGGTCTACTGCGTTCTTGACGCTCTGGGTAAAGTCCGATTTCAGCTCGACCGTGGCGACGGGCAAGCCATTCAGGAACAATACAAGGTCGATGCAGCTCTCGTCGGCCTCCGAGTAACGCACTTGCCGAACGACCCGCAAGCGATTCGCCTCGTACCTTGCCATGATCGCCGCGTTGATGCCGGAGGCCGGGCGAAACTGCGCGAGGGCGATCTTGCCACGCACCGGATGCATCTCCAGGCCATTGCGGAGTACGTCGAGAGTGCCGCGGTTGTCCAGCTGGTCGCGCAGCCGCTCCAGAAGCCGGACATCGGCGCTCAATCCGTGTCCTTTGGCGAGTGCCTGCCATGCCTCCGGCTGGGAGCGTTGCACCCAGGCAATGACATCTTCGCAAAACAAGGCTTGCGTCCTGTCGTATTTCGCGGAGACGGCCTGCTCGTAGATCCAGCCATGCGCGCCGAGGTGCTCGGCTATTTCGACCTCGAGGTGAACCTCTTTGTGCAGGCTCATGTGGTCTCTTTCGGATTGTAGTTGCGCACGTCGATTTTACCGGTTACGGCAGCGGAGATGAGGGCCGCGCGGCGTTCTTGGAGCAAGATGACAGCGGCCTCAGCATCTTTGTAAAGGGAACTCAACCTTGGGGCGTCCAAATGGAGTAAGGATAAGATCTCTTGCTGTTCCGGTAAGGGGGGAAGAAGCACAGGCGCTTCCTTGATGTCTTCTAAACTGAGGCCTTGTTTTAAGCCATATTGCGATGACTCAAAGTAGGTTTGCCCAACCTGACTCTTCAGCTGCAGTCCCAGGAAGCGTGGCAGAATGCATCCATTGGTCCGGATCAGGCACAAGTGCTGATTTATGTATGCTGGCTCTCGTAGTCCCTCGCAGACAGCGACGCTTTTCGTGGGGGCGCTTGCGGTCGCGGTCTAACGCCTCCAGATAGAAGGCCAGCTTCCCCATGTGCTCCGGCTCGAAGCGGCCGGTTTTCAGCTCGAAGGCCACGAGACACTGGAGGTCGCGATGGTAGAAGAGCAGGTCAAGCTCAAAATCCTGATTGCCTACCTGGACGCGTACCTTTTCGCCGACAAAGGCGAAGCCGTCCCCCAACTCGAGGAGGAACCTTCGCAGGTTGCGGAGCAGTCCGGTTTGGAGGTCGGACTCGGTATGCCGCTCCGGCAAATCGAGGAAATCAACCAAGTAGCTGTCCTTGAAGACGCCGGCGGCTTGCTGCGGCAAATCTCGCACCGCCGGTGCGAGATTCAAGTCGGAGAGCATCGTGCGCTCGAACGCTGCACCCGAAAGTTGGCGTTCCAACTCGCGTTTGCTCAAATGCGTTTTGACGGAGAGTTTCAGATAGAACTCACGCTCCTCACGGCTCTTGGATTGGGCGAGAATAAGGAGGTTGTGACTCCATGGCAATTCTCGCACCAGTGATGCGAGAATTGAATCAGCCCGGTAAACCTCGTAGAACTGCCTCATTCTCCATAGGTTAGAGGCGGAAAACCCCTTCACCGCGGGTGCCTGGATGAGGAGCCAACTGCCAAGCTCCTGAACGGTCCCCTTTCCCCAGCCGGCCTCTAACACCTTCCCAGAGAGGTACTCCCCAACTGCCCAATAGGTATCAATAAGAGCGAAATTGATGACCTGGTGAGCCTTGGCACGGCCGGCCTGGATGATGACCAGGATCTCCTTAAACTCCGCCGACCGATTCGGCAGCTGTTTGCTCATGCATCTAACCCCGCGATCATCGACAGAATACGGTCTGTCACGATCTTCAGGTCGGCATCGATCTCTGCCAGGTCCCGTGGCGGCTTGAAGACGTAGAAATGACGATTGAACGGAATCTCATACCCGACCTTCGTCTTGTCATGATCGATCCATGCGTCCGGAGCGTGGGGAAGCACCTCGCGTTTGAAGTAGTCCTCCACATCCTCGGCGAGGGGAACGTTCTCGGTATCGCGGAGCTCGGGATCGGGCATCGGCTGGCCCTTCATCTTGCCCTTGGCGGCAAGGGCTATGCTACCGTCGGGGTTGCGTAGAGGCCGCTCTACCGTGATCGTCCTGTAGCCAAAGCTCTGGTTCGGAAAAATCAGAGATATCGGAACCACTGTGCCGTCCGCCGAGGGGCGCCTGACCTCTGTGAATTCGCAGAAGAGCCGGGTAATTTCATCGATGTGCTCCGGGCTCAGTTCCTTGCGCTTGTCGCCCAGGCTCTTGCGCATGCGCTGCCAGAAACCGGAGGCGTCGATCAATTGCAGCTTACCCTTGCGGTGCGGGAGCTTGTGGTTGGTGACGACCCAAAGATAGGTGGAGATGCCGGTGTTGAAAAACATCTCCGTAGGCAGCGCGATGATGGCCTCGACAAGATCGTTCTCCAACAGGTATTGCCGGATATTGCTTTCCCCGGACCCAGCGGCGCCGGTGAAGAGTGGCGAGCCGTTCTGGACGATGCAGAACCTGGCCCCGCCGTCGGCCAACGGGCGCATTTTCTTCACGAGGTGCAGCATGAAGAGCAGCGAACCGTCTGAGATGCGCGGCAGGCCGGGCCCAAAACGCCCGTTGAAACCCTGCTCATCATGCTCCCTGCGGACTGCCTTCTCGGACTTCTTCCACTCGACGCCAAACGGTGGATTGGAGAGCATGTAGTCGAAGACTTGATGCGGGTGCCCGTCTTTCGCCAGGGTATCGTCCGGCTTGATGTTGCCGACGTCTTGGCCCTTGATAAGTAGATCGGCCTTGCAGATGGCATAGGACTCGTCGTTCCATTCTTGCCCGAACATGGTGAGCCGCGCCTTGGGGTTGTGCTCATAGAGCCAATCTCCCGCTACGGAAAGCATTCCGCCCGTGCCGGCGGTCGGGTCGTAAATGGTTCGGACGACACCCGGCTTGGAAAGAACCTCGTCGTCCTCCGCGAAGATGAGATTGACCATGAGGCGGATTACCTCGCGCGGCGTGAAGTGCTCACCGGCAGTCTCGTTGGAAAGCTCGGCGAATTTGCGGATGAGTTCTTCGAAGATGTTGCCCATGTCCGCGTTGCTGACTTTGCTCGGGTGCAGGTCGATTTTGCTGAACTTTTCCGTGACCAGATAGAGCAGGTCGGCCTTGTCGAGCCGGTCGATCTGGGCGTTCAATTTGAAGCGCTCGAGGATGTCTTTGACGTTGGGCGAGAAGCCGTGGATGTAGGCCGTTAAATTGATCGCGACGTTGTCCTGGTCGCCGATGACGGCCTTCAGGTCCATGGGCGACGTGTTGTAGAAGGAGTGGCCGGAGGCGCGGGTGAGGTATGGGTCGACACCGGCGCCGGAGGCATGGCGCTTGGCCGTTTCCTTGAGGACGGCGGGTTTTGTCGCTTCCAGGACGGAGTCCATACGGCGCAAAACGGTGAACGGCAGGATCACCTGGCCGTACTCATGAGGCTTGTATTGGCCGCGCAGTAGATCCGCGACTGACCAGATAAAAGACGACAGATTCATATTCCGAATATTATCCTGCCGGTGTTTCTGGGGCTTCGCGTCAGACAGTGAGGTCAGAAGTGGAAGTTAAGTAGTCTGCACAGCAGGTGCCTCCACTTCGCTACCCCGGATTTCCTGTCAAACTTGATGGCGTTGGCGAATTTCATGCACCTTTCTCTGCGGAGAGGCGCGCACGCGGCCTTGTCCAGTGCTGCGTGGGGGGGAATACGGCTTTGCTTTCTAATGAGACAGGTTTAGTGCCGCGCCTACAGCGCTCGGATCCCCTTCTGGATTGATTTCCCAGCCGTTCCAGGCTGGGCTGACGTTTGGCGGTCGGCCCTCCGGGCCTTGCATCCATGGCGATTTTTGCCGTGTCATCTCTTCCTCAACTTGCCGCAGGCAAGTTAGCTGCTCCTAATGACACGGAGCGGAGAGTGTGGATCCGCAACAACCCCACTCAAGCCAAAAGAAGGCTTGAATGGGGCACCCAGACCTTCGTTGTCAATGCAGAGAGCCGGTGTCATTTCTCTCCTGACTTGCCGCAGGCAAGTCAGCTGCTCGGGATGACAACAAAGGGGCGAGTGGCGTTCTCCTCTGCATGACTTGCCGTTGATTAGAAAAGCAGGCTCCTCCACCTCGCCGACAAGCTCATCGCACTTCTGCGAAAGCTCGGTCCCCGGACCGTTTGAGCAAAACAGAGCGAAACAGGACAGCTGTCCTGCTTTCCCCGGGGGATACGTATGCTGTCCCTTCCACTCGTCTACCGATACGCGGGATCTTTGCAGTTTTGCCCTTCGCGGAATTCACTTGGAACTCGTTCCTTTCCCCAGATCTTGTGCCCTGCTCGTTTCGGCTCCCTAAGGAAATGCTCGTTTCTCTCGCGAAAGTACAAGTCAATGGCGTCCTTCGCAGCACCCAACGAGCCGTAGTCGCTGTTGTGAATGATTGCCCTAGACATTCCACTGAAAACCGACTCGATAACGTTGAGGAATTGAGCACCCGCAGGCAGAGGAGCGGTCCAAACAAGAGGAGAACCATCCCTGACTGCTTCCTTGTTGGCCGTCTTCAAATGTGCGGTCAGCTTCTTCGATATATGCCACGACGCTGCATCCCAGGACAGATAGACGGAGCGGCAACCACGGTACTGTTGACGCAGGATATCCGCCATCTTGATCATCTCGTCCGTATTCTTCTTAAGGGAGTAGAAATGGGTCACCTGGTTTCGGGAAAGCTCCAGAGCCGCCGTGAGGATCATCCATCCTTTTGATTTTTGCCACTGCTGGACCACATATTTTTCTCTAGGTCCGACTCGTTTCCTACCGCCTTTCTGTTTGACCGCGAGGGGACCGTATTCATCAATCGAGAAGAACGCTTCATCTGGCTTCAATTCCGAAAGTATGGCCTGTATGGCCTCCAGCTTGGATTGGTATTGCGGGTCGTTGCTCGTTAGCACCGTCTTCGCCTTCCGCCATCGGAATCCTCCGGCCTTGATAATTCGGCGGATTCGACTCTCGGACATACGATGCCCCGTCTCTGCTAGAACATTATGGAGATCCTCCATTCTCCAGGTCGTCCGGTTAATGCCGTAGGATGATGGCGGAGAGTGAAGCAGTGCGAAAACAGGGCCTTGATGTTCTTCGTCGTGTACTCTGCTTTGTCTTGCTCTAAACAGTGCAGCTGCCCCGCCGCCGGCAAAGGTGGTGGTGTACCTAATGACCGTTTGGGGGGTGAAGTCAAGATTCTCGGCGACTGTATGGAGCCGTATCCCTTTGAGTCTGGCCAGGACTGCCATTGCCTTCTTCCTGTCACGCAAACAGCCGTATCGTAACCGCTCCGCTAAGCAAGCAGGTGGGCTGGCGAGAGGAACATCGGTTGTGATTCTCGAAAGTGGATCATCTTCTACGAGAACCTGCCTTATCCAGGACCCCGCGTTCGGATCTTCTGCAGCTATTCTTCCGTGTTCTTTCAAGATTCTGTTTACTGTAGTAGGTGAGATTCGCACTCCCGCTTGTCCCAAAATGACGGAGAGCTTTCGAGCCCCCCAGCCGACTTCTGCACGTTTGTTCAGGACCAGGTCGATCACATCTGGAGTCACCCTGTTGGGGCTGCTGTGCGGCCCGCGACTCCTGTCCGTTAGTGCGGCTCTCGTTTTTTCAGCGAGTCGATATCGGCGGAGCCACCTATAACCCGTCACTCGCGAGATCCCGAACGAAAGACAGAGCCTGGAAAAATACTCTTCACCGGCGTCTGCGAGCTTTACGAATTCTTCACGTTGCTGTGCCAGATCGCTCGTGTGCCAAGGCATTTTCCACCTCGCATTTTGTGTTGATTATAAAAGCGCAGCTCGGTCGAGCGAACAGCAGGTCCCTCCACTTCGCTACGCTCAGGTCGGGATGACAAGTTCATTGCACCCGAAAGTTGAACTGCAAACGCGGCTGCGCTCCTAATGACCCGGGCGGAGCGGACGATCGGTTTAGTGCCGCGCCTACGGCGAAGAGAAGCCCTTCTTGCTTCATTGATAAGTCTGACTAGAACATCTATAATTATAGTCGATATAGATGGAGGAGAGCATGGCCGTTTGGCAAGTACAGGAAGCTAAGACGCGTCTAAGCGAGGTGATCGAGGAGGCCAACAGCAAGGGTCCGCAGTTCATCACCCGGCACGGTGCGGAAAGGGCCGTCATTCTGTCCATCAGGGATTATCGGGCCCTGACCGCCCACAAGCCAAATCTAAAGGAGTACTTGCTGGGTGGCCCAAAGGTGGATAGCTTCGAGGTCCCCCGCGACCGCGACAAGGGCCGGAAGGTGAGTCTGTGACCAGTCCTCTTCAGTATCTGCTCGACACCAACATCTTGTCCGAGACACGCAAGAAGCAGGCCAATGAACAGGTGATTTCATTTCTGTCTGCCGCTGAACCGTCGTCACTTTACATCAGCATCCTCACGCTCGGAGAACTGAGGAAAGGCGTAGCCCTCAAGAAACAGTCCGATGCCGATGCCGCGAAGAAAATCGGAGCCTGGGTGGATGGACTCGAGTTCAGCTTTGGCGACCGCATCCTCGGCATCGATACGGAGACAGCGAAACTATGGGGAGAGCTATCCGCCCAGCGTCCGAGACCAGTCGTCGACACGCTGCTGGCCGCAACTGCTGTCGTGCATGACCTGGCGTTTGTCACGCGCAACACCGGCGATGTGAAGGACATCAACTTAAGACTGGTTAATCCGTGGACGAAATGAGGAGATATCCTCTAGCAGGCTGCGGAAAACTCTGCATGGGACAGGAACCTCAGGGGCTAATGCTCGCTTTTGCAGCCCAAGCCCGATGTGCTCTTTGCTGACATGGCCGTGGAAGAGGGCACCGATTTGGCGTTTGCTCATGCCTTCGGGGTGGGCGGAGACAGCTTCGCTGATGCGGCGCGCGGTGGGATCGAGGGGAGCGGCGTTGAAGAAGAGGCGGGCGCTGGCCTGGCAGTAATCCCACACGGCCGGCCAGGCCGTACGTGAGAGATGTTTCTTAGATCAATGTGACTTCGATCGAACTTGTGTGACTACATCCTGTATGGCATCTGCGATCGCATCGGGCCTCTGCTGGTGCATGAAGTGACCTGAACCGGCTACTGATCTGAGCTGCCCATACTTCGACCGCCCGGCAAGGTCAACCTGATGGTTATGCCATTCATCGTTTAAAGCGTCGCATTGCTGCTGGCTAAGCCCCGGAAAAGCAGAACACGGAGGCTTTTCTGTGCGTTCCAAAACGATGAGGGGTATATCTGCGTGCCAAGTTAGCTTCTGATGATCCGGAAGGAACCCGTTTTCCCGCAGAAATTCAGGATTATTCCCGTTCGGGTCCTGTCCCTTTGAAATGGCAGCCATACGCCATTCCTGCTCCTCGTGCGCGGAATCTACGAATACGAGTCCAGCGATCTCATGTGGGTACTGTTGTTGATAGCGCCGTATAAGAATTCCTCCAGCTGAAGCTCCGACATGTCCTGTGCTGCGTGGCAGGAAATCCGGGTACGCTCCTAATGACACAGCGCGGTTTAGTGCCGCGCCTACGGCGCTCGGATCCGCATCGGGATTTCCCAGCCCTTCCGGGCTGGGCTGACGTTTGGCGGCCGGCCCTCCCCCGGAGGAAAAGGGTCTCAAAGTTCTCATGGTCATACTTCCGGAACGCGTCTCTGGGTTTACCTGTATGGTTGCTCGCGAAGAAGGAGCCCCTGGTTTGCCCGTAATTGTCGTCAATCGTCGCTTTTCGCTGGAACGACGACGGCTGACTCTGAGCCGTGAGCTCGCTCACCGGCTGATCGACCCTCATAGTCTGGATGATAAGGAGAAAGAGAAGGCAGCAAACCTGTTCGCGGGTGCGTTCCTGATGCCCAGAGAACATCTTCTTCGCGAGGCCGGCAAACATCGTAATGCGCTCGGTTATAAAGAGCTGATTGCCTTGAAAAGACTCTATCGAGTAAGCGGTGCCGCGCTGCTCATGCGCCTGAGGCAGATTGGGGTCATTAATGAGTCCGTTCTTACTTATGCCTTTCAAACGGTCGCTCGCGGCTGGCGCACTCAAGAGCCCGACGAGCTTGAGCCAGAGGCTGAAAGAGGCCAGCGTGAACGACCGCTCCGCTTTGAGCGTCTCTGCTATCGCGCCCTGGCGGAAGACTTCGTGTCTCTTAGCAAAGCAGCTGAATTGCTACGAATTCCTTTACCCAGAGTAGAAGCCGGCTTGAAAGGGCCGCAAGGGCAGCATGCGGATTATCATCAATGATGCAAGCTGCCTCATTGATCTTCGCAAAGCCTCCTTGCTTGCGGTCTTTCTCTTGCTGCCCTTCGAATTCCTGATCCCTAACACTCTGTTTGAGGACGAGCTGCTGAGCTTCACGGACAATGAGAAAAAGACACTCCTCAGTGGCGGTCCGAGATGTCATTCGTGCACAGCCCCGGCTATCGATTCATGACGGGTTTGCGTTTGCCCTGGCGGAAGTCAATCGCGGGTGCATTTTACTTAGCGGTGATTCCTTGCTCAGAACTCTTGCCGAGACCAGCCAGATCGAGGTCCATGGTGTCCTCTGGGTTTTTGATCAAATTCTTACCAACAAACTGGCGACCCCTGAGACACTGCACGCGGCGCTCTCTCAGCTGGCCGCCGATCCAGCTGTCCGGCTGCCCAAACGAGATGTCGCTGCCTACATCAAGCGCTACGAGGGTTCCCAGTAGATGGATTCCATTGCTGGCAGTAAATACCACGATGATTTTGAGCAGCGGGGAGGCGTCCACGGTCTTTTCCCCGCCGAGAACATCCCGAGTTCAAAGACCTTGCACGGAGCTGGAGGAAGGCGATTACAGTGCATGAAAAGGTGTACCCGTGACCCTCAAGAGCATAGCGCAGCAAGATCCCGTTCTCGGGCTTCGGTGGTTGAAAAGCTCCTTCATGCGTCTTTCCTCGCTGAAAGGCGCACACGTGGCCATGTCCTGTGCTGCGTGGCAGGAAATCCGGGTACGCTCCTAATGACACAGCGCGGTTTAGTGCCGCGCCTACGGCGCTCGGATCCGCTTCGGATGTTTCCCAGCCCTTCCGGGCTGGGCTGACGTTTGGCGGCCGGCCCTCCCCCGGATTTCCTGTGGAACTTGGTGGCTTCGGTGAACTTCATGCGCCTTTCTTCATGGAAAGGCGCACACGCGGTTCTCTCCAGTGCAGGGTGGCAGGAAATCCGGGTCCGGGCCTTGGATCCATGGCGATCTTTGCCGTGTCATTTCTCCCTCTACTTGCCGCAGGCAAGTTAGCTGCTCGGGATGACAAAGGCGAGGGCGAAGCACCCCTGGAGAGTGGTTGCTGGATAAGCAACGCTACTGTGAACAGGAGCAGGGTTGAGACCGGGGAACTGCCTCTGATGCCAATAGGGATAAGGCGCATTCGCCTTGCTGGCAGCATCCAGCCTGGCTACCTGCTCAGCGGTCACGTTCCATTCCTGGGTTGACGCCAAGGCGCCCATCCAAGGCTCGTGAAGGCTCACTTTGCGAGCGCCTTCCGATTCCTGCGAGCGGCGGGTGTTGGAGACTTGTCGATTCGCGTGCTCGCCCCGTAACGTAGGCCATCTACTAGCAAGTCGACCATTCTGCGCGCATAGACGGGCTCTTTCCCGTGTGGTCCGTGGCATAAGGTCGCGACGGCTCGTAACAGATCGTCGGCTTCAATACCTGGGCGCACTACTCCCGCTGTAACCGCCGCCTCCAACAGTGTTCCAAGTGCTGGCCGCAGGCGTTTGTCGAAGTATCCAGGCAGAGCGCTATAGGCCGGGTCACCCGAGTGCAGCGCGGCTGCAAGCCCTCGCTTGGTAGCAACGAAGTCCATGTAGCGCTGCATCCAGCGAGCCAATGCTTCAGCAGGCTCGTACTTGCTTGCGAGGTGAGAGGCCGCATCGGCGCAAGCATCCATTTGGGTCCTAAAGACGGCCAAGATGAGATCCGACCTCCGCGGAAAATGACGGTAAACCGTGCCGAGGCCCACCCCCGCCCTTTCCGCAATCTCACGGACCGGCGCATCAACTCCTGACTTAGCAAAGACCCCCATCGCCGCGTCAAGTATTGAACTCATCTTGCGCTGCCCATCGGCTCGCATCTGGCGAGGCTTGCTGTTTTCGAGTTCCTGATGGTCGGTTCGTTCTGCAATTCGCTTTTTCATGGCTAGAGCTTGCAAGCGGAACCGTGTTCCGCTTATTATATGGAACATGGTTCCGGCTATCCCCAAAGCATATCAGGACTCAGCCGGACCCAAACGCATCGCCCTGGTCACCGGGGCCAACCAAGGAGTCGGATTTCGGGTCGCAAAGGAACTCGTGGCGAACGGAGTCACTGTGCTGGGGATGAGGTACGCGCAGTGTGGGAGACCAACGTGTTCGGCGTCCTCGCCGTTTACCAAGCCATGCGAGGATGGCTCCCGCGAGGTGGTGCGCATTGCACTTCTTGGCCCGGATGGCCCAACAGGTACATTTACGCGCTGGGAAAACGTAACGATCCCGTGATGACGGGGCAACAGCGACAAATCACATATCAGGACGAAATCAAGTATGACGATCTTAATTACTGGTGGAACAGGACTCGTGGGTTCGCGGCTTTTGCGACGGTTCGTCGATGCCGGCGTGGACTGCCGTGCGCTCGTACGGCCGGGCAGGGAACTTCCCGCTGGAGCGACACCTGTAGAGGGCGATCTTCTCGATGCGGATTCGTTGCAGCGGGCCGTGAAGGGCGTTTCGGCAATCGTTCATCTTGCCGCGGTTCTCCGGACTCAGAATGAGGATGACATCTGGCGAGCCAATCTCGATGGCACGAAAAACCTGATCGCCGCTGCGAAAAGCCACGCTCCACAGGCTCGCTTCGTCATGGCAAGCACCGGACTGGTTTACGATGCGGATGCATCCCATCCCGGCCTCGAAGATGATGCGACCAATCCCAAGCTCGCGTATCCGGCAAGCAAGATCGCCGCGGAGCGCGAACTCCGCAATAGCGGACTCAACTGGAGTATCCTCCGTCTCGGCTTTGTCTACGGCGATGGGGACGGACATCTGGCCTCGGTGCCGCCGATCGTCGCGAGGTTCAAGTGGCATGCCGCGAAGACTTTCAGCCTCGTTCACCAGCGAGACGTTGCCGGCGCGGTCGAACTTGCTCTGACTGGGGCGATGGACGGGCGCATCTTCAATATCTGCGACGACGCGCCAACCACCCTCTACGAGATGGCCAGCCTTGTCGGTTGCTTCATCGAGCCGTCAGCGGGGCCCTTGACCGATCCGTGGATGGGCCGCATGGATGGATCACGGCTTCGCAGCCTCGGCTTCCAGCCTGAGGTTCCGACTGTGTATCAAGCTATGCGACAAGGAATTCTGTAACCGGTGCCCGCGGCTGAGGTCCGTCATCAGCAGTACCGGCCCAGTTCTCACGCAGACTCTGAAGCCCATGCGGAATCGTCAATCTACTGCGGAACTGGAGCAGGGTTGAGCCCGGGGAACTGCCTCTGATGCCAGTAGGGATAAGGGGCATTGGCCTTGCTGGCGGCATCCAGCTTGGCTACTTGCTCAGCGCTCAGGGTCCACTCCGCCGCGGCCAGGTTCTGCTTCAGCTGGGTTTCATTGCGCGCGCCGATAATCACCGTCGCCACCGTAGGACGATGCAGCAGCCAGTTCAGCGCTACCTGGGGCAGCGGCTTGCCCGTCTCCGCCGCCACCTCTTCCAATGCATCGATGACCTTGTACATGTACTCATCGTCGACCTGGGGACCCTGGGCGGCAGTCTTGTGCAGCCGGCTTTCAGCAGGCAACGGGTGACCACGCCGGATCTTACCCGTCAGCCGGCCCCAGCCAAGAGGACTCCATACGATCGCGCCGACCCCCTGATCGATGCCCAACGGCATCAACTCCTGCTCGTAGTCGCGGCCAATCACCGAGTAATAAACCTGGTGCGCCACGTAGCGCGCCCACCCATACCTATCCGACACCGCCAACGACTTCATCAAATGCCAGCCGGAAAAATTGGAGCACGCGATGTAACGCACCTTTCCACTGCGCACCAGCGTGTTCAACGTATCCAGAGTCTCCTCCACCGGCGTGAGCCCGTCAAAACCGTGAAGATGGTAGATGTCGATGTAGTCCGTCCCCAAGCGCCTGAGGCTGGCCTCGCAGGCATGCACAATGTGCAGCCGGCCGGAGCCCATCTCGTTCGGCCCGTCGCCCATGGGGAATGTGGTCTTGGTCGAGATCAACACCTGGTCGCGCCGGCCCACGATCGCCTGCCCCAGAATCTCCTCCGACAAGCCTCGCGAATACACGTCCGCGGTATCGAAGAGGTTCACACCCGCGTCCAGACACAGGTCGACCAGGCGGGTGGCCTCAGCCACATCGGTCGCTCCCCACGCTTTGAAAAATTCACCGCCACCACCAAACGTCGCTGCGCCGAAGCAAAACGCCGGCACCTTCAACCCCGAATGTCCAAGCCTTCGATATTCCATAGATGAAAGAATAAACGAGATCGGGATCGCCCTATGACGCCAGCCAAAGTGGGAGCTTGTTTGTGGTTGCTGTGCTTGCAGTTCTTCATTGAGGACAGATCGCACGCATGGGCGGGGTCCGGATACCGGCACAGTGGAACGCCCTGGCCGCGTATCCGCTTCCGTTAATTCTTAGCTGGTCGGGTTGGCGGATGCTACGGGAGTAGGCCGCTCGAGCAAGGCGCGATCCCACTTCGCCAGATTTGCTCCGGCCTCATACGAGCTTTCGAGGAAGGTAAGCAAGGCCTCATCCGGAGAGGGCTCGCGACGCAGATCTTCGTACAGGTAAATGAACTCGCCCAGGACGCTATTGTAGCCGGCCTTCGCGGGCTGGATCGCTGCGGCCTCCAGGCCCTTCGGCGCCGGAGCGGCATAACAATAAAAAGCCGCTTCTCCAAAGCCTCCGTTGCCCGGCCAGAAGCCTGCGCTGATCACTTCGTGCGAGTAGGCCTCGCGGGTGATGGCATCGGCATTTAGCCGCGGGGGAGCGGGGCGTCCGGAAAAGCGGGTGACCGCCAGGTCGAAGCTGCCCCAGAAGAAATGTACCGGGCTTACCTTGCCCACAAAGCGAGAGGAAAATTGCTGGAAGATCTGGTCCGCGCGCATCAACACTCGCCAGAATCGATGCGCCGCCTGCGGGTCGTAGGATGCGTGCTGCTCATCCTCGGCAAAGGGAATCGGATGCTGCAGTTCTACCGGCGTGGCATGGATATTTACCATGACCCCGAGCGCGGCAAGGCTACGCTCGTACTCCCGGTAGAACGCGGCAACGGATTGCGCGCGGAGTGGGATCGACAGGCTGGCCCCGGTGCTCAGGAAAAACTTCAAATCATGGCTGACGAAGTCGAAGGTGATCTCAAGAAACTCCGATCCGTAGGGCATGGCTGAGGTGTTGAGCCCGCGCGCGCTCACATACAGCGGGACATTCCACCAATGCGCCTGCAGGGGACTGAGCGCGAGCCTGGTCTTGCCCACAATCTGCGTCCACATGTGCAGCGTGTCCGCAGTCTGCTGCCAATCGCTCCATTTGAGTTCGGGCCAGACGTCGGTCATGCGCTATTGGCAGAAGACAAGCATGCCGAAAAGGAAGATCCAGAAGATACCCATGGTGTGCCAGTACCAGGCGGTACAATCCACCACCACCTGGCGCAGTTCCACGCGGCGCAGAAAGATAAGCCCCAGGCTTGCGCCCGCCAGCGCCAGAACGCCGATCAGCAAATGCAGGCCGTGGGTTCCGGTAATCAGGTAGAAGAAGTGGCTGCTCGGGTTGGAGGCGAAAAAGACGCCCTGATCGACCATCTGTTTCCATGCGATCCATTGGCCGACGAGGAATAGGGCTCCAAGGACGACGGTAGCCGCCAGCCACGGCGCGGCGCGGCGCAACGTCGGACGGCCCATCCCTAACCACTCTTCCATCACATCGATCTCATGAAAAAAATGCCTGCGCCCTACTTCCATGGTGAGGCTACTGAGCAAAATCAATGCCGTGTTGATCCACAGAATGGGAGGCAGCCCGATTGGGTGCCAGTCGACCACCCAGGCATTCTCGCTGAAATGACCGCTGCTCTGGCGGGCAAAAAATGCGCTAACCAGGGCAATAAAGAACATCAGGTCGCTGGCCAGGGCGAAAAACAGCACCATGCGGTAGCGGCCCAGCAGATCGCGGGGCCCACGCCTGCCGGGTTGCCGGTTCTCCCAGTTCTCACCGTCGCCACCGCCGCCTGTCGGCCTGCGGGGTACCGGCGGTTTGCCGCCAAATCCGGGATCTTTGCGCTCTGTCTCAACAGGGGTGCGGGTGAAGGTTGCAGGCATGGCTCAAAACTCCCGACATTCGAAGATTACTCCTGTTTGCCCTGTGGCTCCCAGTGCATTTTGCAATCCACTTGGTTACCGCGAACTCTGCAGCCTTGGACTCCATCTTTGGGGGATTGGTTGCGGCGGGCAGGCCTGCAAGCGCGTAATTTCAGGAAATACGTCAGGCGAGTGGTTGACGAACCATGTCTACGAAAAGTCGATGGACGCGGCGATCGCTGGAGAGTTCCGGGTGGAACGTAGCGGCCAGCAATCTGCCTTGGCGGACTAAAACAGGGAACCCGTCGCGCTCCGCCAGCACTTCGACGCCGGGTCCCACTTTGGTAATGCGCGGGGCGCGGATGTAGACCATCTCCAACGGCCCGCCCGGCAACTTGCTCTCGCCGGTTCGGATGGCGCTGTCGATCTGCCGGCCATAGGCGTTCCGTTCGACGCTGATATCCATGGCCGCCAGGCTCTCTTGCGGCGGATGGGATACGTTGCGGGCCAGCAGGATACAGCCGGCGCAGGTGCCGAAGGCCGGCTTTTCCGCAACAAAGCGCTGCAGGGAATCGAGAAGACCGTCGCGCTCCAGGAATTTGAGGAAGGTGGTCGATTCGCCGCCAGGCAGAATCAGGCCATCGAGGCCGTCGAGCTCCGCCGGCTTTCGTACTTCAACCGCATCGGCGCCGGCCTCTTTGAGCGCCTGGGCATGAGCGGCAAAGTCCCCCTGGATGGCGAGCACACCGATGCGCGGACGCTTCTCCGCAGTCTCTTCCATCAGGTCTACCAGCCGCGGGTCTGCAGCAGTTCGCTTTCTTCGAGGCCGGCGATGGCCAAGCCGTGCATGGCGCCGGTCATCTGCTCGCTGACCTCGGCCAATACCTTGGGATCGTTGAAATGCGCGGTGGCAATCACGATCGCCCTGGCGCGCGACTCCGCCTCTTCGCGTTCTTGCGGGTTGCGGACTGCGCCGGTCTTTGCATCCAGCTCCACATCCAGCGGGGTTGCGCCATCCTTCATGAAAATTCCAGACCCGACAAAAACTGCCTCCGCCCCCAGCTGCATCATCAGCGCCGCGTCGGCCGGCGTGGCGATGCCGCCCGCGGAGAAGTTGGGCACCGGCAGCTTGCCGGTCTTGGCCACCATGCGCACCAGCTCGTAGGGAGCACGATGTTCCTTGGCGGCGGCGTAGAGTTCCTCATCGCGCAGCACGGTGAGGGATCTCATCTCGCTAATGATTTGCCGCATGTGTTTCACCGCGTGCACCACGTCGCCGGTACCGGCTTCGCCCTTGGTGCGGATCATAGCCGCGCCTTCAGCGATGCGCCGCAGGGCTTCGCCCAGATTGCGCGCTCCGCAAACAAAGGGCGTGGTGAAGGCGTGCTTGTCGATGTGGTGCAGCTCATCGGCCGGGGTCAGGACTTCGCTCTCGTCGATGAAGTCGACGCCCAGGTGCTGCAGGATCTGGGCTTCGGCAAAATGCCCGATGCGCGCCTTGGCCATGACCGGAATCGAGACCGCTGCAATAATTTGCTTGATCAGGCTTGGCTTGGCCATACGCGCTACGCCACCCTGGGCACGGATCATCGCCGGCACCCGTTCCAGGGCCATCACGGCGGTTGCGCCGGCACGTTCGGCGATGATGGCTTGCTCGGTGTTCATCACGTCCATGATGACGCCGCCCTTGAGCATCTCGGCCAAACCGAGCTTCAGCCGCAATCCGGCCGGGTAACTTCCATTCATCTCAGCCATCTATCTGCCTCCAGCATCTATCGGAAACTATCTTCAGTTTAACAGTTATTGCCCGGGAGCCTGCGCCCGCCGCGCGGCTGTCATTGGACCTTACTGCGGTATACTCGGACTCAGCATGGCGGCTACAAAAACGTTTTATCTTGAAACATTCGGTTGCCAGATGAATGTGCATGACTCGGAGAAAGTCATTGGCACGCTCCGCCATGAAGGCTACCAGCAGGTCGACACGGAAATTGCCGCCGACCTGATCCTCTACAACACCTGCTCCATCCGCGACAAAGCCGAACAAAAAGTCTTCAACCGCCTGAACGACTACAAGAAGCTGCACGCCTCGGGCAAACGCTTCGTGGTGCTGGGCTGCGTGGCCCAGCAGGAAGGGGAGAAGATCTTCGAGCGCGCCCCCTATGTTTCGCTGGTTTCAGGATCGGCATCTTACCGCAAGCTGCCGGAGATGCTGGGGCGGCTGGAGGCAGGGGAGACGCGCATTACCGGCCTGGATGATCGCCAGACCGAAGAGACCTTCGAGACCGAGTTTACGGCGCGCACCAATCCTTACCGCGGTTACATCACCATTATTGAAGGATGCGACAAGTTCTGCGCTTATTGCGTGGTTCCGTATACCCGGGGCAAGGAGCGGAGCCGGACCTCCACGTCGGTGCTGGCCGAGGCGCGCCGGATGGCCGAAGCGGGTTACACCGAGATCCAGCTGCTGGGGCAGAACGTGAATTCCTACCACGACCGCGAAGGGAAGCTGACCTTCGCCGAGCTGCTGGCCGCGGTGGGCCAGGTTCCGGGGATCCGCCGGGTGCGCTTCACCACTTCGCATCCGCGCGACTTTACCCCGGACATCGTGGAGGCCATCGATGCCGTGCCCACGCTCTGCGACCACGTGCACCTGCCGGTACAGAGCGGATCGACCCGCGTGCTGGAAGCCATGGCGCGGGAGTACAGCCGCGAACAATACCTGGATCGGATCGCCTGCATCCAATCGGCCAGGCGATCGATCAGTTTGACCACGGACATGATTGTCGGGTTTCCCGGAGAGACCGAAGAAGACTTCGAGCAATCCTTGAGCTTGTTGGATGAAGTCGGTTTCGATGCAGTGTTTGCCTTCAAGTTCTCGCCTCGCCCCAACACTCCGGCGGTTTCACTGGCCGACAGTGTGCCGGAAGAAGAGAAGAGCCGGCGCCTGCAGGTGCTTATGGAACGCCAGCGCGAGATCCAAAGGTCCAACTATGCCCACCATATAGGAGAGATTATGGAGGCAGCGGTTGAAGGTTATAACACCCAGAGGGGCCAGGTAATCGGCCGCAGTTCGCAGAATAAGACTGTCAATTTCACGACTCCGCACCCTATCCATCCCGCTCCGGGCAGCTATGTGCCGGTACGGATCACCCAGAGCTTTCCCAACAGCCTTGTGGGCGAGGCTATCGCCTAGGCGCATCACGGAGGTGGCCATGGATGTCGAAATGAAGATCCGCGGTCTGGTCATGGATCCGGCGAGCAACATGCCGATCGTGATTCTGAAGGACGTCAAGAGCGACACGGTGCTGCCCATCTGGGTGGGAATGTACGAGGCCAACGCCATCGCGTTGGAGATCGAAAAGTCGGCTACGCCGCGTCCCATGACCCACGATCTCCTGAAGAACCTCATTCGCGGCTTGAACGCTGCGGTGCAAAAGGTTGTAGTGACTGAACTTAAGAACGATACCTTTTATGCCGTCATCTGGATGGAACAGGATGGCGAGGTGGTCAGCCTGGATGCTCGGCCGTCCGACGCCTTGGCGTTGGCCTTGCGCTCCGACTGTCCGATATACGTGAGCGAAGAGGTGATTCGTATTGCCAAGCTGGCGCCCAGTATGGCTGAGACGACTCCTGAGGAGCTTCGCCGCTGGCTGGAAGGTCTGGGCGACGAGGACCTCGGCCGCTACAAGATGTAGGGGAGAGGAAGATGTTGTATTTGCGGGATTTCCAGGTAGAGTGCTTTAGTTAACAGAATATACGTTATCAGACGTGATTGGCTTGGCGTCAGATTAGCCCCTGGGCTGCGTCCCATTTGTCCAATCCTCACAAAACCTTCATCCTGAGCGGAGCGCCTCAAGGTCTCTCACGTGAGCGGAGCCGCCACCAATCCCGAGTTCAAAGACCCTGCCATACAGTGCGTACTGGAGCAGATCCTATTCTCGGACTTCGGTGGTTGAAAAACTCTGAGCGGCATGGGTAAGATCAGCACCCTCGGGATCCTTCGACTCCGCGCATCAAGTGCCTTGTCACACAAGAAACCTGTGAGGCGCTCCGCTCAGGATGACGTTTTTGTTGTGAGTTGGAGATGCGAAACATTCTGGGAGGCGCTCCCGGGTTTCGTCACCCTCTTCCGACAGGTCCCGAAGGGACAGCTGAATCCGGCTGCAGAAACTTTGCTTTGTATCAGGGCACGACTTGTCGGGCCGTAACGGATTGACCCTGCGATGGGCTTCAGCCCCTGAGCCATGCCTCAGCTACGCTGCGGCCTCACTTTCGAGTCCTTCAACCACAGCGTGAGCACCACCCCAGCCGCAAAGATGAGTGCCAGAGTCAGGCCGGTCCACAGGCCGTAGATCCCCAGCCGCGATTTGAAGCAAAGTATGTACCCGACCGGCAGACCGATCACTCCGTAAGCGATCAGGTTGACCACCATGGGACCGCGGGTTTTGCCCAGACCGCGCATGGCGCCGGTGCCGACGCCCTGGATGCCATCGAAGATCTGAAAAAAGGCGGCGACGGCCAGCAGGCGTACACCGATGGCAACCGTCTGCTGATCATGGGTATAGATATGGATAAGCATTTGCGGCAAGGTCAGGAAAACGGTGGCCGCCAGGGCCATGAAGGCTCCGCCGATGGCGATAGCCATGGACCCGCTCCGCCGGGCCAGAGCGCGATCGCCTGCACCGACGGCGTGGCCAACGGCGATGGCCGCCGCTGCGGAAACCCCCAGGGGCACCATATAGGTGAGGCTGGCTGAATTGAGGACAATCTGGTGTGCCGCCAGGATGTCGGGCGATAGCCGCCCTGCCAACAACGTGGCAAATGAAAACGCGCCTACCTCAAACAGCAATTGCGATGCGGCCGGCCACCCGAGCTGGACCAGGCGGCGGAACTGGGCAAGCCGCAGACCCGGCCAGTGGGCAAAGAGTGGGTGCCCGCGATCCCGCTCATGCCTCCACGCCCACCACACCAGCACACTGGCCATGTAGATGCGGGCTACGACAGTAGAAAGCGCGGATCCGCGCACGCCCATAGCCGGGAGCCCGAACTTGCCATAGATGAGGGCCCAGTTGCCGAACCAGTTGACCAGGTTGGCGGAGATCAACGCGAAGGTCACGGGGCGGACCTTGCCCACTCCCTGCAGGTAGCGCCGAAACGCGACATAAATGAGCAGCGGAAGCGCGCTCAGGTTGAGCAGCTGAATATATTGCCTGGCAGGAGCGCGCACTGCTTCGGTAATGCCGAGAACGGCAAACAGATGGGGCGCAAAGCCGACCATCAGCATGGCGAGGGGTGCATAGGCGATGGCCAGGTAAACGCCTTGGGCCAGCGCACGATGGCAATCGTCAAAGTCGCCGCGGCCGAAGGCCTGGGCGACCAGGGTATCGAGTCCCAGCAGCAAGCCGATGCCGAAGAGCGCGGGGGTATAGAAGATGGCGCTGCTGATGCCCACGGCGCCGATGGCCGCCGGGCTCAGGCGGCCGACCATAATGGTATCCACGATGGACATCGCCATCCAGCCCAGCTCCGAGAGAACGACGGGGATGGCGAGCCGCAACAGGGCGGCCAGTTCCCTTCTCAGGTCTGCTGGGGCTGATTGCGTGAGGGGAGTGCGGGCGGGCATGGTCCTTTTCACATTAACTGATTTGGAGGGTTGATTCCGCGCCCCAAATTCAAGATGGTAAAGTGAAAGGAGCGCTCACCGACCGGGAGAGATGGCCGAGTGGCTTAAGGCGCACGCTTGGAAAGCGTGTGTACCGCAAGGTACCGTGGGTTCGAATCCCACTCTCTCCGCCACTCCGTAGTAGCGAGACGCAAAAAAAATCCCTAAATCTCCAGCGGTAGGGAGAAATCGGGAGCCTAGGTCTGCAATCTAGAAAAACAATTCTGGGGAAACGTGAAAGCGCTCGCTGAGCCTTGCGATGTGATCTTTGTTCAGATCGCGCTTACCGTTGAGCACCTCAGAGACGATACTCGGAGTGCCGAATACGTCTATCAGGTCCTTCTGTTTCAGGCCGTGTTGATCCATTAGAAACATAATCGCCTCGGTTGGTGAGGCTTTTGGCAAGGCGTAGTGCTTCTCTTCAAAGTCCTCAATCAAGAGGGTCAGCACGTCTGCGAATTCACGCTCATCTTTTGTCATTTTGCGGCTCTTCAAATCAAAGAGAACCTTGATGTAGCTTTCGTTCTGCTCCTCGGTGCGAACGATTCTTGGAGGAGTCTTCGCGACCAGCTTCGCATACGTTGCTGTCGGGGAGATCATTTATTCCACCTTCCTTTGTCGTACTCGGCATGGGTCAGCACGTCTCGAATGAACAGCGTTTTTGGATAAAATATCACTGTTATCAGCCGATAGTTGTTCCCTTTAATGTTGAAGACCGTATACCTTCCCACTCCGTCCGCAGACGGGAACACTTGCCGAACTTCTTCCAGCGATTTCCAAGATGCTTTGGACGCAATCCGATACCAAACATCCAGCGCGACATCCAAGCCGTCTCCGTGTGTCTGTGCTGCTTCCAGTAGCATCTTTCGGCTGATGATGTGCACTGTTTCTATTGTACTTCGCGTTTTGCGAACTCGTCAAGCATATATTCGCATTTTGCGAATACCGCCCTCGACTCAAGCACCTACATCTCCCAAACGCAGGTCACGCTTCGATCCAGTATAGTAGCCGGACAAGGGCTTGACCTTGAGTGGCCTACAAGAGTTATTTAGTATTGAGAGAACACGATAAGCATCCACACGACCAAGAGCCATATCGCCGAAGCACATGCCAACAAAGAGGCGACTTTGCGGCTTCTCGCCCACCAGACGATTGCGCCCACCAAGGCGAGGAAGCTCAGACCCAGCCCGCGATCTTCAAAGTGGTAGTCTCGATAATCGCGCATGAGCAGTCGATCCCTGTGCAGTAGGCCCCATGCCGCATATGCTATGCAGATGCTTTGCAAGAGAATCGGGTTTCGCTCCTTAGGTTCAGTTGAGGGTGAAGTCGGAGTGGTGGATTCAACAGGCAACGAACAAATTCGGGGGATAGCGAGGTAACGGCCCACTATCGCGCGCCTCTTTCTCGATCGATCGAATATGAAGTAATTCTGGCGACTGCGGCTTCAGACCGGGCACTGCGAATTCGCGCCGAAATCCCGGCTTGTCGAGGCAGTTCGATTCGAGTCTCAGAACAAGCCAGAATCATGACCTAACGCAAGTGGATAAAGAGGCTGCAACAGGCGGTGCTCGGCGACTACTTGCGCGGTCGCGCCTTCCGCCGATTCGCGGGTACACCCCTTCGGCTCCTCGTTACGGGCTTCCTTGTATTGGCTGCCTCAAACAAATGCCGAATGCCGTGTTCCAACAGTCCGACAGCCCTCTCCAAGGCGCCGAGTTGTCCAACCCGCACTATCGCGACGGACATGTGCAAGTCAAATGATGGGGGGCGCAACACTTCAACCGTGTCGAGAGAATTGTTACTGGCAATAAAGCGCGCTGGCAGCAACCCGACTCCATATCCTGACTGAACGAACGCCAGCTGCAGATGCATGTTGTGGATTTCAGCCGCAATCATGGGGGTGAAGCCGGCACGGCCCATCTGATCGATGAGGTTTGCCCGAAGGAAGCACCCGGGCGGATTGAGCACCCAGGGTGCTCGGCCTAAGCTTTTCCAATCGCCGTCGACGTTGCCTGCCGCGCCTTGAACGATCTCCACGCGGTCCGTCGCGATGATATTCGTCAGAAGTGGTGGAGGCGCGGTTCTACCTTCGGCTAAAGGCACGGCTGCAACGTCGAGCTCACCCGCGAGCAGCCGGTTAAATAATTCACTCGTGAGCTCGCTCGACAGCCGCAGTCTGACCTTGGGGTATTTTTCCGTCAGCGCCCGAATAGGTTCGATAAGCGACCCCTCGGCCAGGGGATGCGCGAGCCCGATGCGCAAGAGGCCGTGAGGTTCGGCGTCGCGCGACGCAAGAGATTTCAGCGCCTCCGTCCGCTGCAACAGATCTCGCGCTTGTTCAAGCACCCTGGAGCCCAGCGAGTTCAGGCGCGGCGGCTTTACCGAGCGGTCGAGCAACTCAGCACCCAATGCAGCCTCCAGCCTTTGCAGTTGCCGGGTTATGGCGGATGGTGTCCGGTATAGACGATCGGCTGCACCGGCTATGGACCCGGCCTGGGCAAACTCTACGAGGGCGCGTAAATCATCGAGCAAGGGAGCCTCCTGAAGTACTCCTGAATCTTCCCCTAACGAATAGCAGAATCGTGCGGATACGGCAATATCATTGTGAGAATAATGAACTTGCGGAATTGTCGGTTCTCCGTTAAAACCACAAGGAGTTTATGCGTTTGTAGAAACCTGATGCCTCATGCGATTCAAATTCGGCAGACTGGCGGTCCCGAGGTTCTGAACTGGACACCGATCGAGGTCGGTGCGCCCGGGTCGGGTCCGGTGCGCCTGCGCCAGGCGGCGGCGGGCGTGCGCAACCTCGGGCTCCACCATCCTGACCAGCTAACCCAGTATCCACAGGAGTTTGCCATGAGCAAGACCGCAATTACCTCGCCGGAACTCGCGCCGCCGGTCGGCCCGTTTTCCCAGGCGATCGAAGTCGGTGGTTTCCTCTACTTCAGCGGACAGGTCGCCCAGGACCCGGCCACTGGCAAGGTGGTCGAGGGGGGTATTGTGGCCGAGACGGAGCGCGTCTTCCAGAACCTCTCGGCGGTTCTCAAGGCAGCCGGCAAGAGTTTCGATGATGTCGTGCGCGCCGGTGTGTTTCTCACGAGCATGAGTGACTTCGTCGCGATGAATGGCATCTACGCAAAGTATTTCAGTCAGCCCTTTCCCGCCCGCACGACGATCGCGGCGGCCGCGCTGCCGCTTGGGGCCTGCGTTGAGATCGACCTCATCGTCAAGGCTTGAGGCGACGCACGGAGGCTGATCTCATGAAGTACACATTTCAAATCGTCGATGTTTTCAGTTCGACACCGTTCGGCGGTAATCAACTGGCGGTTCTGCCTGACGCGGCCGGCATTTCGACAGAGGGCATGCAGAAGATTGCTCGTGAATTCAATTTCAGCGAAACGACTTTCGTCCTGCCGAAGAACGATCCTGCGAACACGTGTCGGGTGCGCATCTTCACACCTCGGGCGGAGCTCGACTTTGCGGGGCATCCCTCGGTCGGCACAGCCTGTGCGCTTGTGATGAAACAGCACGCACGGCTTAGTGATCCAATCCGGCTCATTCTGGAGGAGAATGCCGGTCCCGTGACGGTTGACGTCGCTCAGCGAAACGGGGGGTTCCACGGCACGTTGACGTTATCGGGGAAGATCGAGGCACCGGCCGGCGCACCTTCTCCGACTGAACTCGCCGCCGTCCTATCCGTCGAGCCCGCCGAGGTGAACCAAGTCTTCTTCGCGGGCGCCGGTCTTCCATTCTGTTTTGCGCAACTGAACTCGAACGAGGTGGTTGATCGGGCGACGATAAATCGGGCTGCCTGGGCAGCAACGCTCTCACGAGCGTGGTCTCCCCACATCTTCTTCTTCGCAGGAAATCTACGGGATGGCGGCAAGCTCTATGCTCGCATGTGGGCACCCGCGCTGGGCGTCGAAGAAGATCCCGCGACGGGCAGCGCCTGCGCCGCCCTCGTCGGCGCCATGGCATCGAAGCTTGATTTTGGCGGGACGGCCTATCGCCTTTCGATCCAGCAAGGTGTCTCGATGGGGCGCCGAAGCGAAATCGAAGCGGAGGCTCGTAAGAGCGGAAGCGTCGTGACCTCTGTCAGCGTTGGTGGTGCCACGGCCTACATCGCAAGCGGCGAAATCGAGGTGCCCCCGTCCGCGCTTGTGTCTTAGACCGTCGAGGGCGCCCCATGCATCAACAGCATTCAAGCGACCAAAGAAGCCGGCGGCTGGCGACTTACGGGCATCATGGTGCAGGCCGAGTCGGCCGCTGCGCCGCTGCCCAAGGAATATCTGCCGTAAGGGAGGCAAGCTTAAGAGCAGCGAGCCGGCACGGGTCGGCTTGTGGCGGATACGGCGTCTGAATTCGCCTCTTGGGTTCAGGTGCGGGTGAAGTTGGTGGGTTCAACATGGGTGGAAGACTGGTATAGCGGGAAGCCAGATTTCGACGCCCTCGATCGTACGACGAGGAGTGCAAATGAGCTTGTGGAAGGACGTACAGTTTTCCCTTAGAACAATGTGGAAGTCGCCGCGCATTACTATCGCGGTGCTGGCAACCCTTGTCCTGGGTATCGGCGCCAACACTGCAATCTTCAGCATTGTCAACGCCACTCTATTGAAGCCTCTGCCGTTTCGCGATCCGGGCCAACTGGTTGAGTTAAGTGCCGACCTTCGCAAGCTCGGCGCTCGGAATGTCGGCTTCTCTGTTCCCGAGCTCGATGATCTTCGTGATCGCGCCGGTATTTTCACTGCGGTCTCCGTAGTTTGGCCGACCACTGTGAATCTTACCGGCGGAGATCACCCGGATCGTTTTGATGTCTTGGCGGTGAGTCCGAACTACTTCAGCATTCTGGGAGCGAATCCCCAACTGGGCCGATTGATCGACTCCCGCGATACTGCGAATGGGTTTGCTGAAGCCGTGGTGATCAGCGATGCCCTGTGGCACAAGGAATTTGGCGGCGCGAGGTCTGTCATCGGCCGAAGAGTGCGATTAGACAACGACCTCTATACCATCGTTGGCGTTCTTCCTCCGCAGTTTCACCATCCTTCGACCCCGGGCCTGCACCCGGTTGATATGTGGCTCACCGCGGGCTATCGTGCCGAGCCCTTCCCGGCGCCGCAGCGCAGCCTGCGCTTTCTCCCCGGAATCATCGCAAGACTGAAACCAGGAATCACTCTGCAGCAAGCGCAGGCGCAGCTGGAAGTCCTCAGCGATTCCCTGCGCCGCGAGTATGGCAGCGACTATCCGGCAACCGCCGGCTGGACTCTTTCGGTCACGCCGTTGACTGAAGTGGTCGCGGGCAGCGCGAGAACTCTGCTGACGTCTCTTCTGCTCGCAGTTGGGTTGATTCTCCTGATCGCATGCGTCAATGTTGCGAATCTTCTCCTGGTCAATGCCACTGCACGGCAGCGTGAGATGGCTCTCCGGCTTGCTCTTGGCGCGACCCGAGGGCGAATCATCCGGCAAATGCTGACCGAATCAGTCTTGCTGAGCCTGATGTCGGCAGCCGCCGGGGTGGGTGCCGCGGCCATCGGCTTACGAGTCCTGGTCGGAGTGTTACCGTCGCAGCTGCCGCGGCTCAACCCGATTGGTTTGGACGCCCGTGTGCTGGCATTCTCTCTCGCCATTGCGCTGCTGACTACCTTTGTCTTTGGGCTCATCCCGGCATGGCAGGCTTCGCGAACGCATCCGGGCACGGCGGAACTGCGGGAACGGGGCGGCTCTGCATCGCGGCGCTCCGCCCGACTCGGCAAATCTTTGATTGGCGCTGAAGTGGGCCTGTCGCTGGTGTTGCTGGTCGCCGCCGGATTATTGCTAAAGACCTTCTGGAACCTGATGGAAGTCAATCCCGGCTTTAATTCGCAACATCTTCTTGCAGGAAGTTTCCGGCTTCCTGTCCCGAACGATGCAAAAGCAGATGAATACGTCGATATCGATCGACGTACGCACTTGGTTCGCGAATCAATTCGCCGCCTGCATGGCCTAGCCGGGGTCGAGAATGCTGCCATGTCGAGCGTTGTCCCACTCCAGGGCCCGGTGGTTCCGGGCGGATTTCGCGTCGAAGGCGTGTCCGACAAGGGAGACGCTCCCACTGCAGTGGAAGTATCTGTAACTCCAGAGTTCTTTTCGACCATGGGTACGCCACTACTGCGCGGACGCATGTTTCAGGAAAACGATGACTCGATGTCCCAACCAGTCGCGCTGGTCGATGAAGCCGCAGCGCGCCTTCTTTGGGGTGGCGTCGATCCGGTTGGGCGTAGAGTCCGCTCTTCCCGAGACATTATTTTAAGCCGTTTGAGGCCTGTGCCTGCACCCTGGATGACGGTTGTGGGCGTTGTTGGCAACGCGAAGCTCTCCAGCCTCGATGAAATTGAGGTGCCTCACATCTACGAGAGCATGTACCAGCGTTCAAAAAGGGACTTTGGTGTACTTGTTCGAGCCATAGGAGACAAGGCGGCCTTGACGCGTAATGTGCGGCGTGAAATGCAAACGGTCGACCCCGATCTGCCCGTCTCCGACATGACAGCGATGACTGACTTGATCAGCAACGGAGTGGGCGATCGCCGTTTTGCTGCCTGGCTCCTTGCTGCTTTCGCCGTGGTCGCTCTTCTGCTGACAAGCGTGGGCGTTTACGGCGTTGCGTCGTATGCAATCGTGCGCCGCGAGAAGGAGATCGGTATCCGATCCGCGCTGGGCGCTAGTCGTGGAAACTTGGTATCGATGATCTTGCGGGACGGGATGGTTCCTATTCTGATTGGGTTGGCTACGGGGGCCATTGCCGCGGCGCTGTCGGGGCGTCTCATGGCCTCACTGTTATTCGACGTCCATTCCGTCGATGCAATGGTATTTGCTGCCGCTACCACCACGCTCATCACTATTGGAGTCTTAGCAAATTACTTCCCGGCGCGACGCGCTGGACGCATCGACCCAGTTACTGCGTTGCGTAACGAATGAAGGTTATGTTTTAGATCATTGCAGATTAGGAGAAATGGGAAGCTGAAGCTTCCGTCGATTCCGATCAGAAAGGCACAATCGTGACGAAGATCGCAATCTTTCGACAAAAACCCGGTGACAGACGAAAAGTACCCCAAGTGAACGGCACACGCTGTATTGCTTTACGGGCCATCCTATGGGGTTACGTCACCGGTTTACGGTCACTGGTTTACGGTCTAGTCGGCGAACTCTGCTGTCAATGAGCTCGGTCATCCTATCCGGAATGCCCAGGGGTGCCATAAAGGGTAGGTTTGGCAAAGTCCCGAAAGAGTTCCTTTGTGCGACCGCTTTCGGGGAAGATTGTCGCCCAAGCTGGAATGCTTGGACGTGACCCAAAGCGGGCCTGACGCGTCGGCGCAGTCCGTCGGGCGAGTTGCGCGACTAAGCAGGAACGTACGTCAACCTAATCACGTCCTCGCAAATTAGATCGCTGGCAACAAGGCGGAGCGGCGGCCGGGGGCCGGCGAAGAATGGCTTGCCGCGACCAAGCACAACGGGGTGGAAGTAGAGTCGATACTCATCAATAAGACCAAGGTCGGTTAGGCTTCCTGCCAAGTCTGGTCCGGCAACTTCAATCTCCCCAACGAGCTTAGCCTTCAGCCCACGTATCACCGCCTCGATGTCATCCTCGACAAGTGTGGCGTTGGATCCGACCGACTTCAACGAGCGCGACACAACCCACTTCGGCTGGCTCCGCCACGCCGCCGCGAAGTCGTGTTCCTCCGCGACCCAGGCCGCAAGGTCTTCGTCCCAATAACGCATTACCTCGTACATGCGGCGACCGTACACAATGCCCGTCAGGTCGCGCACTTGCTCTATGAAGTGACGAAAGAGCGCCGGGTTTGGCCTAAATTCCAGATGGTCGACGTAGCCATCCAAGGACTGGTTCAATCCATACACGAGCTTTGCCATGGTACAAAATCTCCACCCCAGGTTCTTCAGAATAGCTTGAGCCGACGTTCCGCAGAAGTGAGGTTGGACACGATCTGCGCGTCGCATTGTCAGTGTAACCAATAACCCGAGGTCCGCTTTTGGCTGGGAACCGCCGGACCGAAAATCCCGTTTTCAGGGAACTTCGTTATGCAAGCCGGCCCCCACAGTGATGGGATTACTTCCGGACAAAACCTGGTGACAAAACCTGGTGACAGACGAAAAGTACCCCAAGTGAACGGCACACGCGGTATCGCTTTACGGGCCGTCCTAAGGGGTTACCTTTCGTCACCCGATTTTGTCCCAGTTTTGCGTGAGCCAATACTCCGCACCCGAGGTCATCATTGGAGGGTTGCGGGAGGGGTTCCCGTCAAACCAAAAAGAATGTCATGAACCAGGCGATCGGTCATGAGTTTGCACTCTGTGGACATCGCACCCGCCCCATCGTGATGCACACATAGCACGATTCTGTTGCGCCAGAGTGCAAGGGGGGCGTCGTTCGGTCGAGAATCGATCAACTCTGCGGTATCCATGGGCACCATCGGAACCTCCTGTAGAGACAGCTAGTAGGCAACCAGAAGCCGTGTCATCATGGCGGTTCCGGTTGGGTCATCGACCCATCGCTGAGCGTAAGAAAATCATCCTGGATTTGGCCAGGTGAGCCCAGTTAATCAGAGGCCATGATTGCTTGTGTCATGTAGTTGTAAACGGTTTGTCAGATTAGTTGCGCATCAGCGGCCGTACTGAATTCGCACACCCATGACGATCACGTCGGCAACAACTGGCAGTTCGAGACGATCTACGGCATGGACACCGACTTCACTCGGGAGAATGCGCGAGGCTCGCGCGAAGACGCCCAAGCCGAAGTCACGCCCGATCAGATTTGCGGGCATCTGCCAGAGAGATTTAACCCGAAGACCTACGCGACCCGACCCTGGCAGATCACGTCATTTACGCACGATGGTGACCGAATCGATCTGGGCGGCCGATCACTGAAAATCATCGCCACACCAGGCCACACACCAGACTCAATCTCTCTGTTCGATTCCGCCAACGGCCTGCTCTTCACCGGCGACACATACTATCCCGGCACCATCTGGCTCTACCGCCCCGAGACTAATCTCGCGGCCTATGGCACCTCGATCCGGCGACTTGCCGCGCTGGCGCCGCAGGTTAGGATGGTTCTCGGTGCCCACAACTTTCCCGTTGCGCCTCCGTCTGTACTTCCCCACCTGGTGACTGCCTTTGAGGCTGTCTGTGCCCACAAAGTTCCCGCAACTCCGACTTCAGTTGGCAAGGTCATATATAAAGTGGACGACATCTCTTTCCTGATGCGCGCCCCGACGTCAACTCGGTGACAGACGAAAAGTACCCCAAGTGAACGGCACACGCTGTATTGCTTTACGGGCCATCCTATGGAGTTACGTTTCGTATGTCACCGGGTTTTTACCGGGTTTTTGTCTGTCACCGGGTTTTTGTCTTCATTGAGCCGAATACCGGTCACCACAGATGGAAACCTACACAACGCCCAGGACCGTAGTGCTGTTTCATACTCGCGTTGCAATCTTCCATGTTCCTCGCAAGCCATACACAATGAGATGCCGCGGACACCAACCCTCAAAAAACATTTAAATCGCGACTTGGTTGGTCTCTGAGTGAGACGGCTTAGCGCGCGCCATCAGGCAGAGGCTATGCAACGTCTGTCAATTGGGAGGTACGCAGGGTCCACCGCGGTCAGCAAGCGGCCTCGATACAGAGAATAAAGGCCCTGCCATTTCGGCAGGGCCTAGTGCCGTAGTCCTGTTCGATTGCCTTCCTCGCTGAAAGGCAGGCGAAACACGGCCTATGTAGATTACCGATCGTTTCTCAAATTCAAAGCGCCGTTTTACGCCAGCGCCAGTTCCTGGGCACAAATGGGCGCTTTCCCAGCCATAAGTAACGCAACCGTGGTAGTGCTATTTGCGCTTCCTTGCGGTACATCTACAGCGTGACGGATCTCAGCAAACCTCGGCAATCGCAAGATGTACCGGTGCCCACAGGTTTAACCGGTGCGTTCCGGAGATTGGTACAGGCCTACAGGGCATATAGAGACGCGGCCGCCAGACCAAGCGTTCAACCAGACGAATAGGCGCCTGGCGTCAAAGCGCCGCGTGTGGGCACAACGCTCCCCGTAAAACCCGGGGACAAAACCCGGTAAAACCCGGTAAAACCCGGTGACAAAATCACCGCATTTCCGCCTCCCGTCACCTCTTTTCACAAACCACTTACGAAACCGACCGCGATTCGCGGTCCCGATCTCCCAAGCGCAGGTCACGCTTCGATCCAGCCAGCGCCGAGCGAGACCCGCGTTTGCCAATCGGGATTTTACTTACTCAACGCTCTGGAATCCGGTTTCCATGGTCACTCTGGTTCCGGTGACTTTGCCCTGGATGTGAGCGAGCGAATTGCCCGCCTCGTCCCACTGAACTACGGTGAATTTTCCCGAGGTTGAATCCCCTTTGGGATCGATGGTTAGCCATTGCTGAATGCGGGCGGGGCCGACGATGTTGACGCCTGTGGAGTCGTACGAGATTCCAAAGTGGTTCAGCTGATAAGTCCGCGCGCCGCTTTTTATCCATTCACCGAGGCAAACGTCGCCGGTTAAGGGAGCACGCAGGCCGGAGACATTGATCTCGGTGCCGTCACTGTGCCACTGAGAGTAGCTAGCGTCAAACTCGGTGCCGTCCTTGATCCCCTCACTGCCTTCGGAGATCCATTTCTCTTTCCAGGTTCCGACGATGCTGGGTTCGGGCCTGGTGGTGGCAGCATCGTCGTCGATGGGGAGAGCCGCCAGTACAAGTCGCGGCAAGGCGATCTGGGGCTGCCAACTGGAGACGTGTGGCACTGGATGATAGAGGCCGCAGCCGGCATGGGCGTGGGGAGCAAACACAGTTGCGAGTGCCAGCGCGCTCAGCGCCGGCACAATTTTCCAATTTCCTGATTTCATGACTTCCTCCTCTGCCGGGAATTTGCCGGCTCGAATGAGATAAAACTCAATTCGAGTTCGGGAACAATGCAGGAAGGTAAATTCAGAGGTGAAGAAAGCTGAAGGCGTAAGTCACTGAACCTGGGAGAGATCCTCCGTCCCGGTTTTGACCGGTGCTATACTTCAGCCACGCTGCGGGGGGGAACAGTGCCCTTTGTCGTCTATCAATTCGGCGACTTCAGCCTCCATTGCGGCAAATTTGAGCTCTGCCGCAAAGGCCGCAGGCTCAAGCTTGAGCGGAAGCCTCTCGAACTTCTCGTCCTCCTGGTGACCAAACATGGACAAGTTGTTACCCGGAATGAAATTGCCCGTTGCCTTTGGGAGCGGGAAGTCTTCGTCGATATCGAACACGGAATCAACACCGCAATCCGTAAAATTCGCCAAAGTCTTGGTGACAGTTCGGACCTGCCGCGGTTTGTGCAGACCATCTCCGGCTCTGGTTACCGCTTCATCGCACCCGTTACGGCCGTTGAGCCAGAAGTCACCGAGCTAACTCAACCTTCTGGGGATCCGGTCGACCTACCTCCTGCTCCACCGGAGATCTCTGCTACGCCCGTCATCCCGCCGGCTACCAAACCCCATCACAGACTCTGGGTGGTCACAGCCCTTTGTACCTCCGTGCTCGTTATCATTTCTATACTCACCCTCGGCCCGCATCCGCTGGCTGCCCGCTTCCTCGATCGAGACACTCACGCTGCGATCGCCTCGCTCGCCGTTCTCCCCCTCGACAATCTCTCCGGCGATCCTAATGAGGAGTACTTCGCCGACGGCATGACCGACGAACTGACCACCATGCTCGCCAAGGATTCCACCCTCCGGATCGTTTCCCGCACCTCCGCCATGCAATTCAAGGACGCGCACCGGTCGCTGCCGGAAATCGCCCGCGCCCTCAACGTTGACGCCATCCTCGAAGGCTCAATCTCGCGCTCCGGTAACCACGTGCATATGACCCTGCAACTTGTCCGCGGTGACACGGACAATCATCTATGGGCCGAAAGCTACGACCGCGACACCAACGATGTTGCTGCGCTGCCCGACGACGCCGCCAGAGCCATCGCTGCTCGTTTGAACAGTTCAACGCCCCAGCACGCCATCGCCCGCTACATCAATCCGGAAGCTCACGACGCCTACTTGCGTGGCCACTACGATTGGGTCGTCGGACGAAATGAAGATGCCGGCAGGTACTACCAGCAGGCTGTCCAGATTCAGTCCGATTATGCCCTTGGTTGGACCGGGCTCGCCGATTATTACGCAATGGAGGCGATCGGGGGTGTACTCGATCCCCTTCAGGCGTTGCCGCAGGCAGAAGCCGCGGCCCGGAAAGCGGTCGAACTCGACGACAGTCTCCCACGAGCCCATGCGACTTTCGGAGGCATGATCTTTTTCAACCATGGTGATGGCGTGCAGGCACTCAAGGAGCTTACCCGAGCCACACAATTGGACGCTCACGATGCCGAGGTGTTCCACCTGCACGCGAAGGTTCTCTGCGCACTGGGCCGCTATGACGAAGCGATCGCGGTACAGAAACAGTCCACAGCGATCAATCCCTTCGAGCACCCCGGGGCGATGGCGGAAATCTATGAGTGCACCCGCCAGTTCGACGCTGCAATCCGTGATGGTGAGATGCGCCTGAAAGACTTTCCTGCGGCTCCCGATATTCTCCAGTTCCTCGCAGCCAGCTATCACTGGAAAGGTAGGGACAAAGAGGCCGTTGAAATGCTCGGCCGCCAGATTTCAGCGGAAGGAGATCTTTCTCTGTCGGCCGCTGTTCGCCGTGCATTTGCGACCGGCGGATACGCTGCTGTGGTTCGTTGCCAGTTGGCTGCAGTTGAAAAGAGGGCGCGAACCGGGAGAGTTTCTACTTTCGCGCTTGCAGACCTGCACGGGAGGCTCAGTGAGCACGATGAGACTCTTGCCTTGTTCGAGCAAGGTGTAAATGAACGCGATCCACTATTGCTGCTCCTGGCTCAATCGAACCCCGCTTTCGACTTTCTCCATGCCGACCCGCGCTATCGCTCCCTCATCCAGAAGATGGGCTTGCCACCGATGTACTGAGTGACAGACGAAAAGTACCCCAGGTGAACAGCACACGCTGTATTGCTTTACGGGCCACCCTATCTGGTTACGTTTCGTCTGTCATCGGGTTTTGTGGCTATTCAGTCAGAGAGTAGCATTCGTCGAGTTCGTCCAATTCGGGCAAGAAATGAACACTTTGGTGTTCACGGTCGTCGGCATGGGAACGTACTTACCGATGTCGGTGTCCAATGGAGTGTTGGCCACAGCATAGCAGTGAGCAGATCTCACTTTCTCGGATTCCTGTTGCTGGTAGCCACTCCATGTGCTGCGGCTTCCGTCGATCTGTGCGCGGCTGCGTCAGCGGCATCGAACGTGAAGCTCGCTCTTGCGATCAGCGATGGCCGATCGACCTTTCAGCAGGGCGAGATCATTCCTTTGAGTCTTAAGTTCACCACTACCGCGAAGAGCCGGTACTGGGCCGATGTGAGGAACTACGATCGCAGCGGCCGGCTCGGCATCGAAGTCTACTGCTTGGAACCGCAAGCGCCTGACCCACTGGAAAGCTATTTCCGTGTCGGCGCTTTTGTCGGCGGTGGTCTCGGCGGCACGCGGCAGCTCAGTGAGACTCCGTTCGAAGCAGATGCTGAGCTGAACGAATGGCGCAGCCCGGCTGCGGGCCACTACCGACTTTATGTCGTGAGTCATCGCGTGTACCGGCCGCCGGACCCGGGCGAGAAGACTCAGTGGGGACGGATTGATGTTTCCGTCAGATCAAACGTTGTGGAGTTCGATGTCCAACCTGCTATGCCCGCGTGGCAGGCTGAACAGATTCAAGCAGCGCTGCGAGGCCTTATTTCGTCTTCAGCCGACGCAGCGCTTCATGCGGCACGCGTACTCAGGTTTCTGAACACCGAGGACTCTACCAAGGCGCTTGCAGAGCATTTCTGGACCGGCAACGAACAGATGCCGATCGTGTGGGATTTGAAGCTTGGTCTCTTCGGATCACCATACCCCAAGCTGGCGATCGACACATTGCGGCAAGGGATCGGCGATCCCGGTCACGCCATCACTGATGATTTCCTGTGGACGCTGGTTCGGCTCGAAATCAACAACGACCCAGCATGGAAGCCGCCGCCGATGGATTCGGCAAATCAGGAACAGATCAGAGCATTCTGGGATGCCTATCAGGCTCACGACGCGGAACTGACGAACGAAGCCATCAAACTCGCGATTGCCGAACTGCCGGCGAAGACACCTTCGGCCCGGGCGCTCACGTTAAACGGGATGATTGAGGCCCGCATGAATGATGCGGGCCTTGCCCATCAACTAAGACCTGCGCTGATCGCTGCGTGGAAAGATCTTCCTGCGGGCGTGCGCGACACTCTCATTCAATACCGGTGGCAGCTCATCGGCGGGCCGGAGATGCTGCCCATCCTGCAGCAGATTGTGGATGAGCCTCCGCCGCCCGCGCGAACCATGGCCGCGATGACACGGGATGCTGCGTTGAAGCATATCTACGAACTGGACCCCGGGCTTGCACGATCGCTCATCGTACGCGACCTCGAGAACAAGGACGCTCAACCTGGCCTGCAGCTCATCCGATTGCTTTCGCCGGAGCAGATTGCGAAGATCACCGCGCCCGCGGTTGAACGCGTCGCCCACAACAATGCACGGGAACTTGATTACGCTTTGCTGGAAGCGTATGGCGAAGCCGGTTCTCTGGAATCGATCAAGCCCGCGTTCGAGGCTCATCTGGGGGAATGGGCATGCGAGCTGCAAACCTATATGCTGCGTTACTTCCTGCGCGTGGCGCCTGCATACGGAGTGAAACAGGTAGATGCGTCCATACACGCACGGAAATCGACCGGCTGCTACAGGCAACTGCTGCAGGATCTGGCAAATGCATTGCCGACAGCGCAGCAGGTGGCGATGAAGGCATTGAACGATCCAAATACAGAGGTTGCTCAGGATGCTGCCCTGGCGCTGGGACGCTGGGGCACACCTGAAGCAGAGCCTGCTCTCTGGACGCGGATGGAGGAGTTCTACCGCGCATGGATGAACAAAGCAGATACGCTGCGGCCGACCCCGGATTACCGCGATCCGGCTTCGCGCGCCCTGGCACTGCAACAGAATCTTGTCTCCGCCATTTGCGCCGCGACCAACTGGATTTGCTCACCCGAAAAACTAGTGCGGCTGGAGGCGCTGGCGTTGACGGAGCCTCAGAAAACTGGGATCGAGGGTTGGATCAAGCTGGCAAAGCAGAAACCCTACCAGATCCAGGAGTTCTGGTTTCCTGAAGAGCGCCCGACATTCTCTGTACTGCAATACGAGGCGCTGACGGAGGAACAACTGCCGAACAAGATTGCCCAGTTCCCGCGTGGTGCCCGATTCACATACAGCCAAACCGCGGTACCGACTGTCGCCGCAAGAGAAAAGACCCTGATCGAACGAATGAAATTCATCTCCGGCCAGCACGGCATTCAACTGGAGGTCACCGCTCCTCAGTAAAACCGGCTTGTCAGAAATTGACTTCGAAGATCCATTCATCGCATGACCTGAACTGGCCGAAAACGAAGAGCTTCCGCGTCAGATAAAAACCTGGTGACGAAAACCCGGGACGAAAACCCGGCGCGGTGGGGCTCCTGACCGTAAAGCTCCTCCCAGTCACTTGTCAGGAAAAACCGCCTCAAGTCCAAAATAAAATGCAGCAGCCTAAGCGATGATTCCTTCGAACCACTTTACAAAGGCACGAGCTTTGGTGCTGGTCAGCCTGCCCGAGGGATAGATGACCCAGAGGTCGAGTGGTGGTAAAGTCCAGTCGTTCAGGATGGATACCACCTCGCCGGATTCGAGTTCGGGGGTAAACATCCAGCGTGAGGCGATGGCGAAACCCTGTCCACTGATGCACGGCGGCGCGCACGCCTTCGGCGGCGGTGATCATCAGCCGTCTTTGAAAGCGTATGGATGTTTCGGCGGTTCCTCGGCGAAAGGACCATTCCTCGCCGCCGGTCCATTGCGAGTAGATGATGGGGTCGTGGTTGAGGAGATCGGCGGGAGTGGCCGGTGTGCCTCTACGAGCAAGATAAGCGGGACTGGTAAGAACCAGACGTTCACTCTTCGCCAGCTTGCGCGCGCGAAGCGATGAGTCAGTCAGAGCGCCGAGGCGCAGAGCGGCATCGATGTTCTCGGCGACGAGATCGCGGGGGCGGTCATCCATGACGAGTTCCAGCTGGAGCCGGGGATGGGCATCGAGAAATTCGGCGAGACGGGGGACGAGGTGAATCCGCGAGAAAGTAACGGCGGCGCTGATGCGGAGGCGTCCTTCGAGGCTGGCGCTGGCGCCACGTGCCGCGGCGTCGGCTTCGTCGGCTTCAGTGACAGCGCGGAGGGCGCGCTCGTAGAAGGCGACTCCAGCCTCAGTGGGTGTGAGCCGGCGAGTGGAGCGGGCGAGGAGGCGCACCCCGAGCCTTTCCTCAAGGCCGGCGATCGTCTTGGAGATTGCCGGCTGGCCGATTTTCATATCGCGCGCGGCCGACGAAAATGATCCGGCGTCAACGACTCGGACGAACATCTCCATTTCGCGCAGACGGCTCATAAACCGCGGTGTGGATGCGACATATCCGGAATGGTTCCATTCCCAATCGGAATAGATGTTATCACTGGACAAGACCTACCGCATTCGATGTCGAATGCTTAGAGTTGTCTTTGCAAGGTAACGGTTTACCAGGCCTGGTAATCACCCAATAACGACACCAAAAGGACAAAGCCAGCCCGTCGCAGGAGAAGGCATTTCATGTGTCTTCTCGCTCCGCGGAGCTGCGCAGAATCGGCCCGTTTAGGGCGAAGGAGATTTTTATGGGCAAGTTGAACGGCAAGGTCGCGGTAGTTACGGGCGCTTCGAAGGGTCTCGGCGCTTCGATTGCGGAACATCTGGCGGGCGAAGGCGCATCGGTGGTGGTGAACTATGCCACAAGCAAGGCGGGTGCGGAAGCGGTTGTGTCCCGCATTGCGAAAAAGGGCGGGAAGGCGACCGCGGTTCAGGGAGACGTCGCGAAGCCTGCGGAGATCGAGCGGCTGTTTCAAGAAACGAAGAGCGCCTACGGCAAGCTGGACATTCTGGTGAACAATGCCGGGGTATATGAATTTGCTCCACTGGAACAGATCACGCCGGAGCATATCCAGAAGCACCTCAGCCTCAACGTGGCCGGGCTGCTGCTCACGACGAAGGAAGCAGTGAAGCTAATGGGATCTGAAGGCGGATCGATTGTGAATATCGGTTCGATAGTGGGTCCGATGCCGGCTCCGCAGGCTTCGGCATACAGCGCGAGCAAGGCGGCGGTGGATGCGATCTCGGTTTCGCTGGCGACTGAGCTGGGGCCCAGGAAGATTCGCGTGAACTCGCTCGATCCAGGGATGGTGGAGACCGACGGGCTGCGGGCGGCGGGTCTTCACGAAGGGCGAGTTCAGGAAGCAGCAGGATAGGGAGACTCCGCTGGGGAGAATTGCGCAGCCTGAAGATATTGCGCCGGCGGTGGTGTTCCTTGCCGGCGATGATGCGCGGTGGATCACGGGACAAGTGATCGTAGCGGCCGGAGGAAAGCGCATGTAAATGGCTTGTGCAATCAGCAGAGATCTTGAAAGGAGATGCAGCCATGAATAGCACGAAGGACCGATCTTCAGCACAGGCGTCCGGAAACATGACGCCTGAGCAATACGATCTGGTGATCATCGGCAGCGGTGTGGGGGCAAAGCTCTCGGCGTGGACGTTTGCCGGCAGAGGGCAGCGCGTTGCGGTGGTTGAGAGGAAGTATGTCGGCGGGTCTTGTCCGAATATTGCGTGCCTGCCGAGCAAAAACGTGATTCATACGGCGCAAGTGGCGTCGTACGTGCGCCGCAGCGGGGAGTTTGGCATCGCGAGGGAGGGGTTCAGAGTGGACATGTCGGCGGTGCGCGACCGCAAGCGGAAGATGGTGGCGGGGCTGGTCGAGATGCATCTCGAGGAATACAGGAAAAGCGGTGCGGAACTCATCATGGGGACAGGGCGCTTCGTCGGTCCGCGGACGGTGGAGGTCACACTGAATGATGGAGGGCGGCGGGTGCTGCGGGGGATAAACGTAGTCATCGGAACGGGGACACATGCAGCGTTAGACAAGACTCCGGGGCTTGCGGAGGCGCAACCGCTCACGCACGTCGAAGCGCTCGAACTGGATGAGGTGCCGGAACACCTGCTGGTGATTGGTGGCGGCTACATCGGGCTGGAGTTTGCCCAGGCGATGCGCCGGTTCGGGAGCAATGTAACGGTGATCGATCGGAATGGGCGGCTTTTGCATCGCGAAGACGTCGACGTCACCGAAGCGCTTCATCAACTATTTGAGGATGAGGGGATCGAGGCAGTGCTGGATGCACGCATCGAGCGGGTTTCCGGTACATCAGGTGAGTCGGTCAGCGTTGTCGTGGAGCAGAATGGGGCGAAGAAGACGCTCAAAGGCACGCACCTGCTGGTGGCGACCGGCCGCATTCCGAACACGAAGGATCTGGGGCTGGAACTGGCGGGAGTGCAGTTAACCGATCGCGGCTACGTGAAGGTGGATGAGCGGCTGCGGACGACCGCCCCGGGAGTTTGGGCGGTCGGGGAGGTAGCAGGCAGTCCGCAATACACGCATATCAGCGAGGATGACTTTCGCGTGTTCAGTGACAATGTCACCGGCGGCAACCACGTCACTACCGGCAGGCTGGTTCCCTTTTGCCTCTATACAGATCCGGAGTTTGCGCGGGTGGGGCTGAGCGAGAAGGAAGCGAGAGCACGAGGCGTCGCGTATCGCTTGTTCAAGGCTCCTATGGCGGCTGTGCTAAGGGCGAGCGCCCTGGTTGAGACGCGTGGGTTCCTGAAGGCCCTCGTGGCGACGGACAGCGACCGTATCCTCGGCTTCACCGGCTTCGGCGTGGGCGCAGGAGAAGTTATGTCGGCGGTCCAGATTGCGATGGTTGGCGGGATGCCGTATACAGCGCTGCGGGATACTGCCATCGCTCACCCTACGCTGGTAGAGGGGCTCCACTCGCTGTTCATAACCACACCTGCTTTGTCGAGCGGGACGGCGGATGAACGAACCGCGGTGCTCCAAGACGCGTAACGAACACATGAAGGAGTCCTTTTATGACTGAAACCACATCCGCTGAGGCGTCGGGTTATGGTGTGCGCGGATCTCAAGCGAACACAGGTAACAAACTGCAGGCGAAGAGTGTTCTAACCAAGATTGCAGCGTTTGTTGCAGATCGAAATATCCCTTTCCTTGTTTGCAGCATTGGAATGATCGTGATGTTGCTGTGGGCAGGCAAGTTCAAAATGACAGCACCCGGAGCAGAGGGCATCATCCCGCTCGTCACGAACAGCCCACTTATCAGTTGGCAATTCAAGGTCTTTGGACCATATATTGGGTCGGATATGATCGGGGCCACTGAATGGACAGCAGCCATCCTACTGATCATTGGCTACTTTAAACCTAAAGCAGGCATTCTGGGCGGGATCATTCTAGTCGGCATGTTCTTCACCACAAGCACCATGTTGATCACGACTCCGGATGACACCATCGTGGTACACGGCATCCATTACATGAACAATCTCGGCCTGTTTCTCTTCAAGGACATTATCTCTTTCGGAGTTGCGTTCTATCTGATCAGCTATTATGGCCGAAAAGCGATCATGGCTGAAAATCGGAGTTCAATGGTCTACGCCTGAGAAGAACGCGGCCCGTTCAGTGCACGCGAGTGTAGTTGTTAACCCAGTTGGTCTCCCAGGTTGTTCCCCCGTCATCAGAAAACGCCTGTTCTGATTCAGCAGAATCCTTGGAGACGGGCCCTATTCTGAATCGGACCAGGATGCTTCTTCCGTGGTAGGGCTCCTGATCGTAAAACTCGCCTCGGCCATTTTTGAATTCACCTACGATGGGCTGCCCGGTTGGAGTATTGAGGACCCCGACGTCACTGGTTGCGAAGCTTGTCGTCCATTCGTGTGAAGCCGGGTTGTACAGGCGCCACGCGAGCAACTCCAGGTGCCCGGCAGGGCCATCGGCTTCGACCTCAGCCAGATTGGAACGGCCATCCCAGACCTTGCTGTTGATCGTGACTCCGTCCATCTGCGTCCAGGTAGTCGAACCGGTGAGTGGATGGGACAGCCGTGACATATGGATCTGCCACGTCCCGATGTCCCAATCGAAGGCGTGACTCCGATCCTGTTGTCCCGACTGCGGCGCCTCGTCCGTCTTCGGCGCCGGGCTTGCGGAAGAATGTTCATCGCGCGTGAGTTGGGCGATGAATGCGGGAACCCATGTCCGGCCGCCATCATTCGAATACAGCTCCTCGTAACGATGAGAATCCGGCGTGATGTCAGACCACACTCCTTTGACAAAAATCGTTTTGTTCTGGAAGGTGTCCTGACTTACAAGTTCTCCGCGGCCGTTCTTGAAAGAACCGATCGTAGGAGAGTTCAGAACTCCAGCTTTACTGTCGACGAATGTCTGGCTCCATTGATGCGCTTCAGGGTTGTAGAGGAACAGCGTCGCGCCCTCCCAATGCCCGTTTGGGCCATCGGCTTCGATCTCCTCCAACTGCGCTTTGCCTTTCCAGATTTTCCGTACTGTGACCGTGCCGTCAAGCTCCATCGACTGGCTCGAGGGATCAAACGGATCGAGGATTCGGCGGATGTGCGTATGCCAGACTCCGAAATTGAAATCGAAGTCATGGCTACCGTCCTGAGTGGTCGCGGTTGCCCCAGCATAAATCGCCGAAACAGGGCAAAGGAGGGCGGCAAGAAAGCTCAAAAGGACTATCCGGGTGAGGGCGGCAGAACGGCAACGTCGATAGACAGCGGTCAGTGGCGTCATTGCCTCAGTGTAGGCTTGTCGTGACGGCCGCTTCACACAATGAGGAATGGATTTTCAAAGCAAAAACAAAGCTCGCCGAGCGCAGCGTATCGCTTCGGCGATTGCCGGCTTCATCCCCAAGACCGTCTTCTGAAAAAGGCGGGATCCGCTGTTCCCTTGCAGCCAAAGGCCTTCGACGCGTTGCTTTGCCTGGTCCAAAGGGCACAGCATCTGGTGAGCAAAGAGGAGCTGATGGGAACGCTCTGGCCCTCCGTTCATGTGACCGAGGCCAACCTGACAAACATCGTAGGGAACCTCAGAAGAGTACTGGGCGGGGATGCCATACAAACAGTTTCCAAGCACGGATATCGATTCGAGATCCCCGTCGCTGGGGAACCGGGCATTCTGCCTGCGACGTATGAGAGGTTTGTTCATGCCAAGGCGTTGGCCGCCCATCGCTCCGTGGACTCCATGCAAACCGCACATGATTTGCTATTGACCTGTCTTGCGGAGGATCCTTCCTTCGCCGCCGCCTGGGCCTGGTTGGGCCGGTGTTGCTTGTTCCTGAATAAGTTCAGGGGCAATTCGGCTTCAAGTAACGAGTTGGCCGAGGCCATCTTTCAGCGAGCATTCGCTTTAGATCCTGATCTCGGCATCGCGCACGAGTTTTATACATTGCTTCAGGCCGACACGGGCAATGCAGGGAGTGCCATGATTCGATTGCTCCAACGCCTGAAGAACCATCCCGGTGAGCCGGAGTCGTTCGTAGGCCTGGTGCAGGTGCTACGGTTTCGAGGGCTCCTCGAAGAATCGATCGAGGCCCACCGCCGGGCCGTCGAACTGGACCCGACGGCCGTATCGAGTGTGGCTCACACCATGTTCTTTTGCGGCCGGTACCGCTCCGCGATCGATGCCTACTCGGGAAGGACCGGGTACTATCTCGATGCAGCTTCTTGGGCCGCTCTCGGCAACCGAAAACACGCGATTGCTCTGCTCAAAGAGCGCATCGGCACCTTGAGTCTTTCGCGCCTGATTCGTACGTTGCTCGATTCGCTCCTGGCGGTCCTGGAAAACAGAGCCGATGAAGCCGTTCCCCTGATGCAGAATGCCGACACTACGTGTGAGCCGGAAATTCTGGTGTATTTCGCTCGACAATATGCAAAATTGGGTTTGCCGGAGCTCGCGGGCAAGGCAGTACAGCGGGCCGCTGCCTTAGGTTTTGTCTGCGCGCCGCAAACCCTCAAGAACGACAGCTGGTTCCAATCGTTGCGGGCCGCTGCCACTTTTCCTGCACTCTGCAAATCCATGGAAGCGCGGACAGAGAAAGCACGGTCGACCCTCGAGGCATATCCGGTAGCCGGGCGTGAAATGCGGTGACTTACGGGGATGCGCGCACGCTCTACGAGAAAGTCTTCGAGCCTCCACCCCTCGATGTGCCTCAGCTTCATCCATTAGGTGGAGGCAGACGCAACAGAATACGGTCATTATGTTACTTACAACCGGAATGACAGTTTCAAGCATCGATTCCGCACTTTGAGCGGAATTTGTCTCATTTGAATCGGGCGCTGGTCTCCCACCCAATGGGCGTTACTGACGATTTTCGAGGCGACTTATGAATCGGCGCGATTTCTTGCGAACGAATAGCTCAATCTGTGCTGGTTGGGCTCTCTCCAGGGCAGTGCCGGTCCTGGCGGATACCCCATCGGCAGACAAATGGCGAACTTTCGAGGTCGTCACCAAGGTTGAGTTGCTGAAGCCTAACGGTATTAGTCACATCTGGCTGCCCGCGCCGCTGATTCGTGAAACGCCTTATCAACATACAATTTCGGCCCGGTTCACGGCACCGGGGGGAACGGCCACGCTGAGCAAGGACAAGCAAAGCGCTCTCGGGATCGTGTCAGCGATGTATGCTGCAAACGCGAAGCCGACGCTGAGCCTGACCAGCCGCGTCTCGCTGAAAAACTACGCCGTCGATTTGTCCTCCCGGGCAACAGCGCCACCCGCTTCACGGCCTGAACTGGACTACTTCCTTCAGCCCAGCCGGTATGTGCCGACCGACGGCATTGTCAAACAGACTGCGCTGAAGGCGACCGCCGGCGCGACCACCGACATGCAGAAGGCGCGGGCTATTTATGAGTGGGTTGTGGAGAATACGTTCCGCGATCCGAAAATCCGTGGGTGTGGCCGTGGCGACATTCGATTCATGTTGGAGTCAGGTGATATGGGCGGCAAATGCGCCGACTTGAACGCTCTGTATGTCGGCCTGGCCCGCTCCGTGGGGTTGCCGGCGCGGCATGTTTATGGAGTGCGGATCGCGAAATCAGAGCTGGGCTACAAGAGCCTCGGACTGGCAACGGATATAGCAACGAAAGGACAGCACTGTCGCGCGGAAGTCTACCTGCGCGAGCATGGATGGGTGCCTGTGGACCCAGCCGATGTCCGCAAAGTAGCTTTGGAAGAACCTCCCGGGAACCGTCCATTGAGCGATGAAATCGTGTCGCGGGCCCGCAATTCCTTGTTCGGTTCATGGGAGATGAATTGGATGGCGTTCAACTACGCTCATGACGTGGACCTACCCGGATCCGCCGGCAAACCATTGGTGTACTTCATGTATCCGCAGGCCGAAACCTCAGAAGGGCGGATCGATCCGTTCGATCCGGACAACTTTAAATATGAGATCACGGTGAAAGAAATCAGCTAGTCGTTGTGTGGTTCAAAGCGCGAAAGATCGATCTTCGAGTGCGCAACCCGCCAGCGACAGCGCTGCCCGAAGTAGAGAGACCCTCAACACGATGGGCCGCGATCGGTGGGAGACTTGACGCACTCAGTGCGCACACACTTCCCCCGGTCGCAGGATCAATGCTCGGTGGGGTCTTCCAGTGCTGCAGTTCGCAGCTTCTTCACATCGAGCAAGTCCTGTTCCCTTCCACTTGCGAGTTTATTTTTAATAAGGTCTTCCTTGGATATAACGACGGTTCGGATTTCTCCGTCGAGCAGGCGCTCGATCCGATTCTCCCAGGCCTGATCGAAACTTAAGCCGTCGATGTGCTGCAAAATATCTACGCGTGCAGGAGGTTGGCCGATCTGGAAAACGGTGCCGTCCATAAAATCAGCCGGGCTGAGGCCGCCGAGAGGTGCACCGTATTGTGCAAGTGCGCGAAATATCGCGTGGCTATTTTCTTCGTCGGAGCGGATGAAAACACCCAGGTCTTTCGTCGCCCGCGGTTCGGCGTGAACGCCGAAAGCATAGCCGCCCACAATAAGGTACTTAACGGCGTGGTCGTTGAAGGCGCGTAATAGCTCTTTCAGATCCTTTGGCATCATCGACCGGAACTCCCTTGAAAGCGGCGGCAAAAGCATAGGCCGCTTCACTGGCATCCCAAACAGCAGAGAGCCGGTCTCCAACGGACAGACTTTGCCAGTAGCGATAGGTTTCTGCCTGCTGCTGTTCGAGGTCTGTGACCCTGCGAATTGTCTTGTCCGCGCTCATGATTCAGTCACATGTTGGGCGAGCTTCCGTCGCCGGAGAAGAACCGGTTCAAAAAGCCATGGTGTTTCACTGCTACGCAGCCTTCATTATAGCCCTGAAGTGGGAGTTTCCGAATGGCTCGCGTAGTTGTCCTGCCCTTTATAGTCAATGGTTTATGGTTCATTTGCGCTGCACCCACATTGGTCCGCTGGAAACCAGGCGATCTGTGTCCTGGCGGCCAGGAGGGTTACCTTCGCAATACCGGTAACTCAAGAAAGCGGGTGGGTGTTCGAGTGCTTAAGCCGAGGGCTTTCTGGCATATAGGAGCAGACGGGAAGGTTTAGTAGCGAGTTGGTCACAATTTGTCAAAAAGGTATTGCAGGCGGCTGTTATTACTGCCGAGTGCGCATAGGCGCGCCATCTGCCCGATAAGTCTTTTCGGTAAACTCTCCACCCGCTGGATTCGGTTAAGGCAAGTTACCGCAATACCTGTTTTCAAAGTAATTCTGTTCTTGCATTGAGCACGGCGAATTCTCTGGACCGTCTGGAATCGATTCTGTTTGCAGAGATTAACTGAGGTCGCCCCCTGCGGGGAACGGCGCGAGTAGATAATCTAACGGCTCCGGATTGCATGAGCAGACGCTCAGGCAGTAACCATATTTCTCTCTACGGCCGAAGCGGAGGGCGAGACAAGGTGCGCTAACAAGTCCGCTTGCGCTTGTTGCGACGCAATCATTAAGAGCCGGTCGCCTGGCTGTAAGACTGTTTCCGGCCGAGCTCGCATGACCGTGTTGCCGCGCAGCACCGCCGCAATCTTTGCATCGGCGAGAGAGCCGCTCAGATTGCGTGATTGAAGCTGCTTCCCTACCCACGGACTTTCTGCCCGAAGCGCTCCAATCACAAGCTGCGAACCGTCGGGAAGATCAAGCGCGACCCCCGATCGTAAGAGAGCTGCGAGATGAAGATGAGTGATGGGCGGCGGCAGCGAGATCTTTCCCTGTTCCAACAGTCGCAGGGCAATCTGCACGTGCTCGCCAATGTGCGCCGGGGAATCGGAACGTCCGCCTACCTGAGCTTCATACAGGCTGCCATATTTGAAAAATGAGGAGAGATTGATTTGAATGACAAAGCTCAGCAAGACAGCAAGGCCTGCCGGAACAAGGATCTGATATCCACCTGTCATCTCGACAACCATCAGCAAGGTTGCGATGGGAACCCGGGCCGCACCGGCGAAGACTGCCGCCATCCCGACAATGACCAAGCCCGCAGGAGGGACGTGGGCCATGGCTGCCAAGACGCCGCCCAGCATCGCGCCGACAAAGAGGGTGGGCGCGAAAATGCCTCCCGAGCCGCCCGAGGAAACGGTAAAGGACAGGGCCAGTATTTTGGCGACGACCAGAACCAGGAGCAACCGCACGGCCAACTGGCCGTCAATCGCTTCCTGAATCCAACCGTAGCCACCGCCCAGTACCTGAGGCAGGCGAAGAGCCATGATTCCCAGCAGCAATCCGCCGAGGCCTGGCTTGGTCCACGCCGGTATGCGGAGCGCCGCAAACCCATCGCGAAAACGATAGAAAACTTCGGGCAGAACCGAACCGAGAATCCCGCTGGCGCCCCCGAGAGCAATGTACCAACCGTAGTCCGCCACGCCGGCGGCATGTAAGTGCGATGGGACCTGAAAGAGCGGCTGCCATCCAACAAACCATCCATTGACGGCATAGGCGACGATCGCAGCCAACATGCAATAAATAAGAGCACTCGCTTCGAAGTCCATGCCGCCGTAAAGAACTTCGACGGCGAAGATAGCGGTTCCGATGGGAGAGCGGAAGATAGCGGAAAGCCCGGCAGCCATCCCCATCAAGACCACTAAACGTCGTTCATACTCAGAACGATGGAGCAGCTTCGCATAGATCGAGCCGAAGCCGGCGGCGATCAGGGCGGTGGGCCCTTCACGTCCTGCCGATCCCCCCGAACCGATGGTAATCGCTGAGGCAAGCATCTTTACCGGAGCCACGCGCGCCCTGATTGACCCGCCCGTCCAGTGAAGTGCTTTTACCACCGTATCCGTGCCGTGGCCTTCTGTTTCAGGGGCGAGGCCGTACACCAGGACCCCGGAGAGCAGTCCCCCTACGGTACTGACGAGCGGTATGAGCCACAATCCATGAGGGCCGGTGACCTGCCGAAGAACTCCGCCCTCTTCCTCAAGCCCAGGCGGGTGATAACCGGCCAAACCGAACAGGAGAAGCCTCATCGAGAAGCGCAAGATCCACATAAACAACTGGGCGCTCAGTCCGCCGATGATACCCAGCACAAGCGAATCTAGAAGGAGCCGCGGCCTGTCTCCGGTCTTCACTGCTCTATAGTACCTATCCTTTCGACGGTCGACGCACAAACACGGCGCACGACTCGCACGCAAGGAGCATCCGGCATTCGGACCTTACGTATCACTCTATTGGATTCAGGCAGGAGTAGAATAGTCTAGTCGGCATAAGTCGAGAATATTCAGCTGACGAAGAAGTAAAAGCAATGCGCCTGAGGAGAACAAAAGACCTGACCGGGTATACGATCGGGGCCGTCGACACGGATATAGGATCGGTCTACGATTTTTACTTTGATGACCAGCAGTGGACCATTCGCTACATTGTCGTTGCAACCGGCATCATCTTCTCCGGTCGCAGGGTCTTAATCTCTCCCCTCGCTTTGCGCCGGCCAGCCTGGAGCCCGTTGCACATTTATGTGAACCTGACCCGGGATCAAGTCCAGAACAGCCCCGGCATCGAAATGCATAAACCGGTTTCGCGCCAACGCGAGGCCGAACAACATCGTCATTATGGGTGGCCATTCTACTGGGAAGGAAACGGTGTCTGGGGCTCATGGCCAACCCCACAGGCACTGGCCGATGCGCCCCGCGGAGGATCAAAGACTCCGATGAAGGAAGTGCCGCATGATCTGCATCTGCGGAGTACACGCGAACTGGCTGGTTACCATATAGAAGCCAGCGATGGGGAAATTGGACACCTGGAAGATTTTTTGTTTGACGACGAAACGTGGCAAATTCGCTACGCGATCGTGGATACAAAGAATTGGTGGCCGGGTAAGAAGGTTTTGCTAAGACCGCAATGGATTAAGAGCGTAGATTGGGGCGCACGGGAGATCCACGCGAACTTACCGCGGGAAACCATTCAGAAGAGCCCTGAATGGGACCCTGACTCAACCATAAGCCGCGAGTACGAATTGCGGCTGCATCAACATTACGGCTACGCGCCTTACTGGACGACAAACGAGAGCACCAGACTCGCTAGTTGATGTCAAAGAGATCGCGCCGTCATGAGAGGCTACAGATGCCCCCCTTGTAAGCAAAGCTTTTGGTCCGGACCGGTTCAATTCAGCCTGGTCTAGTTGGCGCGGATAAACAGGGCATCTTGGGTTCCGTCCGCGAGAGGGGCAGTCACCCGCACATGATCGCCCGTCTTGGGGTCGAACTTCCCACCTTCCACCGCCCCCACCGCTGTTTCAGCCACAGTTTTGGGATCAATATGGAACGACTCGCTGGTACCTGCGGCGTCCTTCATGATCAGCAGGTGCTCGTGCTTGTTGAACTTGTAAACGGATCCGCTGATTTTCTGCAGCGGTCCTCCGCCGAGGTCCCGCAATGCCACCGCCGTTCGCACATCGCCGTCGCCAAAATAGTAGACAATCACATGAGCTCCTTTTTTGGTAAAGGCGTCGACGGGGGTCGAATCAGCCCTGATCGTCTTATCGAAGTCAAGCGAGACGTTGGAGTTCACCAGATCCTTGAAGAACCCCCCTGAACCATCGTCGGTGCTGATGGAGATTGTCTTTGCCGTTGGATTGATGGAACTAACGATCCCTGCCAAGGCATGAACGACCTCTTGAGCATTTGCAACAAAGGCAGTCAAAGAAAAGAATCCTACGAGCCAGCACACCTGGGAAAATAGTCGCATACACTTCCCCCCTTTCCAAGTGCGCGGCAATTATACCTCAGTCCGTCCGTGATCACGCCTTGGGGCGCTTCGATGAAACCGGTTGAACACCTTCCAGGCAGTATGCGCCCAATCCCCTAACCCAGCAGTTAACTAACTTATTAACTTGGCAAAAAGATTCACTTGCTTTAGACGATATTTAGGGGGCCACCTCAAGAAAGGGAAATTTATGTACGCTAAGGACCCGTGGAGGCATTTCTAGCGTTTCGGAGAGGACGGTAGCCACCCTTGGCTACTCGTTTATTAGTGTGCCAAGTGTAATCGCCGGTTAGATTGACGTGCTCCCAGCCGAGCGGCGAGACATGCTGAAGCAGGGCCGGGTCGAACTGTTGTGATTTCGCCATCTGCTCTGTCGCACGTTCAAGGTAAACGGTATTCCAGAGGGTGATTGCAGCGACAACCAGGTTCAGCCCGCTTGCCCGGTGGCGCTGGTTTTCAAAGGAACGGTCACGGATTTCTCCGAGCCGGTTGAAGAATACCGCTCGTGCCAGCGAGTTCCGGGCTTCCCCCTTGTTGAGCCCGGCGGTGACACGCCGCCGCAGCGCAGGATCTTCGAGCCACGCCAGCATGAAAAGGGTCCGTTCAATTCTTCCGATTTCGCGCAGGGCGAGGGCGAGACTATTCTGGCGAGGGTAGGAGCCGAGCTTGCGCAGGATCAAGGACGCGGTGACGGTGCCCTGCTGGATGGATGCGGCGAGTCGTAAAACCTCGCCGAGTTGCTCTCCAATCATCTTTGTATTGATCGACCCGCCGATCATGGAGCTAGTGCTGGCCATTGTGCCGGCTTGCCCGGTACATAAAGACGCTTGTCCGCCAGGTCGCGTATACGAGGCGCGAAGCGGAAACCGAGCAGATGGCAGAGAGCGAAAACGTGATCGGTGAAGCCAGCGGTATCGGTGTAGTGCTCTTCGATTCGCAAGTCGGATTCGTGGTAAAGGAGTCCATCGAGCACATGCGTGGCATCCCGCACGGTGGCGTTGATGACCTTGGTGTGGAAGGGTGCGTACTGGTCGGAGACATGAGTGTAGAAGGTAACGCCGGGGTCGTTTCCATATTTAGCGTTTACCTGGCCGGCCGCTTCGCCGTGGCCGCCCGCTCGATAGCGCTGACCGTCGGAAGAGGAGGTGGTTCCTTCGCCCCAGTGTGTTGCGAACGGAATGCGATGTTGATGGTTGACGATTTCGGCCAAAGCTTTTGAATAGGTTTCGTCGCGAATGTGCCATGCGACCAGCCAAGAGAGCTTTGCGAGACTCGTGCCGGGGCAGGACTCAGCCATCTTTCCGAGGCCGAGATTGGTCGCGTCGGCCAGAATAGCGGTCAGAAGCAGCGACGGATCTTTCACCGGCTCGTTCGTCTTGAGATGTGCGAAATGCCGGGTGAAGCCGGTCCAGCGGTCGACCTCCATCAGCAGGTCCGTGATCTTGACGTGTGGGAGCATACTACTGAGCGCGTCCCGGAGAGTTCGGCTTCTTTCGGAACACTGTTCTCAAGCGGGCTGATCTTGAGTCCCGCACTGTTTAGCTCAGCATCCGGCAATTGGTCTTCCCGAGCGAGTGCATTCGTTTGATCGAGGGCACTCCGTAGCAGCGACATTCGCTCGTCGATATATTTCGTCCCGCTCGTAGGAACAGGGATGTGGAGTTCGCCTTGCGTGCGCCTGCGATCAAACTCCAGGTGCGGCATCAGATAGTCCTCGAAGTCACGAAATTGACGGGAACCAACGACTGAAACATCGCCAGAGCGTAAGGAGTTCTTCAACTCAGCCATGACGCAGAGTTCATAGAAACGGCGGTCGATTCCATCAGGATCCGAGTACATACGCTTCCCAGCGCTTCCGAATGAAACCCAAGGGAGCGTGCTGGGGTACTTTTCGCAATCCGTCCCGGTTGATCTCGCGTAAGACTTCGACCGCATCGATCAACTCACGTGCAGCCGGTGCGGGCCGGAATTGGAGAGTCTCGACGAACGCAGGGCTATAACGTCTGAGATGAGGATAGTGTTCGGCGACAAGTGAGAGAGCATTGAAGTCCTCATCCCGCGCGAGCTCGGCAGCCTCTTTCACGCTGGCCGAGAAACTATCCCAGGATATGATCTCTTCGATCGCAGCGAATGGATCGCGGCCTTGCTCCCGGGCAACGACCAGCGCGGCGCCAACCCTCGCATAGAGCCGAACCTTATCGTTGATGGATTTGCCCTGCTCGGCAAAGGCCCGCTCGTATTTGTTCTTCGATTTCGTAAAGAAGCTGCCAATCAGCCGATCATTTAGGTCGATGATTTCATCAATCAGGGTCGCCGCTGTTTCGATCATCAGCGCGACCAGTGTGCCGTGACGGCGCGCCTGTTCGTAGTCCTTGAGTTGATAGACCGCTGTTTGGCCAGCCTCACGGGCGAGCTTCAAGAGACGGTTCTGATGCAGTTTCTGGGCTGTCTCCGGGGACAACGCCAGATTTCGAATCGCATTCAGGCGCTCGATATGTCCGAGTACTGCTCTGGGCGTCGGCGCTCCAGGCGGCGTCCGGAGCCAGGAGAGCGTACTGTATGGGCTGCCCTCACGCTGCTCCAAAAGTTGATCGAGCTTCGTGCGTTGTTCAACACTCAGGTCGTCCGTGAGAAGAGCGAAGGTTTTTCTCTGCGCACGTGTCATCGCCTCGGCGCAGAGGCGTTCGATGACAGCCACCGGCGGAAGAACGATAAGCCGCTTTCGAAGCTCTTCTACGACTGCTTGAGCAAGAACAATCCCACGCGTTGTCTGTAATGCTGTTGGATCAAGCCATGCCGAGATGGATCGGTAATGCCTGGTCCCGAACTGCTCCATCCCAAGTCGAGGCAGCACTTCGAGTAGATGACTTCGCCGCGTAGCGTCACGCTCCGCATAAATCTCCCAGACATCGGTAGAAATACCCAGTTGGCCGGCGACCATATCGAGAAGCGGTCCATGGGGCCTTTCATCACCGGCCAGCACTCTGCCCGGATACCGGAGATAACTCATTAGAACGGCGATGCCGAGGCGGTTGTGATCCCCGCGATGCTGTCGGACAAATGCCAGATCCGCCTTGGTCAACGTGTACAGGCGAATCACCTCTCCCGCTTCTTCCGGGAAAGCCAACACCTGAAGGCGCTCTGAGGAGGTCAGAAGTTCGCGGCGGGGCATTGTTGAGGACTGTAGCGAATACGGAGGTTTTCAGGACACCGCAAGGACAGCCCGATTACGCCGCGTTTCGCTGGTCAGAAGTGTCTCACAACTTGTCCCGAAAACTGTGTCCTATATACCTTAGCCTTGATAAGATTCGGGACATGCGCATCGGCTACGCCCGCGTCTCGACGGATGACCAAACCCTCGATCTGCAAAGAGATGCACTCAAGCGTGCCAGATGCCGTGACATATACGAAGAACAGGCCAGCGGAAAGAACATCGGCAGGCCGCAACTGGAAGGCTGCCTCAAGAGCCTGCGTGAAGGCGACACCCTCGTTGTTTGGCGGCTCGATCGGCTGGGCCGTAACCTCGCCGATCTCGTCAGACTCATCGCCGACCTGGAACACCGAAAGATCAATTTCGAATCGCTCACTGAAAAGATCGAAACCGGTTCACCGGCGGGTCGCCTCGTCTTCCACGTCTTTGCTGCGCTCGCTGAGTTCGAGCGCAATCTGATTCGGGAGAGAACCGTCGCGGGTCTCAAGGCCGCCCGCGCTCGAGGCCGCAAGGGAGGTCGCCCCGCGAAGCTTTCTCTCAAGGACATCAAGACGATCCGCGCTCTGCTCAGAACGGCGGAAATGCCGGTCGGTGAAATCGCTGCTCGCTTCGGCGTCGCCCGCTCCACCCTATACCGCACCATCCTCAAACCCGTTGCCTGAAAGGGACCGCTTACCGCATGTTGCGCATTTGTTCGCTCGTCCTGATTTGTCTTTCTACCCTGCCGGCCCTTGCTCAGGATGCCACTCCTGCGACAGCCGACCTGATGAAACAAGCTGAGGCCGCTTATCAGGCAAAGCACTTCAGCGAAAGCGCAAGCCTCTACTCGCGCGCGCTTCCGCTTGTTCAGGATAACGATCGTGCAGGCGTCGAGTATAACCTCGCTTGCTCGCAAGCTCTCGCGGGGGACCGCGCGTCTGCGTTCGAAACTCTTGAGCATGCTGTCGAGGATGGCTACACTGACCGCAAGGATACTGAAGCCGATAAAGACCTCGTTTCGCTCCACACCGACCCACGGTGGGAGCCGTTGCTTGAGCGGATAACCATCTTCACCGCTCAGCAAGATGCACGTTGGGGTGATGCCGCGTTTGCTACTCCAAACGCAACCAATATCGCTGATGCGGACAAGCTTGCGGGCCTCGCCGAGCTTTGGGCTCAAGCCAAGTTCGGCTTTGCCAACTTCTGGCACGTCCCGCAGCTTAATTGGGACAAGACCTACCGCGACTTCATTCCGAAGGTTCTCGCCACAGGCTCAACAGTTGATTATTATCACGTCCTTCAGAGCTTCTACGCTCAGCTGGAGGACGGCCATACCGGAGTTTACCCACCCGAGCTAATAGAAGGTAAGATTAGCCGGTTGCCACTCCGAACACGGCTCGTAGATGGCCATCTGCTCGTTATCGGTTCTCGTGATCCCGCCGCAAACCTGCAGGGTCTCCACACCGGCGACGAGATTGTAACGATCAACTCTGAACCGGCCATTAGCTGGGCTGAGCATAATGTGGCACCCTTCGTGAGCGCCTCGACTCCACAAGATCGCAATACCCGCACCTACGAGTACTCCCCCTTTCTCGCGCCGATCGGGACTACCTTCAACCTAGGTATTCAGACGACTTCAGGAAAACAGAGCTCACACGTCTTCGAAGTCACGAAGAGTACCTCGCAACACATTCCCCTTTTCGACCTGAAATTCCTGCCCGGCAACATCGCTTATGTGGCCCTAAACGGCTTTGACGATGATAGTGCGGCGAAAGAGTGGGACAAGCATTGGTCCGAGATCAGCAAAGCCAGCTCGCTCATTCTTGATTTGCGCGAAAATGGCGGCGGCAGCGACTCGGTGGGAGCCCATATCATGGCCACCCTCATAGACAAGACCGCTCCCGGCGAGTTGTCGCGATCCACCCGGTGGATTGCCACCTATCGCGCCTGGGGAAGCGCCGAGACTCCCTTACGTTTTCCCGTCGGTACTGTAGAGCCTGATCCTGCGCGCCACTTTTCTGGTCCTACCGTTCTGCTCATCAGCCCCCGGACCTACTCTGCCGGCGAAGACATGGTCGTCGTCTTCACTCAGGCGCATCGAGGCAAGACCATCGGAGAACCCACCGGTGGTAGCACCGGCCAGCCTCTCATGTTCAAACTACCCGGCGGCGGTGCCGCTCGCGTCTGTACCAAACACGACAGTTTCGCCGACGGTCGCGAGTTTGTCGGTGTTGGTATCCAGCCCGATATCCCGGCCCATCTGACGCGCGCAGACATCATCGCTGGCCGTGATTCCGTTCTCGAAACAGCCATCCATTCGCTTCAGACAAAACCCTAGCAGGGTCCTAAAGCGCTCTACCTACCCCCTTTGCTGATTGCTTCTGGCTTAGCGTACATAAATTTCCCTTTCTTGAGGTGCCCCCTTTAGTAACGCCTCCTAGGCGACTATTTACTGCAGTTGCTGCAATGGGTTCGCCACACCGCATTGCTCCGCGATAAGATTCTTCCACCGTCAGCCCATCCGCAGGAGGATTTCTCCCTTGATCAATCGTCGCACCTTTGTAAAGACGAGCGCAGCGGCGTTCCCCGTGGCTTATCTGGCGGCGCACAGTCCCGTGAGTTATGCGGCGGATCCCGCGCCTTCGCGATCAGAACCCGGCATTCCATGGCAGCGAAGGATCCGCCGTGTAGCCCAGGTGAACATGACCGAGCATGACCCAGTGGTCATGGATGTTGAAGCATGGGCCGACTACATGGCGCGCCTGCAGGTGGGGGCGACGTTTATCAGTGTGACCGGCATTCTTGCCTTCTACCAGACTAAGGTCCCGTTTCATCGCAAGGGCAAATACCTGGGCAACCGCGATTTCTTCGGCGACTTAAACGCGGCGGCAAAGAAGCGGAGTCTTCGGACAATAGCCCGCATGAGTCCCGATCTGAACTGGGGAGATGCTCTGGCTGCTCATCCCGAATGGTTTCAGCGTGACGCGGAAGGAAAGCCAAGAGCCGCGGCGGATGATCCGGAACTTTACTCGACGTGCATGTTCACCAGCTACATGACGGATTACATGACCGCCATCATGCACGAGATCAACTCTCTCTATGATGTCGATGCCCATTACATGAATGGGTGGCCGCCGCTGGGCAGCCTGCAGACCTGCCATTGCGCCGCTTGCCAGAAACTACCGCCCTCGGGAACCCCCGCTTATTGGGACAAGTTTACCGAACGGGTGCTCTACCTTTGGAAGCTCTACGACGGGCTGGCCAAAGAAAAGAAGGGATCCAGCTTTTACTTCGCCAACCTTGGTGGCGGGGTCCACGCCGGCCCAAACCTGGCGCAGCTGGGGGAAATTTGCGAGTGGTTCCAGGCGGATAACCAGGGCCGCGGTGGCCAGGACGAACCAATCTGGGGATGTACCCTGCAAGGCCGCGTATGCAGTGCGGTGCTGGATGGCAAGATGGCCGCCAACGTGGTGGGACTGTGGTCGACCGGTTCCATTCGCTGGAGAGAGACCACCAAGTCGGCAGCCGAGGCACAGATGTGGCTGGATGAAACCTCGGCCAGCGGAATGACGCCGTACATCCACTCCATCGGAGGAGAAACGGGACTAGGGGAAGACCGCCGCTTCGAGAAGATCGGCCTTGACTATTTTGCTTGGACGGCAAAGCACGACCCTCATTTTGTGAACAAGCAGTCGATGGCCAACATCGGCGTGGTGATTGGCCAGCGAACCCAACTGTTTTATAAGACGCCGCATAATGTGCGCATGCCCGAGTACATGAACGGCATGTACTATGCCCTGCTCGAAGGCCGCTTTCTGTTTGATTTTGTGCACGAGGACAGAATGCAGCTGGAGCGGCTGAAGAAATATTCGGCGCTGATTCTACCCAACACCGCGCTGCTGAGCGACGAACAATGCCGGCAGTTGCGCGATTATGTGCAACAGGGCGGCTCTCTGCTGGCCACCTTCGAGAGCAGCATGTATACCGAGCAGAATGAACGGCGGGCTGACTTTGGACTAGCGGATGTCTTCGGTATCCACGCCGCCGGACCTGTGATCGGGAGGGTCGGTAACTCCAATCCGTTTTATGCGCGGATAGAGAAACAGCACCCACTTCTTGAGGGTTTTCACAGCACCAGCATCCTGCCTGGTTCGGAGTATCGGGTGCCTCTGGCGCCGGTGGATGGTCCTGTTCTCACCGTGGTGCCAGGCTTCCCTGCTTACCCACCGGAGCTCTCATATCCGCCGCAACCGCACACCCTGGAACCGGCGGTCGTATTGCGGCAGACCGATAAAGGACGCCTGGTCTTTTTTCCCGGAGACATCGAGCGCACCATGTGGCTTGCGGGAAACACTGACCTCAGCCGCCTTCTCCAGAACGCGATTCGGTGGGTCGGCGGAAGCAGTGCGCCGGTCTCCATAGAAGGCCGGGGATTCATTGAGGTCTTTGCCTGGGAGACGGAACCCGGCTTCGCCGTGCACGTACTGAACTACACCAATCCCAACGTGCATCGAGGCTGGGTGCGCGAGTTCTACTCCATCGGCGAACAGCAAGTGCGCATGAAATTGCCGCCTGGGCGAGGGATCAAGCGTGTAGAACTGTTGCGCGCCGGCAAGGGCATTCCCTTTCGAGTGAGAGAGGGATCAGTCGAGTTCACCATTCCCTCGGTCGAGGACTACGAAGTCGCAGCGCTTTACTCAAGCTCATAGCGATACGGAGTATACAGAGCTTTGAGTTATTCGTGCCTGAGAGCCACCATCGGCTCCAGTCTCATAGCTCGGATAGCAGGAAGCAATCCGGCTAGGACGCCCGTGAGTATCAGCATGAGCGATGCCGTGGCCAAAGTCATGGGATCGGCAAAGGAAAGTGCGAACAGCATATTCGCGAAGATGCGCGATGCGGCAATTGCAAGTGGAAGTCCTATCGCAATGCCGATGAGCGTCAAGTAAAGCGCCTCATGAAGAATCAGGCGGAGAATGCCGGCGCGCTGTGAGCCCATTGCCATTCGTATCCCAATCTCCTTGGTGCGCAGGGTGATGGAATACGTCAGAAGACCGAACAGACCAAATCCCGCCACCGCGAGCGCGACGGCGGCGAAGAAGCCTGACAGACTCGCCGTCATCTCCTCATTGACCATTGCGCTCTCGCTCCTTTGCGCAATCGTGGTTGTTTTGGTTGAATATTCATGACCGAAGGATGCCACCTCGCGTTCCACAGTTTTCTCGAACCCTGCATCAACCGTTGGGCCAACCGTTCCACGGACGAGGAGAGTGCTTCCCTCGTCAGAAGAGCCAAACTGCGGCGAGGACAGAAACACGAAGGCGCCATCGGCGTCGCGAATATCGACAAGCCTTGCGTGCTGGGAGACGCCAACGATTTCGAGATCCTGGTAATCCGGCCAGACTCCAAAGCGAATATGTTGGCCGATAGGATCTCGCGATTCGAATAGGCGTCTGGCCAGTAGGCTATCGACGATTGCTGCACGGGGATGCTTTTTATCGTCAGACCAGCTGAAGTCGCGGCCGGCGACGAATGGAATACCAAGCGTTCGAAAAAATCCTGGCGAAACGGTGACTTCACCCGCTGCAACGGCGTCAGCCGGGTTCGAAGCAGATACTCTGGAGACGGTATCTTTCCAGGCAAACGTATTTCCAAGGATTGGGAAATCTGAGAAGGCTACGGACCGAACGGAAGGAAGGGCGCCAATGGCTTCGGTAAGTTGCTTGCGGTAGCTGTCTTTGTCCAGTCCCTGGTAGCCCCCTGGAACTGGAGTGAGATCGAGCTCAGTCACGCTTGCTTTATCAAATCCAGGATTGAAGGACTTGAGGCTTTGCAGCGTCCGAAGAAAAAGCCCCGCAGTTTGTAACAGGATAAGCGAGATGGCAACCTGGGAGACGATGAGCACTTTGCCGAGACGCCCTGTACCTCGGCCTAAGGTACGCGCGCTCTGCTGCAGCATGGAACCCAGCACGGAATTTGGATGCTGTCGGGTAAGCTGCCAGGCGGGGACCAAGCCAGTCAGAAGGCCGGTGAAGATCGCCGCGAAGGCCGCGCAGGTAAAGATGCGCCAGTCGGGTCTTACATCAAGCAGGGCTGGAACGGTCTGGCCGCGGGTCATAAGGGCGATGAGAAGCCGGCTGCCCCAGTAGGAAAGTGGGAGCGCAAGCAACGCGCCGGTGCAGGAAAGGACGAGCGTTTCAGCAATGAACTGGCGAACCGCTTGCCACGGACTTGCCCCTAAAGCGATGCGGGTGCCGATTTCCTGGCGACGGCGGATGGCCCTGGCCAATGTGAGGCTCGCCAGATTTACGCAGATGACCAGCAAAATCAGACCGACGACGCCGAGAAGCAGGTCCAGGGGCCGCTGCAGTCTGCCGCGAAGATCCCCCCATTCCATCCTGGCTCCAGTAGCGACCTGATCCAGCTGAAGACCCATGGATAGAAAGGATCGCCTGCGCTCGCCTGCACTTTCGGTTGGCACCGTGGCCTCAAGAAGCCGAGGCCAGAACGATTGGAGCTGAGCCGAAGCACGGTCGATGGTATCGTTGTCCGCGAGCCTCCCGGTGACAATGAGCCAGAGTAAGGAGCGGCTTTGGAGATCAGGCGACCGGAGCGCGCCCGCGGGGACGGTGATCTCTGGCGGCGAGCCGACGGTCATGCCGGTAAACCACTTCTGCGTGACCCCAACGATCGTGAACAATCGTCCGTCGATGTGAATTGTCTTGCCGACGGCCGAAGGGTCGCCGGCGAAGCGCTCCTGCCAAAGTTCATAGCCGATTACGGCAACTTGCGATGCCTGGCTGACCCGCGCGTCGCTCGGATTGATCAGGCGGCCGACAAGCGGTTTGGTACCCAGGACGGAGTAGTAGTTTCCGGTGACAGAGCGGACATCCGAGAGGGACACGGTCCCATTGATGTCCACGCTGAAGACGCTTCCTGCTGTCCAGCCGCAAATGTTTGTGAACGCGCGCTGTCGACGCTCCAGTTCCGCAAACATGGGATAGGAGATCGGGATTCTTGAATGACCACGATAATTTCCCGTTAGCTCCACCAGTTGCTCGGGATGCGGAACCGGCAAAGGACGAAGGATCAGCGCATCGATCACGGTGAAGACGGAAATCGCTGCTCCGATGCCGCCCGCGAGGGCGGCCACAAAAACACACGCGAAGAGCGGGTTGCGTGAGAATGACTTCAAACCATAGAAGAGATCCCGGTAAACCGATCCCATAGAGAGCCTCTGCCAGTCACCCCGGATACGCTCCAGACGAGCGTGTGAATTCCAGCCTAGCAGAGCATCGTTGCTGAAAAGTAGATGGCCGGAGGCCGTTCTGGACCAGAGCAATGTCTCTGTACGAAGGGCACGGCTTCAGCCGTGCCGCACAGAACCGCAGCCAGCGTGGGCTTTTATAGGCTGCGAAAAAACCCGCGAATCGGGCAGGAAAGACGTACCTCAGGGGCTAAAGAGTCTGCGTGAGAACGGCACTCAGCAACGTACTTTGGGATTTCTCCTAACCACGGACCAAAGGGTGCCCCATATCTCGCTCGTTTTTCGCGAGATGTGGGAGAAGCTACTCCTCCCCTTTAGCTCTTGGAGCATCGAAATACGCCAATCGAGGGCGACTTCTCCCACATCTCGCGAAAAACGAGCGAGATATGGGGCACCCTTTGGTCCGTGGTGAGGACAGAATTTAGCAACGACGGGTTCTCACGCACGCTCTAAAGGCCCCGTGATTGGACTGCATTTGTGCCGGGGATAAATCCCCGTCCTACCCTGAAAGCGAGTTCTCACGCAGACTATTTAGCCGCCCATACGCCAGAAGTTACGGCACGGCTGAAGCCGTGCCCTTCGTACAACAATTAGCCTGTCGAAAACACTAATTTGGACAGGTCTGGTCTGGGCAAAACTCGCCATCCGGCAGCCGTTGCGCAAGTGATCGTCAGTCGCGCACCCAGAACGGCGGCGGCTCGATACCGAGCGCCCGCAGGTAGACGTATCCCTGGCCCCGATGATGAATTTCGTTGTCGATGGCGTATTGAATCGTCGCTATCCCCGGCATTTCCCACTGGCCGAATGCCTTGTCCACTTCGCCGAACCGGTGCGCCGGAATCTTCGGGAACTTCTCGTCCAACTCCGCGGTCTGAGCATCCCATAGCTGCAGAAGTTCACTTTTCGTGCCCGGCTTCGGCCTCTTATATTCCTCCCACTTCCCGGTGGATACGCCCTCCACGATGGGCACCGCCATGCGAATGAACTCCCAGGCCATTTCCGCAAAGGGCCGCATACCGCCCACTGAAAACTGAAAGAGCTTGTCTTCAGGGAACGCCTCAATCGTTCTGCGCGTTAGCCGCCTGTGTCCCTGCCAGTTCTTCAGCACCGCATCCGTCGTCAGCGCGTTTACGAGTATCGTCTCGGTCGCCATTTCCATCCTCCATGTGAGCCCGTCCTCTACTTCAAGGTAAGGGGCATTCCCGACATCTTCTGTCGTAAATTGGAAGAAGAATCGAATTCCCTTATGTACGACCCCATAATGCGCGTGCTCGCGGTCCTCGAAGATCCTGCAGGCGCGCGACCATGTGACCGGAGCGGAACTGGCCAAGCGCCTGGAAGTGGACCTGCGCACCGTGCAGCGCTACATCGTCCGCCTGAAGGATCTAAGTATTCCCATTGACTCTTCCCGCGGCGTGGGTGGAGCGTACCGTCTGCGCCCCGGCTTTCGCCTGCCGCCTCTCCTGCTGACGAATGAGGAGGCATTCGCCCTTTCCCTGGGTCTCCGGGCCCTTCGCCAAGTGGGCTTGTCGGCGTTTGCGCCGGCCACGGAGGGGGCTCTGGGCAAGCTGGGACGCGTCTTGCCCGAGGCGTTGCGCGAAAGCATCCGAACTGTGGAGGATGTGGTGGCTATCGAACCAGGCCCCTGGGTAGTCTCCACCTCCGTGGAGTCGCTGATCCGCGCCGCCTCCGCCATTCGCACCGGCCGGCGGATTCGATTCTCCTATAGGTCCCATGACGGTGCTGCCTCACGCCGGCAAATTGAGCCCTATGCCGTGATACACACTGACGGGCGTTGGTACCTGATCGGCTATTGCCTGCGGCGGCGAGCGCTGCGCACCTTTCGGCTGGACCGCGTGACGGATCTTGAGGTGTGTGCTGCTTCTTTCCGTCGTCCGAAGGATTTCGATGCTCACCGCTACCTGCGGGAGAGCATGCCTTTCGTTCAGTCGGACTACCAGGTCGATGTATGGATCGAGATGCCGTTCGAGGAAGCCGAACGCACCTTTGCCCCTTGGAGAGTAGCTACTGAGGAGCAGGACGGCGGTACACGACTGCGCTGCGGTCGCGATCACCTGGAGATGTTCGCGGCCATGCTGCTCAGCATGCGCCGCCGGATCGTGGTGCACGGCCCTGCGGAACTACGCGAGACGTTTCGGCAACTGGCGCACCATGCGATACAGGCCGCAGACGAGCCGTCGCCTCCGAGAGCCGTTCCCCCAAAAAACCAGGCGACAACACGGTGATGCGACAGCCAATCAGAATTGCTTGCGGTACACAATAAATCCAGAGCGCTCAGCTACCCGGTCGTAGAGCCGCATGGCAGTGCTGTTTGTTTCATGAGTGTGCCAATAAACGCGCGGCGATCCGGCACGCTGTGCCTGCTCATAAACGGCATGGATGAGAGCCCTGCCGATTCCCTTTCCGCGCGCGGTCTTCATGGTGAATAAATCCTGCAAGTAGCAAACCGGTTCAACGGAAGTCGTGCTCCGGTGGAAGATATAGTGAGTGAGGCCCAGCAGTTGCCCGTCGCTGTCAGCAACCAGCGCATGCACGGGCTCGTATGAGTCGAAAAAACGCGTCCAGGTCATTTGATTCACTTCCGGAGAGAGCGCTGTCGCGCCGGAGCGGCCGTAGAAGGCGTTGTACCCCAGCCAGAGTTTTAGCCATTGATCGTAGTCCTTGCGGGAAACGGGGCGGATGTCGAGGCGGTGAGGCATGTTTCATCGTATTCGATCCTTTGCGGTTATGTGCGCAAGCATCGGATGCAGGGCCAATGGAACGAAAGTCATCGGCGGTGGACTGGCAGAGGTAAACGGATCACCGGAAAGCGCCGTAAGTATCAGCCTTAAGGTGATTGCCGTTGGTGCCGGCCCCAGCAGAATATGAACTGGAAGGCGCAACGGGGAGGGCTCGCAATGCAGGATAAGGCATGGCTTGACGGACAGAAAAACGGTCGGATCGACAGGCTTCGGGGGACCAAAAATGAACAAGCCTGGGTCGTCCTACTCAATGAGGGATATTCCCGCAACTACTCCTTGGGATACCGCCACGGTTGGACACGTCCCAATGAGGGCGCACTTTAACAACAGCATTCTAATGCGACTTGCGCGCCTGAGTCCGGAGTGATCCAGATTCGTCTCTTGGGTCGAAACCGTAATTTGTGGAATGAGTCGTCTTTTCCACTTTTAACCCAAAAGGTATGAATTGGTATTCCTTTTGATTCCGCCACACAGATCGCATTAACCGCAGGTCCCTCCACTACGCTGCGCTCCGCTCGGGATGACAAATTTGTTTTGAAATCGATGATTTCTCACGACAACCCCAAATTTGCGACAAATTTGTCATCCCAACCGGAGCGCAGCGTAGTGGAGGGACCTGCGGTTAATGCCTAATTTCAGTGGCTCCAAAATAGGCGAACTGGTGTTGCCAAGCTCTCCTTTGTGGATCAACTGACTAACCGGTCTAACAAGCTCCGTTTCTCGCTCATTTGGACAGCTCTGCCTGAAAGGCCGTCCCATCGGGACTGGAGCTCCAGGGTAGGTGGCGCCCCTTTGGCGTGGTGGTCCTAATGACAACTTCACAGTAACTTGCCACCGGCAAATCAGTTGCACTTAATGATTCGAATCCCCAGCGGTTGCCCAGGATGGTACACAGGGCCCGATCTATTGCACGGTAAGGCTGTAGGTAGCCGTTTTGGTGAGAGAGCCGGACGTCCCAGTCACCGTGAGGGTGTAGGTTCCGCCGCCGGTGTTGCCGCCTGAGCCACCCGAACCACCGCCGCAACCCGTGAATACGGTCGCTCCAAGAAGGACGAGCGCAAAACACAGTTGCATCCCCCACAACTTCCGGCGACGGCGCCGCAGCAAGGCAAAGCTCAGAAACGCTCCTCCGCCGAGGAAGGCCAGCGCGGCCGTTCCCCGCGGAGAACCTGGCATCGATGGCCGGTTCATCGCCGATGCCGCACTGATCGTCATCGTGGCCGTTGCCGCCGTGCTTCCACCGGCCGTGATCGAAGCCGGGCTTATGGTGCAGGTTGCACTCTGGGGCGCCCCGGCACAGGCAAGGGTCACAGCCTGGCTGAATCCTCCAGCCGGAGTAACCGTAATCGTGGCAGTTGCACTGCTTCCACTGCTGACCGTGCCGGTTGCGGGCGATAGGCCGAGGCTGAAGCTAGCCGGGACGGCAGTGATGGTCACAGAAACGGCTGATGAAGTGGAAGGAGAAAAGCCGGTGGCCCCAGCATAGGCGGCCGTGATGCTATGCGCGCCCGCAGCCAGAGCACTGGCGGCATAGGCAGCCGTCCCCGTAGCATCGAGCGTACCTATTCCCAGTGTGGTGGCGCCGTCGAGGAACGTCACTGTACCCGTGGGCGTCGCAGAGCCCGAAGCGGCAGAAACAACTGCAGTGAAGGTAAGACTGGTCCCAGTTACGGCAGACGCGGCAGAGCTCGAAAGTTTTGTCGTCGTCGCCACCCCGGCCGTCACCGTGACCGTGACTGCGGAGGAAGTGCTGCCGCTGAAATTGGTGTCGCCGCTATACGTTGCTGTCAGCGATTGCACGCCGGCCGCAAGCGCCGTGGTGGAAAAAGTCGCAACGCCCGATGTGTTCAATGTTGCGGTGCCTAAGCTCGTCGTTCCATCCAGAAACGTCACCGTACCTGTCGGTGTTCCGGAGCCGGATGAGGCGGTAACCGTCGCCGTCAGCGTCACGCTTTGCCCGGTGGAAATGGCGGAAGCCGATGCCACCAGCGCGGTCGCGCTGGTGTTGGGCGCAGTCACCGCTGCGGTTTGCAGAAAGAATGTGTCGCCTGCTACCAGGTCGGTCTTGCCACTGCCATTCAAGTCATATCCTGCGAGGGGTCCCTGGTTGGTCCCCAACTCGATCGCCAACGAGGGCAGCACAGTCCCGGTGTTCGCGCCCGGCAGGCTCTGGAAGGTACCGTCACCATTCCCTTGAAAGATCCCGTTCGTTCCCCCGCTGATGGCCAGGTCCATCTTGCCGTCACTGGTAAAGTTCCCCAGCGCTATCTGCTCCTGACCACTGGCGTTCGCCAGTGTGACCGGTGGCTTTACGGTGAAGGTGCCGTCACCCTTGCCCAGCGCAACCCCAAGTTGGTAAGAGGTGTTTCCGCCAGAGGCCGTCTGGCCTTCTGCGACCACATCGGGGATGCCGTCGCCATTTACGTCACCGACAGCGACGGCAAAGCCAGAGCCAGAGCCGTCGGCACCCTCGTAGATAATCGGATCGCTCACAACCGGCAAATTTACTGCTGTTTGGAATGTCCCATCCGCATTTCCCAGCATCACCTGCAGCGTCGCGGGTGTGGTGCTCGTCGGATTGGTCAAGGTGATTAAGTCCGGAATCTTGTCGCCATTCAAATCAGCCAGGCTCACTACGTAGGGCGCCTCTGGTGGCTGCTGGGTCCCGCTGGACACCACGGTTACTGCCGGCGCCGCAAAGGTTCCATCGCCATTGCTCACTTGCGTGGCGTAGCCCGCGGTGTACATGACGGTGTTGTTGCCCGGCAGATACGAGGTCACATAGTCATACACCACCTCGAACTTTCCATTCTGGTTGGTCGTGCCCTGCACATTTTCCACTACAACCGGGTAGTCGGTCACTCCCCCTGCCACCAGCGACGGCACCGGCGTATACGTGGGTGTCTGGAAGCTCCCACTGCCCGTGCCCAGGGCGGTTAGAAATCCCAGGCGCAGGGTTGCTCCGGTGTAGGGAGCAACAAGCGGCAGGTAGAAGAGATCTTCTTTGCCGTCCCCGTTGAGATCGGCGGTCACATACGAGCCCACCCCATCCACCGCGTACTGCTTATTCTGGTAGGTAAACGCCGAGTCGGCCAGGGGCGTGCCCACGGCCGAGAACGTGCCGTCCCCATTCCCGTAATAGGTGGTAAATACCGGCGCATTGACGGTAAGGCTATTGCCGGAGAGCGCGATGAAGTCGAGGTTCTGGTCTCCATTCAGGTTTTCCATCGCATTAAAGAAGCCGCCGGTGAACTGCGGCGCGCCAACGAAGGTTCCGTCCCCGCGGCCCATCAGCGCATATCCCTCATAGGCCGTAACGTCGTCGCCGGTGAACACTCCTGCGTGCGCGTCGCCCGAATAAAGGTCGAGATTACCGTCCCCATCCAGATCCGTCGCCGTGATATAGCCATGGTTCCCGATGCCGGCATACACATTGCCGGTGGTAAATGTGCCATCGCCCTTGCCCAGGACGATGAAGACCTGGTTCCCGTTGCTGGCCGCCAGGTCCAGCTTGCCATCCTTGTTGAAATCGCCGGCGGCTACTTGGAGCTCTCCTGGAGAGGAGCCGACCTGCGCGCTGCTGAAGATCGGGGTGCTCACCAGTTGAAATGTGCCGTCGCCGTTGCCTAGAAACATGGAGCCGGTGCCGCTGGCCACGTCTTTTTTGCCATCTCCGTTGAAGTCGCCCGACACCAGGTTCTCCGCCGCCCTGGTGGTCAAGGCCAATGTCTTCGGCGTGCCGAACGTCCCGTCGCCATTGCCCGGGAAAAAAGTGAGCACACCACTGGAATTAGTCCCCGCGCCGAACCCGCCGACCGCGACCACCACATCCAATTTGCCGTCTCCGTTGAAATCGTCGATGACTGCGCTGTCCGTGGGGCCGGCGCCCAGCATGTAAGTCTGCCCGACGGTGAAAGTGCCATCCGCATTGCCCAGAAGTACTGTCATCGCCGCGGGCTGCGGTGTCGTCGTTCCGCTGAAACCCACGGCGATGATGTCAGGATTGCCATCCCCGTTCAGATCGCCGGCGACTATACCGAAAGGAGCGTTCGTGGCGGGAAGAGACTGCTGCACCGAACTGCCAAAGCTGCCGTTTGCCTGGATGACAAAGGTGTACAGCACGTTGGTGCCGACGGTTCCGTTGAAGTTGGTGACCCCAGCCATGCGCATGCCGCCGGTGGACGTACCCGCATACAGCAAATCGCTAGAGTTGACGCCGATTGTCGGGTCAGGACATTTACCTCCGAAGTTGCCGCCGACCGTAGTTAGCCCGGCTTCGCTGTGCAGCAACTGGTCTATGCTTGTGGTCACTGAAACTGGCGCGCCGTACGGATCGGAGAGATCGTAGGAGTATGGAACGTTACCGGCATTCAGTGAACAATTTGGCTGTCGTACCACGACCAATCCGTTGGCCGTGGAGGCCAGGATCACGGTGGCGTTGCCCACAAACGGCGCTACGGGCACATCCTGAGGAGGAAGCATCACAGCAGCTTTAATCTCTGCCAATGGATCATCGGTGGAAGCTCCGGCCTTGCCTGCCTTGCCGGCGGGCTGGCCCCCAAACATTCGCCGGCTATGTCGCGCCGGGGCAACCTTCGCTCCCGATCCCAGGGAGGGAGCGGCGACCGCTGCAGAGGCGGCGGTCTGCGTAAATCCCTGTGGTGGTTGCATGCTCATAGCACCGGCCACAGTCAAGATCGTCACCCATTTCGCCCATTTGATGGAACTGCCCAGGTTCAGCAGGCTCAGCGATAGTGGATAGGTTGCGGGAATGCTGCGTAAGTACGACCAGACATGCATGGCAGGGCGCTCCTGATCTCGTAATGATTCGTGTCCCCCGGCGGTCGCCGAGGAAGGCGCATCGCGCCAGCTTTCAAGCCGGGACTCTATCGTCGAGCGCATTGCCGCACAAGTGAAATGGGGTATCTGTTACGGTAACAAGCCGTGCTATCCTACGTTTGCAAAGGCGGACGCGACCCCCATCGTTCTTCCTCCTGCGAGCAACTTCCACGGCTTCGAGTGAATTCGTATGCATGGGAAGCCCGGCTATCCTCTTCATCCTGGGGCGGCAGCGGCGACAGTATCCGCCGAAGATGTTCGCGAGCAGTTGCAGCGTATCCTCGCATCTTCTCCTTTTCTCAATGCGCGCCGGGCCAGCCAGTTCCTGCGCTTCGTCGTAGAGGGCACGTTGGCCGGCGAAGATGGGTTTAAGGAATATCTGATTGGGATCGAAGTATTTGAACGTCCTCACAATTACGACCCGAAAGATGATCCGGTGGTCCGGATTGAGGCCGGGAGGCTGCGCAAGAAGCTGGCGGAATTTTACGCAGGACCGGGCGTAAACGATCCGATCCTGATTGAGCTACCCAAGGGCGGGTATGTGCCGGTTTTTCGCGAACGACCGGCCGGCGTAGAGCTGGAGAAGGTCGAGGTTGAGGCCAGCGCGGAACCTAAAGTCCAGCCGCTGGAGGGTAGAGCCCAAGCTGCTCCAAAGTCGAAATTCTGGAGAATGACTGCGCTGGTGGGCCTGGCAGCGGCAGTTCTTATGGTCGCCGGGATTTATTATCGTGCGCACGGAATCAAACCCCTCACAGAAACGGACACGATCGTCCTCGCGGATTTCGCGAACTCGACGGGCGACTCGGTGTTCGACGATACCCTTAAAACGGCGCTGACACTGTCTCTACGGCAATCGCCTTTCTTGAACGTACTCCCCGACGGCAACGTTAGGAGAATTCTGAAACTGATGACCCTCCCAGTGAATGCGAGACTTCTGCCGGAGGTGACCCGCGACCTTTGCCAGCGAGCCGGAAGCAAGGCTTACATCGCCGGGGCGATTGCAAGTCTGGGCAGCGAATACGTTTTGCAGCTAAAAGCAGTCACCTGCCAGAGCGGGGCCACCTTGGCGGAGGAACAGGTTACGGCTCAGGATAAGCAGAAAGTCCTGGAGGCATTGGGCCGCGCTGCCTCCAGGCTGCGCGTTGACTTGGGCGAATCACTCAGCACGGTACAACGGTTCGATACTCCGCTGGTTGAGGCTACCACCCCTTCGCTGGAGGCGCTGAGAGCGTTCAGCCTGGGCAGAAAAGCGCTCAATGAAAAAGGCGAGGCCGCTGCTCTGCCTTACCACCTGCGGGCAATTGAACTTGATCCAGGATTTGCCGTCGCATATCGCGCAGCAGGCGCTGACTACGGTGGAATGGGTGAGACCGGACGCGCTACCGAGTATTACACCAAAGCTTTCCAGGTACGAGAGCGTGCGGGCGGACTCGAAAAGCTGATGATCACCACCATCTACTACGAAAATGTGACCGGAGAATTGGGCAAAGCGGCACAAGCCTACCAGGAGCAAATCCAAGACTACCCGCATTATCCGGCCTATACCGGTCTGGGCGTTACCTACAACGAGCTTGGAGAACACGAGAAAGCAGCGGAAGACTATCGCCAACAGATCCGCCTCACGCCAGACAGTGTTGTCGGATATGGGAATCTCGCCTTCAGCTTGCTGGCCTTGCAGCATATCGACGAGGCGCAGAGCGTGGTTCGGCAGGCGCAGGCGCGAAATCTAGATGATTTCGACCTCAGGCAGGCGCTCTACGCCTCGGCTTTTATTGCAGGGGATTCTTCCAGCATGGCGGAACAGCAACAGTGGTTTACCGGCAAGCCGGAAGAGAACAACGGCCTTTCGCTCGAATCCGATACCGAGGCCTATGCCGGCCATCTTCGCAAAGCGCGAGATCTGACTAGGCAAGCCATGGATTCCGCGATTCGCAGCGACAGCAAGGAAACCGCAGCGATCTGGCAGGAGAATGAAGCGCTGCGGGAGGCAGCTTTCGGTAACATGGCTGCTGCAAAGCAGGCTGCGGCTAACGGTCTGAAGTTAGCTCCAGACAGTATGGGGACATCCGCCGAGGCGGCACTCGCATTTGCCATGCTCCGAGATGCGCGAGCAAAATCGCTGGCGCAAGATCTGAACCAGCGGTTCCCACTGCATACCCAGATACAATCTCTCTGGCTGCCCGCCATCGACGCACAACTGGCGCTCGGGGAAAAGAACCCGGCAAAAGCCATCGACGATTTGCAAACTCCGGCCCCACCGATCGAATTTGCGCTCATTCCGTTCGTGGCCAACATCTCGTGCCTCTATCCAACCTATATTCGCGGCGAGGCATATCTGGCAGCGGGCAACGGAAGCGCGGCCAGTCGCGAGTTTCACAAGATTCTCGACCACACCGGACTTGTGTGGAGCTGCTGGACCGCAGCGTTGGCGCACCTGGGTGACGCGCGGGCGAACGCTCTCGAATCAAGAACCTTGCAAGGCGCGGAGGCCGACGCGGCACGGGCGCGCGCCATGGCAGCCTACAAAAACTTTCTCACCCTTTGGAAAGACGCCGATCCCGACATCCCCGTCTATAAAGCGGCCAAAGCAGAGTACGCGAAGTTGCAATAGCGCTCTAACTGCTTCCATGACAACATTGCAGAAAATTGCCGTTGTCACCTCCACAGGCTGGCTCGTGCTTGTACCGCTCTCCGCGCAGACCACGTCTGTCTCGCAGGACCAGTCCCTTCATATAAACCAGATTCAGGTCATCGGCACCCACAACAGCTACCATGCCGGTCTAGCACCCGTGGAGGCCGCCCTGCTGCGCCAGCAGCAGCGGCGCTTATACCAGGCGATCGATTATCGGCATCCCCCGCTCGACCAGCAGCTAACCGCCGGCGTTCGCCAAATCGAGCTGGATGTCTTCCCCGATCCGCAGGGTGGGCGCTTTACTCATCCGCCCGTCGATCCTGAAGGCGAAACGCAGAAGCCCGGCTTCAAGGTCATGCATCTACAGGATTTCGATCAGCGCAGCACATGCCTCACCCTGGTTCACTGCCTTGCCATCGTGCGCACGTGGTCGCGACAACACCCGGGACATCTGCCCGTCTTCATTCTTGTCGACTGCAAAACTGCCCGCATCGCCGCGCCATCGGGTGGTGTGACCTTCGAGTCAATGACGCCGGTGCTGTTCGATGCGCTTCAAGGGGAAATCCTCTCTGTCTTCCCGCCCGGGGAAATCATCACGCCAGACCAGGTACGAGGCGCCCACGCGACCCTGCTCGAAGCGATTTCCGCGGGCGGCTGGCCCACCCTCGCGGCGGCACGAGGTAAGGTCATATTTCTCCTCGATAACCTTGATCTCGCATCCGTCTATGACCGGGGTCATGGCGCATTGCGCGGTCGCATATTGTTCCCCGACACAACCCCTGGTACGCCCGACTCCGCTTTTGTCGAAGTGAACCATGGCCCTCGAGGCAAAATTGAGGCTCTCGTCCGGCAGGGCTACCTGGTGCGCACCCGCGCAGATGCTGACACCATGGAAGCGCGAACCGGCAGCACCTTTCGCCGCGACGAGGCACTCGCCTCAGGCGCGCAATTGGTCAGCACGGATTATCCCGCTTCCGAGCCTGCCGCCTGGACCGGTTACTCCGTCGGCTTTGCGCAAGGTTCCATGGCGCGCTGCAACCCCATCAACCAGCCGCCGGCTTGCCGGAATGACCTGTTGGAGCCCCCTGGGCGGCACTAACGGATTCCTGTTTGCCTGGGAAGTGACTCAGCTCTGTTTGCTTCTCTTGAAGTGGGTTTGGGAGCACGCCGTCCCGCGAAAGGATTGTTGCAAACCCGGTCGTGGTTGGGGTGGCCTGGACTGCTACCTGCTTTCATTCGAGCTCCCTTGACCAAATCCGGGCTTTCCGGGGGCAGTGTATAAATCTTACGAGCCGGCCGGTGAATACCCGCCCAGAAGATGTGCCTCGGCGAGTCAGCCATGGGTCATGATATGCGGGACGTTGAAGATGGCCGTTCTTGCACAAAGCGCGCCGGAGCCGTCCCGATCGACAGCCTGGTTCCGTGACTTTCTAAAAGATGAACTGGCGCCCTACCCAGAGAGGGCCGCTCTGGTCGCCCGCATGGTTATTGCTGCTACCACCCTGATGCTTATTACCATGACCTTTCGTATGCCCTACGGCGCATACGCAGCCCTATACGCACTGACCATTTCGCGCCAAAGCCCTCAAACAACCGGGAAGGCAGTGCAATCCATAGTTGTCGCTTTTGCTCTCGGAGGCGCTTACGTCCTGATGAGCGCTTGGTTCTTTTTCGGCGATCCACTGCTGCGCCTGCTTTGGGTGATCGGGTCGTTATTTATCTCCTTCTATGTGGTTAGCACCGTGACGAACTACGGAGCGTCTAGCCGCTTCGGTTATTTAATCGTCATCACAGTTCCTCTCTGGGATAGCCGCATCCCGACCGAGTTGAGGGTGGAGGACACGCTTTGGGCGGTATGGGCCATAACGGTTGCGAGCGTGATCGCCTGGTTGGGCGGGTTGGTGTTTGGAGCGATAAGGCCTGGTGATGAGCTTGTCCTCTCGATCGCGGAGCGATTAGCTTCCGTTGAAGCGTTACTGACCTGCTTTTCGGCAGATCGTCCGCTGGACGACAAAACGGAGAAGCGGGTCACGCAGTTGGCCATGCTTGGGACGTCGAGGTTGCGCCGAACCTTACGGCGTTCCACCTACTCGGAGCGATACCGTGAACAGATGGGCGCCGTTGTGGTGCTCGTCGGAAGACTTGTCGACATCGCCGCCAACCTGACCAAGGTTCAGGTTGCCAGGGATGACCAGCCTCGAATACGTGCCTTGGCTACGAGCATCGCGAGCATTCATACCGATCTGCTGAGCGAGAGAGTTCCGGCTCGGATTGAGTTCAATAGCAAGAGCGAACCGTCCGGGAGTGTTCCGCTGTTGGGCGAGATGGAGCAGACCGTATCGCTGATTCCCGCAGTGTTTTCCGGCTCTGGCTCAATAAGCGAGTATGTGCCCTCGCCACCCGCCGACGAGCGGCCATCGCCACTTTTTGTTGCGGACGCTCTATCGAACCCTGAACACCTCAAGTTCGGGTTGAAAGGCTGCCTTGCCGCGAGCCTCTGCTACATCATCTACAACTCAGTCGACTGGCCGGGCATCAGCACGGCGATCACCACGTGCCTGCTGACAGCGCTTTCCACGGTTGGCGCATCCCGCCAGAAACAGGTTTTGCGTTTCGCGGGCGCCATCGGCGGCGGTGTGGTGGCCGGGATGGGAGCACAACTGTTCATTCTGCCTTACCTTGATTCAATTGCCGGGTTCACGCTCCTTTTCGTAGTGGTCACTGGCATAGCCGCATGGTTCGCAACGTCTGGCCCGCGTCTCTCCTATTTTGGAGTCCAGTTTGCCGTCGGGTTCTACCTCATCCACTTGCAGGAGTTCACAATACAGACGTCACTTGCGGTGGCAAGAGATCGTGTTGCCGGAATTTTGCTCGGCCTCTTCATGATGTGGCTTGTCTTTGATCAGCTATGGGGCGTCCCCCCTGCGGTCGAGATGAGGAGGACATTCATCTCTAACCTGCGATCGCTGAGTCAACTGGTTAGAGAACCGTTTCCGGGACGAGAGAAAACTTGGCGCAGCGATTCACTTCGCGAGACGATCAACACAAACTTTGACAAGGTAAGGAGTATGGCTGACGGGGTTCTATTCGAACTAGGGCCTTCCCGGTGGGCGGACCTCGCATTGCGCAATCAAATCCGGCGGTGGCAACCGCAGCTGCGCGCCCTCTTCGTAACACGAATTGCGTTGCTGAAATATCGTCTCCAGCTTCCTGGTTTCGAACTACCCGATTCCGCGCGTGTGGCACAGCAGGAGTTTGACGATCGGTTGGCCAGAATGCTGGATGGTATGGCAGACCGAATGGAGGGCAAACCACCAGAGGGCACAGACCATTTCGAAGATGCGTTCGAGCGTTTGGAACAGACGTGCTGTTCGGGAGGACCGCAAAATTTGCTCACAGAGGAGATGCAGACCTTCCTCGCTCTGTCTCGAAGCATGGAAAACGTGACGATCTCTCTGGCAAAGGAAATCTGAACCTGCCGGAAACCTCCGATGCGCAGGCAACCAGGTGTCACAGCTTGACAGTGTCAGTACGGTGCCTTCACACGCTGGCGTTTCCAAAACACCCATCAGCCTTTACAAGCCAGATCGGCCGCAAAGGAATGCTTGCGGGACGTCATCGGCCCCGGACCTCACGGAACATCGCCACTGTCAACACGTTAAGGTAGGTTCGTTGACGAAGTACTCGCTGTCGGCGGGTAGGTCGACGAAAGCCGCGGTTCCAGCGATGCGACAGCTTTCCGAACGGAGACCTCATCGCCGCCCGACTCGTAATAGACAATCTTCCCCTGAGCGTCGACCAACACGATAAGTGGAATGAACTCGCCCTTGAACGCCCGCTTCAACTTCGAGTCCGTATCGTGGTAGTTCATCCACTCGTAGTGGTGCCGGACCATGTACTCCGTAGCGTTCTCCGGGACGGAATCCTGGTCAACCGTGATGACGGTAAGACCCTTACTCTTAAAGTCGTTGTAAATACGACCGAGCCCAGGCATGGAGACCAGACACGGGCCGCACCAGGTCGCCCAGAAATCGAGCAGTACCGCCCGGCCTCGATAGGAGCTAGGTTCGACCTTCTTTCCATCCGGGCCGGTGAACGAAATTTCCGGAGCCATCTGTCCTACCATCTGAGGGGATGACGCATGGACAGGAAGATTCAAATCCGGTTCGAGGCTCGCAACCTCTTTCGCACTGGCTGGTGGAACAAAGCGAAATGTCTCGACCGGCGTTTGCGGATCGAAGTCCGCCACCGGATAGACGGTCGTCGTGTCGTGATGGAAAGGAATGTGGACCGTCTTCGTTATCATCATGTAGTTATCTAAATGCTCGATTTGCTTACGGAAAACGTGGGCTGACTTGTCAATCCAGAAGGTTCTATCCCAGTGGGAACCTGGGTACGGAACGGCCCTGGTGTCGTCGCTGGTCACGTGAACGACGTAACAAGCATACTTTTTACCCTCGACGACGATGGTTTCTTCCGGCAGCATGGTGGCATGCTTGTAGCCTCTGGCTTCTGCTTCCAGCGAGATACGCATATTCCATGCCTCGTTCAGCTCGTTGTTTCCTCCACTGAAGATTTTGGCGAACTGCGGCCAAAGCTGCGGCACAGGCCGAACGACATACATCTGGGCCTCGACCAGGTAAACCCACTCGTTCTTCCCATCGGAGTCCTGAATGTAGGAGCCAAAAGGTGAGCGTGTCTCTATGCGATAGAGATTGTCCGGCCCCTTGATGGCCGTTCGATAAACTTTACGCCACTCACGCTGGAGGTCGTTGTTGGTCACGGTTTCCGTGATCGACTCCAGGTGAAACGTATCGGGATTTGCGGCATAGGCTTCGCTGACGACGCCAAGCAGGGCTAAAGGATCGGTGAATTCCTGCGACGATTGCGCCCTGGCCATGGAAAGTGGCAGAAGCATCGAGAGAACCAAGTGAGCGGGTCTCATGCAAAAATCTCCATCGTGAATTTGGCGTTGTGCCCTTGCGACCAACAAAGTAAAAGCAGAGCAGCGTCATGGCTGGACTCAATCAGCCTACTCCAGTAGCACAAGCAGTGGGAAGCTATCCCAGCTTGGCTGACCGAAGAGTTATACTCTCCATCATGCTACCGACCAACTTGGTCCTGCTGTTCAAGCTTTTCACCGTGCTGGCTGTGGCGGTATTCGTGTTAGTGTTTTGGCGTCCGTCCAACGGCGGTCGTCCTCCCCGGCCCATGCATCCCTCTCCAGCAGACGACACTGTTCTGCTATGGAAACGGCGGAAAAAGAAGGTGGACTCGCTGTTTAGAGGTTGAGGCATTTCTGCGCGAACCCACAACGGCAACGAGTGCCGTAGGGCGAGTTCTAGCCTTTAGGATCGCCGCCACTTCGCGGGACACGATGCGATTCTGGGATTTGCAACGGTATCAACATCGCCACTTTTCATTCTGCTATGTTCTTCGTCGCAACGGATCAAGATCCTGAAGTGTGGGTTTCAATAAATCCCCCACGTCTCGTATCTGTAACCTTTACCCTTAAGCGAACAAGCCGCTTTCCCATCCAGGATGTGAGCAATCGCATCAGCGACTGCTTCCCGGGCACGCAGGTCCCATTTCTCCCCTGCACCGTCGCAATCGTATTCGAGAGCCTGACGAAGGGCGGGAAGCGCAGCTGCCGCCATTTCTCCAAGCTCGCCAAGTGCAACCGCCGCTGCACCTCGGGGCACCCAGAACTTGTCATGATCCTGCAACACTGCTATCAGTGGTTCCACCGCGCGCGGATCCCTTATCTTTGCCAGCGCAGCCGCGGCACACACTGAAACGTAGTTTTTATCCTTCAGCGCCTCGACCAGCGCCGGAACTGCGACTGGATCTCCTAAGGAACCGAGCGCATCCGCGGCAGCCGACCTGCGGTATGCAGCTTGATTCGGACCTTCAGGTTCCTCGGGTCCCTGTAATATCTCGATAAGCCGGTGCGTAGAGTCACTATTTGGCGACATTGGTCATAAGCTCTCCGCTCATTGAAAGCCTAATTGCTGGGAGCTGAGGCCCTTGTGCCTCTTGTCCGAGCACGTCTTGTCCGTAAAGGCTAGGGGTGGGCGAGTTACTCTTGTAAATCTCGTTCGCAGCATCGACGCCAATCACAAGAAGGTGAAGCTGCCCTGCCGGCTGTGAAGAAGGTACTTGGGCTAAGCCGGCCGAAGTCGCGAGCAGGATAACTGCAGTCCACGAGGAAAAAAGCCAAGGACGGCGCATTCGGGGCCCCTTTTTCGTCGTTCGTGATCTGGACGTTCCTAGCTTATCGCATCGATGTTTATTCTTCTCCAGATCGTCGGCGCCCACAATAAGGGGGGAACCTTGCAGATTATTAGTTCCGCATTGTTGACCATGCGGATTCTTAAATTCCGTAGTCTGCCGAAAAATCCAGGAACCCCTGTCAGTTCACGCCACGGGTTCTGATTTGGATTACATCCGAGCCTGCCTGCTCGACGGCTTGCGGCCAGAAAATACGCGAGCCGTCAGGCGACACAGCCAAAGGGCGATCAGAATTGTTGGCTCCAGCCGGGAGTCGTACTCCAGAGGACAGCAATGCTGGTGCGCCAAACCGCAGCTCGCCACCTACAGCGTCCACGATCTTTGGGCCGAACGGTCGCCGCTTTGTCCGGTGGCTGGTTTGCACCAGCCACTACAATCGGTCCGCAGCCATGTGACCAAAGTTATCGGGTCAACGGCCATCCCACTTGCACGGGGGATTATGCGGGGAATGGGATGGTAAGCACGATGGCAGACAAAACATATCTTGTCCGTCTGAAACCACCACAGCGAGATGTCTGCTGTGTCATTGCCGAGAGTTTTGAAATCCATGGCGAACACCTGGTTTTTCTAAACTCGAAGGGCAAATTGAAGGCCCTGATCCTGTTGGAGATGGTTGAAAGCTGGACCGAGTCAGCGGTCGCGTAGCGCTAGGCCAGCAGTCATAACCGGCGCGGGTCTAGGCTTAGGTCTAGGCTTCCCGCGCCGGTCATGCGGCTTTCAGGGGGGATTACGAGTGGCTCTCGCCCGAGCAGCAGGAGCCCGCGGCGCTCTTCGGTTGCTCGTATTTCTGCGCCGGATCTACGAAATAGCCTTCCGTATAGCGATCATGATGGCGTACCCAGGACATGGAGAAGCCCAGGCCGTCTTCGTCGCGGCCCTTGGGGACGAGATCGAGAAGGTTATACGTACCCACCAGAATATCCAGTCCCCGCGCATAGCTGGAATAGGTATGAAAGACCTCGCCCGCCGCATCCTTGGCGAAGACGCTGGCTCCCGGAGCTTCTTCGCTGGGGAACTCTCCCACAGCGTAGTTGTAGTAGACCTTGCCGCCGGCGTTCTCCTCCGGCTTGAAGGAAACGTGGTAGTCGAAATTGAAATCGCTGCCGAAGGACGAGACCCACTGGAACTTCCAGCCCATGCGCTTCTTGAAGGCTTCGATCTCGGCCAGCGGAGCGCGCGAAACCACCGCCAGCGTCGTATCGCGATTGGCGAGGTGTATGGTGGAACCGTCGAAATGATCCGCTACGTACGAACAGCTTGGGCAACCCGCCTCCCAACCTGGGCCTAACATGAAGTGGTAGACAACAAGCTGGCTGCGGCCGTCGAAAAGATCGGCCAGCGTCGCCTTGCCCTTGGTTGAATCAAATTCATACCGCTTCTCGACCTTTTCCCAGGGCAGAGCGCGGCGCTGGCGGCTCAACTCATCACGCAGGCGGGTGAACTCTTTCTCTTTGGTCAGGAAGGCGCTGCGGGCGGCAAGCCATTCCACGTGCGAAACAACGTTTGCGTGTCCTACTTCCAGCGTGCTGCTAGCCATGGTGATCCTCCTTGGTTGGGGTTGGAGCGGGATTATTGTCTACGGCGTTCTTCACGCCGAATTTCTTCATTGCGATTGCCGCGAGTCCGCCCGAAGAGGTGACGCTGCCGGCAATCAGCATTGCGGTCGATAGGCAGAATGGACACATAGGCTTCTCCTCACTTGCGATACTTGCCCGCGATATGGCTGCTATCGGCCAGCCTCGGCTTGTCTGCGAACGCGTTCGTGCATCGAGGCCCAGCCTTTGTTCATCCCTGCCTTGTGCTCCTCGGAAACGAAGCCGAGCGCGGTGTGCCGGAAGGCGATCAAGGTTCCACCCTTCGACTTCACTCAGCCGATATTGCACGTTGGAGACGAAGGGGAAAGAAGCGAACAACGGACCGGCGAACTCCAGCAGCGTGGGCCGCTTGATGGCCTGCACATGCGCCCAGAAATGCCCATTGCCGTCGCCCAGGTCGCGGTACCACCTTCCACCGGGCCACGGTTCGATCTTCATGCTGAGAGATTTGCCGTCCGGCGTCTCGTTGCCGGGCCCCAGTTGCTCGAGCAGCGCGGCAAAGGTTATGTCCAGGGGCGCCTGAACGTGGATCTCCTGGTTAATCGTAAGGGTTAGGTTTTCGAGGGTCTGTTCGGTGGCAATCATCATTTCTCCTTAGGATTCGGATCTGGTGAATTCAATTCTGCTGCGCCTTGGCGAACCATCGCTTCGGCGCGTTCCTTCACTCGATTCAACTGGTGCTGCCAGTAGCGCTCGAAGGTTCCGGCCCACTCGTGAAGAGGGCGTATCGCTTCGGCGTTGGTCCGGTACAGCTTTTGCCGGCCCTGGCAGCGCATCCGAACCAGCCCCACGTCGCGCAGCACCCGCAGGTGCTTGGAGACGGAAGGCTGCTCCAGGCCGAGGGCTGCCACAATCTCTCCGACCGGCCGCTCGGCTCCAGCAAGATAGCTCAAAATCTCCCGCCGGCGGGGCTCAGCAACCGCGTTGAAAGCATCCGAAGTGGTGCTCGCTCTGTGCCATGACGAAACATTACATTCCCATATAGGAATATGTCAAGCGCGTTTCTTTTACCCCCTGAACCATGAGCGATAGCAATGGTTCTTATCGATCACAAATGGGCCTATTATGAGCGATAGAGAGCTCCGTTATCACTCATGAAATGGAACTGGCAACAACCGGATTGGCCCAATTTCAGGTGTGACGGCTCGCGGCTTTCCGCTGCCGAAGAGCAGTTCCTCCTTGGTGCGGGCGTTGTCATCGGCACGGTTAAACATCTGGGTGAAGACGAACAAAATCGACTCCTGGTGGAGCAGATGAGTGGGGAGGCCTTGACCACATCGGCCATTGAGGGCGAAATCCTCAACCGGGCCAGTGTGCAGTCCTCCATTCAGCGTCAGCTCGGACTCCCGTTTCCCGATAAGCGGCGCGTCAAGCCCGCGGAACAGGGTATTGCCGAGATGTTGGTTGATCTCTATCGGTCGTTTTCACAACCTCTTTCCGGCAAAATGTTGTTTGGCTGGCACCGGATGGTGACTTCCGGCAGCAAGGACCTCGCCGCGATTGGGAGATACCGCACAAGCCCGGAACCGATGCAGATCATCTCCGGTCCAATTGGCGCTTCGACGGTACATTTTGAGGCTCCCCCCGCGAAACAAGTCCCAGGCGAGATGAAGCGGTTTATTTCATGGTTCAATCGCACCGGCCCACGGGGTAAGGAGCCGCTGCCGGCGATCACGCGTGCGGGCACAGCCCACCTGTTTTTCGAGTCGATCCATCCTTTTGAAGATGGGAATGGGCGGATCGGGCGCGCCATCGCTGAAAAGGCGATGACGCAGAACTTCGCCAGGCCGCTCCTTGTCTCGTTGGCGACGACCATCCTGGCGCGCCAAAAAAACTATTACGGGGCTCTTGAGAGAGCCAACCGGAACACCGACATCACCGAATGGCTTGTTTGGTTCGCTGAAGTTGTATTGGAATCGCAGCGCCGAAGCGTCGCACAGGTGGAATTCGTGATCGCTAAGGCGAAGTTGCTGGACAGGCTGCGGGGCCGCATCAACGAAAGGCAGCAGAAGGCGCTTCTTCGCATATTCCGGGAGGGTCCCGATGGACTCAAGGGCGGTCTGAGCGCTGGCAACTACAGCACGATTACCGGAGCCTCCCCGGCCACAACTACGCGCGATTTGGTCGACCTTGCGGACAAGGGCGCACTCATCCGCATGGGTGAGCGCAAACACGCCCGGTATTCGCTTAATTTGACCAAGTGATCACTCTCCGGACCGTAGCGCGCCGCGATGATCCGGGAGGGCAGAGCTTCTGCGCACAGGCTGCTGGTCTCGACCAGCAGCTCGAACGGTTGGAGCGAGCCGTCCGGAAAGCATTGCTCTTTGCAGGATGGTCTGAATGCTCTTCAAATCGAGCGGCATATCGGCAGCCGCCTGCGTGCCCGCCATGTAGGCCGAAGGCGCCGATCGCGTTTACTGCGCGCGGAATCCGCCCGTCTTTGGAGGCGTTTTGTAACACACTCAGTGGCAACCCTGAAAAAGTCTTCCAGCATCACAGCTGTCGGGGGCCGATTGGCGCTCGCCCTATGGCACGGGTTGGAAGAAAGCTTCGGGAGATTCGACAGCATTGGCAGCTCTCTTTGCGAGAAGTTGAACAACGGAGTCGTCGAATAGCTGAAGAACGGGGCGATTCGTCGTATCGAGTATCCGCCAGTTGGCTCGCAGACCTTGAGAACGATGAACACGAATTGACCCTCAATAAGCTGATAGCTTTAGCCGAAATCTACTCCATCTCCATTGATCGATTGGTAGATTTCCTTCATGCGGGAAACGAGTTACCCTCGATTCTCGGTCAGCTTTCGAGCACGAACAAAACCTTTCCTGATCAATTGCCCGACGAGACCACGCTGCTCCAGACAGAGAATGCAACGTCCCGCACGTCCTATTTGAGAGGGGTCATCGGCAAACTCGATTTGACCTTGCACCCCATGATCCCGGCTGGCTCTATAGTTCATATCGATCCAGGGAAGCTTGAAGTGTCATCGAAGAAAGACTGGACCGATGAATTTCAGCGGCCCATCTATTTCCTCAAGACCAAGGACGCGTATTTCTGCGGCTGGTGCGAATTGGATGAAGACTCGCAGTGGCTGATCCTGATCCCCCACCCGCTATCTTCTGCCTCCAGCCGAAGGTGGAATTATAGGACAGAAGTCGAAATCCTGGGGAGGGTTGTAAGTGTTGTGATTTCGGTTGGGAGAATAACTTTAACTAGTTGATGCAGTTTTGTGGGTTGATGGAACGGTTGCGGTAGCAATGATGAAACGTGATGGTATGCGCTCTAGAGCTTTATTTCAAACCAACTTTCAATGATCTCCAAGACGAACAGCGCAGCCAGCGAACCGTCCGATCTTAGGAAGACTAAATGTTCCCCATGGACCTCGATCCTCTCAGCGATCACCAGTTCGGGTGGTGGGTCTGATCCTTTGAACCGAACTAGATATGCTGAATCGGCCATAGAATGTAGTGGCGTTCTTACCTGAGAAGCTGATTGGAGCGTTGTGGGCTGCCTGTGTTCTGCGATTTCCGATGATTCTCTAGCAAACATTGCAGCGTCCGTTCCGCACTTATGAACGGTATGATGGCCGGGGACGAGTGCAATCAAAGTTGCCTGAGGCAACGACAGACAGTGATGGCTGGTACGAAGTGAGGGTAAGGGAGCCGTAATCACCGCCACTTCAAGAGTAATGGAAGTGGCGCCAAAACCGTGAATGAAGAGGACGAAAGCAAGCTGCGCGCGAGATGCAGGCGAAGAGGCGGCGGGGGGCCACGCGATGATAGCCATCCAACGGATAATCGCATCCCTTCGAGTAACCAGATGGCTGGTTCAATGGTAACCACAAGTAACGCTTGAGTTTATAAGTCGGTCGTGGTGTTGAGCTGCTGCTGGCCGCCGCCGTGGTGAACCGAATCCTGCGGGTACAGGTGCAAGTCGACTAGCCCAAAGGTGCTACATCGGCGATTGGAAATACGCCGAAAGAGTAGATAGGCCTAAAGAAATTCGACCGATTGCGCTCGTGCAAGTTTTGTTCTCGTTCCGGCAGTGACGGGCCAGAACCGCAGATCAATATGGAACAAGAGCTAAAAGGTCGAATGGGCCGACGAATTAGCTTGCTTCCCTTTCGCTTGTAACTCGCACTCGGCTCTCCCCGGGGTTGAGACGGCGCACTGGTAATCGGCGCCTTCCGTGTCGTGCCAGGTGACACTGAGATCTGGACCGCCGGGCCTCTGCTGATCCGACACCCAAATCAGCAGGGATCGGATTGGTATAGCTAAACCAAATACTGTTGCTCGAGGCCCCTTTCCATGCCACGAGCTGTTGAAACTCCGTGTACGTATCAAAAGCCGGTGGATTGCTGGTCTCCGCGCCAGACACCTCTCCCGGAGACGACCAATTCGTTTCATCCCACGAGGAGAACATGATCGCGCCGCCGTTGCTTGCTTGCCATGACAACCAGATGGGATTAAGCGAAATTCGCGTGAGAACCGGACCAGTAACAAATGAAAAATTCCTGGCAGCACTCATCGAGCCCTTGACAATCGCAGTGGCTACTGGACGAAACATATGCGTTTCAACGGCTTGACATCGGTCATCCGGGAGGCTAAGTTGCTACCCAAGAACTCCACAGGTGACTCTGGGGGCTAGTTGTCTCAGGATCCGTCCAAAATCGTCAGCCGGTTGCTGGAGGACTGGCATGCGGGCGACGACGAGGCATTGCGCGCCGTGCTTCCGCTGGTTTATGACGAACTCCGGCGGGTCGCGCACCACTATCTGCGGAAGGAGCGCGCCGACCATACGCTGCAGAGCACCGCCCTGGTGCACGAGGCTTACTTGCGGCTGGAGAAACAAGGTGCGGCGAAATTCGAGAACCGCGCTCACTTCTTAGCCATCTGCGCCCAGCTGATGCGGCAGATTCTGGTCGAGTACGCGCGCAGCCGCAATACCGCCAAACGGGATGGAGGCGATCGCGTAACACTGGATGGTTTGGCGTTCAAGAGCCGAAGCGTGGACATGGTCGCCCTCGACGACGCGCTGCATGAACTGGCTAAACTTGATCCGCAACAGAGTCGCATCGTGGAGCTGAGATTTTTCGGCGGTCTCTCCATCGAAGAAACCTCAGACGTGCTCAAACTGTCGCCCATGACAGTAAAAAGACACTGGGCTAGCGCACGGGCTTGGCTGCATCACCAGATCAGCCAGACATAAGACCCATGACACCGGAGCGTTGGCGACAGATTCGCGATGTGCTTGAGAAGGCGCAGGAACTGGAGCCGACCCAACGTTCCGCCTTCCTGGATCGCGCCTGTTGGTCCGATCAATCTTTACGGCAGGAAGTCGAAGTCCTGCTCGCCTCCAGCGACGACGCCTGCTCGAGCTTCCTTCAGTGCGCCCCACTGGCCGACGAATTCATCGCGAATCCCGATGAGATTTTCGGCGCTGGCTTGCAAGCGGGAGCGCTCTTTGCGGAACGTTTTCAACTCGTCCGCAAGCTTGGTGAAGGAGGCATGGGACAGGTCTGGCTGGCCGAACAAACCTCCCCGGTGCGGCGGCAAGTTGCGCTCAAGCTGATCAAGGCGGGGATGTACGACGAGGCGGTCGTGCAGCGCTTCCAAGCGGAGCGGCAATCGTTGGCGATCATGGATCATCCCGCCATCGCCAAGGTATTCGACGCCGGAACGACCCCGCAAGGCCAACCGTACTTCGTCATGGAGTACGTTCCTGGCCTGCCGATTACGGAATATTGCGACGCGAAAAAACTCAAGATCAGCGGATCGGCTGGAACTTTTCCTCCAGGTGTGCGAAGGGGTGCAACACGCGCACCAAAAAGCCATTATCCATCGCGATCTGAAACCGGCAAACATTCTGGTGGTGGAAGTCGACGGCAAACCCGTGCCGCGGATCATCGACTTCGGTCTGGCCAAAGCCACCACACCTCAGGTCGAAGGCGAGAGTCTGTTTACGCGAATGGGACATTTTATGGGGACGCCCGGGTACATGAGTCCGGAGCAGGCCGACCCCGATGTGCAGGACATCGACACGCGCACGGATGTTTACTCGCTGGGAGTCGTTCTCTATGTGCTGCTGGCCGGGTTGCAGCCGTTTGAAAGCAAGCAGCGGGAGAAACCGCCGCTCGACGAGTGGCTGCGAAGGTTACGGGAGGAAGACCCACCTTCCCCGAGCAACAAGGTCAGCGCCGATCGAGATACATCTTCCGCGACCGCCGAAGCGCGCGGCACCGTGCCCAAGCAGTTGGTGAGCCTGTTGCGCGGTGATCTGGACTGGATCACGATGAAGGCGCTGGAGAAGGACCGCACTCGCCGGTACGGCGCGCCTTCGGAGTTGGCTGCCGACATTGGCCGCTATCTGAACCACGAGGCCATCATGGCGCGTCCGGCAAGCGCCGGCTACCGGCTGCGGAAGTATGCCCGGCGGCACCGCGTAGCCGTGGGTGTGGTGGCTGGATTGGTATTGCTGCTGGCCGCCTTCTCCGTTTTACAAGCACTGCAGTTGCGACGAATTACTCGCGAACGCGATCGCGCCAACCAGGAGCGAGATCGCGCCAACCAGGAGCGAGACCGCGCCACGCGCATCACCGATTTCATGACCGGGATGTTCAAGGTGTCCGATCCGAACGAAGCGCGCGGCAACAGCGTCACCGCCCGCGAGATCCTCGACAAGGCTTCGAAAGATATGGGGACGGGGTTGGCGAAGGATCCTGAGGTGCAGTCGCAGATGATGCAGGTCATGGCCAGCACCTACTCGAACCTTGGTTTATACGGTCGGGCTCACGAACTGGCAAAGAGCGCGCTGGACGCCCGCCTGAGCCTGCTACGGCCCAGACGATCCGAAGACACTGGAGTCGATGGCTCGGTTTGGCTCCATTCTGCTTCGCGAAGGACAGTATCCCGAAGCGGAGAAACTGGAGCGCCAGGCGCTGGCGGGCGAGCGCCGCACTCACGGAGCGGAGCCCTCGCTTACGATTGAGACCATGGGTTACCTGGCTTACATCCAGCTGAAACAGGGTCGTTACGACGATGCGGAAAAGCTGTTGCGCGAGGCGATCGATGCTGGGACTCGCAGACTGGGATCGGAAGATCAGCAAGTATTGCTGGCGACGAACTTTCTGGGAATGGCGCTTCTGGATCAGGCCCGCTATGTCGAGGCTGAACAAGAATATCGTCAAGTGGTCGACATCGACCGTCGCGTCCTTGGACCGGACGACCCTCGAACTCTTACAACCATGGGCAACCTGGCGCTAGCCGTCGCGAAGCAGGGCCGATTTTGGGGAAGGCGAGACACTGTATCGCGAAGTCCTGGCTGCCCAGCAACGGGTGCTAGGGCCGGGAAATGCGACGACCGCCTTCACCATGGAAAACCTCGCGGACCTCCTCATCACGGAGGGCCGCACTGGCCGATGCCGAAAAACTATCCCGTGAAGCGCTGGCGATTCGCTTGCGAATCCACGGACCAGACCACCCCGACACTTTAGTGTCCAAAATGAATTTGTCGGAAGAGCTCTTCAGGGAAGGCCATATCCACGAAGCGGAAAAATTGCAACGGGAAGCGCTGGCGACTCAGATTCGCGTCCTCGGACCGGAAGACCCAAATAGCTTGGTCTGCCGGACCTATCTTGCCAGGACCCTGACCAGGGAGGGACACTACGCGGAAGCCGAAAAGACCGTCTCGGGAAGCCTACAATATCGAGCTTCGCACTCTGGGGCCGCAACATCCCGAAACGGTGGATGCACTGCTGCAACTCGGGAAAGAGCATGGCCTACGAGCATCGCTACGCCGAGGCAAGCAAGCTGTTCCGCGACGCGATCGACAAGCAAAGGAACGCCGGGGGGCAAGAAAACCGCTGGGTGTGGTATGACTTTGCCTGCGTGGCGGAAACTGCCAACCGCCCCGACGACGCCCTGCAGTATCTGCGCGAAGCCATCAATCGCGGGTATAAAGATGCCGCCGGCTGATGGCCGACGACGATCTGAAGAAACTTCGCCCCAACCCGAAGTTCCAGCAACTCGTCGCCGGCCTCAAAGCACCCAGCCAGAAGAGATCAGCCCAATAGCGGGAGTCTTACCCGCTTAATCGGACCGGAGAACAAATCGGCCCGCCACTCGCCGAACACATGTTTTTCTCTCCAGGTTTAGGACCGCGTCTATGCAACGGGAATGTTGGCCTCTCACCGGGTACGACTACTCTCTAATCGCCAAAACTGCAGTGGGGCCGGCGGCATCGGACACAAGTCACCCTCGTACGCCAGCACCGCCGTGACGAAATAGGCGTCGTAGAAGGCGAAAAATAACTATGGCTACCGTGCCTGCATTGGTCATTGCGATGCTATTGAATCCAGTCCCGACTCCGCCGCTGACGACGTTCCACGGGGCTGGGCGCTGCCAACATATATCGTTCCCATCGTCATTGCCGTAAGCCGTTATCGGGACGTTTTCCGGCAACATGCAGCCCGCTATCACCTCGTCAGTGGGTGTGGTAGTTTTCATGGGGATCGTTGAGTTGGTTTGAGTCAGTCCGCCGGATTCCGAAATCTCCCAATTGACGACCCCTACGTCGTCCTGAGTGATGATCGGAGTGAAAGCAGCTTGAACGATTTGCGGCAATCTCGGGAACGTCTTTCCGATCTTAATCGCACTTCCGGCTGCTACCGCGACGTTTTCCGGTACTGCGCTGATCGGGTCCATGGTTTCCAAGGGTGTCTGGGATTGGACGCCTGCGCTGTCTACTCCCCATGTCTCGACCTGCAGAGCATTGGACCCGTCGAGCGTGTCGTTGATCGCAGTCACTACTTGGTTCTCGTTCACTGTCGCAATCGACAACTGGTCGGCCGGCCCGCCGGTCGCGATTTTACCCTCTTGAGTAGGCGTACCATCGGCGGCGACCGTCCACGCCTCGACGGCGAGGGTTTTGCCCCCCTGTTGATACGCGGTAACCACTTGCGTCGAGCTGAGTCTCGTGATCGCCACATTGTGATAGGCCGCGTTTGGGCCGGTTCCCCCTGCTTTTGCTCGACCACTCCGTCCGGTCCAACCTTCCACGTCGTGATCACGACGTTGCCGGTAGAGCTGATGTCCGCGGTCACCACACGGCTCGCGTCCAGGCCGGTGATGGCGATACCGGCAGCCGGGGTCGTCCACGACCTGGGGGGTGCCTACCTGGACGAGCGCGGAGGTCGTATCCTGCCAGGCAATTACCTCGTCGTTGCCCGAATTGGCTACGGCGGCGACCACATAGGCCGCCGGCACGGTGGTGGCGACGCCGAGGGCCGTAAAGTTGGCATCGTTGTAAGGCCAGTTGATGGGTGTTGCACTGGACACGAGTTGCTGAGCCCACGCACCAGCGACGGTTGCAAGCACCACGCCTGCGACTGCAGTCTTGACGCACATGAGTCTTTTCACGGCTTCGATCTCCTTTAGTTCAAGGTTCATGAGCTGCCAAAACCTTGTTATCTACTAAAGCGAGATTTCGAAGCGAAGTGGACCAGAAAAGGCGGAGATATATTGAGATCCAGTTCTCAGGATCCGAGCGCCGTAGGTGCGACACCTTGTCATCCCGAGCAGCAGACCTGCCTGCGGCAGGTTGAGGGTGGAATGAACAACATCCGGAGGTTGTTCATTCCACCCAATGGGAGCGCTCACCCTTGCCCGGATGTCCAGTCCCGGATGGACGGCCTGCTTTATACCCACGACTGACGTCCTGGGCTACTTTCAGGTCATCCCTTTCGGGACTGGACATCAAAGGCGACTGCGATGCCCTGTCCGTTTGTTCATTAGGAGCGAACCCGGATTTCCTGACACGCAGCACAGCCTATGTCAACGCTAAAACGCCACGCAACTGGCGCTCAATGGGCCGCATGGGTCTGGGGGGAAATAGACCGAAGTGGCGCCAAGCCGATTAAGGTACACTTCGGTCGAGGCGATGCATCCTCCGTCAGGCGCGGTCACGACCGGCCGCACCTCGGCACGTTGTCCCAGCTTCGTAACCAGTGTGCTTCCGGGCAACTCCAGGAATGCAGCCTGCCCCGGAGCCAGTTGCACGTTCCGTGTGTCTCCCACTGGAACGCCGGCGCTGTCGACAAAACTGAGCGTGCCGTTACAGGGGTCCGGCGGATATGCCACCACGTTCAGGCGCGCCGTCTGCGGCCCCGTCACGCCTAACATGCCGAACTCGGGAGCGGCGGCGAAACCGGGCTGGCCGGGAACCACAACGCTGGAGATTTCCAAAGTATTATCGAAAACCTCCGCCGTGGCGTCGCACTGATTCACGAATGCGCTCGAAGCCAGCGTGACGGGCACGACCGTGGACAGCACCTCCACGCGCTGGCCGGGTACATTCGTGAGGGTATCGCCGTTCAGCGCCAGCGATGCCGATTGTCCCGGCTGCAGCGCGACGCTCAAGGTGGGGCCGACGGGTTCGCCCGCGCTGTTCTGGAAACCCAGTCGCGCAGAGCAGGGGTCGGGCGGGATCGCTACCAGGTTGATCTGCAACGTTTGACCGCGAACCAGGCCGATCATGCCGAAGTTCGTAGTGTTGTTGCTGGGTAAGCTCTGTGCCCAACCGAGAGTAGCCTGGGCAAATGCCACCACTGCGATTGCAATTCGAGCTTTCATAGTTCCTCCAATCTCTTTGCGGCTTTCTTGGAGCCTTCAGGAAAGGGCTTGCCAATCTTTCTAAAGCGGTTCCACCGGGTACGACCACTCTTGAATCTGTAGAGTCGCGACGTCGGTGTCGGAATCAGGGTGGGAGGGGGTGTACGTCAGCTCCGCCGTGATGAAATAGGCATTGTATTGTGAATACGGACGCAGCACGTTGTAATCGGAGCCTGCGAGGGTAGCTGCAATGCTGGTGATGCCATCCAGGGGGTAGTCAGGGGTGACGCTGTCCACGTAGGGGGCGCCGCTGCCATACAACCCGACGTTTAGCTCCCCATCATCATTGCCGTAAGCCGTCATCCGAATGCCGCCTGGCAACATGCAGCCCGCTATCTCATAGTTAATGGCTGAGGCGCTGCTGACCGGAGTATTTGTCTGAGTCAGGACGCCGGCAGTGGAAATCCTCCAATCGATGACTTCTACACTCCCTTCATAGATGATCGGGGTGAAAGCAACTTGAACGAGCTCGGGAGGGAAAAGCGCGTGACCAAACAGGCTGCCGAACCGGAATGCAGTCCCGGCCCCTATCCCGAGGGCTACCGCCGATCTGTCAACAGTGTTTGTCTGTTCAACATGGTCCTGGTAGTGCACCCCTGCGCTGTCGACTCCCCACGTATAGACCCACAGCGTATGGTTGTCGTCGTTTGCCGCAGTCACCACCTGGTTCGGGTTGACCGTCGCAATCGACACCCCGACGACCGGGGGGCCGGAACCGATGAGCTGCTCGGCCGTCGGAAGACCATCGGCGCCGATCGTCCAGGCCTCGACGGCGAGGCTGCCGCCGCCGCCCGAGGCATCCAACTGTTGATACGCGATAACCACCTCCGTGGGGCTGAGTGTGGTGATCGCCACATTCTGATACGCGAAGTTTACGCCGGTGCTCCTCCCATTTTGCTTGACCACCCCGCCCGTTCCAACCGTCCATGTGTTGATAGACAGGGTGCCCGAATAGTCGATATCCGCGGTCACCACGCGGCTCGAATCTAAGCCGGTGATGGCGACACTGAACAGACCGGGGCCGTCTACGACCCCGGGGGTGCCGGCCGGGACGAGCCCAGTGGCCGCATCGTGCGTGTCCTGGAAGGCAATCACCTCCAAATCGTTGCTCGTATTGGCTTCCGCAGCGACTACATAGGCCGCTCGACCGTGCGGCGGTGGCACGGTTGTGGCGATGCCGATAGTGCCGTTGAAGTAGGCGCTGGTGTTGGGGGCGCTGTACAGTAATGTCGGAGGGAGAGCCCACCCAACAGCGGCGCCGGCAAGCAGAAGGCTTGCGACGGTTGTCTTGATGCAGGTAAGTTTTTTCACGGCTTCAATCTCCTTTACTTGGTTCGATCGCGTTGTTGACAGACGGATCGCGTTGTTGACAGACGGGAATGACCCTGACGGAAACACATCGAGTGAACGCATAAAGCCTTGCCGGGAGTACCGATCGGCCGCACCACCCACGGCGCCGACCAGAGCCCTTCACTTAGCTAATGCGGAAACAAGCATCAGAACGCCTCATGGCCACTCAAAAAGATCCAACTTTGATGGGGAGAAACAGAAGCTGCGGACGACGATGGATGGTTCAATCCAATCTCCCTGGGTATGATTAAGGAGCCAAAAAACTTCCCCGGTTTTCGTCGCTTTCGGTAGATCCCGAGAAACGCCTCTTGTTGCGGGACAATCGGATGAACGATGGATCGCCGCAGGCAGCCAAGCGGGGGACCTATGCCCGAAGATCACTCTGGTCAGTTCACCAGGCTTTTGCAGGACTGGAAGGAGGGTGATGAAAAAGCTCTTCGCGCTCTGATGCCGCTCGCCTACAAGGAATTGCGCCGTCTTGCCCACTATCAGCTTCAATCCGAACGCCCCGATCACACCCTGCAAAGCACCGCTCTGGTTCACGAGGCCTACCTTCGGCTCCTCGGCGGCCAACCAGCGGACTTGCAGAACCGCGCGCATTTCATTGCCATAGCTTCACGCCTCATGCGGCAAATCCTGGTAGACTACGCCCGCGAACGGCGAGCCTCGAAGCGTGATGGGGGATGCAGGATTCAGGTCGAGAATCTGGACGCTCTGGCGGTCAACGGAGATGCGCGAACTGCTGGCTTTGGACGACGCCCTCGACGCGCTGTCCCGCATCGATGAACGACAGGGAAAGATCGTGGAAATGAAGTTCTTTGGAGGCTTGTCCGCTCCTGAAATCTCCCAGGTGCTGGGGCTTTCGCGGGCTACCGTCGACCGCGAGTGGGCGACAGCCCGGGTCTGGTTGCATCGCCAAATGAGCAGGACGGCCCCGCCATGAATTTGACCGTTCAACGATGGGAGCGCGCCAAGGAACTACTGCATCAAGCCATGCAACTAGACCGGGAGACGCGCGCCCGGTTTCTCGATGAGGCCTGTTCCGCCGACGCGCCGCTGCGCGCCGAATTGGAGTCCCTTCTAGTAGCGGAAGAACGCGTCCGCTCCAGCTTTCTGGAGTCGCCCCCGCACCCGGATCTAGTGCCCGATCCGCACGGGGCAGCGGCTCCCGTGCAAGCCGGCCAGATCTTCGCGCGAGCGCTTTCAGACTCGTGCGCAAACTTGGCGAAGGTGGCATGGGGCAAGTCTGGCTGGCCGAGCAGACTTCTCCAGTACAGCGGCAAGTGGCCCTGAAGCTGATCAAGGCCGGCATGTACGACGAGGCGGTCGTGCAACGCTTCCAAGCGGAGCGGCAATCGCTGGCGATCATGGATCATCCCGCCATCGCCAAGGTGTTTGACGCCGGGGCGACGCCCCAGGGCCAGCCTTACTTCGTGATGGAGTACGTGCCGGGCCTGCCGATTACGGAATATTGCGATCAAAAGAAGCTCAAGATCAGAGACCGGCTCGAACTATTCATTCAGGTCTGCGAAGGCGTGCAGCACGCGCATCAAAAAGCCATCATCCATCGCGATCTGAAACCGGCAAACATTCTGGTTGTAGAAGTGGACGGCAAACCCGTGCCGCGCATCATCGACTTCGGGCTGGCCAAGGCGACCACGCCTCACATGGCGGGAGAAACCTTTACCCAGCTCGGACATTTCATGGGGACGCCCGGGTACATGAGTCCGGAGCAGGCCGATCCCAAGGTGCAGGACAGTGTGCAGGACATAGACACGCGCACCGATGTTTACTCGCTGGGAGTCGTGCTCTATGTGCTGCTGGCCGGGTCGCAGCCGTTTGAAACCAAACAGCGGCAGAAGCCACCGCTCGACGAGTGGCTGCGAAAGTTGCGCGAGGAAGATCCACTCTCTCCGAGCACCAAGGTCAGCAGCGATCGAGATACGGCGTCCGCGATAGCCGAAGCGCGCGGCACCGAGCCCAGGCAGCTGGTCAAGCCCGCTGCGCGGCGATCTCGACTGGATCACGATGAAGGCGCTGGAGAAGGATCGCGCCCGCCGTTACGGCGCGCCTTCCGAATTGGCCGCCGACATTCGCCGCTATTTGAACCACGAAGCCATCGTGGCGCGTCCGGCCAGCCCTGGCTATCGCTTGCGGAAATACGTCAGGCGGCACCGAATGCCCGTGGGTGTGTCCGCCGGGTTAGTGCTGTTGCTTTGTGCGTTCTCAGTCCTACAAGCCGTGCAGCTACGACGGATTACGCACGAACGGGACCGCGCCACCCGCATCACGGATTTCATGACCGGCATGTTCAAGGTGTCCGATCCGAACGAGGCTCGCGGCAACAGCGTGACCGCCCGCGAAATTCTCGACAAGGCTTCGAAGGATATGGGAAAAGGTCTGGAGAACGACCCCGAAGTTCAATCCCAGATGATGCAGGTGATGTCCCGCACATACCAGGGATTGGGCCTTTATCCTCGTGCTTATGAACTGACAAAACAAGCCCTGGACACTCGACTACGCTTATTGGGACCGGATGATCCGCAAACCCTGGAATCGATGGCTCAGATGGCAACCGTTCTGATTTACCAGGGAAATTATACGCAGGCAGAAAAACTGGAGCGCCAGGCCCTGGCCGGCGAGCGCCGTATTCTTGGAGGGAACGACCCACTCACTCTCGAGACCATGGATCACCTGACGGTTCTCCTGATAAGGCAGGGGCATTACGACGAGGCAGAGAAACTGGAGCGCGAAGTGGTTGATGTTGGGACTCGCCGGTTGGGACCGGACAACGAGCAAATATTGCGGGCTATGGGCAATCTCGGTGCTGCTCTCTCGGATGAGGCCCGCTACCCCGAGGCGGAACAACTGTACCGTCAACTCCTCGATGTCGACCGCCGCGTCTTGGGACCGAATGACCCCCGAACGCTTATCTCGGCGGGTAATCTCGCATTGGTGTTCAAGTCGCAGGGTCGCCTCGCCGAAGCCGAGCCGCTCTATCGCGAAATCCTGGCTGCGCAGCGAAGAGTTCTCGGGACCGAACATCAAAACACCGCCTTCACCATGGAAAACCTCGCGGCCCTGCTTGTCGCGGAGGGGCGTTTCGCCGACGCCGAAAAACTCTCCCGTGAAGCTCTGGGCATTCGCTTGCGAATCTTTGGACCCGAGCATCAGGAAACGTTGTGGTCCAAAACAAACGTGGCCAACGAACTATTCGAGGAGGGCCATATCCACGACGCGGAAAAAATACAAAGGGACACGTTGACGGCATGGATTCGCGTTCTCGGACCGGAACACCCGGAAGCTTTGGAGTGTCAGAGCTATCTTGCCAGAACTCTGATCCGCGAGGGTCACTACGCGGAAGCCGAAAAGCTAGCTCGGGAAACCTATGATGTCCAGCTTCGCACTCTGGGGCCGCAGCATTCCGATACGGTCGCTACGCTCCAGCAATTGGGAAGATCAATGGTCTACAACCAGCGCTATGCCGAGGCCAGCGAGCTGTTTCGCGACGCAATCGCGAAGCAAGACAATTCCAACGGACGAGGAGACCCCTTCTCGCTTTGGTATTCGTTTGCCTGTGTAGCGGTGGCTGCCAACCACCCCGATGACGCCTTACAGTATCTGCGTGAAGCCATCCACCGCGGGTACAAAGATGCCAATGGCCTGCGTGCCGACGACGATTTGAAGAACCTCCGCTCCAACCCAAAGTTCCAACAACTCGTCGCCGAACTCAAAACGCCCACCCAGAAGGGTTCTGCTCAATAGTGGATTCTTACGTGCGCTTGCGAGTGTTGCCAGAATTTGAGAGCAAGAAACGGATTTCGCCGTTGCGCCGTTCCTGGCAGACTCCTTTTTGAGGCCAGACCTCCTAGGAGAAGACCATGTCGAGATTCCACGTGATCGCGTTGCCCAGTGAAACCGCTGCCCAGGTGCGCTCTTCGGGCAAAGCTCCGCGCTATGGACACCCCGCACATACCGAGCTCGCTTCCGGCTACGGGCCATGCCGTCACTGCCTGCGTACCTTCCGGATCGGGCAAGAAAACCGGACGCTGTTTACCTACGATCCTTTTGCCGGAATCGAGGCAGTTCCCTTGCCCGGGCCCATCTTTATCCACGAGCAGTCGTGTGCTCGCTACTCCCCGGATGCCGGCTATCCTGCGGACCTGGAGCCCTATGCAGTCGTCTTGAACGGCTATGCCACCGGCCAGAAGCTGGTGGAACGCGCGCTCATAGCCGCCGCCGAGGACAAGACCGCCGCGGTCAGGCACCTGCTCGAGCGCCCCGACATAGACTACATAGAAGTGCGCGATCAAACCGCCGGCTGTTTTGACTTCCGTATCGAGCGCGCGGGAGACAAGGTGTTCCGATGCTGAAACAAGAGTCAATCCCCAAGAGGATCCGAGCGCCGTCGGTGCGGCACTGTGTCATCCCGTGGGAATATAGAGCAATTTGATACATGGTTTTTCTCAACTATGGGAATCCTAACGTCCTCGGGGTTAAGATTTCACCGCACCCTGTACCGCCATGGTCCGCAAGCGCAAAATCCTCGTCTACATCGCCACCAGCGCCGACGGCTTTATTGCCCGGCCCGACGGCTCCGTCGAGTGGCTCGACCGTCCGCGACCGAAGGGCAACTACGGCATGGGTGCGTTCTATAAATCGATCGACACGGTCTTGTGGGGTAGGAAGACATGCGATATGGCGCTCGACTTTCAAAAGAAAGGCGTCGCCGGGTCCGCCTTCGATACAACAGTTAAAAACTATGTCTTCACACGCAGCCTCCCGCAATCGCCGGCCCCCGCGGGCGTGGAGTTCGTGAGCGAACCCATCAAAGCGTTCGCAACCCATCTGCGGAAGAAAAAAGGGAAAGACATCTGGATGATGGGTGGCGCCGGCATCATTGCGTCGTTTCTCGATGAAGGAGAGATCGACGATTTTATGATTCACGTGATTCCCAAGTTTATAGGCGAAGGCATTCCACTGATCGCGCCCGCCCACCGCAGCGTACCGCTAAAACTCATCTCCTGCACGAAGTTCCCAGACGGCGTGGTCAAGCTGCACTATACCGTCCGTAAGTAATCTTCGCCTTCGCTCCCGGCCGCCTTCTGTTTTCATTTGTTGCAAATTGGCACTTATCGTGAGAAATCATCGATTTCAAGATGAATTGTCATCCCGACCGGAGCGCGTAGCGCGTAGTGGAGCTGCTGTTGGAAGCCCAATTTTCAGTGGGTCCAAATAGGCAACCTGATTTGAGGTTGGCAAAGCCGCCTTAATGCGGTTCTTTGCCGGATACGACAGTCCCCCAAAAGTTCTGCACCTTGGCCATGCGGCGCTTCTGCATACAACTACGATTTGCCGGGTTGTCACGCAAGAACTATGGTGAACTGCGCAGCAAACCGTATGCTTACCAACAAGCGGCGATTCCCTGGGAACGACGAGAATCGCTGTTCGTACTTTTGTAGACCTTCACCTAAATGCTCAACTCTGCGCAATCTCCTGAAGTCCGAGGTATCGAAATGACCTTGCTGAAGCCTGAGGAAACAATCCACGTCTACCTCAGACGGCACTTTGAAAGAGTCTCCAAAGGCATGGCGCGCCAGTTTGCCGAGAAGAGGGACATCCCTGCAGTCGAGGCTGTAGTCACGCACTCCTCGAATGGAAGCCAAAACTAAGAAGCCCTGTAACCAATGAATAACTGCCTGGTTCTCTCCGAAGAGTACTTCCGACCTTAAGTCGTACCCGCCAAGTCGTACCCGCCGGCGAGAGGTCGCATGATAATAGCTCGGCCTTGATTGTCCTACTTTATCCTGGCCTCTCTCCTATTACCTATGTAACCCCTACCTGACATCTGAGGCTAAGAACCTTCCTATATTCCCTTGCCCCCCCGTCGCAAGCCACCTTAGCCTAACAAGCTGCGGGACCCTCCAGGAGCTTATGCGAAGGCCATCTGCAACATCATTGGCGACAATTATCATTGCCGGCCAGATCATTGCGTCCCCCGTCATCCGTGCGGAATCCGCCGCACCCACCGCCACTCCGATCAAGCATGTGGTTGTGATTTTCGGCGAGAACGTCTCTTTCGATCACTACTTCGGTGTTTACCCCAAATCCTTGAATCCACACCCTGGTCGGTGACGGCGATCCGATCGGGGATGTATGTTCCACCACCACCGGCGCGCAATTTCAGTTCTCTGGACAGAACATTGGTGATCTGTTGAGTGCCCACGGTGTGACGTGGGGCTGGTTTCAAGGCGGCTTCAATCTCAGCCTCGAGAACGCCAATGGCTCACTGGTTGTGAACTTTCCAGCAAGTCAGCCATCACCCGGTCAACCACCAAGGACTATGTCCCCCACCACCAGCCCTTCCAGTTCTACAAGCAGACTGCGAACCCCAAGCACCTTCGGCCCTCATCGGTGAGCGCCATCGGGGTAAACGGCGACCCGGCCAGTCATCAATATGACCTTGAGGATTTCTACGCGGCGGTGACCGCCGGCAACCTTCCTGCTGTGAGCTTCCTCAAGGCTGCGTCTTATCAGGATGCCCACGCCGGCTACTCCGACCCGCTGGACGAGCAGGCATTCATCACCCAGGTGATCAACCTGCTGCAAACCACCACGGCCTGGGAGTCCACCGCGGTGATCATCACCTACGACGATTCCGACGGCTGGTACGACCACCAGATGAGCACAATCGTGAACCCATCCGCCACCGCCGCCGACCGGCTGAACGGTGAGGGGCACTGTGGGACCGGCGCCCCGGCGCTGGCCGGTCCGCTATCAGCGCACGCCCAAGGCCGCTGCGGCAATGGCCCTCGTCTTCCACTGCTGGTAATTTCGCCCTACGCAAAGGCTAACTACGTCGATCACACCATGACCGACCAGACCTCCATCATCCGTTTTGTCGAAGACAACTGGCTCGACGGTGAGCGAATCGGCAATGGCTCCTTCGATTCCGTCGCCGGGCCGATCAACAATATGTTCAACTTCACTGAAAACAGGCGCGCAACCTTCATCCTTAACGAAACCACCGGCGAACCTGTGAAGTAGAACGTCCTCTCTCGTCCCCGCTTTGTCTCTGCAGAAGGTGCGAGTTAAGCGAGTTATGCGAGTTAATTCCCACGCATCGGGTTGATTGGGCAGCTTGGGGCATTCTCACCAGGGTTAAAGAGGGTGTGTGAGAACTAGGCTTTGCAAATCCAGCCCCGAAGGGGCGACCTGAACTTCAGACTTGTCCAAATTAGGTTTTTAACCAAAAAGGGACGAATTGGGATTCCTCCTGATTCAGGCGCACAAATGGCATTAACCGCAGGTCCCTCCACTACGCTCCCCCGGATTTCCTGTCGAACTTAATGGCGTTGGCGAGCTTCATGCGCCTTTCTTTACGGAAAGGCGCACACGTGGCCTTGTCCAGTGCTGCGTGGCAGGAAATCCGGGTACGCTCCGGTCGGGATGACAATTCTGTTGCAAAATTGGCGGTTTTCGTGAGAAATCATCGATTTCAAAACAAATTTGTCATCCCGACCGGAGCGTAGCGTAGTGGAGGGACCTGCGATTGATGCTTTGTTTTTCGTTGGGCCCAAAATAGGGAACCTGATTTGATGTTGGCCAAGCTCTCCAAGGGTAATCAGCTGACTAACTGCTCCAACAGGCTGGCTTTCTCGCTAATTTGGACAGCTCTGGATAATCCGAGTTCTCACACACCCTCTAAAGCCCGGTCATGGCAAGATAAAGCGTTCTCGCGGGTTTGAAAACCCGCTCCCCCCGGGGCTGGCATGCCTTCAGCCGTACCGTAAATGTACCGCACGGGATGGCTTTATTGAATGCTGCAAATGTAATGTCCTAGAGTACGCACGCGCCCTCCCTCTGCGGCCCACGATAGAATTGGTTGCTTCCTTGAAAACGCCGGAAGAAAAAATGTCGACTGCCCAACTCCCTCGACTGCTATTCGAGCTTATGCCCCGGCCTGGCCTCGCCGCGGGGTTCGTTCTGGGCGCTGCGATCCTTGGCGCGCTCTGCACGCATCCTGCTTTGGCCCAGAAAACGGCCGATGCAAAGCCAGACAGCTACCTTCTCAACAACCGCCCCGGCGACCCGCGCTACCAAGCAGACATCCTAGTGGTGGTTGCGCATCCTGACGATGAAGTCATGGTCTCGGCTTATCTCGCGCGAGAAATCTTCGACAACGGCAAACGCGTGGCGGTGGTCTATGAAACCGACGGGGATGGAGGAAACAACGATGTGGGCCCGGAGCAGGCCGCAGCATTGGGCGACATTCGCCAGATCGAAGGGCGCCGCGCGGTCGGTTCTTTAGGCATCGCCAATGTCTGGTTTCTCGGTGGCCACGATACCCCGAGCCAGAATGTCTTAACGTCCCTGGAGCGCTGCAGCCACGGCCGCTGCCTGGACGAGCTGGTGCGGATTGTTCGCATAACCCGGCCATCGGTGATTCTTACTTGGCTGCCGGATTTCACCACCGGCGAGAACCACGCAGATCATCAGGCGTCTGGCGTTCTCGCGACTGAGGCGTTCGACATGGCCGGAGATCCAACGGTACTTTCCGAGCAGGTCTCTCCTGCCGCCAACCCGGATAAGAATGGGAATCTAACCGAAGGCCTTCGCCCCTGGCAGCCGGAAAAGCTCTACTACTTTTACAACCCCACGCATGACATTTTCGCCGGCCAGGGTCCGCAGTACTCGTCGCAGGAGGTCTCTCCTTCGCGCCACGCGAGCTATGGAAGGTTGGCTGCGGAAGCATTTGCCTATCATCTGACGCAAGGGGGCACAAAGATTGCGAATGAGATCGCCAACAACTCTCTGGGCAGCTCGACAGGGGAGATATCGAAGCTCGTAACCGAGCCCGTACGACTTATTCTAGGTAAATCTTTCGTGCCCTCCGGGGTTACCGATGACGTCTTCGCGGGAATAGTATCCGACGGGATTCCCTACCAGCGCGCTCCCGGGTTTACTGCAGTCAAGCATCTGGAACCGGCTCTGGCGATTGGCGACCCATGGGGCTATTACCATAAATTCTGGCAGGCCCACGGGCTGGATCATTTAGAGAGCCTTGTTCCCCTGGAAATTTCAGTCCATGTCGACGGAACCTTGGCTATTCCCCTGGTTATCGATAATCCATTAGACACAGCTATTGAAGTAACGTTCACTGTGACAGCGCCGGACGGGTGGAAGGTGACGCCGGTTGCTGCTACCTCCGTTGCGCCGCACGGCGAGCTCTATCTTCGCGTTCTGGCCGTGGCGCCGGCCGCCAAGAACCCGGGTTGGCAGCAATTTACCGTCTCAGCCAAATCCGGAGATAAGAGCATCGGAACCGTGCAAATGCGCGCAGAGCTCTCCACTGGTTGGGTCGCTCCCCAATAATCGGCTAACCGGTATTTCGGTCATTTGCGCGAGCCAGGTAAGTCGGCGTAAAGTTTGTGTGATTTTTTTTGGGCTAAGGCCCGAATAAGGAGCCGAAAATGTCGCACAAACGAATCCTCTGCCAGGTAGCTATCCTCGCCCTGGCAGTCACCTGCAGCGCCCGTATGCTCTACGCGGACGACCGTCAGTTCAGTAACGAATGCAACAGCCTGCCCAATCAAGCGGCGCTGCAATCAGCGCTGGCGGCAGCCACTGCCGCCGAGACCAGCGGCCTCAACAACCAGATGTGGGGGACCATCGTAGACCGCGATGGCGTGGTCTGTGCGGTCGCGTTCTCTGGCGTCAATCGCGGCGCCCAATGGCCCGGCAGCCGCGTCATCTCGGCGCAGAAAGCGAACACCGCGAATGCGTTTAGCCTGGACGCTTCCTCCAGCAGCAGCGGGTCGGGGCAACCTAACGGCTTATCGCTGTCGACGGCAAATCTGTATTCCGCGGTGCAACCGGGCGGAAGCCTTTTCGGGCTGCAGGAGAGCAATCCGGTAGATACGGAAGTCGCGTACCGGGGACCCTCCACGCAGTACGGCACCATCGATGACCCCATGGTGGGCTGGAAGATCGGCGGGGTCAACGTCTTCGGTGGGGGCCTCGCACTCTATGGTCCGGGCAAGAAGATCATCGGGGCAGTTGGGGTCAGCGGAGATACATCCTGCGCGGACCACGACATCTCCTGGCGTGTTCGCCATATCCTGAAACTGGATCACCTGTCTGGAGTGGGCGGGGTCTCCGGCGATGCAGCCCATCCGGACAACATCATCTACGACATCACTCCCAACCCTTCGGGTGGCACGGGGATCAGCGCCGGTGGGTTTGGCCATCCGACGTGCATTAATACTGCGGACCCGAAAACACTTCCCGCCGTCCAGCCGTAGCATCTACCTGACCGTCGCCCATCCCTGTCAGCGGAGGCCGGCAGGGGTGGGCGAGCTCGCCGTAAGCAAGCTTGCATCGGGCAACATTACTTAAGTTTGCGACCGGGAAGACGCTTGCTAGACCGGAAATTTGCTTGCACTCTCAAGTAAGTCACATGTACTGTTGTGTTTTCCGTAAACCGGGCAGAACAGGCAGTAAGCTCTTCGCCGGGCGTCTACGCTTTGCCAACCTCGGTGCCCCGAAAGTGATACTCCCAGAGCAGGACAGGTTCAGTACGATGGTGCCACTCGATGCCTATTGTTCGGAGCTCTTCCGGACGACGCTCGAGGAAGTTCAACTCACAGGAACGAGGTGTCACCATGCGTTTTCTACCAACATGTGCCCTGCTGTTGTCTCTCTCTGCCCTACCGGGATTCTGCCAGAGCGACAACGTCGCCAATTCCACTCCTACCGTACTGCCGGCCAACGCAAATGATTCGTCGGTGGATTACGCCGCTCTGCGGGAACGCCTGGCTGCACAGAACAAAGTCCTGCAGGACCAGGTCAACACCCAGCGCGCGATCGTTAAGAAGAACCAGATTCTGCTGAAAGAAGCGCAGAAACTTGACGCCTCCAACAAGAAGCTTTCAGAGGAAAAGAAGAAACTCGAGACCGAAAACGCTGATCTCGAAAAGCAGCGGCAGGCACTCAAGGCTTCGCAGAAGCCCGATACTGAGACTGCAGCTGTCTCCTCGAACTAAGGGCGCGTCAGGGCGGTCACATGCTGGTTCCGATGTAACAATCGAACGCACAATTCACTGGGCTTCCCGCTTCGCGGGAGGCTCAGTGACGGTCGCCAACCCCCATGGCGAGGCAACAGCGTAATTACCGTTCCGCCAGCCCACCAAGGTGGCATTCTCCCCCACAATGCAACGCAGTAGAACTGACCGAGGAGGGCAAAATGCCTGAATACGGAACGTGTACGCAATGTGGCAGGGAGATTGATCCGTTCGTCGGCTATTCCAACGTCAGCGGTATCAAAGAGCGCATTTGCTTGCCATGCCAGTTTCCAGGCGCTGCCCGCAAGGAGCAGAAGGCGGAGGTCCGTGCCGTCATTCACCGCAAAACGGGGTTTTCCTTCACATCTGGCCCCGTGGCTCGCATCAGTATGTGGCTTGGGGAACTCACGCGCAGGTCTAGTGTAGCCAACGAAGCCCACGCGACTGGGCCGGCTGAGAACTCGCGTTCGTAGAGCACCGGCGTGGCCGGCGATGTGCTGCCAGCTTTCTCATCTCACTGGAACTCCATCCAGTGACTTCCGCTTCGTCCGCCCTCATTGGCTGTGCAAAGCGCTGCAATGCAACGTTAAAGAATTCCTGAACAACCTGATAGCCGGTAATTCCCTTCTGGGTGTTGACCGCCTTCCGAATTGCCTGCGTCTTCGTCCGCGCTAAGAGTAATGTTTTTTTGAACCCACTGAAAATTGGGCTTTAACAGCAGGTCCCTGCTGTTGAGGGCGCCTTCTGCGCATGGGTGGGGAGTAGCGCCAATTCGTTCCTTTGTGTTTAAAAACCTAATTTGGACAAGCCTGATTCCTGCGAGCAAGCAATTAGCTTCGATCCCATCCTACGAGGATATAATCCAAAAACGTCAATGAGTGCTCGGAGTTGATGTTCGCTGTGCATGTCCTGAGGAGGACTACCGATGAATCGACGTACCTTTCTTCAATCCGCTGCTGCGGCCGCCGGCCTCACCCTTACAAGGCCCCTCATTGGCAAGACAACGGGAGCGACCCTAACCCACAAACAACGAGTTGACCGTGCGTTGCAAGGGCAAGACCTGGATCGCCCGCCATTCACCTTTTACCACCATTACAAACGGCCCACTCCGCAGCTGGAGGCTCAGGACCATTTGGATTTCCATCGAACCTATAACACTGACATAGTCAAAGTCATGAATGACTTTGACTATCCGGCATCGACGACTGGTAAGTGGTATGAGCTCAAACCGCTGGATTCTCCATTTCCGAATCAATTAACCACGCTCAAACTAATCCGCGATGGGTTGAATGGAGATGCCTATTTTATCGACACTATTTATGGACCGTATATGACGGCGATGATCCTGTTCGGCGCTCAACCTCAGTTTGCCAAGCTGAAGAAATCCGACGAAACTCCCAACGAGGTAATCCGCAGCCTGCACGACTTTCAGAAGCAGAATCCGGATGGGTGGCATACCGCGTTAGAAGCAATTACGCAGTCAACACTCAACCATATCCGGCATACCAAGGATATTGGGGCATCAGGATCGCTGGTGAGCGTCTTCAACGCGGAAAGCAAGTTCGGCTCGGTCTCCGATTATGAACGTTATACCCGTGCCTATGACAAGCGCGTCTTCGATGCACTGGCTGACACCAAGCTGACCGTCCTGCACTTGCATTATCTGGAGAGACCGTATATCGATCAGTTCAAGGATTTCAATGCGCCCGTCGTTCAGTACTCGGTAAAAACCAGCGGAATCCCAATTTCCGAGGCGCGGAAACACTTTTCGCAGCCAATCGCAGGGGGAGTGGATGAGATTGACTATGACAAGCTGACCACAGCGGAAATGCGCAAACAGTGGACCGAGGCAAGAGAGCAGGCGGGAAGCAAATACATCGCCGCGCCCGGCTGTTCGGTTCCGAATGCCTCGACACCTGAAGAACTTGCGCGCTTTCCGAGGTCTCTCGGTGCATAGAGCATCACGCACCACCCTAGAGCGCGTGGTGGTGCGTAAGATGTACAATCCCAGCGAATCGTCTCAGTCCCGACCGTCTTGACGCGGAGCATTTCGGATGGATCGCAGGTCCTTACTCAAGCTTGGCGGGCTCTTCGCCATCACCCTTCCCGCGCTCGCCTTTCAAGAGGAAAAGAGCAGGCTGAAGATCACCTCGGTCCGCCTGGTGCGCACCCGGCCGAAGCGCCCTGTGCCCAGTTACACACCGGCCCCGGGATCGTGGTCGACAGGCGGGGTGGAAGTCGCCAATCCCATGTCCATTTATCCGGAGTACAAAGCTACCCGGTCGCTATGGAACCCCGACCCGGGAAAGCTGGAAGGATTTACGGTTGAGATCGCCACCGACAAAGGCATCACGGGATATGGAACCGGCGGCGCAGGCGGAGGCCTGGTCGTGGAGCAGCACCTGGCGAAACTGCTGGAGGGCGAAGATCCTTTCAACGTCGAACGCATTTGGGACATCATGTACCGCTCTACCCTGCCCTACGGACAGGCCGGCATCGCCATCAACGCGATCAGCGGAGTGGATCTGGCGTTGTGGGATCTGATCGGGAAGGCTACCAATCTTCCCGTGTATGAACTGCTCGGCGGCCAAACCAAGCCCCGGATTCCGGCGTACTGCACGGGCAACGATATCGAGCAGCACATCAAGTTCGGCTATAAGCGGCTCAAGCTCGCCATGCCGTACGGCCCCGCGGATGGATGGCAAGGGCAGCAGAAAAACCTTGAGCTGGTAAAGAAGACGCGCGGCTTGCTGGGCCCGGACGGTGACTTGATGCTCGACTGCTATATGGCTTGGAACGAGCACTACACCATCGAGATGGCCACACTGGTTGAGCCCTATCGCGTGTACTGGATGGAAGAGTGCCTGCAGCCGAGAGACTACGAAGGGTTTGGCCGGCTGAGCGCGGAAATAAAATCTACCCGCATGGCCACCGGCGAACATGAGTATACGCGGTACGCGTTCCGTCAATTGTTAGACCACCGCGGCGCGGCGATCTGGCAGCCGGATATCCACTGGTGCGGCGGTATGACCGAGCTGCGGCGCATCGGCGCGCTGGCAGCAGCCTATGACATCCCGGTGATTCCGCACGGTGGCGGCTCCTTCGATTCCATCCACTTCATCCTCGCCACCCCGAACAGTCCCTGGGCTGAGATGTTCATGCCTCCTCCCGGTGGTCCTGACGAAGTGTACCGGCGTTTTGAAGAGGACAACCACATCACGCGCGGTCCGGAAGGAATTTACGCGCGTCCGTCGGACGCACCGGGCCTGGGCTGGGAGATCATATATGACTGAAATCAAGAGCACAGAACTTCTGCAGCAGTTCGCCAGCGACAACTACTCTGGAATTTGCCCCGAGGCATGGGCTGCCATGGAAGCCGCCAACCGCGGCCATGTATCCGGTTACGGAGACGATCCCTGGACAGAAGCGGCCGCTGATGCCTTCAGGGCGATGTTCGAGACCGACTGCGAGGTCTTCTTTGCCTTCAACGGCACCGCCGCAAACTCCCTGGTACTCGCTTCGCTTTGCCAGTCGTACCACGCGGTTATCTGTTGTCAATCCGCCCACGTAGAAACCGACGAATGCGGCGCCCCGGAGTTCTTCTCCAATGGATCCAAGCTCCTGGTTGCCGAAACCCAAGACGGCAAGCTTACGCCGCCGGCCATTCACCACATCGCAACCAACCGGCAGGACATTCATTACCCCAAACCGCGCGCGGTAACCATAAGTCAATCCACCGAAACCGGGCGGGTTTACAACGTGGAGGATCTGCTTGCTCTGTCGGCCGCTTGCCAGAGGAATGGTCTCCGGCTGCACATGGATGGAGCGCGTTTCGCGAACGCCTGCGCCAGCCTTGGCAATTCACCCGCGGAACTGACCTGGAAGAGCGGTGTCGATGTGCTTTGCTTCGGCGGCACCAAGAACGGCATGGCCGTCGGCGAGGCGATTCTTTTCTTCGATCGAAAACTTGCCGAGGACTTCGACTACCGCTGCAAGCAGGCGGGTCAGCTGGCTTCGAAGATGCGTTTTCTGGCCGCCCCTTGGGTGGGGATGCTGGAAAGCGGAGCATGGCTGCGCAACGCGAAGCACGCGAATGAATGCGCGCGCTATTTGGCCGATCATCTCGCGGGTATTCCAGGTGTCCACGTGGTCGCGCCTCCCGAAGCCAACGCCGTGTTCGTGAAGGCCTCCGACGAAATCCTCGAGGCCCTCCGCCGGCGGGGCTGGAAGTTTTATACCTTCATCGGAGGCGCCGCGCGCTTCATGTGTTCCTGGGATACAGACCGCAAACGGATCGACGAGCTCTGCCACGACATGCGCCTTTGCGCCGAGCAGAGCTTAATCGTTTCTTAGTGCCTCGACGGGTTGTATTGAGGCGGCCCGGTAGGCCGGTAGCAAGGTCGCGATGACTCCTACAGTGACCATGGTGGCGATCGCGCCGCCGAGTGCGGAAAGCATTCCTGCTCCGAAGGCTGCGAAGGAGTTTCGCAAGAACGCGCTAGCGATCAAAGACAGCGAGGCCCCGATGGTGAGGCCGGTAGTGATCCAGGCGAGGACACTTGTCAGTACCAGGCTGAGGATGTGAAAACGCTGCGCTCCGAGCGCCATGCGGATGGCGACTTCGCCCGTGCGCTGGGTTGTGACATAGCTGATCAAGCCGTGGATACCGACCAACGCCAGCAGCAGAGCCAAGCCCGCAAAGGCTGCCAGCATGGCAACGATTAAGCGCCGGCCGGCGAGCGACGCAGATACCAGTGACTGGAGCGTCTGGATATCGTAAGCTGCCTGGCTGCTGTCGGCAGAGGTCACCGCGCGCCGCATCGCGGGCGCGAAGGAATTGGGATCCCCCGGGGTGCGGATCAAGAAGTTGGCCAGCACGTCGTTATTCTGGGCGAATGCATAGTAGCGCATGCCATCGCTGGTGTCCTCTTCCAGAGAGTTCAGCCGGATGGTTTCGACGATGCCGACGACCAGAGCTGAGTGGCCTGCCCCACCGCTCGAAATATGTTGTCCGATAGGATTCTGATTAGGCCAATATCGTTTGGCGAGCCGGGCGTCGATCACTACAACGTCTTCCGTATTCGCGCGGTCTTGGGGAGCGATCCAGCGGCCGGCGATGAGAGGAATCTGCATGACCTTGAGATAATCCGGGGTCGCGTACGCGAGCTCGCTGTGCGGCCCGGCGTCGTTCGGCGCGAGGGGGCGTCCTACAATCTTGAACGAACTGGATCCGCCCTCCTCAGGATCGAAGGGCAGCGGTTCAATTGCGGCCGCGGCGGTGACTCCGGACTGGCTGGAGAGATTGTTCACGACCGCGTCGATAAACGCCGCCTGGCGCGGTTGTTGGCGCTTGAGTTCGTCGCCGGAGTAGTAGACCGATGCAGCCAGAACACCCTGGGGATTGAAGCCCGGATCGACGCGCTGCAATTGGCGCAGGCTGGCCAGGAACAGTCCCGTTCCGGTGAGAAGCAGGCAAGCTATCGCGACTTCAGAGATGACGAAGGCGGCGCGGAGGCGCTGCTTTTCCACCGAGGCCGTGGCGCTGCGGCTGTCGCGCATGTTGAGTGATGGGTGTTGTCGTATCAGCTTAAGCGCGGGACCGATCCCGGCGATGAGCGCGGTGATCAAACCTGCAGCGCCCGTGACCGCAAGCACCGCGGGGTCCATGTGTACGCTGTAGCCTTCGGCCAAACTGTGGGGGATGAGCCAAAGAAGAAGCCGTCCGAAGACGGGGCCGGCAACCATGCCGATGAGCGTAGCAACTCCGGCGAGGAGCAGAATTTCCATCAGGAACTCGCTGAGGATAGCGAGCGCGTTCGCTCCCAAAGCCGTGCGGATGGCGAACTCGCGGGTGCGGGTGGACGCGCGGGCCAGGAAGAGTCCGGCGACGTTGGCGGAGGCTATAAGCAGGACCAGGGCCACGACGCCGAAGAGAACGTCAAGGGGCTTGCGTAGCGGTCCGGCAGCAAATTGCGTGAGCGGCGTAGCATACATGGACCAGCCGGAGGTTTTTCCATACGCGTCCTTCCCTTCCCGGATGATTTCCTCCCGCATTTTCTGCGCGAGACCGGCATTGACCTGAGTGGTGGAGACGCCGGGCCGCAGGCGGAGGAATGCGGTGTAATACTCCTCGAACCTTTCACTCGGAGAAAAGGCCTGGGGGTCGAGCGCGATGGGTACCCATAGCTGTTTGCCGCGCGGCCAGTCGAAGTCGCTGCGCATGACTCCGATAACCTGGTAAGGCTTTTGGTCCAACAAGATATTACGTCCAAGTACATCGCGGCGCCCCCCGAAGGCACGCTGCCATAGGCCATAGCTGATGACGGCAACGGGACCGGCGCCTGGGTGATCTTCCTCCGGGGCGAAGGTGCGGCCAAGAATTGGCCGGGCTCCAAAAACCTGGAACCATTGCACTCCGACGCGCTCGGCAGGAAGGTGTTCGACGGTGCCGTCATGGACGATGTTGAAACTGGTATCGCGTGCCAGCGACGATGCCTCGACATGGTCTTTGAGAGACGCAGCATCGACCAGGTCGGGTACAGAGACAAACGGGATGTCGAGCATGAACTGCGGATACCGGACCTTCATGACGGCAACGCGCTCGGGGTAGTCGACCCCGGCCGGATGGCGGAGGACTCCGTTCACAACGCTGAAAATGGCGGAGTTGGCGCCGATGCCCAGCGCAAAGGTCAGGATTGCCGTAAGCGTGAATCCAGGCATGCGGGCGAGTTGGCGCAGTGCGTGGCGCAGATCGTTGAGGAGCATGGGCGGAGATCTCCTTGCAATGTCCTTACGACCCTGGAGGTGGGTTTGTTCCCCAAATCTGGACCAGCCCGGCTAGGGTGGTATTACTTTTGCTAGAATGTAAGGAGGGTGATTTATGGAATCAGCACTCACGGTAAAAGGCCAGGCGACGATCCCTAAGGCAATCCGGGACCATCTCCATCTCCAACCAGGCGACCGGATCAAGTTCTTCATCCATCCGGATGGCAGCGTTGTGATCCTCCCCAAGATTCCGACCTCGTCTTTGAAGGGCATCGTGCGGACGCGCGGCCGGAGAGTCTCGCTCGATGATATGGATGCTGCGGTTGCCGCAGGGGCTGCGAGCAGAATGATCCGCGCGGGGCGCAGATGACCGGACTCGACACGAACATCCTTGTGCGGTATCTCACACAGGACGATCCGGTCCAATCGGCAAAGGCCACGGAGATCATCGAGCGCCGTCTCACGGAGAATCTGCCTGGATTTGTCAGTCTTGTGGCTATGGCAGAAACGGTTTGGGTCCTCGACCGCGTTTATAAGGTGCCAGGCGAAGAGATTGCTGATTCCATTGAAAGCCTGCTCCAGGCGGACACGCTCTCAATTCAGAATGAGCAGGAAGTCTTTACGGCGATGATCGCCCTCAGGACCAAGCGGGCTTCTTTCTCCGACGCGCTGATTGCGGCTCTCGGAGCGTGGTCAGGCTGCGCATCAACGCTTACGCTTGATCGCAAAGCTGCGCGGCTTGAGGGATTTCAACTGGCCTAGGGGTGATCAAGCTGAGGGACCTGCGGTTTCGAATGCGCGCTGCAAAACCTCTGCCAGGTGGAGAGCCTCGCGACCAGTCGATTGGAGGATCTGCTCGCGGCAACTGAATCCGTCGGAGACAATCAGCGTATCCGGCTCCGCCTTCCGCACCGCCGGCAGGAGCACTCGTTCGCCAATTGCCTGTGATATTGCGTACTTGCCTCTCTCGAACCCAAATGGTCCCGCCATGCCGCAGCAGCCGGCGTCGACAGACTTCAGGTCCGCGCCCATCTTGCGCAGCAACGCTTCTTCGTCGGTCATCCTCATGATTGCCTTGTGGTGGCAATGCCCTTGCAGGAGCACCTTCTGCGAGAGTTGCGGAGGTTGATAATCAGGAACAAGCTGCTGGAGAAATTCGCTCAACAGGAAAGTCTGCCGTCGAAGCCGGTCCGCGCGTGCATCGTCAGGAAACAAGTTCCGCAGTTCATCGCGAAATACGGAAGCACAGCTCGGCTCCAGGATCACGATGGGCAAGCCGGCGTCGATCTCCACTGCGAGTACCTGCATCACCCGCTTGAGATACTTTTTGGCCTTGTCGAGCATTCCAAAGTCGTATAGCGGCCGCCCGCAGCAGAGATGAGCTTGCGGCACCATTACGCTGAACCCTGCGCGTCTAAGTACTTCCAATGCAGCCCGGCCTGTCTCAGGCTTAAAGTAATTGTTGAAGGTATCCGCCCACAGGATCACACTTGCATCCCTACTGGAAACCCGATTGCTTCGTGCCCAACGCTGAAAGGTGCCCGAGGCGAGCCTCGGCAACTGCCGTTGCGGCGCAAGGCTCAGCATCCGTTTCGGGACGCCGCTCAAGAGATTAAAAACTTTCGGAGCGAACGATCCAACCTCCGCCCACCGGTCGATCATGCCGAAGGCATAGGCATGGAGCGGGCGTCGCTTCCCCTCGTAATAATGAGACAAAAACTCCGCTTTATAAGTGGCGAGATCGACGTTCGCCGGGCACTCCGACTTACAGGCTTTGCAGGCAAGACATAAGTCGAGCGCCTGCTTGACCTGTTCGTTCTTCCAGCCACCGTCGACTACTTCACCCTGCAGCAGCTCAAAGAGCATGTGCGCTCGTCCACGGGTGCTATGTTCTTCTTCCAGCGTCACCATATAGCTGGGGCACATCACCCCGCTATCCAGCTTGCGGCAGGCGCCGAGGCCGATGCATCGGGCTGCGGCATTTGCGAAAGAACCGCCATCGTCCACAAACTTGAAATGCGTCTGCGGCTGCAGCGGCTTGTAGTCCGCACCGAGACGCAGATTTTCTGTGGGCAAATACGCGTCCACAACCTTATGCGGATTTAGTTTGTTCTGCGGATCCCACACTGCCTTGAATTGGCGGAAAGCGCTCATCAGCTCAGGCCCGAACATCCTGGGCAGCAGAGCACCGCGCGATTGACCGTCGCCATGTTCGCCGGAAAGCGAGCCTCCATAGCTGACAACCAGGTCAGCAGCCCGTTCAACAAACTCACCATACTTGCGGATGCCCGCTTCACTCTGCAGGTCAAAGTTGACGCGCATATGGATGCATCCATGCCCGAAGTGCCCGTAGAAGGCTCCTTCGTAGCAGTATTCATCCATCAGGGTGCGGATATCCCGCAAATAGCCGCCCAGCTTTTCCGGCGCTACCGCGGCATCGTCCCAACCTTCCCACTGCGGCGCCGCTCCTGGCGCGAACGCCGCAGCCCTGGGCCCGGACTCCCGCAGATACCAGACATCGCGCGCCTCGGCCGGCGTGTAGACCCGCGTATTCGGTGGGTCAGGCGCATGCTTCAGTCGATCCATCAGTTGTTGAGCCAGACTCTGCGCATGCTCCGCGTCGTCCGACCCGAACTCAACCAGCACGATGCCGCGCCCGGCGGGAAGCAGATCGAGTTTCGCAGCGCCCTTGCGCCGCAATCCATCGACGATGCTTCCCTCAAAACCTTCAAAACCGATCGGCCGGAAGGTCAGGATCTCAGGAACGTGATCGGCCGCAATAAAAGCATCGCGATATCCAATTCCTAACAGCACCCGATGCTGCGGGCTGGGGATCAGCTTTACTTTGGCTTCGAGCACCATCACGCAGGTGCCCTCTGTCCCCACCAGCGCGCGCGCCAGATTGAATCGCTCCGGCAGCAGATCATCGAGGTTGTAGCCGGAGACCCGCCGGGGAATCTGCGGAAACTTCGCCCGGATCAGGTCCGCATATTTTTCTCCGATCGCACGTAGGGCGTTGTAGATCTCGGCCGGGCGTCCCCCTTCTAGAACGCTGGTGGCCGGGCCGACCGTCATCTGCGTTCCGTCGTAAAGCAGAATGCGCAGCTCTTCGACATTGTCGACCGTCTTGCCGCCCAGCAAAGAGTGGGTGCCGCAAGAATTGTTTCCGATCATGCCGCCAATCGTGCAGCGGTTGTGGGTCGAGGGATCGGGAGCAAACGTCAGCTTGTAAACCTCCGCCTGATTGCGGAGGGTATCGAGCACCACCCCGGGCTGCACCCTGGCAAATCTGTGCTTCGGGTCGAGCTCGAGGATGCGATTCATGTACTTGGTGAAGTCGAAGACGACGGCGACGTTGCAGCACTGACCTGCGAGGCTCGTGCCCCCTCCGCGCGGCAGAACCGGGGCGCCGTATTTGCGGCACGCCGCCATGGCAGCCACTACGTCCTCCGCGTCGCGGGGAACGACTAAACCGATGGGGATCTGGCGGTAATTCGACCCATCGGTCGAGTACATCGCGCGGCTGCCGCGATCGAAGCGGACTTCTCCTCGCACCTCCCGCCTCAATTCTTGTTTCAACTCGGCGGCTTGAAGAAAAGTGTCCACGGGTTTTGCATGGGAACTTAGCGGTAGCGGAGTGAGCGGTGACATTTGCTGGTCTAGCGGCCCGCAGCCGCTTCCACGGGGGCGAGGGACTCGAGCGCCGCGGTAACTCCACCCGGCTGATGGGGCACGCCGGCCAGGCGGAGGCCCATTTCAACCCCGCTCAGTGTTCCTGCCAGCATCAGGTCGTTGAAGCTGCCCAGATGCCCGATGCGGAAGACTTTGCCGGCGAGTTTGGAGAGGCCGGCCCCGAGTGACATATCAAAATTCTCCAGGATAATTTTCCGTAACCGGTCGGCATCATATCCCGCAGGCATAAACACAGCAGTGAGGGAGCTTGAGTACTCGCGGGGTTCTTCGCAGACAATTTCCAGACCCCAGGTGCGGACCGCGGTACGAGTCGCTTCCGCGTGTCGCGCATGGCGGCGAAAGACATTGGTCAGGCCCTCCTCCAGTAACATCGCCAGAGCCTCCCGCAGACCATACAGCAGTGTAGTGGCGGGCGTGAAGGGAAAGAAGCCGCTGCGATTGGGCCCCAGCATCTCCTGCCAATCCCAATAAGAACGCGGCAACCGTGCGCTCTTGTTTGCGGCCAGCGCCTTTTCAGAGATTGCATTGAAACTCAGGCCTGGCGGCAGCATAAGACCCTTCTGCGAGCCGGCGACGGTCACATCCACTCCCCACTCGTCGTGCCGATAGTCGATGGACCCAAGCGAAGAAATCGTGTCTACCATGAGCAACGCGGGATGGTTGCAGCGATTCATCTCTTGCCGTATCTCGGCAATTCCGCTGGTCACTCCGGTTGAGGTTTCGTTGTGCGCCACCATGACTGCTTTGTAGGTATGGCGATCGTCCTCGCCCAGCCGGGACGCTGCATCCGCCGCCGCGGGCCCTCGCCGCCAGTTGCCCGGCACGTAATCCACGACAATGCCGAACCGCTCCGCAAGCTGTTTCCAGAGTTCCGAGAAATGCCCGGTCTCAAACATCAGCACGCGATCACCGGCAGAGAGGGTGTTGACGATTGCCGCTTCCCACGCCCCCGTGCCCGAGGCGGGATAGATGATCACTGGACCGGCGGTTTGAAAGACGGGGCGGAGATTCTCCAGAACCTTGGAGCCTAACTGGGAGAACTCGACACTGCGGTGATCGATGACCGCACGATGCATCGCCCGAAGGATGCGATCGGGGACATTGGTAGGCCCGGGTATTTGTAGAAAGTGACGTCCGGCGTGTGTCAAGATGACCTGCCCAGAATTCTAATCGATCGAAAGAACGCCGCCATGGTCGGCGCAAACTCAGGCCGCTGGCCGTGGCTTTATCTTCTTCAGGTCCTTGTTCGTACGGGCCAGGCGCAAATCGTAGTCGGCCTGCAGATTCATCCAGAACTGCGCGGGAAGGCCAAAATAGGTAGCGAGACGAAGGGCGGTATCCGCGCTGATGGACCGCTTGCCGTGAACGATTTCATTGACCCGCGGCAGCGAGACATGAAGATCCTTTGCAAGGCGATACCGCGTAAGCCCCATCGGCTCCAAGAACTCTTTCAGCAAAATCTCTCCCGGGTGAATGGCAAAGGTTGGCTTCATCTGCTCTGCTGCGCTAGACATAACGTTTCCTCGATCTCTCAATGGTAGTCGACAACCTCCACTTCATAGGCGTTTCCCGCATTCCAAACGAAACAGATTCGGTATTGATCGTTTACTCGAATTGAGTGCTGGCCCTTCCTGTCCCTTGCTAATTCTTCCAATCTGTTGTTTGGCGGTATCCTTAGGTTCCAGAGCTCTAAGGCAGCGTTCAGGATCATCAATTTCCTGAGGACAACGCGTCGAAGATTAGCTGGGATTCTGCGGCTCTTGCCAGTCTCCCACAGCATTTCTGTATCCGCATCCTTGAAACTGCCGATCATGAAATATGGTATCGTAGCTCGTTAGTATTGTACAGCGATACCATGCGACAGCCCTCCAGTTCTGTTCGCGGGCTATTATGAGAGACGGTCGTTCTGTAATGGCTGCGTTGCCTTAAATCTGTTGACACAAGGATTGGTATGAAATCACGGGTATCCCGCTTCCTCGCAATGGCTCTGGGCGCCGCGCTGTGCCTTTCGCTTTCCCTATCAGCCCAATCAACTCCCGCACCCAAGCCCTGGGGGCAGAACCCGAACGGCATGCACGTCTATCTGCAGGCGGGGCTAAAGACTCACCAGCCTGGCCAACATGACTATCCCCAGTTTCTCGCGGACTGGAGCAAGCTGCTCACCGAGCACGGAGCCATCGTCGACGGCGGGTTGCATGCCCCGAGCGATGTTGAACTCCAGGGCACCGACGTCCTGATCATCTATAAGGGAGACTCCGGCTACATGACCGACAGCGCCAGGAGCGCGCTCGAAGCCTTTGTCAAACGCGGGGGTGGCATCGTGAGTCTCCATGATGCCCTGTGCGGGCCTGATCCTGCTTACTTCGCGACCCTGGTGGGCGGCGCAAAGAAGCACGGTGAGAAGAACTACACCCTGGGTGCGGATATTGCCTACACCATCGTAGATAAATCGAACCCGATCATGGCCGGCATGTCCGACATAACTATCTTCGACGAGGCCTTCTTCACCATGACGTGGGCTAAAGATCCGGCCATTCACGTTCTGGCAACCGCGGTGATCCCGGGCACCCCAAGCGCCGCAACGCACAAGGGAGAGGTCGTGCCGCAAATCTGGACCTACGAGCACACGTTGCCAGGCGGCGAGCCGGCGCGCGCATTTGTCTGGATGCAGGGCCACATCTATGCCAACTTCGCCAACCCGCAGATCCAAACCATGCTGCTGCGTGGCATCGCCTGGGCGGGAAAGCGACCCGTGGATGAGTTGGTGAACTACAAGCCTCCGGTGCGCACGACGCCCAGCCCCTATGGCGGCGGTCAATAAAGACCTATTCCCGGCGGAGTGTCTGGGCTGGATCTTGGAAAGCAGCGCGGCGTGCGGGGAGTGCGATGGCCAATAACGCCGGCGCCAGCAACAGCAAGGCAGAGCCAAACAACACCAGCACCGAAGTGGAGTGGACTCCGTAGAAGCGAGCACGCAGCGCATAGCCGGTCACTGCAGCGCAGAACAGCCCCAGCATTACCCCCGCTACCAGCCAACGGCCTTCCTCTCCAAGCAACAGCCGGATTATCCGTTCCCGCGACGACCCCAGCGCCAGGCGTATGCCGATTTCTTTTTCGCGCAGCGATACTTCGTATGCCAGCAGACCATACGTTCCCAGGATGGAAAGAAAGAGCGCCACTGCACCGAACACCATGGCTGCTTGCATCAGGAAGACTCGCTCCGAAACTTCGTTCGACATTTCTTCCGCCATCGTCTCGAACCTGGAGACCGTTGCCTCGGGAAACTGAGCTTTCAGCTTCGCTCTCGCCGCGTTCTTCAACGATGCCGGATCACCCTTCACCTCCAGAATGGCCATGGCGAAACGGCCAGGATCTTCGGCGCGCGGGATGTAAACGTCCGGCCCTGGCGCCGAGACCAGGTCGTAGTTGTGTACATTGCCGACCACTCCAACCACGGTGGACCAGGTCTCGCCCTTCCCGGTGTAGATTTCGTCGGTGAGCAAACGATGACCCAGGGCACTTTGGCCGGGCCACTCGCGGGCAGCCAACGCCTGGTTGACGATCGCGACGTGATTCCTGCCGTCATCGGCCGGGTTGAAGTCACGCCCACCGACCAACGCCTGCCCGATTGTCGCAAAGTAGCCAGGACTAATGGCATACGAGTTGGGATTTATATTGACCTGTTGCTTGCATTGCTCCGGGTGGCTATCCGAGCAGAAGGTATAACGATTGATCGCGTGCCCGAGTGGCGGGTGATCCGTCAAAGCGACAGACAAAACGCCCGGCAGTTGACGCAAGCTCTGGGCAATCTGACCCAACTTCAATTCTGATTGCCCGGCGTCTCCCTTCGTCGAGCCTCCGGAATGAAGAAGGACCTGGATCATCAGCAGGCGATCGGGCGAGAAGCCGAGCGGCTGGTGCAACAGCAGATACACGCCGCCGATCATCCATCCCGCGCAGGCAACCAGCACCACGGTCAGCGTGAGTTGCGCCACCACCAGCAAACGTCCCGCCAGGCGCAAGCTGCGTCCAGATGCAGCTGCAGCGTGAACATCTTGCAGCAGCCCGGGCCGCAGGATTCGCCAGGCCGGCAGGAGGGTCAGGAAGAAGGTAACAACAGCAGAGACTGCGATAGTGAAGGCCAGGACCGTTGGACGCATCGAGGCATGAGCCAGCCGGGGCAAGTGGAATGCCGTCGCCGCCTTCAACAGTTGCAGGATCAGGAAGGCCAGCGCAAGGCCACCGGCTGCGCCGAGAGTCGCCAGCACAGCGCTCTCCACCATCAGCTGCTTCAGCAACTGACCAAGCGTGGCTCCGAGGGTCGCCCGCGTGGCAAACTCACCGCGGCGGCGCAGATTGCGGGCGAGCAGCAGGTTCGCAAGATTAGTGCAGGCGATCAGCAGCAGCAAGCCGCAAGCGGCTAATGTCATTAAGAGCGCAGGCTTGGTTTCTGTACCTACCAATAGCTCGAGATAAGGAAACACCAGGGTCGGTTTCCTGTAGGCAGTTTTCGCGGCGCCGTAGTAGTTCGGGTAGTCTTTTTGCAGCGTCCGATCGACGCGCGCCAGATCGGCATTCGCCTGCCCTATCGTCACCCCGGGCCGCAGCCTTCCGATCAGTTCAAAATCCCAATCCCCGCGTTCATTCGGTTTTGCCCGGCCGTCGCAGCCGATCTGGACAAAGACCTCCGGTTGATTGAGCCCGTATTGGCCCTCAATCGCCTGCTTGAGGGGCAACACGCCGGCGATCTGGTAGTCTCGTCCCTCCAGGTTCAGCATCCTGTTTCCCAGGCTGGAACCGCCGCCCAGACGCCTCCAGTAGCCGCCGCTGACAACCGCCTGCGATGCACAGTCCTGTTCGTTGCCCGTGATGGGCCAGCTTGTCCCCAGTGCGAAGCGTGTGCCCAGGGTCGAGAAGAAGCCCTGGCTGACGGCTAGAATCCGCCGGGCCGGCGTGGCGTCTGTCGTCTTCTGTGCCGGCGACCATTGGCGATAGGCAGCTAAACCGGCAAAGCTGGTCGAGCGGAATAGGTAATCCTGCATGGTTGGAATGGAGGCGTAGGGCTCCGGCTGGGGGGCCACGGCCACCAACCGATCTGGCTCCGCGAAGGGCAGCGGGTCAAGCAGCACCGCATCGAGAACCGCGAATATGGCCGTCGAAGCGCCAATGCCCAGCGCAAGGGTTAGCATCGCGGTGGCGGCAAACCCTGGGCTTTTCCTGAGCTGCCGGAATGCATGTCGCAAAAGAGAGAACATAACCAGCCTCGCCCCTTATCCTAATAGACGCCGCAAAACCTGATCGCGATCGGAGTTAACTTGACCAGAGCTGTCCAAATTAGCGAGAAAGCCAGCCTGTTGGAGCAGTTAGTGAGCTGATTACATCAGGCGAGCTTGGCCGACATCAAATCAGGTTCCCTATTTTGGGCCCGCTGAAAACCAAGCATTAACCGCAGGTCCCTCCACTACGCTACGCTCCGGTCGGGATGACAAATTTGTTTTGAAATCGAAGATTTCTCACGACAACTGCCCATTTTGCAACACAATTGTCATCCCGACCGGAGCGTACCCGGATTTCCCGCCACGCAGCACTGGACGAAGCAGCGTGTGCGCCTTTCCGTAGAGAAAGGCGCATGAAGTTCGCCGAAGCCACCAACCTCCACGCCTCGTCCTCGTCGCGCTGCTTGCAACCGCCATTTCCTATGCCCAAACCGCCCACGCCCCTGGGCAATGGCCCGTGCAGGATGGCAACTACGTCATCAAAGACTTCCATTGCGGCAGCGGCGAATCCCTCCCCGAGCTCAAACTGCTTCTTACTACACCAACGCTTCGCGCAACTACAATCCTGAGCCCAGCCTCGGCAGCATCACCGCGCCGGTACTGTGGATACACTCCGCCGATGACTTCATCAACCCGCCCGAGCTGGGCATCGCTCAGAAGCTGGTCACCCGCATGCCCCACGCAAAGTTCATCCTCATTCCCATCTCCGAGGCCACTCACGGGCACGGCACCCACACCGCAGCCGCGGTGTGGAAGGATTACCTCATAGAATTCCTGCAGGAGACTGAAAAGAAATAAGTAGCCTATTGCGTGCCGCCGTGTTATTCGTTGGCTGCAATCGTGAACTCTACTCCCATGAGCTCGCATGAAGTTCTGCCTGCGCAAGAGGCCGCGCATGCCGACGAACAACTGCGGCGGGTGATCGGCCCGTGGAGCCTGGGTTTGACCAGCGTGAATAGCGCGATAGGCGCGGGAATCTTTGTGCTGCCCGGAGTGATCGCAGCCATCCTCGGGCCGTCTGCAATCCTGGCTTACTTCATCTGTGGGCTGGCCGTGGCCCTTGTTCTCACCTGCTTCATTGAGATTGGGAGCTTCGTCCGGCGGTCTGGCGGTGCAGTGGCGTATATCGAAGAGGCTTTTGGACCGCTGATGGGCTTCTTTGCCTGGGTCCTTTACTCGTTAGGTTTCGAGGTGGTCTGCAACGCTGCACTGGGCAGCCTGTTGATGAATGAAGGAGCTCTCGTCTTTCCGCCCCTTGCACGGGGCGTGCCACGCGTGATGGCAATCGTGCTGTTGTTCGGCGGGCTTGCCGTCCTGAACATCGCTGGGGTCCGCAAGGGAGTTCGCTTCTCCGTGAGCGTGACCATAACCAAGCTTCTTCCGCTCCTGCTGGTCGTGACGGGCGGACTTGTCATCATGCACTGGAAGGAACTCCAATGGAGCGGATGGCCTCCTTTCGCGCGACTCGGCGAGGCATCGCTCATCCTGTTCTTTGCATTCCAGGGTACCGAAGAGGCTTTGATGCCGAGCGCGGAGATCCGTGACCCGGCGCGCACGGTTCCGCGCGCGATGTTCGGTGCGATCGCCGCCCTATTTCTCCTTTTCGTTTCAATCCAGATCGTGAGCCAGGGTGTTCTCGGCAGCAAACTCGCCCACGAGCCCACAGCGCCCCTGGCGGCGGTTGCGGAACGGTTCGCCGGGGGCGCCGGCCGCACGCTGCTACTGATAGGAGTCGCGGTATCCATGTTTGGCGCAATTTCCGGCAGCATGACCGCGACGCCTCGGTCTTTCTTCCGGGCCGCGGAAGACGGCATGCTCCCGGCGGCCCTGGCCAGGGTGCATCCGAAATTTCGCACGCCTCATGTGGCAATTGTAACGGTAGCGGTCTTGATCATTTTGCTGGCGGTCACCGGCGAATTCAAGCCTCTCGCGGTTCTCTCCAGCACTTCTATTCTGTGTGTCTACCTGGCGGTCTGCCTGGGAGCGCTGCGCCTGCGCTACACGCGCAAGCAGATACCGGGGTCGTTCCGCGCGCCTGGCGGCCCGGTGGTGGGAGTCCTGGGAGCAGCTACGGTGCTCTGGCTCCTCAGCCATTCAACCCGGGTAGAAATCAGCGCGGTTGCCGGGACGCTTGCTTTGGCAGCAACCTATTTCTTCGCCCGCCGATGGACGGTGTCGCGCAGCATATTAGCCGGCGAAGGCGCGGCGTAAGAGCCTCTTTAGCGAATCTATTTCTTGGGCTTCCAGCAATGGGCGAACTCTTTTCGGGTATGGCTGGTTCCCATGACGTTGAACGAGCGGGTCTGTTTCGAGTAGATGACCTGTTGCATTCCGCCGTGAATTGAATTCGAGTTATTGTAGTGACCGACGCCCGTCCCCGCGTATTCCGGGTTCATTCTAATGTAGCTATGCCACTCCGGGTTCCCGGTTGCGTCAAAGCCGGACGCGTCGAGTAAACCGTCCTTTCGCTGCCATGTGAGCTCTACTGTCCCGCCAGTTGGCTCATGCGTTCCGTCGTCCCGGATGCGGTAGGTGACGTATTGGCCACCCAGAGAACCATACTCTTTGGTGAGTGCCCGCAGTTCAGACCACTCCCGCAATCTGGTGCCAATCTGCCAATCGGCGATCACACCCAGAATTCCGCCCAAAACAGATCCAACGGCAAGATTCGGCCAATTGATTGTCATTTCACATTCCTGGAAGCACTGACGAAGCTCTTCGTTAGGATGTACGCATATTCTCCCTCTCCGGTTCCCGTACCACTTTCCAAGTGAGTCTTCTACGGAGAATATGGGTAAGCCGCCCAGCGCGATACTACCTCTTTCACGTGATCGCGGCCGACAACAGGAGCCGACGAATCATCGAGATGGAGTTTTTTTCTAAGGTCGTGGAGGTTCTCTCTCTCCTTGTGCTCTTCTTCGGAATAAAATCGTGCCTTCTCGAATTCATGGTTCGCTATGGCCTTTTCAAGCCGATCCGCGACCGACTTGAGACGCTTTTCGGCATCCGCTATCTCCCAGGGAGGCGCCGTTTGACGCAACTTTACCAGCGATCCGGCCGCATCCAGCAGTTCTACCGCCTTTCCTGGCAGCCCACTTCCCGGGAGGTAACCAGCAGATGAGTGCACGGCAAATTCCAGGGCTTCTTCCGTATAGGCCACTCCGTGGAAGTTCTCCAGCGAGTTCTTGAGAGTCGTCAGCACGCTGAGCGTACTTGCCTCATCCAGCGAACGGACATGAACTGCGCGGAAACCACCTCCAACCCGCGCAATTGCCTGGGCTGACTCCCCGTCGCCATGCGCATGGACGGCGCCTATGCACTGTATTCCGGCATACAAAATGCTCGATGCTAACAGGCCGGGTAACTCATCGATGAACAGGATGATCTCGCTTGGACTCACCCCTGCACTACCCGTGGTCAGCGCTTCGAATCTCTGTCGATCCTTGGGCCAGCCGGCGATCAGTTCCGGCTTGAGAGCCAATACCCGCTTGTCCGCCAGGCAGGATGGAACTTTTCCATGTGCGATGCGCAGCGCCAGACCCGCGACGATTGCGGTCTTGCCGGTGCCACGTTCACCGATGAGAAGTGGATTCTTCTTATGGCGGCAGCAAAGAATCTCGACCACGCTATCGAGTTCCAGATCGCGGCCAACGATGGGTTCGAGTTGGCCCTCGATCGCCGCTTGGGTGAGATCCTTAAACGACTCAGTTAGCGAAGTGGATTCGACCGGGCTTCGCGCTCCCGTTGCCTGAACTATTTGAGCTAGCTCATCGCGAAGTGCGGGGAGTTTCACGCCACGTTCAGTCAATAAGTCTGCGGCGAAACACTTTTCTTCGCGCAAAAGGCCTAACAGCACGTGCTCGGTACCAATATGTTTATGGCCCAGCTCCTGTGCCTCCTCCGCGGCATAGGCCAGCACTCGCTTAGACTCGTTCGAAAGCGGCAGGTCTACGCTGGTCGACACCGCTTCGCGGATGATGGTGTGCGCCTCGATTCGCTTGCGGATCGATTCAAACGAACTATGCGAGCGAAGGACGCGGTGGGTCAACGCCTTGTCCTCGCGCAAGATGCCCAGCAGCAGGTGCTCGGTTTCGATATACGGAGAGCCAAATTGGCTGGCTTCGTAGCGCGCGAAGAAGATCACGCGGCGCGCTTTCTCGGTGTATCTTTCAAACATTCCTCGGTTGCTCCTCTCCCGGGCATTCAAGGGACGTCCGGGGTGAGCTTAAAGGCAACCCGTCCGTCTCAAATAGCGGGATTTCAACTAGGGTCAGTTGAATCTGGGAAAAATTGAAAAATAAATATGGAGCAAGTTTGGCCTCTAAAAATGTCGCATCAGGGCATCAGGATGCCCTGATGCGATTACCACTGATAAGCGCCTTGCCGGCAGTGGCAACTGCATGGCTCCCCGTATCCAGACTGTTGTTCCCAAAGGCATCGAGCACCGAACCGCCGGTCTGGGACAGAAATCCATTTCCTAAACGTCCTGGTTGCCCGGAGCCCCAAGACCGTACCCATCGGATCATAGTACATGTATGCCGCAGTCTCCCTTTCCGGTTCCCATTCGGTTCGTCTGGGGGTCAACGTATCATGCGATTTCCGTATCGCGGGGCGTTTAAGAGCACCCAACCCGAGGAAATGCTCCATAAACGCTAACTTTGTTTGGCAGACTAGGGAGATCGGAGAAGACGCTGGTTTTTGCGCCAACTCACACGCATCAAATGCGTACGCAGCGGATCGTGTTCTCGGGCTTCGGTGGTCGAAAAGCTCCGAACAGCATGGGCAAGATAAGCATCGTTGGGGTCCTTCGACTCCGCGCCATCAAGCGCTGTGTCACGCAGTAGATCTGTGAGGCGCTCCGCTCAGGATGACGACTTTGTGGGAGCTTTGACGAAAAACATCCCAAACAAGTTAGGGATTGCCCCCCTGCGGTAGCCAGCGTTCTGAAGGGCTCCGCTGTCACTCGCTTTGATACGTGCCAGAAAGTCGGGTTTGAGAACATGAATCGCCCTACTCTGTTCGCAATGCCTGCATGGGGTCGATAGAGGCGGCACGCCGAGCTGGAATCCAACACGCCACCAGGGCAATTGCGGTTAGAAATGGCGGCACGATCGCGAAGGTCAGCGCGTCATGCGGGTAAATGCCGTAGAGAAAGCTGGCCGACAGTTTCGCTAGCATCCAGGCAGCTGGCCAACCCAGCGCCACGGCGAGCAGAGTGAGCACCAGGCCCTGGCGCAAGATGAAGCGCTCGACCGTGCCCGGTTGCGCGCCCATCGCCATGCGAATACCGATCTCGCGCGTGCGCCGGCTGACCGCGTAACTCATCACTCCATAGAGACCCACCGTGGCCAGCACCAGCCCGATGCCGCCGAAGACCCCAAACAGCATCGCTGCCAGGCGAGGCAGGAAGAAGGCAGAACGGACGTGTTCCTCCATGGTCTCTTCGTTGAATACGGCCATGTTGCGATCAAGCGCGTGGATCTGCCCCCGCACCGCATCCTTCAATATCGCTGGGTTGCGCGCTGTGTGAACCACCAGCGTATAGCCGAGCAAGCTAGGATCGGCCCCGACGTTTTGCTGGAGCGAGCGGTAGAGCACCGGTGTAAGATCCTCGCCCAGAGTGCTGGCCTTGACGTTGCCTGCGACCCCGATGATTTGGTAGGTCACGCCGGCCCCGGTCGTCACCTGCCGCCCGATGGGGCTTTCGCCGCTGAAGACGCGCTCCGCGAAGGCCCGATTGACGACGGCAGTCCTTGGACCAGTCGCGGTTTCCCCTCCGAAGTCGCGACCTGCAATGCGCGGAATACCCATAGCCTCGAAGTAGCCCGGTGTCACCATGATGAGATAAGCCGTGGGATTGCTCTTGCCGGAGCTTGGCCGGCCGGACACTTGGAACGTGTCGCTCATTTCGGTCATGGAGAGCGGCGCGAAGTCCGTGCACACCGCCGAGACCACACTCGGCAGAGCAGCCACGCGCTCCCGCAACTGGCGGAGAAAGTCGACCGTCTGCTCCGGCGTGTACCCGTGAAGCCGCGGATCGACAGACGCAATCAGCAGGTTCTGCGGGCGAAAACCGATGTCGATGTTCGCTGCGCTTTGCAGACTGCGCAGGAAGAGACCCGTCATCGAAAGCAGAATCACTGACATGGCGATCTGCGCGACGGTCAGCAGATTACGCAGAGACCAGCGGCGCCCGGGGCGGGCCAGCGCATCCTCTCCCTTGAGTGCGTTGCCCAGCCGGGGCCGCGCGGCAGCCCACGCTGGGGCCAGGCCGAGCAGCAATCCGCTGAGAATGCTTAACCCAAAGGTGAAGAGCAGCACGCGCCAATCAACGTCAATACGCATGTCGACAGGAATTGGTACGGGCAGTTGAATTGCCGAGAGCGCCTGCGTAGCCCACAAAGACAGAAATACACCCAACACTCCGCCGCCCAATCCCAGCAAGACACTCTCTACCAGCATCTGCCGCTGCAGCCGGCCGTGGGTGGCTCCCAACGCCAGGCGCACGGCCATCTCGCGCTGACGGCCGGATGCCTGCGCAAACAGGAGGTTGGCTACATTGGCGCCTGCAATGGCCAACACCAGCAGAGCCACGACAGAGAGCGCTGTCAAGAAGATCAGCACCCCGCTTTGCTCCTGCGGCGGCAGCGAGCCGGCCTGCACTAAGACAAAGGTCTGGTCCTTGTCGGTCTTTGGATAGCTAAGTGCGAAACGCCGGGCAAGCGTATTCAACTCGGCGGCAGCCTCTGTACGTGTCACGCCGGGCCGCAGCCGGCCAACGACAAACAGCCAGGAATTTTTGCGGTCAGATTTGTTGGGGAGGTTTGGAACCAGTTGGGCAGCGCTGCCCAGCGGCACCCAGAACTGGGAATCGAAAATCAAGTCAATGCCGTGGAAAGCGACCGGCGCGACGCCCACCACGGTAAAGGTGCGGCCCGACAACGTTACTGTCTTGCCCACAATCGCGGGATCGTCGTGGAAGCGGCGATGCAACAGCTCAGCGCCCAGCACGACCACCGGCTGGTTCTCGTCGCTGGACATGAAGCCCCGGCCGCGCATCATGCGGAGCTGAGCGGCATTGAAGAAGTTTACGGCGACCGCTTGGCCCCACAAGCGTTCCGGTTCTCCGCGATCGCCGATGGAGGCAGGCACCAGCGGAAAGTAAGCCGTAACTCCGGAGAATGATTTCGCCTGTTCGCGAAGATCGTTAAAGACTGGCCACGAAAGCTCAGGTTGGTCGCGCGTCTGCAGGGCCAACAGGGTGGATGGATCGCCGACCGGCGCGGGACGCAGAACAAACCGGGCGACCATGGAGAAGATGGTGGCATTGGCGCCGAGGCCCAGGCCGATCGAAAGTACGGCGATGGCTGTAACTGCTGGGCGTCGGACAAGCCGGCGCAGACTGTAGGCAAGGTCGCGCACCAGCGAATCCAGCCACGGCAGTCCGCGCCGCTCGCGATAAGCCTGCCGGGTTTGCTCCCTGCCGCCCAGGCGAATCAGCGCCTGGCGGCGGGCTTCCTCGGAACTGAGACCGGCGCGGATGCCCTCGTCGGTGTGCATCGCCAGGTGGCTGGCCAGTTCGGCCTCGAAATCAATGTCGCCTTGCGGCTTGCGGAGCAGGCCACAAAGGCGCATCCATAATGCCCTCAGCTTGCGCATCATCCCTCCTCGGCTGGCGCCAGAAAGCGCGCAAGAATCGCGGTGGTCTCTTCCCACTCGGCCGCGGCCTTCCTCACCTGGCGCTGGCCGGCCTTGGTCAGCTCGTAGAACTTGGCGCGGCGGTTGTTCTCCGAAGTGCCCCAGCGTGAGCGGATGAATCCCTCCTGCTCCAGCTTGAGCAGCGCAGGATAGAGTGTGCCGTAGTTCAGCTGTAACAGGTCACCGCTGGTCTGCTCGATGCGCCGGGCCAAGCCGTAGCCGTGCAGCGGTCCCATCGCCTGCAGCGTGCGCAGCACCATCAGCGCCAGCGTGCCCTGCCAAATATCGGTCTTTTCGCCCATTTCTGCCTTCTATTGGTAAACAATATGGCAAGTGTATCGCGATTCCTATGGGAATACCAGAGGAGAACTGGAATCGGGGTGGAAGGGCAGGTCTGGACCGGAAACCACCCAGGCTGCTAATCTTGTGGACGCACACCAGGGTGCACCCCGTCCGCGGAAAGGGATTATCCCACCTTTGCTTTTTGCATCACCACAACCCACTCTCTTCTCGCCCGGCGAAGCGGAGCCCATTGTTGAGATATTGAAACTAAACAGCTTAGTCGGGGATAGTGCGGGTTGTAACGTGTCGACACGTTGTTTCAGGCGTGACACACAAAGCGGCGGAGCGGCACCAAGGCCCGGAGGGCCGGCAGCTAAACGTCAGCCCAGCCCGGAACCCGGATTTCCTGCCACGCAGCTCTGGACGAGGCCGCGTGTGCGCCTTTCAGTAAGGAAAGGCGCATGAAGTTCGCCAAAGCCACCAAGTTCCACAGGAAATCCGGGGAAGGGCTGGGTATTGAACCCGAAAATGAGATGAGCGCCGGAGGCGCGGCACTCGTCTCATCCCAACAGGTATTTGGGATCGTAGAATGGCTCATGCGCGTGGCAGGGTTTCGGATGGATAACAAGTTTAGTGCCGCGCCTACGGCGCTCGGATTAGCTTCGGGATTGATTCCCAGCCCTACCGGGCTGGGCTGACGTTTAGTGGTCGGCCCTCCGGGCCTTGAAGTATCGGCTGCGTTGAATCAAGGCATTGATTTCTCAAAGTCGCAAGGCCTGAACTCCCGAACCTCCTGCAAAGTCCCTTCCATGCCCCGTTCAATGCCCTTTTGGGGCAGCTTTCAATCCTGCAGCCCCGTCAGGGAGTGGAAAGCGCGCGTCGACGGTTTACAAACGGATTGGATCAACCAGTTTCGCTCCTACTCTGTTCGCAATGCCTGCATGGGGTCGATAGAGGCGGCACGCCGAGCTGGAATCCAACACGCCACCAGGGCGATTGCGGTCAGAAATGGCGGCACGATGGCGAAGGTCAGCGCGTCATGCGGGTAGATGCCGTAGAGAAAGCTGGCCGACAATTTGGCTAGCATCCAGGCGGCTGGCCAACCGAGCGCCACGGCGAGCAGAGTGAGCACCAGGCCCTGGCGCAAGATGAAGCGCTCGACCGTACCCGGTTGCGCGCCCATCGCCATACGAATGCCAATCTCGCGCGTGCGACGGCTGACCGTGTAACTCATCACCCCATAGAGACCCACCGTGGCCAGAACCAGCCCGATGGAGCCGAAGACCCCAAACAGCGTGGCCGCCAGGCGAGGCAGGAAGAAAGCAGAACTGACGTGTTCCTCCATGGTCTCTTCGTTGAATACGGCCATGCTGGGATCGAGCGCGTGGATCTGCCGCCGCACCGCTTCCTGCAATGCCGCGGGGTTGCGCGCTGTGTGGACCACCAGCGTATAGCCGTGCAAGGGAGGCTCGGCCGCGACGTTTTGCTGGAGCGAGCGGTAGAGCACCGGTGTAAGATCCTCGCCCAGGGTGCTGGCCTTGACGTTGCCTGCGACCCCGATGATTTGGTAGGTCACGCCGCCACCGGTTGTCACGTGTTGCCCGACGGGATTTTCGCCACTAAAGACGCGCTCCGCAAAGGCCCGATTGACGACGGCAGTCCTTGGACCAGTCGTGGTTTCCCCTTCGAAATCGCGGCCTGCAATGCGCGGAATACCCATAGCCTCGAAGTAGCCCGATGTCACCATGATGAGATCAGCCGAGGGATTGCTTTTGCCAACGCTTGGCCGGCCGGTCACCTGGAACGTGTCCCTGGTGCCGCTCATGGAGAGCGGCGGAAAGTCTGTGCACACCGCCGAGACCACACCTGGCAGAGCCGCTACGCGCTCCCGCAACTGGCTGAGAAACTCGACGGTCTGCTCCGGCGTGTACCCGTGAAGCCGCGGGTCGACAGACGCAATCAGCAGGTTCTGCGGTCGAAAGCCGATGTCGATGCTCGCCGCGCTTTGCAGACTGCGCAGGAAGAGACCCGTCATCGAAAGCAGAATCACTGACATGGCAATCTGCGCGACGGTCAGGACATTACGCAGAGACCAGCGGCGCCCGGGGCGGGCCAGCGCATCCTCTCCCTTGAGTGCGTTGCCAAGCCGGGGCCGCGCGGCAGCCCACGCTGGGGCCAGGCCGAGCAGCAATCCGCTGAGAATACTTAATCCAAATGTGAAGAGCAGCCCACGCCAATCCACGCCAATGCGCAAGTCGATAGGGACGAGGGTCCCGGGCAGGCGAAGTGCGGAGATGGCTTGCGTAGCCCACAAAGATAGAAACACACCCAACGCTCCCCCGCCCAATCCCAGCAAGACACTCTCTACCAACATCTGCCGTTGCAACCGGCCGTGGGTGGCTCCCAACGCCAGGCGTACGGCCATCTCGCGCTGACGGCCCGATGCCTGCGCAAACAGGAGGTTGGCTACATTGGCGCCTGCAATAGCCAGTACCAGCAGAGCCACGACAGAGAGCGCTGTCAAGAAGATCAGCACCACGTTTCGCGCCTCCGGTGGCAGCGAACCCGCCTGCACGAAGACAAAGGTCTTGTCCTTGTCGCTCTTTGGATAGCTGAGTGCGAAACGCCGGGCAAGCGTATTCAACTCGGCGGCAGCCTGTGTACGTGTCACGCCGGGCCGCAGCCGGCCAACGACGGACAGCCAGGAATCGTTGCGGTCAGAAGTGTTGGGGAGGTTTGGAACCAGTTGGGCAAAGCTGGCTAACGGCACCCAGAACTGGGCATCGAGAATCAAGTCAATGCCGTGGAAAGCGACCGGCGCCACGCCCACTACGGTAAAGGTGCGGCCCGACAGGGTTACTGTCTTGCCCACAATCGCGGGATCGTCGTGGAAGCGGCGATGCAACAGCTCAGCGCTCAGCACGACCACCGGCTGGTTCTCGTCGCTATTCATGAAGCCCCGGCCGCGCGTCATGCGGAGTTGAGCAACATTGAAGAAGTTTACGGTGACCGCCTGGCCCGACACGCGTTCCGGTTCTCCCCGACCGCCGATGGAGGCAGGCACCGCCGGAAAGTAAGCCGCAACTCCGGAGAATGATTTCGCCTGTTCGCGAAGATCGTTAAAGACTGGCCACGAAAGCGCATTTTCGTCGCGCCTCTGCAGGGCCAACAGGGTGGATGGATCGCCGACCGGCGCGGGACGCAGAACAAACCGGTTGACAATGGAGAAGATGGTGGCATTGGCGCCGATGCCCAAGCCGATCGAAAGTACGGCGATGCCTGTAACCGCAGGGCGTCGGACAAGCCGGCGCAGACTGTAGGCAAGGTCGCGCACCAGCGCATCCAGCCACGGCAGTCCGCGCCGCTCGCGATAAGCCTGCCGGGTTTGCTCCGCGCCGCCGAGGCGAATGAGCGCCTTGCGGCGGGCTTCTTCGGGACTGAGACCGGCGCGGATGCCCTCGTCGGTGTGCATCGCCAGGTGGCTGGCGAGCTCGGCCTCGAAATCAACGTCTCCTTGCGGCTCGCGCAGCAGGCCACAAAGGCGCATCCATAATGCCCTCAGCTTGCGCATCATCCCTCCTCGGCCGGCGCCAGAAAGCGCGCAACAATTGCGGTGGTCTCTTCCCACTCGGCCGCGGCCTTCTTCACCTGGCGCTGGCCGGCCTTGGTCAGCTCGTAGAACTTGGCGCGGCGATTGTTCTCCGAGGTGCCCCAGCGTGAGCGGATGAATCCCTCCTGCTCCAGCTTGAGCAGCGCCGGATAGAGTGTGCCGTAGTTCAGCTGCAACAGGTCACCGCTGGTCTGCTCGATGCGCCGGGCCAAGCCGTAGCCGTGCAGCGGTCCTAGTACTTGCAGCGTGCGCAGCACCATCAGCGCCAGGGTGCCCTGCCAAATATCGGTCTTTTCGCCCATTTCTGCCTTCTATTGGTAAACAATAGAACAAGTTTACCGCGATTCCTATGGGAACACCAGAGGAGAGCTGGAACGGGACTAGAATCTTCCGTCAATATGGCGGCGGCGGACATCAGCGCGTCGCATCAGGGCTCGTGAAAGATTCCAAAGACGCCGAGCGGACGTTACAACCCATCCTGGCCGACTTGCGCAAAGCCAGATCAAAGAGTTCACTGAGTGCATTGCCTGTTATGGCCTTTCGAGCATCCAGCTGGACTTGCAAGAACCCATTTGCGCTGTTTAGAATACGGGCTCTCTCCTCGCCAACGGACACGGGCTTGGCGACTAACGAAGGAAAGAAAATGGCAGATCTGACACCATGAAGAAGGGTTATTGGGTTGTCGCATATCGGTCTATTTTGGATGAATCGTCGGTGAAGGCCTATGGGGCATTGGCACTGCCAGCGGTTGAGTCATTCGGCGGACGCTTTTTGACCAGGTCTACGAGCCAGATTCAGGCCCACGAAGCCGGATTGCAGCTGCGGACGATAGTTGTCGAATTCGACAGCTACGATATCGCGGTCGCGGCCCACAAGAGCGAGGCTTACCAAAAGGCGCTCCAGGCACTTGGCTCCGGCGCGGAACGCGACTATCGCATCGTCGAAGGCGCCTAAGAATCCCCCCGATCTGGATAGTTCTCGTCAATCAATGGGATGATCCGCCGCCTCGAGCCTTCGGATACGTGCGCGGCGGCGATCCCCTGACAACTAAGGAGGCAGCAATGAGCACCCACGAAGTAACTCGTCGCGATCCGACAGGAAGTGCGAGCGTCGCAGGTGTCGATATGAAGCTCGAGGTGATCGTCGTCCCCGTCTCGGATGTCGACCGCGCAAAAGAGTTCTACTCAAGGCTCGGGTGGCGGCTCGACGCCGACCGCGCCGGGAACGGATTCCGCCTGATCCAGTTCACGCCTCCCGGTTCCGGCAGCTCAGTCCAATTCGGCCTGAACCTCACGCCGGCCGCGCCCGGTTCGGCCCGGGGCCTGCTCCTGATCGTCTCCGACATCGAGGCTGCGCGCCAGCAGCTCGTCGCGCAGGGCATCGACGCGAGCGAGGCATTTCACTGTGCAAGCGGGACTGGTTGCAGGTTTCCAGGCATCGACGTCCGCGTCAGCGGGCCACACCCAGAGCATCTCAGCTATGCGTCCTTTGTTTCGTTCGAGGATCCGGACGGCAACGGCTGGTTGCTGCAGGAAGTCACAAAGCGGCTAGCTGGGCGCGTTGCAGGCGACGCGAGGTATTCCTCGGTGCGGGACCTCGCGCAGGCGATGATGCGCGCGGCGACGGCACACGGGAAGCATGAAGCGCGGACAGGGAAAACCGACTCAAACTGGCCAGATTGGTACGCCGACTACATGGTGCGCGAGCAGTCTGGGGAAGAACTGCCGCAATAACGACTAGGAATAAGTAAGGAGTAACTCGATGCAAAGCGAACCATTCCACTCCACACCGGAAAGCGCCAAGGCTATTAAAATTCCAGAGCTCGGCCTTGAACTGTCTGTCCGTATTCCGCCCGAACTTTTGAGTGAGGCGATGACCTTGATGGAGACGGTAAACGCCGCCGGCTTCGGACCACCACTGCATCGTCACCGTGAGGCTGAAGTCTTCCGTGTGATGGAGGGCGCCTACTTGTATGAGGTCAACGGCCATCGCTTTCCGCGCCCAGGCTGGCGACGTGGTTTGCGTTCCCCGGGGCGCGGCCCACGCCTTTCTGAATGTGTCGGATCAGCCGTCGCGGCAGTTGGTTATGATGCTGCCCGCGATGGACGCACAGCGCTTTTTCCTGGAGCTGGCCGCAACCCTGGCTTCACCCCATCATGACCGTGTTGCGCTTAACACTTTTGGCTCGCCGTGGGGAGTGGAGTTTCTCGGTCCACCACTTACCGCCGAGTAATGTCCGTACGCCCTCCTGGAGGACGCAAAAGGCGTCATTCGCGACCGGCTAAAACGGCAGCCTCTCTTTCCATCGCAGGAAGTTGCAGCGGCACACTCTGGTTGGCGGGGACCGTGACGCTCAAGGCAGCGGTACGCCCCCCGGGTTGCGAGACGTAGTATCGGTAGCTGCCCGGAACCAGTTTCGCGTGGAACTGTCCCTTGGCATTTGGCAGCACCACCAGAGGATGACCTCCACTGGCGGAAGTGAAAACCACGCGGCTTGCCTTGCCTGGCGATGCAATGACGCCTTCCACCTCAGTGCCGGTCCCCGCCACCGGCACCGACCAAAACAGAACGGTGTGGTTCACCCAATCGTAGTAAAGCGTTGTACTAAAGGCCGGAGCGCTATCGCAGGAAGGGTAACCCTTGGTGCCGTACATGCCCGAGCCGAAGTTTCCGGTCACGTTCCATGCCGTTCCCTTGGTCGTGGCGGTGGTATAGGTTGACGTAATGGTCCAGGCAGTCCCCAGGCTCACAGCCGAGCCAGGTACAGGCAATTTGATTCCAGCGGCAGCATTAATTGCTGTAGCGGCAATGGCAACCGGATTCAAAATCAGGACCGGATTGCCTTGAAACTGCGTGACTGTCGAATTGGACGTAGTGTTTGTCTGGCTAGCCAGATCCGCAAAGTTAAACGGCGCATCCGTGCCGCAATAGGTTACGGGATACGCAGATCCGGGGTCATCCGTGCTCAGCGCAAGCGGCTGAAAACGCGTTGGATTTCCAGGCACGGACGAAGGGTCCATGGTGGTAGTTGCCGAGGATTGCCCAAGCACAGGGGGCAATCGGAGGCCCTGGGTTCGCCATGGGATCGAGCGCAATCAACTTTTGTGCCGGCGTAGTGGGAGCAGCTCCGAACACGCTCTTCAGCCCCCCTCCCGCAGGCGCAGTCTGCGCGCCCTTGCAAATAAGATTGAGAAAACCCGCATCGGCATTGCTGGTGTCGCCGGCGGCGTAGGCCTGTAGCTCGGCAATGGTGGCGTGCGCGAATTGCCACTGCGGCCCACACTCGCCCGACAGCTGCTTGGGGTGAGGAACGATGGAAACAATCTGCCCCGGACTTGCTACGACAGGATACTGACCACCGTTGTAAAGCCAGACTCCGATATACGTCACGTCATAAGTGGGATTCACATAGAACCAAACCAGGTCATTCGAGCCGGGGTATCCGCCCGGACCTTGCGCCGCCTCCCCCACCATCTGCGATTCAGCAACGGTTTGGCTGGTCGAGGAGGTTTGCGGATTCGTGGTGGGCACGCCCGGGCCGGCAATATCGATTCCGTATCCGAGTGACAGACCGGGAGTCGTAGTGACGTTGACCGTACTGGTAACGGTAGCTTTCATATTGGTTAGCGAAAAAATCTGTTTCGCGACCATGCTGCTGCCGACCGGATCCTGAGGGTCACCGGGCGGGACGTAGATGACGCCGATGGGCAAAACGTCCAGAATCGTGGTTTGCACGAAGTTGACCGGCTGAGCGGTGAAGACCGAGCCGCAGACCGTGACCCCGTCGCACGACACCTGGTTGGTCCCAAAGTTGACCCAGAGCGGCGATCCCACGGCAAAGCCCTTCGGCAGGTTGGGGAACTTTGGTAGTAGTTCAAGGCCAAAGGCCCAGCCAAGTTCGTTTTCTTTCGCCTGCCACACCGCTACGGGGGAGCCCAGAATGCCCTGTTCACCGGTCAGCGTGCAGCAGCGTTGGAACGTGCCCCCGCCAATATTCACTTGCGACGCCACAATGCCCCCCGCCACTACAGAGGCTGGCCCAGCCTTCAGCGCTGTTGCGGCCGGAGTCTTCGCGGCAACAGCCGTCGGTTGCAGAGTTTCCGCCGCTTGCACGGCCGGCTTGGCGGCAATGGGCGCGGCGGCGGTTGCCGGGACGGCGGTTGGTGGACCAAGCGGTGTTGCGGCCGTGGCCGCCCCAGCGGAAACGCTCACAATCTGGCAGCAGCTGTTTCTGCCATCCAGCGAAACCTGCTTGGCTGTGAAATTGGCGTAGACCTGGGTCCCCGGACGAAGCAATTTCAATAGCGCGGCATTGCTTGCCTGAAACTGAAATATGCGGCCGGTGGCGTTTTCTTTGCCCGTAACCAGACCCGTGCGGGAGTCAACTGCTGTGATTGTGCAGCAAGGATTAAGAGCGTACAAGGGCAGGCTTATCCCGAAGAGAAAAAGCACGACTGCGAGTCCGCGTTTCATAAAAGCCTCCTAAAGACGTTGAGAATTGCAATTTGCCTCGGTTGCTACCACGCTGCTACGGTGGAGCGCAAAAGCACTCCCTATGCCGTCACAACCAATCTTTGTGCCACACCTCTCTCCCTCTCCTGTCACATCCGCCTGCCTCCGCTCAAGCTTTTACCCGACCCGCCGGGGCGGCGCGCGACGCCGGGCGGGCGCGAGCACGGGCAGCGAACAAAAGGGGCGGCCCGCAGCGCGCGCCCACGCAGGACACCCGAGCCGACGACACAAGCCGGAAGACCGATCGCTGCAAGAGCGATAACCAGAAAGAGGACGACTCGAGTTGTTTTCATGATCTGCTCCTTGTGAAAGTGTGTTGATTGGGCTTTTTAAAAAGGACTGAGCCCCTTCAACTTCTGTTTGGCCTTTTGGGCTGCACTGTTAACCGTGTTCGAAACGGTCGAGTTCTGCGACGGAGTTGTTGCCGGAGTGTTGGGATTGGCGCCCGGCGCGGCCGGGGCCGGGCTGGAAGCCGGCGATCCCGCCATGTTGGCGATCACGCCCGTCCCCGCGCCATCGCTGAGAGTCAAGTTCTGGAAACCGCTGACCAAAGTCTGGCTGGTGCCTCCTACCTGGCCGGAAAAATTCTGCAATGCCAGGGAGGCGCTCTGCACGTCGGGAGCCTGTTTAAGTGCCAGGAACGCCGCCTGGATACTGTGCGCTTTGCTCAACAGATCGTTGAGCATGTTCATCCCTACAAAAAGCAAGTTCAGATTCTTGAACTCGCCGCTGAAAGTAGGTACCTGCTGAGAAAACGAACCGACCGAGGTTTGCAGGTTAGTGAGCTCCGCGCCGCAGCAGTTCTGCATCACCGGGCTGGCGGGAGCGTTGAGCGCTGCCGGTGAACTGGTGTCCTGAGTGAAGCTTTGCGGGTCCCCCTCGTATCTCACGAAGGCAGCGTTCATCAGATGTGGATGCGGGGGAGGCTGGAGCTCGGGATAGCCCTGGTCACTGGCGGCCCCCAGTTTGGCTTGTAGTTCCTGGCAATGGGCCCGCATGCGATCGAGCTCATCGTTGAGCGCTCCGCCGTAGGCGGGCACCAGGGGAGCGTCAAGGATTCCCTGCGCGGTGTAACTCGCCGGAACAATGCGGTAGCGATACATCATGCCGTGGTCGCCCACCACATACACCTGGTCCCGCCGCGGTACGCTGTAGCCGTTCACTTCCGCGGGAAAATTGATGTCGCGCGTAGTCCAGCTATTTCCCCCATCCACGGTGTAACTGCAGCTGGTGTGAGCCTGAATGGCGCAAGACCAGCCGACCGATGGATCAGCGAATCTCATCGACGCTTCCGCGGAGCCGGTCGCGCCCTGCCAGGATTGACCGCCGTCAGCGGTGATATACACCCGCCTGTCGTGAACCCGAATCACTCCGTGGTTCTCGTCGGTGAAGAACACCGTCGAGATGGTGTCCATATCGGTGCTGGCAAATATGATCTTCCACGTCGCCCCGCCATCGGTCGTCTTGGCGATGGTGGCCCAGGGATCGAGGAAACTTCCTCCCACTGCGTAGCCGACTCGCGGAGATGGAAAATACACTTCCCGTAGGAAGCAAGACACATTCCTGCTCAGTCCGTTGAATTGCAGCGTGGTCGCGCACTGGAAGACCGGTTTCCAGCTGCGGCCTCCGTCGTGGGTCGTGAATAGGGTGGAACCGCCGTAATCTCCGCCAGCGTAGATCCCGTCCTGAACGGAGGTGAACTGAAAGTCAGCGAGAGGAGCGTTCGCCACAAACGGACCTATAGTCTGCCAGTTCGTACCATTCGTGGTCCTTATCAGTTGACCACCTTGCACTGCCCACCCATGAACCGCATCCAGGAAATGCAGACGACTCACGTTAGCGTCATTCGAGTGGGGATCGCCGACTTGGACCTGCCAATTCTTACCCCCGTCGGTCGTATGCAAAATGAATCCTCCCGAACCCTTGCCGCCAACCCAACCAACCTGGTCGTTGGCAAAGAAAACCTCCTCTAAGTCGACATCTTCGGGATAGTTCATTGGCTCCCAAATGGCTTTGTATTTTTGCTCTCCGCGCACGGCAGCCGGCACCGGCGGTTTGTGTAGCCGGGTCGCCGTTTGGCCCGCAGATCTGCGCGCCGTTGAAGCCAGAAGAATCGCGACAATTCCCACCGCACACAGGGGGCGAATCAGGTATTTCAGTCCAGTAATCTGCACCACGCACCTCCGGTCGAAACCTGGTCAACGAACTGGCTGGTTTCTTCGCTGCCTATATACGCGCAAAGGCGCGAGAAATTGGCCCATGGATACGGAACTTATTTTTGGCTGCCATGTAAGAGCGATTGCTGAAAGGGACTTTCAGGGGTATTGTGTAGGCCGCTAGAGTCATGATTTGGAGCGGGTTACCATTCCGCGCGTAGGGGTAGGCCTGGACCGGAAACCACCAGGCTGCTAATCTTGAGGACGCACACCAGGGTGCACCCCGTCCGCGGAAAGGGATCATCCCACCTTTGCTCTTCGCATCACCACAACCCACTCTCTTCTCGCCCGGCGAAGCGGACCGCGGGCTTTAAAGAAGGAGTGAGACATGCCTAATCGCCAACTCCCGGCGCGCCCCAACCTTGAACACCTCAAGAAACAAGCCCGCGTTTTGCTGCGCGAACGTCTGGCGTCCGACCCGTCCGCCACGGCGCTCTTTGCATCCGCCAACATCACTGCGGACAGTCCAAAAATCGCGGATGCTCTCCATGTCGTCGCCCGCGAATATGGCTTCGAAACCTGGCCCGCGCTCAAAGTCCACGTCGAAATGGCCTCGGAAGACGCCGTCGAAGTCCTCATCGCTGCGATCAAGTCCAATGACGCTTTACTTGTCCGCAAGGCATTCAGCCGCCACCCATCACTGAAATCCCGGATCAACGAGCCCCTGCCGAACTACGGCTTCGACGCGCCGGCGATCTTCGCCGCTGTCAATCACCAGAACCGCGAGATGGTTGATACGCTGCTCGAAGCGGGCGCCAATATCAACGAGCGTACGCGCTGGTGGGCCGGCAGCTTCGGCGTGCTCGACTCCGCCAACCATGAGCTAGCGGCCTACCTTATTTCGCGGGGCGCCACAGTCGATATTCACGCCGCCGCGCGTCTCGGGATGATCGACCGCGTCCGTGAGCTGATCGCTGGAAATGCGCAGCTGGTCCATGCAGGTGGCGGCGATGGACAGTTTCCGCTCCATTTCGCCAGCACGATCGAGATCGCGGCACTCCTGCTCGAACACGGCGCGGATATCAACGCGCGCGACGTCGATCACGAATCCACCGCCGCCCAGTATATGGTTTCGATTCGGCCCTATCGCCACGACGTGGCCAGCTATCTGATCTCCCGCGGTGCCCAAGCCGACATCCTCATGGCTTCCGCCGTCGGTGATCTGGCAACCGTAAGCCAACTTCTCGCACACGACCCCGACGTCGTGCGCACCCAAGTTGCCGAAATTTACTTTCCCAAGGTAGATCCGCGCGCCGGCGGCAGCATTTATATTTTCGGCTTCGGTTGGGGCAAGACGCCGCACATGGTCGCGCACCAATTCGGCCACCATGAAATCTTCGAACTCCTTATGCAGCGCAGCTCACCCTGGATCCGCCTGGCGCAAGCTTGCGAAATCCATGACGAAGCGCTCGCCCAACAGATCGTCGTTGAACATCCGCGTTTGATCGAAAAGCTCAGCGCCCTCGCCGCACGCCGGATCGTTGGCGCCACCTTCCGGAATAACACGAAAGCTGTCGAGCTGCTGCTCGCCGCCGGCTGGCCCAGCGCGGTGTTCAACGAGAAGAATCAAACGCCGCTCCATTACGCCGCATGGCACGGCAACCTCGTCCTGGTCAGGGCTCTTCTTGCCCACAAGGCGCCGGTCAACATCTTCGAAACCGAACATGGCGGCAGTCCGCTTGGGTGGGCGCTGCACGGTTCTCAACACAGTTGGGAACGCAACAGCGGCGATTACTCCGGTGTCACCCGAGAGCTATTGGCAGCAGGCGCAGACATTCCCAAGCCCGAGCGTCCCCTTGAAGCTACAGAAGAAGTTTTGGAGATCATCCGTCAACACGCCCCGTAAGTCTTAAACTGCTTGACGGAGCCCACAGCACCGTCCGCCGGCCCTGGAGTGATCCGCCGGAAGCGCCGGCGTGGTGAGGAAGTGATATAACGGGATGTTGTTCACATCAAAATCGGGCCGAGTACAACATTTGCGATTGATGGAAAAGAGGGAAAGTCATGATTAAAACAGCAACCATGGTAATTGCTTTGGCGCTATGCACGTCGTTGCACCTGAACGCGCAGGACGTGGTCCACGCGGTGGACGGAACGGTAAAGAAACTCGACGCCGGAACCAAAACAGTCGTTGTCGAAACCAAGGACGGCACGGAACACACCTTTCACTACACCGGCGACGTGGTCGTCCATGGAGCCACGGATACCAAGAAGGGCGCCGTGGATGCAGCGCACGGCGTAACCGAAGGCAGCAAGGTCGTAGTCCACTACACCGACGAGGGCGGCAAGGAGACGGCGCACGAGGTCGACAAGATCGGTGACGACGGGCTAAAGACAACCGACGGCACCGTCACTCACATCGACCGAGGCACAAAAACCATTGCGGTCAAAACCGCGGATGGCACCGAGCAGACCTTCCACCTGACCGAGCGGGCTGCTAAAGATACCGGCAAGGGTATCGGCGAGGGCGCTGATAAATCGGCCAAGGTGACGGTCTACTACACAGAAAAGGCCGGCACCAAGACCGCGCATTTCGTGAAGCAAGTTTTCTAAAGACTGACTTTTTGCCACCTGGGCGAAGACTCGTTGCCGCTGCGCGCTATTCCGCGGCCGGGATGGAGAATGTTATGCGATCGCTCTTTCTGCTGGTGCTGGCGGCAAGCACACTCTTCGCTCAGGAAACCCGCCAATCGCACGTCAACCCATCGCCTAATCCTGCCGATGATGCCAAGGCCAATAGCGACCAGGTTCCCGACGTCTACGCCATCACCGGCCACTTCGACCGGGTGGTTGTGCTCCGCTTCAAGTACCAGACCGATCTGCTTGCCGGCTTGCAGAAAATGGTCAAGCAGGAAAACATTCGCAACGGGGTCATTCTTTCGGCGATAGGATCGGTACGCAGTTATCAACTGCACCAGGTCAGCAACCGGACCCTTCCCTCGCACGACACCTTCGAAAAAGATCCTACCGGCGCCGCCGACCTGGTAAGCATGAACGGCTACGTGATCGAAGGCAAACTCCATCCGCACATCACCCTGGCGACTCCTGATAGAGTGATCGCCGGCCATCTTGAGCCCGGCACCGAGGTCTTTACCTTTGCCATCGTGACCATCGGGGTAATGAACGACGTGGATTTTCACCGGCTGGACGACAAGAGCTATCGCTAGATGCAATCTCCCACAAGGAGCAGCAATGGGTTACCAAGCGGGCCTGTCTTTGAAAACGCGGCTAGTACTCCTGGGATTTTTCATGGTGGTTTTCAACGGCGTCCTATCGGCGCAAAGCTCCTATTTCGTCTATGTTGCTTCCCAGGCTCCTGACGCAACGAAAGGCGTTTTTGCCTACCGCTTTAGCCCTAAGACCGGCCGGCTGACCTCGATCGGGCGAGTGGCGCAGCTGGTCGATGCCTCCTTTCTCGCCACCGATACCCACCACCGCGTGCTGTACGTGGCCTCGGAAGCAGGCGAGGCGCCGGGATCGAACGGCTTCCTCAGTAGCTATGCCATCGACCCCAGGAGCGGTGCTCTCAAGCTGCTCAACAAGGCCGAAATGGGCGGAGGACCATGCCATCTGTCGGTCGACAAGACCGGCAAAATACTCTTCGTCGCTAATTATGGAAATGGGACCGTTGCCTCCTTTGCGCTCAATCCGGACGGAAGCATCGGCAAGCAGACCGGCTTTGATCAACACACGGGTAAGGGTCCGAACCCTGAGCGCCAGGAAGGACCCCATGCGCACGAGGTGGTGCTCTCGCCCGACAACCGATTCCTCTTTGTGCCCGATCTCGGCTCGGATCAGATCAAGATATACCGGGTCGACCCGGCGAAAGCCACCTTCACTCCCAACAATCCGTCCTTCGCATCGGTCAAGCCAGGCTTAGGACCGCGGCATCTGGTCTTCGCGCCAGGGGGCAAGTTCGCGTATGCAATTTGCGAGATGGGCTCAAGCGTAGTTGCCTTTGCCTACGATCCGGTGAAGGGATCGCTCACGCCGGTCGAGACCATCTCCACCTTGCCCGCCAATTTCAAGGGCATCGATAATTCGTCAGAGATCGACATCAGCCCGTCAGGCCGGTTTCTGTACGCCTCCAATCGCGGCCATGACAGCATCACGGTATTCGCTGTCGATCCCAACCAGGGAACATTGACCAAGCTCCGTGTGGTACCCACGCTGGGCCAGATTCCCCGGAACTTTGCCCTGGACCCGAGCGGCAAATACCTGCTGGCAGCCAACCAGAAATCCAATCAGATGGTTCTCTTTGCCGTGGATCAAACGACAGGTCTGCTGCAGCCAACGGGGCAGGTTCTGGATATTGAAGAGCCGGTGTGTGTTTTATTTGTTCCGGGCGAATAGGAGCCTTATGAAATTCGTTCCCACCAGGCTTTCCCGGCGGGCTTTGGTGCAGAACGCCGGAATCGTGGCCGGCGCCGGCCTGCTTGGCCTGGGAGCCGGAGCGGCTGTCGAGCCCAAGTCCCCGCGCGCTTTAGCGCTCATCGGTGACCGCTATCACAACCCCGATTACATCCGCGTGAGCCTGGATAAGGTCTTCCACGACCTCGGTATTCCCATCGACTACACCATCCAGTACGATCAGATCTCCGCCACTCTGCTCAAGAACTATCGATTGCTGCTGATCCTGCGCGACGGCATGATTTGGCCACAGGGCTACCTCGGTCCGGATGCCTACGCGGCCTATGAGGCTGATCTCGAAACCCCCAAAACATTCCCGGATCCAACGCCGGTAAACTGGATCACCGAGGAGCAGGGAGCGGCGATCAAAGGATTTGTTGCCGCGGGCAACGGCTTTTATGCTTTGCATAACAGCAGCCACATCTCGCTCAGCTCGAAAAACTATCACGAGGTTATGGGCGGAGCCTACATCGGCCATCCGCCGTTGCGTCCCTTCCAGGTAAGAGCCACGGCGAACCAACATCCCATCACTCAAGGCATAAGCTCATTTATTGTCAACGATGAGCAGCACTACGTCGCTTACGACAAGGATCCTAAGCACCTGATCCTGGAAGCGGAAAATATCGATGGCTTGAAGTTTGAGGACTTGGGCGCCAAGTCGGTTTCCGGGTGGGCTTACGACTTCGGCCAGGGACGAGTGGTATTTACCGCGGTCGGGCATACCATTCACGCGATGTGGGCTCCGCAATATATCGAGATACAAAAGCGATCCATCCGGTGGCTGCTTAAAGAGCTTTGAACGCGGAGGAGTGCATGCAGGGCCCGAGCACTACGTTCATTTACCTGGCCGTTGTCTTTGGACTGCTTGTCATTCCGCGCGTCCTGCAGCGCTTCCGTCTTCCCGCTCAGCTCACCTGCTTTGCTTTCGGCATCATTGTTGCCGGCTTTTTCAAGCCGCTGGTGAACGATACCGTTATCTCCTACCTTGCGACGCTGGGCATCGCGTCGCTGTTTCTCTTTGCCGGGCTTGAGGTCGATCTGGCCGAGCTTCGGCAGCAGCTTCCGTCGCTGGCTGGGCACTTCGCGGTGCGCGGCCTGGTTCTGGTGGCGTGTGCTTGCATCGCGGCAAAATATCTCCATCTTGGTTGGCAGGTCGATTGGATGATCGCGCTGGCACTGCTCACTCCATCCACGGGTTTTATTTTGGATATGCTGCCTCATTCCGGCCTTGACCATACCGAGCAGTCGGAGGTCGCTCTGCACGCGGTTGCCGGTGAAGTCACGGCTGTCTTTCTCTTTCTAGTGTTCTCGCAGGCGGGATCGATGAAGACGCTGCTTATCTCCGGCGGGGCGATTGCCCTGTTGATCGCCTTCATGCCCCTGGTTTTTCTTGCTCTGGGGCGCTACGTCGTGCCCTACGCGCCGGGGTCGGAGTTCTCCCTGCTGTTGATGGTCGGGCTCATCTGCGCGATCATCACCAAGATGCTGGGCGTCTATTATCTAGTGGGCGCGTTTGTTGCCGGGCTGGTCGCGCGCTCGCTCAGCAAGCGCCTGACGACTCTCGCCTCGCCGACGAATCTGGAAGCCGTCCAGCTCTTCGCTTCGTTCTTCATCCCTTTCTATTTCTTTCACAATGGTCTCGGTGTACCCGGTGCTGCGCTGGTGAGAGGCTCTTTGCTGTATGGGTTTGCGCTTGCGGCGCTGGTCATTCCCGTGCGCCTGGCTGTGGTTTGGTTTCAATCGCGTCTCATGCAGCATAGAGGGCATCGCGGCAGCTTCCGCGTCGCCGTTGCCCTCACCCCCACACTGATCTTCACCCTGGTCATCGCGGAAATATTGCGGGAAAACTTTTCCGTCAGCCCTGAACTCTATGGCGGCCTCCTGGTTTATGCGGCCATTGCCAGCATCTTGCCCGCGCTCGTCCTGCCTTCTTTTGCTGAGACAAACATCGACCCTCTGCTAGTTGAAGCCTGAGGCGACCGCAACTTGGGAAGAGCCCACCACGGCAGGAACACCGGCTCCTCCTCTTGTAACATCACGCATCAAGCCCCGAAGGGGCGACCTGAACTTCAGACCTGTCCAAACTGGGGTTTTGAACCAACGGACGAAGCGGGATTAACTCCTGACCCAGGCGCACAAATCGCATTAACCGCAGGTCCCTCCACTGCGCTACGCTCCGGTCGGGATGACAATTTTGTTGCAAAATGGGCATTGTCGTGAGAAATCATCGATTTCAAAACAAATTTGTCATCCCGACCGGAGCGTAGCGTAGTGGAGGGACCTGCGGTTAATGCGATTTGCGCGCCGGAGTCAGGAGTTAATCCCGATTTGTCCCTTGGTTCCAAACCCCAATTTGGACAGGTCTGGAGCTCAGGACGCCCCTGCGGGGCTGATTGGTATTCGAACCGGCGATGGCGCGAGGAGGCTTTGCGAACTTCTTGCGAACAGGCGCCACGCCCCCGCCTATTTCGCGTCCAGGCTAAAGCTGTCCTGCAACTCAACTGCCCTCTGCGCCGCATCGGGATCCACCACGCGATACATTTTCGCGTCGGCATGCGTGCCCTGAAGGGTGATGACGACATAGTTGAAGTTGGGATACGTACGGGCGTGATATAAGTCCTGGTCCCCGCGGATAAAAATAGGATAAGGGCGGGCGCCCCCTCCACCGCTGATCACGTGCATAATGCCGTTCATGTCAAACCGCTCGTAGTTATGAATGTGGCCGTTGAAAATCACAAATTTGGCATGCGATCGGGCGGCGCGTGCTTCCAGCTCATGACGCAGGTCGAGCGTGCCTGCGTCGGGAATGCCCAGCACGAAAGCGGTCTGCAGATCAGAGACCAGCGGAACGTGAAATAGAAAAAAGACAAAGTCCGCCGACGCGGGAAGATGCGCGAGCTGTGATTCGAGCCAGATGCGTTGCTCCCAGCCCCGGTTCAGAAGACTGCTGGTGTCGAGCGTGATGAGATAGATATTCCCCAGCTGTACCGAGTACCACGCGTGGTGATCGATCTGCGGGTAAGCCGCAAAGTAGTTCTCCAGGCCGCGCTGCGGATCCGGAAGCCGCTCATGGTTGCCGATGGTGGGATAGATCCGCAGCCGCTGCTGGGTCCATGCCGCGGTCTCTTCGCTGTAAATCTTCCAGTCCGCCGGATCGCTGCCGTGGAAGGGCATATCCCCGGTAAGCAGCAAAATGTCCGGCTTCTCTTCAGCGACTTTTTGCGCCAGCCATTTGCGCACCCCGGGTGCTGTGTCGCTGGTGTTGCTGGGATTGGTAAAGCGCATGTCCCCGTACACCACGATGCGGAGCGGCCGGCCAACCGGTAAATCAGAGACCGTAAAGGTCGGGCCGCCATCATCCTTTGCGTTCTGGCTCAACCCCGGCGCGATAATGCAGGCCGCTACCAACACAAAATGAAGAACGCAGCGCTGCCAACGCATCAGCGAAGGCCGCCACCGACAAAATGGATGATCTCCAGCCGATCCCCATCCGCCAGCCCAGTGCTTCCCCAATCCGCCCGAGAAACGATATTGCCGTTATGCTCGACCGCCACACGATCGCCTTTGAGGCCGAGCGCAGCGATCAGGTCCTGCAGGTTCGCGGGGGAAGCCAACTGCGGAAATTCACGCAGTTGGCCATTGAGAACAAAATGCATAAACGGAGAGTATCACCGCCGCCTCGCTCAGGTAGTCGGCGAACTCCCGACCCGCGAGCCAAGCAACCACCGTCGCATACGGCGGAAGAACGGTTCCACCTCGGTGCCGGAAAAATATACAACGCGGTTCAGCGCCTTGAGAATCTGGATAGCTTCGATGCGCGGGTCAGCGTTTCCCAGGGGTCCTTTGTCTTTGGGGTCCAAGGCATATTCATCGGCAAGATACTCAATCGCGTGCCCCAGGATCTCCAGAGCACGGCCGCCCTCGGGCGATAGCCGGCGGCGAACCAGCGGCGCGTGTTCAGCAGAAGGATCCGGCAGCTTCGCCAAACTCAAATGTGCCTTGTTCTTCATCAAGGGACCGCTATGAAACCTGAGCATGGTTCCACCTCATAGCGGAGTCATCGGCCAAAAAGAGAGGTTCCTTATCGCCGAGCCCCTGCCCACCCCTTTTGCGACAAACACATGACCAACGTGTATGACCACTTGGTGGTATGGCGTGACCAGAGAGTTGTAGAAGCGAGCCTCCCGACTGCTAGTCTCCGCTCAACAGGAAAGCCTCATGAAACTACGAAATTGCATCCTTATACTGTTGATTGCGTCGCCCTTGGTTGTTCTGGCTCAGGAGCCCTCTGGGTCAGACTGGTTGGAGGGGCATCGGACCACCCCGCTCCAGCACAGTTTCTTTGATCAGACCAATCTCCGGTTACAAGGCACGAACCTGTTATCCGAGACCATGGCCCTGCTCTTCCACGAGACCGGGCATCACAAGCTCGAACGCTGGGTCCCAGTGGTCGCCATCTCCCACGCGCAGGCCTCCACTGGATACGCCCTCACTGGCTCAAGCCAGGGCAAGTACGGCTGGTAAAGCAATCTTCCTCCTTCCCGCGTAATCCCCCACTCTCCTCCGGCATTCGAAGACCCCGCGGCTTGACTCCAGACGGGCGAAAACTTACAGTCGAGACAGCGCGCTTGAATCCTCGACGCCCCCACGAGTTGCAATGCAGACGCCAGACTACTTTTGGAACTACCTGCCGCTCCTGCTACAAATCCTTGTTGCCGTGGGTTTTGGAGCCGGAATCGTCACCGCTTCCTGGTTCATCGGGAAGCACCGCAACACCAAGGTCAAGCTGGCCACCTACGAATGCGGCATCGAAGCCGAAGGCGATGCCCGGGGACGCTTCTCCGTTCGCTTTTACATGGTGGCCATGCTCTTCATCCTCTTCGACGTGGAAGTCGTCTTCATGCTGCCCTGGGCGGTGGTCTACCGCGACCTGCCTAAGCTGGTCGGCTCTCGCATGTTCGGTTTTTGGGAGATCGTGGTCTACCTGGGATTCGTGATGGTCGGGTTCTTCTACGTTCTGAAAAAAGGAGTGCTGGACTGGTCCGCAGATAAGGCGGACCTGTGATGGACGCCTTGCACGAGAAGGATGCTGTACTCCAGGCGCATGCCCAGAACCATGCCATCGCCGCGCTGGTTGCCGCCAAGCCCTCCTGCATCACCAACGCCCGCTTCGACCGCGGCGAATTGACCTTGTGGATCGAGCCCGACGACATCCGCCCGGTCTGCCGAACCCTGCAGAAGGCCGGCTATAACTTCCTGGCGGACGTGACCTGCGTGGACTGGTACCCCAGCGAACCGCGTTTTCAGGTGACCTACCACATTCTCTCCCACAGCCTCAAGGAGCGCCTCCGGCTTTGCGTCCTGGTCGGTAGCCTCGATCCCGAAGTGGCCAGCATCACCCCCGAATGGCCTTCCGCCAATTTCTACGAGCGCGAGGTCTGGGACCTTTTCGGCGTGCGCTTTGGCGGTCACCCCAACCTGCGCCGCATCATGTTGCCCGACCAATGGGAGGGCCATCCCTTACGCAAGGATTACCCGGTGGAGGGTTATCGCTAGTGGACGCCGCAGATTTCGCCATTGCGCCTTTGATCGAACCGCGCGCGGAAGAGGGCAACAAGGACCGCACCATGGTCCTGAATATGGGACCGCAGCACCCCTCCACCCACGGCGTGCTCCGCCTGGTGCTGGAAATCGATGGCGAAACTGTGCTGCGCGTGGTGCCCGACATCGGCTTTTTGCATACCGGCATCGAGAAAACCTGCGAAGCAAAGTTCTATCAGCAGGTGGTTCCCCTCACCGACCGCATCGACTATCTCAGCCCGATGTCGAACAATCTTTGTTATTGCCTTGCGGTCGAAAAGCTATTGCAGCTGGAAATTCCCCCGCGGGCGCAGTTTTTGCGCGTGCTGCTCAACGAGCTCACCCGCCTGCAGTCTCACCTGGTCTGGCTGGGCACCCACGCCATGGATATCGGCGCCCTCACCCTCTTCCTCTACACCTTCCGCGAGCGCGAAGAAATTCTTAAGATTTTTGAGGATGTCAGCGGCCAGCGCATGATGGGCTCCTACTTCCGCGTGGGCGGCATTGCGCTCGAGCCTCCGGTCGATTTCTACCAGCGGGTGCAGGACCTGCTCAAGATGATGCCGGAAAAGATCGACGAATACGAAAACCTGCTCAATGGCAATCCCATCTGGGTCCGTCGCCTGCAGGGTGTGGGCTACCTCAGCGCCGCCGATGCGGTTGCCCTGGGAGTGACCGGGCCCCCGTTGCGCGCCAGCGGAGTCGACTGGGACTTGCGCCGTGACATGCCCTACTCCGGCTACGAGAAGTTCCAATTCAAAGTCCCCGTGTCCGACGTGGGCGATGTGTGGACTCGCTACCGCTTGCGGGTGGAAGAGATGCGCGAGTCGGTCAAGATCTGCCAGCAGGCGCTCGACGGCATGCCGCAAGGCCCGATCAAGGCAAACGCGCCCAAAGTCGTGCTGCCCGACCGGGAGAAGATGAAGACCGAGATGGAATCCCTCATCTATCACTTTAAGATTGTGACCGAGGGATTTGCCGTTCCGGCCGGCCAGGTCTATCAGGCCATCGAGTCTCCGCGGGGAGAGATGGGGTATTTCGTGGTCAGCGACGGCACCGCCAAGCCTTATCGCGTGCACATGCGCAACCCGACCTTTGCTTCCCTGCAGGCTCTGGAAACCATGTGCGTAGGCCGCTTGCTGGCCGATGTAGTGGCCGTCATCGGGTCGATCGATATTGTTTTGGGAGAAATCGACCGGTGAGCGATGCGACCGAGGACGGTGTTCCCTACCCCACCCAGGTGCGGCAGCACGTGTGGGAATCGCTGGTCTCCATGCTTCGGGTCTACTCTCACGCGGCCAGTCTTAATGGAAAGGAATTGGTGGTGACCGGCATCTCTGACCAAGCCTGGGTCAAGTGTCACGGTTGCTTGCTGGCCCTTTGTTTCAAGCCTGAGACCGGGGAAGCTACCTGGCGCGTGACCCAACCGGACCTGGAAACCTGGGGTGAGTTCCGCATCGAAGAGGACGGCACGCTGAACTTCCCGGCCGGTCCCAAGCCCCTGGATACAGCGGCGATCGATTGGGTCGAACACCTGGTACGCGCCGCTTCGCCGGCAGCGGACGAGCATCTGGGCCATCCCTTGGGTATCTCTTAAAATCGGATTATGAGCACAGAGATCAAGACCATCTTCAGTCCCACATTGGCCGCGCGCTTTGACCGTCTGGTGACGCTTTACCCGCTTCGCAGGTCGGCGTTGATCCCCATGCTCCTCTATGCCCAGGATGAGGTCGGCTATCTTTCCGACGCGGTCATCTGCGAAGTGGCGGCGCGGGTGGAAATCACCGAGCTGGATGTGCGCAACGTGCTCAGCTATTACTCCTTGCTGCATACCAAACCGGCGGGCAAGTATCATGTACAGGTATGTACCAATATCAGTTGCATGCTGCGCGGAGGCAATGAGCTGTTGGCTCATTGCAAGCAGCGTCTAGGCATTGGCAACAAGGAAACCACACCCGATAAGCTTTTTTCCCTGGAAGAAGTAGAGTGCATCGGCGCCTGCAGTTGGGCACCCGCGGTGCAGGTGAATTACGACTTTCATGAAAATTTAACGCCGGACTCGATGGACAAGGTTCTCGAAGACTATCGTTCCAAGAGTTGAAGTCGCACCTGCGGCGGAACTTCACCACGCACATTCGGAGCAAAGCATGGCTTATCTCGTCTCCCATCCAGATGAAGTGAAGGTGATCTCGTACCGCTTCGGCAAGGGCGCAACCTCCATCGACAAATATCTCGAGATGGACGGATATGCCGCTGCCCGCAAGGCCATTGCGCTGGGGCCGGAGGGAATCATCGCGGAGATGAAGGCCTCTGGTCTGCGCGGCCGAGGGGGCGCCGGCTTCCCTACGGGGATGAAGTGGTCGTTCGTTCCCAAGCATTCGCAAAAGCCCAAGTACGTGTTGGTCAACGGAGACGAGAGCGAACCGGGCACCTGCAAAGACCGCCTGATCTTTGAGCACGACCCTCACTCCATCATCGAAGGCGTGATCATCGCCGGTTTGGCCATCGGCTCCAAAATGGGCTTCATCTACCTGCGGGGTGAGTATCGCTACCTGCTGAAGATCATGGAGAAGGCTATCGATGAGGCCTATGCCAAGGGCTTTCTGGGCAAGAAAATCTTCGGCAGCGAGCTGGACTTCGACGCGATCTCGCATACCGGCGCCGGGGCCTACGAGGTGGGTGAAGAGTCGGCATTGATGGAATCGCTGGAAGGCAAGCGCGGCATTCCCCGTATCCGGCCGCCCTTCCCCGCGGTCGTGGGCCTGTATGGCGGCCCCACCATCATCAACAACGCCGAGACCCTGGCCACCGTGCCCCACATCTTCCGCATCGGCGGCGCGGAGTACGCCAAAATAGGCACGGAGCGCAACGGCGGCACGCGCCTCTTCTGTCTCAGCGGCAATGTGGCCAAGCCCGGCGTCTACGAGCTGCCCATGGGCTACAACCTCAAGAAGATGATCTACGAGGTGGGTGGCGGCATCCCCGGCGGCAGGTCGCTCAAAGCCGTGGTTCCCGGCGGCTCCTCGACTCCGGTCCTTCTGCCCTCGGAGATCGATGTGGGCATGGACTTCGACCAGGTAGGCAAGACGGGCAGCATGCTTGGCTCGGGTGGCGTGGTGGTGCTGGACGACTCCATTTGCATGGTGGAGTTTGCCCTGCGCACCATGAAGTTCTATCAGCACGAGAGCTGTGGATGGTGTATTCCCTGCCGCGAAGGCACCGACTGGCTGAAGAAGACCCTCACCCGCCTTCACGCCGGGGGTGGGGTCGCCAAAGATATCGACAACATCCGCTACCTGGCGCAGAACATGCTGGGCCGCACCTTCTGCCCGCTGGGTGACGCAGCCGCCATGCCCACCATTGCCTTCGTAGACAAGTTCCGCAAGGAGTTTGAAGACCACCTGGACGGCAAACCGTGTCCTTACGCGCATCAACCGGTACTGGCCAACGCATAGAACAAGACAGGAAATTATGGCTGATGTAACTTTCACCGTCGACGGCAAGAAACTGACCGCACCCGCAGGCACATTGCTCATTGAAGCTTGCCGTTCGGCGAGCATTGCTGTTCCCCAATTCTGTTACTACCCCGGCCTCTCGCTGCAAGCCGCCTGCCGCATGTGCCTGGTGCGCCTGGAAAAGGTGCCCAAGCTGCAGACCGCCTGCACCACCCCGGTCGCTGAGGGCATGGTAGTCACTACCGACAGCGACGAGATTACCCAGGCGCGCAAAGCCACCATCGAGCTGCTGCTTGGCAACCACCCCCTCGACTGCCCGGTATGCGATGCCGGCGGCGAGTGCGAATTGCAGGACATGACCTTCAAGTACGGGCCACCCGAGTCGCTCTACGCCGAGACCAAGGAGCACCGCGAAGAACAGCAGTGGTCTCCAGTGGTGTTCTTCGACCGGCCGCGCTGCATTCTCTGCTATCGTTGCGTGCGCATGTGCGGCGAAGGCATGGACGTCTGGGCGTTGGGTGTGCAGAACCGCGGGGTCACCAGCATCATTGCCCCCAACAAAGGCGATCACCTGGACTGTGAAGAGTGCGGCATGTGCATTGACGCCTGCCCGGTGGGAGCGCTGACCTCTGGAACCTATCGTTACAAGACCCGCCCCTGGGAGATGAACCACGTCTCCACCGTCTGCACCCACTGCGCCGATGGGTGCAAGACCACCCTGGGCGTGCGCAGCGTGAATGATGGCTCGGAGATTCTGCGCGGTGACAACCGCGACAAGAGCGGCATCAACGGCGACTTTCTCTGCATCAAGGGTCGCTACGCCTTCGATTTTGCCAACCACGCCGAGCGCTTGACCAAGCCGCTGCTGCGCCAGCCGGATGGCAAACTGGCCCCAGTGAGCTGGGAGCAGGCGCTGCAGCACGCCGGTGCAAAATTGCGCGAGATTCGCGGCAGCCGCGGCGGCAGCTCCATTGGCGTCATCGGCTCCAATCGAACCACCAACGAAGAAAACTACCTGCTGCAGAAATTCGCCCGGACGGTTCTGGGCACCAACAATATCGATCATCACCGGACGGCGGACTACACCGCCTTTGCCCGCGCCATCTCCGGGCAGAAGGACCGTGCCGCTTCGCTGCGCGAGAGCATGACGGCGCCGGCGATCCTGCTGCTGGGCAACGATCCTACCGAGCAGCATCCCCTGCTGGCCTGGAACCTGCGCACCAATTTGCGCCACAACAATGCCCGCATTTACATCGTGAACCACGCCGGCATCAAGCTGGAGCGGCAGGCGCATGAGACCCTGATCATTCCTCAGGATGGCTACGCCAACGTCGTGCGCTTCCTGGGCGGCGAAGACGCAGCCTTCCCCGGCACGCAATTGGGCGACGAGGCGAAGGAGTTCCGTGAGGCGCTGCGCGCCGAGCCCAGCCTGCTAATAATCTTCGGCTCCGAGTACCGCGGCCGCGACATCGACGCCCTGGTGAACTTTGGCCTGGGGCTGCCCCACGCAAGGTTTGCCTGCCTCGGCGACTACGTCAATTCTCGCGGCGCCACCGATATGGGCTTGCTGCCTGGCCTGCTGCCCGGCTATGTTCCGGTGGCTTCTCCTGGCGCCTTTGCCGAGGAATATCGGAACTCCCTGCCCCAGGCTCCGGGCCTCGATCTGGTAGAAATGTTCGACGCCGCGGAGCGCGGTGAGTTGGCCGCCCTCTATGTCGTGGGATCGAACCCCCTCTCCCGTTACGGGATTGACCCTGCGGTGCTCAAAAACACCTTCCTCATCGTGCAGGACATGTTCCTCACCGAAACGGCGCGGGTGGCCGACGTGGTATTGCCCAGCAGCAACCTTTACGAGAAAGCGGGAACCGTCACCAACACCTACGGCGACCAGCAACTGGTGAAGAAGGCGGGCGACAAGGCTGGTGTTCGCAGTGACTTCGAATTGATGGTACGGCTGGCCGATTGCATGGGGGCAGACCCTAAGAAGCTGGTTCCCTTCGGCCGTGGGGTTCATGCCGACATGGGGCAGACCCGGGGTGCGCAGTCCGGCGAAGCCGATCGACACAGCGTGTGGCTGGCGGCGCAGAACCTGGAGCCCAAGCTGAGTCCCTTTGATCCTTTCGCCATTTTGGATGAGATTCAGCGGCTGGTCCCCGGCTACCAGGTTTCGCGCATGGAGCTGTTGGCCGGCAACGACGTCCATGTGCAATCTTCGCTGGTGCAGATCGGCGCGGGCCCGGAGCGTCACGCGCTGATTTTACCGGCCGAAGATACACTCTTTACCTCGGGCACTTTGGGCCGATACAGCAAGATGCTCCATACGGTGATGGAGTCGCACACCACCAAACCCACAGAAACCGCAGCAGACTAGTTGGAGTTGAAGGCTCTGTTTTGGCTTTGTATCAGGGCACGACTTTAGTCGGGCCATAAAGGAGTAAAAGAGAATTGGGCTTCAGCCCCTGCCTACTCTTACCGGGCAAAGGGAAAGCCCAGGGGCTAAAAGCCCAGATCCGTGTTGGACCTCAACGGCCCGACTAAAGTCGTGCCCTGATACGCGGATACCGAGGGATAGACAGCCGTTGCTACCCGCGGGACCCGCGATACAAAGCATTACTGCGGTAAGGACGGAAACCTTGTGAGCTTCCTGATCTTTTTCTTGCTGAGTTGCTTGAAGATCGCCGTGGTGCTGGCGGTCTTTCTCGGGGCCGTAGCCTACACTGTGCTGCTCGAGCGCAAGCTGGTTGGGCGCATTCAGAACCGCTGGGGACCCAGCCGTGTGGGACCCTTCGGACTGTGGCAGCCCATGGCCGATGGGCTCAAGCTCTTCCTTAAGGAAGACCTTCTTCCCACCAACGTCGATCGTCCGCTTTACATTCTGGCGCCCATGATTGCGCTGGGCTGCGCGTTGATCTCGATTTCCGTGGTGCCCTTTGGCGCGCGCATCACCTGGCACGGGGTCGACATGTTTGAGATCGCCAATGTGAACATCGGCCTGCTGGTGATCCTGGGGGTGACGTCGGTTGGCGTTTACGGAATAGCGCTGGCCGGCTGGTCGTCCAACAACAAATATTCCTTGCTGGGAGCGTTGCGCTCCAGCGCCCAGCTGATCAGCTACGAGCTAGCTCTCGGGCTTTCCCTGGTTGGTGTAGTGCTGCGGGCCGGGTCGCTCAATCTGCGCACCATCGTAGACAGCCAATCGTCCCATGGCCTGCTCTCCTGGAATATCTTTGGGGGATTTCAGTTCGTCGCTTTCTTCATTTATCTGATGGCGGCATACGCCGAGACCAACCGTGCTCCCTTTGATCTGCCTGAGGCTGAAACTGAGCTAACGGCCGGCTACCACACGGAGTACAGTTCGATGAAGTTTGCCATGTTCTTCATGGCCGAGTACGCCAATATGATCACCGTCGGCTGTGTCGCGACGCTGCTTTTCCTCGGTGGGTGGACCAGCCCCTTCGGTTCGCTGATCCCGCCCGTCGGTGGGGTGGTGGTGCAGGCCATACTGCCGGTCTTGTGGTTTGTCCTGAAGGTTTTCTCTTTCCTCTTTCTCTATATTTGGGTGCGCGGCACGCTGCCCCGCTTTCGTTACGACCAACTGATGGGTTTTGGCTGGAAATTCCTGATGCCTGTCGCCATCCTCAACATTCTCGCCACCAGCCTATGGCTGGCTTACCATGCCTGATGCGACCCGCGGATGCAGCATGCGATGCAAAGGAAAGCGCCGCCCGACCGGAGCGTAGCGTAGTGGAGGTACCTGCTGTAACTTATGCAGCAAACGACGCAAAGGAAAGCGCCGCCCTACCCTTTGTCATCCCGAGCGAAGCCGAGGGATCCGCAGTTCTTCAACCAGCATCTAAGGTGCATTGGGAACTCATCAACGTTCCTCAAACGAAATTGTCATCCCGACCGGAGCGAACCCGGATTTCCTGCCACGCATCACTGGAAAGGGCCGCGTATGCGCCTTTCCGCAGAGAAAGGCGCATGAAGTTCGCCAAAGTCACGAAGTTCAACAGGAAATCCGGGGGAGCGTAGTGGAGGGACCTGCTGTTCAGCTTATTTTTGCAGATGAAGTGATAGGAAAAGCGTACCTCAGGGGCTAAAGCCCACGACGATTTCATTGCGTTTGTGCCGGGGATAAAGCTCGCTGCGGCGAGGCATCCCCGGCCTACCCTGTAAACCGAGTGTTCTACAATCACCTTCGGGCCTGATATAGCAACAGGAGAAAAGCTCTAGCATGTATCTGGTTCTCTTCATCGTGTTTGGTGGCCTTTGCGTGGCAGGCGCATTCAATCTGCTCTTCCAGCGCCACCCCATCAACAGCGCCCTCTCGCTGATCGTGGTGATGAGTTCGCTGGCCGTGCTTTACCTGTTGTTGGGCGCGGAGTTCCTCGCCGCCGCCCAGGTCATCGTCTATTCCGGCGCCATCATGGTCCTGTTCACTTTCGTCATCATGTTGCTCAACGCCGGCAAGGAAGAGCGCACCCACGGCAGCAGTGCTGCCTACATCGTGGGAATCCCCGGCGTAGCCATCCTGGTCAGCCTGCTGTCATTCATTTTCCTTTCTGCGCGCAGCCACCTGCACCAGGCCCGGCTGGGCGATTACGTGGTCTCCACCAGCGACCTCAGCAAGGTGCTCTTCCGCGATCTGCTGCTTCCCTTCGAGGTCACCTCGATTCTGATCCTCGTTGCCATCCTCGGCGCGGTTGCGCTGGCCAGCAAGGAGCATTGAACATGGCCATTCCCATTGCCTACTACCTGGTGCTCAGCGCGATCCTCTTTTCCATCGGCGTCGGCGCCTTCCTGATCAAGCGCAACATCATCACCGTCTTCATGTCGATTGAGTTGATGTTGAACGCCGTGAACCTGACCTTCGTCGCTTTTGCCTACCAGTGGCACCGCTTGCAGGGCCAGATCTTTGTCTTCTTCGTGATGGTCGTTGCCGCCGCTGAGGCCGCGGTGGGCCTGGCCATCATCATCGCCATCTTCCGCTCGAGGAGCACCCTCAACGTGGATCAAGTCAACCTGATGAAACTATGAACGGAAATCCATCCCTCCATCTGTGGTTGATCCCGCTGTTGCCATTCCTGGGCTTTCTGCTCAATGGGCTGCTCGGCCGCCGCCTGCCCAACGCGGTGGTCTCGAGCATTGCCCTGCTCTTCACCGCGGCCCCGTTCGCCATGGTCGCCAGCATTGCCTTCCGCTTCAGCACCCTCACCCTGCCTTATGTTGAGCGCCTGGCCGTACCGTGGATCCAAACCTCGACCTTCCGCGCCGATTTTGCCTTCCTGCTTGACCCCTTGACCTTGGTCATGCTGCTGGTCGTCACCGGCGTCGGGTTCCTGATCCATATCTACTCCGTCGGTTATATGGCGCACGAGGAGGGCTACTGGCGCTTCTTTGCCTACCTCAACCTGTTCATGTTTTTCATGCTGACCCTGGTGCTGGCAGAAGACTTTCTGCTGATGTTCGTGGGCTGGGAAGGTGTGGGTCTCGCTTCCTATCTGTTGGTCGGCTTTTACTACCTCCGCCAATCCGCCGCGGACGCGGGCAAAAAGGCATTCATCCTGAACCGCATTGGCGACTTCGGCTTTCTGCTCGCCATGTTCCTGATGATTGCCCACTTCGGCTCGCTCAGCTACAGCAAGGTCTTCGGCGCCATCGCCCAGCATCCTGAGATGCAGGGAGGCTTTCTCACCGCCATCGCGCTGCTGCTGGTGCTCGGCGCCACTGGCAAGTCGGCCCAGATTCCCCTGTATGTCTGGCTGCCGGACGCAATGGAAGGCCCCACCCCCGTCTCCGCCTTGATCCACGCGGCCACCATGGTCACCGCCGGCGTCTACATGGTGGTGCGCTCCCACGCGCTCTTCGACCGCTCGCCCTTTGCGCTGGGTGTGGTGGCCATTATCGGAGCAGCCACCGCCTTGTTCGCCGCTACCGTCGGCATGGTGCAGACGGATATCAAGCGGGTGCTTGCCTACTCCACCATCTCCCAGCTCGGGTACATGTTCCTGGCCTGCGGGGTGGCCGCTTACTCGGCGGCCATCTTCCACCTGGTCACCCACGCCTTCTTCAAAGGCCTCCTCTTCCTGGCGGCCGGCTCCGTCATTCACGGCTTGGGCGGGCAGCAGGACATGCGTGCCATGGGAGGCCTGCGCAAGCACGTGCCCATCACTTTCCTGACCATGAGCTGCGGGGTCTTCGCCATCTCCGGAATCCCGCCCTTCTCCGGCTTCTTCAGCAAGGATGAGATTCTTTACCAGGCCTTTCTCTCCCCGGCCGGCGGTCCCATCTTGTGGTTTGTCGGCGTATTGACCGCCGGGCTTACCGCCTTCTATATGTTCCGCCTCTGGTATCTGACCTTCTTCGGCCAGAGCCGGACCGCCGATGCGCATCCCCACGAGAGCCCATGGTCCATGCGGGCGCCCCTCGTTCTGCTGGCAGTGCTGGCGCTCGGCGGCGGCTGGATCGGAATTCCCCAGGCGCTCGGCGGCGGCAACCAGTTCTCTCACTTCCTCGATCCGGTGCTCAGGAACCCAACCCCAAGCTATGAGCAAGTGCGCATGATCATGAACCAGCAGGGGGTCGTGCAGGCAGCCGCCGCGTCTGCGCCGCAAGCTCCTGTCCGCCCCGAGGGCAGCGAAACCCAGGAGCGCATCTTCAGCCTGATCTCAGTCGCGATGGCGGCGATCGGCTGGTTCTTTGCCTATCTGCTCTACTGCCGCAAGCCCGGGCTGGCTGACCGGATCGCCGAGCGCGCCGGCGCATCCTACCGGCTGCTCGAACACAAGTATTGGATTGACCAGATTTACAGCGCTGTCATCGTTGCGCCCTTGCTTTTCATCACTCGTTATTTGTTGTGGGGAGCGGTGGACAGCGGGGTGATTAACGGCGGTGGTTTTGTAGCCTCGGGTAGCGCCCGAGGGCTGGGTTTTCTGGTCCAGCGGATCCAGTCGGGCAACATCCGTTCCTACGCGGGGTGGCTGGCGGTCGGCGCAGCGGCCCTGCTCCTGATCACTTATTTCGGCTTTACCATGCACCCCTAACGAGAAAGCGAATATCTGTGCTGAACGATTCGATATTGACGCTTACCACCTTCGTGCCGGCTGCAGGAGCCGTGGTCGTGGCTTTGCTTCCCCGCCGCGGCCACATCATCCAGTGGTTCACGCTGGTGGTCACGCTGGTCACCTTTGGGCTCACACTCCATCTGCCGGCGAATTACCTCTATGGCCACCCAGGCTTCCAATTTGAAGTGGACGTCCCCTGGATCGCCAACCCTGCCATTCGCTATCACCTGGGTGTGGATGGCATCTCCCTCTGGCTGGTGGTGCTGACCGGCTTTCTGGCGCCTCTCGGCGTGCTGGCCTCATGGAAGACCATCGCTCACCGCACCAAGGAGTTTTACCTCTTCTTCCTACTGCAGCAGACGGCGATGTTCGGTGTCTTTGTGGCGCTCGATCTCTTCCTCTACTACGCCTTCTGGGAAATGACGCTGGTGCCCATGGCGATCATGATCTCCATGTTCGGCCGCGATCGCGGCACCGAAGCTGCCATCAAGTTTTTCATTTACACCTTTCTGCCCTCGGCGCTGCTGCTGGTCGCGATTGTTTGGCTTTACGCCAAGACGGGAACCTTTGACTTTGTCCGGCTGCAAACCATCCTGGCCCAGGGCGGCCTTCCGCCCCAGGCGCTCTTCTGGGCTGGGCTGGCATTTCTCGTCGCCTTTGCCGTCAAGGTTCCAATGTTTCCCCTGCACGGATGGCTGGGAGACGTCTTCAGCGAAGCCCCCACCGCCATCGTCATGGTGGCCGCGGGCAAGCTTGGCCTCTATTCCATCCTGCGCTTCAATCTCGGTCTCTTCCCTGCCCAGGCCCGGCAGGTGGCGCCGTGGATGATCGCGCTGGCGGTCATCGGCGTTCTCTATGGTGGGCTGATTGCCATTGTGCAAAAAGATATGAAGCGCCTGGTGGCCTTCTCTACCGTAAGCGCGCTCAGCTTCTGCATTCTCGGCATCTTCAGCTTTGCCGTTTCCAGCTTGGACGGGGCCGTCTACCAAACTGTTAACGAGGGCATCTCCGGCGGCGCGATGTTTCTGCTCCTCGGCTTCCTCTACGAACGTTACGGGACCTACGAAATCGCCGCCTACGGCGGTTTGGCCAAGCGCCTGCCCAGTCTGGCGACCTTGTTCGTCATCACCTCGCTCGCGCTGGTCGGCCTGCCCCTGATGAACGGGTTTGTGGGCGAGTTTCTTATCATGAGCGGCAGTTTCCCCGGGCATGTTGCCTGGGTCTCCGTGGCCAACGTAGGGGTCATCCTCAGCGCTTCATACATGCTGTGGCTGATTCAGCGCGTCTTTTACGGTAGCGAATCCGCTATGGTTACAGATTTAACCGTTGCGGATATGGGCCTGCGCGAGCACCTCGCGGTTTGGCCTATGGCGGTTCTCATGTTGGTGATGGGGGTCTTTTCCCCCTACTGGATCCGCGCCATCGACGGCGCGGTAACTGGCTTGGCGTCGCCGGATTTCCTGTCGAGACCAGTGACGCCGCGAGCTCCATACGGTTTTCTTAACGGAAAACCGCACACGCTGTACTCTCTGGCGACGCGAACAGGAAATCCGGGATCGCCGGCAACCACCATGGCGGAGAAGCGGTGATGCCGGTCTATCGCATACTGCCCGAATTGCTGCTCACCATCACCGGCGTTCTCGCCATGTTGCTGGAGCCCATCATGCCCCCGGGTATGACCCGCAAGCCCATCGGCGTGTTGGCGCTGGTGGGTGTGGCCGCCGCCTTGGCAGCCAGTGTGTGGCAGGGGTCGTTGCCGCCCGGAACAGCGTTTTACGGCACGGTGCAGACGGATGCCTTCAGCGTCTTTTTCCATGTGTTGATCTGCGGCATTGCCCTGGTCGCGCTCCTAATCGCCTTTGACGTCTTCGATGGAACGAAGGAAAGGCCGGCCGAGTATTACGCGCTGGTTCTCTTCGGCGCCGTGGGCATGTGCCTCATGTCCAGCGCGGTTGAGTTGTTGTTGGTTTTCATCAGCCTGGAAATCTCTTCCATCGCGACTTACATCCTCGCGGCCGTTCGCAAGCGCACCGGCAAGAGCCCCGAAGCTGGCCTCAAGTACTTTCTGCTGGGCTCGTTCGCGACTGCCTTCTTTCTCTACGGCATTGCCCTGACCTTTGGAGCAACGGGAAGCACGAATATCGGTGAGGTCGCCGCCGCTCTGCCCCAGAGCGCGACGCCTGGTTTTGCCACGCTCGCCGTGGCCATGGTTCTAATCGGCCTTGGCTTCAAGGTATCGGCCGCGCCCTTTCAAGTCTGGACCCCCGATGTGTATGAGGGTGCTCCTTCCCCAGTTGTGGCCTTGATGTCCACTGGGCCCAAGGTCGCCGCCTTTGCCGTGCTGTTGCGCATTCTCTACGCGGCATATCCCCTCTTGCACGCTCATTGGCTGTTGCTAATCTGGATCATGTCTGCCCTTTCCATGACGGTGGGCAACCTGGGCGCTCTGCGCCAGCACAATGTGAAGCGCCTCTTGGCCTACTCTTCCATTGCCCATGCCGGCTACACCCTGGTGGCGTTCACCGCGCTTTCCGGCGAAGGGATTGCTGCTGCCATGTTCTACACTGCGGCCTACGCGGCGATGAACGTTGGCGCCTTTGCCATCGTCAGCCATGCCGGGGGCTTTGACGACAAGCTGCACTCCGTTGCTGACTACCGTGGGCTGGCCTACCGTTCTCCTTTGTTGGGCGGCGCTTTGGCCTTCTTCCTTTTGTCCCTGATAGGCATTCCCTTCACCGGAGGCTTCTTCGGCAAGTTCTATGTATTTACCGCGGCGCTGCATTCCGGAGAAGTATGGCTGGCCATCATCGGCCTGGTGAACAGCGGAATCGCAGTCTACTACTATCTGCGCCTGCTTATGTCGGTATACGGCAAGCCTGTGGACGATGCGCCCGTGCAGTTGGTGCCGAGGCTGAAGAGTTCCCTCACGATTGCCCTGCTACTCACTGTTTCCGCTACCTTCATCCTGGGCATTTTTCCCGGCAGAATTCTCTCCATGGCCCGTGCCGGAGCCGCTACCTTCGCAGCGGTGAGCACCAGCACCCAGTAACTGTGCTTTCGCGCTAACTTGTTGGCGACAATAGAAATCCGAGAAGACGTTGGTTTTGCACGCCAACTCACCACAAAATCGTCATCCTGAGCGGAGCGCCTCACAGATTTATCGCGTGACACAGTGCTTGGCGCGCGGAGTCGAAGGACCTCGAGGGGGCTTATCTTACCCATGCCGTTCGGAGCTTTTCAGCCACCGAAGCCAGCTCCTGGCACAGACCTGGGGATGGAAGAGGAGCACAGTGCGTGAGAAGACGTACCCGTGACCATCAAGTGCCTCCCGCAGCAGATCCTGTTCTCGGGCTTCGGTGTTGAAAAGCCCCGAACGGCATGGGCAAGATAAGCCCCGTCGGGGTCCTTCGACTCCGCGCGCCAAGCACTGTGTCACGCGATAAATCTGTGAGGCGCTCCGCTCAGGATGACGTTTTTGTGGTGAGTTTTGACGAAAAACACCCCAAGCAGGTTAGCGCTTATGGGACGCGGTCCTGGGTACCCTGAGCTATGGCGGCTACGCGAGCGCGGACTAGTTTGCGGATGAGCTGAGTGGGCAGCGGTTTGTCGTAGGGCAGATGCAGGCTGCTCTTGGTGCGAGTGTAGGGTTTTAGTTCTTCATCGAAGCTGTTGAAGAATGATCCGCTGAACGGAAGTACGCCGATATGCCGTCTAAACGCGGCATAGCCAAAAAAAGGCTTAGGCAACGCAAAAGCGGGAATCCCGTAGGAAATGACCTCGACGGCCTCCTTGGGGACGGCAGAGCGGATGATCTCGCGAAGCTGACGAAGAGTGCTTTGAGCAGGCTCGGAGACAGCGGCAATATAAGCTTCGACAGCGTCTCTCGATGCCTTGTGGGCTAGAGTGCGATTCTCTGAGAGTGCCTCTTTCATGCGCACCATGGTACGACAAAATATGCTCCTGACGTTGTTTCGCAGTAATCGGCGCGCAGGTTACACTGCCATCTGGTCGGAAACTCAGAAGACCCCTCTTCCAAGAAAGGAACTCCCTCAGTGAAGCGACTGCGCATCACGTCCATCCTGATGTCTATCGTTTTCGTCATTCTGACCAACGGCTTCGCGCAGACGGCTCCGCGGCGCGTAATCATAGACACGGATCCGGGCGTGGACGACGCCATGGCCATCCTGCTGGCCTTGAACTCGCCCGAGCTCAAGGTCGAAGCGCTGACCGTGGTGCCGGGTAACGTTGAGGCCGCACAGGGTCTGGAAAACGCCCTGAAGCTGGTGTCGCTGGCAGGGCGATGTGATGTGCTGGTGGCGGGCGGAGCCCAGCACCCGTTGAATCAGAAACTGATCACGGCTCAGTTTTGGCACGGCAAGAATGGTCTTGCCGGAGTCGAACTGCCCGCCCCGACCTGCAAGGCCGACCCACGATTCGGGCCCGACTTGATCATCGAGATGGTCCACAAGTATCCGCATGAGATCACGCTCATTCCCGTCGGCCCGCTGACCAATATAGCGCTGGCCGTTTCCAAGGATCCTGGGATCGCATCACTGGTCAAAGACATCGTGATCATGGGAGGCTCCATCACCGGCGGCAATGTGAACGGAGCGGCAGAAGCGAACATCAACAACGATCCGGAGGCGGCACAAATCGTTTTCAATGCCGGCTGGACCGTCACCATGATCGGCTCCGACGTCGGGGAACGTACCTTGATGACGCGCAAATATCTGACCCAACTGCAGGCGAACCACGCGCCGGAGAGCGACTTCATCGCCAAGCTTGCCGACTTCTACCTGACCCGTTCGGAGAAAAGCGGGCACCAGGGGGCGGCTATGTATGACCCGCTGGCTGTGGGCACGGTGATTGACCCGACGCTGGTCACGCTCAAGAGCATGCATGTGGATGTGGAAACCAGAGGTGAGTTCACCCGCGGCGAAACCGTCGCCAATCGCATGGGATACGACGAGAACAACGTGCTGCATGGAGATCACTACGAGATCGATGGCCTTGTTCCTCTCCAGCCGAATGCACGGGTTTGCGTAGCCTCGGACGGTGATCGGTTTGTGCGGCTGTTTGTCGCCCGAATCACGGGGAAGGATCGCGGGGAATAGATAGGGTCTTAGATGATAACGCGGCACAAGATCAGCGCTACCTTCACTGCGTTTGTGGCTCTCACTGGATGGCTGGTCTCTGCGGGGCTCGCGCAAACGAACGCATTGCCCACTCGCTCGCCCGAGCAGACGCGGATAGAGAGATTTTCAGATGCAACCACCGCCGCGCTATCGCGCCAGTTGAGCAGCGCGGTGAGTCGCGGTGACTCACCGGGCGTCGTCGCCCTCGTCGTCAGTCGCGGCGGCTTGCTCTACCAGGGCGCAGCCGGCAAGCTCGACGTTACGCGCGATATCGCGATGCCCGTGAATGCCATTTTTTCGATTGCGTCCATGACTAAGCCGGTGACTTCGGTGGCGATTATGATGCTCTTCGAGGAGGGCAAGCTCCAGCTCGACGATCCGGTGTCGAAATACCTGGCAGGCTTCGACAACCTGCAGGTGATAACGAAGTTCAACGAGAAAGATGCAGCCTATGAAACGCGGCCGGCGAAACGGCCGATGACGATCCGCCATTTGCTGACGCATACCTCCGGCATCGGCTACGGGTTTTCCAACCCCATCGAGAATCGGCTTACGGAGGCGACCAAAAAGCACGAATGGGAGCTGCCGCTCCTGAACGATCCTGGCGACAGATGGAACTACGGCCCTAGCCCCGTGCTGCTAGGCATGATCGTCGAAAAAATCTCCGGCGAGCCGCTTGAAGTTTACTTCCAGCAGCACATCTTCGAACCGTTGGGCATGGTGGATACGTCTTACGCCGTTCCACTCGCCAAACAGTCGCGCGTGGCCACGAAGTACAGCCGGACAAACGGTCTGTTGCAAGAACAGCCTCGGAGACCCATCCCGGCAACGCCGACGGCCCCGTACCGAGGCGATGGCGGTCTCTACTCGACCGCTCAGGATTACGGCAAGTTCATGCAAATGCTGCTCAACGGAGGACATCTGGGGCCCGTGAAAATCCTCAGCGAGAGCTCGGTAACGATGATGGGCGAGAACAACATCGGGCCTATCTTCGTGGAGTTGCAACCCTCCGCGGACCCGTCGCTTGCCAAACCGTTTCCGCTCGGCGCCGGCCACGATAAATTCGGCCTCGGTTTTCAGATCGCGTCCAGCAACCCGGAGTATGCACGGTTTCGCAGCGCGGGCAGCTTGAGCTGGGCTGGTGTTTACAACACCGAGTTCTGGATCGATCCCGTGCAGCACATCGGCGGCGCCATGATGATGCAGTTGCTGCCGTTCTACGACGACGGTGCCCTCCGGACGCTGCGCGACTTCGAGCAGTTGGTGTACCAGAACCTCCGGTAGCCGGGGCTGCGCCACGCTCAGCGAAGGGAAACTCGGGCCACGGCTTAAGCGCGTCTACCGCCGTCCTGACCACCGTCGCCCGGCTCGGTGTGACTAAAAAGCTCCGGCCGTGACTTATGGCGCTCACGGCGCCTCCCTGCTCTGCTGGGGACTTAAGCATTAGCGCACCCTCTCTGCGCGCCATCTGAGACCTCGGCCACCCGCCATTACCTGCTAGGGAAAAGGATCGTTAGAGAGGTTGAACATACATGCTCCCGGCATTGGCGATCGAGTAGGGTGAGCCGGGCGCTTCCGTGACGCTCGTCGGGGTGACCGTATAGATCCACAGTTTTGGACCCTCTGCGTCACTTCCAAGTACATACATGTGATTGTCATTGTCCCAGAGAATCGAGCTGATGTTTTCACCAGGCAGCAGCATCTTATATTTCGTGGCCGGACTGCCGCCATTGAAGTGAAAAATCTCCAGGCCGCTTCCGCCAATAGCGAGGAGCTTGCCTGACGGAGACATTCTCATCGGACCGCCGCCCGGTTCTGATACGGCCATGTTTTTATACGTGCTGGTTGTTTTTAGATTTCCTTTTGAATCTGCCGTAAAGGTTGCAATGACCACAGGTCCATAGAAATCACCCTCGCCGTCGCCGCCGTCGACGTTGTCGAACGCATGGAGCGTCATGGCCGCGTGATTTGTCGGGTCCGTGGTCATCGTCACGGGACAGTAATATCCCGGGACCGGCCCGCCTGCATAGGAAGTATCCATCGGTGCTGCCGGTATAGCGACTCCGGAATTTACAGTAGCCAACTCCCCACTGCTTAAACGCTGGAACACGGTGACACTTGGGGACGGACTATTACCGAATGCAGCGGCGCAGTTCGGCGAGTATGCGAATTCATTGTTTCCAAGAATACTTAGTTGAGGACCGCCGTAGAAAATCTTGTCGCTCTCGCCTAAATAGGTCAGCTTTCCATTGGAATCATTGATTTTGAATGACTGGAAATTCGAGTAGCAGAACAGGTCCTCCGGGATCGCCGCGTTATACAACTCCCCTCCGGAATGGTCGATTCTCAATCCCTGTCCATTCCAGTAGGTTAACGGGCAATCGCTACCCAAGGGCCAATAATTCTCAGTATTGGTGGTTGCCGTCTTTTTCAGCGCGCCGTTGGCAGCCATCGAGAGCGAGTCGATAATCACACTGCTCGGCTCAAAGCCAAAAAGAAAATGCCCGTTCGCTCCCATCAACGAAGTGTTGTATTTGAACGGGGAGCCTGGTACTGCCGTCAGCTTCCCGCTCGCAGCTGCGGAATAAGCCAAAATCTGAGTCCCGTTCCCTACGTAGACATGCGCAACGGGTGCGGAGGTCGTCTCGGCGGCGTTTTCATCGGTTTGGGCATCGGGGGCCTGAGCCAATGCCCATCCTGTCGATAAAAGTGCAACCAGGCAAACTGCAAGTTGAATCAAACGTGTCATACAGAAGGATCCTTTCAAAAGCTCGTTTCAAAGCCGTGGGTAGATGTTTTGGGGGCGATAGAATATTAAGGCCGGCGTAGCAGAACCTGCAAGCATGAACGATTCGGAACCAGCTACCTCTGCCTGGAGACCCACCACGACAGCATCCTTTGAGGCCAGCGGTAACAGGAGGCTGTTGCTGACGATAACTATAGTAACTGTCCGACATTATGATCGGTACGCATATTCCAGTTGTTGCTGAGGACACTTGTGCCATTCGGACGGTCAGATGTGGGCAGCGGAATACACGGATGAGTTTGGCGAATGGTTTGAAGGTCTCAATGCGAGAACTAGCCGACGAAGATCGGTAAATAGTGGCTGTTCGGAACCGCACCTTACGCGAGGGATTATGGCTAAGAAATGGGAGACCCTGCGGGCAACGATGTCGCCTGAACACAGGGAGGCGAATCGGTTGGCGGCCAAACAGATGATGGCAGAGATGCCGTTGGAAGAGTTGAGGTCGGCGCGGAATATCACGCAGACACATTTAGCTTCACTTCTGCAGATCACGCAAGCGTCGGTTTCCAAGATGGAAAAGCGTACAGATATGTACGTGAGTACGCTTCGATCGTTTGTGCAGGCGATGGGTGGCGAATTGGAGATCCGAGCGATCTTTCCAGACGGCACTGTAAAGATAGACCAGTTTTCGGCTCTCGCTTCAAGCAGAGAGCATTTGACTCAGACCGCCCGTTCCGGGAAATGAGCTCATAAGGGCTCCGTAAAGGAATTGGCAAAGCAGGTGGACACGCCAGTTCCGGAGATTCGTACACGATGCAGGAAAAGCAGGGAAAAACGGGGGAAGACAGGACGGGACGGAACTGACCCTTAGGAAGACGCACCTGCTGTGCATTACTCCAACGCGGCTTCTTAGGGTCCTCCTGTCCTGCTTCTGCTTACACTGGGGACATACTATTGGGGAACGCGGCCAATTCAAATCATCTATTTAGTTCAATGCCAAGAAAAACCTCGTGTCAGACCAAAACTGAATGCAATCCGGAAGCTCTGATCCACGCCAAGAGCCGTATGGCCGAGGTAATCCGGACTCACGACTGGAGTTTGACCCCGCTCGGACGGATCGAAGACTGGTCCGAAGCCCTCCTCTTGTCCGCAAATCTAATGCTTTCGTGCGCGTTTCCCTCGCTAGTTTTTTGGGGTAAGGGGTTGGTACAGCTCTATAACGATGCTTTCATCCCTCTTCTCGCAGAACGACATCCCTCAGGCTTGGGTCAGGCAGCCCAGGAGTGCTGGTGGGATGCCTGGGAGATCGTCGGCCCGAACCTCCAAAGGGTCATGGATGATGGAGAGACGGTATTTCACGAAGACACAATCGTTCCGATCGTCCGAGATGGAAGATTGCAGGATATCAGGTGGACCTACAGCTATAGTCCGATCTTCGGGGCAGGCGGGGACGCACTCGGTGTCTTTGTAGTTTGCCAGGATGTCACACGCGAGGTAACCGCTACCCAAGAACTTCGGCGAAGCGAAGAAGGGACGCGAGAGAGTGCGAAACGTCTTGGTGAACTCGCAGCGATCATCGAATCCTCGGAGGACGTGATCTTGAGCAAAGATTTGAACGGCACTATCACGAGCTGGAACCATGCGGCAACACGGGTCTTCGGCTACTCCCCGGAAGAGATGATCGGCGCTTCAATTCTCAAGCTTATTCCGGAGCACCTTCATTCTGACGAAAAGACAATCCTGGAGAACATTCGTGCTGGGCGACGAATCGAGCACTTCGAGACGGTCCGGCGCGCGAAGAATGGAAGGCTTATCGAAGTCTCGCTTACCGTCTCGCCAATCAAGGATGAACAGGGCCGAGTGATCGGAGCGTCCAAGATCCTTCGTGATATCTCGAGCCGCAAGCGAATCGAACAATCCCTCCTACAAGCGGAGAAGATCGCAGCTACGGGGCGCATGGCTGCGACGATTGCGCATGAGGTCAATAATCCGCTTGCAGCGGTGATGAATCTGCTCTATCTGCTGCGGGAAAAGATCACAGATGACGAAGGGCGCGGCTTTCTAGCGACGGCGGAAGATGAGCTCGGACGCGTGTCCCATATCGCCAAGCAAACGCTGGGGTACTATCGCGAGCACACCGCGGCTAGCCTGGCGTCCGTCAGTGATATCGCAGAACATGCGCTCACCATTTACGAACCGCGCTGTACTGCTGCCGGCATCACCATCAGGAAATCAATCGGCCCTTCGACAAAGATCGTCCTTCGCCGGGGCGAGATTATGCAAGTGATCTCTAACCTGATCGCGAACTCTATCTACGCCATGCCTAACGGCGGAACTCTTTCCATTTCCGTTTGTGATGATTCAAGTGCGGGAAATGGCGTTGTTCTGGCAGTTGGAGACAATGGAGTGGGAATTGGACCGAACGATTTGCCGAAGGTTTTTGATGCCTTCTTTACGACACGGGATACGGTCGGCACTGGAATTGGATTATTCGTCGCAAAGCAATTCGTCGAGGGGCACGGCGGGCGGATCAGCATCGAGAGCGATAGCGAATCGGAAAAGCACGGCACGATCGTCCGCCTCTTGCTGCCACTTCACACAGCCTACGAGCGATCTGGAACGTAGCTCTGTGCCATAGAAACAATGTCGATTGACCAAGCTGTTCGGGGAAACCTGGGGACAAACTGGACAGATTGGAGCGTGCAATTCTGGGCCGTCAAACGCTCTAAACCAAATGCTTGGAAAACGGGTCATGCATGCCGTCAACAAACTGGGCATCGAGCCGGATGCCGCAGACGCACCAGTAGCAGGGTTGTTTCTGCCAAAACCAGAATGTATTCGTCCAAAGGCATTCCAAGACCTACTTTGGCAACGACGTCGTCATCGAGCGATTGTAGGTCGTGCCGAAGGGCTTCAGCGGTTTCGCCAATCTCCGGGGACTTGTTTGCATCCGGTAATCGCTCGAAGAGAGTTGCACAAGTTTGGCAATTGATTCCAGGTTGTAGAACCGCTTGCCATCTACAGCTAAATATCGCTGGCCGATCCCAACCGCACCGACATCGACCTTAAACGTGAGCCGAGAGCCGATACTGCCTGTTTTGACCCTTTCGGTTGCTAACACACAGAACATCCCAAAACCATATCCGACAATGAGCCAACGCGAGGCTACCGAACCAAGAACGGAAGACGGGATTATCGGTAACTTGCCCGGCGAACTCCTCCGGGCTAGCAGAAAACATGCCAGCCGGAATTGACACTAACGAAATGCGTTGGCATGGCGTGCTCGCTTTTCTCGTCCTACTTTTCCGTTCACACGCCCGACGTCCGCAATCATAAAGCGCCCTCGATCACCCATGCTCGGCGTACGTTCGTAACACGGCGGCATCCTGTGTTGCTGGTATGCGCACAACGTTCACCAGGGTAAATTTCCCCGAAAAGGCCGTCATTGCGTCATTGCACACGGGCCGGCGACTATTCGGTGCGGATCGCAGTCATCGGGTCGATCGAAGCCGCCCGCCATGCCGGGTAAAGACACGCCAGCGCCGTCACCACGAGGAGCACTCCCGAGGCGACAAGCAACATCGCCGGATCACGAACCGTGGCATGGCTGGAGGTCGCCAGCACCTTGGCCAGAATCAGGCTCAACCCTAACCCAATCCCCACGCCCGCAGCGACGGTCAAAAGAGACGATTGCAACACCATGCGAACCACGCCGGCCCGGCGGGCGCCGAGCGCCATCCGCACTCCGAATTCCCGGGTCTTCTGCGAGACAGTGTGGGAGACTACGCTGTAAATTCCGGCCGCGGAGAGGGCCAGTGCGAGCACGGCAAACAAGCCAAAGAGAGAAGCTAGAAACCTTTCCCGTCCCCACGCATACGTGTCCAGAAGCCAGCTGAGCTCATGCTGGTCGAGGATGAAGAGCTCCGGATTTACCCGGTGAAGGGCGATTCCAACGGCACGCATGGCGGCTTGGGGGTCGCCTTGGGCGCGCATCAGCAAATTAGCCTGGGGCGCAACCAGGAAGGAAGCGGGAACATAGACTGCCGGCAGGACCGGCCGATCCAGGCCATCGTTACGCGTGTTATCGACTACGCCGACAATAACCAGCCAACCGTCCGGGTTCGCGGCAGATATCAGCTGCGAATTGACAATTTTCAACGGCGAAAGATGCCAAGGATCATGTTCCACGCCGAGCTCAACCAACGCATATCTCCTCCTAACTTGGTTAGGAGAATAACGACGATTCCCCTAAGCTGTCAAGGACAGGGCACTCGGGGGGTGGCCACCGGAGTATCCTTCAAAACGTATGCGGCGTAGGCAGCTGGGGGTATATTGGCCTATAGCCGAGGGGAAAGCATGGATATCCCGGTTAGAAGTCGTCTGAAGCTCTTTCCCTCAGTCGCTCTCGTATCTGTTCTAGCATTGGAAATTTGCCCGCGCATTGCGCAGACCCAGAATGCGGCCACCGCTCCTAAAGTTGATTATCAGCGGGACATTCAGCCGATTCTGCAAAAGAACTGCTACGTCTGCCACGGCGCTTCGTCCCAGATGAGCGGCTTACGTCTGGACAGCCGTCAGGCGTTATTGGCGGGTGGAAACTCGGGAAAGATTGTAACGCCGGGGAGCGCGGACAACAGTACCCTCTACGAACGCGTGGCCGGAACGGGCGGTCTCGCCCGGATGCCTTTCGGCGCTGACCCCCTGCCGCCCGAGCAGGTCAAACTGATCCGCGCGTGGATTGACCAGGGCGCGGAGATCCCGGAGACAGCCGCCCCAACCACGCAAACGGCTAAGACTCACTGGGGTTTTATCGCGCCCGTGCGCCCTCCGGTACCTCAAGTAGTACATCAAGGATGGGTCAGGAATCCCATCGATTCATTCATCCTGGCGCGGTTGGAGAAAGAAGGGTTGTCGCCCTCGGCGCCCGCCGATCGCGTGACGCTACTGCGGCGGTTGAGCCTGGACCTCATTGGGTTACCACCCACGGCAGCCGAGGTCGATGCTTTTCTCGCCGACAAGAGCCCCAAAGCCTATGAGAAACAAGTCGAGCGCCTATTAAACTCACCCCATTATGGAGAGCGCTGGGGCCGCATCTGGCTGGACGCTGCGCGCTATGCGGACTCCGACGGCTATGAGAAGGACAAGCAGCGGCGCGTATGGTTCTATCGCGACTGGGTGATCAACTACCCTCAACCGCGACCTGCCGTACAACCAGTTCGTGATCGATCAAATCGCCGGTGACCTGCTGCCCCACGCCACCCAGGACGACATTGTAGCCACCGGCTTCCTGCGCAATTCCATGATTAACGAAGAGGGTGGAATCGATCCCGAGCAGTTCCGCATGGAGGCCATGTACGACCGCATGGACGCCATCGGCAAAGGCATTCTGGGCATCACCATCCAATGCGCCCAATGCCACAATCACAAATACGATCCGCTGAAGCAAGCAGACTATTACCGCATGTTCGCGTTCATCAATAACGCGAATGATTCCAATATCGCCGTCTATACGCCGCAAGAGCAGATCGAGCAGCAGGAGGTTTTCCGCAAGACCCGGGAACTCGAAGCACGGCTCCAGCACCAGCATCCCACCTGGCAGGCAGAGATGGCCCAGTGGGAAGACAAGGTGAAACCGGGGCAGGCGGAGTGGGCAGTCATCCGGCCGACGGTCGGACGACATCTCGACCGGCGGGGAGAAATACATTCTGCAGCAGGATGGCTCCTTTCGCTGCGAAGGGTACGCACCCACGCAGAGCACCGTGAAACTGAAAGTAAAGACCGACCTCAAAAACATCACGGCGTTTCGCCTGGAACTGCTGACCGATCCGAGCCTGCCCTTGGGCGGTCCGGGCCGCTCCCTCCAGGGAATGGGGGCCTTGACGGAATTTGCCGTGGAGGCCGCTCCTGCAGACGACCCGGCGAAGGTCACCAAGTTGAAGTTCGCCAAAGCCGAGGCCGATTTCGAACAGCCGGTAACGCCGCTCGCGCCCATCTTTGACGACAAAAGCGGTAAGGCTCGGGTGACCGGTCCGGCGGAATTCGCGATTGACGGCAAGAACGAAACCGCGTGGGGAATTGATGCCGGGCCAGGGTTGCGCAATCAGCCCCGCAAAGCAGTCTTTACCCTGGCGACGCCCGTTTCCTATCCCGCGGGCACGATTCTGACCATCTCCCTGGTGCAGAACCACGGCGGGTGGAACTCCGGCGACAACCAGAGCAACAATCTCGGCAAATTCCGCTTGTCGATTACCGACGCCCCCGCCCCCACAGTGGATCCTTTGCCCAAGGACGTGCGGGACATACTTTCCATTCCCGCCGCCGAGCGCACTCCCTTGCAAGTGCAGACTGTGTTTGGCTATTGGCGCACCACCGTTCCGGAGTGGAAGGTGGAAAACGACGAGATTGCGCAAGTCTGGCAGAAGTACCCCGAAGGGTCGGCCCAACTGGTGCTGGGAACCCGAGCCGTTGCGCGGGAAACGCACATTCTGACACGGGGCGATTTCCTGCAGCCAGCCGCCCTGGTGCAGCCCGGCGTCCCGTCGTTTCTGCATCCGATGCCGCATGATGATTCCTGGAAAAACGGCCAGCCTACGCGGCTCACGTTTGCCCGCTGGCTGGCAGCGCGGGATTCCCCGACAACGGCGCGCTCCATCGTCAATCGAGTGTGGCAGGCCTACTTTGGAATTGGGATCGTCGCCACCAGCGAGAATTTCGGAACCCAGTGCGAGCCACCTTCCAATCAGCAATTACTGGATTGGCTGGCGGTCGAATTCATGGATCAGGGTTGGAGTTTGAAGAAGCTCCACCGGCTGATTGTCACCTCGGCGACGTATCGGCAGTCCTCCAAAGTAACGCCCGCATTGCAGGAGCGTGATCCCTACAACCGGTTGCTGGCCCGCGGTCCGCGTTTTCGGGTCGACGCGGAGGTGGTACGCGATATCGCTTTGAGCGCAAGCGGGCTGCTGAATTCCGCCGTTGGCGGACCGAGCGTCTTTCCCCCAGCGCCCGATTTCCTCTTTCTTCCTCCGGTGAGTTATAGCCCGAAGCCCTGGGTCGAATCGAATGGGTCTGAGATCTATCGCCGGGCTCTTTATACCTTTCGCTACCGCTCAGTTCCCTACCCCATGCTGCAGACCTTTGACTCTCCCAACGGAGACATGTCCTGCGTGCGGCGCACGCGTTCCAATACGCCTTTGCAGGCCCTGACCACGCTCAATGAGCCGGTGTCTCTGGAAGCGGCGCGCGCATTGGCGGCGCATGCATTGACTGATGGCGGCAGAACGGATGACCAGCGGCTGGTTTACGCCTTCCGTCGATGCGTCGCCCGCGCTCCAAATCAAAGCGAGAAAGACGACTTGCTAGGCTTTCTGCAAAAGGAAACCCGGCGCTATCAGGACGGCGAACTCAATCCCTGGGATCTGCTGGGAGGAAACGACGCCTTGGCGCCGTTCCTGCCGAAAAATATGACCCCTGCGCAGGTGGCAGGATGGACGGCGGTTTCCCGGGTCTTATTGAACCTCGATGAAACCATTACCAAGGAGTAAGTATCATGAGCTGCTCGGATCATCTTTATCGAAATCTCAGCCCCACGGAAGTGTCGCGGCGCTGGTTTCTTCGCCAATGCAGCGTAGGCTTGGGATCGATCGCCTTTGCTCAACTGCTTGCGGAGCGAGGATACGGCGATACCACTACCCCCGATCCGCTCGCTCCTAAGCAGCCGCAATTCGCCCCCAAGGCCAAGCGCGTCATCTTTCTCTTCATGGCGGGCGCGCCCAGCCACCTGGAGTTATTCGATTACAAACCGCAGCTGGTGAAATTCAACGCCACTTTGCCCCCGCCGGAGCTCCTCAAGGGTTACCACACCGCCTTTATCAATCCCAACTCGAAGCTCATGGGTCCCAAATTCAAGTTTGCCAAGTATGGACAATCCGGCATCGAGCTTTCCGAGTTGCTGCCGCACTTATCGAAGGTGGTGGATGACATCACGGTCGTGAAGTCCATGCAAACGGATGCTTTCAACCACGCCCCGGGGCAGCTTTTGATGAACACCGGGACCATGCAGTTTGGGCGCCCCAGCATGGGGGCATGGGCGCTTTACGGACTGGGTTCGGAAGCCAAGGATTTGCCCGCCTTCGTGGTGATGAGCTCGGGGAAAAAAGGGCCGAGCGGCGGGAATTCGTGTTGGGGAAGCGGATTCCTTCCCACTGTTTACCAGGGTGTGGAGTTCCGCAGTAGCGGCGACCCTGTTCTTTACCTTTCCAACCCCAAAGGCGTGAACGCGGCGGAGCAGCGCGACACGACCGACGAAATCATCAAGCTGAATAAGATGCGGGAAGAGGTCACCGGCGATCCTGAAATTGCTACGCGCATCAACTCCTTCGAGATGGCGTTTCGCATGCAGTCGAGCGCTCCGGATCTGATGAACATCGCCAAGGAATCGAAGGAAACGCTCGCGCTTTACGGCGCTGAGCCGGGAAAACCCTCTTTCGCCAATAACTGCCTGCTTGCGCGCCGGCTGGTGGAGCGCGGTGTCCGCTTCGTGCAGCTCTACCATGAGGCTTGGGACCAGCATGACCACCTGGTGGAAGACATCTCTGAAAATTGTCGCGACACCGATCAGGCCTGTGCTGGGCTGCTTCAAGATTTGAAGCAGCGCGGGATGTTGGAGGATACGCTGGTCATTTGGGGTGGCGAATTCGGCCGCACGCCCATGGTGCAAGTGGGTGTGGATGGAAGCGCGAATGGCCGCGACCATCATCCCAATGTCTTTTCCATGTGGCTTGCCGGCGGCGGAATCAAGCGTGGAATGTCGATTGGGGAAAGTGATGATTTAGGCTTCAACGTCGCGCAAGACCAGGTGCACGTGCACGATCTTCACGCAACCATTTTGCAGCTTTTGGGATTCGATCACACCAAGCTTACCTTCAAATTCCAGGGACGTCCCTTCCGGCTGACAGATGTTCACGGCCACGTGGTGGATAAGATGCTGGCGTAAGGGCGCATGGGAGTGTCGCCCTCCCCTTTGTCATCCAAGAGTTTGTGACTTTTTCTCGGGATGACAATCTTCTTGGGCACTCGCATCCCGTATTCAAATATGAATTGTCATCCCGACCGGAGCGTAGCGAAGTGGAGGGACCTGCGGTTGAAACCTTGATGGCACCGCCCTCTCCTCTGTCATCCCGAGCATCTGTAAAGAGCCATTCCTGGTTTTCTCCCAAGGAAAACCGCTCCTCGCGACCTTTATGAGACCGCCGTAATTGCGAAACCGCTGTAAATCCCGTTGCCCGGAACAGGAAACTACAATGGGTTTACTACGCATCAGCCCATTGCTTTTTGGTGTAGGCAAGCGCTCTCTCTAAAGCTGCTTCGGGATTATCGGTGGCCTTGCATTCCATGGTCAGCCACCCAGAAAATCCCCATTCTTTGAGCGCCCTAAATCCGGGACGGTAATCGAAGGGTAGCGAACCTGGCTCCGTGCGAGCCTTACCATCGGCAAGGTGACAGTAAACTGTGTACTTGCCGTATTCCCTCAAGGTCGCAGCAATGTCTTTCTCCTCCAACTGCATATGGTAGAAGTCACTCAGCAGCCTGAAGCCAGGGGCGTCCACAGCTTCAATAAACTTGGCGGCTTGGCTTTGTAGGTACAGGAAGTGGGTTTCCTTTTGGTTGCACGGTTCAAGCATCAGGTTAACACCGGAGTGTTGGACGTCGGGCACCAACTCCTTGAGTTGAGCCACCAACAACCGTTCCTCAACCTCCCGCGCCGTCATGATGGGAGAAAGGTCCTGAAACTTATTGGGTCCAAAAACGGGGACTTCAATTATGTCGTTAGCTCCGAGAGCGTGTGCCAACTCCAGGCGCTCTCGGTCCGTCTCCACACCGTGCGCACGAACCAGGGGGTCGGTGTCCAACAGTTTGATGGAGCCCACGACGGCGCTGACGGCGATCCCGATGCCGGTGAGTTGTTCCTGAAGGAACTCCAACGGCTTGTCTGACCATTCGTTCCCGAGTTCAATACCGTCATAGCCCAGCCGCTTGACCAGTTGCGCTCGCTCGCGCAAGGTCATGTTTTCGGGTAGAGGGGTACGCACCCCGAAGCGCACGAGGCCCGCCTCGGAATGGGCTTGAGCGGTGCCCGCCGCCAGCACCGCGCTTCCCACGACCGTGCCGCACCCCACCAGGAATTCTCTTCGGCTCACCTCGATTGCTTTTTTCATGTGCATCCCTCTTAACCTACATTCCCGATTTGGCCGCGTCCCTACAACGATCCGGATCTTTGAGCGACCGGGATGTTGAAGGCATTCGTCGTTAGGGGAATGGTTTGTTCTCGGAAGTCCAGAGTCATTCTGCCAGGCCGATTTGATGGAGATGATGGCGCAGGTGGGTGAGATAGTCGGACGCCAGGAAGCCAAGGGTCACTGGCTCTCCAGTCCCAATGCGGCATGGCGTGTCCAGCTTGGCAGGCGGTATGTGGGCAATAAGATGAGCGAGGTAACGGTTGTAGGCTGCCCATAACGAGTGCGGGACCAGCCACCAGGCAATACGGACCGCGTGGTTTCCGATTCTGAGATCTGACGCAGTCTTGGCTCTACGGCATCAACCAAGCCTCGCAACTCGTCACTCAGGTCTTTCATTGCCTTGGCGCAAGTCTACCAAAGTGGCTAACATCACAGCTGCGGGAGATGCAGATGGCGGAAGATCGTGCGACTTGGGGAAATGCGTCGACCACGTATTGCAGCAATTTAAACTGTACGCCATGACGCTGGCCCCGGCTTTGCGCCTTGGGGAAATCAGGAACGGTTTTACGTCCAGATGGATTGGACTTGTAAACACTGGCCGACTTTTCATTAGAAATCAAACTACGCCGTCTTCAACGAACAGTGTCCCGGCTGTTTCCCCACAGCTCTTCTGGATTTGTCGTCGAATAGAAAGTCCAAAACGTCCTGTTGCTTTCCAAAAGGAAGCATGTCATTATTCATTATTCCTGTTGGAAACCTAAAGGTTGATTCGCCATGAAGGAAAAGCCGGATGTCTTGCAAGGTACCCTCGCGCTGATGGTCCTCAAGACACTCGATGTCCTGGGACCGCAGCACGGCTGGGGAATTGCCCGGCGCATCGAGCAGATCAGCGGAGACCTTCTGGCTGTCAACCAGGGCACGCTTTATCCCCTGCTGCTCAAGCTGGAGCATCAAGGCTCGATTGCCTCCGAGTGGGGCGCATCGGAAAACAACCGCCGAGCCCGCTTCTATCGACTTACCGCGGCTGGCCGTAGGCAACTGCAGGCAGAGACCCGCGATTGGGAGCAAACCGCAGCGATCATCGCGCGCTTTTTCAATGTCAAAGCAGAGGACTTGGCATGAAATTCCTACGACGCCTCTTGATACGCCTGTCGAATTTCGTGACAAGGCGGAGTGCCGATCAACGCCTGCGGGAAGAGATTGCCCAACACCTTGCATTCCAAACAGAGGAGAACCTGCGCGCCGGCATGTCATCCGCCGAGGCGCGGCGCCAGGCCGCACTCAAGCTTGGCTCGGCCGAGGCGATCCGGGAACACCATCACGCCGAGCAGAGTCTTCCCCTTATCGAGAATCTGCTCTTCGACCTGCGGTACGCGGTTCGCATGCTTCTGAGATCTCCTGGAATCTCTTTCATTGCGATCGCCACCATGGCGCTGGGCATCGGAGCCACCACCGCGATCTATAGCGTGATCGACGCCACGCTGCTGCACTCTTTGCCGTATCCAAACCCTGCCGAGCTGGTGCGCGTTGAGGACGATCTTCCCGGCGTAGGCGCGCAGAGCGTCGGCATCTCCGTCCCTGAGTGGAGAGACCTCGAGAGTTCCGGGATATTCCAGTCCGCGTCGATTACCGGCACCGGCGAAAATGTGAACCTCACCGGCAGTGCACAGCCCCTGCGTCTCGGCTTCAAGCAGGTCACGCCGAATTACTTCGCGGTCCTCGGTGTAGACGCGCAGTTGGGCCGCACATTCGATCCGCACGATGCCACTCCCGGCTACAACCTGGAGGTCGTGATCAGCGACGGGCTCTGGAGGAGGGAATTCGGAGCCGACCCGCACATTATCGGCAAAGCTCTGCGCCTGGACAACGATGTTTATCACGTCGTGGGCGTCATGCCGCGCGGTTTTCGCGATCAGGGCTCAACCAGCGAGGAGCGGAATACGGAACTGTGGTTGGGAGCTGGCTTTGCCGGTCTGCCGTTTCCTCCTGTGAAGCGCGGTTTCCGTCTGGAGAGTCGAGCGGTCATCGCGCGCCTGAAGGCCGGTCTCTCGATTGCGGCCGCGCAGGGGCACCTCGATGCGCTGGTTGAATCGCTGAAAAAGCAATATCCGGCGGAGTATCCGGCACAGACCGCATGGACCGTGCGCCTGATTCCGCTCAGCGAAACCGTCGTCGGCAGCGTTCGCCAATCGCTCACTCTGCTCTTCGGCGCGGTAGGATTGGTCCTCCTGATCAGTTGCGTCAACGTTGCCAATCTCCTGCTTTCCAGGGCCAGTGTGCGAGGTCGTGAGATCGCGGTTCGCCAGGCTCTGGGAGCGCAGAGAACGCGCCTCATCAGCCAGTTCCTCGCCGAGAGTCTGCTGCTCTTCCTGCTTGGCGGAATCGCTGGTTTTGCCATTCTCTTCTGTACCGGGCATTTCCTGCTGCGGCTCGTTCCGGAGAGCCTCCCGCACCTGAACAACATATCGATCAACTGGGGCGTGCTGGCGTTCGCTCTCGCCGTCTCTGTCGCATCCGGAACCGTCTTTGGGCTTGCTCCCGCGTGGCTCATGAGCCGCTTCGATTTGATCGGTACGCTTCGGCAGGAAGGACGCGGCTCCAGCGGCTCACGGGAACGCTCGCGCGCCCGCCAGATTCTGGTCATCAGTGAATTGGCGCTCTCCCTGGTGCTCATGGTTGCCGCGGGCCTTCTGCTGCGCAGTTTTTGGGACTTGTTCAAGGTGCAGCCCGGTTTCAATCCTGACCGCGTCATGGCCATTCAAACCTGGCTGCCGGGGCCCAACGACCCCAGTGCGGATATCTACCGAAGCGCCACCCAGGAATCGGTCTTGCTGCGCGAGATTCTTCGCCGCAGCCGAACCCTGCCGGGCGTAGAAGAAGCGGCCGTCGGCGACAGGACCGCTCTTCCCCTGGGCCACAGCCATCCCGGCCCGCTGCCATTGATCCGCGAAGGCATCGAGACGATGGACAATCAGGCTCCTGTGATCGATAGTCCCATCGTTTCGCCCGAATACTTCCACCTTTTGGGCATGCCGCTGTTGCGCGGACGCCTTTTCCGCGAACAGGACCTTGAGGATACGCCCCAGGTTGCGGTAATCAATCAGGCCGCGGCTCGCACCTACTGGCCAAACCAGGACCCGCTTGGCAAACGCGTCCGTTTGCGCTTGGATACCCGCGAGCTGTTGAGCTCTGCCACGCCAGCCTGGACCACGATCGTCGGCGTGATTGCGGATGCCCGCACGGAATCGTTGGCGGACGCGGCAATTCCGCAGATCTACCGCAGCGTGTACCAGCACCCCGCCAAAGACCTGGCCATCTTTCTTCGCGGACAACTCGATCCCAGCGCCATCTCCGCACAAATGCGCGAGCAGGTCCAGTCCGTCGATCCGGAACTTCCCGTCTTCCGTGCGGAGACACTGGATGACGTGCTTGCCTCCTCGCTTTCCGTCAGGCGATTCTCGATGGAAATGGTGGCGTTTTTTGCGGCCACTGCCTTGCTGCTCGCGGGACTTGGAATCTACGGGACTATTTCCAATGTTGTGAATGAACAAAGACGTGAGATCGCCATTCGTCTCGCGCTGGGAGCTCAAAGAGGCAATATCCTCAAGATGGTCCTGCGCCGGGGACTCGGTCTGGCCGCCGCTGGCGCCGGGCTGGGTGTGGCCGGTGCGCTCATCGTCTCTCACCTCATGGCCGGACTGCTCTACGGCGTGTCGCCTACCGATCTGCCCACCTTCGCTGGCGTCACCCTTGTACTTACCACTGTCGCGCTCGCCGCCAGCTATATCCCGGCGCTGCGCGCCATGCGCCTCGATCCAATCACTACACTGCACTCCGAATGACTTCTTGGCACTGTTCGAGACTTGTCTTCGCAAGTTGTGGCCATCCCAATGCCCCATCGGGATGGGGATGAAACGCCCAGCATCGGGTAATCCTTCCGAGGTGTTGCCTCGGATTCCTGCAGCCATGGACACTTATCGTCACTAATCTTGCGGCTCACATCCGCGACGCCCTCTCAAGGTGTTTCTCTGAGCTAGCCGTGTTCGACGCGCTCCTTGATATCCGAGTACGCCGTCTCGATGAGCCTGCTGAGCGCTGCGCCGTCTGTGGCTGTTCCCGGTCTCAACTTCACATGGCGCATGAACTTGCCGGTGCCTTGCAACAAGCGAGCCGGATCCGGCAGCGCTGCGCCGTGAAAGAACCCCACGTTTACGTGCGAAGTGAATACACTGACGTAGCCGAAGGGCGCATCTCCCAAACATGCCACCGGACAGCCGTCATGCAAAAGTTCCCGGACTTCGTCCCCGCATTTTCGCATCACCTCAAACCACTGGTGCGCGATCGCTCCCAATTCACCTGCATGCTTTTTCAGCCACGCATCGATGGTGGGATCCCGCTCGACAGCGCCGGCGAATCGCAGCAATTCCGTTCTCATCGTCGCTCCACTTCAAGATCGGCGACACAACCTCGCGGAGCTTCCACCGGTTTGTCCTCAGCGGGGGTGTTCGCTCATGGCATTTTGACAGCTTCTCGCTGGTTCCAGGGTGCCACACTTTCCTCATACTCCATGGGATCGCCGAAACCCTCGGTTTGAACGCCGAGTTGGCGTAGAGCGTCCAAGGCCATCAATCGGCGATGCGCGTTGAATGTCATGATATGGGCGAAGACGCCCCCGTACGTGAAGGTCTCCGCCGGTTCGCACAGAGCGTCGACGAAAGTATCATCCCAGCTGGAGCGGTTTCGGATGTCACTGAGAATACGATGCAGTTCAGCATCCGTCTTTTCGAGCCTTTGCAGCATCGCTTGCGGGGAGCGCTGCAATTTGGAAGGGCCGTTCATATCCATCTCAGCTCCGCACAGCGCGGCGGTCCAGACTTCCTTAGTGAAGATAATGTTTTCTAACAGCTGCCTTAGAGTCTTGTTCGACTCTCGCCAAGGCAGCAGCTCTACGACCGTGGGAAGCGGCCGATCCAATTGTTCCTCTGTCAAAGTACCCGCGTATTCCAGCAAACGCCGCGTGTGCCAGGAGTCGTTGCCTGCAAAACGATCGAATAAATCCATATCTTTCTCTCCTTTTGTTGATGAGGCAGGGGCAAAAAAGTGAATTTTGTTGGAAGCCGGTAAATGAAAGTGCGGATCGCGCATGCGCCGGTAGATGCTGGGAGAAGTCCGAAAAGCCCTTCGGAAAGCGCGAGTGAAGGCCTCCAGCGAACCATAGTTGGCGTCCAAGGCAATGTCCGTGACCGACATTCCTGTATGCCCCAGTTGGTATGCTGCTCTTTCCAACAATAGCCGTCTTCGCATGGCTGCCGGAGTTTCATCGACCACGGTTCGGAACAACCTGTGGAACTGCGTGCGGCTTTGATACGCTTGGCGCGCTAAATCTTGCGTTTTCGCCTGAGTGTCCAGGGAGTTCGCGACAATTGCAGAGAGGCGGTCTGCCCTGTCCTGACCATCCGCTTTATTCATGCGTCCGGTTCCCCATCTTAAATCTTGAACGAATCATAGACAAAAGATGACGCCTCCCGCCTGATCGTACGTACCAATCTTCCACGTCGAAAGCCGACCAAGGCGAATTAACGCATGGATACTCGACATTACCCGGATTTCCTGCCACGCAGCGCTAGACGATGCAGCGTGTGCGCCTTTCCGTAAAGAAAGGCGCACGAAGTTCGCCGAAGCCACCAACCCCCACAGGAAATCCGGGGGAGCGTGGTGGAAGGACCTGCTGTTCCGGAGGCCATTCCTGGAAATGTTTGCGACAGAGCAATCATGGGCCTGCGGCCGGCCTGCGGCCCACCCAAGGTGATGAAAACTTCTTCTGTCCAGCAACCACTCCCCATGGAAGCGTCGCCATCCCCTTCCGCTATGTCGTCTATTATTCGTAGTAGTATACTACATAGATACAACATGCCCTCATTCGGATTCAAGCTTTCGGTCTGCATCCTCGCCGCCTCCTCCGCCTTAGGCCAGAGCGCACCCACCCCCGCCCCGCTCGCCTTCGATGTCGCCTCCATCCGGCCCAGCAAGCCGGACTCACCCCAGCACACCAACGTTCCCCTCGATTCCGGCAACGTCTACGGCAGCATCAGCCCCGATGACGCCCGCAGCGCTGCCGGCGGCTATCTCATCGCGACCCATCAGTCGCTTTGGCGCTACATCTCCTTCGCCTATAAGCTTTCCGGGACGCAGGAACTTTCCCTGCGCTTCAACATATTCTCCGGCGTACCCAAATCCGGCGCGCCCTTCTGGGTTACCGGCTCCTTCGACGCCCCGCCTGAGTTCTTCGACATCTCAGCGCGCGCTCCGGCCGATACTTCGATCGACCAGATGCGCCTGATGATGCAGGCTCTGCTCGCCGACCGCTTCCATCTGCTTACCCACTACGTCTCCGCTGACGCTCCCGTCTTTGCCCTTGTCCTCGCCAAGCCCGGCGTCACCGGCCCCAATCTTCAGCCCCATCCCGCCATCTGACGCCTGCGCCGCTCCCGTGCCTGACCACTCGTCAGCGCCCGCACCTCACCCTGCAGCCGCACCGGCTGCCATGGGCAATCTTCCACCCGTCTGCGGCGTCATCGCGCACGTTCCATCCTCCGCCCCCGGCCAGCACTACGGTGGCCGCGCCATTCCCCTCTCCCTCTTTGCTACCTCAGTCCCCACCATGACCGGACTCGCCGTTATGCCGCGCCCTGTCGTCGATCAGACCGGCCTCTCCGGACTCTACGACTTCACCCTGACCTGGATCCACGACCCTAGCGGCGATGATGCCACCGCCGACAACATCGCCAACTTCCACGACGCCCTCAAGACCCAGCTAGGCCTGGAACTCAAACGCTCCCACGCTCCCATCAGCTTCCTCATCGTCGACCACGTCGAGCGGCCTTCGGAGAATTAGTGGCCGTAGAAGTGCCCGCAAAACGGGGTTCTCGGTAACTTGCCCGGCCCTGGACCCTCCCACTGGGGCAACTTACCGATAATCCGGCTTGTACTAAGACTTTTCAGGCCTTATCTGGACTGCTTCCGGCTATTCTTGAATCAGGATTAAGTCCTGAGCGAAAACGAATGCTGGTGCCGATCGTACGATTTTTGACGTTTGGTGTAGTGATCCCGGTTAGCAAAGATTCATCTTGATCAGCGTACCAACCAATCGGTATAGTGCGACACATACCCACTGGTTGGTACCAAAATGCCGATAGCCGAAGCGAGACACGAATCGAAAACCAAACTCCTGCAGGCTGCGATCCGGGTGATCCGCGTTAAGGGATATACGGCCACGCGGGTTGAGGACGTCTGCGAGGCGGCTGGTCTGACCAAAGGAAGCTTCTTCCACCACTTTGACAGCAAGGACGAACTGGCGCTGGCCGCGGCCGACTATTGGATTGAGGGCACGGAGGCGCAGTTTGGCTCCGCGTCCTACCACGAGCTAGCCGACCCGCTGGAGCGGTTGCTGGCCTATGTGGGCTTTCGTAAGGCCCTGCTGACGGGAGAGTTGCCCGACTTTACCTGCCTGGCGGGGACGATGGTGCAGGAGGTCTACGACACGCACCCGGCGATCCGCGAGGCATGCAACCGGAGCATCAGCGGGCACGCGGCAACACTGCTGGCCGACATTGAAGAGGCGATGGGGCAGCGCGGCATGCGCCCCGAATGGACCGCCGAAAGTCTCGCTCTCTACACCCAGGCCACCCTCCAGGGTGCGTTCATCCTGGCCAAGGCCCGGGGTGGTGCTGCGATTGCGGCGCAGTGCATCGATCATCTGCGGCGATACATCGAGCTGCTGTTCCAACCATCGCCGTGTTCCGCGCCCCCCGGGCCATCGGGAATTTCGGCAACAGTCCCAAAACGGCGCCGAAGGACGAAATGATACGGGGTTGCCGACTCGATAGCGTGGCCCCAGAACCCACTAACTCAAGAGCTGGAAAGGCGGATGGACATGACAAGGATCGAAGTATCACGGCGGAAGGCGCTCGAATTGGGAGCTTGCGCATTGGCTGGAGCGGCGGGGCTCCTGGTAACCGCACGGGCGCGCGCAGGTACGGAGCGGAGCCCGGCATACGAAGAAATTGTCCGCAGGTGGTATAAGGCATGGGAGAAAAAGGACCAGGGTCAATTTGAGGCCCTGATGGCCGACAACTTCACCTTCACGAGCGCGGCCGGCGACGACCACATCAGCAAGAGCGCTTTCAAAACGCAATGCTGGGATACACAGGTTAACTTTATCGATCGATTTGATCTGGAGCAGGTGTTCGGAAGCGGCAACGAGGCATTTGTGAAGTATCTTTGCCACACAAAAAACGGTAAATCATTCCGGAATGTAGAGTATTTCCGGCTCAGAGACGGGAAGGTGGAGACCATTGAGTGCTACTTCGGGGGGAAATCCACCTTTCCGTCAGCAGTAAGCAATGGCTGACGTGAGCCCGTCGACCAGCGTCTTCTGCAGCGGCCCTGGGCGCCGACTCGGATCCACGCATCCTTCAGCTCAAGGCGAAGTTCCAGTTCTACGCTGAACGTCACTAACCACAGCGGTGGAGGCTCCGGCCTCCGCCGCTGTGTGGGTTCAGCATAACAAGGCGAATACCAGCGGAGTTAAAGAAGTGGCGAAAGACTTGTCAGGAATTGCACCCGTCATCTCTATCGACCGCCTTGATACGCTTCCGCTGCACCACCAGATCTGCGACGGGTTCCGTGCCGCAATTCTGCGTGGCAATTTGCAGCCCGGACAACAGGTACCTTCCAGCAGGCACCTGGCGGAAGATCTGGAAGTATCCCGTTCTCCGGTCCTCGGCGCCTATGCACGGTTGCTTTCCGAGGGTTACTTCGAAAGTCGAGTGGGATCGGGAACCTTCATTTCGGCATCATTGCCGGTCAACTCCACACGGTAGAAGATCACGGTCAACCACGGGAGGATCTCGCTGTCTTTCCCGGCGTTCCTCGTTATTTCCGCAATTCGAAACTGTTCCGTGGCGACATGGCTGGGGACCCTTGGAGTCCACCAGCCGGCGCTCGATCAGTTTCCTTTCGAGCGTGGTCGAAGCTGCTGGCTGAACACGGTCGAAGACCACGTTTGCGCGCCATTCATGACAACGACCCGATGGGGCTTGATCGCTTCCGAGACCAATCTGCTCTTACCTCCGCACCGCGAGGGCTGTCGAATGCGACCCGTCGCAAATCATGATCGTATCGGGATCGCAACAGGCTCTGGAAATCACGGCGAGGGTGCTGCTTATCTTGGCGACCGGTGTGGATCGAAGAGCCGGGCTACCAGCTTGCACAGTCGGTTCTGCTCAGGGCAGGCTGCCGAATTGTCCCGGTCCCGGTAGACGACGAAG
>CAWIBI010000073.1:0-9055 GCA_963834205.1 uncultured Acidobacteriaceae bacterium | reverse complement strand
TTGAGTGTCATAGAGATGTTACGCCAAGTGAGGGAGAATTGCGTCTCGGTTGAAGAGACCTCGCGTTATTGATCGCAGAACAAGATCGACGGCAATCCAAATTCGTTCAACTCGATATGTTAGGGGACGCGGCGCTTTCGAAGCATGCCGACGATTGCGGCTGACGGAATAGCGCCGGCTAGAAACCACGCACCATGCATGGGAACGCCCAAGTGTGGTATTCAGAACTTATGAGTGGGTCTGAGTTCGACAGGGCACTTGCATACTGCCTTTACTGGTCTCCGACTTGGCTCAATCATGCTCGTTCTCAAGTCGAATATGGTGCTCAACGAGTGCGATACGAGCCGACCATCTCTCTTTCGGAATCGATGCGCTTGCCACATTCACCTCCGGTCGAGTTGGCGACATCGGGCGAATCCCCGACTACAAATACCACAGCGCATGGCAGTCTTTGGTGTGCAATCCCGGATACCTCTCACGGGCTGCCGTCCTTTTCAAATGGGGGATGTTCTCAAGATTGAGCTGCCTGTGGGATTGTCAGGGATAAGACGATAATTGCAAGAGTTGAAGGGGTTGGGCGCTCCCGGATGAATAGAGCATACGGAGGTCCCCAACTTGAAGGGGTGCGGTTTCCCAACGGTCTGAGACGAATGGGCTGCGTCCGACCTCAAGTTGAGCCGCCCCGGGGGGGGGATCTTGAGTGTTATCGGGATTTCATCAATTCACCAACTGCTTCGTAGTTTCCCGGTAGCCGACCATCCACCCACTCACGACTGTTCCGTGGTCGCAACGGGCCGTTCTCTAGTATTGGTCGTCAGAGTCTAGAGCTACTTCACCGGCTTCGGTGCTTCAGCGCGGACCTCCGCCACGTTGTTGTTTGCTCGTGCTTCGTCGACCACCTGTCGCACTGCTGTGACGATGGAGTCCGGCGATTCCGCCATGTCGTGCTGCGCGTCCACGATTACTTGCCGGCCACGTGTCGACAAGCGCAGGAGGCTAGCCTGCAACTGATGAACCCAAATCTCGTGATATTCTGCTGCTGTTGCCTTCTCCTGAATCAGTTTGAAACCCTGTTCCAGCTAGGCTGATTTCTTTGTCTGCGAGCAAAACTCGATGACCTTTCCGCACTGTAGCTGAGGAGCCCACTTCAACGGTTTTCGGAAGTTCTTTGGTACGTAAAACTCAATCACCTTTGCCATAACGATCTCCTTGATCTTGTCATCTCTGCCCAATCTGACGCGCCAGTCATCAGGCGTCAATTCACTGAGGCTTTTCTCTCCATAACCGGTTCGCTGTTTGTCAAGTAATTGATGGCGAATGAGTTAGCTCTGCAGATATCCTGACTGCGGTCTGACACTCTGGTCTGTGAGAAGTGATAGACTTCCGTGCGAAGCCCGAGTGCGCTATGGAATCCTCGCCGCCCAACTCCGTCGTGCGATTCGGAACTTACCGGGTTTCTCTCCAGTCGGGCGAACTGCGCAAATCGGGTCTGAGAATCAGAGTGCAGCAGCAGCCGATGAAATTGCTGGAGATCCTGCTGGAACATCCGGGGGAAGTCGTCACCCGGGAGGAATTGCGCAGCCGAGTCTGGCCGAACGAAAGTTTTGGTGATTTCGATCAGGCTCTCAATATCTCCATCGGGAAGCTGCGGAGTGCCTTGGAGGACTCGGCTGAGAATCCGCGATTCATCGAGACTCTTCCAAAACGTGGCTACCGCTTTATCGCGGAGGTGTCCGTCGTCGACGCAGACGCTCGCCCAAAAAAACAAGAAGCTGTGGCTGGGGATCTGCCTGGGTCACAAGAAAAGAAGACAGAGCCCGGGCATAAGCTTCAAGGCGCCGGATTGGCGGTTGCATTCAAACGCCGGCTGTGGCCGACGCGTGGGGTCATCGGCGCCTTGGCGCTCGTCCTGAGTTTGCTGATTTTCTTCGCTTGGCGATTTCGTTCGCGTGGCGCTGCGCCCGCGGGCATCCGTTCCATAGCGGTGCTTCCGCTGGATAGCCTTTCTGGTGACGCTTCCCAGAATTACTTCGCTGACGGCATGACGGACGAGTTGATCACTGACTTGGCCCAGATCAGCGCTTTACGGGTAATCTCCCGCACCTCCGTAATGGTATACAAAGGAGCACGCAAGCCTCTGCCGCAGATCGCTCGCGAGCTGAACGTGGACGCCGTGGTAGAAGGCACCGTGCTCCACTCCGGCAACCAGGTCCGTATCACGGCGCAGTTGATCGAGGCCTCTACGGACAAGCACTTGTGGTCCCAGAGTTATGAGGGTGAGTTGCGGGATACCTTGGCGCTCCAGAACCGCGTGGCTAGCGCCATAGCAGATCAAATTCGGATCAACTTGACTCCGCAGGAGCAAGCCGCGCTGAAAAGCGCAAAGGCCGTTAATCCGGAAGCCTACCAGTCCTATCTCAAAGGGCGATACTTCTGGAATAAGAGAACGGCGGATGGTTTGAAAGCCGCCCTGGCCTATTTCAACCAGGCAATCGAACAGGATCCGAAGTACGCCCAAGCCTACTCTGGCTTAGCCGACACTTATGCATTGTTGGGAGATTGGCAGTATGGGGTGATGAGCTTCAAGGAGGCGCTCCCCAAAGCGAAGGCCGCAGCGATCAACGCTCTGGAACTGGACAGTTCGCTGAGCGAAGCTCACACCTCACTTGGCTATAGCTTGCGCGCCTTCGACTGGGATTTTGCCTCTGCCGGGAAGGAATTTCAGCGGGCCATTGAACTAAACCCAGGCTACGCCACCGCTCCCCATTGGAATGCTATGAATTTGGGGCTGTTGGGTCGGCCCAAAGAGGCTCTTGTGGAAATGAGAAAAGCGGAAAATCTGGATCCGCTATCCCTGATCATCAACGCAGATTTGGCGGAGTTTCTTCTCCTTACGCATTCTTACGACGAATCGGTAGAACAGGGCCGCAAGATCATCGAAATGGATTCGACTTTTGCCATCGGACATAAACAGCTTGGCGATGCCTACCTGCTAAAACAGATGAACAAGGAAGCGGTTGCGGAACTTCAAAAGGCGGTCCGGCTGTCCGGGGGCAGCCCGATATGCATCGCCGATCTCGCCCGTGCCCACGTGGCATCCGGCAAAATGAACGAAGCGATGAAGCTGCTGAGCGATCTCAAGAAAAGCTCAGACACTAGCTTTACAAATGCTCCACAGATCGCCATGATCTATGCATCCATGGGGGATAACGATCAAGCCATGTATTGGCTCGAAAGAGCGTACGAAGAACGATTTAATCCGAGCATTCTACTGCGCTCTGGATTCGATCCTCTCCGCTCGGACCCGCGCTTTGAAGGGCTTATGCGCCGTATTGGCTTGCCTGAGTGAGATACCTCACAACTCAGAGCCTGCGGGTTAGTTGGCTACCTTTTGCACGCTGTGTGACAGGTTGAATGCCGATCACTTCCGGATCGCCCTTCACTCGGGACCGTCCGTTGATGGACGACGCAGATTACAACAACAGCCGAGAGGCCCCTTCCCACAACTCCTGAGAGATGGCGCGCCGGCACCCCCGCATTAGGTAGCGAGCACAATGGAATTCCCTCCGTTTTTCATACGGGTCTTTGGCTCCACTGCCGTCGTGCAGGGAGCCAATTACGAATTGGGCAGCGTAAACGAGAAGGAATTCAGCGGCACTTACGCCTGGTTCGATGTCTTTGAAAAGCGGGATGGGCGCTGGGTGTGGATTGTCAGTCAGAGCAGTAAAGCCGATGACAAGATACCTGCGAAGGCCGTCTGCCTCACTGGCTCGTGGTGTGTCGGAATTCAGCCAGGATTTTCGCTGCACAAGCCCTCATGGAGCGTGCGCCATGCTGAATGCCGTTGGTTTAGAAGACAACTTGTGGTGACGACTGCTCTGCCCAAAAAGTCTCCTATCCTGTCCAAAACGTGACAAAATGGACTTTTTGGGCAAAGCCATGGTTTGCGATCTTTTAGCGAGCCCAGCTAACTCGCGATAAACGCCGTAGCGCTTACGGATTCCGAGCGGATTGTCGGCAACCCTCACCTTACCGGATTACGTCAGGTTTGCCCGTCATACGGGAGCATCACCTGTACATTGCTCACGAACTGAACTCTGCCGAAGCACAGGTCACTGGCCTTGAGCTGCGCTGACAAACCTAGCGGGAGCTTTGTCGAAGGCCTCCTTGTGGTCCCTCATACAGAACAAATAAGTCGTGCCTTTGTAGAGGGAGGTAATCGCGGGGTCGCCGTCCATGCCGCACACCGGGCAGAGACGTTTGTCGGCGGTGAAACGGAGTGGTTTGGTGTAGATCAGGTTCGAGTCCGGGTCCGTCCAGCCGCGTCCTAGGTATTCGATGTTGTAGGCGGTTTCCTCGGCTACGTTGCGGCCGAAATAGCGCTCAACCGTACGGAAAAGCAAGATCCATGCCGGAAGTAAGTCCGCCCGAGGACGCCAGATTGCCATCTTCCACGAATCTGGCTCCGCGTTTCAGGTGGATATCCGGGAACTCCACGGCGAAATCCTCATACGCCCTGTGAAACGTGGTCGCCGATTTACCCGACAATAAGCCGGTTTTGGCCAGCACATATGCACCTGTGCAAACCGACATGGTTACATCCGTGCTCTTTGTCGATGTGCGAATCCATTCCAGCATCGCGTCGTTTGCTTTCTGCGCCGGAATGACGATCACCTTGGGCACGGGCGCCGTTTGAAAGGTGTATTCAGGAATGATTTTCATCCCCCCGCTTGCAATGATCGGTTCTTTCGTCTCGGCCACGGTATAGAGACGGAATGCAGGATCTTTGCGGCCGTGGATTTCGACATCCTGGAACACTTCCCAGGGTCCGCAGAAGTCGATGATCACCGCACCTTCGGAAATGGGAAACGCAACCGGGATGCTGCCTTCGGCGGGAGGCGTCAGTGGATTGGAAACGGGTTTAGTTTTGTCTGTGGCACTCTTGGCCTGGACTCCGTCTGTCCCGGCAAACAACTTGCCGGCCAACAGGGATGGGATTCCAGCTGCCAAACCGAGTGCCGCAGTTCTCTTGAACAATTCTCTTCGATTCATAATGTCCTTTCACTGCTTTTTATGAAGTCTTCTGTCTTGTTTTGAGGGAATGGATTCCGGTGCCTTCGTTCTCTTCGTGAACTCGGCGCCGTTGTCGAAACTAATCAACAATCGTTTTATTGCAATAGCGTCACAACAATTTTCCCGCGTGGATAAAACCCAGTCCCCCAAATTAGTTCGTGGCCAAGTCCGTGAAGCGGTGCCGGTAGTCGTTCGGAGGAACATGCAGAACACGAAGAAATGACCGGCGCAAACTCTGAATCGAGCCAAAACCACAGTCGTTTGCGACCTTTTCGAGTTTGTCGGGCGATTCCTCCAATCGGCGCCGGGCTGCTTCAACGCGCAGGCGCTCCACGAACCGCGCTGGGGTTGTGCCTGTGTCTTTGAGGAACACGCGCGCAAAGTTACGCGGACTCATGCCGGCCTTTGCGGCAAGCTTTTCTACCGGTAGGTCCTGGCCCAGATTGTCGTGGGTCCAGGAACGAATCTCTGCGATTTGTTTCCGGTCGGAGGCCTGCAGTGACAACGCAGTACTGAACTGCGATTGACCTCCGGCTCTGCGAAAATACAAGACCATCTCACGTGCGACCTTCAGGGCCATCGGCGCCCCAAGGTCCTCTTCAACCAGAGCCAACGCCAGGTCCATGCCGGCCGTGACTCCTGCGGTGGTGTACGTGTTTCCATCGCGGATGTAGATGGGGTCGGGATCGACAGTGATGTGCTTGAATTTATTTCCCAGCTCCGCCGCCCATTTCCAATGTGTCGCCGCGCGCTTGCCGTCCAAAAGCCCGGCCGAAGCAAGTAGGAAGGCGCCGGTACAGACGGAGCCGATGCGGCGCACTCGTTGAGCAGCTTTTTGCAGCCAGAGAAGTAATTCCTCGTCGCGGGAAGCCGTTTCGACGCCGCTTCCACCCGCCACCAGCAGAGTATCGATCGGTCCGCGGAGAGTGCGGAAAGTCTCACTTCCGGTCAGCATTAATCCGCAGTTTGTGGCTACAGATCTGCTCCGGGTGGTGCTTGCCAGCACGACGTTATAAGGTGCCTTCCGTGTCGGGCACTCTTGGACGAAGAGCTCCGCTGCCCGGACAAAGATTTGAAATGGGCCAGCCACGTCGAGGATCTGACTGGGGTGCGGCTCTTTTGCATTTGAAGTTACAGCATGATTTTTCAATAGGATAGATGAGGGGTGTCGTGTTCATACTTCTCAGATGTGGGGGATATCGAGCGTGCAACGAGATATGTGGTGAACACATTGCCACGGTTGCCACTGTCGGAGAATACTTCGTCCTCACTTTCATTCGGCTGGACGAGCAGCAATGAGTTGGCGCTGCTTGGAACTCCTCCCTTTTACCTTGTTGATCCCAACACCACCTGGATGGATGCGATGAGGGCTGGACATTTCTCTCGTGGTTGGCTATGGTAAGGCTGCAGGGGAGGAGCAGCGGTGGCGAGCCCAGCCGACAGCAACACGTTCCAGTGCAGCGGCCGGATATTCCCGGCATCCGAGATCGCTCTGATGCGCGAGGTAGTGGCAACCTGTCGTGGCCTGAGTCGCAAAGAGCTGGCCAACACCATCAGCGAGTTGGTGGGCTGGACGCGGGCGAATGGTTTATTAAAGGAAGCCGAATGCCTCATGCTATTAACGCGGCTGGAAGCGGCGGGCCTGCTCACGTTACCGGCGAAACAGCAGACGCGACCGGTGGGGTCGGCGACCTCGATTCCGCACACGACCGAGGGCGAACCGGGTGCGCCGCTGAGCGGACCACTGGAAACCTTTGCTCCCGTCTTGGTTGAGCGTATCCGCGATGCTGGGGCGCGACAGCGATTTCGCGAACTGGTCGACCGCTATCACCCCTTGGGTTACAAAATACCTTTCGGAGGACACCTGGAATATCTGGTCTCGATTAGCCAGCCGGTGCCGACGGTGGTGGGCGGTCTGCAGTTTTCCAGTGCGGCGTGGCGGATCGAGGTGCGCGATCAATGGATTGGGTGGGACGACGCAACCCGCGCGCGTCATCTGCCGCAGGTGGTCAATAACAGTCGCTTCCTTCTGGCTCCTTGGGTCCACATCAAAAATTTAGCTAGTGCCACGTTGGCCCGCGGACTCCGGCGTTTGCCCGCGGACTGGCAGGCGCAATACGGCGTCACCCCACTGCTGGTGGAAACCTTCGTGGACCCGGCGCAGTATAGCGGCACTTGTTATCGGGCGGCAAATTGGGTGGAGCTGGGAGAGACGAGCGGGCGGGGCCGGGATGATCGTCAGCATCGCCGCCATGGAGCGCGGCGCAAGCGGGTCTTCGTGTATCCGCTAAGGCGGGATGCGCGGGCACGGTTGCGGGGAGAGCGGTGACCCCATGAGCGCGCTGCCCTGTCCGGTTGCGGATCCGTTTGCTGCGGCCGACCAAGCCTATGCGACAATCAGCCAATTCCTAGGTTCGGAGGAGGCGTGTCAGGTGAAGCATAGTGACTTGGAGCGGCAGTTGGAGGGGATGGGGCGTGAGTTGATGCGAAAATTGCTGCAAGCGCATCTCGACTTACGCCAGCCGGGGAAAGCGATCGAGCCGGTACGGGATGCGGCGGGCACGACCCTCACGCCTACGCCGGCGCACACGCGCAGCCTGGAAAGCATTTTCGGGACGGTGGAGGTGACACGCACTGGTTATCGAGCCGAAGACAAGCCCAGTCTGCATCCGCTCGATGGTGGGCTCAATCTGCCGCCCGAGAAGTACTCGCTGGAAGTGCGGCGGCGAGTGGCCATCGAAGCGGCCAAGGAGCGTTTGACGAGGGGGTCAAGACGCTGGAGGAGTTTAGCGGCGCGCACGTTCCCAAGCGGCAGTTCGAAGAACTGGTAATCCGCGCGGCGCAGGATTTCGAGGCCTTTTACGCCGATCGCCAGAAGCGCGCTCGCGCCGACCCCCATAGCGGGCCCGTCCTGGTGCTCACGGTAGATGGCAAAGGCGTAGTGATGCGGCCCGAGGATCTACGCGAAGCCACGCAACGCGCTGCCGCGAAGCGAGCGGAGAGCTTCACGGCACGGCTGGGACGCAGTCGCCGGCTGCACGCCAAACGGATGGCCTCGGTGGCCGCCATCTATACCGTCGAGCGCTTCGTGCGCACGCCAGAGGAAATTCTGCCGCTATCAGAGGAGCGGCGGGAGAAGCCAACGCGGCCACAGCCGGAACAGAAACGCGTATGGGCCAGCCTCGCTAACTCGCCCGAAGCAGTGATCACGGCGATGTTCGAGGAGGCGATGCACCGGGATCCAAAAAGAAAGAAGAGTGGATCGCACTGGTCGACGGCAATCGCACGCAAATTGATCTTCTCCAGCGGCTTGCCGAGAAGCGGAACATAGCTTTGCCCATCATCGTGGATTTCATCCATGTAGCGCAGTATGTTTGGGAAGCAGCACAGGCACTCTTCCCCGAAAACCAGGTCGAACAAGATCGTTGGGTGCGAGCGCACCTGCTGGAGATCCTGCGCGGGAAGGCGAGCTGGGTGGCGGCGGGCATCCGCCGCAGTGCCACGCTGCGAGCCATGGCCGCTGCGGAGCGAAAGGCGGTTGACGAATGTGCCGATTACCTCCTTAATTACTCGCCGTATCTGCAGTACGACAAGGCACTGGCTGAGGGCGTGCCCATCGCTACTGGTGTCATTGAAGGTGCCTGTCGTCATCTGGTCGAGGACCGGATGAATCTTACTGGGGCACGTTGGAGTTTAAGCGGCGCCGAAGCGGTGCTCCGCTTACGCGCCCTGCGTTCGAGTGATGATTTCGATGCTTATTGGGAGTTTCACGAAGAACAGGAGTACCAACGCCATCACGCGTCGCACTATGCCGATCATCATGTGCCGGATGTCGTTCTGCCTGTGACCTCTTATCCCAGCCCAGCCGTCGCAGCACCCTGAAAATCGTCAAGAAAAAAGGAGAGTCGTAGGGGCCTCGTACCCAGTGAGCTGGCCCTTAATTTCAGAGAATTGAGCAAATCTAAAAGAGCCGCACCCCTCT
>CAWIBI010000072.1:0-121928 GCA_963834205.1 uncultured Acidobacteriaceae bacterium | reverse complement strand
CGCACGGCGGGCGCAATGGCCAGGGTTTGGCAGGCAAACTGGCGGTTTGGTCGAAAATCACCCATCTGCGATATGGGCGACCAAACCTCTGTCATGCCCAACACGACTATCACGCTACACTGTGGCAGGCTTCGATCCTCGAACGGGGACATCCCATGAGGCGTCGGCAATTGCTCGCATTGATTGGCGCTTCCGCGGCAGCTTGGCCGTTGGCCGCCCGCGCCCAGCCGGCCAGCGATGTCCCGCAACCGACGGCGGCCGAACCGCGGCGATGGCGGAGCTCGCCGACGCCTTCATGCAGAAATATGACGTACCGGCGCTGTCGATCGCGATCGGCAACGGCGGCACGATCGTCTATCAGGATGCGTTCGGCGTCGCCGACCGGGAACACCGCGCGGCGGCCACGCCGGAGAATTTGTTCCGCATCGCCAGCGTCACCAAGACGCTGACCTCGGTGACAATCTTCTCGCTGATCGAAGCCGGACGCATCAAGCTCTCCGACAAAGTGTTCGGCCAAGGCGCCATCACCGGGACTCGATTACGGCAAGCCGCCGTTCAATCCCGGGATCGAAGACATCACGATCGAGCATCTGCTCACGCACACCGCCGGCGGCTGGCCCAACGACGATGGCCACGATCCGATGTTTCACAATCCGCGAAATGAGCCATGCGCGAGCTGATCGCATTTACGCTGCGCACCCGGCCGCTCGATCATCCGCCGGGGGAGAATTACGCCTACTCCAATTTCGGCTATTGCGTGCTCGGGCGCGTGATCGAAAAAATCACGCGCCAGCCCTATGCCGACTATGTGCGGACTGCGGTGCTCGAGCGCTGCGGCATCACCGACATGACGCATCGCCGGCAATACGCTTGCGCAACGGCAGCCGCGCGAGGTGAAATATTACGGCCAAGGCCGCGAAAATCCCTACGACATGAACGTCACCCGGATGGATTCCCACGGCGGCTGGATCGCGCGGCCGGCCGATTTCGTGCAATTTTTCATGCATGTCGACGGCTTTGCCGCGCCGCCCAATATTCTCCAACCGCAGACGCTTGCGATCATGACCACGGCTTCCTCGGCCAATCCCCATTATGCCAAGGGCTGGGAGGTCAATGCCGCCAATAATTGGTGGCACAATGGCACCTTGTCGGGCACCGAGACGATTGCGGTGCGCACGCACTCCGGCTTCTGCTGGGCGGCCTTCACCAACACCCGGGTAACCAATATGGGCGTCGATCTTGACCCGCTCATTTGGACCATGGTGCGAGCAGGTCAAAGCTTGGCGGGTTTGAACATGCAGCGGGCGTTGGCCTGTCGGCCGTTGTGGCGGGATTTGAATTAAACTTGGCAGCGCTCCTTGGCGACGCACATCACCTTAATTTGACACGCGGAATAAACGAGGCGTTTTGCGGTCTCGTTCTTGTGTTGGCCGGCTACGCCAACCAATTTCGCGTTATGTCGTAAAACTCAACAGCGAGACACGAAAATGTTCCGGAAGACAAAACTGGCGCTTTCCGCTGCGATTATTCTTAGCACCGCCCTCTCGGCATCGGCCGCGACCAAGCATCATCGCGTCACCGACGCTCATGCGGCGCTTTACGACATGGCCCCCGGGGGCGGCGGTGGCGGCTGTTCGCCGACGCATGCCCCATTTTGCAGCAACATATGCACCGGACCCGGCCCTTGCGCACCGCCGGATACCTGGTAACCGGCCGCCATCACATCTCGTCCCGCAACCCCGCCTGCTTGACCAGCGGATAGGTCACGTCGCGGAATTCGCGCATGCCTTCGATATAGCGCGGCCAGGACAACAGCACGCCGTCGAGGCCGATCTTCGACAGCGTGGCGAGCCCGTCGACGATCTGCTCCTTGGTGCCGATCAGCGGAAAGCCGCCCCAGCCCGAGATCATCATCTCGGCCATGGCGTTGCGCCGTTCCTCCGGATAGTCGCGCTTGTTGATCTCGGCCGCCATGGTGTCGATGACGTTGCGCGCGGCGGCCCAGTCGCCCTTCTCGTGCACATAATAATGATAGAAGTCTTTGGCCTCCTTCTCGGTCTCGGCCTGCACGACGGTGGCGTTGCTCCACACTTTCACCTCGCGGCCGTAAGTCTCGCGCGCCAGCGTGTGATAGGCGGCGACGTGGGCGGTATTGGTGGCGATGTCGTGGCTGCGGATATTGGTGAAGACGAGATCGCAGTGCCGGCAGGCGAAGTGGCGGCCGCGCTCCGACGAGCCGGCATTCATGATCGCCGGATACGGCGCCTGGATCGGCTTCGGCTGCAGATAGCCGCCCTTGATGCGGTAGAACTTGCCGTCGAAGTCGAATGTCTCGTCCTCGGTCCATAGCCGCTTGACGATGGTGAGCCATTCCTCGGCGCAGGCGTAGCGGTCCTCGTGCTCGAGGAGCGAGACGCCGAACATTTCCATTTCCGGATAATTCCAGCCGTTGACGACGTTGAGCGTGTAGCGGCCGTTGGAAATATGATCGATGACGGTCGATTGCTTGGCGGCGATGATCGGATGATTGAGCGCGACATGCGAGGTCGAGATCACGCCGGAATTTTTGGTGGCGCCGGCGATGCCGGCCGCCCAGGTGAAGGTCTCGAAGCCGGGCCCTTGCGGATCGGTCGCGCCGCCAAAGCCGCGCCAGCGCGCCACCGGCACCAGCGCCTCGAAGTCCATCGCGTCGGCGAGCTGCGCCAGGGTCACGGTGTTCGGCCAGGTCAGCTCCAGCCGGCCGTCGAGATCCGACATCACGCAGCCGGAATTGAGATTGGTCTGGAACGTGCCGAGCTTGAGCTTGCGGCGGCCCAGCGCCGGATTGGTCTCGCGGCGGTCCCGTTGCGCCACCCGACCTGGACTTGCTTCCGATTTCGCCATTCAATGAAATACATACTAAGGAGGACCGGCGGGCAAGCCCAAGAGGCTGGCAAATGAGACCGGCATAATGAGACTGGCACAATGAATCTCGCCGGCTGGGTGGAAAAATGGGGCCGCGCCGCGGGCGAGCGGACCGCGATCGCGTTCGGCGCCGCGCCTTACGCCAGTTATCGGCAATGGGCGGCGCGCTCGCGCATCCTCGCCGGCAATTTGCGCGCGTTGTGCCGGCCCGACGACCGGGTGGCGATCGCCATGACCAATCGCCCGGAATTTCTCGAAGCGCTGTTTGCGATCTGGCACGCCGGCCTCGTCGCGGTGCCGATGAACGCCAAGCTGCACGCCGACGAGCTCGGTTACATTGTCGGACATGCGCAAGCGTCGCTGATCCTGGCGAGCCCCGACCTCGCCGACGACGTCGCGCGCGCACGGCCGCACCATCGTCACCGGCAGCGCCGAGTGGCGCCGCCTCGGTCAAGGCGACGGCATTGATGTGGTGGAGCGGCGCCCCGACGATCTCGCCTGGCTGTTTTATACCAGCGGCACCACCGGCCGGCCCAAGGGCGCGATGCTGACGCACCGCAATCTCGATGGCGATGACGCTGGCTTATCTTGTCCGACATCGAGCCGGTCGGCGCCGGCGACGCCAAAATTCATCCGGCGCCGCTGTCGCACGGCTCCGGACTTTACGCGCTGCCCTTCGTCGCCATGGGCGCGAAGAACGTCGTGCCGGAATCGGGCGGCTTCGATCCGGACGAGATCGCAGCGCTCTTGGCGGCGCACGGCAATGTCAGCTTCTTCGCCGCGCCGACCATGGTGAGCCGGCTCGTCAACCATTCGGGCTTTGCCGGCGCCGATCATCGCGGCTTGCGCACTATCGTTTATGGCGGCGGCCCGATGCATGTGGAAAATCTGCTCCAGGCCATGGAGCTTCTTGGGGCCGAAATTCGCGCAGATCTACGGCCAGGGCGAAGCGCCGATGACCATCACCAGCCTGGCGAAGGCGCTGCATGCCGAGCGCGCGCGGCCGCGCTGGCGCGAGGTCATGGGCTCGGTCGGATTGCCGCGCACTAATGTCGAGGTTCGCATCGCCGACGCCGAGGATGCCGCGCTGCCGGCGGGCGAAATCGGCGAAGTCTTGGCGCGCGGCGACGTGGTGATGCCGGGCTATTGGCGCGACGAAGCGGCGAGCGCCGCGACGCTGCGCGGCGGCTGGCTGCACACCGGCGACGTCGGTGCGCTCGACGGCGAAGGCTTTCTCACGCTGAAAGACCGCTCCAAGGATCTGATCATCATCCGGCGGCAGCAATATCTATCCGCGCGAAGTCGAAGAGGTGCTGCTGCGGCATCCCGACGTGCTCGAAGTCTCGGTGATCGGCCGCGTCCACCCCGATTGGGGCGAAGAAGTCGTCGCCTGCGTGGTGGCGCGGCCGCAACGCACTCTGGCCGCGGCGGATCTCGACAGGCTGTGCCTTGACGCCATCGCGCGCTTCAAGCGGCCGCGCGATTACGTCTTCCTCGACACGCTGCCGAAGAATAATTACGGCAAGGTGCTCAAGACCGAGCTGCGCAAGTCGTATGGACGGTCGTGATTGCGCGCAGATAGATCAGCGCCCGCCGCGTTTCACCCGCCGCGCCAGATAGTCGAAATTGATCTGGAACTGCTCGGGCCGGCTGATGTCGTGCTTGAGCTTCTCGATGTCGGCGCGCGGAAATTCCGGCGCCACCTCGCCGGCGGCTTCGGCGAGCAATTGCACCATGGCGCCGTTCTCCAGCATGATGGTGCCGATCACCGCTTCGGCGATGCTGGCGCCGGTGACGACGACGCCGTGGTTCTTGAGCAGCACCGCCCTGCCCTTGCCGAGCGCGCGCGCGACGCCGGCGCCCATCGCCTCGGTGCGGATCAGATTGATGGTGTCGGCATAGGTGCCGAGCGCCTCGTAGAACAGCGCGCCGGGCTGGCTGTAGCATTTGAGCGGCCGGCCGGTCGACGACAGCGCGATCGAATAGGTCGGATGGGTGTGAATGACGCAATTGACGTCGGGGCGCGCCTTGAAGATCTCGGAATGGATGAAGACCTCGCTGTGCCGCCGCGCGGTGCCGGCGACGACCTTGCCGTCGAGATCGATGGTGAGGATGTTTTGCGAGCGTGATCTCGTCGAGCCCGAGGCTGTGCGCCTTCATGAAGAAGCAGGCCCGGATCGTCGGGCAGCCGAAACGAGATATGGCCGCGGGTGAAATCGTCCTGGCCCTGCGCCACCAGCACTTTGCCGGCGACGATCAGTTCCTGCTTGATGGCCTTGTGCGATGCCTTTTCACGGGTCGACTTGAGCATGTCCCTCACCTGTTGCGAATTGAGGGCGCAACAAAACAGGGAATGGGCCGAGGCTCAAGAGGGTCGGTGAAAAAGCGCAGCGGCGCCGCGGGTTGAATGCGGCGCCGCTGTCATACACCGACCGGGACCGGGTTAAGCCGCCTTGCGGTTGACCTGGCTCTCGGCCATCGAGGTCAGCTTCTTGTCGGTCGCCTTTTCTTCGTCGAGCGTCTGGTTCAACAGCGTGACCACGTCGTTGCGGCCGAGCTGTTTGGCCCAGGCGATCAGCGTGCCATAGCGGGTCATCTCGTAATGCTCCACCGCCTGCGCCGCGGCGATCAGAGCCGCGTCGAGCACCTGCTTCTTCTCGACCTCGCCGGCGACCTCGTTGGCTTCCTTGATGATGCCGTCGATGGCCGGGCAATCGACGCCCTGCGCCTTCTGGCCGAGCATGTTGAAGACCTGCTCCAGGCGTTTGACGTGATTTTCGGTTTCACGCAAATGCGTCTGAAAGCCCTGCTTGAGCTGCGGATCGCTCGCCTTCTCGATCATGTCGGGCAGCGCTTTGACGATCTGCTTCTCGGCGTAATAGATGTCGCGCAGCGTGTGCATGAACAGATCGTCCATTGTCTTGATGTCTTTGGTGAACAGTCCCATGGCCGTCGGTTCCTACTCTTTGTTGGTTTGTGTGGAGTGGCAGGCTTTCCAGCATGATCTTGGTTTTCAAAACGGCTCCGCACCCGGATCAGTCCGGGACAGCGCCGTTCGAGAATCATGCCGATGCCCGGCCGAACTACCGACGCCAACGAACGCGCGCGAGAGTTGTTCCGGGAACGTGAGCCGCATGGGCGCGTGATTTTTCGATGTGTCTTTTCATAAGTTCCGGCGGAAACGAAAAAGGCCGGCGCGTTGCCGCGCCGGCCTGCTGCGAAGTGCGGATTGCCGCCGTTAGCGCGGCGCGGTCGCAACCGCCGTCCGGGCGACGTACTCGTCACGCAACTCGCCGCCGAGGACGCCGCCCAGCGCGGCACAGACGGCGCCGAACAGAAGCGACATGAAGGTCCAGAACGACACATAAGCAGCCGCCTTGCGCGCCGTCTCGGCGGCCTGCGTGGCGTCCTGCTTCATCTGCGCGGTCACTGCGTCGACCCGGCGCTGCGCTTCGTCCTGGCTGACCCCGGTCTGCGCCGCGACCAGCTGCGCCAGATAAGTGCGATCATCGTTGGACAAGCCATTCGGGCTCAAGGAGGTGATGAGGATGCGATTGACCTGCGCCTGCTGACGGCCCGCCGAACCGTTCGCCTGGCCGGCGCCCTGACCGTTTGACTGGCCGGCCGCGGCGCCGTTGGCTTCATTGCCGGAGGCCGGCGTTTGCCGCTGCACCGCCCGTTGCGCCAGCGTTGGCGCCATTGCCAGCATTTTGCGCATTGGGCCGCAGCAGTGTGTCGCTGAAATAATCGACCGAGGGCGATTGCGAGGTGGCCCCGGCGATGCCGACGGCCGTCGAGCCAATGCCCGCCGCGGCGCTGCCCGTGGCGGAGCCGATTTTGCCGACCGCCGTGACCAGAACGAAGAACGTGATCACCACGCCGATGGCCCAGACGACGAGCCCATTGGCGCCGTCGCGGAATTTCACTTCATCGGTTGCAATGGTGCCGGCGAACGACGGATCCGGCCGGCGACATAGCCGCCGGCCGCAAAACCGACCGCCTGGGCGAATACCAGCCACACCGCACCGATCACCGTCATCGTGCTGGCCGAGGCAGACGACGAATAGGAATACGGCGACACCAGCTCCATGCCGATCCCGCTGCCGAGTGAAATGACGATGAATGAAACTGCGATTGCGGTCAGCGCGCCGGCGATGACCGCGCTCCACGACACGCCGCTCCAAGCTGCGCCCCAGGCGCCTTGCGGCGAAGTCATTACGGCGACGCTGTCGCCGACGATTGTAGTGTCGTCCATGATCTGTATCTCCCGGCAATGTTCAGTTGGCGACTTAAGACGGCAATTCTCAGATGGAAAATGCAGTGCGAATTTTGCCATCCAATTGCCGCGGTTCGCCTTGTGAACCGCCGAGGCCGGTTCCGGTTCCCCGGCTGCGGGTCAATGTCGGGCGCACGGCAGTGCAGCAAAAGAGATCGTGGAACTTTTCACTCGCCCCGCATTTCTCATCGCGAAGACAATTGGAAAACGGCCGCAACGAGCGGCGGCCCAGGCGGAGGAAAGTCATGCTTAATCTGGTCGTTACGCTATTGATCATTGCGCTGATCGCCGCGGTTTTGGGTTTCGGCGGCATCGCCGGCGCCGCGGTCGGCATCGCCAAAGTCGTGTTTCTGGTCGCACTGGTCTTGTTCGTGGTCGCCGCCATCGCCGGAACAATTCGGACGGTTTAGCGCCGGCGCAATTTCTCCGCTACGCGGGAACCAGGGGACCGCGTCCGCGTTGGGCGTCGGGCGACGAATTCTGATTCTGACCGGGATAGACTTTCGTGTATCAGGTGACTCGGCGACGGCTGCTCGGCACAAGCGCCGTGTGGCTGCTCTGGAGTTCGGCTGCGGCCCGCGCCGCGGTGGTCCGTGGCGGTATCCCGTGGAAGCCCGGCGCCGGCGACCCGCCGGAGCAGGTGACGCCGGGCGGCTGGAAATATTTCACCGCGCAAGAGGCCGTTACCGTCGAAGCCTTCGTCGAACGGCTTATTCCGGCCGACGACTTGTCACCCAGCGGCAAGGAGTGCGGCTGCGCCATTTTCATCGACCGCCAGCTTGCCGGCCCTTATGGCCGCGCCGAAGGCCACTATCTGGCCGGTCCGTTCCTGCAAGGCACCAAGCAGCAAGGCCCGCAATCGCCGACCACCCCGGCGCAGCAATACCGCAAAGCGCTCGCCGCCTTCGATCGCGCCTGCCGCGCCAAGTTTGCCGGCAAGGCCTTTGTTGATCTTTCCGACCAACAGAAAGACGAGACCATCAAGGGCCTCGAAGACGGCAACACGCTGGCCGATCTGGATCGCGTGGCTCACCAGATTATTGGCGCCAGCCGGCAGGACAACAAGCTCATCGGCCTCTTCACCAGCTATACGTCGAACGATCCGCAACTGTTGCTCTCGATCGATCGCGTCAAGGCCAAGGCGCTAGGGGTATCGCTCAGCCAGATCAGCTCCACCTTGAGCGTGTTCATGGGCTCGTCGTATATCAACGATTTCAATTACAACAATCGCTCCTACCGGGTTTACGTGCAGGCCAGGCAAAGCGCGCGTATGACGCCGGGCGATCTGCGCAAGTTCTATGTGCGCTCCGACTCCGGACAGATGGTTTCGCTCGACAATCTGGTGAGCATCGTGCAGTCCTCGGGACCGCCGGTGATCACCCACTACGACCTCTTCCGGTCGGCGGAGATCGATGGCTCGGCCGCACCGGGTTACAGCACGGGAGAAGGCCTGGCGGCCATGGTAGACCTGGCCAAGAAAAATATGATCCAGGGTATGCAGTATTCCTGGACGGGGCTATCGCTCGAAGAAATTGAAGCGGGGGGCAAGGCTGTGCTTATCTTCGGCCTTGGACTGCTAGTGGTTTACCTCACGCTTTCCGCCCAGTACGAGAGCTTTGCGCTTCCCTTCATCATCCTGTTGGCTGTGCCAATGGCGGTGCTCGGGGCGCTGGGATTTGTTTCCCTGCGCGGGATGGCGAATGACGTTTACTGCCAGATCGGGCTGGTGATGCTGATTGGACTCTCGGCCAAAAATTCCATCCTGATCGTCGAGTTTGCCGAGCAGATCCGCGGACACGGCAAGTCGATCCTGGAGGCGGCGATCGAAGCCGCGGAGCTTCGCCTGAGACCCATCCTGATGACGTCGTTTGCGTTCATCCTCGGGGTGATGCCGCTCTACTTTGCAACCGGGGCGGGCGCGCTGGGCCGGCGCTCTGTGGGCACAACGGTGGTCGGCGGTATGTTGGTTTCGACCATCCTGAACCTGGTGTTCATTCCGGTGCTTTATGTGATTTTCAAGTCGGCCCTGGAGCTTCTTACCCGCAAGAATCCGGCAGAGCCAGCGAAGCTGTAGAAGGGACGCGTTGAAGAACTACTACCTGGGGCTAAAGATCCTGCGTGAGAACGGGGATTCACAAATCAGCCCCGAACCCGGATTTCCTGCAACGCAGCGCTGGACGATGCCGCGCGTGCGCCTTTCGGTAAGGAAAGGCGCATGAAGTTCGCCAAAGCCACCAAGTTCCACAGGAAATCCGGGGAAGGGGCAGAGCTGTCCAAATTAGCAAGAAAGGCAGGCTGTTGGAGCAGTTAGTCAGCTGATTACATTAGGAGAGCTTGGCCAACATCAAATGAGGTTCCCTATTTTGGACCCACTGAAAACGAAGCATTAACCGCAGGTCCCTCCACTTCGCTTCGCTCCGGTCGGGATGACAAATTTGTTGTAAAAATGGGCGGTTGTCGTGAGAAATCATCGATTTCAAAACAAATTTGTCATCCCGACCGAAGCGAAGCGAAGTGGAGGGACCTGCGGTTAATGCGGTTCGGACGCTCAGTCAGGGGTTTGTCAAAACCCTAATTTGGACAAGTTTGAAGTTCAGATCGCCCCTTCGGGGCTGGAATTCCGATAAGGCTCCGCTTATCACCGACGCGCACAACGCTGACCTTCCCTATCAGCCGTCAGGGTGTCTGCGAGGCCAGGTAGCCGGTGATCGCTACTATGTCTCCGATGGTTAGCTTGGAGACTACGCCTTTCATCATCGGCGCCATCGAGCCGTTGCGGGCGCCGTCCTGGAAATCGATGATCTGACGCGCCATCTGGCTGGGCGAACGACCCGCAATCGAGGGGATGTTTCCCGATCCCTTCAGGTCCTGCCCGTGACACATAGTGCATTGCATGGTTTTTCCATTGCCGCCGGTCGTCACCAGGTCCTTCCCCTTTGCCAGGCTTCCCTTGGGTACATAGGCAATGAAGCCCGAAGTAGGATCGCGCAGCTCAGTGCGCTCCAGGTTTTCTGATACCTCAATGACACGCTCTCCAATGGGCTCGGTTCCCCCGCCCGCGATCACCACCATCATCCCCCCAGCAGGCTTGGTCTTCGGCACTTGCTCCACTTCAACCACGCGAATCCACGGCTTCAACTTGATGGAAGAAAAATAAGCCGCCGCCGCTTTGACGTCGTCGTCGCTGACCAACTTCGAAAGCTTCACCATGTTGGTGACGGAGAGCATCTCGGGATCAGAGCCGGTGCGCAGTCCATTCTTGAAATCCGCCATCTGCTGAACGATGTAATCCGCGGGCAGCCCGGCAACGCTGGCGTTCTCCGGACGCCCCTGGCCATTCGGCAGGTGACAATGGCCGCATGAGTACACATCGGGCTTGCGCCCGTGAGCAACGATCTCCGGCATCGGCGGGTGGGCATCGGGATACCAATCGGGAACGACAAAAATGTCGTTGATCTGGGCACGGGTATAGCTCGCTTTGCTACCTGGTAGATGCTCCGCCTCTGCATGTTTGGAGCCGCCGCTGCCTTGGGAAAAATTATCAGGGTAGGCCCAGAGGGGCAGTTTTTCCTGGGACGGGGCCTGCGCCAAGGCAGCAGCAGCGATCAAAATGAAGGGTACGAGATGGCGGCTTCTCAATTGAGTTCTCAGGCCTCCTGGCAGGAAGCCTGAGAATAGCAACGATTGCCGCCGGCGACAAACCGGGATCAGTATTTCAGTGCACGCTGGGCCAGCTTCAACTCGACCCTCAGCTCCTGATTGCGCACCAGGAGATCGGCTACCAGCTTCTGCAGCCTGGCGTTTTCCAGCTCCAGCTCAATGTGTGTTGGTTTCTCGCAAACCGCGGGATTGTCTTCCATTGCATTCCTCTCTTGGGCTTGAGGGCTCAGATCTTCTGCTCCTCTGGTTGAAAATCACGATAGCCACAACGGCTGCGCATGGCCCGGCTGAACTTCTCGCGCTCTTCGGGAGACATTCGCTCCCAACGCTCGCCCACGCGGTGCCGCCAGCCCATTCCCCCGCGGCCGCGGAAGCCGCCGAAGAGAATCTTGCTCAGCAGCAGAATGCCGACCGCCTGCCAGAAGTCGATCGCATGCCAGCCCACAATGGCGGGTATGAGCCAGTTCCATAGATGCTGCACAATCAGACCGAAGAGTGCAACCGCCGCAATTACAATCAACACAATTCCAGGTACCTTGTAGAACCATTTCTTTCTCATGCTTTGCCTCATTTCTTTGCAAATTCCTCATAGATCGACCGCAGCCTGCGGCGGAGATGCAGCACCGCGTAACGCTTGCGCGACAACAACGTGTTGACACTGACCCCGGTTTCCGCCGACAGCTCCTTGAAGCTGTAACCTTCCCACTCATGCGCGATAAAGACAGAACGCTGTTCCGGGGGCATTTCTTCCAGCGCTTCGTCAATCTCTTCCAGCAGCACGCTACGCACGTAGGCTGCCTCCGGCCCGCTTTCCGGCGAGGGCAGCAGATCTTCCAGCGAGACGGCCTCATCGTCATCCTCGCCATATTTCGGCTGGCTGAGCGATTCGACCTTGCGGCCGCGAAAGCGGTCGATGATCCGGTTTCTGGCCACCCGGAAGAGCCACGCGCTGACCTGCTCGATCGGCTTAAGCAGCCGGTACGCCTCGATCAGCTCGCAGAAAACCTCCTGCAGAATGTCTTCTGTCGCCTCCAGATTGACCACGTGCTTGCGAATGTAGTTGCGCAGACGAGAGCCATCGCGCTCCATCGCCTGCGCGATCCATTGGTCCTGCTCCGCAGTTATCTGTTCCAGAGTCGACATCGGGTATATCTACAGTGAAGACGGAATTTCCGAGGCAATATTGTGCCCATAACGAAAAAGGGCCTCGCCGGTCGGCGAAGCCCCTTTTGAAAGATCTTTAACAGGCCAGAGTGATTGCGAAACTGCTTCAGACGTTAAAAGAGGAGCCGCACCCGCAAGTGCTTTTCACCGCAGGATTATCGAATTTGAAGCCGGCCGCTTCCAGGGTCTCGACGTAATCGACCACGCAGCCATTCAGGTACATGAGCGAGGTCGCATCGACAAAGACCTTCAGGTCGTCGAACTTGAAGACCTTGTCCATCATGCCGGCCTGGTTCTCAAACGACATGGAATATTGAAATCCGGAGCAACCGCCGCCCACCACGCCAATGCGGAGGCCTGCCGGCAACGGATCCTGGGTCGCCATGATTTCGTGAACCTTAGCTACCGCCTGCGGCGAAAGCGTCAGGGGCATGGATACGGGATTGAGGTTGGTTACCGGTTCGGCGACGCTTGACATCAGTTATCTCCCTTGTCTGACCTTCTAAGTTTAAACCGGATGCCGAGTGAGAACAAGGCGGAATCCTACCACCAATAGATGCGTCAAGCGCCTCCCCCGATTCACGCCGGGGAGGGTTACTTCTATCGCACGATAACCTTAGGGGCAATGTTGTCGAACTGCTGCTCCGTCAACAGCCCAGACGTCACCAGGTCATGGGAGGAGGTGTAGGGCCGATGGTGAATGATCTGCTTTGCTTTGACCAGGGAGATTCCAGGGAGGGAGGCCAGATGACCACCGAGGCGGAATTCAAGTCGATGGGTGAACTTCCAGCAGGCGGATTTTTGCTGTCCAAGCCCTGCTTTACCCCTGCAGCGACATCATTGACTGCCCGCTCGGCGTTGGCCGCAGCCACCCTGGCCTGGGCAAGAGCCTCTTTCGATTGCTGTTTCGCGGTTTCGGTCGCCTGGGCGGCCTGCTCCTGCAGGTGCTGGTCAGAGGCGGGTGGATTGCAGGCGGCCAGAAACCCCAGCCCAGCGGTGATTGCGATTGCCAAAACGCCTCTTGCTCGATTTTCATTGCTCCTTACATCCTCACATTGCCTACACTCTGAGAGCGTTCCAGAATGGGTATGAGTTGCCGGGAACATGCACGGTAAACCAGAAATTTCTGGGCAACCCACCCTTTCCAGGACTATATTTCTTAGCCGTAGGCCCTTCTTGCCCTCCGGGCCCCCCAATTCCGGACCCGCTCGGTATCTGGGACTGCAGCAGTAACTCCGGGAGGCCATTATGCATTTTGTTCCCATGTTGTGGATAGTCTGGGCAGTATTCGCGGCCATTCTGTTGTCTCTCCTGCTATACCGCGGAACGATCACCCGCTACGAAGACGACCAGCTGTTTCTGGACGATATTTCCGACCGGCAGCACAAGGAAAACGATGCGATCCTGCGCAAGTTGGCCAAGATCCAACCTTTTTTGAGGGTTTTTACCGGCGTAACCAGCATTTTGACCGCGGCGATCATTGGGATCTACGCCTGGGACGCTATTAAGACCTTCTACATGTAGAAGACGCAGCCAAGCGCCTTGACGATGGGGGCTGCGTGTGCCTGCGTGCTCATTCCACTTGCTTTGAGCGTTCCTTTGGCAGTGACTTCGATCTCCACCTGCTTGCTTACCCTGAGCAGGAACTTGCTCGGATTCTTCATTCCCCAAGCTACATAGGGAACGGTAAAGTGCGTGGTTGCCGTGACCATGCCTGCAGCAACCTGCACCTTTAACGGCAACTCCAGCGGATGATCCGCCCCGTGGATGTTGAATGTGCCCACTCCCTCCAGCTCCTGCATCCCTTCTCCCGGCTCGAATGCTCCTTTGATCTGGCTGGGATGGAAAAAGATGGCGGGATAGCGATTGCTCTCCAGCACGTCTTGCTGCATGCGTTTGTCGCGAGCCTCGTTTCCGCTCTCGCCGGTGGTTGCGTCGACCAGAATCTCCCCCTCGGCAACGCCGGTTGCCGGGTTGAAAAAGAACTCGCCCACTCTTCAGCTTGAAGGTGCCATGGGTCGTGTGCAGGCCCGCCGCTCAGCGTCCAGTGGATCTCGGTCTGCGCGGGATCGAGTAGTACCTTCAGGCCCTTTTCTGTGCCTGTGCCTTTGCAGGAGCAACTGAGCGATGAGAACAAACGTTGCAATGATGCTTGACCGTTTGAATCTCATACGTCAGGCCGCCTTCCGGGCAGGTACGTCCCAAAACAGAAAATCTCTAGAGTCGCTCGCCAAGATGCAAGGCCAGCAGACGGGCAAACAGTTGTGGCTGGGCAGAGAACAAACCCATGAGCCCCCTCCCGCAACCACCGCCAGGCATCCATGCGGAGCATCACCCTGGACATGAGATGCGGCATGCGCAGAATTGCCGGATGGCCGGCTTCATAGATAGCTAAATTATCGACTGCGATGGCCTCGGCCAGCAGCAGGGCCTGGCGGAATGACAGCGCGAGCCCCTCGCCGGTGATGGCGTCGGCGGAGCCGGAAGCATCCCCGGTGAGCGCCACATTGCCGGCCGTCACACGGCGCAGCTTTCGGGTGGTGGTGAGCGCTCCGCGCAGCGTGCTCAACTGTCCGCCCCTTCGAGATGAGCCCGCAGCGAGGGCAGGCTTTCGAGGACTGCCTCCATTCTGATGGTCGAGTCAGCGGGCGACGGTGGCCACGCAGATTTCGTCCGGGCCCACAGGGGTTATGTAGGCTTGGCCGAGATCGCCCCAGTGCACCTCCACCATGCGGCTCCAGGGCTTGATGCGGTAATGACAGCGGGTGCCGAAGCGGCGGCTCAGGATGTTTCCCTGGCCCAGACCGATCGACTGGCGCACCCGGGAAGATTGGCCATCCGCGCCGATGGCGTAGCGATAGGATGCAAGATTTGCCATCCAGCAGGAATGACTGTTTCTCCGCTACGCTTACTCGGCTACCCCAGGCCAGTCGCACGCCCAGTTGCCGACAGCGCTCAACCAGAACGAATGGAGTTGCAGGCGGCGGATGCCCATGCCGGTACCGTGTCGAAGTGGGCTGCGGCGTAGTGGCGCCCAGAGAGAAAAGCGATGCCGTCGAAGGCGGCGCCATCCTGCGCAGTGAGCTGGACGCCGAGCGCGGCCAAATCCTTCTGCGCATCCGGCATCAGGCCCTCGCCGCAGGCCTTGTCGATGGGCGGACGCAATGCATCGGCGACCAGAACATCCAGGCCTTTTTGCCGCAGGGCGATGGCGGATGCCAAGCCGGCGGGACCGCCTCCGACGATGAGTGCATCACAGCGGGTCATTCTACCACTCCAGCAGCAACATCTCCGAACAGAATCCCGGCCCCATGGCCGCGAGCACACTGCGCGATCCCGGCTTAGGCCGGCGATGGGTCATGACTTCATCCAGAACGACCAGTACCGAGGCCGAGGACAGGTTGCCCACGCGCTGCAGCGCGTCCCATGATAGTTTCAGTTCGCCATTGTGCAGCCCCAACGCATCGGCCACCGCCTCCAGCACTTTCGGGCCGCCCGGGTGCATGATCCAGGAGTCGACCTGGCCGCGAGTCATCTGGTGCTCGGCCAGGAAGCCATCCACATCGCGTCCGAGGTTTTCCCTCACCACCAGGGGAACATTGGGGGAGAGGACAACCTGGAATCCTTTTTCCGAGATTTTCCAGCCCATGACGTCCTGCGTATCGGGATAGAAGGAGCAAGCGCTTCCCAGGATCTTCGGGCCCTTCAGCTTCACCTGATCCCCGGCCACCAGCACCGCCGCTGCGCCGTCTCCAAAGAGGCCAGTCGCAATCAGGTTGGCGACAGTAAAGTCATCGCGCTGCCAGGTTAGGGAGCATAGCTCGACCGAAAGCAGCACCGCGATTTGATCAGGGTAGGCGCGGACGTAATCGGCGGCGCGGGATAAGCCCGCCGCCCCGGCCACGCAGCCCAAGCCAAAGATGGGGTTGCGCTTGATGCGCGGGGAAAGCCGCATCCGGTCCACCAGGCGGGCGTCCACTGAGGGGCTGGACACCCCGGTGACGGAGACAAAAAACAGGGCGGCGATCTGATCTCGATCAACGCCGGCCTTGTGGAGCACGCATTCGATCGCCTGCTCACCCAGCCGCTCCGCGGTTTCGATCCAGACGTCATTGGCCTTGCCCCAGGTGTCCAGCGGCAGATACTGCTCCAACGGCAGGGAGAAGTATCGGCCTCCCACACCCGTCCGGGAATGCAGCCTTTCCATGACTGCTGCATTTTCCAGGCCTTTCTCCCATTGGTTGGTTAGTGCTTCCATCACTACCTGCTGCGGAAAGTAGTGCGGAGGAAAGGCGGTGGAAGTTGAGATGATCTGCATGTTTGGCCAGTATACGTGCAACAGGATGAATGGCTTGGGGAGCGGTGGTGAAGATTTGATGGGGTAAAGGGGATGCTGCCCGGGGCGGCTGGGCTGTCATTTGGCTTCTGTTGCCGATCGCTTTAACCGCAGGTCCCTCCACTTCGCCACGCTTCGGTCGGGATGACAATTCTGTTGCGTAACAAGAGCTTTCGTGGAGAACCGTCGATCTCAAAATAATTTGTCATCCCGACCGAAGCGTACCCGGATTTCCTGCCACGCCAGCACTGAAGAGAACCGCGCGTGCGCCTTTCCGTGAAGAAAGGGGCATGAAGTTCATCGGAGCCACCAAGTTCCACAGGAAATCCGGGGGAGCGAAGTGGAGGGACCTGCATTTAAAGCGATTGGGGACCTCGAGCCGAGGTTTCAGATCTACGCTTGCATCGAGGCAGGTAGGGCGCTCATGGGATCGACTGAAAGCTGGTCGGGCTCTGCGCCCGGCAAAGGACAGCCTCGAATGCGTGGCCTACCAACAACAGCGTCGGCGCCAGAGAAGTGGACAGCTGGGCCAAGCCGCTCAAGCGCGAAGCGGTGTACCCAGCCTCGGGGCGAGACGCATCGGTTACCGCAACACATGGCATGGCCCCAGGCAAGCCGCTGCGCATCAACGAGGCCGCTACTTGAGCCAGATCTTGCCCCGGCATGTAGATCGCAAGCGTCACGTCCGTGGGCAAGGCGCCTGGCCAAAGATCCGGCTCGGGCACGGTGCGCGCAGCATGGTGCCCGCTTAAAACAATCAACCGGGAGGACCGCCTGCGGTCGGTGAGCGAAGCCTCCAAAAAGGCCGCTGCGGACGAGGCCGCGGTCACGCCGGGCACCACTTCGAAGGGAATACCAGCCTCGCGCAGGGCGTCGATCTCCTCGGCAGCCCGGCCGAAGATCATGGGGTCTCCGGATTTCAGCCGGATCACCGCCAATCCTCTGCGCGCCGATACGATCATCAATTCATGGATCGCCGCCTGGGTGATCTTCTTCCGCCCGCAACGCTTGCCGACGCTGATGATCAAAGCCTGCTTGCCGGCCAGGTTCAGGATGGATTGGGGCACCAGGTCGTCATGCAGCACCACGCCCGCCTGGCCCAGTAGCCTTGCAGCCTTGATGGTGAGCAAATCCGGGTCGCCAGGCCCCGCTCCCACCAGGTAGACCTTGCCCGCCTCCGCTTCTCACTGCGGCACCTCGAGCTTGATTCCCGCAGCGGCCACGCTCGCGCGGGCAGGCCGGCGCCGAACAAAGCTCGCGATGCGCCAGAGTCATGCAACAGAGCTTTGCGTTCCGCCCCCGCGGGCATCACCTGCAGGACTTCACGGCGCAACTGCCCCAGCTCGTCGAGCCACGGTCCCAGATCCGGCGGTAGTTGGGCGTCGATCTCGCGCCGCAGGCGCTGCGCCAGCGCAGGACTCTGGCCCGCGGTCGAAATAGCAATCTGCAGGTCGCCCCGCTGCACGATGGAAGCGAAGAAGAAGTCGCACAAGGGCGGATCATCGGCAGTGTTGCACAGGATCGAGCGGCGCGAGGCCTCTTCGAAGACGGCCCGATTGACTTCACGATCATTGGTGGCCGCGATGACGAGATCGCAACCGGCTACGTCCTCAGGCTCGATAGCGGCGAGCCAGCCACTCGATCTCCCTGCCGCGCTCAGTGCCTGGATTTGGCCACAGCGTGGGGAGCAACCACCCGAAGGTGAGCTCCGCAGCGCAACAGGCTCTCGACCTTCTCCAGGCCGATCAAGCCCGCACCCACCACCAGGCATCTCTTCCCTTCCAGCTTCAGGAACAAGGGAAACAGACTCCGCTTCACTCAAGGTGTCTCCCCCCGACCGGAGCAGGATCCCTGGGTCACCGCCTCCAGCACCGCGCCGGCAAGCTGCTCCCGCAACTGCTCGTCGCTCGAGCGGGCGAAATAAGCGCGCAGATTTTCACCCGGGCGGCGCGCCTCCAAATATCCGCTCAGCAACCGTTCCAGCGCATCCGGCACCTCGGTTGCCAGGCAACGGTAGCCTACCGGCCTGGCGGTTTGCTGATGCAGCCCCACGGCGCCGCCCACGCAAAAGTAATAAGCATCTTCCAGCCTGCCCTCGTGCTTGATCTTCTTGCCCTCCATTCCGATGTCGGCAATCCAATGCTGTCCGCAGCTATTAGGACAGCCGGTCACGTGGAGTTTGAGCTGCTGGTCAAACCCCGGCAGCCGGTCCTCCAGCTCATCGACAATCCAACGGGTAAAGCCCTTGGTCTCGGTGATCGCCAGCTTGCAAAACTCGCTGCCGGTGCAGGCGATTGCGCCCCTCCAGAACGAGGAACCCTCGACCGGCAAGCCAAGGGCTTCCAGCTCCCGCGCCAGCTCCTGCGCCTGGTTGGCGGGTACGTTCACTACCAGCAGATTCTGCATGACGGTGGTGCGCAACTGGCCATTGCCGTAGCGCTTCGCCAGCGCGGCCACGGCACTCAACTGGGCTGCGGTCATGCGCCCGCGCAACACGGAAAGACCCACATAGCAGAGCCCCGGCTGCTTCTGGCGGTGGATTCCCACGTGATCGCGGTAGATATCGTCGGGAATCTTTTCTTCGACCGCGGGATCGAGTTGATAGCCCAGCCGGCGGTTCAAGTCGGCCAGAAAGCTCTCGGCGGTCCAACCTTCGCGAAGAAACAGATGCTTCATGCGCGCCCGGTCGCGGCTTTCGCGCAATCCCTGCTGATCGCGAAAGAGCTCGGTGATCTTACGCACCACCGCGGCGACCTGGTGCTGCTGCACGAATGCATTCAGCCGCACGCCCAGATGCGGATCAGCCGAGAGACCGCCGCCCACGCGGACAGAAAATCCCACCTCATTCCCGCGTGAGCGCACAGCGGGGTCAGGCCAATGTCATTGATCTCAGGATAGGAGCACCACACGGAACAGCCGGTAATCGAAACCTTGAATTTTCGCGGCAGGTTGTAGAGCTCGGAGTTGCCGTTCAAGTCTCCGGCCGCAGCCAGGGCGAAGGGGGAGGCATCAATCACTTCGTCCGCATCCAGACCCGCCAGGGGGCAGCCAGTCACGTTGCGAACCACGTCGCCGCAGGCGCCGCGAGGAGAGAGGCCGGCGGCATCGAGGCGGTCGATGATCCGGGGAAGATCTTCAATGGTGAGCCAATGCAGTTGGATGGCTTGGCGCACGGTAATGTCGACCAGATCACGACCGTGTTTCCGGGCGATGTCCGCGATTAGCTCGATCTGCTCGGAGGAAGCGACCCCGTTGGGGACCGCGATGCGCATCATGAAATACTCGGTGGCCTTGCCTTCGCCGCCCTTGCCCCCGAGGGCGCCGGCGCCATCCCCCTGGGTGTAGATTCCCCACCACTTGAAATAGGCGGAGGCCCACTCCGGGAGCACCGATTCCCTGCCCGCGGCGGCGAAGGCACGGACCTCATCCATGGCCTCCCACGGGTTTTTCTCCCGCTTAAGCCGCTCCATGCGTTGGGCTTTCGTTTCCTTGACCTCGGCCATCGATGCTTTCTCCCTCGACAAATACAAAACGAAAAAACCCGGGTGTGGCTGGTTGCCGACACCCGGGTTTCCGAAGAATGATGACTCGCTGAAAGCGCTAGGACGGACCGGTACGGCGTGATGGGATCACGCAACAACAAGCGCTACGGTGGCAGCGCAGAGACATAGGTTAACCGTAACCCCGCGGGGGGCCTAAGTCAATACTTCCCGCAAAAACAGGGACGGGCCAGGAAAAACGTATCTCAGGGGCTAAACAGGCTGCGGAAAAACCCGCGATCGGTCGGGAAAGGCGTACCTCAGGGGCTAAACAGGCCCGGACAAACTATTCATGTTTTGCAGTGTAGTCGGCACGACTGAAAGTCCGCGGGTGCACGCTGGATACAAAACAAGAGTTTTTCCGCAGCCTGTAAAGCCCAACGTATTCTCCACCATTTACGGCCCGACTAAAGTCGTGCCCTGATACAAACCAGGGTTTTCCGCAGCCTGTTAAGCAGACCCCTACCCCGTTAAAACAGGGCCAAAGCTCAATCGACTGCGGTACTTACCTGGTGCCGGATATCAGCGCCGCGGATCCAGAAGATGACGTCCCGGGAGATGTTGGTGGCGTGGTCGGCAATCCGTTCCAGGGCCCGGGCAACGATGATGGCGTTCAACGCCTGCAGGCTGATCTCCGGCTGCTCTTCCATTACTTTCATGAGCGCGGCGCGGGCAATGTGGTTCATCTGGTCGATCTCGTCGTCCATAACCACGACCGAATCAGCGAATTGGGCATCGGCGTCGAGCAGCGCCTGGACAGCCAGGCGAACCATGCGAGAAGCATGTTCGCCCATACGCGCGATATCCACCGGCAGTTCAACCGCCGGGTACTGCAGCAACTCCTGGGTGCGGATGGCAATGCTCATCGACTGGTCGCCGACGCGCTCCAAATCGCCGTTGATCTTGATCACGGCCAGGATGAAGCGCAGATCGATGGCCATTGGCTGTTCCTGTGCGAGCAGCTCATAGGCCATCTCGTCCACTTCGCGCTGGGCGGCGTTGATCGCGGTCTCGTTTTCGCGCACATACTGGCACAGCCCGGCATCCCGTTGCAGATAGGCGTCGACGGAGGAGATCACCGCTTGCTGGGAAAGCGCAGCCATGGCCAACAACTTATCTTTGAGAGCAGCCAGCTGCTGCTGAAAGTGGATGCGCGGCAAAACAGCCCCCCTTCTACCGAATGGTTACAAAAATTGTGCACCAGCGCTCATGACATTTTGAAGAAAATACGGGTATTTCCGTCTCAGCAATCAGGCAGCGCTCTAGCAGAGCCGGCGCTCAGCCTCGCGGGTGGCCTCATAAATCTGATCAAAGGATTCAACCGCGTAAAGAACCGGTTGCATTTCCGAGGTGGAAAACTGCTGGTTCAGAACCTGGTCCACATTAAAGTCGCGAATTTCGGGTCGACCCTCGATCACGTAGTTGGACTCACCCTGGGATGAGATGAGCCCGCTTCCGTAGAGCCGGATGCCTCCCTTCTGCCGGATCACGCCAAATTCGACGGTAAACCAGAAGAGGCGGCCCATCTTCTCCAGCGCATCCTTGTCGGTCAAAGCCGCGCAGACGACGCCGTAGTGCTGCAGGAAATCGGCAAAGACGGGATGCGCGTGCATGGGAACATGGCCGAAGACGTCGTGGAAAATGTCCGGTTCGGGAATGTAAGCGAGCGATTCCCGGCTCCGCAGCCAGGTGGTGGTCGGGAATTGACGTGCGGCGAGCATGGCAAAAAATGCGTCCGGAGGCAGAAAGCCGCTCACCGGGGTTGCGCTCCACCCGCTGCGGGGCGTAAGCCGCTGATTCACGTCTTGCAAGTTAGGGATCAGGTCGGTCCTGAGGCCGATCTGGTGAAAGCCCTGCAGATATTCCTCGCAAGCATGTGTTTCTATCTGGGGCATGCGGCGGCCGACCAGTTCCGCCCAGGTGGCGTGTTGCTCTTGTGTGTACGCAGCCCAATCCTGTTGAATCAGATACGGCTCTGCCGCCCCCAGTGTTGCGGTACCAATAACCATGACCTTCCTCTTCCCGGGTGCAAGCCGGCCCTTATATAAGACTCATTTTCGAGCATTTGGTTCCCGTGGCGCATCCTACAGATGCGGGGAGATGGCGCAATTCGACGTAACGTACACCTCTCGTTATCTAGTAATCCTACCTTCGGGGGCCTATCCAAGGAATGCCCTTAAGGTATATCTTTCTTCCGGCCCTTATAGGTTTCACGATGGGTGATGGGCGAAGCAACGGGAGTCCACGCGGTTTTCTGCCAAGGAAAACCGCTCCTCGCGATCTTGGCCACATCTCAGTAATTGTGAAACCGTAAAAAGAGGGCGACCCAAGGAGTAACCAGTAATTTATGAGCACGCTTACGCACCTGGAACCACAGACAAGTGAAGACATTCTGCAGCTGAACGGCACTGACTACATTGAGTTCTACGTTGGCAACGCACGACAAGCCTCCTACTTCTACCGCATGGCCATGGGCTTTAGCCTGGTGGCGTATGCGGGCCCCGAGACCGGCCAACGCGACCGCGCCTCCTACGTACTGCAACAAGGCAAGATCCGCTTTGTACTCACCACCCCCCTCCGCCCGGACAATGAAATAGCCGAGCACATCCGGCTGCACGGCGACGGTGTTCGCGACGTCGCGCTGTGGGTGGATGACGCCAAGCTAGCCTGGAAAGAGACCATACGGCGCGGCGCACGGAGCGTACAGGAACCCTTCGAGACCGCGGACGAACACGGGAAAGCTAAAAGGGCCTCGATTGCCATTTACGGAGATACGATCCACACGTTTGTGGAGCGCAAGAATTATCACGGGCCGTTCCTGCCCGGGTACAAGGCAATGAAGGACGACCACTTGGCCCGCCCCACCGGCCTGTTGCATGTGGACCACGTGGTGGGCAATGTGGGCTGGAATGAGATGAACCGCTGGGTGGAGTTTTATGCCTCGGTGATGGGTTTTTCTCTTTACCAGCACTTCGACGATAAAGACATCTCGACCGAGTACTCCGCGCTGATGTCGAAGGTGATGGCGAATGGCAATGGGCGGGTTAAATTCCCTCTGAATGAGCCGGCCGAGGGGCGGAGAAAATCGCAGATCGAGGAGTATCTGGAGTTTCATCACGGACCGGGCGTGCAGCACATTGCCATGGCGACCAACGATATTGTGCACACGGTGGGCCGCCTGCAGGCGCAAGGCATGGAGTTTCTGCGCGTGCCCCATTCCTACTACACACAGTTGCAGGCGCGCACGGGCCGGATCGATGAGCCGCTCGACGAGCTGGAGAAGCTGGGCATCCTGGTAGACCGGGACGATGAAGGGTACATGCTGCAGATATTCACCCGCCCGGTGGAGGACCGGCCTACCCTCTTCTTCGAGATCATCCAGCGGAAGGGGAGCCGCAGCTTCGGTAAGGGGAACTTCAAAGCGCTGTTCGAGGCGATCGAGAGGGAGCAGGCGGAGCGCGGCAACCTTTGAGTATGCTGGCGTTCGATCCCGGCAACCACTCTGCCGCGGATATCTACAAGCTGATGGTCGGGTCGATCGTGCCGCGGCCGATCGCCCTGGTCTCCAGTTTGGACGAGAAGAACGTGCGCAACCTTGCGCCCTTCAGCTATTTCACTGCCTGCAGCTCGAATCCGCCGGTGGTTGTGTTTTGTCCCATCCTGCGGCCGGCGCCGCGGCAGGCAAAGGACACGCTGCGGAACATCATCGCGACCCGGGAATTTGTCGTCAACATTGTGTCGGAGGATTTCGCCCAGGGCATGAATGCCACGGCGGCCCAGGTGCCTCCGGAGGTGGACGAGTTCGAGCTCTCCGGGCTGACGCCGATCGCCAGTGAGCTGATCAAGCCTCCGCGAGTGGCGGAAAGCCGCATCCATATGGAGTGCCGGCTGCTGCAGACGGTACAGGTGAGCGACAAGCCGGGGGGAGGAACCCTGGTACTGGGCGAGGTGCTGCGCTTTCATGTACGCGAGGACCTCATCGACGATTTCCGTATCGATCCAGACAAGCTCCGCGCCATCGGCAGGATGGCAGGGTCGACCTACGCGCGCACCACCGATCGTTTCGAGCTCGAACGACCGTAACTGTGCCGATTTTGGCCTCGCCGGCAGAGAATGTACTAGGATCATTGGATTGAGGTTTGCGATGCAAACTCTGCTGACAGTCGGATTGAGCGGGCTGCTGCTGATGGCCGGCGCCAAGCAGACCGACAAGCCCGACCTGAAGCTGGTGGCTTCGATCGACATGGCGGCGGTCGAAAAACAGCCGATCCTGGTGATCCACGTCATCAACCAATCGGGCCACACGCTGCACATCCCTGAGCCGCCCCTGCTCTGCAAGGGCGCACCGGGTGCGTTTTCGCTCGAGGTAAAGTTTGTCGCTGAGAACTCGAGCCAATCGCAGGCGGCGACCGATTGCGGCCTGGAAGTCGACGGCAGCGGGCTGCCCGACATACGCGAGCGGGCTAAGAAGTGGATCCTGCTGAAGGCAGGGCAGAATTACGAGGCAAGACGGCCGCTGGCCATGGGCGTCGACGCCAACGCGCATGGGACCTACGAATTTCGCGTGGTGTATGACGGCCCGAGCGCAACGCCGGCCGACGACGAGAAGCTGAAGGAAGCCGGGATTGCAGTACCCAGCGGACGGTTCGAGTCGGACAAGCTGACGTACAAGATCAGCGCGCCCAAGCAGTAAGCGGACACCTAAAGTGCCCGCTTTTTCTCTGCGGAAGGTGCGAACTAAGCGAATTATGCGAACTAAGCCCCCCAAACGGGTAAATCCGAGGCCTGAACCGGAGTCAAGGGTAGGCGGGGATATACTTTTTCACAACCCCCTCATGAAGCGCCACGCCCTCATCTTCGGTCTCGTCGGCGGCCTGCTCATCGCCACGCTCCAATACACCGAATACCGCTTCGTCATCATCGAGCACTCCGTCGAGCTCTACAGCGCGCTGGTCGCCATCCTCTTCGCGGCCTTCGGCATCTGGCTCGGCCTGCGCATCACGCGGAGCCGCGAAACCATCCGCGAAACGGTCGTGGTGAGAGAAGTGCTTGTCCCCGCGGAAGCCCCCGCCCTCGAACCCTTCGCTCCCAATACGGCCCACCAGCAGACCCTCGGCATCACGCCACGCGAGCTCGAGATCCTAACCCTGGTCGCCCGCGGCTTCAGCAATCGCGAGATCGCCACGCAGCTTTTCGTTTCCGAAAACACCGTCAAGACACACTGTGCCCGCTCCTTCGACAAGCTCGGAGCCGTCCGGCGCACCCAGGCCGTCCAGCGCGGCAAAGAACTAGGCCTGCTGCCGTGAGAGCGTCACCGGAAAGCATGATTTCCGCTCCTACCTCAAAAAATCATCCGAAAGGATGACGACATCCGGCCCCGTTCCACCGCATCGTGACTCCATCCTCACTCGCACCGGGAGCCTCTCATGAAGAAAACGGTACTCACCTTCGGCCTCATCGCCGGCGTCATCATCTCCGTCCTTATGGACGGCTCGGTTCTGCTCGGCGGCAAGATCGGCGCCGGCCACAGCCTGATTCTCGGCTACGCCAACATGGTGGCGTCGTTCCTGCTCATCTACTTCGGCATCCGCAGCTACCGCGACAACACCCTGGCCGGCCGAATCTCCTTCGGCCGCGCCTTCGCCTGCGGCATCCTGATCACCCTCATTACCACTGTCTGCTACGTCGCCACGTGGGAGGTCCTCTACTTCAACTTCATGCCCCACTTCATGGACAGCTACTTCGCCGCGCAGATTCACAAGGTCCAGTCCTCCGGACTTGACCCCGCCACCACCGCCGCGCGGGTCGCTGCCATACAGCACTCTCAGCAGCTCTACCAGAACCCCTTGGTCAACATGGCCTACACTTTCATGGAGCCCCTGCCCGTCGGCCTTATCATTACTCTCCTCTCCGCTGCCATCCTCCGCCGCAAAGCCCCTGTCGAACCCCCGGCCGCTTCCGCAGACATGGCCACAAACCAAAAGGCCGGGGCGTAAGAGGGTGTGTGAGAAGTGTCTGTTTCCGACAAAAACAGCGGGTCCCTCCACTCGCTGGGATGACAATTCTGTCTCGGTGTCAAAATCTCGACGCCCAAAATCAATTTGTCATCCCGACCGAAGCGCTGCGAAATGGAGGGACCTGCTGTTTCTTTCCATCCCGCGACCTCTCAGACACCCTCGTAAGCCCAACCCTCCGTCTTCTGAACTGTCAGCCTACTTCCTATGCTCCGGAGCGGGAGCATACGGCTCCACTGCCGCCCAAACATATAGCTGGGCGTGCCACAATCCGGGAGTTGCACATCTATAGTGGTCATATTATTATGACCACTATAGATGGAGGGAGCACGTATGCAGAAGATTCCAGCTGCGCAATTCAAAGCGCAGTGCCTCGCTGTGATGGATCAGGTCTCGCAAAGCGGTGAGCCCGTCATTATTACCAAACATGGCAAACCAGTAGTGAAGCTGGTACCAGTTGAAATCAATGGGAAGGACATCTTCGGGTTCATGGCCGGGAGGGCCAGGATAGTAGGAGATATCGAGACGTCTGCGCCGTTGAGCGATTGGAATCTTCGGTGATCCTGCTGGATACCCACGTCCTGGTGTGGCTGGCGCTACAGCCAAACAAGCTCTCAAGGAACGCCAAAGAGGCCATCCTGTCCGCTCGCCTTCATAGCCGCCTGGCGGTTGCGGCCATCACTCTTTGGGAGATAGCATGGCTCGCCGAAAATGGCCGGATCGAGTCGACGATGAGCATCGAATCGTTCCTCAGGGAGTGTGTTTCCAAAGTGAGTGTGCTGCCCATTACGCCGGAAATCGCCGCGCGTGCGGTGAGTTTCCCCGAATCCTACCCAAAGGATCCTCAGGACCGGCTGATCGGGGCGACCGCGCTGGTCGAAGGAGCCGGCCTGGTTACCCATGACCGCGGCATCGCCAAGTCGGGCTTAGTTCCGGTCATATGGTGACGCGAAACCTGAGCCGAAACGCAGGAACGAGATGAAGGGACATGACGCCTATCCCAAAGAAAGAATCGGGGATAGCTATGATGTCCCTTTGTCCTCTTTGTCCTTCGAAGGTATGATTTTTCCGTCACATGATGCTAAGAGTCTAGCGTCGACGGGGGGCCGAATGAAATTCGTGCAACTGCTCCAAGCAGTCATAATCCTCGCAATCTCCTCACCTCCCGTAGCCGATTCATCTACGTTCAGTGTGCTCGTTCTAGATGCACTTGACGGCAAACCGCAGCCTGGAGTGGCGGTTAGCTACCTATGCGCCGAGATTCCCCACTCGACGAATACCGAAGCGATTACGAACGCAGCGGGTATAGCCGAAGTCCCGTACACCTGCAAGCCTGGAATCAAGATCGAGCTTGCTGCAATCCCTCCAGTGTTCGCTTCGAAGCACAAGGAGGGATGCGGTGGAGGTGTCGCGGCAACTTTGCAGGAGATCAAGTTAACGGGCGTCGTTAGCCATCCGGACTCAGCTGGGGAAATTTGGTGTCCTACAAAGATTAGCCGTCGATTGACTCCTGTCCCAGGTCAAGTCACATTGTTCGTCAAGAAGCCGACTTGGTACCAGTCGCACGTCGCCGGTTAACTTCCATCGAGTACGTGACACTGATAGGCCATATGGCCACATATCCCAGAAACGGGGTTTAGGCGAAATTTCACGCGCCACTTGATCTTCGCTTGAACCAAAAAACTCAGCGCCAGAATTGACGGCTCGCTTACCTCAAGTCTTGGCCAGTTCACGAATGCCGCGCCTTCGATGATCGCTTTATATCGCTCGGGGCAGCGGTTAGCGAAGTCCTGCACATTCTCTGGTTGGAGAGTCAACCCCGGTGTGTTCCGGGGCCTGGCTATTTTTGCCGCATGCGTTGCAAGCCGGAAGGGTGTTTGGGCGTTGGGCGCGAACCGGCGATGAGGATGTCGACGAGGCGGCGGGCGCTGGGCTCCCAGCCGGGTAGAGCCGTGGTGTGGAACACGCCGACGAGGGCACGGACGAAGTCATTGGGGTCGATGTCGGAGCGGAGATCGCCGCTGGCGATGGCGCGCTTGACGGAGGCTACGAAGGCGGGGTGGATCAGCGAGCGGGAGCCTTCGATGAGGCGCATGGAGCCGCCTGCGACGGTGTCCATCGCGGGAATGATGAGCCTTTTTTCGGAGACGTGGTCGATGAAGAGCAGCATCCAGGCGCGGAGGGCTTCGAGCGGCGGCATGCTGGCGGCGAAGCGCTGCTCGGCGGCGGCGAGTTTCTCGACTTCGCTGCGGTAGACGGCTTCGATGAGGGCGTCGCGGGTGGGAAAGTGGCGGTAGAGCGTGCCCGGGCCGATGCCGGCCTGGCGGGCGATATCGTCGAGGCTAGCGGCGGCACCGTTGCGGGTGAAGATCTCCTTGGCGACCTGAAGGATGCGCTCGCGGTTGCGCTGGGCATCGGCGCGAGGCTTGCGGGCGGGCGGAGGTGGCGGGAGCTTCTTTTTCGGCATACGCAAGTTTGCGGAAAAGTTTTTTGCAACCGGAGACAGTCTCCGGTTATCTTCTAATTCGGAGACTGTCTCCGTTTTATTAGACGGGGACCCGGATGTCAATTCTGACGCGATCTTCATGGGTAGCGTCCTAACAGCAGGAGGAGCAACGATGCGTGTATTTGTGACGGGATCTACGGGTTTCATTGGAACGGAATTGGTGAAGGAACTGATTGCGGCAGGGCACCAGGTGCGCGGCCTTACGCGTAGCGATGCCGGCGTGGAGCAGTTGAAGGCGGCGGGCGCGGAGGTTCATCGCGGCGACCTGCAAGACCTCGACAGTCTGCGCAAGGGAGCGTCGGGGATGGATGCTGTGGTGAACCTGGCGTTCAACCACGACTGGTCGAAGTTTGCGCAGAACGGGGCGGACGAGATCAAGGCGATTGAGGCGCTGGGATCGGTGCTCGAACCGGGCAAGCTGCTGGTCGTCACCTCGGGGATCGGGATGACGAGCGGCGCGCCGGGCCAGGTGCGCAAGGAGACGGATCCTCCGGTGGATTCGCCGACGATTCCGCGCAGGCCGGAACAGGCGGCGCAGGCTGTGGCGGCCAAGGGTGTGCATGTGGCGATTGTGCGTCTGCCGCAGGTGCATGACACGCGCAAGCAGGGGCTGGTGACGCTGCTGATTCAGATCGCGCGCGAGAAAGGCGTTTCGGCGTATGTGGGCGATGGCACGACGCGTTGGGCTGCGGGTCCGCTGAAGGATGTGGCGCACCTGTATCGGCTGGCGGTCGAGAAGACGGGCCCAGGGGTGACGACGTATCACGCGGTGGAGGAAGAAGGCGTGCCGCTGCGCGATATCGCGGAGACGATCGGTAAGGGGCTGAAGGTGCCGGTGGTTTCGATCCCGGCTGAAAAGGCCGGCGAGCACTTCGGGATGTTCGGGCACTTTGCGACGCTGGATATGCCGGCTTCGAGCGAGTGGACGCGCAAGACGCTGGGGTGGGAGCCGACCGGGCCAGGGCTGATCGAGGATTTGGCGAATATGAAGTACTGACAAGTTAAAGGGACAGGCTGGACAAGTTAAAGGGACAGGCGGAGTAATCACCTTCAAACGTAGGGCGGTTTTCTGAAGCTGACGTAATGGTGGTTATTTCGTCTGTTCAACTCAGTGTCCGCTACCTTGAACGGGCCAACCTCCAAAGGCGCTCTGACGTCGATCAATCAAATAGACAAAACTTAAGGCCGTCAGGACGGATCATTGGCCGTGCCAGTGAAAGAGCTTATGCGTGATCTTCCACTTGCCATTCCACTTGAGCAGGGTGAATACGTCGGAAGCTCGGGCATTGGCTCCAGCCAGCTTGCCGGACCAGTGTTGAACCTCCAGATGAACGACGGCGATGGTCTCGATGATCTCGATGCGTGCGAAGCGAGCACTGATATTCGGTGCCGGGCCGTTCTGAGTGATCCACTTGAACACGTGTTCAACAGAACCGGTATATTCGACCCCCTGACAGTAGCCGGAGATGGTTGCAGAAGGATGAAATGCAGCGCGCATCAGATCTCCGTTACCTTCGCGAGCGCCAGCGATATAGCGGTGCATGGTGCGGGTAATCGCGTCATGTTCTACGAGGTAAGCATTTGTAGCCGGCTTGACCGGAGGGAGGTTCTCGGCTTCATCGATGGAGATCTCGCTGGGGCACCTTGTGCGTAAGCGGCCCCAAGCCTCTATCTCGTGCCTGAACGCGAAAACGGTGTCCTGCTTTTCGTGCTCACGGCGGTGGACTGGGAGTCCCTCACTCGCCTCCCAGCGCCGCGCAGTGCGTTCACTGCGGTCCAGATAAGCAGCGATCTGCTTCCACGATTCCAGCGTTTTCTGTGGGGTGTTCCGCGAAGGCATCCCAAAGCCCCCGCGAAAAACTATACCAGAAGCCGCGCGTTAAGCTGAGGTCTCATGCATGCCAGTGAAACGCCTTCTGGATGATTTTCCACCCGCTTGGCGTTTTGAGCAGCGTGAACAGATCGGACATACAAACGCCTGAGCCAGCCACGTTGCCGGACCAGCCGGCGACCTCAAGACGAACGACTGCGATGGATTCGAGGATGTCCACACTCACCATTCGGGGCTCGATCTCGGGAGCGGGACCATTCTTGTCGATCCAGTCGAAGAGGAACGGGGTTCCGATAGCGAGTTGTTCCCCTGCGTATCCGAAGAATGAGGCATCGGGGTGGAAGGCGGGACGCATAAGCCCGCTTTTGCCTTGTTTGCTTCCGTCAATATACATCTGCATGGTATTGACGATCGCGTCATATTCGGTGAGGTATTCGCTCTTAGCCATGCAGAGACGGTACGGACTAAAATTGCGGGGCGTCAACAGCCAAACGTGGCCAAAGTCGGTCGTGAATGTGGGCCGGGGTCCAAAGGGCGGGCCGACAGGTGAGTGGCAAATAGTACGAAGGACGTCTTGATCTCGTCCGCCGCGTTCTGCGCAAACTTCGACCAGTCGTGGTTGAACGCCAGGTTCACCACAGCATAGTATCCGGACCCCGGGTCAGAAATTTAGAACACCTCGTAGCTGGTTCAAAGCAAAACGCTTATTTATCAAGAAACAATAAAGCCCGGTTCTATTGACCTTCTTCGGCGACTCGGCAATAAAGACTCCATCGCAAAAACTGCAAAACAGGTTCGAGGAGGAGATGAGTATGTCTACAGTGCGCTGGTCTGGTCTTGGCTTGGTTTTCACCTGTGTGACGTTGAGCTTGACGGCTCAGAACACAGGTTCACCGTTTCCCAGTGGCTTCCCGGGCATGCCAAACATGCAGGGAGCCACACAAAATGCGTCGCCAACGCCGCAGGCCCTCGGGCCGAAAGCCCCGGGGAAGATCCGGATCGGGATCGCTCCTGCCCAGGCGCAGCTTGGCCAGGGCAACAACGCGCAGTCCGATTACGGGACGCCGATCCGCAATTCGATTGTATCGACGATGAGCGGTCCAGCCGTCGAGATCGCCCCGCTGGATTCCCACATTCCAGTTCAACTGCAGGCTGAGGCCCAACAGAAGGAATGCGACTACATCCTGCTTTCCAGTGTGACGGTAAAACACAACGGCAGCAATTTTGACAAATATATGAAGATGGGGAGTGCGGCCGCGAGCTTCAACCCGATGGTCATGATGACCAGGAGTATGGGAGCCATGGCTGCCGGCCAAATGGCCGCCCAGGCCGCAGGCATGGGTGCGCGGGAGCAAGCGGTGAGCCAGCTTGCTTCGTTCAACGGTCAGATCAAAACAAAGGACGACGTCACGGTGGACTACCAGCTCTACCCGACCGGTCAGGGAAAGCCCAAACTCCAGAGTGAGCTAAAGGGCAAGGCGAAGTCGGACGGGGAAGATGTATTGACCCCCCTCATCGAGCAGGAGGCGACCAACATACTTACCGAGGCGACGAAGAAATAGCGAGCCTGCGGAGCGAATGCGCCGGAGGCGCTTATGAGAAGAACACTTATCGCAGGATCGGTTGTCGTCGTTCTGGTCGCGGCGACTGCGGGATCGTTCGTGGCGCAACGCTGGTTTAAAAAAACCCTGAGTCGTGGGCAAGCTGTGGCTGGGGCGCAGGAGACGGCGCATCGGAATAAACGAGCGGCTACATTCCCGACCGCCCCGCAACCCATCGTCATAGTGGGTTCGGCTATGGGAAAGGCTTTCCGCGAAGGCCGGTTGCCGGCGCCGCTGCCTCAACCGCAAGGCTCCCCCGAAGAGACAGCCGCAGCGCTGGCGAAGCGCGTGCTTGGCGAAGATGATCAGTCTACGGCTGCGTGGCTGACGGCTTTGCAAATGTCTGGATTCAGCGTGCGCGGAGACAGCGGCACGCTGGCCCTGGAATCGGTGAAGCCCGGGCAAGGGATCATGATCGACGCATGGGAGGCTGCGGCCACGGCCAAGCTGTTCGGTGACGGCATGCAGATCAGACTCGTGGATTTGAGCAACTCCTTCGCAGCTACGATCCGCCCCCTGAAGGACGCACCGGTAGCCAACCTACTTTTGGACGGCCTTCGCGGCGCCGCCCAGAGCGACCAGCCTGCGATGTGTTTTTGGGCGGATTTCATTGTCGAACTAGGCCGGCAGTCGGCGACGCCCTACGATTTACTTGCGTCCGATCTCGACCCAGGGAAGGTCAATCTGGATGCGATTCAAGTCTCCTTGATTCTCCGTCGCCTTGTAGCGGACATGGTGGTTCTCCAGGCGAGCAAGACCCCTAAAGCGGAATTCGCGCCCGCTTGGAAACCAGACTCGGCCTATCTGCGATGGAAGCCGGTGTGGTTCGGGTTGCAAGGTGGAGCGATTCGTGATGCGGTCTGGCGGCCCGGGGACCGTCCCCACCTGCAACGCGTGCAAGAAGGAAAAGGAGGTTCTCCAAGCCTGCCTTGCACAATGACGGAACTTCAATCCCAGATTATGGACGTCACCGCATATTCATCGGCAAAAGGTTTCGACCAGATTATCGAAATGGTGAAGGAAGATTTTGAGGCAGCGGAGACGTACGGTAAAGCGGCGGCGGGAATCAATGCTGTCCTCGCCCTCATCAAGCTCATCGCCTACTACGCCTGTATGGAGACGGAGATCACCATGAGCGGCGATCCACCTCTGGTGCGGACGCAGAGTACGCGTGATGCCGATGCCGGAGAAAGACGCACGCTGACCGGCACGGTGCGTGCAAACATCGGGAATTGGCAGGCTTTGAATTGTGTTCGCCTGGCGCTCAACGGCGCCGGTCTCGATATCAGCCTGCCCAACGATGGTCCGATGGCGGGTGTGCAAACCCAGTGGCTCCTGACGAGTGGCGGGCTCGGCAAAATCGAGGGAGTATATACCCCTGGAATTGTCGAATTCGTATCACCTTACGGCACCGCTAACATTCAAACTGCCACGGGTCCTGTCAGTAACTTCACTGCCCCCAAGACCGACGAAGAGGGTCACATAACAATTGATATTCAGGGTACAAAGCAACCGGAAAAGCTGACAAACCCGGTGCCGGTGATGAAACAAGCGGAGGTTCGCTTTTCTGTTTCGGCTAAAGCCGTCAGCATGTCCCAGGACCTGATTGACTCCGGCGGAATTGCTTTAGGTGGCCTGCCCACCATAGTAGTGGGAGGGCCGGTCGAAATGCTGCTTCGCACCCAACTGCATTTGTCCAAGCGGCTCTTGATTCCGGTGAAAGACTGGGAGTCCGACGACGGCAATTGGAGGGGTCATATTGACTGTACGAATACTCACTCGGGGGACCAAGGGCAAAACGACCTCCAGACCTGGTCCTTCTCCGAAGATTTGCGCGTCTCGTACGACATCCGGAGCGGCGGCGGAATAGCTTACGGCTCGGCCGGATTGAAATCTTTAGCCATCAACAAACAGAAGGCGCTTCGCGGTGGAGCGATAATTTTGATCGATGACACCAGCGACACTACGGAAGGAAACGCCCGCGACAACGCTCCAGCGACGCTTCAGGTCGACATCAACGAGGCGCAGCAGACTTATTGGATCAAAGTGGGAGCGACGTTTCCCATGTGGCCTTCAAGGACGCATTGGGCCAGTTGCATAAAAGACAAATGCACTAGCCAGGATCTCCCCTTCGGTATAGGGCCGTGTCCGTCGAGTCTAATCGCCGGAAAATTGGACGATCCCAACCATCTGCATGGCTCGCAGTCAGATGTGAAAACAGGCCTCGGACGGGGTCGCAACGGCACCCAAACCTACTCCGTGACCTGGGATTTGGAACGGACCGGCAGCAACTGAGCACGCGAACGATGTTCACCCATCTACCGGCGCGCGTCAAAGATGCGCGGACCGAGGCTGCCCTGCTTCAAGGCGCCCGCCACAGCGCTGGGCTTAGTGTATGAGCGGCCAGAAGAGGAACACCGCCCGGGCCGCGGCAGAAAATCCAGTCTTCACTTCCCTTCGACGCCTCGCGCGGATCTGGTCGGCTAGCTTTCAGCCATTTCAAACCAGATGAACGTTGCGTTCCATCGTCTTGATGACGGTGTCCATGCGGCCGGACAGTACCTGTTTGGTCACACTCAGGGTGAAGCCCTTGGCCGTGTGGAAAGGCACGTGCGACGGCATCGAAAGCGCAAACGGGTCGACCACGGCATCCACAACGACGGGTCCACCTCTGTGCGCCAGAGCCTCGCCGAGTGCGTCTTTTACGTCGCCGGGATCTTCCAGGCGTATACCCTTCGCGCCTATTGCCTCGGCGACCCGGGCAAAATTCGGATTCTTGAATGCGACGCCGAAGGGGACCATTCCTGCCTCCTCCTGCTCGATGTTGACGAAGTCGAGCGATTCATTGTTCAGGATGATCTGAACAACCGGCGCCTTGCGCTGAACCAGCGTCATGAGATCGCCGAGTGCGAGCATGGTAAAACCGCCGTCGCCGCAGAGCGCAATCGTCTGCCGGCCCGGATATGCCAATTGTGCGCCGAACGCATTGGGCGCGGCATTGGCCATCGACGCCCATGAGAACGAGCCAAAGAGCCTGCGTTTCATTCCACCCTTGATGTGCCTCGCCAGCCAGATGCACGCTGTGCCCGTATCAGCGAAAAACATGGCATCGTCTGAAGCAAGTTCGCTGAGTGTGGCAGTCAGGAATTCCGGGCGGATCGGTTTCATGCCCGGTCCCTTCTCGACATAATGATTCAGCAGATCGTTGAATCCCCAGGTCTCGGTCAGGTACTTTTCAAGAAATTGAGTGTCGTTCCGCTGGCTCACCTTCGGCAGCAACGACCCCAGTGTTGCCTTTATATCGCCCACGAGCGCTAAATCGAGCGGGGTACGCCGGCCGAGGTGCTTCGCGATTCGATCGATCTGCACTTTCTTTACGCCGTCCCCCGGCAGGAATTCCGAGAAGGGAAAATCCGTTCCCAGCAACAGCAAAAGTTCGGCGTCGTTAATGGCACCGTAGGCTCCGCCGTAGCCGATAAGCCCGGTCATGCCGACAGCATTCGGGTTGTCATGCTCCAGCCACTGCTTGCCGCGAAACGAATAACCGACCGGCGCTTTCAGCCTGGTGGCGAGGGCGATCACTTCGTCGCGCGCATCCCGGCAGCCGTCGCCGCCAAAAATCGCCACGGTCTTCGCGTCGTTGATCATCGCTGCAAGCCTTGCAAGATCGGCATCAGCAGGACGGAGAACCGCTTCGGCCGGGATCGTGACTTCACGAACGCCAGAGGCCGCTACTGATGCCGCCACGTCGCCCGGCATGGAAATCACGGTTGGCCCGCGGTCGATCACAGCGGTCAGAATCGCGGTATTGATCACCGCTCGTGCCTGCTCCGGGTTCACCACGCGCCCGATATACAGCGCAGCGGCGTCAAAGAACTTGTAAGGATTCAGCTCTTCGAGACCAGCGGTGTCGATCACACTTGTTTCCACATCGCCGGCGATCGCAATGATCGGCGCACCCTCCTTCCTGGCATCCATCAGCCCGTTGAAGAGGTGGGTGACTCCCGGGCCGGCGGTGCCACATACCACCACCGGCTTGCCCGTGAAATACGCGTCGGCGACTGCCGCGAAGACACCGTATTCCTCGTTGCGCACGTGGACGAACTCGATCTTCCCATTTCGGTGAAGCGCGTCGATTACGGGATTTAGTGCATCTCCGACGATCCCATAACAGCGTTTAACACCAGCCTTCTCAAGCATTTCCCACATTACGTCCGCTACGTTTTGTGCCATGGGGCACCTCCAAGGGGAAAATTGGTTGGAGTGCGCACGCGCCTGCTCGTGCCGCTGTGTTCAGGCGCTCTTCTTCGAGGTCACGGCAGAGAAGGTAGACCAGCATTGTTCTACCTCGTGACTACCGCAATGCGGGCAGGCGGTCTTTCCCGCGTCATGCTCGGTGATGGTCAGCATCTTCGAGAATGTTTTCTTGCAGGCGTTGCAGAAGAACTCATAGTGGGGCATAGAAACCCTCCACGCCGGTTCGCAAGCATTGTACCGCTCCCGGGGAGTTTTGCGCGGCCAACGCTGCATTTTGCATTCGAAAAACTGGGCGGTTCGTGCCGGGAGGAAATGCGTAGACATAATCCCCCAACGAGGGAAATTTGGCCTTTTCAGATAGATGCATCTGCGTTGGGGCCAGTTCCGGTCTCAGAGCTGTCCAAATTAGCGAGAAAGGCAGCCTGTTGGAGCAGTTAGTCAGCTGATTACATTAGGAGAGCTTGGCCAACATCAAATCAGTTCCCCTATTTTGGGCCCACTGAAAACGAAGCATTAACCGCAGGTCCCTCCACTACGCTGCGCTCCGGTCGGGATGACAAATTTGTTTTGAAATCGATGATTTCTCCCGACAACTGCCGATTTTTGCAACAAAATTGTCATCCCGACCGGAGCGAACCCGGATTTCCTGCCACGCAGCACTTGACAGACCCGCGTGTGCGCCTTTCAGCAAGGAAAGGCGCATGAAGCTCGCCGAAGCCACCAACCTCCACAGGAAATCCGGGGGAGCGTAGTGGAGGGACCTGCGGTTAATGCGATTTGTGCGCCTGATTCAGGAGTTAATCCCGATTCGTCCCTTGCTTTAAGAACCTAATTTGGACAAGTCCGGTTCCGTCTGTTTGAATGTATAGGCGATCAGAGAGGCGACATGAGAAAGGGTTCTCCCCGAGATTACACTGCTGAAATCGACTGTTCACAGCAGCCGATTCAGAAATCTCGCATTTTTCCATTGGAGCTCGGCGCCGGGAAAGATACCTCGCGGCGAGATAGCGTGGCCTTTTGAATCATGGGGCCGGCTGTAGATATCCTTGACGGCCTGGACCTGGCGCGCGCTCAAGCAATCGGCTTGTTTGCCGGCCTTGCACTGGAGTTGCGACGCATCGAACTTGCAGTGGTACGGCGCGCTGACGATGCCGTCCTTGACGCCGTCATCCATATCGCATTCGGCAAGCACGGCATTGTGCAGAAGTTGAATATCGGCATCACTCAGAACGGGTTTTCCATCGTCACCCAGAAAACTCCGTTTGGCCCAGAGGCCACGCACCGCCAGATCACTCTCATCCATATCGGGGGCGCCGGCAATGATGCCGTCAAAGTCCCAGGGAAAGCGCTGCGCTTCGATCATGGCCTGGTAGCCGCCTGTGGAACATCCCATGAAATAAGACTTGTTGGGCGCGGTCGCGTAAAAACGTTGCAGGATCGCCTTCGCGGCAAGGGTTACGACGTGCGTGGCGCGGTACTCAAAATCGGTTTGCCCCTGAAGATTGTTGCGGGACCATAGACCGCCCTCGCCCGTATGACCCATATCTGTTCCGACACAGGCATAGCCGGCGTGCAGTGCGCACGACCGAGGCACATATTCTGTGGAACCACACCAGCCTCCGCAGCCAACATGCAGCAGCTTCCCGTTCCACTGCGATACCGGCAGCAGAAGGACAAAGCCGGCATTGGGTGCGACGTAGCCGGAAACGCGGCACGTGGGCTGAACCTGGCCAATCGCTTTTACCAGGTCTTCGCTCACTTGCGCTTTGCCCATGAGTCCCTGGACATCCTTCGCCAGAGTGGCTTCCGAGATTCGGGTGGGAGCGCCGGGGACTGTGGAGAAGTCCGTCGTTGCCAAGGCCCGGCACCGGGCATCCTCATCAGACACGGATTGTGCCCGGCCAACTGCGCTGCCGAGCACAATTATGATGACGAGCACGGGCAGCGCGCATGCACGGCTTCCTGTCCGCTTTGCGGGTTTGATCTTTAGAATCTTGGCCATCAGAGAGTATAAATCGACGTTGTCGAACGGCTGTATTGGCACACCAAGATCCATACGCCGTGAGCGCAGGGATCACTGCAGCGGCGCGGCAGTTCTTCTCAACCTCAGGTCCGGTGATGACCATCGAGAGTCAGCCGGTCGAGCGATTCGGCGACGGCCATCAGCTCAAGTTACCGAAAACCCGGCTTTTCAGGCAGGCGGCAAATGACAGTCCGCCGGGCGTGATCGCGTCCAAGAAGACGCGTCTTTTATCTCTCCCGCTCGTCAAAGGGTCGAGGGCTTACTTATGCTTGCTCGCGGTTTGCTTGCCACTTCTTCGCGTGTATAGGCACAGGGGTTTATGAATCACTACAAGAGCCTACTACTTTACTGTTGTCTCGGCGTCCAATTCGCGGTTGATGCCGTGGTCATAAGGCGGGAGTATTACCGGCCCTACCCTGACGATCCGACCGGAGCGAAAATGAAGCGCCTCAGAAGCATCATGTATATCGTTAACCTGGTTTGCTGGATTGGTATAGCCATAGCCTGGTTTGCGCTCTAGGCGTCCCGTCTACGCATTGATGGTCTGTGCCTTCTGGGCCAGGGCCAGAAGATCGGGCTTGGACTTCGGCTCAATCGTCGCTTTGCCGTTGGCAAAATAAACGCTGGCTTCACCGAGGATGTTGTACTCGCAGAGTTGTCCGAAGCGTTTATTTGCGGCGACAATGTCGGCTTGATTGGCCGCGATCTGCTGAGTGTTTTGCTGAGTCTGTGCCTGGTTCGCGTCAAGCTGATTCTGGGTTGGAGTGACTCCCGCTTGAATGTTCATCGCGGTTTTAAGGTCCGAGCCCTTAAACTTGACCGTCTCGGCAACCAGCTGATGCTGGTCGTTCTCGCTGCCTTTCACTTGCACGGGCAGGCCGGGAATGAGCGCGGTCACAGCCTGCTGCTTCCTCCCCAGCTTCAGTACACCGTGTTCTTCCTCGACGTGCGTATCGTCGGTAAGGGCCACAACAATGTTTTCCGAGTCAGGCGTTTTCACAGTCATAGTGGCGCCGCTGCGGGCCACGATAAGCCCCCGGATCTGGTGTTCCTGAGCTCTGGCGATGCTGGCAAAAGCGAGCACCCCAAAGAGCAGACCGAGTGACGATCCCAAGCGAATGGCCTTCTTTTGCCACTGATCCTCATCCTCTTCTTCCTTTCGAGCAATCATTCTTAAGGTACCCGATCGAATAGCTTGCAGCACCGGATAGCTCGGACGATCTCGATCGGGAATTCGGTGACATTGCGATTGTCCTGGTGGAACTCCGGGGAACCTATTCCGGAGGCCAAACCTTAGCGTTTTTGAGAAAGCGCAGAAAATCTCGTTCAAAGAGAAAGACGCTGGACTACGGTCTACGGTGTCAGAATTTTGCCCACATTTGCAGGTTTCAGCCTGAACAGGTCGATATTGAAGCCTTCGCAGTTTTGGGCCACAGCGAACCTTCACTGGCGCCGCTTCAGAGGAGCCACTGGCGGCGGTCGAACTGGCTGTCGCATGTATGCTGCTCAGTATTGGCCTTTTCTGATCGTGGGAGCAGCCGACGTCTGATACTCCTGCGCTGATACATTTATGCAGAGGAACACGCTACTCATCGTAATGGTCGCAGCCGGTTCAGCAATGTGCTGGTGGCCTAAAATCATTCCGCCTAATCGCGATCTCCCTGGATGGAAAACTCCGCTGATCCTCATTGCGCTCGTTACGGGCCTCGGCACCGCTTTGTCGGATGAAGGATCGGGATGGCTTATGATCGCGTCGATTCTGGGCGGAGTAGCTGGGATTTTCTGTGGCTTCAAGCTTTGGCGGCCAACCGATGCAATTGATGCATCGTTCGTTCCTTTCATTACAGGTTTGGCAGCGTTCACCTCAATCCCTGTTTCCGTAATCGCAGTTGGTGCGGGGGTGGCGCTCCGAGAGTCGAAGATTGTAACGAACAACCGCCGATTGATCTGGTGTGCCTTCCTCATCTGTTTTGCGTTTGCGCCCACGGTGGTCGCGCTGACGTCTCTGCTCGCTCCGCAAGTGAGAAATCTGCATCTCCCGTGAAACGGGGATTATCGGTAAATTGTCGGGCCCTGACCTCTTCGGCTCGGGAAGTTACCGAAAAGGCGACTTTACGGGAAATTCGCAGCAACTACCAGTAAGCTGGAGCGCGTTTAAATCAACCGCGGCTTGTTACAACGAGAGTTGGACTGCTTGCTACCATCAGCAGATGGATCTATCCAATGGGTACGAATCAGTCTCCGTCGAATTTTTGGCGCGTCGTGGCAGTAATAGGATTCGCTCTAATGCAATCGGCGTAAAGGAAGTGCGGAACTGGGCGCAAAAACTGCCGCGCGGCAGCAGCGTTATTGATCTGGGTTGCGGACCTGGCTTTCCCATTACGGTGGTGCTAGTCGAAGAAGGGCTTCAAGTCTTCGGCGTTGATGCGGCGCCATCCTTTGTTTCGGCATTCCGGCACAACCTGCCGGGCACACCGATTGTTTGCGAATCCGTTCTAGAGTCGCGCTTTTTTGATCGGATCTTCGATGCGGTCTTGTCAATTGGGCTGATGTTTCTTCTCAAGGCTGAAGAGCAGCATAGTCTGATCCGGAGAATTGCCGATATCCTCGTGCCGGGCGGCCGCCTCTTATTCACCTCAACCGCCAATCCTCACGTTTGGACCGACGCAATGACAGGGTTGGAATCAGTCTCGTTGGGAGCAGAGGAGTACCGGAAGCTGCTCGGCGCCTCTGGCATATCGGTCGCGGCGGAATACGAGGATGTAGGTGAAGGCCACTATTTTGACGCCTTCAAGGGAAATAAGATAATTGCTCCTTGAATTCGGATTGTCAGCTAGGAATGGGGCGCTGAACGACTTCTTCCCCAAAAACGGGATTATAGGTAACTTGACCTGTTTACCAGGCGGTCATAGACAAGTTGACCGTTGAAGCGTTCGATAGCATTCTGGAATGCTGTTTCCGAGCAGTCACCGAAACGCCTGTCTAGGATAGAAAGCATGCAAACCGCAACCGGCCCCCGAGGGTGGACCACCATCGAAGAACTGTGTGACCGGCATTTAGGCAGCCGCCCGGCGCCTCCGTGCTGCCAATTCTAAAACCTCTGGAGCATGAGCGGCAGGAAGTCCGCGACTTGCTTGATGTAGGTTGCGGCTTCCCTCCGCAGACCTCCATGGACGCCTCGAAATCGTTTCCCGACTGGCAAATCATCGGCGCGGACCCAGCCTTCGATGAGTACGTTCTCTACGATGAGGATGGTCATTACGCCTGCCTCAACGCGCGCGGTCAAGTGCGCTATTTTCAACCGGGCCGCGGCACTCCCGTCTCATGGATGGCGCTGTTCGACAATTTAAAGGACAATTTAAAGGGACAGGCGAAGTAATCACCTTCAAACGTAGGGCGGTTCTGTTAAACCGACATAATGGTGGTTATTTCGTCGGTCCCTTCAGCTCCGATTTACCGGGAGCACTTCGGGCATAGCAGTCTGATTGTGTTTTAAGACCAGCCACACGATTACGATGCTGAGAAGCATTCCATAAACGACGGGCGCCTGCAGGCCTAAGCGCCACTCATAAAACAACCAGTTTGAGCCCCCGCAAAACCCTCCGATTGCCACGCCGAAGGCAAGAGCCCACCCAGTGACTGGAGGGAGTCGTACCAGTAATAACCACGGTCCGGCGATCTGAGCCAGGATGTAAGCGGCGAATGCCCACCATCCTTTTTCCAGGAAGAACTTGCTCATTGGGTTTGCTTCATGGACCGTGGCCCTATTTTGCCAATAGCTTGCCGGCTGTCCCATCAGCGTAAAAACGCCATCGATCGTAATCGTCAAAGCCATCACCCAGCAGAGCCGCCTCAGTCCATCCTGCTCTCTATCTTCGACAGATGGGAACACCGCGGCAGCCAACACAATGGCCACCGCTGCCACGTAGAGCGCGGCGCCACCAATTCCTGTATGCCATCGAACTACAATCCAGTTGCTTCCGCAGTAGCTAAGCCCCAGGATCACTGTGAACTCCGCGACCATCGCCAGCCTTTTTGGAAGCACTGCCACCATCAGCCAAACCGCAGCTCCGTAAAGGGACACGCCGGCGAGATAGGCGGGCCATCCGCGACCCAAGAAGAAATCGAACATGGGATTGGTCGAACTGTGAATCGCCAGCCCGTCAAAGCGGACGGCCGTCTGAGGGAGACTCCAAAAACTCGACGGCTGTGCGGCCAGCGTGAGAACCGCACCAGCAGCGATCAGAAGGATTGTTATCCCAAGTAGCCGAGTGACCAAATCGGCTTCAGTCGTCTGAACCATGAGCACCTCAGGAAAACAAGCGTTGATGTGCAATTTCGGAGTTTTGTGCGGAGTTTTGTGGACAGGAGTTTTGTGCGGTTTTGTGGACAGGAGTTTTGTGCGGTTTTGTGGACAGGAGTTTTGTGCGGTTTTGTGGACAGGAGTTTTGTGCGGTTTTGTGGACAGGAGTTTTGTGCGGTTTTGTGGACAGGAGTTTTGTGCGGTTTTGTGGACAGGAGTTTTGTGCGGTTTTGTGGACAGGAGTTTTGTGCGGTTTTGTGGACAGGAGTTTTGTGCGGTTTTGTGGACAGGAGTTTTGTGCGGTTTTGTGGACAGGAGTTTTGTGCGGTTTTGTGGACAGGAGTTTTGTGCGGTTTTGTGGACAGGAGTTTTGTGCGGTTTTGTGGACAGGAGTTTTGTGCGGTTTTGTGGACAGGAGTTTTGTGCGGTTTTGTGGACAGGAGTTTTGTGCGGTTTTGTGGACAGGAGTTTTGTGCGGTTTTGTGGACAGGAGTTTTGTGCGGTTTTGTGGACAGGAGTTTTGTGCGGTTTTGTGGACAGGAGTTTTGTGCGGTTTTGTGGACAGGAGTTTTGTGCGGTTTTGTGGACAGGAGTTTTGTGCGGTTTTGTGGACAGGAGTTTTGTGCGGTTTTGTGGACAGACGGAGCTGGCACTTTCATCAAGCAATTAAACTCCCGTGAAAGTGCCAGCTCCGTCTGTCCACAAAACTTTGTCTGTCCACAAAACTTTGTCCACAAAACTTCGTCTGTCCGGATTCAGGAGCTACAGGCTCAGCTTGCTGAACTGCAAAAAAGCCGTCCGCGTCCTCAGTTAAGGTGCTCCCAAACCGAGCTGTGCCCCAACAGGGGCACAGCTCGCTCTCCGACTTTATAGCTTGAATTCAATCTTGAGCTGGCGAAGGTCAGCTTCGAACTGCGCGGCCATTTTCGTCGTGTAAATCCGCGTAATCCTGCCTTCATTTTGCAGCTTGATAAGTTTTCTAAGGTCGCTCATCCGGCGCATCCAAGTGATACCATCCGTAATCAGGATGAACGGCGTATCAGGTCGTTTGGCCCTGATGATTTTGTTCGCGTCGCCTACAACGTCAGTCATCTTTGAACCAGTGGCCCCATACCCTTTGGCCTCGATCAAAATTAGTGGCTTGTGGCGGTCCGGGATAGCGAAATCGCATTTTTCAACAGCGCTTCCGACACCAACGAATTGGCACCGAGCTTCGAACTTTTCGCCGAAGACCTCACGCACTAACGCTTCGGTAAAATCCTCCAGCCCGCGCCCGCGCTTCTGGCCTTTAATTGCTTTGCCGCGTCCGCTGCGAAGACGTTCAATCAAAATGTCGCTCCACACGGGCTTGAAGTTAACAGCGGTGGCCATTGCTGCCGGGAGTTCGATGTCGCCGAGAGCGGCGATGTAGGCGGCACGCTGGGAAGCGAAACTCTTCGAGCCGATATTGCGCGGGCCTAATATGGCTCCGAGTCGATCCTGAAACTCGTCTTTTGAAATACCAAGAAAGAGTTGAGCGATGGTGAATGCGGCGCGGAAATTCTCATCAAACAAAGCGCCAATATCCTCATGCGTGTAGGCTTCTTTAACGGGAATCTTTTGGAGAAGCGCCATCACCTTTGCAGCATGCTCATCCTGCCACGGAGCTTCGAGTGTCGTTAAAGCTCCTGTAATGTCCTCCAGTTTTTGCTCGACGATCTGCATTTAACGGCCCACGATAAGGTATTCGTGGACGGCAGCGCGTTCTACGGCGTCGTGAGTTCCAAAATGATAACGGTGCGGCTTCTCGTAAGCTGTCACGGTCGTTTTGTACCGGCGCAGCAAGCCTTCGAGAACTTCCCGGTCGGGAAAGCCGTTTGAGCTGTAGGAGAGAACAATAATGCTTTCGCGATACTGCTTGAAAAGACGATCAAAGGCCTCAGTCGCCGTCTTTCGATAGCTAAATGGCGTATACGGCTTCTCGATCTTCTTAACCCGTGTATTCTCCATGATTCGAAGGCCCTTCCAGTAACAGGACAGACCCTCAAGGAAGTGGTACCGCTTCATGTAGCAGTTGTCGTCGGAACGCGGCACATACGGGGGATCTAAATAGACGAGGTCGACGCCCTTGGGTTTGATGCTAAACACGTCAGCGTGTTTAACCGTGTGGCGCCGGCCATTGTCAAATACAACCCGATTGAACGCTTCGACCTGTTCAAGAAAATGTTCCTCGATGGAGAGGCGTAAATCGCGGCGGCCGTCGTCATAGCGCGAAAGGTCTCCGGAAACGGTAAAAACGCCTCTCGGTTGCTTCTTCAGGCAGGAGCGCATCAGGGCAGAGCGAGCAAGAGCACGCTGGTGAGGATAATCCAGCTTTTCAATGTTGGCGGAAACTCGATCAAGAAACCGCAAGTCCTCAGGAGTGTAAAAGATTCGATCAAAAGTCTGCTCGATGAAGTGGGGGCCGTTGCGCCGGGTAGCGAGAAGAGATTTCAGGGCGGCCCTATCCAAGCGGTGCCTGCTGTTGGCAATTGTGGCCGCTGCCAGCACTGCGGGGAAGTTGAGGAAGTCGGAGGCCGTCACGCTCTTACCCATGGCTTTTAACAGATAGGCAACGCAGCCGCTCCCGACAAATGGGTCTGCCGCTGTCTCAAAATCCAGTCCACGCAAAACACCATGGATCCAGGGCAAGAGCCGATGCTTCGATCCCATGTAGCGAAGTTCAGGATACTCAGCCGCATGTTCTGGTAGGGGAATGTGGGTGAAATCTTCCCGGCTGTAGACGAGATTTATCCCTGGTTCGGAGTCCTCGAGGGTGGGGGCAAACGGGAGAGTGGGTTGACCTGAGATCACGTAATCCTCAATTACATAATGGCAGGCAGCCGCAGGACGGCGCCAACATCCGAACCAACTTGAGCAAGATGAATATCGTAATGGCTCGCCGTATGCCAAGATGGGCTGAGGAAAAATGGGGACCGAATTCAAACTCGGGCCGAATACGGCGACCCGATCGATGGGGCGAGTAACCCTTATCCAAACGAAACAAGCACCACCGCGAACAGCCTCAGGGTGATGCGACAGATGGTGATTGCTCCAGTCTGTTCAATGTCCCATCCCTTTAATATCCCTTCGCGAGCTCGCGCGCAAGCTTCAGGTGCCTCTCCGTGAATTGATCGAGCTCGCCGAGGTAGCCCGCGGGAAGTAACAGGAGAGCGGATGCAATCCACGATCGTTTGTGATGAACGGGAGCGGACTATCAGACATTGGGGTAATTTTCGTCCCTCATCGTCCCAGGCCGTCCATAACTGCTTTGCAATGAACTCGGCTTTAGACGCTCAGGGATCGCCTTCTCCTCAAAGCGGGTCTTTTTTCGCAGCCTGTTTAGTCGTGCCGTAAACGATTAAAAATACGTCGGGCTGCCTCGCCGCAGCGAGCATTAGCCCCTGAGGTACGCCTTTCCCGACCGACCGCGAGTTTTTCCGCAGCCTCTATCGCCGCCTGAATCTGGCACGGATGATCATTCTACCGGGTTTCCCCTGTTGGCAGGTTCCTCGCTGTAACGAACGCTAACCGAGATACTCTTTCAGATTTCGCGTGATCATCGTCCACCCTGTGCGGCTTGCATTTAAGAACGGCGGAGGCACAGGCCCGTCGACTAAGAAATAGCGGTCAGTTTGGTTGTCGATTTTGGCTCTGCAATGAGCGCAGGCTCAATCAAGTACTCCACCTCGCAGTTTGGCATCACCAGGTCAGGCGGCGTCTTGATCCGCCAGGTAACCCGCAGTCTATATGGCGGTTCCTTCGCCAAAACGGTGCCATCCACTTCCCATCCGTCGTCTCGCTCAAGGCGATAGGCTTGCCCCACGTCACCGACGGTCACTCGCGAGCGCATGAAGTACTGTTCGGTGTCCGCGGCTTCCGTCAGCGCAGCCCAGAGCCGCTCGACAGACGCATCAACAAAGACTTCAACACACTATTCAGTTGCCATTCCTGCATCCGCAGCGTTCCTATCCCGACCAATAGCACTGTATTGGCGGAAAATGAATGTGGCGCCACCCATCTGAATCGAATCGGATTGCAGTATGGTCAGCGCCGCTGTGACCTTGTCCAAGCCATCCGCTTTTGGCGCGAGATAGAAAACGAAAAACATGCCGGGCGCTTCGGTGTATTGCTTTCCAGACCTGTGGAGCGCCAAGCGTAATTCTCGAATTATTTCTGGAGTCACATCCAGTCGTGGCAGAATCCAAATTCAGATCAGGTAGCTCCGTGAGGTTTGCCAAAACCAAACCAATCAGTTTTGAACCCAAAGATAACCGCAACTACAAGGAGAGTACTTATGCCAACAATTACGACAAAAGATGGAACAGAGATTTACTACAAGGACTGGGGTAAAGGTCAGCCCATCGTTTTTAGCCACGGTTGGCCGCTTTCAGCCGATGATTGGGACACGCAGATGCTGTTCTTCCTTAATCAGGGCTATCGCGTCATAGCCCACGACCGGCGCGGACATGGCCGTTCCTCCCAGACCGGTGACGGGCATGACATGGATCATTACGCCGACGACCTGGCAGCGCTGACCGCACATCTCAACCTCAAAGAAGCGGTGCATGTCGGCCACTCGACTGGGGGTGGCGAAGTGGTGCGCTACCTGGGCCGGCATGGGGAAAGCCGAGTGGCAAAAGCGGTGCTCATCAGCGCGGTGCCGCCGTTGATGGTGCAGACGGCGGGCAATCCGGGCGGGCTGCCCAAAAAGGTGTTTGACGACTTGCAGGCGCAACTCGCCGCCAACCGAGCCCAGTTCTATTACGATGTGCCGGCTGGACCGTTCTACGGTTACAACCGGCCTGGTGCAAAACCCTCGCAGGGGGTGATCTGGAATTGGTGGCGCCAAGGCATGGCGGGAGGAACCAAAGCGCACTATGACGGCATCGTGGCCTTCTCCCAAACGGACTTCACCGAAGACCTGAAGAAGATCACTGTGCCGGTCCTGGTGATGCATAGCGAGGACGACCAGATCGTGCCTTATGCCGTTGCTGGACCACTGTCGGCAAAGTTGCTCAGGAATAGCACGTTGAAGACGTATAAGGGCTTTCCGCACGGCATGCCTACGACTGAGGCCGACACGATAAACGCCGACCTACTGACCTTCCTCAAGAAAAGTAAGCAAGTGGCCGCGTAGAACTGATCCGGCCTCCACTGTCATGTGAAGGCCGGACGTTCTAAAGGAGTTTTAAAGGAGTTTCGGGGGACCAGACGGAAAGTGGCACGAATGGAAACGCGCTGGAATGAACGCTCAGCTACGGTTCCGTTAGTGTCACTTCCGCCTGTCCTCGTTTGTCCCAGCGGACGGTTCGAGTCGGACAAGCTGACGTACAAGATCAGCGCGCCCAAGCAGTAAAAAGGGACTCAGAAATCGACAGATCCGATGCGGATGATCGGATGATCAGGACTACCCACTCAAGCCAACGGAATGGCTTGAAGGGCCACCCCGGCGTCGCATCTTTATTTGAACAAAGTCTAAACTTTTCTCCGGCAAATCGAATCTGTACAGGTAGACTCGCGGATCCAAAAACAGACCGCCGAACCCGAAGAATCCTCTCAGGAGACGAATTACCACGCTTACCACGCACTTTTTAGCCATTTCCCGGGAACGCTTTCAGCCGACCGTGTTGACCAGAGTGCCGATGCCGCTGATGGTGATATGGATCTCATCCTGCTGTTGCAGTGTGAACTCATCGGGAGGAACGATGCCTGTGCCGGTGAGCAGGAAACAACCGCTGTGAAATGTATGGTCGCGGTAGAGATACTCGACCAGGGTGCTAAGCTTGCGCTTCAGTTCGGTGAGGGCGGTGGAACCGGAGAAGGCCGGTTTGCCTGCGCGCAGAATCTGCAGGGTGATTCCGGTGGATGCCGGCAGTGGGTCGGCAGTGATCAGAATGCCTGGACCGAGGGCGCAGCTTCGGTCGTAGACCTTGGCTTGCGGCAGGTACAAAGGGTTCTCGCCTTCGATATCCCGCGAGCTCATGTCGTTGCCGATCGTGTAGCCCACGATTCTTGCCGATGGACTGATCAGCAGCGTCAGCTCTGGCTCAGGTACCGACCACGTCGCATCTCGCCGGATGGCAACCTTGCCGCGATGGCCGACCACGCGATGAGGCATGGATTTGAAAAAAAGTTCAGGACGCTCCGCGGAGTAGACCCGATCGTAGAAATCTCCACCCCCGGCGCTTTTCGATTCCTCCATGCGGGCGTTGCGGCTGCGATAGTAGGTCACACCCGAGGCCCACACTTCCTGGGTGCCGATGGGCGGCAGTAGTGAACCTTCGATTTCAGCGAACGAGCCGGCAAGCGGTTCTTGATGCTGCAGAGTTTTTGTTAGATGAGCTTCGAGGTTTTCCCGGGTAACTAGCTGGTCCCAGGATGTGTCCTCACCTGCGTAAAGCTTATCGTGATGCTCGACAACGTAGCCGGTAGCGGTGCGATAAAGTTTCATTCGGGCTTCCTGCTCATGGAGTTTATCGCGTCGGCGTGAAGAGAGGAAATGCGCAGATGCCGATCACGGGAATGGATTGTGGGCGCGCAGCTCAGCCACGATTTCTGCGGCGGCGGCGCGAGCCAAGTCGCCCTTGTCAGGCGGGAATGAGATGGCGCCGACACGGGCATGACCTCCGCCACCGTAGCGCTCACAAATCTGGGCCAGGTTGACCATCTGCTGCGGACGCGCTTTGGTCCAGGGATTGGAACCAACCGCAACCTTGGTGCGAAAGCTGGACTTGCTCAGGCCCACACTGTAAGTTGCCTCAGGATGCAAGAAATAAGGAACGAACTTGTTGTAGCCCTCAAGCGGCTGATCGGTAACGTCAAAGTACAAGGTGCCATCCATCGACTCAGTGCGCTCAGCAATCAGAGCCAGCGACTTGCGATGGCGCTCCAGCAGCGGCGGAAGAAGCTCGGCCACAAACGGCTGCTCCAACACCTCGCGAAGACTCATCGTGGTCAGCAACGGAATCAGTTTTGGTATAAATTCCGGGTCCTGGCTCGATTCAATCACCAGGGTCAGCTTCATAGCGGGCTCCGCCATTTCAACAGCGGCTTTGGGACTGTCATAAAGCGCCCCGTCCACTATGTCCGCCCAGTGGATAAGATCAGAAACCGGCGCTGCGTCAAAGCCGAAGCGGGTTTGGGCGATATGGGCAATGAAGCTGGTGCAGGAGGTGTAATCAGGATCATAGAACTGACGGTCGCGCGCGCTCTCGTCCTTCTGCCCGGCGAGAAAATGCTGCTGATCCGCAGGAGTAAGAAAGGCACTCAGATGATGATCAAACCACCAGGTGATGCGAGGCGAAGCGCAGTACTTGAAATCTACAATCGCATTTTCGTCGCCGGTAAAATCAGCCTCCTGAAAGAGCGCTCCAGCGCGATGCACCAGCCCGTGAAAATCGTAGTGCGCGTCCCGGCGAATGCATTCGCGGTGGAAACGCATGAACAGCGAAGCCGAGCAGGCTCCGTCAAAACACCGGTCGTGATAAAAAACGCCAACCTTCAAACAGGTATTCCTCTCCTGGGACGAATGACTAGGATTGCCGGGAGGGGACGATGTGTCAAGCTGCCCCCGCAGAAAACCCTCCCACGATGAGACAATGAGCCCAAGAAGACGAGATTCCTATGGCCAGGGTTGAGGAGAGCGCCGCTCGGCGGCAAAAGTTGTCAGTGTGGCTGCGGATTGCGGCCGGCCTGATCATTGGCGTGCTGATTGCAGCGGCGGTGGGAACAGCCGCCAGCGTGGTATGGCTGAAGAAAGCCATGCGCGAGCAACTACCCACGCTGGATGGCGAACTGCAACTGCCGGGACTTTCTGCTCCCGTGGTGGTGCGGCGCGACGCCCGCGGAGTACCCCATATCCAGGCCGCAAACATGGAAGACCTGATCGAGGCACAGGGCTTTGTCGTGGCCCAGGACCGGCTGTGGCAGATGGATATGGCGCGCCGGTTTGCCGCCGGTGAGCTCGCCGAACTGCTGGGACCAGCGGTCGTGGAACACGATAAGGTGCAACGGGTGCTACAGATGCGGCCCACCGCGGAGCGCCTCACCGCTTCCATGCCCCAGGACCAGAAGCGCCTGGTGGAAGCCTTTGCGCGCGGCGTCAACGCCTACATTGCGACCAACCAGAACAACCTGCCGGCTGAGTTCCAGCTGCTGGACTACAAACCCAGGCCCTGGCAACCAGTCGATTCCTGGCTGGTAACGCTGAACATGGTGGCCCGGCTCGATACCCTCTATCCCTGGAAACTGGAGCGGGAGAAGGTAGAGGCCAGGCTGGCCCCTAACCTGACGGCACAGTTGTACCCGACAACTACCTTCCGCGATCACCCGCCGACCGAGACGATTCCCGACCTGACCGCACCACAGCAGATGGTGCCACAAGCTCCGCCGGACGAGTCGGAAACCAGCCTGGAAGACCTGCTGCGGCTGCGCGCCATCCTCAACCTGGGATCAGGCAACTGCGACACTTGCCGCCGCGGATCGAACGAATGGGCCGTAAGCGGCGCCCACACCGCCAGCGGAAAGGCGATGCTCTCCAACGACATGCACCTGGAGCACTCCATCCCCGACATCTGGCATGAAGAAGACTTGCAGGCAGGAAGCTTCCACGTAACCGGGGTGACGACCCCCGGGATTCCGCTGATTATTCAGGGCCATAACGAACACATAGCCTGGGGCTTTACCACGCTCAACGGGGACGTGCAGGATGTATACGTCGAAAAGACCAACCCTCAAGGGGAGTACTGGGCAGGCACCGCATGGCGCCAGCCGGAGCATGACCGGGAGTATATCCACGTTCGTTTTGGCAAGGATGTGGTGCTGGACGTGGAAACTACCGATCATGGGCCGGTGATCACGCCACTGTTTCCCCACGAGACACGGATGCTGTCGCTCAAGTGGACGCTTTACCAGTCCGCGGCTCGCGGCATGCCGTTGCAGGCGATGGATTCGGCCAGCAACTGGACAGAATTCCGCCAGGGGTTAAGCACGTGGTGGGGCCCGACGCAGAACATCGCCTACGCGGATGACCAGGGCCATATCGGCTACCAGGCGGTGGGGCTTTTTCCCTTGCGGCCGGGCGGCCTGAGCGGCGTCCCGATCGTGGAAACGGGAACAGCGGCGGACAACGAACATGAATGGCAAGGGTACGTTCCCTTCACCGAACTGCCGACGGTGCTGGACCCCGACACCGGCATTGTCGCCACCGCCAACGCGCGCATTGCCCCCGACGGGTATCCCTACCCGCTCGCGCTGAATTGGGACGCGCCCTATCGCAACGAGCGCATTTGGAAGTGGCTCTCCAGCCATAGCAAGCTCACGCCGGCGGATATGCTGACCCTGCAGACGGATACTTTTTCCGAGGTGGACCGCGAGTTAGCGCAGCGCTTTGCGTATGCCCTCGACCGGTCAACCAACTCGGACCCAAGGCTGCGCCAAGCCGCGGACCTGCTGCGTACCTGGGACGGGGTCATCACCACCGGTTCGGTCGCGGCAGAGATCGTGGACGCCACCAGGGGGGCGCTGTGGCCGCTGGTACTCGAGCCCAAGCTCGGCGCGGATTGGAAGCTCTACGATTGGCAAAGCAAGATCTTCGTGCAGGAAGAGATGGTGGAGAAAGCCCCGGCAGAGTGGCTGCCGGCGAAGTACCGCAGCTGGGATGACCTGATCGCCGCCGCGGTGCTGCAGGGCATGGCCGATAAACAGGCTCCAAAATCGCTGGGCGACTGGACTTTTGGGAGCCGGCACGTGATTGACGTAAAGCATCCCTTGTACGGGTTGCTGCCCTTCTTCCGCGGTTGGACCAGCACCGGACCCCACCAGCTGGCGGGCGATGAAACCACCGTCGACCACGTGCGCGATATTCTCGGCGCCAGCCAACGGCTCACGGTGGACTGGAGCAACCTGGACGGCTCGACGGAAAACATTGTGATGGGCGAGTCAGGCGACCCGCTTAGCCCATATTACCTGGACCAGTTTCCCTCCTGGTACAGCGGCAAGACCTTTCCCCTGCCCTTCACCGAAGGGGCTGTGGCCGCGGCAACCACGCATACGCTGCGACTTGTACCGTGACGTCTTCGGGGCTCAACCGCACCCCGGTTCTCCTGGTCGCCTGCAGCGCTTTGCTTGCGACAGCCACGCTGTTCGTCCGCGGCAATTCGTGCGGTCATGATTTCGACTTCCACCTGCTCTCCTGGATGGAGGTGGCGCGGGCGTGGCATACGGGCCTGGTCTACCCGCACTGGGTACGGGATGCAAACTACGGCGCGGGTGAGCCTCGGTTGATTTTCTACCCACCGGCTTCCTGGCTTCTGGGCGCCCTGCTGGGTGTCACCACGTCATGGCACGCTGCGCCTACGCTCTTCGTCCTGCTGGCATTGCTGGCTGGCGGAGGAAGCATGTACCTGCTGGCACGGGAGTGGGCGCCGGCCGAGGCCGCCAGCTTCGCTGCCTGTCTGTACATCGCCAATCCCTATGCGATGTTCGTGGCCTATGAGCGCGCCGCCTTTGGCGAGCTGCTGGCCAGCGCATGGATGCCGCTGATGGTGCTGTTCGCGCTCAGGGGCCCCCTCAGTGGCTTTCGCTCGGTGGCGCCGCTCGGCCTGTCGGTCGCTGCCCTATGGCTGACCAATTCGCCCGCCGCCGTGGTAGGCAGCTATCTGCTGGCAATACTCGCGTTGGGGATGTCGATGGTGCAAGGCAAGCTGTGGCCGGCTCTGCGCGCCGCGGGTGGAATGGCGCTGGGGCTAGGGCTGGCGGCTTTCTACATCGTGCCCGCGGCATTCGAACAGCGATGGGTACAGATCGATCGCGCGATTACACCAGGGATGCGGGTGGAGGACAGCTTCCTGTTCACCCACACCGCCAACGACTTCCATAACCAGGTATTGTTGGCCGCTTCATGGATCCTGCTGGGAGAACTTGCCGTAGCCGTCATCGTGGCCTACGTGGCGTGGAGAAAGCAAGCCGGCGGCGCAGCCAGGATCGTGCTCACGGCCACGCTTCCGATCATCCTCTTGCTGCAGTTGCCGGTGAGCGATGCCATCTGGAAGCACACGCCGCACATGAAGTTTCTACAATTTCCCTGGCGCTGGCTGGTAGCGCTGAGCGTTGTGGCTTGTGCGATGGCTGCCATGGCGTGGCCAGGAAGACGAAGCTGGGCACCGGCGATCGTGGCCGGAGTGGTGATCATGGCCATGGCGGTTGGCGGCGGGTTGCTTTTCTTCCAGCCCTGCGATGAGGAGGACGCGGTGGCGGCGCAGGTGGCCGTGTTCCGGCAGGGCGGAGGCAGCGAAGGCACCGACGAGTACACGCCCCTGGGGGCAGATAATGCGTCTATCCAACAGCACCTGCCGCTGGTGCGGGTGCTGCGGGGGGCACAGGATGACACCGCCGACAGCACCAACGGGGATAACCCGGAATGGCGTGCTGGTGATCCTAACAGTATCGCGGCAGCAGTCGATGCCACGCGGCGAGACGAGGAGCATTGGTTGGTACGCTTGTCAACCCCGGAGACCGGTTATGCGGTGTTGCGTTTGATGGATTACCCTTCATGGCAAGTGACCGTCGATGGCCAGCCGGCGCCCGGCCGCCCCGTACGGGAGGATGGATTGATGGCAGTGCCGGTGCCAGCGGGGGAGCACACGATCGAAGTGCAATGGAGCGCGACTAAGGATGTGATCGCTGGACGCGCAGTATCGTCTATTAGCTTGCTGGCGCTGGTGTTGATGGCCACCTTCGGAGGCAAATCCCGTCGGGTATGATTACAAAAATGCAGCCAAGCGTACGCGAGATTCTGGGCAGCGGTGCGGATCTGACCGATCTTGCCCTGGATCGACTATTGCCCAGCGCGGACCAGACGCCGGTCTCGATTCACCGGGCCATGCGGCACAGCGTCTTTGCGGGAGGCAAACGGCTGCGGCCGGTGCTTTGCCTGGAAGCGGCAAGAATGATTGCGGCGGCGGGTGAGCTTCCCCGGGGAGTGGAAGAACTGGGCGCAGCCATCGAAATGCTGCACACGTATTCGCTGATCCATGATGACTTGCCGGCACTGGACGACGATGATCTGCGCCGCGGCAAACCTACCTGCCATGTCGCCTTTGGCGAGGCCATCGCGATCCTGGCCGGGGATGCACTGCAGACGCAGGCCTACGAGGTACTGGCTGGCTTGCAATGCCCGCCCGCGGAGACGGTAGAGATCGTGCGGTCCATCGCGCAGGCGACCGGAACGGTCGAGGGAATGATCGGAGGCCAGGTGATGGACCTGGAAGCGGAGGAGCATCGGCCCACCCCGGAGATGGTAGAGGCCATCCATCGCGCCAAGACCGGCGCGTTATTTCGCGTCAGTCTGGTTGCGGGGGGCATTTACGCGGGCGGAACCGGCGATGACATCGAGCGTCTGCGGGAGTTTGGACGCAAAGCAGGGCTGGCGTTTCAAATCATGGATGATGTGCTGGATGTCACCCAGAATTCCTCCCAACTTGGGAAGACAGCGGGTAAAGACGTGGCCAGCGAGAAGGCCACCTGGCCTGCAGTGTATGGGGTGGAGCAAAGCATCAAGGATGCGGAGCAATTGATCGATGAGGCGTTCGAACAGTTAGCCGGTTACGGTGAACGTGCCGATCGGTTGAAGGCGTTGGCCCGTTACCTGGTGGAGCGCAAGAACTAGGAATGGTCCGCGGAACTGCAGATCCCTCGGCTTCGCTCCTAATGACACAGAGCGGAGGGTTGGGGTCCGCAACAACCCCACTCAAGCCAAAAGAAGGCTTGAATGGGGCACCCAAGCTTTTCTTGGTCATTTCTCCCTCAACTTTGCCGCAGGCAAGTTAGCTGCTCGGGATCACAAAGGGGAGGGATCTGCAGTTCCACGGGACCATTCCTGGAGATGTTATGAGAATGGAGAAGAATATGGCCCTCAGCGAAGAGGACGTTTTGCAGGCTTTGAGGGATTGCTACGATCCGGAACTCCCGGTGAACATCGTGGACCTGGGGTTGATCTACACGGTCACGCTGAGCCCTGACGCCAACTCCAAGCGAGCCTTCCCCAGGCAACGCGTGCAGGTGGAGATGACCATGACCTCACCGGGCTGCCCATCCCACGTCACGATTATGGAACAGGTGCGTAACCGGTTGGCCGGCGTGCCTGAAATCAGCGAAACCGTGGTCAACCTGGTATGGGAACCGGCGTGGACACCGGATCGCATCAGCCAGAAGGCACGCGAACAACTAGGCATTGCTTAAGAGCGCACAGCCTTTTCGAAGACGGTGCGCAGCTTCTCGCCCTGAACCGTGAGCTCGCCCACGAACTTTTCAAAGCGGCCTAACAGGCCGTGCCCGCTGTCAAGATAATCCGGGATGTTGTTCCAGACCTTCTTGACGCCCTCAGGATCTTCAACCAGCGCGAAGATGGTTCCTGCCGCAGCCACGACCAATCCCGCCTTGCGCTTTCCAGTGGCCAGCAAAATAGCCCCGGTTACCAGCGACCCCGCGGCCACGGTGCGCACCCAACTCTTGTCAAAGCCATTTTCGAGAATGCGGTTTCCCTGGTACTTCAAGTTTTCGGCTGCGTCCTGCACGGTCGATGCCACTTGCTGCGGAATGTGTGTGATCCCCATAGGTGTCTCTCTTTCGCTGTCTTAGATGCGGAGAATTCCTTAATCGAGATCGAATTCACGCAGGGGGCGTCCCTCGTCCGGGGTTTCTTTCGCCTTGCGCAACGCTTCCTCGAATCGCTTATCGAACAACTGCTGCTTATTCTTTTCTGCTTCGACCGACTGCCGAAATATATCTTCTTTGCGCACATCCTGCTCGCGCATCGCCTTGGCAGCCGCCTCAAAATCCTCGAACGTGCGCTTGCGCGGGGCGGAGGAGTGCGACAGGATTGCCTTGGTCTCAGGATCGACCTTCAGGATCGCCCCGCAATCGGGACAGGTGACGTCAAAGGGCTTACTGTGGGTGGCCTTCATTGCTGCCAACATTCTAGACCATTTCTACAGCCAGAGGGCTTTGTGACCGGGGCATTGCTGTCCGGCCTGCTCTACCAGCAACTCCGCAAGAGCGTCGCCGTAACGGCTGAGAAACCACGCGGCACCAAGAACCCGCTCCTGAGGATGGCGATCGGGGAAGAGATTGAGAGCGATCAGCCCGGCGTCACGACCCAGAGACTGCTCCCGCCGCAGTTCATAGTTTGCCGCCAAACGGCGCATGCGGTTCATCTGATAGCGCATCTTGGAGCTGCTGACATCGGCGGCTCGGCCCAGCCCGGGATCGAGGGAATGCATATAGGTGGCTAACGCCGAGAGCTCCGTGTCAAGCGCGCTACCGGCCGCGGCAAGCTTGCGCTTGCCCACCACAGAGATGGCCCGGGCGCCCAACCGCTGGGCCAGCTCGAGCGGATCCCGCAATCCACTTTGGATTACATCGGGAAGCGAAACCTCGTGCCGGGCAAGCAAACCGGCAATCGCAGGCTCAATCAGCGTCGCCGAGAGACGGGGAAGGATGGCGGTGGTACGGCCCAGAATGCGCTCATAAAGTACCTGCGACTGAGCAAAATAGGCCACTTCCGCCGGCCCACCGACATATGCGGAAGTAGGGAGGATGGCATCCTGAAATACCGGCCGCAAGAGTGCATTGGGGCTGAGCCGCTCAGGCTCCGCATCCAGTATGGCAAGCAGCTCCGCAGTGGAATACGGCTGCCGCGCGCCTTGCCAGCCGCCTTCCGCCGTTTTCCGCAGGGGAACTCGCGCCCCGGACTTGCCGTCAAAGAGGAAGAGCAGGCTGGAAAGCGCGGGAACCAAGACCTGGGAGTGGTAGCCGGCGGCGGTCAATTGCTGGTCGCGGTCAGTGAGGGCGACGCGCAGCTCGTCGGCACGCACAATCGCCTGACGCAGAACATCGCTGCCCAAGGCGTGAAAGCCGCGTGAGGAAGCATCGACCACCACCAGCCCTTGAGCGGCAAAGGTTTGAGAGATGAATTGCGCAAACGCCTCGCCTAAACTGCGGCCTTCCCGATAACCAGCGGCAAGTCTGTCGAGCACCGGGCCGGGGCCGAGGATCGCGCCCGCTTGGTCTACCAACTCCTCAACTTCCTTCCCCAGGGCCAGGCTGCCCACCGCCCCTCCTGCAGGGTGTCCCGGAGCCAGGCGCAACGTTTGCAGCTGGTGGCGGCTGGGCAAGGTTACGTGATCGGCTTCCGCCAGGTCATGATCCTCGGTGGCCAACCAGAAGATCGGGACGTGCGGGTTGCCGGAGATGGAGGCGTCCCTTGCCTTGCGAATCGCGGTTGCCGCTTTGAGGATGGTGAAGAGGGGTCCGGCGAAGAGCGTGACTTGTTGGCCAGTGACCACCGTGGCCGCTCCATCGCGGAGGCGCGCGATGTTCTCGAAGACCGGGCCGGCCGCGCCAAAACTACGGCTCTGCTGCTCCAGTAGGTCGCATAGAGTGGCGCGATGAGCGGGGGCAAGAACCGGCGGCGCGGTCATCCACTCGGTGGAATAGGCGCTGGCGGGAAAGAACGGAGTAAGCGGTTCACGGCGCTCGGCGAAGTCGAGAAACAGCCGGGTCAGACCAGGCAAGATGGAGATGGGATAACATTCCGTCTTCGCGGCCGATCCCTCGTCCATCGCCTGGCTTCCTTTCCTGCTCACTACCCAGAGTAGTTTCTCATGCGGTCGTCTGCAGCATCCGGCGCAGCGCTTTCTTGCCCCGGGTGGGTAGCGCGTCCAGCGCATGAAGCGCCAGCGAGCGATACACACCCGCCAACATAGGATGGGGCTTCAGGGCCCGAAGATGCAGACGAATTGTCTCGACGTCTCCGCGGGCCAGTGGACCGCTGAAACTCTTCCCTGCTCCCCTGCGGAAGACGTTGTCGAGGGTCGCCCGGGCGATGGGCTCCAGCAGCCGGCGAGCCTGACGCGGGGTGAATCCAGCCAGGCCCGCAAGCTGGTGTGCCACCGCCAAATGGCTGACCAGCAGCGGCGATGCCAGCACGCCCAATGCATGATAGAGCGCCTTGCTCTCAGTCTTGACAGGAAATGGGCGGCCGCCGATGCGGCGGATTATAGCGTTGAGAATACGGCGGCTAGCGGCATCCGCTTCCACGCCAAACGGCACCCCCTGCAAGGGGACCGGGGTGCGGGTAGGAAAGCTCATCAGCGGATGAACCGAGGCCACGGAGGCGCCGGCTAGAGCAGCAGGCTCGAGTACCTCGGAGCTGAGGGCACCGCTGGAATGAACGACGATTTTCCCCTTCAGGCTTAGGCCGCGTGCCGCCACCCGCCGTACCAGGCGGCGGGTCACCTGGGCGATGGCGGCGTCCGGCACGCACAGCCACAGTACATCGGCCTGCAGTTGGGCACGCCCGAGGGAAATGAGCGGAAGACCAAGGCGCCGGTGCGAACCGCGCGCGATGACTTCATGGAGCGGGATGCCGGCGAGAATCAGCGCTCGTGCCAGCGAGCTACCCCAGTTGCCTGGCCCGATGATGGAAACACTCTTCATTGCCGGCCGCTACCGGATGGTACTTTAAATCATCCGGCAAAGTGAGGAAGTGGTATGACCAGACAAGAAAAGCTGCGCGCGAAAACGGTCAAGAAGGCGCGCCCAAAAGTGGAAGTGCTCTCATCCAAGCTGAGCTACGAAGGCCCGCTCTTCCGCGTATACACCGACGAAATCCTGGAGAATGGCCGGAGAGTGACGCGCGATGTGGTGCGGCATAACGGATCGGTCGTTATTCTTGCGATCGACGACACAAAAAGCAAGCGTGATCCGATGATTGTGATGGAGCGCCAGTATCGCCATGCCGCAAGGGAATATTTGCTCGAGGTTCCCGCGGGAAAAATGGAAGAGGGAGAAGAAGCGCTGGCGGGCGCCAAGCGAGAGCTGCTGGAAGAAACGGGATTCCAGGCGAAGCGGTGGCGAAAAATGGTGCGCTATTTCGCCAGCCCCGGCTTTCTGGGCGAGTGGATGCAAGTATTTATCGCCGAAGGGCTGACCTTGGGGGCGGCACAGCCTGAATACGATGAGCAGCTTGAAATCGAAGTGATACCTCTCTCCAAACTGCTTCAGATGATCGAGGACGGCAAGGTCCACGACGGTAAGACACTGATTTCAGTGATGCTTTATGACCGCCTGCGGCGGGCGGCGGCGAAAAGGAACAAGAAGTAGGGCACTGTTGCCCCCTGGCCTGGAAGCCGCCCGCAAAATCGCGCGATATTCAGGGAAAACCAATCCAGCCCTCAATGCGTCTGTAAAGTAGAGCAGTTTGTGCTCCTTTGCTCTATCCGCACGGAGGAAGGCTGGCGAGTGGCTCAATATAAAGGCAAAGTGAAGTGGTTCAACAACGCAAAGGGCTACGGCTTTATCGGCCGGGACGATGGGCCCGACGTGTTTGTTCATTACAGCGCGATCCAACTCGATGGATACAAGAGCTTGAAAGAAGGGGACGAGGTCGAGTTCGACATCGTTCAAGGGCAGAAGGGACCGCAAGCCGACTCCGTAATTCGAGTGCAAGAAGTAGCCTGAATACCGCACACTGAAGTCTCGGGCTAGCCTGCGCGATGCTGCGCGCAGGCTAGCGAGTGGCTCTTGCCGCCGCCTGGCTTATTTCCTGGGCAGAACACTCACGTAGGTTGGGTTGTTTACCGAGTGGGGCGAACCGGGGGCCTGACTGAAGTTCGCCGGAGTCACGGTAAAAACAAATAGTTTGCCGGAGGAGCCGCTGATGGCATACAGGTGATTCTCGTTGTCCCAGAAAATTTGGCTGACATCGTCTGTAGTGAGCAGTCCGGTGTAGTGCGTGATCGGATCGCTTCCGTTGAAATGAAAAATCTGTAAGCCCGCTGTTCCGCTTACCGCCAAAAGCCTGCCCGAAGGAGAGATCGCAAGATCGCTGATCCCCCCTACGGCGGTATCGGGCATGTCGTCACGCGTGTTTGTGGTGCTCAGGTTGCCGGAGCTCTCGGCCGTGTAGGCTGCCAGCTGTTCCGGGCCATCCGAGTTGAACGATACACCATCGACTGGCTGAAGAGAGATGACCACATGATTGGTGGCATCCGCGGCAGTCAGAGAGGGACAATAGAAATCCCCTCCCTTTGGCGTGGGCGTCGACGCGCTGATATTGGCCTCGGTCAGCATGCCGTCGCTATGACGCTGGAAGCCGTAAATCTCCCAATACATGTCGAAAAGACAGGCCGCTCCGTAAGCATATGTATTGTTTCCAACAAAACTTAAGCCGTTATCGAACCAGGCATCCGCACCATCGCTGCCGAGATAGCTGAGGGCGCCGTCCGCTTTGCCGATACGGAACGATTGGTATGTGTTGTTGGCGCAAATATTGCCGTCGAAATCCAGATCGTACAAAGTTGCCCCGGTTCGATCGAGAAACAGCGGGCCCAGACTGCCACATTCGCCGCTGTTGTATTTTTGGGCGCTGATTGATGCCATGGGTTTGAGGCCGCCATCCGGCTCGATGGAGAACGAGTGGATGTAAACATGCGCTGGGTCTGCGCCGAACAAATATTCTGCGTTCACCGCCATGCTCGAGACGTCGGCGGGAAAAGGCGAACCGGAGATGGCAGTGAGCTTCCCATCCGGCGCCGCGGCGAAAGCATAAATGTGGTTGACGATTGCCGTCTTGCTCGACGCTACGTAGACATAGGCAACGGGTGGGGTGGGGTGATTGCTATGTGCTTGCGTAGCCTCAAATTGAGCGTATGAAGCATCGGCACACAAGGCGAGGATCAGGCAGAAGAAGAACTGCAATTGGTGTTTCATTGAAAATCTCCATGTTCCGGGGGACCTTGTCGACGAGTTTATATGCGCGGTATTAATTTGCGCAGTGTTTGCGTAGATGCGGGCAAGATAGGTTTGGTGGCCAAGCACGGCTGGATAAGATAAACGGATGGACAACCGATCGATTGCACAGCTGCTGGCGGAAACTGCTGACCTGCTTGAGATTGCGGCCGGAGACCCATTCCGGATCCGCTCCTACCGGCGGGCTGCGGAAGCAGTCGAAAACACTACCGAGCAACTCAGCTCCTTGGTTAACGAGCCCAGCCGCCTGCTGGAAATTCAAGGAATCGGCAAGGGCATGGCGGCGAATATTCATGAAATTGAAACGCGGGGGAGCCTAAAGCTGCGGGATGAGCTGTTGTCGAAATATCGGCCCACCATGCTGGAGCTGCTGAAGCTGCCGGGCATGGGACCGAAGACCGTGGCGCTGCTTTGGGAAGCGTTGCAGGTAAGCGACATAGAACAATTGCAGGCTGCGATCGACGCCGGAAAACTAGCAACGCTGCCGCGCTTTGGACAAAAGCTGATCGAGAAGTTGTCGCGAGGGATCACGGAATATCGCAAGAACAGCGGCCGATTTCTGCTGGACGACGCCGAAGCCGCGGCCGAACGAGTGACCCTCTACCTGAAACAGTTCCCGGGAATTGACCGGGTAATGCCGGCGGGGTCACTGCGGCGCGGACGAGAGACAGTGGGCGATCTGGACCTGCTGGTGACCGGCCCGGCATGCGCCGAAGAGGCGGTCGCCGCAGCAGTCGAGTACACCGCTGCCTATCCCCCGATCGCCGAACTGCTGGCGAAAGGCCAGAACAAAGTGAGCTTTCGCTTGCGCAGCGGCCTGCAGGTCGATGTGCGTTTATTGCCTGAGGCGTCCTATGGTGCGGCGATGCAATATTTCACTGGATCGAAGATGCACAATGTTTCGCTGCGCCAGCGCGCGCTCAAGCGCGGTTACACTTTGAGCGAGTATGCGCTGGCACGTTTGGACGACGGCGCGGTGGTAGCCGCCGCATCGGAGGAGGAGATCTACCAGGCGCTGGATATGGATTGGATAGCTCCGGAGCTGCGAGAGAACCTGGGCGAGATTGAAGCGGCGGCGGAACGCCGGCTGCCCCAGCTGATCGAAGTAGGAGACGTGCGCGGCGACGTGCACATGCACACCCAAGCCACCGACGGAAAAAACACCATACTCGAGATGGCCGAGGCCGGTGTTGCCCGGGGTTACGAGTACATCGCGATCACCGATCACTCTAAGAATCTCGCCATGGTCAATGGCCTCGATGATCAGCGCGCGCTGGAGCATATACAACAGATTCGCGAAGCGGATGCTCGCATGGATGGCCGCATCCGCGTGCTAACTGGGATCGAAGTCGACATCCTGGGCGATGGCGCAATCGATCTTTCGAACGAAGTCCTGGCACAAATGGACGTGGTGATCGCCAGCGTTCACTCGCTGTTTCAGCAGCCCAAAGAACAGATGACGGAGCGGCTCCTCAAGGCAATGGAGAACCCCTACGTCAGAATTCTTGGACATCTGACTGGACGGTTATTACTGCGCAGAGACAGTTACGAAATGGACTTGACCGCGGTGCTTAGGCGGGCGGCGAAGCTGGGTGTGGCGGTCGAGCACAATGCCTATCCCGATCGGCTGGACCTATGCGACCTGGACTTGCGCCGAGCTCGCGAAATGGGTTGCAGGATTGTGATCAACACCGACTCCCATCACATCGGCCATTTGGACGCAATGCATTACGGCATCCGGCAGCTGCGACGCGCCTGGCTGACAAAAGCAGACGTGCTGAATACGCAGCCGGTCGAGGCATTCCTGGCGGAATTGCGTCCGCGTCCGTAACGATGAGGACAGCCGGAGCATAATGGTTAGGAGGCTGGAACAGGAATTCTATGACTGCAGAAATCCTTCAGGAAACGGGTTTGCCAACCATTGATGAGATTAAACAGGCGCAGCAGTTGGTGTATGAGGTTATGCCGCCCACTGCGCAGTTTGTTTGGCCTTTGCTGTGTGAGCGTTTGGGTGGCGAAGTGTGGGTCAAACACGAGAACCACACCCCAATCGGGGCGTTCAAGGCGCGCACAGCGGTCGTCTATACGGCACAGCTCTTTCGTGATGGGCAACGTCTGCCGGGACTGGTCACGGCCACGCGGGGCAATCATGGCCAGGCGGTCGCGCTGGCGGCAAACAGGTTCGAGGTGCCGGCGCATATAGTCGTGCCCAAAGGAAACAGTGCGGAAAAGAATGCAGCGATGCGGGCGCAGGGAGCCGCGCTGGTAGAGTTCGGCGAGGACTTCCAGGAGTCCAAAGAGCATGCGCAAAGGCTCGCCCAGCAGCATGGCTGGCACTTCGTTCCTAACTATCATCGCGACATCATTAAGGGAGTCGCCACCTATTGGCTGGAGTTCTTTTCTGCAGTGGCCGATCTGCAGGTAGTTTACGTGCCTATCGGGCAGGGTTCGGGTATCTGCTCCTGCTGTGCAGTACGCAACGGGCTAAAACTGAAGACGAAAATTGTGGGTGTTGTCGCCGACGGCGCGCCCGCTTATGCGCTCTCGTTCGAGGCGGGACGCAAGATCGCAGCTCCTGTGACCACGTTCCTTGCCGACGGAATGGCTTGCCGTGTGCCCGACGATGCTGCGCTTGAAGTGATACTCGGCAATGTGGACCGCATCGTGCGCGTGAGTGAGGAAGAAATTCGTATAGCCATGAGGTTCTACTTTACAGATACGCACAACGTGGTGGAGGGAGCAGGTGCGGCCGGCCTGGCCGCCGCGCTGAAAGAGAGGCAGCTTATCCAGGGAAAACGCATAGGCCTGGTAGCAACTGGCGGCAACGTCGACCACGATGTTTTTGCCCGGGTTCTCCAGGACTGAGAGAACCTTCATTGGCTTCCGTCTTGCGTCGGAAGTCGGAGGCCAGTCCGGATGCCACTCTGGAGTTGAAACACCTGTTTACTACATTAGGGTTTCGGCTTGCTGACTGGTTGAGCGGGATGGAAGTGGTAGACGAATCCAGCGTCGAGAAAACCTACCCCACTCGTTGTGCCGTTGTTAGAGACGCCGGCGACCGCGCCCCACTCGACTGCTCGAAGGTCAACAGAGTCGGTGAGGCGGATGTCGAGGCCGCCAAGAAACTCCGCAGCTCCATTCGTAATACGCTGTGGGGCGAAGCCAGGGTTGCTGACCGCACTGATCACCCCACCGCCAATCTCGAAATACGGCCGCAGGCGATTACGCGTTGGAACAAAGCCGATGCGGAGGGCGAGGTCGGCCGTGGTGCCGCCGTATGAGGCTGGGCCATAGAGAACACGGCCATCGATTCCCGCTATCAGGCGGCTGTGGATAGGGAAGTTGTAAAAAGCCCCTCCACCGAAACTCGCGGTGTCATCATTGAAGGCGAAGGAGCTGCTGCCTTGGTAGGAGAACCCATAGCTGCTCAGCCCCACCATGCCGTAAGCCGAAACCTGGGCTTTAGCAACGGATGGGAACAGGGTCAGCAGAGCAATTCCAAGCGAGAAAACAAGCAGGCACAGACGTTTCAAGAGGGCTCCTGAGTGGCGTCACTTGTGGCGTCAGATTACAGGAGGGCAAGCCGAAAGCTGCGGAACAAATGTGGGTCCCCGGAGATGCAAAAGAAGGAGCCTTTTGCCCTCTTCGTGGACGAGACAATCCCTGTTATCTGTGCTTATGGCGCTGGACAGACTGCGAAACCGGCGGGACGATACCTCTTGTCACATCTAACCGATTGGTGATCGTCCCTTCCGGAGCGCTGGGAGGCCCTTCCCGCTTCCCATAGGCATTCGAGTGGTGTATAAGGTTTCTTGCATAGCCATTCGAGTGGAGGAGGCGCACGTGGTATCAAAGAAACCTCCGGAGGCCGGCGAGATTCTGCAGGGCACTCTGGACATGCTGATCCTGCGGACATTGGTGATGGCTCCGGCCCATGGGCACACCATCGCCCAGGTCATCGAGCACACATCGGAGAACGCGCTCGAGGTGGAGCAGGGCTCGCTCTATCCCGCACTGCATCGCCTCCAAGACCGGGGCTGGCTGCAATCGGAATGGGGCGTGAGCGAAAACAACCGCAGGGCAAAGTTTTACCGGCTTACTGCCAAGGGCCGGAAGGAACTAAGCGCTGCCGCCGGCCGCTGGCGCAGGATGACGCGCGCCATTGGTCTTATTTTGGGTGACTCGATCGAATCAACAGGAGAGTGACGCCATGACCATACGCCGCTTCATGCATCGCAGTACGGAAAGATGAGGATTTGGCGGAGGAGATCGAGTCCCATCTGGCCCATGAGCAGGACGCGAATGCCGCGCGCGGTCTGCCTCCGCAGGAAGCGCGCCGCCAGGCTCGTCTGCGCTTTGGCAATCCCCGCGCAACGCGGGAGCGCGTATGGCGCTATCGGTCCTTCCCCTTGATTGAAGATGTATGGCGCGACCTGCGCTTCGCGCTGCGTTCTCTTGCCAAGACACCCGGATTCACAGCGATCGCCCTGCTCGTCATCGCCGTCGGCATCGGCGTGAATACCGCGGTCTTCTCGGTGATTGATGCTGTACTCCTCAAGCCGCTGACCTATCCCGACCCGCAGGCCCTGGTGCAACTGGTAAATACCACCAGCCACGGACCGCTATCCGGTCGCGAGCATCCCCAATTACAACATCTGGCAGCAGCAATCCAGCATCTTCCAGCAGGTAGCGGCCTACGATTTGGGCGGAGCCGGAATCAACCTCACTGGTGGAGATCATCCAGAGCAGCTGCTGGCCATCCATGTCACCGCCGGATACTTTGCGCTGTTCGGCGCGCCGGTCGTTGCCGGACGCACCTTCACCGCAGCGGAAGATAGCCCGAATGGCGGTCATGTTGCCGTGCTGAGCTACGGTCTGTGGAAGAGACATTTTGCAGGCGACCCGAAAATCGTCGGCTCCACCATCCAACTCGACGGCCAGCCCTGGCTGGTTGTCGGCGTCATCGGCCGCAACTTCGTCACCGATACGCCCGCCGATCTGTGGGTACCGTTTCAGTTCGATCTGACTTCGCGGGAAATGGTCCACGGCTTCATCGTGGCGGCGCGGCTGAAGCCGGGCATCACCGCTGCCGCAGGCAAATGCGCAGCTCGGGTTGGCCGCAGACCAGTTCCGCCGCACTTATGGCAGCAACTCAATGCCACCCAACGGCGGCTTCGGAGTCGTGTCGTTGCAAGAGTCCATGATTGGCGATACCCGCTTCCCCCTCCTGGTTCTGCTCGGAGCCGTGGGATTCGTGCTGCTCATCGCCTGCGCCAATGTGGCCAACCTGCTGCTTGCGCGAGCCTCCATCCGCAAGCGCGAACTCGCAACCCGTGCGGCCCTGGGAGCCGGGCGCGGACAGATTATCCGGCAACTGCTGACCGAAAGCCTTGCCTTATCCCTGGTGGGCGGCCTGTTGGGTTTGCTCATCGGGTTCGCTCGGCCTGCGTTTGCTGCTGAGCATGAGCCCCAGCGATATTCCTCGAATCGGAGAAAATGGCTCGGCCGTCGCGCTCGATCTCCGCATCCTGCTGTTCACCTTGGGCATCTCGCTGTTCACCGGCATCGTGTTTGGCCTGGTGCCCGCAATTTCCGCGTCGCGGCCTAATCTTGCTACCTCGCTCAACGAGAATTCCAGCCGTTCCGGCATGGGCTTTCGCCATGGCAAGATCCGTTCCACTCCTGGTCATAAGCGAGATGGCTCTTGCCCTGGTTCTGGTCATTGGAGCCGCTTTGCTCATTCGGACTTTCCTGAAGTTGGAGGATGTCGATCCCGGTTTCACCACCCACAACGTCCTCACCGCGGCTATGTCGATCAGCGGCGACCGCTTTCAGAAAACGGCGCCCGTTGCCCAGATCGTTCGCGACGGCCGGGAGCGTCTCATGGCTATCCCCGGAGTGCTCGACGCGGGCGCCAGCAATTGCCTGCCGCTGGAGGGCGGTTTCGGAATGATCTTCGATGTTTTAGGACGCCCCAAAGGCGAGACGCCCTTCACCGGCGGAGCGGGCTTCTATTCCATCTCGTGGAGCTATTTCTCAACCTTTGAGATTCCTGTGTTGCGCGGTCGCGCCTTTACCGAGCAGGATGATGGCGCCGCGCCTGGCGTGGTCATCATCAACCAGGCGATGGCTCGGCAGTATTGGCCCAAAGGCGATCCGCTGAAGGACCGCATTCAGATCGGAGCGGGGGCAGGCCCAGCGTTTGCCGAGCCGCCCCGCCAGGTCGTTGGCGTGGTGGGCGACACGCGCGATGCCGGTGTCGATCGCGATCCAGATTCCGAGGATGTACATTCCTATCGCGCAGATGCCGGACGCAGAAACTGCGCTCAACTCCCGGGGTGCACCGCTCTGGTGGATTGTGCGCAGCCGGGTAAGATCCGTACACCCTGCGGGCGGGCATCGAAGCTGCGCTGCGCGAGGCCAGCGGAGGCTTGCCGGTCGCCCATGTGCGTACCATGGCCGAGGTCGAAGTGCGCAACACGGCGCGTCAGCGCTTCAATATGCTGCTGCTCACCATCTTTGGAGCGGCAGGATTGATGATGGCCGCCATTGGTGTCTATGGGGTCATGTCTTATTCCGTGCAGCAGCGCACCCAGGAACTCGGCGTACGCATGGCGCTTGGGGCGCAGGCATCGAACCTGCGCAACATGGTCATCGGTCAGGGCATGATCCTCGCCGGCGCCGGCGTGGTCCTGGGCATCGGCGGAGCCTTCTGGCTCACTCGCTTCCTGGCCAGCTTCCTGTTTGGTGTCAAAGCGTGGGATCCGGTCGCATTCATCGTCACGCCGCTGCTTCTCAGCGCGGTCGCCCTCATCGCCGTGTGGATTCCGGCGCAGAGAGCAACTCGTGTCGACCCGATGACCGCGCTTCGGCTCGAATAGCAGAGCGCATATCTGCTGGCGGAAAAGGGAACCAATTTGGTGAATGCTTGCAAATCCCTCGCATGGCCATCCATACTGATCCCGGTTTTGATGATGGGACTGCGCGCAGGCGCGCAGAGTGTGACTACGTCGCAGTATGACAATGCGCGCAGCGGCGCCAACCGGGTCGAAACCATCCTGACTCCGCGCAATGTGAACGTCCGCCATTTTGGAAAGATATTCACGCTGAAAGTAGACGGAGACGTCTACGCGCAACCACTCTTCCTCGCAGGATTGGAGATACCTGGCAAGGGCCGGCACGATGTTCTGTTCATTGCCACCGAGCACGACAGCGTATATGCCTTCGACGCCTACGGCCATCCCGCTATGCCGCTCTGGCGCGTGAACTTTCTCAGCAAGGGCGTTACGACTGTTCCGGAGGATGATGTCGAATGCCCCTTTATCGCGCCGGAAGTCGGAATTACCTCCACACCCGTAATCGATGCGGATACTGGAACGCTGTATGTGCTGGCACGGACCAAGGAATCGACACGGTTGCCTTCGAGTCATTACACGCAGCGTTTGCACGCGCTGGTCGGTGACAACCGGGCTGGAAAAGTTCGGTGGTCCGGTCGATATCAAGGCCACGATCGACGGGAGGGGAACCGGTAGCCAGTCGGGAAAAGTGGAATTCGATCCGTTGCGCGAGAATCCTCGCGCCTCGCTCCTGCTGGCGAATGGATCGGTCTATCTTACCTGGGGGTCTTCCTGCGATGTTGGACCATACCACGGCTGGGTGATGGCATATGACGCGCACACCCTCAAGCAGAAGGCAGTTTTCAATGCTTCTCCCGACGCGGATGACAGCGGCTTTTGGGCCGGCGACACAGGACCCGCCGCCGACGAGCAAGGGGCAATCTGTTTCTCGCGACTGGAAATGGACGGTTCGATGCAGCAAGTGGCGGGCGCGATTATGGAGATAGTTTGCTGAAACTGGACGGGCAAAGTCTGAAGCTCTATGACTATTTCGCGCCGTTCAACGTCGACAAACTGGATGCAGACGATCAAGATCTGGGTTCGGGAGGGCCGGTGCTACTGCCGGCCCAGCCGGGACCGCACCCGCACCTCGTCGTTATTGCCGGCAAAGGCGGGACCATCTACCTGATCGACCGCGACCACATGGGTCATTACCAGCCAAAGCAATGACAGCCACGCAGTTGCAAACGATTCCCAGCCCCGGTGGCGGCGTCTATGGCTCAATGGCCTACTGGAACCACAACCTCTACGTGCTGAGCAACAGCTCAAAGATGCGCTGCGCCAATTCACCGTGCAGAACGGAAAACTCTCGCTCAAAGCGGCAAGTGGTTCCCATTTCCCAGCTATCTGCGCAACCCCGACTATTTCGGCGAACGGTTCGCGGGATGGTGTGCTTTGGGTGCTGCACTCGAAAGCATGGAACGCCGACGACACGAACGCGGTGTTGTTCGCCTTCGACGCCGTCGATCCCTCCCGGTTGCTCTACGTCAGTGAGCAGAATCCGTCTCGCGACCGCGCCGGGCTGGCCCTTCGGTTCAATATTCCAATCATCGCAAACGGTCATGTCTATGTGGGAGCAAAGCGCGAAGTTGATGTCTACGGCCTGTTGTCTCACTAGAGGGCACGCAAAAATGAATTTTACCGGTAGCTTCTCTGCCGGCCGATCATGGAGAAGCGTACCTCAGGGGCTAAAAAGCCCCGCATGAGAACCCGGGATTGGGTCCCTCTGCACGACCCCCAGGTCTCAAAAGCGAGACCCGGGCCACCCACGACAAAAGCCGTGCCAGCCCAGGACGTAGTCCTGGGTTGTGTTCTGAATCCATTCCCACGCGTTCAGCCGTCCCTGCGGGACTATTCATCCCTAAACGCCCAACCCAGGACTCCGTCCTTCGGACTGCGTCCTGGGCTAAGTTCAGGCCGCCCCTTTCGGGGCTGGATAATCCGAGTTCTCACACACCCTCTTCAGCCCCCTGCCTACTCTCACGGGCAAAGAAAAAAACAGGGGCTAAAAGCCCAGATCTGTGTTGGGCCTGTGCGACCGACTAAAGTCGTGCCCTGATACGCGGATACCGAGGGATAAACAGACGTTGCTACCCGCGGGAGCCGCGATACAAAGCCAAAACAAGGCATCCAAAGGAGTTTTTCTGGTTGAAATATCACCACGTCGTCCCTGAAATGAGAAACTCCAGACCCAGGACTACGTCCTGGGCTAAGTTCAGGCAGAGCTGTCCAAATTAGCGAGAAAGGCAGGCTGTTGGAGCAGTTAGTCAGCTGATTACATTAGGAGAGCTTAGCCAACATCAAATGAGGTTCCCTTTTGGACCCACTGAAAACGAAGCATTAACCGCAGGTCCCTCCACTACGCTACGCTCCGGTCGGGATGACAAATTTGTTGTAAAAATGGACGGTTGTCGTGAGAAATCATCGATTTCAAAACAAATTTGTCATCCCGACCGGAGCGTAGCGTAGTGGAGGGACCTGCGGTTAATGCGATTTGCGCGCCGGAGTCAGGAGTTAATCCCGATTTGTCCCTTGGTTCCAAACCCCAATTTGGACAGCTCTGAAGTTCAGGTCGCCCCTTCCCCGGATTTCCTGTGGAACTTGGTGGCTTTGGCAAACTTCATGCGCCTTTCCTTACTGAAAGGGCGCACGCGCCGCCTCGTCCAGCGCTGCGTGGCAGGAAATCCGGGTTCGGGGCTGGATTTGCAAAGCCTAGTTCTCACACACCCTCTGGAGCCCAATTCTCTTTCCTTTATGGCCCGACTAAGGTCGTGCCCTGATACGAAGCCAAAACACAGCCTCCAAGGCAGCTGCTTCGGTTGAAATATCATCCAACTCGCCCCTTAACATGTAGAAACTCTAACTAAGGCACGGCTAAAAGCCGTGCCTTACGTCAATTTGGACACTGCGGTGGGACGGAGACCAGGGACAGTCCATTGGCCCGATGTCTGGTCCACCGCTCACCAGCCTGGCCGCCGCCGCACCGCGTCTGTGATTGTAATTAGGAGCGTACGACCAATAGCGTTTGTACCTATTGCCCTTCACCCTGGTCTTGCTCCTCGCTGACTCCGGAAACCGTTCCCGTAAACTCCCCGGTATCGGCAAAGAAGACGGGATTGTGTAAGGCGTCGGCCAACACTGGCAGCGACGTCTCGGTAAACGTAAGGGTACCGGACGCATTCTTGAAACGGCCGGTTCCCCCGGTGATCTGAAGAGTCAGAGTGCAGTGGCCCTCGTTAGCCGCGAAATCTATGCAATCGCCCCCTTGCGTGAGAGTGACCTTCAATAGACTCCCATCCTGGAAGCGAAATACGCCTGCGCCGGCCGGATCGTTGAAGTAGAGCTTATTTGGGCCGGAGCAAGTGCTGGACGGCGTCGGAGAATTATCGACCGCTCGTTCATTACGAAAGGTAAATGAGCCCAGCGTACCTTTCCCGGCTTCATTGTCTTCGTTGTTACTCGCACCGGGTTGTTGGAGAATGACCGTGCTGGCCGCAGCAGTTCCCGAAAACACCATCTTTACCGGATGCTGTTCTGCGTAAACGCTTGCGACACCGAGATTGAGCATCAGCGCCAACGTTGCTATGTGTTTCATTTGGCTTCCTGCTTTCTGGAGGGAGATCATGGTGAGACTTTGTTCTCCTTCTACCGGTACAGGCGGCAGTGGCCCCGCAAAAGCGGCCACGGTTTTGTTATATTTTTGAAGCCCACGGGGAGATGGGCTATCCATCGACGCACGCTCTGCAGAAATCACGAATCTGTTGAAAGCCTGGGGAGCCGGTGACGAAGCAGCCCTGGGCCGTCTGGCGGAGCACGTCTATCCCGAACTGCGTCTCATGGCCCGCCGCTACATGAAAAACGAAGCCCGGGGCAACACCCTCCAGGCCACCGCGTTAGTGCATGAGGTCTTCCTCCGCATGGTCGACGTGACCAACGTCGAATGGCAGGCGCGGGCGCAGTTCTTTGCCATCGCGGCCCAGATGATGCGGCGCATCCTGGTGGACGCCGCTCGCACGCGCGGTTCGCGGAGGCGCGGCGGAACACCGTCCAAAGTGAATCTGGATGAATCCGCCGTCTTGTCGCCGGCGCCCGACCGATCCATCCTCGCTCTCGACGAGGCCCTGACGGCGTTCTCACAGGTGGCGCCCCGCCAGGCCAAGGTGGTCGAGCTGCGTTATTTCGGTGGATTGACCGAGGAGGAGATCGTGGCGGCCCTGAAAATTTCGCCGCGCACCGTCAGGCGCGATTGGGACCTCGCCAAGGCATGGCTGCTGCGTGAGTTAAGCCATACAATGGGAGAACAATCGGGAGTCTGATATGACTCCGGAGCGTTTCCGGCAGATCGAAGAGCTATACCACGCGGCTCGCGAGGGCACTGCCGATGAGCGAGCGGCGCTGATGGCGCAGGCGGATCCCGAATTGCGCCGCGAAGTGGAATCGCTCCTGATAGAGCCGGCAGGCGGCGAATTTCTCGATCGGCCTGCAATCCGGAATGCTCCCCACCTGCTGGAGGATTCGACTCTCACCGGATTGGCTTCGGGCGCGTGTCTGGGACCATACCGTATCGAAAGCAAGCTCGGCGAGGGCGGCATGGGCGAGGTCTTTCGCGCCATCGACACGCGATTGGGCCGTGCCGTCGCCATTAAAATCACTCGCGAGCAGTTCAACGCCCGCTTCGAGCGCGAGGCCCGCGCGATTTCGTCCCTGAACCACCCCAACATCTGTATCCTTCACGACATCGGGCCCAACTACCTGGTAATGGAGCTGGTGGAAGGGGAGACGATCGCGGCCCGGCTGAAAAAGGGCCCGCTGCCCCTGGAAGAGGCGATCCGTTACGCCCGGCAGATCGCCGCCGCGCTGGAGGCGGCGCACGAGAAGGGCATCATCCACCGCGATCTGAAGCCCGGCAACGTTATGCTGACCCGGTCCGGGGCGAAGGTCCTGGATTTCGGGCTCGCGAGGCTGGAAGGAGACCAAACACTCACCGGGGAACGAATGGTGATGGGCACGCCCGCCTATATGGCGCCGGAGCAGCGGGAAGGCAGACCGGCGGATGCCCGCACCGATATCTACGCATTCGGCTGGGTCTTCTACGAAATGCTGACGGGCGAGCGAGTCGCCGTCCAACGGAGGCCGATCCGGCCGCGAAAGTTGGAACAAATCGTAAAACGCTGTTTGGAAGAAGACCCGGGACGAAGGTGGCAATCCGCCGCCGAGTTGCAGAGGGAATTGGCGGCAGTCACCCTGCCGGCCCGCGGGACGCGCTTGGCTGCGGCCGCCCGGCCTCGTGGCCGTCGTGGCTTTGTGCGCCGCTGGGTACCTTTATTATCTGCACCGGACACCGAAACTCACCACGAAGGACACGATTGTCCTGGCTGAATTCGAGAACAAGACGAGCGATCCGGTCTTTGACCAGACCCTTCGCCAGGGGTTGGCGGTGCAGCTGGAGCAGTCCCCATTCCTCACTCTCGTTTCGGACCAGCAGACCCAGCAGGTACTGCGTTTCATGAACCGGCCTCCCGAGGCGCGGCTCACTCCAGAGGTGGCGCGCGAGATCTGCGAACGAACCGGGAGCGACGCGGTTCTGGAAGGCTCGATTGCAGGCCTCGGAAGCCAGTACGTCTTGTGGCTGCGCGCCCGGAACTGCCGCACCGGAGAGGTCCTCGCTGAAGAGCAGGCGCAGCCGGAAAGGAAAGAAGAAGTCCTCAACGCGCTGAGCCGAATGGCGGTTCAAATGAGGACCAGGCTGGGCGAGTCGCGGGCCACCATCCAGGAGCACTCGACGCCGCTGGAGCAGGCAACTACGTCCTCGCTGGAAGCTCTGAAGGCGTATAGTGCCGGCCGGAACGCCTTGTTCGCGCATGGGTTTCCTGCCGCGATCCCTCACCTTCAGCGCGCTATTGCCATCGACCCTCAATTCGCGATGGCGTACGCGGATCTATCGATCTACTTACTGGAACATGGGCCAAACCGATCTATCCGCCGAGTACACCCGCAAAGCCTATGCGCTTCGGGATCGGCGTGAGTGACCGGGAAAGGCTCTGGATTCTTTTTCTTTACGACCGCCAGGTAACGGGAAACTTGCAGAGAGAGTTGCAGACTCTCGAATCATGGGTGCAAACGTATCCGCGCGATTGGGTGCCCCTTTCCGTTTTGGGAGGGTGGGGCACGCTGGGCACGGGCCAATATGAAAGGGGAATTCAGGCTGAACAGGAGGACCTTCGGCTAAATCCGGACGATCCATTCGGGTACAGCGCTCTCGCTCTGCACAATATCTTCCTTGACCGGTTCGCGGAGGCAGCGGATAGTCTTGCGGCGAGCCGCGGAGCGCAAGCTGGAAATCCCGGAATTTTTGGTCCTCCGTTACTATCTCGCGTTTTTTAAGGGCGACCAGGCAGGAATGGAGCACGAAGTTGCGCACGCCCGCGGGCAACACCGCGTCGAGGACTGGATGTGGCACAATCAGGCCCTGGTGCTCGCTCGTTCCGGTCAAATGCAACAGGCGCGGATCATGTGGGAGCGCGCAGTCGCATTGGCGCAGCAGGCCGGCGATCGCGAAAGAGCCGCGATCTACAAGAGCGCGGAGGCCGTGTGCGAAGCGCATTTCGGGAATGTGGCTGAGGCGAAAGGGCACGCTGCGGCGGCGCTCGACCTCGCAAAAGGGCGCGATGTGGAGTATTCCGCGGCATTCGCGCTGGCGCTCTCGGGCGAGCCCTCCGCGTCACAAAGGCTTGCCGTAGACCTGGAGAAACGGTTCCCGGAGGATACGCCGGTGCAATTCGAATATCTTCCCACGCTACGCGCGCTTTCCGCACTCGCTCATCGGGCGCCGTCAGACGCGGTCGAGTATTTGGAACGGGCGCGTCCTTACGATCTCGCGCTGCCGGGCACGGCGTTCTTTGCCAGATTCGGAGGCCTCTACCCCGCGTATATCCGCGGGGAGTCGTACCTTGCAGCAGGACGTGGCCAAGAGGCCGCGGTGGAATTCCAAAAGGTCCTGAATCATCGCGGCATCGTTTTCGCCGATCCTATAGGCGCCCTGGCCCACCTGCAACTGGGCAGAGCATACGTTGCCTCGGGCGACATGGCCAAGGCCAAAAGCGCCTATCAGGATTTCCTTACCCTCTGGAAAGATGCCGATGCGGACATCCCCGTCCTCCGACAGGCCAGGGCAGAATACGCGAAGCTTCAGAGCGGTTTCGCAATTACTGTGGACTGATAAAGATCGCGAGGAGTGGTTTTCCTTGGGAGACCCTCTCCTTTCCTATGGGGCTCCCGATATGCAATCAGTAACTGAGACAAGAGCGCTCAAAATCAGAGGCAGTTCGAGCATCGCCGAGGCACCGGTTCTGCGATACAATGCCGCACATGCCACTTGACGTGCTCGCGTTGATTCTTGCTCTCATTGGTCTTCCTGCCGCAATCTACGGGTTTTACCAGGCGGCCCTTGACTTCCCTGGCATTTTCGACAGTTTTGGACGTGGGAAACAGAGCGAGGGAAAGAATTTTCAAGTTCGCAGTACCACACTCAAAGCGCTCATTGGGGAAGAAGAAACCGAGGTGATCAAGCTCAGAAAGATTCGCGTGTACAGGAAGCAGAGTCAACTCAACGACTTCGACTACGTACCTGAAATCTACGACCCAGCGCACCCAAACGACTCCAGGCCGGCAAGAATCAAAGGCCTCTATTCCATCCCCGGCACGGCGCAGGACAACCCGGAAAATGACATTTCAGTACGCCTGAGCGCAGATGAAGAGCCGTTTCTCCCGCTGCGCGATCACAGTGTTGTTGTGGGCTACGTTCTGACTGAAAAGATTGACGACCTCTTCAAACCCGGGCCACCTCAACTGACAGCGAGAGCACCGGCAGGTGCGGAGCGTCTGATAATAGAGGTCCACCTGCCCCCAAGTCTGGGGTTTCAGCACGATCAGCACACCGGCGGGCCCAAGGTAAAGGCGTTCACAAATGAACCGAACCAGGCCCCCTCAGAGGTGGCCGCGAAAGTGACAAGATACATTCACGACTTCAACGACGGCCGCGGGCAAGTCGAGTTCATCCGGGCGGTACTCAAGAAGTTGCCAAAGAAGGGGGCCGCTGACATTGTTCTTGAATGGGAGTGGGAACCAAGGGCCAAGTCTGCGGCGAACCGCCCGCCCAGTGGCACGTAAAGCTGCTGAACGACCCTATAAGACCCCGACTTGTTATAATTACTTAGGTGGGGATTTGTCGTTTTAATGGAAATTGGGACCAATCTAGTAGCTTCAGATATTCACCGCGACACTTTTCGAAGGCTCGCTTCGATTAAACTCGATCCCTTTCTCCTGGCACCTGCAGGAACCGACGAGCACAACCTCCGCTGCCTTTTGCAAGCGGCTGATGCAGCCGACGAAATTTTCTGGCGGCAATCTCTCTCCGGTACAGACCGTGAGTCCCTCATTCGCTCGGTTGGGAGCGACGAGGAGCTGAAGCAGATGATCGCCTTTCACTACGGCCCTTATGACCGGCTCAATGGCTTGAGCCCATTTATCCCCGCTCCGGCGAAGCCACTTGGTGCAGGATTCTACCCGCCGGATTTTACTCGAGAGATGTTCTTCAGTTTCCTGTCCTTGCACTCGGAGAAAAAGCGCGCATTCAACTCACCGTATTCGGTAATTCGCGCTGCCGATTCGGGTCAGTTTCGAGCAGTGCCCTATCACGAGTTTTACCAGCCGCAAGTGGTTGCATTGAGCCGGGCTTTATCGGCTGCAGCACGAAACCAGGAACATGATCGATTTCGCCAGTATCTCGAGCGAAGGGCGGAGGACGTCCTGACGGATGACTTCCACGAGAGTGAGAGTCTTTGGGTCCGGCTTCGTGACAATCCAATCGATTTGGTAATCGGGCCTTACGAGGTATACGAGGACCGGCTGTTCGGGATCAAAGCTGCATACGAAGCGATGCTTCTGGCCCGTGATTTTACGGCATCCGATAAGATTCGGAACGTGAAACGGGATCTTGCGCTCCTGCGCAAAGAGCTCGAAAAAGAGCTACAGAGCCGCATAGGGATCGAAGAATCCAGAGTAGATCTTTCGGTTGCCACGCTGATCTACACGGGAGGCGAGGCGCGCTGTGCGATTCCAGCAATTGCATTTAACCTGCCGAATGACGAGCGCGTGACCGAGGAAGTCGGGGCACGGCAGATTATATTGCAGAACGTCCTGGAAGCGAAGTTCCGATCCGTCGCGTGGCCGATCGTGGGACGGCTGCTGGAGGATGCCCCCGACGATGAAGATGGCGCTTTCCTGCACTTCTTTAATCAGACGCTGTACCACGAAATCGCGCACTCTTTGGGTCCGCATCGAATCACGGTGACTGGGGAGCCAACAACCGTGAATTCTTGTCTGAAGCAATATCACTCGGTACTCGAGGAAGTGAAGGCAGATGTACTGGGAGCGTGCCTGAATCTAATGCTTGCGGATAGTGGAAACCATGCCGCACTGGTGGATGTCAACGTCGCTGGTTTCCTTCGTGCAGCCCGCTTCGGCATTGATCAAGCTCACGGCGGATCGAACGTAATCCAGTTTAACTATCTTCTCCGGCGGGATGCGATCCGAATGAGGCCTAGCGGGTGCCTCTCCGTAGATCCTGGTAAAGCTCGCCAAGCATTGTTTCAGCTCGCCTCTGAAGTGCTTGCGATTCAGGAGCGAGGGGACTTAGAAGCGGCAGCACGATTCGTCTCAGACTTTCGCGTGTTGGGTCCGGAAATAAGGACCCTCATCGGTATGCTAACCAACATCCCGATCGACGTCCGTATCACGTACAAGCGTTAGTAAGCCTGCAAAAATTCCATCCCTCTTCGTTCAGATGCGGGACTTTGTCGGAGTTCGCTTCTTCTGGGTAAAGGCTGGGACAGACGAACCGTATTCACGCTTCCCGCCAGTGCGGGCATTCCGTGTCATTGACCAACCGTCCGGTAAACTGTTCGGTTAAGCGTATCGAAGTGGAGTTTCTATGGCGAGCTCAACCATCCTGCAGAGCATTCGTGATTATGTGAAGGTTGCCGCTCCCGAGCCGGAAGTCTTGCGCGTCATCGGCGAGGAATCGAAACGCAAGGGGACCAATAAACTGACGCCGCGTCAAATCGATCTATTGATCAAGGGATATCGGACGGAAAAGAAGAAGCGGTGATGCTTCCACTCCGCCTGGTATCAGCCTTGCAGCGCCACACTACAGAAGTAGGCCACGCGGGGCAGCGTCCGCATCACCGGCTTGCCGCTCGCGTCGCTTCTTCTAACATTTTCATTGCCATGAAATAGGGGCGCGGCCCGTGACTGACCCGTGCGACACGGTGCTCCGCTAATACGCGGACAGGTGGGGTTGCATCACCGACCATAATATTAAGTGGAAGCGGCGACGCTCGAGCGAGGCGCGAGATCAGAGAGATGTCCGCAAGACCGGGTGCAAACAGTCCATCAGCGCCGGCTTCGGCGTAAGCACAAGCTCGCAGGATAGCTTCTGCGACCATATCATCGTCATGCTGTTCGGGCGGCCGCTCAAAAAAGACGTCGGTCCTGGCATTGATGAAGAAGCACGTATTGGCAGCATCGGCCGCCCGACGCGCGTGTCGAATGCGATCACACTGATCGGCTGTCTCGCGGAGTTTCCCGTTTGCGGGAAAACTGTCCTCCAGGTTGCAGCCCACCGCACCCGCTGCGATGGCCAGACCGATCGTCTCACCGGCCATCTCGGGCGTGTCGCCATACCCGCCCTCCAGATCGATCGTCACGGGCAGGTCTGTCGCACCCACGATCCGGCGCAGATTTTCGATCGCCAAGGCGAGCGGAAAGCGCTCGCCATCGGTGAAGCCGTTTGCATTCGCGACTGACCAGCTACTTGTCGCAATTGCCTTGGCGCCGCCCGCCGTGACGGCCTTGGCGGTGCCCGCATCCCAGATGTTGAAGAGGACGAGCGGCTCTCCCGGGATATGGAGCGCCCGGAATCGCTCGCCCTTGCGCGTTTGATCGGCCATTCTCTTCTCCACAGAAGTTACTGGGTATGAAATCCGTGTCCCTGTCACAAAGCCCTCTCTTCTGCCGCTTTCCAGTGTTCGCGCACTTCCCTGTCGAACTGCTCCCAACGTTCCTCGGGGAAGAAAAGCCTGGCGCCGTTGAACTCGACGCGGCGCCGCGTGCCGGGGATGTTATCGGCCAGCCAATGCGACCATTTAACGTCGAAATACACATCGTCGGTTCCCCAGACGATGAGCGTCGGCGCCTGCAAGGCCTTGAGTCGCGCCTCAACAGCCAGAGTGTGCTTATTGTCGAACGCTGCAAGGAACCGTTCGAGGTCGCGGGTGCGCTGTTGGGAACTGACAAACGGACGCAGATACCGATCGATGGCCTGGTCGCTCACCCGTTCCGGATGCTCGTAGGCAGGTCCAAGAGCCTGGGCTGACCGATAGATGCTCTTGTCCGCCAAGATTGCGTCAAGCGTGTCACGCAGACCTCCCGCGGCTGCCATCGCCAGAAATGGCTTGAACGCTTCAGGCGGCCAGTTGTCGTGCGCGTCGCAATCGGTAAGTGTGAGACTACGCAGACGCTCCGGGTAGAGTGCGGCAAAAATCTGTGCAATGCCGCCGCCACTGTCGTTCCCGACAAGGTCGACACGATCAATCTCCAAGGCGTCGAGAAACTCGTTGAGCATCTTGGCGTTGGCCGTCACCGATAGGTCTTGATCCGGCGCGACTTCGGTGTCTCCGTGCGCGAGCAGATCGACCGCGATATTGCGCTTGATATCGCACAAACCCGCCAGTTGGTGGCGCCATAGATAGCTATTGAGTAGTACGCCATGCACGAACAGGGCCACGGGCCCGCTGCCCTGTTCGGTGTAGCTGATGCGTCCCGACGCGGTCTGAACGCTATGCCGGGTTGACAACGATTTATTTGCTTCCATGACAGACACCCCCAATTTCCTTGTGGACGCTATCCCCCGCGCGTCCGTGTTTGAATACGCCCACATTGTTTCCGTCCACAGCTCCCCCCTCTGCCGCCGCAGTCGCGGATACACTCGCTTCTTTCAGCTTGTGGGAACACTCTTCGCAGCACACTTCAACCGTCTTGCCACCGATCTTGACTTTGATGGAATTCGCATCGAGATTGCAGTCGCAAGCCGCGCAAGTTTTCTCAACCATGACATCACCGTCCGATACCCAAAGTCCGGGTAACATGAGTAGGCCACGCCGAGTGGAAGAGTCGCTGTCGGAATCTTTAGCGATTTTATGGACGATCGCTAACGACGCAGGGCCGACCGCCTGAACTGGGAGGGTGAACGGCCGTAAACCTCGCGGAACACGGCACTGAAGTGGCTATGGCTGGAGAAGCCGAGATCGAGGCTGAGAGCGGTCAGGTCATCATACTGCGCGAGAAGATCCAGGGCCCGCGCCAACCGCAATCGCAACTGATAGCGATACATGGGCTGACCTTCCACTTGTTGGAAGACCTGGGTGAGATATACCGGGGAACAGCGCACCTCGGCGCCCACCTCGGCCAACGTCCATCGTCGTGCCAGATCGCTCGCCAGTACGAGCTTGGCACGGTCTACCAGGCGCTGTCGTCCCACGCTGGCGCCGGCCGCATGCGTGGTGCGCGGCCCCAGCGCACGCTGCACCAGGGTCAACGCAAGACTCTCTGCCTCTAAAGGTTCGGCGATGTTCTGGCGCAGGCTGTGCCGCAGCAGTGCCATGAGTACTTGAGTTCGCGCATCAATCCGCAGGCTAAGCCGGCTAAACGCGAGCGTTGCACCACCGCGCAGAAGCGCAGGAGGCGCCAGTTCGTACAACAGCGGTTGACTCACGGCCAATGACAGAGTGGCGTCTCCACCTGGCACCGGATGGCTCACGCGGTAGCCTTCCGTGGCGTTGAAAAACAGCACCTGGTTCGCCTCGGCCACGGCCTGGTCTTGTCCGAGATGCCGCACATAGACACCGCGATACGGAAACACCAGTTCCGTGACGGTCGCGCACTCCTCCGCGCTCTGGGGACTGCAACTGCCCTGGCAGTATACGTCGCGGATTGTAACGGTCGGTGACCTCAGTAAAGTCTGAGCGGAGAATTCAGGCATGATTTTGCGTTCGTTTCCTAGCGCCACATTATCGATTTCAAAATAAATTGTCATCCCGACCGGAGCGCAGCGTAGTGGAGGGACCTGCGGTTAATGCTTCATTTTTAGTGGGTCTAAAATAGGGAACCTGATTTGATGTTGGCCAATCTCTCCCTAATGGAATCAGCTGACTAGCTGGTCCGACGAGCTGGCTTTCTCGCTAATTTGGACAGCTCTACCTGAAAGTAGCCCCTTCGGGGCTGGATCTGCAAATCCAAGTTCTCACGCAGACTCTAAGGGCCGTCCCCTTCAACAGAAAAGTAGGCGTCCCACCATGGGCATCACGTGCCGGCTATCTGGGCTGCCATGCGGAGGAACTCCTCGCGCTCGCCGGCGTTGAGTCGCGCCAGCATGGAACGGCAGTTAGCGACGTGGGCATCGCGCAGCCGGACAGCTAGCCGCTGTCCCCGGCCAGTCAGTTCGATGCGAACGACGCGGCGATCACCGGGAACGCGGCGCCGCTCAACAAGGCGCTGCCGCTCAAGACGGTCCAGCGCGGAGGAAATGGTGGAGATCGGGGCGGCCAGCGCCTCGGCGATACGGCGGACGCTCCATGCTTGCGGCGCGGCCAGTACCTCGAATAAGCCCACATCGTTTGCGTGAAGGTCTGCATAGACACTTCCGGCCAGCAGGCCCGGCTCGATCCGGAATTTCCGCATGAGTACGGAGATGCAATCGTGGAGAGCAAGCGCCTGCCGGTCCTCGACAGCGCTGCCCGATGTAAGAGATTGCTTTTTCATAGTCAAGATGTCAGCTCGCTCTTAAGCATACTGTGTCGCCAGCGGCCATTGTGCCGCGCGGCTGCAGGCCACGATATTTGACATTTATTACGAAAATCGTATATTACGAATATCGAAATATTAAAAGGAGACTCGAGATGCGATACCTACGGTCTGTACCTCTAATCTCGACGATTGTCGTCTTCGGCATGATGGGCGTTGCTTGGGGCGCGGCCACTGCCGCCTGCGCTCCTCCACCCGGATTCAGGGATTCTCCCCATCCTGTGATCGCACCATCGGAGCAACTCGTCTCCCACCGCGAAGAGATTCTTATCGACCGATCTCTATCCGTGGTCTCAGCTGCCATGAACAAGCCGCTCAACCAGGTCCTTCGCGGATCGAACTCGCTGCCGGGAGTTTCCGGGGACTTTATGCTGACCAAAGGCCCGTTCGGAGCTCCGGGCTCCCGCCATATCGTTTGCCTGACTGACGGCGGAAGTGTCGAGGAGGAGGCGTTGGAGCGCGAACAGGGTGACCGGTCAGGCCATTTCAGATACATCGTCTGGAACTACCAGACGCCGAAGGCTCGGCCTATCGCTTACGCTGTCGGGGAGTTCCGTTCGTTCGAGATTGACGGCGCGCACACGCGTGTGACTTGGACCTATTCGTTCAAGCTGAAGGAGGACGTATTTCCCGGGGATCTCGGCGCGGTGGGACGGTTCCTCTTTCGCGTGGGTTTTCTCGATCGCGATTATGCGGCGATGATGCGTGGCGTGCTGAATGGGTACAAGGCCACCGCGGAACAGCGATCTGACAGCGGTATATCTTCGCCGGCCCACGGTGTTGCCGGCGCTAAGTAACGTCCCACGGAAGATCACCTCCGAAATTGTCCGTGACTCGCACGGCAATTGGCAGCAAGCCCCAGGTGGAACTTCCAAGTTCCTACAAACGGGACTTCTGGCCCGGTAATTTTTGCCATTTGCGAAGCAGAAAAAAATCTCATATAGAATCGTTCTCGCGCAGCAAGTTTCGCCACCTCGTCACGGACTCTTCGCGCCTCTTAGAAGGTCGCCCGACTGGAGCCTGCCTATGCCTTCCGCTCAAAAACTCGACACCCACCACAAAGCGCTCACCCTCAATCTCGATCCCTCCAAGTTCGGTTCTTTCGCCGAAATCGGCGCTGGACAGGAAGTCGCCCGCTGGTTCCTCTTCGTAGGAGGCGCCTCCGGCACAGTCGCCAAAACCATTTCCGCCTACGACAAGGAAGTGAGCGACGATCTCTACGGCGCCGGTTCGCGCTATGTCTCCAAAGAACGCCTGGAGGCCATGCTGGAGAGCGAATGGACTCAGCTCCTCACCCAGCTAAGCAAAACCCGCGGGCCGCACACGCGCTTCTTTTCTTTTGTTGACACCATCTCCGCGCGCAACTTCGCCGGGACAAACGAACCCCATGGCTGGATCGGTCTCCGTTTTCAGTTGCAGCCGGGCGGCCCTGGCAACGACATCGTGTTGCACATCAACATGCTCGACCCTGCCAATGTCCTGGAGCAGGAAGCCATCGGTGCTCTGGGCGTCAATCTCATCTACTCTGCATTCTACGAATTGCAAACCATGGAATCTTTTCTGGAAGGCGTGGCCCAGGACGTCGTCAAGGAGCGCATCGAAATCGACTACGTCGATGTTCGCGGGCCCGCATTCGAGACTTGGGACCGTCGTACCCTCCTGGCCTACCTGGCGTCTGCGGGATACGCTGAAGCCGTATTTTTTTCCTCCAAGGGCCCCGCGGTTCCCCCGACCGAGGCTCTCTACAAGAAAGCTGTGGTGCTTGCGCCCGGATACTTTGGCCACGTGGATGCCGAACACGGGAAAGTTCACGCGCGGCTGTTGGCTTCGGGTATTCAGCAGCTTCAGAATGAGCTGGGCGAAACAAAGGCGGTGCCTGCCGGCTTTTTTTGCCTTACAGCCAGTTCATTCGCGCCCAACGAACCGCCTCCGCAGATCCCTGACTTGATTCGCCGCATCGATGCCCTTCTCGCCTTAGGGGGCGACGTGCTGCTTTTTCGCCAACGCGAGCTCTACCACATGACCGCGCTCGCGAACCGCTATACCAAGGCGCCGGTGCGCTTCGTCTCGGGTCTTTCCCAGGTCATTCGGGCGTTTGGAGACCTTTATGGCAATCTCGAAGCCAGTCATCTCGAGACCCTCGGGCGCCTCTTCGCCCAGAACGTCCGCATTTACGCTTATCCGATGACTTCTGGGGAGCTGCGCGAATGGCTCAACAGCTTCTCCACGACCGGCTGGGAATGGGATGAAACGAATGGGTGGGTCTCTGCCGCCCAACTGCGGCATACGGCCCCTCTGGGACACTTGTACGCCTATCTTCTCGCCAGCAACTTTCTCGTCCCCATGGCAGTCCCCACCGCCCCCGGCGCCGACGCTTGACCGCCACTTGCGGCGCTGCTGGTGTGGAGGGGCAACTCGCCCTCCCAAGGAATCGTTCGATTTGTCAAAAGACTGCTATGACGCCGGACTTGGACGACCCTTATCACGAACTTTCGTGCTACACGTTGGCGCACCCAGATCCTTCGTTTATTCATCAGCACATTGTGGACGCGTATACGGCTCAACATGCCAATGAGACTACAAAGCCAATCGCTCTGGTCTTCGCGCTGATCGGACTGTACTTGCACGTCGAAAAGAACTTCACCGGCAGACAGGTGCAGAGGTTTCATATGAAGTTGGCGAAAATTCGCAGGTTGTGGGTCAGACCTCAACTGCCGAAAGAGCGCGGTGCTATTACGGTGCGGCATGTTTTGGCGGCTGCCGGAGGTCCATCGAGAGACGCACTGATCGATAGGTGGTGCGCATCGGTTTGGGAGGCCTGGAACGAAAGCCATGATCACATTGCGAATTTGGCCAAGAACGAGTTGGGTATCCTTTGAATGCAGTGCCTTGGAGGGATGTCGGCAACTCGGGATCTCGACGAAGTTGCTTGAAAACGGGGTTATAGGCCGATTGCCCAACTCGACCCTCAGCTTGGGAAGTTACTCACAACCCGACTCTGCAGTCCGCTCACCAGAAAAAGCCAAAGCAGACTAGTGCGAACTCGCCTGGTAAATCGTGCTGTGAGAGGGCAAAAGAATCCCGACGACGGCGCCCCCCACGCCACCGAGCACCGCGCCGATTCCGGCCGGTAGGGCGGCTCCGCCAATATCCAAACAGAAGCTTTGCGATGAGCACCCTTTGTGGGTCGCTGCGCCGATTCCGGCTCCCACACCAGCGCCCACTCCTGCCACGATAAGGGTGTTGCGCAAACGGTGTTTGTGTTCCATGAGTTTCACGCTGAGAACGTCTTGCCTGGGAATATTCTGTTCGCCATTCGTCTCCCGGTACGAAATCGCTGTATCGGAGATGCTCATGAAGTTTCCGGAATGTTTCTTCGAGGTCATCCCGACGACTTGAATACTCTGTCCCGGCCGCAAGCCACTTAGATTCGCCCAGGATGCCCGATCGGTCTGGGCGAACGCCGCCCAGGATGATAGGAGGACAAAGAGCAGCAAGAATATCTTTCGCATAAGCGTTCTTATCTTCTTTGTAGTGGTGGCCAGCATACTATCGTTTCATCTTTTTCGGTGTTGTCCCGTTTTTTCTCCGCAAGAGAACCTTGATCACCACGCGAAAGCTGCGTACAATTCGAGACCCCCTAGAAAACAGGAGTTCTTTCTCATGAGAAGCCCTTACCACGTCTTCGGGGCCCTGCTGGCTACCGTGCTGCCGATACCTGGGCTCGCTCAAGTTGCCCAGGTGTACCTCTCCACCCCTAGCGCTATCTACGCCTTCAATGCAGCCTCTGACGGCAGGCTGACCGAGGTGCCAGGTTCGCCTTTTCCGGGTGGGAAAAACGCTGCCTTGGGCAGTATGGCGGTGAACGGCAAGTACCTGTTCATCGTAAACGGGGATGGAAGTCCAAACAGCATTTCCTCCAATATCGATACCTGGCTGATGGCGCCTGACGGCGCTCTGAAGAAGCGGGGTACGACGAACATCTCCAGCCGGGTGGTTAACTTCGTGAACATCGACAGCATAGTTCTCGACCACTCAGGGCAAACACTCTATGTCGGAGTTCTGGGCAACGCCTTTCTCTACCTATCTTTCAATATCGAGAAGGAGAGCGGCGAGCTGAACTACACGGGCCAGATTGGTGGATATCCTTTCGTCCCTCCACTGAGCTTTAGTGGGAACAATCTCTACGGGTATGCTGCGATTTGCGGGGACCTGGGCCTCAGTCTTTTAGGGAATAAGCGTCTCGGTGATGGCGTCCTGATTGGTGGCACGCTGGATGCATCGTTCCCCCTTACCTCACCGTCGGACGGGTTCTGCCCTTTCGAAACGGCTGCCGCCGACCCTTATGGTCACGTTGCTTTTTCCTTTCAAGCCCTCAAGCAACCTGGATTTTATGCCCCGGACGGAGCCGCGCAGCTTGCTGCGTACACGGCTGACGGCGAGGGCAACCTGAGCACAACCAGCACCTACCTGAACATGCCCAGAGTGGAAGTTGGGTACATTAACAACCTGAATATGTCCCCCTCGGGCAAGCTTCTTGCCGTCGGCGGAGACCTGGGGTTGCAGGTGTTTCACTTCAACGGGGTTCGTCCTATTACCAAGTTCACGGGATTGATTAACCAAAAAGCCGGCGCGAATGGCGGGGTCTTTGAGTTTTACTGGGACAACAAAGACCACCTCTACGCGGTGTACCCGGATAACCATCTGCGCGTCTACACGATTACTCCCACAAGTATTGTGGAAGCTCCTGGATCTCCCATACCTCTGCCGAATGGCGAGGGATTTACCCCGGCCCTGGCGGTTCAAGTTCTACCGCGGAATACTCCATATCGCCCAGAGTGAGCCGGTTTGAGCAAGCATTCCAACGCGCGCTCGACCTCGGCACCCCGGACGACACGGCAGAAGCAGCCAGCCGCTTCAATGCCGCCGGGATCATCGCGGGAGAGCTCACGCATTATGACGCCGCAACCGCGGATCTGAACCTGGCTCCGGCGCTCTACCAGGGCGCCGGTGACGCGGTAAACGTCGCATAGCAGATCGCCAATGATCCAAAGGTCACACAGGTAGGACAGCAACCTTAGCTACTTGGCCACGGCGCTTGATCTTGTCGTTGCCCGAGATCGCTGTAATCATTCCTGTTCCAAAGTGAGGGCGTAGATATCGCTGCTTCCGATGTCGCGGAGCAACAACGGCGCGTCTGTCGGATCCAACCCCATATACCTTCCCAACCATCCAGCATCATGAAAATCCTTCAGATTGGCGATCTTCTCCGCCGTGCCCCCATGGATCCGAATTCGAAACAGTCCCAAATCGCCCACCACGCGGCGAAAGTATATGTATTGGCCGTCTGCGGACCACTCGGGAGAATCCGGGGTTCCCTCCTGGGGCAGTTCCGACCATTGCTGCGTCTTGAAATCGAAGACCTTCAAATGGCCTCCATCCCAACTAGCGGCTGCGACGTATCGGCCGTCCGGAGACCAGCGTGGTGAGAACAACCCATCCGATCCGGGAATGGTTGTGGCCTGGCGAGTGTCAAGGTTGAGGATTCGCAAGACCCGTTTTCCGTCAGGGGAGGTCGAAGTGCCAACCATCCTGTGTCCGTCGGGCGACCAGGTGAGAAACCCATCCATATGCTGGTCTTCGGGCAGAATCTTCCGCGGGCTGCCGCCGTCTGCGGAGACGACGTAGAACCCCCCTTTTTGGTCCCGGATAATCAAGCGCAAAGGAGATTAGTTTGCCGTCTGGCGACCACCGTGGCAATATGGCCTCGATCGGCGCATCGGTCAATTGCACGGGATTGCTCCCATCCCGGTCTGCCTTCCACAGCGTGCCTTCGGGGTAGGAAACATAAGCGATCGACTTGCCGTCTTTGGAGAAGACGACGCCTTGGGCAGAAATGCCCCCGAGAAAAGGCTGGAACTGTTTGCTCGTTGAATCGAACCTGGAAAGCTCACCGCGGGGTGAGAAGCCCAGCGCGAATATCTTGCTTCCGCCCTTGCTTGGGATTGGTCCTCCCCAGAACGCCCAGGCAGGGTTCTTGCCAGGCGGTCTCCCCCAATTGATAGGGCCTTGGGTCAGTTGAATCGGCTCATCCGGCGGCTTGCGAAGCAGCCCGCGCCGCTCGTCCAGAGCCCAAATCTGGCCATCTGAGAGGAATAGGAAGAATTTCCCGTCAGATGTCCAGCGACCACAGCAGTTTGCGAACGAGTCGCGCCAACCAGGAATTACCTCGTGAAGCCCTGATCCATTCGATGACACTTCCCAAATCCTATCCTTCATGGTGAACCGGATTGCGCCGCCGTCAGGTGACCAGGCGATATGGCATACATCGTTTCCGGCCGAGACCAATTTATGCACTTCTGTCCCATCGCTACGCACGACGTAGATGTCTCCGTCCTGGGCGTAAGCCGCGGAGTTCCCGTCCGGTGAAAACGCCGCGCACTCGGAATCTCCATCGATATCCGTGAGGCGCCGTTTGGAGCCTCCCAGAATGCGAACATTCCACAGCGTAGGGAGGGGCGCTTCGGAATTGGAATAAATGAGAGCGCCGGAACCATCCGGTGAAATGTCCAGCAGGAAGGAGTTTGGAATTGCAATCGGGATTTGTGCAATCCCTCCGCCCGATATTGCGACCTCGGCGATAGATGCGGCTAATGAGGGCCCCGACATCTGATTGAAATAGAGCCTGGTCCCGTCGGTTGCCACGAGAACTTTTTGACGGCCGTCGTGTGTGATCTGGCTGTATCCCGTGATGCGCGGCGGCGGCAGAGGGCGGTGCAGGTACCAGAGTGATGAAGCCAGGATTCCAACGAGAATGGTCGCAGCCAGCAGACAGCGATACCGGGAAGCTCGCAAGCCTCCCTCCGGCGCCTTCGCTGTCAGCGGCGCGACGATGGAACCGTCGCCAGGATTCAACGGGTGAGCGGAAGGCAGATCGGCGGGCGTCTCTTCCGAGACTTCAACCGTGCATACAAAACGGTATCCGACCGTTGCTACCGTTTCGATGTAGCGTGGGCTGCGAGTGTCATCTCCCAGCCGGCTACGCAGCAGCGAGATGCAGCGCGTTAGCGAGCCCTCTGTTACGGCAGCATCGTCCCAAACAGTATTGAGCAGTTCTTCCTTCGAGATCAGCCTTTGAGGGTTATGCAGCAGGAACAAGAGGGCCCGAAACGCCTTCGGCTCCACCGTCAACACCGTGCCCGCCTTGATGATCGTGAACTCGCGCTCCCGAACCTCCACGTCGTCGAAGCGGAAAACAAAAGACTTATTAGCCATAATTCAAGACCACGAGGAGCCCAGCGCCACCCTTTCACCTCATGAACCGCCACCAGATCGTTTTGTCCGCCATCAACCACACCGGCCCCTACAACTTCCCGTGACCAACACCTTCATGTAACAGCGTCGCTGAAGCAGAGGCCGCGACAGCCGTGCTGATGATAGTGAGTTTGTCATGCCGATCGGGCATGATAGCCAATCTATAGCAAAACGCGAATTCCGTTCTGGTCGCTACTCAAGCACGCTTCTCCGCGTTATCGCAGAGCTTCTCCACGCGGCTGCCGTGCCTCGATGCTCTGATAGTAGGAGACCGCGAGCAACTCCTGGCGCCGCTGCGTCTGCGTCATCTTCGCCCATCCCACTTTTGCTTTCGGCCTCTTCTGCAAGGCCACAGCGATTCCCGCTTCTTATTCACCAGCAACAAATAGTGTCCCTTCTCGCCAGGCACAAGAAACAGCGACGTACGAAACTCTACACCCGGTACTTTCGGAGACAGGACCTTGCCGCGCACGCGTAGTCGAAGCATCTGCGTCCATGCCTTATGCGGATCGAAGGGCAATCGTGCGATGGTCCACCCCAAGCCTTCGATCCGTCGTTCCAGCGTCGCCTTGAACCGCTTCGGCTTGTTCGCCATGCCTACATCCTAATGCCAGCTAAGTGTTGTGGAGACGCCGTAGCGGTCTCGCCAAGAAAGCGCGTAGACAACGGTCTCGATCTTCTCCATTTCGCTGGCGAGTTGGATAATACTTTGGATGCTGGGTTTTGGCTTTGTATCAGGGCATTACTTTAGTCGGGCCATAAAGCGATGAAAATACGTCGGGCTTTAGAGGGCGTGTGAGAACTGCTGTTTCTTTCGGAAACAGCAGTTCTCACACGCCCTCTATCCCTTGAGGTACGCCTTTCCCGACCGATCGCGAGTTTTCTGCAGCCTGTAAAGCCCAGATCTGCGTCGAACTCTAGTACGGTAAAACGCGCAGCATGCTTGGTCGGCATTGAGTATCCTGATGTCCTGGTGAGAACTTGCCGACAGGTCGCTTCAAGTCCAAGCCTGGTCCAGGCACTGCTCGTTTTGACCTTGCTTGCCTCATCCGGCTCCCGGCTCGCTGCGCAGGCTTGCGCCGTAGAAGTCGTCATGCAGGCATCAGAAACCTGCACGCTTACACTGGCACCCGCTGAGACAACCCGCCTGCGGATTGGCATCTCCCCCGGCCATGTCAGGCTGCTGGCGGTGGAACAACTGGAAGGAACCGTGGAAGTGAGCTGGCAAAGGGTCGCAGACTCTCCACCGGCGGAGCCGTTCTCCAACAAGGCCGGGCTCCACTCTAAGATCGGTGTTCTCTTATCTCCGAACGGTGCGGGCATCGCCCTGGTCGAGGTCGTCAACACCTCCAGAGCAAATCACGCTGCGAAGATATCGCTCTCCGTGGCTGAGCAGCATGCCGCGAACCCGGAAGCGGAACAAAACGCAGAGGCTTCGTTAGCACACGCAACCTGGCTCAGAAATCATCACCCGGAAAAATCGAGCGAGATCCTGGCGGCCTGCGATCGCGCCATCACCCTCTGGGAGGAGCTCGGGGACCGGCCTTCCCTGGCCCGCGCCCTCACCGTGAAAGCCCAGTATCTCAGCAGAACCGACCCTGCGGCGGCGGAGCCAGTGATGCAACGCGCGCTTGACCTCGGCACCCCGGATGACACGGCAGAAGCAGCCAGCCGCTTCAAGGCCGCCGGGATCATCGCGGGAGAGCTTACGCATTATGACGCCGCAGCCGCGGATCTGAACAAAGCTCTGGCGCTCTACCAGGGCGCCGGCGACGCGGTAAACGTCGCCTATGTGTACCAGAACCTCGCCACCTTTGAACTCGACCGGGCGGACACCACCGGCGCCCTGGCCCATCTCCGGGCAGCTCAGAGCATTTCCAGCGGCGTGGGAGACCCGAGGCTGGAAATCATGTGTCTCAACGGAATCGGCGCCGTCTATGTTGGCAGCAAGGATTTTGAATCCGCCTATAAGGCCTACGAGCAAGTCCTGATCTTGCTGAAGCGCGACCCGGATAACCCCGAGGTTGGCTATATCTGGGCGGCCATGGAACAGATCTATGAGCAAGCCGGGGACCACCGGAGGGCCCTCGATGCACTCGATCAAGCGATGGCCTTCTGGAAGCGCAATCCAGACGTGCGGGGGGAACTGATTACTATCCTGGGCTACGGCGATGTCTACTTCGACATGAATCAGATTGGCAGAGCCCAGGAGATGTACCGCAAAGGATTGAACCTGGGATCGAGCCGCTCCCAGGAATACCTCAAGGCGTATTTCATAACCGGCATGGGCATGACCCAACTCGAGCAGGGCAACCTGGAGGGCGCGAGGAAGAGTTTACTCGCCTCCATCGATCTGGCAAAGCAGCGGGACTTACAGGGCAGTCTGACCGCAACCTTCTGCGGGCTGGGCGATATCGCAGTACGGCAGGATCATCTGGAGGCTGCCAGGTCGTACTATGCGCGCTGCGATGACCGGGCAAAATCGATGAACTCGTACACCATCATCACGGCCAAAGGTGGATTGGCGCGGCTCTCGCTTAAGTCGGGCGATCTGGAAGAGGCGCTGCGGAATGCGGAAGAATCTCTGGGCGCCATTGAATCCATTGGCGGTCACCTGGATGCGCAGGAGCTGAAGACTTCTTTCTTTTCCTCGGTTCACTCCTACTACGATGTCGAGGTCCAGATCCTGGAGGCGCTTGCGCGCAAGTATCCCCAGGATGGCTACGAATGGAAAGCCTTTCTCGCCGGGGAGCGATCGCGGTCGCGAACGTTGCTCGACGAGGTGAACGGTTCGGTCGACCTGACCCCACCCGGCGCATCCCCCGCCCTGCTCGCCCAGTACGACGATGTGCAACGGAGACTGCGTCAATTGGATGGCGCCTCCTACCGTCGCGATGCGACGGTAGGCGCTTCGATTACGCGGCTCACTCTCGAAGAACACCAACTGCGAGCGGAGATCCGGGCTGCAAGCGAAGCCGCAGCAGCCAAACCTGCCCCCTTTGCATCTTCCGGCAACGCGAATCTTCCCGATCCGCAACGCTCTTCGGCAGCCGCCTTGAGCCTGGCAGGCCTGCAGGGCGCATTGCCAGACAGTCACTCCATGCTGGTGGAGTACTGGATGGGCGAAACCGCCAGCCACGGCTGGGCCATCAGCAGCGCGGGCATCCGTAGCTTTGGCCTGCCGCCGGAGGCACAACTGGACCGCCTCTGCGCTGCCTTCCGCAAGTCTCTGCTGGCCCAGGCCTCACGCGACCCCAGGTTATCCGCCGAGCAACGAGCTGCGGCGCAACCGGCCATCGAAGCCGAACAGCGCCGGCTGGCCACCCAACTGGCCGCGGCTCTCTTTCCCGGGGATTTGCTTGCGCATCCCATATCGACCCTCGTCCTGGTGGGGGATGGCGCGGTCAATGCCGTGCCGTTCGCGGCGGTTGCGAAGCTGGCCAATCTCTCGCCCGCACGTGCCGGGCTGCGACAGATTTCGTTTCTGAATGAACCGTCGGCGACCATCTTCTCTCTGCTCGAGGCAAAGCCTGTCATCGCCCGTCCGCTTCGTGTGGCCGTATTTTCCGATAGCTTCTCCCATAACTCTTCCGATGCTCAGGCCGCCGGTAGCTACGGATATGCAAAGACCGAGCGCAGTACCTTCCGTGGCCGCAACCATGGCGCGGAGGAGCTCCCCCCGCTACCGTTCGCTCACGACGAGGCGGCGATGCTGAGTGAAATCTTCGGCGCCGCGGCTACACGGTCGTTTACTGGGCCAACCATCGCTCCTGATAACCTGCAGACGTTCGACTGGAGCGAATTCAACATCGGCCACTTCGCCATGCACGCCACCCTCAACGAACGCTACGCCGAGCTCACCGGGCTATCCCTGGGCAACGATGCGCATTCCGGCGCACCCAAGATGCTGTGGTATGGAGATGTCTGCCGCCTGCACGCAAGACTGGACCTGGTGGTGCTGAGCGCCTGCAACACCGCCCTGGGCGAGAGCGTTCCAGGCGAGGGGCTGATGGGGTTGACGCAGGCATTTTTTGCCGCCGGCGCGCAGCGGGTTCTGGGAACGCTCTGGGAGGTGGATGACCAGGCGACCAGCGAGTGGATGCGGCATTACTACGTGGCCCTGAGAGAAACCCACTCGCCCACCTCGGCTCTGCGCAAGGCGCAGCAGGCCATGGCGGCCGATGCGCAATGGAGCGCGCCTTACTATTGGGCTGGTTTTGTTCTGGCGGGAGACTGGCGGCCGCTACCTTAGGCTGGTGAGATGCATGGGTAAGCTGATCTACTCGATGCTCACGTCATTGGATGGTTACACCGAGGACGAACGCGGCCGCTTCGGCTGGGGCGCTCCTGAAAACGAGGAATGAATGATGAGAGCAATATCTACTTTAACCTGTGTAACGTTGTTTGGATTGGGAGTATCCCTAAGATCGGCTAACGCCCAGACGCCAAATCAGCCATCATCCCAAAACTCCCCCTCCAGTACAGCTGCCGCTCCGGCCCCGGTGAGTGAGGCGCATGCGCGGGGGGATATCGCGGGAGACTGGCAGGGAACGCTGCAGGCGGGGAAATCGCTGCGGATCGTGCTGAAAATCACGAAGACAGATAAGGGCTGGAGTGCCAAGATGTACAGCATCGATCAGGGAGCGCAGCCCTTCAATGCCTCTTCCGTCACGTTGGACGGTTCGGCCTTTAAATTTTCGGTCGATCTGATCGGCGGTAGCTATGAAGGAAGGCTGAGCGCGGACGGCAATTCGATCGTGGGAACCTGGTCCCAAGGGCCCGGTCCGCTGCCGCTGGCCCTGGTGCGCGCCACCAAGGAGACGGCGTGGGAGATTCCAGTACCGCCGCCTCCGCCGAAGCCGATGGCAGCGGACGCGAACCCGTCGTTTGAGGTAGCGACGATTAAGCCAAGCAAGCCTGAGGCACAGGGCAAGGGATTCAGACTCAACGGCCGCAATTTTTCCACGATCAATACCTCGCTCGATGATCTGATCGAGTATGCCTATGAGGTTCATGCGAAACAGATCTTAGGCGGACCGGAATGGCTCGACAAAGACAAGTACGACATCGCCGGAGTGCCCGACGGAGAGGGCGCGCCCAGCCATGAACAGTTGAGGACGATGGTTCAGAAGCTGCTGGCGGAACGCTTCAAGCTTACGTTCCATCGTGACAAGAAGGAGCTCGCGGTGTACGTGCTTACGGTTGGAAAAGACGGACTGAAAAACGTCACCAAGAGTGAGAGCCCTGCTCCCGGCTTCTCGATACCCATCAGACCTGCGCCCGGGGGAGTCGCGATGTCTGTGCGGAACGGGACAATGACGAATTTTGCAGTCTTTGGGCTGCAGGGAGCCGTTGTGGATCGGCCAGTGCTGGACCAGACCAACCTGACGGACCGGTTTGATTTCACCCTGACTTGGGCGCCGGACGATTCACAGTTCGGCGGCCGTATGCCACCGCCGGCTGCGATTCCCAATCCGCCACCCGGCCTATTCACTGCCATTCAGGAGCAGCTCGGGTTGAAGCTGGATGCAGTGAAGGCGCCCGCCGACGTGATGGTCATCGATCACGTGGAGAAGCCTTCGGAGAATTAGTAACAGGCATAGTCTGAGATGTCACGCATGCCTGGCACCGCATCTTTTATTGCTCCGCATGGCGGTGCTTAAAGACATGCCTGGAGATGTCAGGCCAGAATTCCACGAATTCCGCGCCGACAACGCCTTCCGCGGTAACCGTGAGCGCCCCGTCTAATGTCTGCCCGACGCCCCGATCAGCGGCAGGATAGTAAGCATTGGAAATGCCGCCGGAGATGAAGTTGCCCAGCACATTCGAGTAGTTAGGCCCCCATGTGCCATTGTCGCGCCTACACCAAATGGTGGTGGCTGCCGAGTAGAGAAAGCGATGGGTGAAGGTACCAGAGCCAAGACGAAAGTAACGCGGGTCTTCCTTGAAGAGGATCGGAAGGATAGCGTTGCCCCAGAGATTGCCGTCTACGGTGTCGAGATAAGACGCACCAAAGCGCTTGAAGTAGCCCTCGGCTCCCTGCCCGAATCCAGGATTCGTATTCTGTGCCTGACTGATACCGGCAACAAACCCATCTGCGACGAAAACGAATGGATCGACAGAGCTTTTATACATCAGGTGGAACTTCTGTCGCGGCGAAAGACTCGGCACACCACCAGCGGTCTCGACGGTGTTGAAGTTCGGCACCACCCCTAGAATGCGCTGATGCTCTTCTTGCTTCAACACATCCGGTGAAGTTGCACCTGTCTTTACTTTCGTTCGGGGAAAGATCGCGCCGTAGCCGCTCGACGTTGCGTCCTTTTGTGCGGCTGCCCCCTGTTGGGGAACGGGAGCAGCAGGCAAAGGGGAACCCGCCGGCGCCGCTTGTGCCCATCCTTTGGCTGGCAGCATCAACGTCACGGCGAAGGCGGCTGCTCGAAGTAGCCGCAGGGCCGATGGAACAGCTGCAGTACTTGAAGTCTGCTTCCTGCGTGGTCGAGGACTGTATGTTGCCGCACCAGCATGACCGCCTTTTGGCAGCCGTCGCCGGAGGTACCGACAAAATTCGAGGCAAAGGAGGAATGGGTAGAAGGGATTAAGGTAGGAGGCTCTCACAATTCCGCAGAGTTTCGCCGCACGCACGAGCAAACCATCAAACTTACGGATACCCGCCGAACGAGAAGCAAGAAAAGCCATGGTTCTCCAATGTCGCCACGGAAGCAGACGAATGTCGCAGAACCCGCTCTGCCTGGGTTGGAAGGGCCTAAAACGAAGGCGCCGTCCACACCTCCGCACCGAGATAGACGGAAAGGCGCGGAAAGTGTTTTCAAATGCGACTGGCTATCTTTTGGTCGAGCTTTTTATCGTTCGGCTAACCTGCAAGCAACTCGATAACTCGCGGACCGATTGCATACCGGCACAGGTCCCCAATTGGTCACTTTTCGGAGTCTGAGGTATTGATTTAATTTAGGGTGGCTTTCTAGCCTGGGGCATATTTCGAATGGAGAAATGTAAGATGAAGAGACTTGTTTCGGCTTTTTCTCTAACATTGGCGTTTGCGGCCGGTGCGGTATTGTACGCACAAGTCCACGATTGGCACGATCTAGACAATGTTCACAAGCATGTCATTGAATCCATCAATGAAATGGAGCATGCTCGTGCGGCGAATCACTACGACATGCAGGGCCACGGCGCCAAAGCCGAGGACCACCTGCGTGCCGCGGAGCGCGAGTTGGGCCTCGCCATCGATGCTTCCAAGGCCTCCGCACACTAGCCAAATGTCTAAAGCCAGGAACTGAACAGAAGTGTACAGGCATCTGCGCTTGTACACTTCTGTCTCTATCACTGTTTCTGTGCTGCCGAGTTTTTTTAGCGGAGCGCTGCTCAGGCGACGCCAGGGACGTCCACCTATTCCGCCCTTAGGGCCTCCATGGGTTCGATCGAAGCTGCCAGCCGCGCCGGCACGATAGAGGCCAGCGCCGCAGCGATCAGCAGGACAGCGACCACGATAGCCAGCATCTCCGGGTCGCGCGAGTTTCCGCTGGTCCAGTAGGAGAAAATCTGGCTGAGCGCTATATCCAAAGCAAGGCCGATCCCCGTCCCGGCAAGCACCGCCAGCAATGACGACCGCGTCACCAGGCTCACGATGTGTTCTCGCCGCGCACCCAGCGCGATCCGAACCCCGAATTCACGCGTCCTTTGCACCACCAAGAAAGATTGAATGCAGTACAAGCCGCTCACCGCGAATGCCAATCCCAGGCAAGCAAAGGCCGTGAACAGGCTGGCGACGAACCGGTCCCGGCCCATGTCGCCCTGCAGCAGGTCCTCCGCTGTCACCATGTCGCCAACCGCTTGCCCCGCATCGATGGCGTGGACCTTCTGCCTGATGCGGTGCAGCAACCCCGCGGTGGCGCTTCCGCGGGTTCGCAGCACCAGGTTGAACCAGTCATGCATAATCGCGGTGTAGGGCACATAGACTGCCGGCGCTACCTGCTCCTCCAGACTCCGGTTCGGCGTGTCGGTCACCACACCGATGACCTGATAATGCTGATCGTTTCCCGGAGCTACCAGGGTCCAAACGTTCGCCGCCGCTACTCCATGATTCAGCACGATGGTCTGTCCGATCGGATCCCTATTCGGCCAGTAACGCCGCTGCATCGCCTGGTTGATCAGGGCCAGACGCGCCGCGTGTGCCATCTCCGGCGCGCTCCATGTGCGACCGCGCAGCAATGGAGTACGCAGTGCTGCAAAGTACTCCGCGCTCACCCGCTCCGGCTCTACCTCTCTGCCCGCAGTGTTTATTCCTGGAATCGATATCGGACGTCGAATCGAAATTACCGGGTGACAAACTGCCCTCCTTGATGGCCGCAGACACTACGTCCGGATCGGCCTCGATGCTCCTGCGAATCTGCTCGTAGTATGCGGCCCGGTCGCTCCATGCGGGGTGAGCGCCCTCTCGTATTGCCAGGCTGACGGAAAGCAGATTATGCGGATCGTATCCCAGATCAGTATGCATCAGCCGCGATAGCCTCTGCACCGTGGCTCCCGGAGCACGCCAGCAGCAGCACAGTCATCGCCGCTTGCGCCGCCAGCAAAGCCATATGGCTGTTGCGTGTACCCTTCCTTCCCGCCACCTTGTGTGATCCTGCATCCGCCACCTGGCGCACATCGACGCGCGACGCGCGCAGTGCCGGCCATAATCCGCAAACAACCCCCGTCGCCACCGACACACCTATGCTGAACAGCAACACCGGCACATTGAGCGCGATCTCGGCTTCCTGGGGAAAGAGGCTCGGCAGAATAAGAATAAAGTGACGAACGAAGCGTATCCCTGCGAGCGCCAGCAGCACCCCGCAGCCTCCGCCCGCGAGAGAGAGCACCAGAGATTCGGTCAACAATTGGCCAACGATGCGCCGCCGGCCGGCCCCCAGCGCCTTGCGCAACGCGATCTCCGTTTGCCGCGCCTCTCCCCGGGCCAGGAGCAGAATCGCCACGTTCACACAGGCCAGCATCAACAGAAACGAAACGGAGATGAATAAAATGATCAGCGCGCCGCGGAAGCGCCCAATCGCCAGCTCATTGATGTGCACCAAGTGCACCTTGAATATCTGCGGAAAATTGTCGGGCGTTTCGCGCTGAAACCTCTCCAGTAACGGCTCGATCTGCTGCTCGGCCGCCCGATCACTCACTCCTGGCTTCAGGCGCGCAAACACGTTCGCAACGCGATGCGGATCCGCCGAATACGCGAGCGGCGTGTACAGGTCACTGCCCCACCAGGCAAAGCGCTGCGGCAAGACGCCGATGATGGTGAACACTTCATGGTCCATCTCGAGCGCCTGGCCAACGATGTCGCGGCGCCCATTGTAGTGCGACTTCCAGAAGTGGTAGCTCAGCACGGCCACATGCGTGTTGTCCGAGGGTGCAAGTTCCCGTCCCAGCAGAGCAGGCACGCCGAAATACTCGAAGGCGTTGGGTGAGAGGCGAGCCTCCTGCACCTGCTCCGGCAACTCTTCGCCGGTAAGCGCCCGGCTATACATGTCGTCGGCCATGGCCCCGTCGAGCACAGGCAACTTTTGAAACTCAGCGAACTGTGGCCCGGTCAGCCCGAGGTCATCGGGAACCGGCTCTTTATCGTAGAGATGCAGATGCACCATGCGCATGGCGCCGCGATAAGGATACGGATCGATCAGCACCGCGTGTACCACGCTGTAGATCGTGGTCTGCGCGGCGATGCCGATCGCGAGCGTCAGAATCGCGGCGATGGTAAAGCGCGGCAACCTCACCGCTTGCCTCCAGGCAAATTTCAAGTCCGCCACAATGTATTGGAGAAAAGGCTGCTGCCAAACCTCACGGCTTTGTTCCTCGATCAGAACCACATTGCCGAAGTCACGCCGGGCGGCAAATGTCGCGTCCTCTCGCGACATGCCTTCTTGCATCAGCTCCTCGATCTTTTCTTCCAGGTGCTCCCGCATCGAGACGATTAGATCGCTATATCTGCGGCGGCGGGAAAAGAACTGTCGGAAGCGCAGCATCGCGGTCCTCCTATGCCTTAGAAACTGCGAGCACACGGGTGATGCCGGCGAACATCTTTTCGAAGCTTGCGATTTCCTGCTCCAGGCGGCGCCGCCCCGCGTTCGTCAGCCGGTAAATCCTGGTGGGGCGGCCCTTGGCAGAGATTCCTTCTTTCGACTCCAGCCAGCCTTCTCTCAGCATTCGTTGCAGAGCCGGGTAAAGTGAGCCCTCTTCAATCTGCAGCAGATTATCGGAAACCTGTTTGATGTGCTTCACCAGCGCGTATCCGTGCATGGGCTTCGATCGAAGCGACTGCAGGATCATCATCTCCAGCGCGCCGGGGAAAAGATCGTGGTACTCGGGGTTCTTCGTCATAACGAGACGATTCTATTCCTAAGATACCTATTTTTAAAATAGGTATAGACATGACTGTCAGCAACCGAGACGAATGAACAGGTGGATCAGGAAATTGAGAATGCGGGGTGGAAGATCAGGATAGCGGGACCTGTCCCTTAACACCCTTACTTTAGATTAGGACGCCGTTACAGCGATCGCCGCACTTTGGGGTAAACCTCCGCCCAGCCGTAACCCACTTCGGTGATGTTTCGCGGCGTTCCGACGCCAAGTAGGCTGTGACCACCATGTTGACAATCGCCAATGGCCGAGGGAAAGTCTTCACTGCTTTTCTCGTATCCATCGGCCTGCTTGCCCTGGTTGCTCTATCGATCGCAATCGGCGTCCGTGCGTTTCTCACCGCCGTCGGTCACTACGCCCCGTGGGAGCAAATTTGGGCCGGTTGACCTTCCGTGGCCATCTCAGGGGCGCGATTGAAGGAATCGATAACAGACCACCAACCTCATCCAAGGGCGGTCGCTGATATCGCTCGGAATCCATTCGAATAGACGCAGGAACGTGGATGTCTTGCCGGTTTGCCTGGCTCCGGTGAGCACGATGACGGGCCGCGTCTTGGCGGAGCGTTGCAATCGGGGTTCAACGGCGCGTGAAATCCACATATGCACCATCCTGAGCGGAGCGCCTCATAGATTTATCGGGTGACACAGCGCTTGACGGCGCGGAGTCTAAGGACCCCGAGGGGCTTAACTTACCCATGCCGCTCGGAGCTTTTAAACCACCGAAGCCCGCTCCTGTCGGACCCGCCACTCTCTTTCCCTGGAGCCGAGACAAGAAATGCTGGCATCTTGCTAGGGCCGGCGCGTCATGCAACATAAGGACGGCGCGTTGGAAGGTTTTCACTGCGGCCTACGACTGCAAGCACCTACTCTACTTTGAAGGTTACCAAGACATGCGCACAGCCATCGCTCGGGAAAAACAGTGCATCAAGAGATGTACCCGTGGCAACCAAGTGCGTACCCCAGCAAGATCCTGTTCTCCGGCTTCTGTGGTCGAAAAGCTCCGAGCAGCATGGGCACGATAAGCATCGTCGGGGTTCCCTCGGCTACGCTCGGGACAGGCTCTTCGACTTCGCGCCAACAAGCGCTGTGTCACCCGATAAATCTATGAGGCGCTCCGCTCAGGATGACGTTTTTGTGAGAGTTTTGACGAAAACATTCCAAGTAGGTTAACGCTTATGGGACGCTAGTCCTGGGCTACATTCAGGCAGAGCTGTCCAAATTGGCAAGAAGACCGATTATCGAACGATGTAGTTTGCCCCTCTAGCGGTAATAGCCTGACCGGGTGCTCACCAGCAGGCCCTGCTTGCGAAGTTCAGGGTGCTCGTCGGCTACCTCTGGACTGAGCCTGAGGCTCAGCTTGCAAAACTTGCCGGGGGGTTCAACCTGGGTGGGCTTGTATCCCAGCGTATAGCGTGCGCGAATCTCATCGAGCAGCAGGGCCAGATGCTCCGCAGCGTCCCGGGTGCTGGTGTTCAGCACGGGGCCGCCGGTGGCCTTGGCATATTCATCGATGTCCCCGACGCGCGTTCCGCCGAAACCCGACGACGTGATGGCACGGTTGGTCTCCGCGGTCCGCTCGATGAGAACCGAAACCACCGCTCCCGACTGCAGCAGCCGGGTCATGGCTTCCTTCTGCGAGTGGAGATGCGGGGGAGAGTGCTGACCAATGGCTGCCTGGGTAAAACTGTTTTCCTGGTTTGCCGTCCCGTCGGTGAGCCACACCAGCACGCGGCGATTCCCTGCCTTGGCCTTTGTCGCTTGCTCCACCGCTTCATACATGTCCTCATCGAGGAAGGTGCCTTCCACGTCGGCCATCCATGAAGCGGTCGCTATCGCCTGCGCCGCCAGCGGCCGGTTGGTGGTAAAGTCCTGCATCATGTCGGTGCGCGAAGAAAAGGTCATCACCGCCACTTCATCCTCTCGCTTCAGGTGGCCAAGGATCTGCAGAGCCGCTTGCGCCAGGGGCCCGAGCGCGGTGTGGACCGTCTCGGTCATGTCGAAGAGCAGCACCACGGAAAGGGGCAGCTGATCCTGGCTGAAGTAGCTGATGGTCTGCGGCACACCGTCTTCGGAGAGCTGAAAGTCCTTCGCCGCCAGCTTATCCACCGTTGCTCCGGTCTTCTTGTTCTCGACCAAAGCGTCCAACAGAACGAATTGGGTGTCGACATGGATCGTGGTGGGCTCGGATTGCGCCCAGCCACACTGCGCCGCAAGAAAAGGGAGAAGCGCCGCCGCAAGCATCTGTCCCCGATGACTCACGAGATCAATTTAGCAGCCTCGCCCCGGAGCGAATACCATGTGGGTCTGATGGTCACCTTGCGCGATCTGAAACACCACGCCATTGCCTCCTCTCTTTTTCCTGCGACGACCCTGAGAAGGGCCGTAAGCAAGCTGGGCTTTGTGCAGGCCGACCCCATCCGCGCTCCCGCCCGGGCACAGGACCTGATCCTGCGGCAACGTGTGACGGACTATCGCGCCGACGACCTCGATCGAAAGTATCGAACACTCAAACTGGAAGAAGACATTCTCTACGCCTATGGGTTCATGCCCGTGGAGACGTGGCGGCTCCTCCATCCCAGAGAGCAGCGGGCGTTATCCGTTGCCGAGCAGAGAGTGTTCGACATGGTATCCCGCAGCAGCCGCCTGCACCCGAGAGACCTGGAAGCCAGCCTGGGGAAAGAGCGCGAGACCAACGCCTGGGGCGGCTACTCGAAATCGACCACGCGCGTTCTGGAAGAGCTGCACTACCTCGGCTTGATACGGATTGCCGGCAGAAACAAGGGGATCAAGCTCTACCAGCAAGCAGCTCTCCAACAGGAAGCACTCGCCCCGGGAGAGCGGCTGCGGCGGCTCGCTCTGCTGATCGCCGGCATCCTCGCGCCGGCGCCGCAAAGCAGTCTGACGGCGGTTGTCCAGCGGTTGCGCTACACCGCTCCGGATTTGCCGGGAAGAAAGAACATCGTCGCCGCGCTGCTGAAGTCCGGCGAGTTGGAGAGCGCGGAGGCGGATGGAGTCCGTTATCTGTGGCCTGCCGGCCGCCTGGTCCGCAAGGCGCCGGAGGACCGCGTTCGCTTCCTCGCTCCTTTTGATCCGCTGGTTTGGGACCGCCGGCGCTTCGAGCTTTTCTGGGGCTGGCCCTATCGCTTCGAGGCCTATACTCCGCCCGCCAAGCGCAAGCTTGGCTACTACGCCTTGCCCTTGCTGTGGAGGGCGGAAATTATCGGCTGGGTAAACGCCGCAAGGCGCGGCAACGGCCTCTCGATTGAAGCGGGATATGCCAACGGGAAGCCGCCTGCGGAGAAGGCCTTTCACCGCGGCTTCGAAGCGGAATCGCAAAGCCTGGGGCGATTTCTTTACACCGGATCGGAAACTTGAAGAAAGCGACGTCTCTTTGGAGAAAGCTAACCCAGACGGAGAATCAAGCAGCTTCTGACCTGGTTGGCGTCGTCCGGGAAGACAGGTCGCCCGGTTCGATTCCGATGGCACGGAAGTGAGGATTCTCGTCCACCGCGATCCCCATCGCGCGTTCGGCTGTGGGCGCCGTTAGGTAGAAGCGCTGGCTGCGCGCATACGATGTCGTGCTGACAGAAGGCCGGCGGCGAAGGATCACACAATAGCAGTTCATACACTCTCCCACAAACAAAGCAGCGTTTTCGCGGGGAAACACTATTACAAAAGTACCACCCCTCGGTTCCGCTGTAGAGAAGGAAAAGCTGAACTGGGTTAAAAAATTATGCCTCGCTGATCCCGGAAGAGGACTGAAGAAGATAGGCGGTTGGCCGCAGCTGGTGGCGCAATCCGGGAAGGGGCATCCTTCCCGAGTCGCCGCCAGAAAATAGTCGTTGCGTCGGAATTGCGCACGAGGGTTCCGCTGAACTTTTGAATCTTATTCAGTCGCTTATTTGTTCACCGCAGCCGGAGGCATCTTCCAATGCGAGAGGTCGCGGCCCACAATCTCCTCCAGTGCTTCTACCTCTTCCTGCAGGAGCGCCCAAATCTTGCGCATCGTCGGTGCAGGTATCTCAGGGAATTGCGCACCACCGCCGAGAAACAGCTTTATCAGATCAGAGTTCCTGACACCGGCGACAAGATGATCCAGTTTGCGCGCCTTGCACCAGTTTGCCATCGCAGTGGCAGCCCGCGTTGCCGAATAATTTCGTGGCTCCGTCATTCGTGTTGACGAGTAAACCTGTCCCAGCTGGAACTCCTGCAGTTCAAATCGAGGAATCTCCAGGAAGCCGGTGATGCGGTCGATAAGCGCCTGAGGATTGTTGCTCAGGTCCTCATAGAAATTGATGGAAATCTGGTCTGCCGGAAATTGGCTCTGCCACTTGCGCAGATTGGTAGCGTACTGGCTCGAGTTGAGCATCTCCGGATCTCGCTCCAAAGCCTCTTCCAGACTCCACGCCAGCATGCCGTAAGCCCGCTTCATCCTGTACAAAGAAACCAACCTTTGAACGGGGTGGCGGAAGATAAAGATCAGCTTTGCATCGGGAAGCGTTTCGGCAATGCGATCCCGGGCATGACAGGATCCGAAGTACGTCGGAGCCACTTCTCCGAGAGGCCGGCCTTCGTGTTCCCTGGGGAAATGATCAAGGTACCAGTTCAAACCGCGCTCGAAATGCAGATCGAAAAATCGTGTTTCCTTGGTGGGTCGAGGCAGGTTGGTGTGTTCCGTTAAAATCTCGTGAAGCCAGGTCGTACCGGTCCGGGGTGGCCCTACCACGATAAACGAGGGGAGGACTAAGCCGTTGTTGGCGACCCCTCGCCGTACCACGAGCCGGGGTTTGGTGCTTACGCCATCTGCGTCGTATCTTAGTGATTTAAGAACATTTTGGTCGGCAGTCAAGATGCTGCTCCTTATACAAGCCTGTACAGATTGGGGATGCATTCGGGGGCTCGCGTTAGCGTGCATAGCTGTGCAAAATCTAACACTGCTGTGCAAAAGCCAATGTTATCGGTCGCCAACAGCCGCTGCAATGCAAAAATGCCACTTTTGTGTTACTAAGAACATGGGCGGTCTGATCATTTAGTAATTGACAATGGTACCGGCACACAACCCAACTCGGGCGGACGACCTGCAGAGGATGCGACGCGCCTTGGATTCCGTCGCGGACCTGGTGGTCCGCACCGACTTACGCCGGGTGTCGGTGGACTACTCGAATAATGGAGACCCCGTCACCGCTCTGGACCGCGAAATCAATCGCGCCCTGCATGAGAATCTTCCCGCTGAAGGGGAGGGCTGGCTCTCAGAGGAGAGCCGGGATGATCCTGATCGGCTGCGTTGTTCACGGGTATGGGTGGTGGACCCCATTGACGGTACACGACAGTTTGTCGAGGGGGTCCCGGAGTGGTGTGTATCGGTCGCCCTGGTCGAAGATCACCAGGCCGTCGCCGGCGGCATCCTCAATCCGAGCACCGGTGAGATGTTCCTGGGCAGCGTGAAAACGGGGCTTGAGATTGTGGGCCCGGTCAGATCGAAGAGCGACAAGGCCGGCCGGCCTAGCATGCTGGTGAGCCGCAGAGAGCACGGGCAAGGAAAGTGGGTAAGATTCGAAGGCGCAGAGCTGACCGTGTCACCCATCGGCTCCATTGCCTACCGGCTCGCGCTGGTCGCGGCTGGCTATGCCGACGCGACATGCACCTTTGATCCGCGCAGTGAATGGGACGTAGCCGGAGGCGTCGCCCTGGTTCAAGCCGCCGGGGGAACCGTGCAGATGCTCGATGGCAGCCCTGTTTTATTCAATAAAGAGGTTCCCCGCGTGGAAACTTTTTTTGCTTTTGCAAAGAACTGTCCCCCACTTCTGCCCGAAATTTGCGGAGTCAAAGTAGCGTTTTGAGTCGCCCGTGCATCATGCGCTGCCATCCGTGGCGTGAGGAGAAAGGCGCGCTTCGACTGCGTCAACGATCTTTTCCGCACTTTCCCCGATCGTCTCCCAGTCCGTCCGGCATTCGACCTCAGGAGACAGCGGAGGCTCGTAGGGATCATCGACGCCGGTAAAGCGCCGAAGCTCGCCAGAACGAGCCTTACGATAAAGCCCCTTCACGTCGCGCTCTTCACAGACCTTGAGCGAGGCATTGACATAGACCTCAAGAAAATTCGAGCTGCGAGAGCGCAGCTCATCGCGAGCTTCTCGATACGGCGATATCGCGGAAACAATGGCAATCACACCGTGGCGAGCCAACATTTCCGCCACGAACCCAATGCGCCGAACGTTTTCATTTCGATCTTCCTTGCTAAAGCCGAGGCCGCGGGACAAGTGCCGTCGTACCTCATCCCCATCGAGCAGTTCAACCCGGTGGCCGCGCGCCCAGAGTCGCTCGTATACCGCCCTGCTCAGGGTGGTCTTGCCCGCGGAGCTTAGGCCGGTCAGCCAGACCGTTAGTCCACCCGGGACGATGAGAGTTGACTTGGCGGGCCGCTCCGTCAAAACGGCTTCGACCATGCCTGCCCCAACGGTCAGGTTGGTGACCGGGTCGATGAAAATAAAACTGCCGGTGTTGCGATTGACTGAATATGGGTCGCAGAAGATGGGACGGTGCGTCTGTATTGTGGCCACACCAATGTCATTGAGCCGTAGGATTTCCGCCGGCTGCTCGGTTAAGGTGGTGAGGTCTAATCGCGAAGAAACCTCGGCAACTTCGGCGCACACAATCTGAGACATGTGCTTGACCAGATAAGGGAGGTCCACGGCGAGAGGCGTCTCTGACATCCAAACCACCCTGGCGCGGAAAGAACGGGCTGCCTGGGGCGGATCGGTTATAGATGCCAGCACGTCACCACGGCCGACATCGACGTGGTCATCGAGACAAAGTGAAACCGACATGGGCGCGAACGCCTCAGTCAAATCCTGATGATAGGAAGGCAGAGATGCGACGCGCACTTTCATGAGCGAGGGGAGAACCAGCAGTTCGTCGCCCGGGGCCACAGAGCCACAAACAATCTGCCCGGCATATCCGCGGTAGTCTTCGGCGCGGAGCACATATTGGATGGGCATGCGCAGTGGCTGCCCATCCACGTTCTCGTCCACCGGCACAGTCTCCAGGTACTCTAGGATGCTGGGGCCGTCGAACCAGCTCATGCGATTGCTGCGGCGCACGATGTTGTCGCCATCGAGGGCGACGACCGGCACGAAATAAAGATCAACCCCCGCGATCTTGTTCTGCAGGGGCTCAAATTGCTTCCGGATCCTCTCGAACACATCTTGCCGCAGACCGGCCAGATCCATCTTGTTCACCGCTACGATGACGTGCCTGATGCCGAGGAGCCATGCGATGCACGTATGGCGAACAGTCTGGGGCAGAACTCCCTTGCGGGCGTCCATGAGCACCAGCGCCACATGCGCGGTGGATGCCCCTGTTGCCATGTTGCGCGTGTACTGCTCGTGGCCGGGAGTGTCGGCGATAATGAATTTGCGCTTTTTGGTCGAGAAGTAGCGGTAGGCCACATCTATGGTGATGCCCTGCTCCCGTTCAGCCCGAAGGCCGTCGGTCACGTACGCCAGGTCCAAGGGAACGTTGTGTGAAGCGCGGCCTACGGCTTCTAGCTGATCCTCGTAGATGCTTCCGCTGTCATAGAGAAGACGGCCGATCAAGGTCGACTTACCGTCATCCACGCTTCCCGCGGTACTCAGTCGAAGCAGTTCTTGAGGCATGTTTTAGAAATAGCCCTCCCGCTTCTTCTGCTCCATCGAGCCTTCCTGATCATGATCGATTACCCTGTTCTCTCTTTCCGACTTCTTCGCCCGGCTCAGCTCTTCGATAATTTCGCTAACGCTGTTGGCTGTCGATCGCACCGCGCCGGTGCAGTAAGTGCACCCGAGGGACCGCATGCGAGACACAACATTCACTGGCTGCTCGCCCGGCATCATGGGAGGATTGTGTTCGGGTGAGATCAACAAGTCGCCGCGCGCCAGCATAGGCCGCGCGCGCGCGAAGTATAGCGGCACCACCGGTATATCCTCCCCCTTTATGTATTCCCAAACGTCGAGTTCGGTCCAGTTGGAGAGGGGAAAGACGCGGATGCTTTCTCCCTTATTGATGCGTCCGTTGTAGAGGTTCCAGATCTCCGGTCTTTGATTTTTTGGGTCCCACTGACCCAGATTGTCGCGGAAAGAATAAACACGTTCCTTAGCGCGCGACTTTTCTTCGTCACGACGGGCACCGCCGATGGCAGCGTCGAAACCGCCCTGTTTCAGGGCCTCGAGAAGGGCGCCGGTTTTCAGCTGGGCGCAACATTTTTGTGTACCCAGCCTGAACGGGTCTGCCCCTTCCTCCAAAGCTTTGACAGCGGAGTGCACGATGAGCCGGAGGCCGAGATCTGCGGCGACTCGATCACGAAACTCGATCATCTCGCGGAATTTGTATGACGTATCGATATGCAGGAGCGGGAAAGGCGGCTTGATGGGATAGAACGCCTTCTGTGCCAGCCTCAGCATCACAGACGAGTCCTTACCAATCGAATAGAGCATTACCGGGCGGGAAAACTCTGCAACTACCTCACGCAAGATATGGATGCTTTCCGCTTCCAATGCTTCAAGGTGAGAGAGTGTCCGAGCCATCAGACCAGCGCCTCGAAGCTTCGACAACCAAGGGATGTGCGGGCTACTGACCAGCAGGCCAAGCGAGATGGCTCAGATCCCGGGGTCGGAAAATCGCGCAATTAGCTTCTCCTGGCCGATTATGTCGGTCGTTTCAGCCGCAACTCCTGCGCTCTTCTTACTTGTTCAACCTTACAGGGGGGCGTTGCCCGTTTCAAACTCCCCGATGATATTTTAATCTTAAAGAGTTAATACTTCTTTGGCGAGGCCAGAAATCGAGCGCCATCACTTGGGCGTCCGGCAGGCTGGGCAAATGGCGCGCACGGCGAATTGCGGAGCGTGTTTCAACGATGTTGCCGCCTGGTAGCAGAACTGTAGCCCAATGACGGCCAGCCAAAGCGAAAGGGCAAACCGTAGCGCGCGGTTGGGGATTTTCGGTGCGACAGCTGTGCCGACGATGCCTCCGGCGATTCCTCCAAGGGCCATCTTCAGCAAAAGAGCTTCGGCGTAACGACCTCCTAACATGTGCACGCCCGTCCCCACCATGGCGATTGCGAGGCCGAAGGCAAGATCTGTGCCGACTACCTGCGCCGCGGTGAGATCCGTCATGCCGAGCAGGGCTACGGTTCCCAGTGCACCTGCGCCCGAAGATGAAAATCCTACCTCAGCGCCGATGGGAAACATGACGGCGCCAATCATCCTGGAGCGATCGCGCAATGGACGCGCAATGCCCGCTGGCCGGAAATGACTGAAGAGGTGCCAGCATGCTGAAAACAAGATGATTGCGCCGAGCACAAAATACAACACCGAACGTGGCCCTTGCGCAGCGACGTACTTAAACAGGACTGAGCCAAGAACGACCCCGGGAAGTCCGCCGATCAGCATGAAACCCAGGACGCGGTAGTTCACCTGCTTGCGGATGATCTGCGCCGGCACCACGATGAGTTTTACGATGGCTGAGAAGGCGAGCGCGGTGCTCACCGCAACCTCCACCGGAAGATGCAGGAAGAGGATGAGCATCGGGGCGGTAATCACCCCCGCACCTACCCCGGTGAGAGCGATAACCACGGCGATCACGAAGCCAATAACCAGGTCCATGGTGAACGCTTGCGGTAGACGGAATGACACAACTACAGAAGAATCCGCACTCCTCCGTCTTGTGCGCACGCCGGCCAGGGCGAGGCAGTAGAAACCAAACCAGGGGTGTGCAGGCTTCCCAGCCGCGCCTAGTATAGTGCCCGGTCACAGAATTGCGGCATCGGAATCTCGTCTCCGCATATCTTGTGGGCACTCATCCGTAACCTGTTAAGGCTGCTTTGGCTTGAGAGTAAAGAGCTTAAGATCGACAGCGTCTCCCATCGCCTTGTAACCCGCGTCATTGGGATGGAGATGATCGCCGGGGTCATCGGCGGGCAGAAATGTGTCGGGATGGTTGGGGTCCCGGACGGCGGCCTCCAGATCCACGTAGCCGTCGAAGGCGCCGCCGTTGCGGATCCAGTCATTTACGGCCTTGCGGATCGCCTCGCCGTTTTCGGTGGAGTAGCCGGCGCCGTGATATGGCGTCAAGGTACAGCCAATAACCGTAATGCCATGGGCGTGGGCACGCACGATCATCTGGTCGAGAGCCCAGATCAGCTCCGCCGCGGTAGTGCTGTCGGGATGGGTGTGCAGGCGGCCAATGTCGTTAATACCCTCGAGGATGAGCAGATACTTTGCGCCACTCTGGGCGATCACGTCGCGATCGAAGCGCGCCAACGCGCTGGGGCCGGCGCCATCCCGCAGAATCTGGTTGCCGCTGATGCCTTCATTCAATACCGAAAAGCTCCGATATTTTGCGTCCTCCTGCAGGCGCCGCGCCAGCTCATCCGGCCATCGGTGATTGGTGTCGAGCGTGGATTTCGCGCCATCGGTGATCGAGTCGCCGATGGTAATGACAGCCGCTGCCTTGGCGGGAGCAAGGGTATCGACTCCGTTGAGGTATTCCCAGCTGGTGAGCGTGGTGGGCGAATCCAAAGTGGTGCTGGACACAACCTTGCCGGGTGCGTGAAAGCTGGTTGCGTTGCCCAGTTCATGTTCCGTAATAGGACCCGATGGGCTGGGCAGATAGAAGCTGACGGTGAGATCGGAGAGGGGAGCCAACTTAAACGCCACGGGATCGCTGACCACCACGGCGCCGGGAGGAATGGAGACCGACGGCTGGCCATGAAAGCTGAGTGGCTTGTTGGTTCCCGCAACAATCGCGGAGCCCTTGTCGGTCTGAGCGATTTCCACCGCGCCTATCGCCAGGGGACTGGTGCCGTAGAGGTTGGAAAAGCGCACCCTGACCGTCTCCCCGCCCATGCTCACGTGGACGATCTCGCGCAGGGTCACCCCGGGCTGCGCGCCTGGCGCTACCAGTTCCTCTGCGGGCTTGGCGTGAGCGTCCAGCAGCGGGGCAGAGGCCCAGGTGCCAACCCAGTGGCTGGCATCCGATTTGGCCAGCAGCGGCGGCGCCCGCAGTACGACGCTGAGCGCCACGATCAGGATGGTTTGCTTGCGCGGATTGCGCATTTGGGGAACCTCCCGCGGCAGGTCAGAACCGGAAGTAGGCTCCCACGCTTGGTTCCGAGGTTTGCCGCCTGGTGTTGGTGGTCAGTTGCGCCGAGTTGAAATCGGGCGTCTTGTAAACCAGACCGCGATACTGGAACCGCAGCCCGAGGTGCGAAGTAAAGATCGGGTAGTTGACTCCCACTTCATATAGCAGCGGCACGCGCCACTGCTCGTTGTATTTTTGCCCGCCAACGGTTGTCGGCAGAAAGAGAAGACCGCCTACCCCCACCGCGCCAAAAGGTTGTAAGCCGAGAATTGGGATGGTTGGCCCCTGGAGCAGATAAGCACCCGTTGCCTCGTGCACGTTGTTCTGCACCCCGAAGGGAGTGGTGGAGTAGTGCTCGCTAAAGCGGGTGTAGCCGTAGTTGATCTCATAGCCCAGCCAGGGATGGAACGACTGGCGGACGCTGGCCACCACTCCCAGGGAGTCCGTCGGACTATCCTGGACGCCGTTGCCGTTGGATGACTGGGAGAATTGCCCAAAGATGTTGACCCCACCTTCAAGGTTCTTCAGGGTCTGGGCGGAGGCCCGATGGCCTAGCCAGGGAGATGAGGTCAGAAGGAAAAGTAGAAGGAAAAAAGAAAGGGACCGGGATTGAATGAACATCAGTTTGCCCACGCTCCTGCGCATGAAAGGAATGGAAATGGCTGGGACATCATCTTTCAACCCAAAGAGATAGCATACGCCAGCGCACTTTCATTGTTGCCCGGCGGTGGGTGGCCCAGGTCTCGCCTTTGAGACCTGGGGGCGGGCGGGGGGTTGTGCCCGGCATGGTGTTCACTCAGGTATTCCTCGATGCACTGATCGAGGACCCCATGCGCCTGCAGAATGAAATCGATGGCATCACGTCCGGCTCCCTGGCCGCCAGGATTGGGGGTGACGTAGTGAGCCGCAGCCTTCACCTGGTCGCGGGCGTTGGCGGCGGCGATGGCCAAGCCGCAAACCCGCATCACCGGCAGATCGATCACGTCATCGCCCACGTAGGCGATCTGGTCGAGAGTGAAGGAGCCTCGCTGCATGATCTCGCGCACCGCTTGTATCTTGTAGTCCTGGCCCATGTAGACATAGTCCATGCGCAGGGCGCGGGCGCGGTTGGCGACGGTTTCGGATCTGCGCTTGGTGATGATGCCGGTATGGAGTCCACCGAGCCGGGCCAGTGACATGCCGATGCCGTCGTGGGCATGGAATCCCTTGGCTTCAAAGGTTTTTTCGTCGGGCCCGGCGTCGCGGGGGAGAATCCATATCTTGCCGTCGGTGAGCACTCCATCGACATCGAAAAGTACCAGGCGTATACGGCGGGCGCGCTCTGCGGCGGAGAAATCCATGGAACCATTTTAAGGATTGGGGCGCATGGCACAGCGGTACTGCCTGGATACAACTTTCGTTTTCTCACTGCATCTTGTAATGACCTCGGGCTAGCGCAATCATGGAATCGCTATGAGAACTACCAAACTGTTTCATCCCCATCTCGTTTTAGCCGGCGCCGTGGCTGTTTTGGCGCTGGTCGCAGCCCCCGTATTCGCCTCCGTTTCGAAATATGCAGGGACTTACAGCTCCGAAGCGCCGGACACCACCGACGCGACCGGTCCTGCCGGCCCCGCATTCAGCGTTAGCCTGGGTCCGGACGGCACCGCGACGGTGACCCAGGATCTGGGTAAGGGTGCGATCACCACCTTCGGACATTGGACCGACGCCGGCAGCCAGATCACGGTCAAATTTGACGCCGTGGAGGGCAAGCCCGTAGACCCACCAATGGTTTTTCAGCCCAGCCACGATGGACTGCAGGCAGTGACCTGGAACCATGCTCTTTGGGGAAAAACGACGCCTCCTGCGCTCAAGAAGGAAGAGTCGAACTGGCACACCAACAAGAAGCATGGCTTTCTGTGAGTTGTGAGGGCGGCAGGCCGATAGCACGCTAGTGCCGCGCCTACGGCGCTCGGACCTCTTCGACATTGAGTCCCCAGCCCTTCCGGGCTTGGCCTAATTTCTACCAGAGAAGCTCCTTTGGATGCATTGTTTTGGCTTTGTATCAGGGCACGACTTTAGTCGGGCCGTAAAGGAGTGAAAGAGAATTGGGCTTTAGCCCCTGCTGCCTTTACCTGACCTGGAAAGAAAACCAGGGGCTAACAGGCTGCGAAAAACTCGCGATTGGGCAAGAAAGACGTGCCTCAGGGCCTAAAGGCCGATGTGTTTTCGATCGTTTATGGCCCGACTAAAGTCGTGCCCTGATACGCGGATACCGAGGGATAGACAGACGTTATTACCCGCGGGAGCCGCGATACAAAGCATTACCGCGAAGAGGACCGGAAAATTCGCTCCGTTCCGCAGATTCTTGATTCTATCCACCTTCTCTGAATCAGCGCAAAAGCAGATCTCGCCCTGTGGCTCTAAGATGGACGCATGGCCTCCCCGCTATGCAGCAGCCTTGAAGTGGAAAACCCGCTTTCCTGGGCGCATCCAGTGGTGCGGGAGTGGTTCATCAGCAAGTTTGGTACCCCCACCTCGCCCCAGGAGCTCGGCTGGCCCCCCATTCTCGAGGGCAGACCGACACTGATCTCCGCCCCCACCGGTTCGGGCAAGACGCTGGCAGCGTTCTTAATCTGTATCGACACCCTGATGCGCAAAGCGATCGACGGCTCGCTGCCGGCGGCCACCGCGGTGGTCTACGTTTCCCCGCTGAAAGCCCTCAGCAACGATGTGCAAAAGAACCTGGAACAGCCACTGCGGGAGATTCAGCAACTGGCGCTGGAGCGCGGCTACCTGTGCCCACGCATTCGCACCGCGGTGCGTACCGGCGACACATCGCCCGCGGAGCGGCGCGCCATGCTGAAGCAGCCGCCGCACATTCTCGTCACCACGCCGGAGTCGCTCTACATCCTGCTGACCGCGGAGAAGAGCCGGAACAATCTTTGCGCGGTGGAGACGGTGATCGTGGATGAAATCCACGCGGTTGCGGACGACAAGCGCGGCGCTCACCTGACGTTGACGCTGGAGCGGCTGGATGCGCTGGTCTGCGGAGAAAACCGGCTGAGCCCGGGAGCCTTGATCAGGGGGAGATCCCAGCCGCCACTGCGCATCGGCCTTTCCGCGACCCAGAACCCGATCGAGCTGGTGGCCAGCTTTCTGGGAGGACGGCGCGGACCCGACGTGGCCATTGTGCAAGTGGGCCAACACCGCGCGCTCGACCTGGGCATCGAGGTGCCAGGGGACGAGCTGGGATCGGTAGCCACCAACGCCATCTGGGACGACATCTACCAACGCCTGGCGGAGCTGGCTTTGCAGCACCGGTCCACCCTGGTCTTTGTGAATACCCGGAAGATGGCGGAGCGGCTGGCCTTTTGCCTGGGCGAAAGGCTGGGGCCGGAGAACGTAGCCACACACCATGGCAGCCTCTCCCGGAAACTTCGCTTCGAAGCGGAGCGCAAACTCAAAAACGGCGAGATCAAGTTATTGGTGGCCACCGCCTCACTGGAGCTGGGCATCGATATCGGCAGCATCGACTTGGTGTGCCAGGTGAACTCTCCGCGGGCGATCGCCGCGGCGATGCAGCGCGTGGGCCGCGCCGGCCATTGGCGTGGAGCTATTCCCAAAGGGCGCTTCTTCGCGACCACGCGCGACGACCTGGTGGAGTCCGCGGCCCTGATCCGTGCGATGCGCGCGGGGGTGCTGGACCGGCTGGAGATTCCGCATTGCCCGATCGATGTGCTGATGCAGCAGATTGTCGCGGCCTGCGCGGCGGAGCCCTGGGAAGAAGACGCGTTGTTCGAGGTGTTGCGCCGCGCCCATCCTTACCAGCAGCTCACGCGGAAAGAGTATGACGAGATTCTCTGCCTGCTGGCAGAAGGGATCGAGGCCAGCCGCGGCCGTTACGGGTCGTACCTGCTGCGCGACCGGGTGCATGGCCGGGTGCAGTCCCGGCGGGGCGCACGAACCATCGCGGTTTCAAATGGCGGCACCATTCCCGACACCGCGCTCTACGCCGTGATTGTGCAGCCCGAAGGGGTGCAGATTGCCACCCTCGACGAGGACTTTGCCATCGATTCGTCGGCCGGGGACGTGATCCTGCTGGGCAATAGCAGCTGGCGCATCCAGCGGGTGGAAAGCGCAGGCCGGGTACTGGTAGAGGATGCGCACGGCCAGCCCCCTAACGTGCCTTTCTGGCGAGGGGAGGCTCCGCAACGCACGCTGGAGCTGTCGCAGTTCGTCTCCAACCTGCGCCAGGAGATGAGCGCGCGGACCGGCGATGTAATCCCGGGATACATCAGCCAGTCGAACCCCCATGTGGCGGAGACAGTGGCCTGGCTGAAGCAGGAATGTTGCGTGGACGATGCGGGCGCAGAACAACTGATCGGTTATATCGTGGCCGGCCGCGCAGTGCTGGGAGCGGTGCCCGCGCTCGACACCGTCATTGCCGAGCGCTTCTTCGATGAAGGCGGCGGGATGCAATTGATTCTGCACGCGCCCTTCGGCGGCCGCATCAATAAGGCATGGGGGCTGGCGCTGAGAAAGCGCTTCTGCCGCGGTTTCAATTTTGAGTTGCAGGCGGCAGCGACCGACAACGGGCTGAGCATCTCGCTGGCCGAGCAGCACAGCTTCCCGCTGAGCGACGTATTCGATTTTCTTACCGAGCAGACGGTTACCGGGCTGTTGGAGCAGGCATCGCTCGACTCGCCTATCTTCCGCGCGCGCTGGCGCTGGGATGCGGGGCGGAGTTTGCAACTGCTACGGTTTTACAACGGCAAGCGCATCGCGCCCCAGGTGCAGCGTACCCGCTCCGATGACCTGCTGGCGAGTGTCTTTCCCCAGGTGGCGGCCTGCCAGGAAAACATCGAAGGCGATATCCAGATCCCCTCGCACCCCCTGATTCAGGAAGTGATGAAAGACGTGCTGACCGAAGCGATGGATCTGGAAGGATTGATCGGTTTGCTCGCGGGCATCCGGACCGGCGCGATTCGCTGTCTCGCGGTCGACAGCACGACACCTTCGGCCTTTGCGCATGAACTGCTGAATGCCAATCCGTATGCCTTCCTCGACGACGCTCCGCTGGAGGAGCGCCGTGCCCGCGCGGTGAGCATGCGGGGCATGGTTCCGGAAAAGCTGCTGGGCGAAGCGGGTCGGCTCGATCCTGCCGCAATCGCCGAGCTGCGCGAAGAGTGCTGGCCAGATGTGCGGGATGAGCACGAGCTGCATGATCTGCTGTGTTCGCTGACCGTGGTGCCGGTGGAGATTGAGGCTCATGATGGAGCGACCCACTGGCCTTTGTTTTTCCAGCGCCTGGAGGCGCAAGGCCGGGCCACGGTGGCGGAACATGCGGGACGGCGGTACCTGGTAGCAGCGGAGCGGGTGGAGCATCTTCGCCTGCTGTGGCCGGAGGTCGTCTTCGAGCGCCCAGTTGCCTGCCCTCCGGAGGCCAAAGAATTGCTCGGCAAGCGAGGTGGTTCGCAGATGCGTGCAGGGATGGATGGCGCTCCTCGGCCCGGTGACTTCGGCTTCGCTGAGTGCGAGGCTGGGGATTGAGCCGGCGGCCATCTGGGCAGCGATGCTGGTGATGGAGATGCAGGGCTCCGTCCTGCGCGGAGTATTCGAGGGTGCCGGCAAAGCGGCCGCCGACGAGGATGTGGAATGGTGCGAGCGCCGGCTGCTGCAGCGCATCCATAAGCGAACCCTGGCAGGGCTGCGGAAGCAGATCGAACCGGTAACGCCGGCGGTTTATATGCAGTGGCTGCTGCGCTGGCAGCGGGTGGCGCCGCGCACCCAGCTGAGCGGCGAAGCGGGGGTGCTGGAGGCACTGCGCCTGCTCGAAGGCTTCGAGGCGCCGGCCATCGAATGGGAGCGGACGCTGCTGCCGCAGCGGGTTCCCGGATATGATCCGCGATGGCTGGACGCGCTGTGCCTGGAGGGGGTCGTGGGGTGGGGACGGATCTCTCCACACCCCGCGTTTGCCACCCACGGCAGCGACTTTTCTGCTCCCAAGCGGGTGGTGCCTACCAGCATGGCCCCGATCACTTTCTTCCTGCGTGAGGAGGCGCAGTGGATGGATCGCTGCCTGGCGGATCGCGCCATTCCGGAGCCCGCCTTGCAGGGGTGCCTGAGCGAATTGGCCTGGCAGACCCGTTGCCACCTGGCGCAATACGGGGCGGTGTTCGCCGGCGACCTGGTTCGTGGGCTGGGCGCCCCGGCCGAGCAGGTAGGCCGGGCCCTATGGGAGCTGGTGGCGGCGGGGCTGGTGACCGCCGACGGCTTCGACAGCCTGCGAGTGCTGATCGACCCAAGACGCAAAGCTATTGCCCAGGGCCCATTGCGCCGGCCGCGCAACACGGTGGGGCGATGGAGCCTGCTGAACCCGGCAGCCGGCGTGGTGGAGAGCCCCGGCAGCCAGGCGGAGCGGCGCGAGGCCGAGTTGGAGTCCGCCTGCTGGATGCTGCTACGGCGCTACGGAGTGGTTTTCCGGGACGTGCTGGAGCGGGAGACGACCATACCCCGCTGGCGTGAGCTGCTGGGCATGTTCCGCCGGCTGGAGGCCCGGGGAAGCGTGCGCGGCGGGCGGTTTGTCAACGGGTTCGGCGGGGAGCAATTCGCCGTGCCGGAAGCGGTGGCCGGGCTGCGCGAAACTCGCCTTACGGGACGGGCGGATGAGGCGGTCACCATGGCTGCGGCCGACCCGCTCAACCTGGCCGGAATTGTGGTCCCCGGAGAGCGGCCGGCCGCTGTTCCGGGTAAAACAGTCACTTTTCTCGCCGGAGCGGTGCGGGTGGAGGAACTGGCCGCTACCGCTTTGTAACAACAGTCTCGAATCATTTCCCCGGGGTTGCTAATCTAACAGGCCTAATGTAAATCGAAGGAGGCCGGAGATGAACCTGGCGCTCACTATCGTTGCAATCGTCATCTGGGGCTGGTTAGCGGTGATATGGATAAGAAGAATCAAGGCACGCCGCGAGTTCGAGCGGATCAGCATCACCCCGGAAGCGCTTCATGAGCTTATCGTTGGCCACCACGACGTGGTAATCCTCGACGTTCGGCAGCCGCTGGATCTGTTGGCGGATTCGGAGATCATCGAGGGAGCACGCCGGGTTTCTCCCGAGGATGCGACGACCAATCCGGCGCTTATCCCAACCGATATAGAGCTGGTGGTGTACTGCACCTGCCCCAGCGACAAGACCAGCCGTGCCATCGCCCTCAAAGCTGCTCAGCTGGCGCCGCAGGTGGATTTGAACCGGGTTAAGTTCCTTAAAGGCGGACTGGCCGCGTGGAAGGCGAAGGGCTACCCAGTGGTGCCTTACGACAAGACCTTTCGGCTGGACACGGGTACCTAAACAATCCGGGAATAAATTCACGAATTGCCGGTTCTCCTCTCAGGAGGAGAAATATTGGATTTCCAATGACGCTGTTGCCATGGAAGCGCACGGTGAATCAGACAGACTCCGCTGGGTTTGCGGACTTGGCGATGCCGCTGCTTCCATCGCTTTACAACGTTGCCTTCTGGCTCTCGCGCAACGCCGCGGATGCGGAGGACCTGGTGCAGGAAACCTATCTGAAGGCCCTCCGCGGCTTCGCGACATTCGAGCCAGGGAGCAATTTCAAGGCATGGATCTTCCGCATTCTGCGAAACACCTACCTCACCTCTCGCAGCGGGCTGGCGGCTATGCGCACGGTTGCGCTCGAGGATGAGATGGGCGATGGGAGTGACGCGATTTATCCCGAAGGCGCGATCGACCGGAAAACTCCGGAGATCAACTTACTCCGCCTGAGCGACTGCGCGGCGCTGCAGGCGGCGATGGAAAAGCTGCCTCCGCCACTGCTGGAAGTGATTCTGCTGTGCGACGTCGAAGAGATGAAATACCGGGAGATCGCCAGTGTCCTGGAGATTCCGATCGGCACGGTCATGTCGCGTATCGCTCGCGCGCGCGCTGCGTTGCGCGGAGCACTGCAGGCTAATGTAGCGCCGAGGGAGTTCCGCGCATGACCGGCCATCTGTCTTCTACCGTGCTTAGCGCCGTTGCCGATGGTGAGCTTTCGCCCGATCAGCTCGCGACGGCAAACGAGCATCTTGCCGGCTGCTCCTCGTGCACTGCAAGCGCCCTGCAGCAGAGCCTGCTCAAATCCGCCACGGCGAGGGCCGGGCAGCGGTACACGCTGCCACCAGAGCTGGGGGAGCGCTTGGCATCCCTGGCAGAGACGCCCGCCACCGCAGGTTCCAAGTCGGGAATTTGGTCACCGGGATGGATCACCGCGGCGGCGCTTCTACTTGTCTTCAGCAGCATGACGCTTTCGCAGCGCCACACGCGCAAAGTGGAGATTGCTTCCGCTGAGCATGCTGCGCTGGTTACGGAAGTATTCGATCAGCACATCGCCATGCTTGCTGGGAACTTGCCTCCGCAGGTGGTTTCTACCGACAGGCACACGGTGAAGCCATGGTTTCAAGGGAAGATACCGTTCAGCTTTAATTTGCCTGAGAATCTGCCCGCCGATACCACTCTCGATGGGGCGAACCTGACCTACCTGCACAACCAGCCCGTCGCCCAGTTGCTCTACAGCATTGGGAAGCATCGGGTATCTGTTTTCGTCCGGCAAAAACATGGAGCAAGCGGAGGGACTGAGGCGCCGGTAGAGCATTCGGGATTTCATGTGATGGACTTCAGTGCGGGAGATCTTGATGGCGTCGCCGTCAGCGACGTGGCTCCAGCCCGGCTGGCTGGGCTGGTAAGTGCGATCAAACAGGCCCAGTCTCAATGAGAAAGCTTTGAAAGCCTCTTTCGTTATGGACAGTCTTGAATTTATAGATATCAGTCCCGCGGTGACCCCGCACCCAGGCTTCGGGAAATGGCTAAAAGGTACGCACTAACGCACTAAGTTGCCTCCGCAAGGCCTCCTCGGTGGTTTCTTCTTGCTTCGGCTCTGCGTATTCGTGACCGATGGCCCACCAGAGGGTGGCGGGTCTGCCCCCGGCGGCGGCGGTGGAACGACAAGCGGCTGCTCCGAGCGAGCTCAGCTTTTCGAGCGCCTGGTCGATCGAGCTGCTGCTGATGTTGCCATGGAAGAGATCGCGGATCTGTTTTCGGGTGAGGCCGTTTACGGCGGCCTGCAGAGCCTCAAGGATGCGGTCGGCGACGGAGTTCCCGACGCAGTCTCCGAAGAGGAAGGACGCGGAGTAGGAACAGAAGTCCCACAAGCAGAGGGCTGCCTGAAGGTGGGGCAAGCGGATGATGGGGCTGCAGTCAAGCGCGGCGTAGATGGCACTCAGGCGCAGCACTTGGGCTTCGGCGCGGCCGGTGGCAGCGCTATGGAGGCGAGAGTCGGCCTGGCTCAAGGTCGCGTAGTAGTCGTTCCAGAGTTCGCTTGCGGCCGGGTCGCGGCGAAAGAGGATTTCGGGCTGGCTTTGGGCCCACTCGACGGCGTGCCTGAGGCGGCCGGCGATGGCGGAGAGTGCGAGGGGGTCGACGCTGCCGCCATCGGGCAGGCATCCGGTGCGCTCGACGCAGGCCCAGAGGCAGCGGTTGGCGAAGCCGTTGTGGGCTTCGGTGCGGTGGAGCGACTCGGCGAGCTCGCGCTGGGTGATGTGGCCGATGAGGCTGAGGTGGCCTCCGCTGGCCTGTACGAGGCGGTCGCGGTCGATGAGGCGCAGGGTTGCGCTATCCCAGGCGCAGCGCAGCAGGGGGGAGAGCTGGGAGCGGCTTCGGCCCATGGTGTGGAGGACGGAGGCGAGCTCCTCGGCGAGCAGCAGCAGACGGCGATCGCCTGCCTGCTGGCCCATGATGGCGATGAGGCCGCGGGCGGTGAGGCGGGCGCTGGTGACACGGTTTTCTGTCCAGGCGGGATCGACTTGGGCGAAGAGGCGGGCGATGTGGTTCCAGCTGGTTCCTTTGCGCGCCTTGCTGGATTCTCCGACGAGCACGAGGAAGAGGTTCAGGGTGTGGCGGGTGGCGCCGACCATGCAGTGGGGGCCGGCGCCGATGACGTTGCCGAAGGCGGCGAGCAGCTGCAGGAGGATGGCTTCAGGCTGGGCCTCGGTGTGCGGGGCGAGGGCGCGCACGGCTTCTCCGGCCAGGCCATAGAGCGCGAATTGCTCGAAAGTGGGGTGGCCGGCGGGGTTGGGCGGGGGCGTGATCGGCGGCGAAGCCGAGCTGAGCTGCGCCCGGCTGGTTAAAGCTTGGGAAGGGAGGTTTGCCCCGGTGAGCAGGTCTTCGCTTTGCTGTTCTGTCTCTGCGAGGGTGGGCTTGAGCCGGGCTGGGGCCATTTTCAGGTTTGGTATCGGCATTTGTCACGCTTACGGTTGCTGGTCTTGGATACGGTTTGTACCGAAGACGAGCGGTTCCATGGCGGATGATCCGCCAGGGTGCTTTGCATGCATGCATCGGTGAGCTTGTATCCGGGGCGCTCCACGAGAGGTGGGTTCTGGGCGCTCCGGTACGGTCGGGCCTGGATGCACGACGGCGCTCACGCTGGGGAGATTTGCTCCAAGCGCGAACGAGGCTGCCTATATAGATACGATTTTGGGGCGAAAAGCTTAGGGGCTGGTGAAATAAAGAGATAAAGATGAGTCGAGGGCGAGTTGTGCGAGTTGTTATGCCGGTTTGGGGTCCGAGCGCACCGTTTATCTCGGGTCAGTTTATGGGAAGGCGTTGAGCTTTGCGATTAGCCGCAGCCGCGCTTCCAAGTTGCCGGTAAAACCGGCTTGTCGGAAACCTGGCGTCCCCGGCGGTGCGGGTAGAATTCGTCCGCCCCGGCACCTGTCGGAGATGCCGACTATTCGGCAACTTGACTCGATTTATTTTTCGATGAGTGCATTGGCGGAGATAACCGGCCAAAAATCTGAATCAACTCTCAAGAGCTGTTTATAAGAAGCTATATTTTCTTTCAGTTGGATTCTTCAGGAGGCGGGGCTCTGTTTCCAGCTGAGATCTTGGCGGGTCACGCCGGGAGCAGAACCCCTGTGAGGTAACGATCCTCTTTGTCCCAGTTTTCGTCTCGCTGGACAGGGCTGCGGCCGGCTGGGCGGAAG
>CAWIBI010000071.1:0-37507 GCA_963834205.1 uncultured Acidobacteriaceae bacterium | reverse complement strand
TGATCCCGGACATCCTGGCGAACGGAGTCGGAGGCAGCGAGCCCCGCGTCATAGCCGCAGGAGTTAAGCGTCGCGGCAATATCAAAAAGCGCTTCGCTATTCTGCAGACTGATATTGGGTCCGGTTGTGTCCACCAGAGCGGGGGATTTGGGGGGAGCAGGAGGTGCTTCAGGATTAGAAGAGGAGTTCTGAGCGAAAGCGCCTGGCAAACAACAGAGACTTAGAAGCGCAAAGGACGCGTTAAGAACCCGGGAAGGGCGTACGGACGGCTTGCTAAGAGACCGCATAGATTGCTGCAATGGACCCTTAACAAGTCTATGCATTTGCGTATGGGAGGGTCAAACAGGACGTTTCGCCTGAAGCAGCGTGTCGAGGGTGCTTGAGGACCTGCGGTCGCTTCTAGCCAGGAACGGAAACTCCGGAGAAGGAGAGGAGCACCGTACCCCGTACCGGCTGTCCAAACACCTGCGCCGGGGCAAATACGCTGAAGGACAAAGTATCTTCCAACTGCAAGCGGGTCTTGCTATCAGCGTTTCCGGAGAGAATCCGGTAGTCGTAGACCCTGCCTTCTCCGTTAACGAACGCTTGCACAACCACCGGATTATTGCCGTCTGCAACGCCCCCGGCAGGCTCGAGCGAGGAGTAAAGGAAACGGGGATTGGACGCCGCCCCAAGGGGTTCATCCCGCGCCAGCAGCGGCTCCGGGGATGCGAACATCCCAATCAGCAGCGCCACTCCACCCAGGAGGGCAACGGTGCTGGCGAAGCCGGCCGTAACCTGCCAGACCAGGGGACTGAGCCTGTTTTGCCAGCGAACCCGTCCGCGGGCGAATTTCTCCTGCGCAGTATTGGCCGCCTCCTGCGACAGGGCAACGCGAAGCCGAAGGCCCAGGTTTGCAGGAGCTTTGGCCGGTCCGAGCGAGCTGATCAACGATTGCGCATTGCGCCATTGTGCAAATTCAGCCTCGCACCCGGGGCAGACCTCAAGGTGCGCCGCGATCTCGTGCATTGCTGCGCCAGTGACAGCGCCATCGAGGTATGCCGAGAATTGGTCACAGAAATGTGCGCATTTCTTCACTTGGCCCCCCTGGCGCTGGTCGAGAGCGCTTCCATCGGCTGAAAAGCAGCACTTGGCCGTCTTGCCGCAGCCTCAGCAAAACCGGCCAGCCGGGCTTTCAGGTGAGCACGGCCACGCATTAGACGCGACTTGACTGTGCCAAGATTCACGCCCAGGATCTCCGCCACCTCTTCGTAGGAAAAACCCTCTATATCGCGCAGAACAACAACCGCGTGGAACGGCTCCGGAATGCGGCGCAGCTCCTCTTCTACTTTGGCGCGAACCTCTTCTGAGGCTGCCCGGTCAAAGGGCGATTCATGGGCGTCGACGAGGGTGTCTTTAAGGCTCAGAGGCTGGCCATCGTTGCTCTCACCAAACTCGGTCTCAATGGTGACTTCCTGGCGCTTGTGGCGTCCCCACCAGCGGCGCTGGTTGCTGGCCTCGCGCAGGGCGATGCGATAAATCCAGGTGCGCAGGCTGGAGTCACCGTTAAATCCGCCAATCCCGCGGTAAATCTTGATGAAGACATCCTGGGTCAGGTCAGCCGCGTCCGCTGGATCGGGAATGGTGCGCGCTATCAGGCTGTAAATTGGCTGGTGATATTTCGCGATCAACCATGCGAATGCCTCCTCAGAACCGGCTTTCAGTTCCGAGACAATCCCGGTTTCTTCAGAGGGTACACTGAGGACGCTGGCGATATTTCCCAAAGCAATGCCTACCTGCATGCAAAAGTTCTCCATACCATAACAGGAAGCGTCCACCTGCGTCTCCCAATTACGCGCTCAAAGGGAGCCCTTGAGGGAGCAGGCTCTATTTACTTTAGACACCGCCCAGGCAACAAATTCCTGCGGCAAAGAGGTTACTGTGGTGTCTGGGTAGGAGCCGGTTTCTTCTTGTGCGGTTTGGGAGTCTCCGCCGGGCCATCGTCAACCACGATTTTGGTGGGCGCCGGGGCCGCAGCAGCGGGGTGGGCGGCGGGTGTCTGCAGGCGGGCAATCTGGGCGTCCTGGGCGCCTATCGACTGCAGCAGCCAGGCTCCTAGTTTGCCCCGGCCGTCCTCCAGCCCAGCACGGGCATCTTCCAGGTTGGCGGCATCCGCCTCGGAGCCGGCCAGGGCCGCCGTCTCGGTCACCCTGAGCAACACGTCATAGAGAGCATCCAGATTGCGAAATACGGCGAAACTTGGAGACAGTACGGCTGGACCGCTGGCCTCTGCCTGGGTAAAGAGTCCTGGCAGGGTGGTGGTCAGGTCGCGCTGCATGGAGGCAACATCCTGTTGTGTGGCGGAGCGAGTTGCCGCAGACGCTTTCCAGTGGCCAATGTTGAGGTTGCCGATGGCCGTCTGCACGTTGGCCAGCGCGGGGCGAAGGTTGGCCATGGCAAACCCTGCTGGAGCAGGCGCAGGCGCCGTACCGGCGGCAGGGGCGGCAGCTTGCGCGGCCGCAGCCGGAGCCCCGGTGAAAGAACCGCTCCACAGGAGCAGGGTTAGCACAGCGAATTTGGCGGAACGAGGGGAGTTGAACATTCGTTCTCCAGATGACAACGGTGAAACGACAGTTGCCACGTGCGGAGCGTTTGACGTATTTGGCATGCTCCAGCAGAATAAAGGATGTTGGTCCCTTTGTGGGCCTGTGGCGCAGCTGGGAGCGCGCTTCCATGGCATGGAAGAGGTCATCGGTTCGATCCCGATCAGGTCCACCAATCAAACTCCTTCAATACTAAGCAGTTACCGGCGCTAGCGTTGCAGCTTCTCATTCCATCGAGGGTGCGGAAATTTCTTCATTTCCCTTGACAGCATCATCTCCACGACTTTCTTGTTCGCATCCCGTTTCTGTTGGGAAACAGCTCGAATGTAGATGTCGAGCGTCGTTCGGCTGCTCGCGTGTCGCAATAACTCCTGGGCTACTTTGATATCGACGCCGAGTGTTCGCAAATTCGTCCCGAGCGAATGCCGGAAGCTGTGCCAACCGATTTGTTTACCCTCAGTGCCTGCCTGTACAAGAGCTGAGTTGCTCGGCAAGACTCTGGAACTCTTCGGGGGTGAGAACGTCCTTGTTACGGGACGCTTCGACGAGGTCCTCACCCTGCTGATGGGGTTGAACGTGAGCCACTCATATCGAATGGCGTGGTTGTACAGCGCCGATAGAAGGCTTTTCAGCTTTGCTTTCGAACTTGGTGCTAACGCAAGAGAATGCAACCATTCCTCGACGTGGATTGTTCGAACTGCACGGAGTCGAAGTTGTCCCCAGCGAGGTTCGATATAGCGTTTGAACAAAACCCGATGACTTTCGATTGTTGAAAAAGCCTTTCGCTCCCTGGTGAGTTCATGCAGTCGATAATGGGCGGCGAGATCGCATACACTTTTCGGCGTTCCGACCTCGGCATTGGTAGAACTACGAAGAGCGATGACGGCCTTTTCCGCTTCCCAGCGATTTCGCAGTTTGGTTACGCTCCCGATGATTTGCTTTCTATATGTCCGCTTTCCCAAAGTAGTTTCATACCACCTGAAAACCCAGTCCTCGGTACAACCGCAACGACGGTAGTGGTGATCAGATGAGACTTACTGTCGGAGCAGGTTGCCGCTGTATACACCGCGTATCAATCTGGCTCACCCTGTATACGTGCGACGACAGTCTGGGCTCAGTATCTGGCATGTAACTCGCTGATTCTCAGGCAACAGAACTAAAAACGAAATTGGCTATCCGTTTGCTTCATCAGAGCTCAACGAAGCATCGGCTGGGCTCGGGAATTGGCCTGTGTCAGTAAGGCAAGCTTCATCGGCCGACCTGATCGATTGATCAGGCGTGCCATACGGCGAAGCATGACTCCTCCCGCCCGGTGTTAGAAGTGCAGGAGACATACATGTTCGCTTGTCGTTGTATTCGAGGACTTTTGCTCCTCTGCCTTGGTATCTCTGTTGTGGGATGTTCCACCTCTGGGCTGGATTCCATTCAGGTTACACCGGCAACTCAGTCTCTGACGGTAGGTCAGACGACGCAGTTTACGGCAGTCGGGACATACGGCAATGCGAAACAACCTTCGTCAAAGAATGTTACGAATGTGGTGACTTGGACCTCCAGCACTCCTTCTGTGGCAACCGTCAGTGCTTCCGGGGTCGCAACGGCTGTGAGTGCGGGCACAACAACGATCACAGCCGGCGGGTCGGCGTTCAATGGTGCTACCAGCTCCAGTGCAACCCTCACGGTTACAGGTTCGGGCGGAGGCCCAGCTGGGGGGAGTCTGCTTTCGCTCACCATCATTCCGAGCTCCATTACAGTGGGCAATTTGCAGGATACCGGGCAATTCCTGGCGATCGGAACGTTTTCGGGCTCCCCAACCACCAGGGATCTGACAAACTCACCCTCGCTAACCTGGATTTCTGCCACGCCCAGCGTCTTCCCCGTCGACAACAACACCGGCGGGAATCTCGGCGCTACCGCCGGGATTGTCAGTGCCTATGGGACGGGGAGCGGCCTCATCACTGCTGAGGCAACGGGCAGCAACGGGACCTTAGTGACTGCCACGGCGACGTTCGCTTGTCCCTTGATTATCCCAACGCCAACAACTGCGGGTTCATGCTTTCCGGGTTCGCAGGCACCTGCGTTGTTGGCTACCCTGACTGTATATAACGAAGGCTTGAATACCACCAGTTGGGAAGTGACGGCTCCCTCCGCTACCGGCACGCCGAACGTGCTCCATTGTGGCCCGGGTTGGACCCTGAACGGCGGGACGGGAGGCTCGGTTTGCGCGGCGACCTATCCCGTGGGCTCCACTGTGACCTTGACTGCGCCAGCCAATGCGGGAGCCTTCGGTGGATGGTCCTACAACTGCGCGAACACCGGGCCTATTACTGCGGGTGGGCCTAACAGCTGCACGGTCACATTGACGACCGACGATACCGTGGGAGCTATCTTCAACTAAGAAATAGCCGCAACCGTGCCAGAGGGTCGCGTTGTGAAGCCAGTCATAGTTTGTATTCTGTCCGTTCTTCTCGGCCAGGCGGTGTCCGTCCCGGCCGTTGCCCTTGCCGACACGAGCTCTGCGTCGGGTTTGCCGCATACAGACACGATGAAAAAGTACTTGAAGCACCAGAAGAAGGAACAAAAGAAGGCGCGGAAATCACAACGAAGAGCGGAGAAAAACTGGAAGAAGGACCACCATACAGAACATTGATGGCCTGGGTCGCTAAGGCACCGTTCGATTCACCTCGACGAGACTGGCGACTTCGGCGGAAAAAAAGGTGCTTAATAAGCTTAATAAGCTTATTAAGGGTCTGCCGAGCTGTGCAGTCGCCGTATAACCTTCCCCGTGGTCACCTATTCCGAAAAAACTGCGCTAAAGCGCTAAAAGTCTTCTTCTCAGGTGCCGGCTTGCTGGTCTTTCCCTCGATCACGACGCCTGTAGAAATGTGCGAACTAAGCTGACTAAGCTAACTAAGTCCGGTGTGTGGACGGCACCCCCAGTAAAACGACGATCTTTCTGCCTACGCGCTCAAGTGTTGGCAAACGTCCCGTCATCCGGCGTCCATGTCATCTGGCCTGGGATGGCCTCGGGCTGGTGTCCGGCGGTGTGGTGTTTTCCAAGTTGTCAAAACTGCTCAATCAAGAGGACGCACTGAGCGGACCCTGCTTGCGCGGTGATCTCTGCTCTCCGCAGCGCGCCCTCGCGGGGCGCAGGAATGCTGCGGACAGACATAATCCGTTACTTCGATTGTGGCTTTATCGGCTAAGTCCTTTGTTTCATGAAGGTGTCCAATTTTTTTAATTAATTAATTTGGCCATCTTGCCTCTTTCGGTTGTCACTTTACCGTTTGCTACACCCAAGTCATCATGCGGGCGAGCGCTGATGCTTTCCCGGTGGTTGGCGGCAGATGCACGGGCAGAGCGCACCGGTGCAAGGCCAAGCAGCGCCGTCGTGGCAAGACGGCGCTGAAGTTTGTATCTTACTTTCACAGTAGTACGGTTTTTGGACGGCGTCGAGAGGGGAAGAGGATTTCTTTGGTAACCATGACAGCGCGCTGTTCCTTCATCATGGTGCAAGGAAGTGATTACCGATGTGGCCGGTTTACCCTCACTCAATCTTCGCGAGCGGAACCTCCTCGCTAGTTTGCATGAGCTTCGTCCTTCCGTTCCATGAGACGGGTCTCTGTATCAGCCCAAACGACTTTGTAGTGCGATTCCAGGTATGGCTCGATGATCAGTTCGTCTTCGCGCAATTTCCTCATGCCGGGAAAGAAGGTTTTCGCATCCTTTTCCAAAAAACCCTTGTTCCAGACCACGTACTTTACCCGGCGTTGGTCCAAGACTGTCACGACCTCCTCGAACTGGGAGGGAGTGTTGAAGTCGTACATGATCGCGGCGTAGCGGGTCGGATTCACGGTGCCGGACAGGAAGTAGTACATGGCGCAGTATGGGTAGGCAAAGATTTCTTCACCGGGGGCCGCTTTGCTCTGCAACAAGGTAAGACGGGATCGCTCTTGAGCAAGGCCACTGATCCCACCCTGGTGGCCACGGGACGCGCGGAGAGGACCAGAAAAAGATTGAAGCAAGCCAGGCAGGTGGCGGTTATGGCAAGAATCTGCAAGGCTAAATCCGCAACCTTGGCCCGGTACTGCTGGAGATAATAGATACACAGGATCATCAGCAGCGGCGATCCGAATACCAGGTGGCAGATGTCCTTGCGGTGAAACTCCGAGAACCACAACGCAAATCCGCACAGCCAGAGAAGTACAATCTCCGGCCGAACCTTGTTTCTTATGGATCGAGCGGCGAGAGCCGGCAACAGGGCGGGTAAAGCCGCGACAAAGAGGAAAGGGTACGATCAGGACTGACGCGGTGACGATTGTCCAGCGAAAGCCGCTCTTTGCGATTACGTAATGATCCCAGTAGTAGTGGATGATGCCTTGCGCGTATGGGACAACATTCACCGCGCTATAGTGCTGTGAGGGCCAGAGCACGTTGACATAGAACAGATCCCAAAGTGCATGCCGGCTCCAGAAATAGACCAGCATGAGCGCAACTACGCTTACATAGCCTCCAGCCACTGCCCATAGCCACGACAGCGAGGCTGATTGCCGCCGGTGCTGCATCCAGAGCCACACCAGCAGGGCAAACAGCAGCAGCATCCCCTTAGGTTGAAAACAGCACGTTGTGGCTCCCGCCAACGCACCGGCGGCAAACAATAGAACACCCTTACGTTTATCCAGCCAGACGATCATGCAAGCGACGGCAAGCAACGCGAAACAATTACTGTCTACGTGATGGCTAATGGCCGGCCAGGACGAACCGAAATATGTGCCGGCCAGAAGGATGCTAGGGAGAACCTGGTATTGCTTCATATCCTGCGCGACATGAAGTACATCGCTAATCGCCGTTCCCAGGGAGATGACGAACAGGCATATTCGAGTCGCCACAAATGTTACGCCGAACAGCTTAAAGAACAGGGCTAGCCAATAGAATGTCCCTGGCCCCACTACCTCAAAGAAGTCGCGGGCGAAGACCTGGCCGTGAGCGATCCTCACAGCGCCAGAGACAAGTAGTCCCTCGTCTCCGTTCCCCAGGAGGATGCCGCATGAAAGGAAGAAAGTACAAGCTGGCGCAGAGGGCGAATATCAAGTACGGAATGTATTCCCGTTTCTTCGCTTTTGCCAGCGGCGGATGCGGCGGCGTGATTGGAGACGGCAGGCTCCGCGGTAACTTCCAGATCGGGTGATGACGTTGCGCTAATCTGCATGGCCTTCACCCTTTCGTTCCAAAAGGCGAGTATCAGCGTCGGCCCATACGACTTTATAGTGCGATTCCAGGTAAGGCTCGATGATCAATGCGCCGGGGGATATGCGCGCCGATGCGGGGAAGAGAGCGGCGACTTCTTTGGCTTGGAAATGCGTGTCCCAGAGCACGTACTTTACATGGCGTTGTTCCAAGACCTGGACGACCTCGTCGAACTGGCCAGGAGTGTTGAAGTTGTAGAGCAGACCGCCGTAGCGTGTCGGATTCGTGGTGGCAGACAGGAAATAGTACATCGGGCAATATGGGTAGGCAAAGACCTCTTCGCCGGGGCGTACCTTTTCATCTAAAGATGTGAGGCCGGAAACGTTTTTGAATACCGCTACTGAACCCACCCGCGTTGCCATGGGACGCGCGGACAGGGCCAGGAAGAGATTGAAGACAGCCAGGCAGGTGGCGCTTATGGCAAGAACCTGCAAGGCTAAGTCCGCAACCTTCGCCCGGTACTGCTGGAGATAATAGATGCACAGGATTATCAGCAGCGGCGATCCGAATACAAGGTGGAAGATATCCTTGCGGTGAATCTCCGACAGCCAGAAGGCAATGCCACACAGCCAGTAAAGTACAATTTCCGGCCGAACCTTGTCTCTTATGGATCGGGCGGCGAGAGCCGGCAACAGGGCGGGTAAGGCCGCGACAAAGAGGAAGGGGGCGATCAGGACTGACGCGGTGACGATGGTCCAGCGAAAGCCGCTCTTTGCGATTACGAAATGGTCCCAGCAGTCGCGGACCATGCCTTGCGCGTAAGGGACCACATTTACTGCGCTATAGTGCTGTGACGGCCAAACCACGTTGGCATAGACCAGATCCCAAAGGGCGTGCTGGGTCCAGAAATAAACCAGCATGAGCGCAAGCACGCTGGTGTAGCCTGCGGCCACTGCCCCTAGCGATGACAGCGAGGTTGACCTCCGCCGGCGCTGCATCCAGAGCCAGAGCAGCAGGGCAAGCAGCAGCAGTCACTCCCTTTTGCTGAAGGAAACACGTGGTGGCTCCCGCCAACGCACCGGCAGCAAATAATAGACCGAAACTTGCGTTTATCCTGCCAGACGATCATGCACGCAACGGCAAGCAAGGCGAAGCAATTGCTATCCACGTGATGGCTGATCGACGGCCATAGGGTTCCGAAATAGGTGCCGGCCAATAGGATGCAAGGAAGAATCTGGTACTGGCTGCATATCCTGCGCGACAGGAAATACATCGCTAAGCCCGGTCCCCAGGGAGGTGACGAACAGGCATATACGGGTCGCGGCAAAAGTTACGCCGAAGAGCTTGAAGAATAGGGCCAGCCAATAGAAAGTGCCTGGCCCCACCACCTCAAAGAAGTCGCGGGCGAAGACCTGGCCGTGAACGATCCTCACAGCGCCGTAAACAAGTAGTCCCTCAGGTGGCGTCTGCAAAAGAAGCCGCATGAAGGGAAAAAGATATAAGCCGGCGCAAAGCGTGAATATCAGATAAGGAAAGTATCCCCGTTTCGTCACTTTTGCCATGGGTGCGTAGCGTGGCCGGCTCGCTTTTAACTTCGAGCTGCTCGCATGCACGAGGGGGCGCATTGGTCGAATTCAGCGCTTGGCCTCTCACTAGTCACCATGGTCTTCACTTTTCCACTCGCATGATCCTCATATCGAGCAATCATCTGATTGCCGCAAAGGCGCGGGAGGATCAGAGCTATCGTCTCCGCCTGGTTCAAGACTGGAATCGCGGCTGAGAGCAGCATGAATGCATCTCAAAAACCCAGATTGAAGAGTAAGGGGAAGGACACGCGGGGGTGTAACCGGACTGTTTCTGCGTATCTCTTCCCGGCAGGGAAAGAGTGACCTGCGGTTTCGGTCTGGCCTTATTCCATCCAACACGTGGTGAGGGCCACTCCGATGTTGACCAAGCAGTGTCGATGGCGCCGGCCAACTTCATCTCATGGTCGGCGCCGCTCTCGAGTGCACCGCGTTTGAGCGTCCTTGTTTATATGAGTTGCCCGGTACCTGTTTGCCTTGGCCAAGGAGAGCATACCCGGTATGGCTGGCTCTCCCGGCAAGGACAGAGGTGTGTTCCGGCCTGACCCTAACCAGCGGCGGTGAGGGCGTTGCCGATGGCTAGTGTAGGCCGTGTTGATATCGGTGGCCAGCGTTTGCATGGTGGCGACTGCTGCGAAGGCGATCAAAGAAACCACCAAAGCATATTCGATTAGGTCCTGACCTTCTTCCCTCGTGATCAGGCGCTGCATCCCGGAGTAGAGCATCCACAATTTTAGCTGCATTTGCAGTCCTTTCTACTGGTTTAGCCGGTCCCTGTTTGCCTTGGCAAGGGAGAGCACGCCTGGTATGGCTGGCTCTCCCGGCAAGGAAAAGTGGCGTGGTCGTTGTGTCCCGGCCCGGTCCTAACCAGCGGCGAGTGAGCGCGTTGCCGATGGCTGTGTAGACCGTGTTGATATCGGTGGCCAGCGTCTTCATGGTGGCGACTGCTGCGAAGGCAATCAAAGAAACTACCAGCGCATACTCGATGAGGTCCTGACCTTCTTCGCGCATCAGAATGGTCTGAATCTTGACTGAGAGCTTCAACAATCTATCGTTCATTTGCGTTCTTCTCCTGTTAGTTGATTGTCCCAGCCAACAGCTGGGTCGCCCTCTATATCGCAAGCGGAGAGCCACTTTTGCCTAACCGGTTTGCCGCTTAAAATCAGCGAGTTACGAGGCAACATCGGGTGGCGGTGTGAACGGCTGTATACAGCGCGAACGGAACAGATGCACCGCGTATACACCGACCGAGAAAGCAGCGGGCCCATTTCATCTGGATAGGTGAGGGGAAAGTTTCGTCTGAAGCATACCCCGGGAGCCAAGGCTTTTCGCCTTTGCTTGGTGTTGTCGGGGCAAAGGCGTGGGAACTCTGCACTTAGTCCCGAAGGGACGTCTGAAAGTCAGACTTGTCCAAATTAGGCTCGGCGACGAAATCACGGGTACCCCACGGAGAATTCGGGTGGTAGCCACGGAGCTAAGGCATGGAGCATACGGCGCAAAGCGGACGGCAGCATGCTACCCGTCGCCAGACGAGATCAACGCGCTGCCGGAAAAAGTGCAGCTGTACATCCACGATCTCGAGACGAGATGCGACAAGAGTGGAGACGTGCAGACGATCGCATTGCCACGTGAGGACCGCGAGGCGCTGCCGCGGCGCATGGAGGAACTGGAGGCCCGAGGTCGACAGGCTCCGCGCTCCATGAACCCGGGGCCTACTACGTGGGCACGATTGGCCCCTGGGGTGGTTGTGACGTCATTGTCATCGTGACAAGCCTGATGCAAACGGTTCTAGGCGGCTTGAGGGTGCATTTGCGCTGCGCGTTTCGGGAAGAGCCTGTCGCGAACGGCAAGCGCCGGGTACTCGATGACGTTGCCCATCAGGGCGCCCAGCAGTATGGCCGCCGCAATGCAGCCAAGCATGCTGACCAGCGTGGCGTGAGGCAGCAGGCTACACACCCACCCATGCCAGAGGTAGATCGAATAGGAGTAGTAGCCGACCTTCGCCAGCGGGCGCACCGCGAGCGCGGAGACATAGCGATTCGGCCGGGCGTCCACAGACCGTGCCAGCAAAAAGCCCCATCCGAAGAGAACAACGCTGAAGCCGATGGTGTGCATGACCGGGGTTGCGCCAGGGATGATCGCGATCATCAGGACACCGAAGCTGATCATCGCGATCCCCGCTTTGCTCTGCGCCATCTCGGCAAACTTCGCCGGCTGGAATTGGCGGTAGTAGCGGATGAGGACACCAAAGAGCAGCGCGTCGATACGAAGATGGGTGGGGAATAGATAGGCCGAAACATCTGTGATTGAGGCGGACGCGAGATTATGCGAAGTCAACACACGCAAGACAATCTCGAGCGTGGCCACGATAATAAACGTCATTGGCAGCCACCGAAAAGGGTCGGCGTCGGAGCGCCGGCCGCGGTACATCAGCCAGAGCACGACCGGCAGCAGAATATAGAAGTGCTCTTCGACGCCAAGCGACCAAGTTTGTCCCCAGATGCCCCGGAAGTAATTCTGCGTAAAGGTCGCCTCGGCCAGGATTGAGCGCCACGTGACCGGGAACGACGTGATACCTGGCCGGTCAAAATTCACGGCGACGGTGATGAGCAGCAGAAAATAGAACGCCGGATAGATCTTGAAGCCGCGGCGGATGTAGAAGCGGCGGAAATCGATCGAGCCGGAGCGCTGCCACTCGTCAAAGAGCAGCCCGGAGATCAGAAACCCGCTCAGTACGAAGAAAAGATCCACACCGGCCCACCCCATGCGTTGCCACACGCTGAAATAGCCAAGATGGTTTCCGAGCACCAGGAGGATAGCGACACCGCGCAAGGCGTCAAGGTTGATGTTTCTGGCGGTAGCCGCCTGAAGATCGTGCGCAGGCGCGCCGCAGGCAGAGCGGTGGTCGTTCATGGAGCCTCTCTCAGCTTTTACGTGTATAGCTAGGGGGAGGTCCAGACCCCGTTATTGTATACCACCGGTGACAGAAAGCGAGCAATCTTCAGTTACCGAGCCGAGTAACTGTGCCCAAATTGCTCCATTCCGCTAATTTGGACGGCTAAGTCTGAAAGTAGCCCAGGACGTAGTCCTGGGTAAGCAGGACAGTCCCGTGAGGGACTGCTCGATGGCGCATTCCTAACCCAGGACTGCGTCCTGGGCTACTTTTAGACTTAGCCGTTCGACAAGCTCAGGGCAGGCTCTACGGGACTAAGTGCAGAGTTCTCACGCCGACTGTAAGGGCACAGGCCGACCCACCACTTGACCTACGCCGCGCTGAACTTATCTCACCCGGGTTGCTCCACTCGGGCCTCTCCAAATCCGGTAAACACGCAGGCCATCTGACAAAGGTACGCGGCAACAAATTCATGAGGGCCAAGAAACCGTTCACCCGTGCGAACGTCCACGACAAATGCCAGCACAGCACACATAGAACTAAATTGATGCCCGGCCCTGCCAGCGAAATGAATGTGTTCTGTACAGGCGTACCCGGCTCACGAACGATGTATGGGCCTTTCCAGCTGAGGCCAATATGTTTGACTCGCACCCCGGCGAGGTAGGCCATTACCAGGTGCGCAGACTCGTGAAGAACAAGTGATACCAATAACGATGCCCAAAATGCAGGACTAATAAGAGTCACAGAGTTTGCCTTAAGTTGTCAGCAGTGTTGCCTTCCCGACGAAGGATGATTTCGGTAGAAACGATTGAAGAGCGTGCCTCAGGAGCTAAAACGCCTGCATGCAGCCTCCGCGTCGAGTCTTTCGGGACGTCTAGGCCGTGCCCTCGATACAAAAGCCAAAACCGGTGCTTCTCACGCGTGACCGTCTATCGAAACCCTGACCTATCAGCTCAGACCTATGTTTCTTCCCGGGAGATCGGGCGGGAGCGCTGCCACATGGAAAATTCTATCCTGTCGCCCGGTTTGGTCTGGGTTTCGCGTATCGTGCCCGATGCAAGCTCGAGCACAGAGTGAGCGGTGAGACAGGCCGAGAGCCGCCACGGACGCATGCCGCTCCTGACCTTTTTTACTCGCAGTTTGCGGTCCAGGTAAACGAGATCGATGGGGAATTGCATGCCGAAGGTGTGGACCGCTTCGCAGGGCCGGATCCACAAGCCTTCTCCCGCGCCGGAGTTCCTGGCGTCCCAGCAAACCCTTCCTACGCTTCGCGCCGTCATCCGCAACCTCCACGCAATGGGCAAGCTACAGATTGGCGGGTGAGGTTCGAGATCCTGAGACGAAAATCGGGTTTCGCCTTGCGAGGCCGAGTGAGGCGGTCGAAGATCGAGCGAATCGGGTTCATCCAGTTGCGGCCTTAAGTCCCTTCTTTGAAAAAATGCGCTGCGCTTAGCTTCGGTCGCGCTATGACTCATAGTACGTTGGTTCAGCGGCCCAAGGTTGACGATGTGTACCGGTTATCGTTGCACTAAGACTGCGAGGAAGACAATTCTGTAAGACCATGATTACTCCAGTTGCCTCCAAATTCGATAAGCACGCAGACCATCCGACGAACGTATCGGCAACAAATTCATGACGGCCAGGAAACCGTTCACGAATGCAAATGTCCGCGACCAATGCCAGCACAGCACACATAGAACCAAATTAATTCCTGGCCCGGACAGCGAAATGAACTGTTCTGTACGGGCGTACCCGGTTCACGAATAATGTATGGGCCTTTCCAGCTCAGGCCAACATGTTTCACTTGTACTCCGCCCAGGTAAGCCGCGACCAGGTGTGCAGATTCGTGAAGAAGAACAGCCATTACTACAGATGCCCAATATGCAGGCCCAAGAACGTCACGGTTTTTCCTTAATGGGGGAGTCAGTTGCCGCTCTTATTGCGCGAGCGGATAGCTCAGGGCCTAAAGGCCTATGAATTCTGATTGCTTTATGGCCCGACTAAAGTCGTGCCCTGATACAAAACAAGAGTTTTTCCGCAGCCTGTAAAGCCCAAACCTACCTTTCACATACGTGTCAGACATCATTGAGGCGCCGCAGGGGGAGCAGGCGCCGCAGAGGTGCTCGCCCCTGCTGATGTACTATAGCTGCCCGTGCTATATCCGGAATCGGTGACTAGCGGCTGCTCAGGCTGCATGCTCTGGATCAACTTCTCTACCGGCATGGTAGGCGCCGGTGGAGCGAGGAGGCTTGATGCCGGTTACGTCCGGACCGGGCGTCGTCATGGGTATGCCGGAATTTGGCGGCAGGAACTTATCCGGATATTTCAACGCGGGCAGAGGCTGTCCAGCCGGTATGGGAGCCGACGATCTCCGGCGTGACAATGACCATGAGTTCAGTGTTGTTGCGTGTTTTTGAGATCGACTGGAATAACTTGCCGAGGATTGGAACATCCCCGATGAAGGGGATCTTCTGGAAGGTTTTGGTTTCACGATTATCGAGCAGGCCGCCAATGGCAAAGCTCTGTCCCTCGCTCAGCTCGACCTCGGTCTTCACCCTGCGGATATCGATCGAAGGAATCAGGAATCCTGAAACCTCGACAGCTTGGGTAAAGTCCAGCGAGCTGACTTCGGGGGCGACCTGGAGACGGATCGTTCCGCGGGGAGTGATAGTGGGGATGAAGTTCAGGCGAACGCCGTACTCTTTGAATAGAATGGTGACCGCTCCTCCGACACCCCCGGATACTCCCTGCACCACCGGGTAAGGATATTCTCCGCCGGCGAGAAAGCTCGCCTGCTTCCCGTTGGCCGCCAGCACATTGGGCTCTGCCAGCACCTCCACCAAGCCTCTGGCTTTCCAGCGCCTCGATGGTGGCGCCAAGATTCAGGTCGGGGCGGAAGAAGAAGAGATTCAGCGCATTGGATATAGTCGCCATAGGGCCAGTTGTCCCGCTTGATCCGTCACCGTCGGCAAGGGGAACTGGCCGGTACCGACGGTACCGATGGTGTTGGCCGCGCCGGTGCTGAAAGATGTTCAGGCCGAGCTGCTTGGTCAGGGTCCGGTCGACGCTGGCAAAACTTTACCTTCAACAGAATCTGCGGGTCGGCGGTGGGGACATCGACGTACAGCAGGTTGACCACCTTGCCGGCGGTAGAGGCAATTTGCACCGCGCGGTCGGAGCTGGTGAGATCTTTGACCGTTGCCGCGCAGGAAGATCAGTCCGTTCTCGAAGCTGGTCACATTCACCGGTCTGTTCGGGTAGCTCGGTTTTGAGCTCGCGGCGTAGCGCCTTCCATGCGGTCGTTGGCTGCGGCCGCGCTGGGGCGGACGATCACGTTGAAAAACTGGCGGCCACCTCCTGCTTCCCAGACGATCAGACTCGTCTCCCCTGGAGCTTTACCGTTGACGAGGATCTCGGATGGACTCACGGCTGTCGCTTCGGCAAACTCTCCCAGGCCGACGGCGATGCGCTGGACGGGGCTGCGCGACATCGACCAGCACGGACTTATCCACGGCAACGAAAAGCTCGTTGGAGGAGTCCTGACCGGCGACGCCGGCGAGACGAAGCTGGAGAGGCAGGACGCTGAGTTTGGGCCTGGAGGGTGGGCTCTCGCGCAAAGGAGTAATAACCAGGCAGCAGAAACAAAAGATAGTGATGCCGGGTTTCATTCTCACTTGTTTTGCCTCACCCGGGGCAAATTTTTCTTCTGTCTTCTTCGATCCGGTGAAGACCTCGACCAGGTAGATACGCGCGGAGGAGGAGGGGGCGAAGCTTTTTGCCCGGGGACCACGGGCTTTGGCTTGGGGCACTCCGATCCGTTGAAGAGATCGGCCATGGCAGTCCCTGGCGGCTGGGCCGTTTGCGTATCCAGCGGGTTGCGCAAAACAAGCTGGATGTGGGTCTGGTTGCTGGCCAGGCTCAGGACCTCCGCCTGGTCCGGGGTCACCAACAGGTTGACTACCTGCACTTGCTGAGGTTTCCCTTCCGCATCTTTCTGAATATCCGTGCCGGCGGAGAGAACTTCGATGTTCTGCAGCAGCGTCCTCACCTTTGTTCCCTCGGCGGGTTCACAGGACCCGGAGGATTGCCCGAGATGAGCACATCCACGCGCATTCCCGGGGTTACAAATCCTGCGACGCCCACGACTTCATCCACTTTGACCGCGCAGGCGCGCATGCCCTGGCGAATGGTCGCAGCCAAGCCGCCGCCCGAGCCGACGGCAGCCAGCCGGCTCTCAAGAATCGGCTCCCCTTGATAAAGGTCGGAGACGACGCCGCGGCCGATCGCGTCTTGCCGTTTGAGAATTGCGCCCTTGGGGACAGGCCCTGAGATATCGGTGGTGGAGAGATCGGCATCCCGCAAAACGCTTCCCAGTTTCACGTCGTTGACGGCAACAATCACCCGCGTAGCTTTCTGCTGCCCCAGCGGCCAAACGGTTGCCGACCACGCGATAGACGAGATAGCTGCCAAGCGGCAGCTATGACGAAAGCGCTCACAAGAATAAAGAACAATCTTCGATTCATTCAGAGACCCATCCAAACCGGCGGTGCCGCCAGTCAGGCCTTCCTTAAGACCTTTCGCAATTGATCTGCCAAAGAAGAAAGAGCCGGTTTGACGCGGAATCATGGGTTTAGATGGCAGCCCCTGGAGCCAAGTGTGAACATGTGTATCCACCGGCGACCCCAGGTGTAGCCGGGGAGGCACGCTCCGGGCGGCGCGCGTGCCATTTTGCAGCGACTTACGACGCCAACGGTTGGCCTCGAAATTGCAACCCTTGGTTCAGGATCTCTAAAGGTTTGTGATGGCGACAGGGCGCCCTGGCTGGCGGACCCATCCTAAGAATCCCCGTGGTCGGGTTCCAGGGTGGGAAACAACGACAGTGTGCAATCGAGCGCTTGTTTTATTTGCGCTCAGCTCGTGGTGAGAAATGCTTTAAGTGTCACAACGACTGTAAGGAACTGCATTAACGCAGTGAAGAAGGGGAGTTTGCCTGGTTATGGAGTCCCGCATCATTACGCTTTTTGTGGATCCGCCACCGTCTCGCCGGGGGCCTTCCGGATTTCTGGTCTCAATGGTGGTGCACGTGGTGGTGATGGGATCGCTGTATCTCAACCTCAAGCACAGGATCAGGGTTGAGGATGAGGCGATCGTCCAACGGTACACAGTTCGCCTGCTCAGTCTGTGGCGGCCCGAACCACAGATACGTCGGCCGGTCGAACACCGCAGCACACAAGCCCCCCAAGGCGCGACGAGCGAACTTGCTTCCGGAGGCCAGCCCTCAGCGCCTTCCCTCCCCCAGCAGCCCAAGGATCGGATTCCCGCGCCGCAAACGCTGGTGCAGCCGGACCTTCCGCCCAACCTGCTGCTCCCGCAAGAAACTCCAATTCCACTCATACTGATGTGGTCGCCGGAAAGCAACACGGCCAGGCAGATCGTTCTCCCTCCACCGCAAGAGAAGACCGTGGCTAACGTACGGCCCGATCTCAGCCCACCCAATCACGAGTTGAAGCTGGCGGACCTCAAGATTTCCGCAAGCGCCTTTGTTACAGATACACCTTTACCTCTTCCCAGCACGACCTCGCCTGTCGTCGTACGCGGACCCGAGCTGGTAAAGCAGGTTCCAGAAACGGCCTCGAAGCCGCTCGGACCACCGGTACCGGCCAGAGTATTGTCGCTCTCCGATCTTCGTCTGGAGCGGGGAACCATCGCTTTGCCAATGGTCAATGAGACTGCGGCGGTAGGCGCCTCCGATGCGATGGCGCCGGCGCGCGAAGTCAACGCATCCCAGGAGGGGAACGGCAACACGGCCAGCAAGCAAAATGGGATCGGGGCAGGAGAGACTCCGGGAATCAGGCCGGGCAAGGTGCCGGCGCAGACCGCGCCGGCGGACAGGATGGCGTGAAAGATGGGCGTGACACGGGCGCCAGCCAGGCAGCTGACGCCGGTTCTGGCGATCAACCCACAGTCACCCGCATCGTCATGCCGAAGGACGGTAAGTTCGGCGTAGTGGTCGTAGGATCGTCGATGGCAGAGGAGTACCCGGAGACAGTTGGACTATGGGGCAGCAGGATGGCGTACACGGTTTACCTGCACGTCGGTTCAGCCAAGAGCTGGATTCTTCAGTACTCGCTGCCGCAGGCCGCAGACAATGGGACTACGGCGCGGATTGACGCGCCCTGGCCTTATGTTATGGAGCGCCCCGGGCTGGCGCCTGGGGATCTAAACGGTGATGCCATTATGGTCCATGGGTTCGTCAACACCTCGGGACGATTTGAAAAACTTGCCATTGTGTTTCCTGTCGGCTTTTCACAGAGCAAGTTCGTGCTCGGCGCGCTTGAGCAGTGGCAATTCAGGGCCGCCATGCAGAACGGATTATTGACTGCGGTCGAGGTGCTGCTGATTATCCCGGCAGATTCGGCGGAATAGAAATAGCTCAGGGGCTGACACAGTGCGTGCATGAGAACCGAAAAGGGCGGAAGAGGAGCTAAAAGCGCTCCCTCAGTGGCTAAAGCCGGACAGGTTTGCAATCACTTATGGACGGCCTGAAGGCCGTCCCCTTCACAGCTCATTTTCTTCAGCTCGGGTGGGCCGCAGGCCCATGACCACTCTGTCGAAGCTCATTTCCTTCGGAAGCTCAATAGGACTGCGAAGACTGACTCAAGGAAAGGCCCTCATCAGCCCCAGCCCCGTGTGGCATGGCTGAACAGGCCGCGGAATTCCCCTCAGCGGCTGAAGCCGAGTTCATTGCATAGCATTTGCGTACGGCCTGAAGGCCGTACCCTTCAGAACGATGGCAGTGGTGCAGAGAGTTTTCCGCAGCTTGTAAAGCGCCTCGTCACGCTTTGGTTGATGTCAGGGTTATAACCCTGACCTACGCGAACCCTGACCTACCGACTGTGAAAACGCTATAAAGGCCTTCCGATCAGCCCCATGGGCGAAAGCACTCTCCTTGTTGGGAAAGAGGAACGTGACGCCCACGCCATCGATTCCCGAGCGAACGACCTTTGACTGGACGGAGATCGAGAGGCGGCGGCCGGGCATCTATATATTCGTCCGTACTTTGCAGTGTCACCATCAGGATCGTGCCTAAATGCCAGCGCTCTTCGGTTACGATGTAAGCCCCGGTAGAACTGATATCCCGCACGCTATGCGGCACCGCGTTGGCGCCGTTCCAGTAATAGGCGGCCAACTGGGGCGCTCTCTGACGCTCGGTTTTCCGATGTTCGTGAAACAACATTCTCGCCAACCAACTCATCCCCGGATTCACTTTCTACATACCTGGCTCCATCCATCACTCTTCCAGACTGAAAACCTCATTGCGAAATCACCATTTCAGAGGTGCTGGACATGCTAAGCGTCCGACGCGGCACGAAGGGAATGGCCAGCAGGAACGGATAGCTTACCGTCACCTGGACCTGGTTTCCCGGATTGTTGCATGAAGCCGACGGCGTACAGGTTCCTCCCGCGGGGTAGACGGACCATGCAGTGGTGGCCGTCAAGTTATTAGCATTGATTCCGGGAAAGCCGATACTCTGCACATAAGTCTGGATGTTTGCAGCCGTGGCCGGGCACGCCGTCCCAAAGCTGGTGCATGCGGAACCCCGAACGACGGCATAGCGGGTTGCTTCCCGCGCCGATTCGGAGACCACATTGTAGGTATACAGGGCCAGAGCCATGAGGATTATACCGAACACCACCATCAACAAAACGGAGGCCCCCACCGCGAACTCGACGATGGTGGAGCCCCGCTCGTCACGCATGCCAGGTTCGCTTCGCCCCGCCGCCGGGCGAAGCTGACGGCGTCGAATCGGCGGAGTCACTGCTCAACCTCCATGACAGCAGAGCCATTCGCAGTAAATGTCGTCGGCATCCCAGGCCAGTGGTAAAGCGGCTTGACCGTAGACGATGTCGTCACCTGCACGTATACGAGAACGACGGCCGGGGAGGCGCAGCTGCCGCTGCTGATGGCGGTTGAGCACAGGATCGTGGTAGACGCTGCGGTGGAGCAGGCGCAGGTGGAAGTGGGCGTCGCCGTCAAGCCGGTTAGATTGACTCCGTCGTTGAGAGCGGCAGCCTGCATCCCGGCGATGTCGGCAGCGGTGACGTGACTCTGAGCGCCATATTGGACGCCGGCGCGCGCTGCGTTGGTAGTTTCGATGCTGGCCCACGCGAAGCGCGCAAACTCGGCCGCTCCCAGCAGGATAAGTAGGAGTAGCGGCAAGGTAAGCGCGAGTTCCACTAAACTCTGCCCGGAGTCGCCACGTAGACGGGCGGGGGACAAGCGCGCATGGAATTGCGATGGGGTTGTCATGGAGGAAGCAAGCGTTATCAATTATGTTTGTCATTTTTTTACTCCACCAAGGCCACGGATTTGAGCGGGGAGTTGGTTACTGTCTGGCTGTAGTCGGTTATGTTAATCGTCGCATTTCCCTTGTCATACAAGGAGCCGACGATTAGATCGGTGTCGAGGTTCACGGTGGTATTTCCGCTTATTTCCAGCTCAGCGTCGGGCATATAGATGATCCCGGTAAGATTGGTGATGGGCGTTCCGTTGAATTCTCCCGTATTGGTGTCAGTCGGGTCCTGGTAAATCAGGATGCCGTTATAAGTGCCGCTGGTGGGAGCGGTAAGGTTCAGCGTCGTATTCCCATTGCCGCTGCCGCCCAGGGTGCCGTTGGGGGCGGGAAAGTATAAGGTGACGCCGGTTCCCGTCAAGCTGCCCCCTCCGGTGAAATCAAGAGTTCCAGGGAATACGTAGGTACCGGCGCTCATGTTCACGGCGTTCAGGACCTTGATATCTCCGCTGTAACAGACCGTGCCCCCCGCGGTGGCCGGACCCCAGGTTGTGCCGGTTGGGGGAGCGGTGCAGGAGGCGGCGTTATAGGTAGGCGCGGGAAGGCCGGCAAGCGGGTCGCTCTCTGGGGCGATTCCCGTGACCGGGGCTGGGGTGCTGTCCCCGGTTGCACCGGTGGCGCCACCCACGACTCCGACCGCCCCCGCTGTGAGTGTGCCACCGCCTCCGGTGAAGACCAGGGCGTCGGAGGCGTTCGAGTCGTCGATGACCGAGCAAGCAGGCGCCGAGACATCAAAGGACCCTTGCAGGTGGATCGTATCCGAGGCTGTTGGATTTAATGCCAGCATGCAGCCTTGGTTCTTCGCTCCGTTAAAGGCAACCGCCCGGGCGGCCACGTTCATCGAGGTAAAGCTGAACAGCTTCATAAAAAACACCGGCTCGGTTTGCGTAACAATGGCTTCGACATAACCCGCGGCCCCCGCATGAGGCCCGCTGGCCGGCGGAGTGTTGATCGTGACTACCGCTCCATTGGATCCATTGGTTATGCCGTTTTGGGTCGCCGCGCTCTGGCCCGCGGCTTGCACATTGGCAGCTGCAGGGTTAATGTTTTCCTCCACGGCCCCTGCGATGGCGGCGCTGTCGGCTGCAATTTGCAGATTCCTTCTGTCATGTAACAGCGTCCCGACGTCAGTGGCCATTCCCACAACGCCAAGGATAAAGGTCATACTTAGAGCTACAAAAATCAGCGTCTGTCCGCTCTCGTCATGTAGTATCTTCACAATTTCCTCCATGGCGCGGTGGAGTTTACCCAGCTAACCCCACGGCGCACTGCTTGCTGCGTGGCCCCGGCTCCGGAATCGTTCTCAGAAGGATCCACCCCCAGGCCCGATCGGGCGGTTAACCCACAGGGGCTGCAGGAAAAGATCCAGTGTCTTTTTATCCGCCAACCCAACCCCACCGGCGACGATACTTGTAACCCGATGCGCATCCTCTGGCTTTGGAAATACAAAAGCCACAGCAACGCCATCTTCGCCCAACCGAATCACCTTCGCCTGGACCGCGACGGAACTCTTTGACCCGTCGTCGGACTTTTCTGTCCTTTGCAGGGTCATGGTGATCAAAGTGCCCGGATACCACCGTTGATCGGTCAACAGATAAAAGCCCGTGTTACTCACGTCCCGAATGTAGCGTGGTTGCGGAACGGCGCCATCCCAGTAAAAAGCAACCAGCCGGGGCTCTATATGCCGCTGAGCCCTGCGCCGATGTTGTGACATGAGTTCCTCGAACCAGTTCTTCATCACGTCCCCTTATCCGTTTGCCACCTTGCGGTCCGGCTCTTCGCTCTTGGCCTTCAGAAGGGACAGCGAGTGCGGCGCTCAACCGGCTCTCCATCTCCTCGGCCGGGCAAATCACCAGCAAATCTCCAGACTGTGTCTGCGACGAATAGATTGTGTGGGGAGGTAACTCCAGTACACTCGCTGCCTTTATCTTTAGCGGCGCGATACGGAATGTCGGAAAATACTCGATCACGTGGATGACCTGATGACTCTCGTCCAGGTAGATCAGATCTAGCGGGAAGAGCACCCCGAGGGTATGAATACCGCTCGAAGGTACGACCCAAAGACCCTCGCTCGATCTCAATCTGAGCCGTCCGATCAACCCCTTGAGACGCGCGAAAGAGGTATCTGCGAGGGTTACACCCAGATTGAGAAAACATTCGCGCGTGAGGTTGTATACGCAGTACGTCGGTCGTTCCATGTAACCCCTTCGTTTTTGGCGTGTGCCCGCAACCGGGCACACCTTACGCTCTCGATTCATTTATGAGAGCCAAACCACGCTTGCAATGTCTGTTTCCGGCTTGGCCCCGGAATTGAGAGAAATCCTCCATCCCACTCTTAATGCGACGTCTCAAAGAACTCGAGTTTTTGATCCTGCTCGTTTTAGATACGGTTAAAAAGTCCGTACCCTTCAGGAGAAAGACGTACCTCAGGGGCTAAAGCCCTCATCAGCTCCAGCCCAGTGCGGCACGGCTAAAGCCGTGCCCTTCGTCCGACTTTCTCCGCAGCCAACAGGTGGGGGTTTCTTCTCGGCTACGGTGACGCAGCGTTAGCGAACTCGCGTCCGGCGGCGCTGAATCAATATCATCAATACAACAACAACAAGGATCGCCGGAAACTACCCGGATGATGGTTATGCTGTCCACGTTATTCTCCTTTCTCTCAATGTCCGAAAGTTTTAAAAGATTCCTGAATGATGATGGCGGCAGGGCCCGAGAGTCACCAGAAAGATGGAGGGAAAGATAAAAAAGACCAGCGGGAAGACCAGCTTGACGGTGGTCTTGGCCGCTTGCTCCTCCACTTTTTGACGACGCTGCGTGCGTAAGGTGTCGGAATGAATGCGCAGGGTCTTGGCAACGCTGGTTCCAAACTGTTCCGCTTGAACCAGCACAGAGACCAGATTGCGCACGCTATCGACAGCAGTTCGCTCGGCAAATGCTTCCATGCGTCGGCCCGGGCACGCCCGGCGCGCTGTTCCAGCACGACGATCCCCAATTCATCGCTGATTTCCGGCTGCGCCCGCTCAGTTCTTGGCGGTGCGCGCCGTCGCCTGGTCCAGGCTCTGGCCTGCCTCCATGCAGATCACCAGCAGATCGAGCACATCCGGCAAGCCGCGCCGAATACTCGCCTGCCGTTTGGCGATCTTTCTCCCCAGCCAAAAATCCGGCGCCAGAAATCCCAGCCCAGGGCCAGGGCATAGACAAAGAACGGGTTGTAACTCGCGAGGCCGCTAACCATGACCAGCAGAAACAGAGCGAGGGGAACCAGCACCTTGGCGCCATAAAAGACGTTCACCGTTGAGTCGTTGCGATAGCCGGCGCGGATCAGACGCTGCTGGGCGACCGAAACCTCCGCCTGGCTCCGGGGCAGGACGCGTTGGAACTGCTGCACCACGCCGCCGACGGAGACACGTCTCTGGAGCCTGCCGTACAGGCCGCCTGCTTGCTTGGCGCGCGGCGTCACTACGGCAGAGATGCGCTGCAGCATTGCCTCCCGATAGAAAAGGAGCAGGCCGCCGCTGGCAATCAACAGGAAGATAACGAAAAATGTAAAGACTGCAAATCCCATAACTTACCCTTCAAACGTCCATGTTGTACGATTTTGCGAATAATCAAAGCGCCTGTGATCGTCATGACCGCCGGCCGCGTAGAGAAGCTTGACGCCAATCTCACGCTTCCACAGCAGGCTCATGTGTCGGGGTTGACGATATACAAGGCGATTCCGAGCACGACGGGGAGAAAGGAGAGAATCCATCCGGTCAAGCGCCCCTGCGCGGTGTGGATACGGACCTGCCGCTTCAGGCGGAATCTTTCCCGGATCACATACGCGGTCTTGTCGAGCACCTCGGCGAGATTTCCTCCGCTCTCCTTTTGAATCAGAATCGCCGTGGTGACGATTCTCACGTCCTGCAGCGGAACCCGGGTGACCAGGTTGTCCATGGCCGTCCTCAGTTCCAGGCCGTAGTTCTGTTCGTCGCAGCAGATTTTGAACTCACCGCCGATGGGCTCGGGCGATTCACGCCCACCAGGCCCAGGGCAGCGACAAGACTGTGGCCGGCGCGCAGCGCGCTCACCATCAAATTGAGCGCCTCCGGCAACTCCTCTTCGAACTTATTGAAGCGCTTGCGGCGCTTGTGGAGCACGTAAACAAACGGCGCGGCGCCGAGCAGCAGCCCGATCAACAGAGCAAAGGGAACGGCTCCGGTGCGCAGATAAACCAGGTAGGCAGGAATGACAAAGCAGGCCACGGACATGAGCAGCAGGCCGCCGGCGGTCCACTTCACGTTGGCCTGGTAGAGGAACTGCGCAAGCGCGGAGCAAGCTCGATCTTCAGCAGCCAACGGTTGATCCAGGGAACCGCGCTGAGCAATTCCTGCTTGCGGATGTCGACGATCTGATCGTCCAGTCTCCCGCGTGCCTACGGCCAGCGCCGACACCGAGCAGCGCCAGGGTCTGCTTGGTCCGCTGCGAGGCGCCGGTTCCGCTCGCGATCAGGAGCAGCGCGACCACCGAGAAGATGCCTAACAAATACGAGCGCTAACAGTAGCAACATACGCTTCTCTCCTTTCCCTCTTCAGTTCACTTCCAGCGTCTGCTCGAACAGGCTCGGGGGCAGGAAGATGCCTCCGACGCGCAGCCGTTCGAGGAACTTGGGCCGGATGCCGGTGGGCCGGAACGCGCCGACCACCCTGCCGTCGGGCCCGATTCCCTTCTTTTCGAAACTGAAGATCTCCTGCATGCTGATGACGTTCTCTTCCATGCCGGTGATCTCGGAGATGCTGACCACCTTGCGGCTGCCGTCGCTCATGCGGGAGACCTGAACCACGATGGTGATGGCGGAGGCCATCTGCTGGCGCACCGTTCTTTCCGGGATATTCAGATTGGTCATGGCAACCATCGATTCGAAGCCTGGACAAGGCGTCGCGGGGAGTGTTGGCGTGAATCGTGGTCATGGAGCCTTCGTGGCCGGTGTTCATGGCCTGGAGCATGTCGAACGCCTCTTCGCCGCGCACTTCGCCGATGATGATGCGGTCGGGGCGCATACGCAGGCTGTTGATGAGCAATTGCCGCTGGCGGATGGCTCCCTTGCCTTCGATGTTGGGCGGCCGGGTTTCCAGGCGCACGATGTTTTCCTGCGCGAGCCGCAATTCGGCGGCGTCTTCGATGGTGACCAGGCGCTCGCCCTGGGGAATGTATTGCGACAGGATGTTCAGAAATGTCGTCTTGCCGGCGCCGGTGCCGCCGGAGATCACGATGCTGATGCGCGCCCGCACCGCCGCCGCCAGCATCTCCATCATCTCCGGCGAGATGCTCTTCAACTGCGACCAGCTGATTGGCCGCCAGCGGGCCGGTGCCGAAGCGGCGGATGGAGAGCGTAGGGCCGTCGAGCGCCAGCGGCGGAATGATGGCGTTGACGCGCGAGCCGTCGGGCAGGCGCGCATCGACCATGGGCGAGGACTCATCCACCCGGCGGCCGACGCGCGAGACGATGCGGTCGATGATCTGCAGCAGATGGCGATCGTCGCGAAACACCGTATCCGTCTTCAGCAGCAGACCGCCGCGTTCGATGAATACCTTGTCCTTGCTGTTGACCAGTATGTCGGAGATGTTGGGATCGCGGAGCAGCGGTTCCAGCGGACCAAGACCGAAGACCTCATCGAGCAGATCGTCCTGAATCTTCTCCTGCTCGTTAAAGCTGAGCGGCACCCTCTGGTCGCGGATGATCTCGTTGACCATGGTGGAGACCGCCTGCCGCGCCTGGCCGGAGTTGACGCGCGACAGCTTCTCCAGATCCAGCTTGGAGATCAGGGTCCGGTGTATTTCCGATTTGAACTGCTCAAGACTCAGTTGTTCCACTCTTTACCATCCATTTCGCTCATTGCGAAAACTCGCTATCTACCCTTACGCGAACAAGCTGAACCGCTTCCTCTTGTCCCGGGTGGGGGACAAATTGCATGCTTTTCTAGCCATTTGCCTGATCACCCGGGAGATGGGCGAATCTTCCAGCGCGAGAGGCGTTGCTGTGTCCTGTGCGCGCCGGGCCGCCTGATAATCATTGGGAATTTTCCAGTTAATTGGTTTGGTCAGGGCTTTCTGAATGTGATCCTCGTCGATGCTTAGGGAACGGGGAGTGAATCGATTGACCACCACTTCGAGCGCGCGACCGGAGTTAAAGAACTCAGAGATCAGGCGGTTTCCGTTGCGCAGTTCCGGGATGCTGACCTGAGTTACCAGGTAAACCACAGATGCCGCATCGAGGAGCATCTTGCAGCCGGCGCCCAGGTTCGACCCAGCATCGACCACCACATACTCGAAGTCCTGCCGGGCGACGGCCAATAGTTTTTCCACCGCTTCGTCGGAAGCCTGCACCGACGTATATCTGTCAGGCGCCGCCAGCACGGAGAGCCCCGAGCTGTGTTTGATCAACAGCTTCGTGAGGAAGTTGGAATCCAGACGCTCGGAGTTCTGCAGGGCATTGGCGGTTGAAAACTCGGGGCTGATTCCGAGCTCGAGAGCCGCATCTCCAAAGGGAAGGTCGAGGTCGACCAGCACCGTGCTTCGGCCAGACTCCTTAGCTAGTGCCAAGGCAAAGTTGCTGGCAATCGTGGTGACGCCGGAGCCGCCTTTGGCGCCGAGAAATACCATCAACTTGCCGCCCACCTTCTTCGCCGGCTTGGCTGCCGGGCGCCGTACCGAGGCGCGCACCAACGCCTCCGCAATGGTGTTGGGGGCGATGGGCTGAGTGAGAAATTCGCGCGCCCCAGCGCGCATGCAGCGCACCAGCAGCTCGGAGTCGGTGCTGGCTGAATAGACCATCACGGTTACGGAGCTAGTGCCGCAAATATGCTCCACCAGGTCCAGAGCCTGCTCGGGATCTGAATCCAGCTCGACGATGATGACGTCATACCCGGGATCCAGGATGCGCGGCACGTCGTCGAACCCTGGATAGGAGGTGAACTCGCGCGTGACGCTTGCTTGCGAACCGGCAAGAGCACTGGCCACTGCTTTGCGGCGCTGCTCCTGTGGCCCGATCAAGGCAACAGATAATACCTTGGAGCCAAGTGCGTCGGGATCGTGGGTAAAAGTCGACATCAGTAATTCACGCCCTTCTGCGTTTCTTAACTTCGTGGCCGATTGAACTGAGTTAGACATGTTGTCGGTGAACTCTCCATGGTTTCTGTTTCAGTCCTCAACGAGCAAAAAAGGAGAAAATGGTACCGATCGCAATTGCGGGAGCGTAGGGCATCTTGCGGGTCAGCGGATTGGTGAGAACCAGTTCCGGATGAGGACGCAAGCCCCGCTTGCCAAAACCCAGAATCAGGTCGCCCGTGCCCCGGAACAACTCGCCGAGAAATCCGCCGGCGAGCAGCCCAGCCAAGCGCCATAATGCCCCCGGCGATTCCCGTGATGACCAGGGCAAGCAGCAACTGCGAAGGCCCGATCCAGGCTCCGATCGCGGCACAGAGTTTCACATCGCCCATGCCCATGCCGCCCATCCAACAGAGAACGCCGAAAAGCAGCCCGCCCAGCGCTATGCCTTCAAGGCTTTGCCCGATGCCAGACCAGCCGTGGAGCGCCCCGGAGACTACGATCCCTGCAAGCAGGAAAGGAAACACGAGCCAATTGGGGATACGCCGGCTACGCAGATCGGTGAATGTCGCAACGGCGACGACCATGAGCGTTGGCCATAAAGCTATCGAGTGCATGACCGGCTCCTTTCGCTCTTTTGGGCAAGGTACGGTGGTGCAAGAGCAATTCGCCGTCCAAAGCAGCAAAGGTGCCGGAAATGCACGAATTCAGAGCTTTAGCCTGTTTTCCCTCGAGATAGTGTCCACTGCTGTTTACAGCGGGCTTCCGGAGTGAAGCGGCACATATACACCCCATTTGCCGGAAGCGTGGGCTGGTGGGAGCCGCGGCGGCAGGACAGGACCGGAACCGATGACAAAGACCTTGCATCCCGGTGCACAATGCTTACTTCGTTGATTGCAAGGAGCATTTCGCCAGCACAGGGTAGTCCGCGAGGCCGGCAACAATGCTTCCACGCTATGAGTTCGCGCAACCAGTGCCTAGAACCAACCGTATGGGGGAAACAGGAAGGTCCGCAGCCAAATGCAACGAGATTCCACTAAGTAGCGATACGATACGAAACCGGTTCTGAGGCCAATTGGCCCGTATGTCCACTTGGTAAACAAACCTAAAAAAACTGGTTACCAGTTCGCCACCAGCTTACTAAAACGATTACCAGAGTTCCCTCGACATTCTCTAGTTGGATCAGCTATTCGTTAGCAGTCATTTAACAAAAAACCGCTTTTTTCCACACAACCTTTTCCCCCAAGGTGAATTTCAGGGTCGATGGATCGCTCGCTCCCGCACACGTCCACTGCCTGTTGAGTTGGAGAACTTTGAGGGAACGTCAACATATATGATCCGCATCGGACTCTATTCTGAAGATCGAAAGCTCCAGTCGATACTTTCTTCCGCTTTAGGCAATGGATTTAAAGTTCTGGTGGAATCGGATGAGGCGGGGATCCTGCGCATGCTTCGGACTGAAGGGTGCGATGTTGTCATCCTGGATCTGGACTCCAATCACAACTCATTAGAAAAGCGGATCGAGTGCGCGCGGCAAATCGCAGCATCTGAATCTGCGTCCGTGGTGATGGTCGATGACGCACTGCGTGCGACCGCAGTAGAACTCGTCCGGCTGGGAGCACATGGCTACTGCCGCAAACCGCCCTCGGTACGCGATTTAAAAACAATGATGCAGCGAGCATATGAGAATGTATCGCTGAAACGAAAGCTTCAGCAGTGTGGAACAGCAGCTAGCAGAGGCAAGCAACGGCTGCGACCAGATGATCGGATGCAGCTCACCCATGCAGCAGGTGTATGAGCTGGTGCACCGCGTCGCCAGTCTCAATGCATCGGTGCTGATTGTTGGAGAAAGCGGTACGGGCAAGGAACTGATTGCTCAAGCCATCCACAATTTGGGCTCGCGTTCCGATCGACCGTTCGTGGCTGTCTCCTGCGGCGCCATCCCTGAAACGCTGATCGAATCTGAGTTGTTCGGCCACGAGAAAGGCGCGTTCACCGGGACTGTGGGGTCGCGGGAGGGTTATCTGGAACAAGCGGGCGACGGTACGCTGTTTTTGGACGAGGTCGGCGAGATCACTCTGAGCACGCAAGTCAAGCTGTTGCGCGTTCTGCAGCAACGCGAATTCAGCCGGCTGGGAAGTAACCGGCTTATCCCGTTGCGCGCACGTATCATTTTCGCCACCCATCAGGACCTGGGGGAGATGGTGCAGCAAGGCAAGTTTCGCCAGGACCTTTATTACCGCATCAATGTGATGCGAATTGATGCTCCGTCTCTTCAGGAGCACGCGGAAGATATTCCGACGATCGCGATGCATTTTCTACAGCAATACTCAGAGACGTACGAAAAGCCGATGGAGTACATCGATCAGGCGGCGATGGCGCTGCTGCAGAGCTACTCCTGGCCGGGCAATGTGCGCGAGTTGGAGAATATAATCCAGCGGGCAATTATTGTTGCCAGCGACTCGTGCATTCGGGTGGAAGACCTGCCGCGGAATATCCAGGAAGAAAATGTGGTCAGCATCGCCGATGTGCATGCTGCCAGTTCCTTCGAGCGCCAGATTCGCGATTTCAAGGTCAAGCTGGCCGCCGAGCGGTGCGCGAGCACCACGGGAATAAGACCCTGGCCGCGCGAAGCCTAAACATCTCCCGTGCTTATCTGCATCGGCTGATCCGGCTCGCCGAGGGTAGCCTCGCCGGCGGCGCAGGAGCTGATCGACGAGCCATTCCCAGATGACCCGATCCTCACGGAGATGGGCACGGCGTGAGCACTAGCGCCCGGTTGTGGCGCCCAAGTCCGGCCAATCTCGACCCGCTCTCTGGCTATACGTGTTCTCGTTTCCCGCCGCCCTGGCCGGCCTGCTCTGGTGCTGGCTGTGCTGACGTGTCCGGTCGCGCTTCGATGACCCGGATATGTGGTGGCACCTTAGGACCGGCCAGATCATCTGGACCACACATACGATTCCGCTGGCCGATCATTTTTTCCTATACCACCCATCACCATGCCTCGGATTCCGCACGAGTGGCTCGCGCAGGCGCTGATCTACATGGCGCCTATCGATTCGGCGGATATAGCGGGCCTGATGCTCTGGCTGTGCTTATTTACTGCGGCCCTGTTGATCGCCGGCTATGCTCTTTGCTCGACTCTACTCGGGAAATGCGAAAGTGGGCTTTTTGGAGGCTTTGGTCATCTGGCTTTTTGCGACCGCCGGCTTTGCCATTCGACCGCAGATGGTCGGCTATCTTTTTCTAATCGTTGAATTGCTGCTGATACATCTAGGCCGTACACGGGATCCCCGATGGTTCTTTCTGCCTGCCGCCGCTGTTTGCGTTCTGGGTGAACTGCCATGGGTCCTTTTTTCTTGGGCTTGTCGTGGCTGGGTATTTCTTCTTTAGTTCTCTCTTCGATTTTCGAGATGGGCGGGCTGGTCGCAACCCGTCATGGGATTCTGCGGCAGCGTCAAATGCTGGCTTTGGCGCTGGTGCTGTCGGCCGGCGCGTTGTTGCTGAATCCAGTGGGCCTCAAGCAGGTCTTGTATCCCTTGAATGTGATGCTGCACCAACCGCTCCAGCTGAGCCAGGTGGAGGAGTGGATGCCGCTGCCGTTGAGTGACCCGCGCGGGCCTTGGCTTGCTGGGACTGCTCGGGGGCATCTTTCTCTTAACGCTCGTTCGCCGGTCAGAGTTGTTCTGGCATGAATTGCTTCTATTGGCTATGGGCATCTTGGCTGCCGCGTCTCATCGGCGGATGATCGTTCGTATTTGGCATATTGGCCGCACCCATTTCTGTCCGGCTGCTTTCAACCGCGTGGGATGGGTACGATGCCAAGAGGATCGCCGGGGCGCGAACGCCGTGTTGATCGCGGCCTCTCTTCTGGTCTGTTTTTGGGCGTTTCCCAAGCCGCGATCGCTCTACCGAGCAAGTGGAAGAAGGCAGCCCCGTCGGGCAGTCGAATTCATCAATTCCCACCACCTTTCCGGGAGGATGCTGAACGAGTATATCTACGGTGGATATCTGATCTGGGCTGCGCCCGAACATCCGGTCTTTGTAGATGGCCGGGGGCGATGTATTCGAGTGGACTGGTGTTCTGTAGTCGACTTTGGGAATTGGGCGACACTGCAGAGTGACCCTAAAACCTTGCTGGACAAATACAAAGTCGATTTTTGTTTATTGGCGTAGCAATCCCCCATGGTCCGCGTCTTACCCTTGCTGGGAAACTGGAAGTCATCTATACAGACGCTCAGTCCGTGATTTTTGTGCGCACCGGCGGCTCCTAAAGCAACTCCCCACCGCCAGGCTATCTTCAATCCTTACATCTTTCGTGGGAGCGGACACTAGCGCCAGTTCGCGCTTCAATAGACCGCGAGGAGACCGGGATATGAAGAAGCTCATTGGGTTGTGCTTGCTTAGCGCGGCGTGGACTACCGGCGCCGTTAGCAGCGTTCACGCACAATCGATCGATGCAAGGCAGTTGATGCAGGCGACGAACGAAGATCGCGCCCAGCACGGTCTCGGACCGCTCAAGTGGGATCCCGCCCTGGCCCGGGCTGCGCAAAGCCACGCGGAGCTGATGGTGCGGCAGGGCGCCCTGTCGCACCAATATGCGGGGAATCCGCCCTGGAGACGCGCGTCGCACGCGACGGCGCGCACTTTCGCGTGGTTGCGGAAAATCTGGCGGTCGCACCGACACCCGGCGCATTGGAGACAGAGTGGATGCACTCGCCGCCTCATCGGAGAAATATTCTGGACGCCCGGCTGAACGAGGTCGGGGTGGGCCTGGTTCGACAAGGCGGCAATCTCTGGGCGGTGGAAGATTTCTACCGCCGGGGTGGCAGCGATGGGCTCCTCGCAGATTGAACGCCAGATAGAGCAGTTACTGAGCGCAGCGCGGCCTGCGCCCTGCGGGCGACGTGAGCGCCGCACGGCAAACATGCGCCATGGATCACGGCGCAGCAGGAGGGCACGGCCGAAGTTCATCATGCGCTGGCAGGGTTCAGACCTGAGCCGGCTTCCCGAGGTGCTCGAGGAGCAAATCTCCAGCAGAAGATTCCACAGCGCGGCCGTGGGCGCCTGCAACACGGGTAATGAGGGCGCCGGGCTTCACCACCTATCGCCTGGCAGTCATGCTCTTCTAAGTCCGTTGCGTGAAGTGGTTATCGGCTATCCCACTGAAGCGCCATTGGGCTATTGGCGCTGCGTCTGTAACTTCCGCAGTAGAAGTGGTTAACCGGCACGGCTATTCCCGCGTCGCGCACGGTTCCACATCGAGACGGGGACAGGCATGAAAAACGGCTGGCTGGTCGGGCTTCTTCTTGGGATGGCCCTCACGGCTTCCGCACCGGCTCAGGTTTCGGTCTATGTGGGCATTACTCCGCCACCGATACCTTATGAGCCTCCTCCGCCTCCACCACCCGCCGTAGGGATGGTCTGGGTGGGGGGCTTCTGGGCGCCGCAGGGTCACCACTATCGTTGGGTTGCCGGACGCTACGAGCCACCTCCCTATCCCGGGCGCACTGGTCCCATCCACATTACGACCACTATCGGGAAGGATGGCGGTACGACGAAGGTCACTGGGGCCATGAAGATCACGATCACGGCCATGGGCACGGGCATGACTAGCCACCGGTGAACGTCGGCTTGCGGTCATCGCCAAAGTCCCAAAGAGACTAAGGCCTACTGAGCACGTCGTGAGCATACCTCATTGCCGATGGCTGTACTTTCTGTTTTCGTTCTCTGCGCTGCCTGGGGAGAGACCTCTGGGAGAAGACGCATGACAGCTAAACAGGGCAACACGAAGTACAGAGCACCGCATTGGGCAATCTTCTGCAATATCAGGGTTGGTGCTGGCGGGCATATTGATGGCAGCGTGTAGTAGCGGCGGTAGCGGATCCTCAACTCCCGCCGCTCCTGCGATGGCATCCGCAAGTGTGATGATAAGCGACCCGGCAACCTGCGCGGTCCCACGGGTCCATTCGCGCACGTCTTTGTCACCATCACCGATGTCCAAGCTAACATCAGCTCAACTGCCGGAGACGGAGACAGCGGTTGGACAGATCTCACACCCAGCCTCTCTTCTCAGCCCAAACAAGTCGACCTGCTGGGGCAGGCAAATAATCAGTGCTTTCTGGCTACGCTTGGCGATGCGCAGCAGCTGCAGGCGGGAGACTTATCAACAGATCCGTTTGATCCTGGCGGACAATAGCGCTACCGTTGCCAACAATGCCTGTGGCAACTCCACCAACTGCGTCGTTTTGTCAGCGGACAACAGTGTTCACACCTTGTTGCTCTCGAGCGAATCGAAGACGGGATTGAAGATTCCTTCGGGCCAGATCGCTTCAGGCGGTTTCACGATCGCGGCTGGTCAAACCAAGGATCTGGATATTGACTTCAACACGTGTGCATCCATCGTGCAGGAGGGCAACGGCCAATATCGGTTGAAGCCGGTTCTCCATGCCGGAGAAGTCAGCGCCACCTCCACTTCCATCAACGGTAAAGTACTCGATAGTGCAACCGGCAACCCGGTGAACGGAGAGGTTCTGGTCGCCCTGGAGCAGAAAGACGCGACTGGCGTGGACCGGATTATGATGGCGACGCTGCGCCGGAAGTGACGGCTCATTCGTGTTCTGCCCAATTCCTACCGGAACCTATGACATCGTGGTGGTCGGAGAAGGCTCTGACGGCACCGGTTATCAGCCGTCCATCGTGACCGGCGCCGCCAACGGGCAAACCATCGGCTCGGTGAGCCTGCATCCGCCGGCAGGGGGAGCGACCGGCGTGGTTCAGTTCACGGGTTCTATCTCTTCACAGAACGGGGCCAGCCAGGGAACCTCCATGGATGCGCAGTTGAGTGCGCTGGAAACAATGGCAGGCGGCTTTACCTTCACCATCCCGCTGCTTCCCAATGCCCAGCAGCCCTCCGCCACTCTCTCCGTAGAGACAGCGGCATCGTCCGCCTGCACAGCGGGCACGGACTGCGTGACCTATTCGATGATGCTGCCGTCAGCAGGACCGTTTCTAGGCGCCTACTCGGCCAACGGAGTTACATTGTCGCAAAGCTCCCTCCAGGCAAACTACGTGCTGGATGGGCTGGCGTTTGTTCCCTCCTCAGGCGGAACTGCAGATTGCACCCCAGCGGAACAGAAGACGCAATCGTATATGCCGCCGACGCCGGGAGGCACCATCGCGGCTCAAACCCTTGCGTTTGTGCAGTGTCAATAAGCTTCGGTCAGAGCGCCGCCCTGCTTCTTTCGCATGAGGTTCTAGTTGTTCAAAGGCAGCGAGCAAAACAGCCGAAGATCCTTGGTTGTTACAAACGTTCGAGCGTAGACTCTATTGTTCACTGGGAACTTCGACTTAGAGGGTGGTCGCCAGTGCTTTCGAAAGGGCGCTCTCGTTATCAAGAAGCATTTCGCCCCGGTTACCCTCAGCGACAATTCGGCCGTCGTCGATGCAGACAACGTGCGCAGAGTTCAATACCGTTTCGAGTCTGTGCGTGATTAATAGGATGGTACAACCTTCAAAGCCACCCAGGTGTTGTAACCATCGGGCAATGACTCCATCAACTCCGATATTCCGACAATCTCAAGCGCGGTAGCGATCGCTTCGTCCGAGGCGTGTATGTCGGCCATTTTATGTTTTCGAGCATAGTGCCATCAATCAGGTCAACGTCCTGACCGGCGACCATCGAAGTCGACGAGTTCGCCGGGCGCGGGCACGAGAGTGAGCCTAGCACCGTGTCACCGGCATCTCTTTCCGGGATTCAAGTGCCGATGTTTGTTGCAGATGTCCCGGCTGTAATCGCATGGCAGATGCGAAATCATCCGAAGGCTTCGGAGGTTGGCGATTGGATTGCACACAATCCCGGGTTGAGGGCTTTTCTACTGAACTACTACGAAAGCGTCGTCGACGACGGGGATAGTGTAGACGGCAGTTTACAGGTGGAGTCCTACAGTAAAAAGGCGTAGACATTCTTACTGGCGAGAACGGCCGCGAAATTGGGAGTGAAGCATGGGAAGATTGAGGGATAGGCAGCTAGAGTTTGAACTCCAGTATGACCCGGCTGACATTCGGGAACTCGAAGCAGAATACATGCAGAGTTCGAAGGAAGATGACGAAAAAATGGAACGCGCCGGAAAACGCATCGCGAACGGCGAGTATAGCCGCCTGAACCTCGAGGCCGTTTGCCGGTGGAAATCTGCCCGGCGGATCGGTTTGCTCGACCTCAATACAGATGCAGAAATCGAACGGGCTCTGTACCGGGCGATCACTGCCGCGGACGTCAAAGAAGCAGTTTATTCGCTGACACTACTAGCTGGAGTCGGAGTAAAAATGGCATCGGCAATTCTAACCGCGATCGATCCTGAGCATTACACCGTGCTTGACTTTCGTGCGCTCGAGGCTCTCGGTTTGCCAGACAGCGACGATGTAGATTTCTATGTTCTTTATGTGGATGAGTGTCGACGCATGGCTACAAACTGTGGGGTGACACTGCGAGGCTTCGATCGCGCCAACTGGCAGTGGTCGAAGAACAAGGACAGGGAGAAGACCCATCCGAAGCGAGAAGCACTATGATGCCTGGAAACGGCGGCGCGGCCGCCTTCAACGCCCCGCAGCGCCTCGACTACAACCCCAAATTGTCGTTTACCGCTACCGCAAGCTCTTGTTCGGAACCCAGATAGCGTTCCGTAGTCTGGATTGAACTATGCCCGAGGAGGAACTTTATCTGTTCTAAATCCCCTCCGTTTCTGCGGCAGAGCTTTGCGCAAGTCCGGCGTAGATCATGCGCCCCGAATCGCTCGATGCCAATCTGCTTCGCAGATTGCTCGACGACCGACCAAACCGCCCAGTCGCCAAGTTCGTTTCCGATCAACTTTCCGCTCTTGGAAAGCGGCCGCAGCAAGCGCCCGTCTCGATCTTCGCCGCTATCATCCAGGCGTCGATTCCATGCTTGACCCAGACCGGAATCGCCACGGTGCGGACTCGGCTCCCCTTGCCACGAAGATCGGGCAAGACCCATCGCCCCTGGCGCATCTGGATACCGTCAATGTCCAAGCTGGCCAGCTCCTGCCGCCTCAGTGCGCACCCCAGCAGCAACGCCAAAATCACGTAGTCCCGCTTCCCTTTGATCTTGGAGCGGTCAGGGATCGTGAGGAGCTTCTTTGGCCGGTTCCGCGTGAGCCAGTTCCCCACCCTGGTTCCCTTCTGGGAGAGGTTGGGTACCCCGGCGAGGTTGGCGGCCTCTTCCGCGCCGATGATTCCATTGCGCTGCGCCTCGCCGATCAGCTTGCGAATGGCTGACAATCGAACGTTCACGGTCGACGCGCTCAACCGCTTCTGCAGCAGGCGGCACGGTATTCCATCAAAAGGGCGCGAGATAACGGCTGCTTTCGCTCCTCGCACAGCGCGTAGGCCTCATCCAGCGCCTTGCCATAGTTGCGTTTGGAATGCTGGGAGGCGACCGAGTTCAGCACCATCTCCCGCAGCTCCCGAAATGCAGCATTGCGATTGAGCTGCGATTCCCGGCTGAGGGGGTTCAGGCCAGGGATTCGGTCATGGGAGCACGCCGGTAGGTTTCATCCCCTGGGTAAGAAACGTTCCAATATAAGGATGAGTGTTCAAAAACCACTCCCGGGTAGGCCGGTCCTTGATTCGGTCAAGAACGCGCACATTGTGCTCCCAGGGCAGTTGTGCAATAAGCTGTTGCACAATTGGTTCCTCCGGCCAGGCCTCTGCCAGGGCACGCATGTATTTGAGGCTTCTGGGGCTGAAGCCCTCGATGCCCGGAAACTCGTTCTGCAGATCATGGGCAAGCCGGTCGATAACCCGGGT
>CAWIBI010000070.1:0-20435 GCA_963834205.1 uncultured Acidobacteriaceae bacterium | reverse complement strand
GTGGCGTATGTGCTGACTCATCCCGTGTTCGCTGGCTGGCCATGAATATCGCCTACCTCGGCTGGCACGTGCCGCCGGCCTACGAGCTGGCACTGCGTTCACCGGGGTGGCATGAAGTGGAACACGCCTGCTCCCTCGGCACCTCGCTGCTCTTCTGGTTTCCTGTGATCCAGCCATGGCCCAGCGTGGCCCGCGGTTCGCGATGGGCCATATTGCCTTATCTCGTCGGCGCGGACCTGGTGAATACAGTGCTCTCCGCGTTTCTGAGTTTTTCCCGCACAGTGATCTATCCCAGCTACGCCAACGGGCCAAGGGTCTTTGGCATATCCGCGCTGGGCGATCAGGCAGCGGCAGGCGCGCTGATGTGGGTGATCGGCTCTATCTTCTACCTGGTCCGGTGATGATGATTGCGGTCCATCTGCTCTCGCCTCGATCGAACCGGCCTGCAGAGCTTTCGCGCGGAAGCGTGGCGACGGCTCGCGCAGCGCGTTTTGACCTGCTGGGCCTGCCCTTGATTGGACCTTTACTGCGAGCACGGTACGGCCGCATGGCATTGCAAAGTGTCGCCTTTGTGATTGCGGTCCTGGTGATCGCGGATGGTTTCGCCGGCCATCCCATGGGCGCCATGAACCTGGCCGGCGTTTTGCCGTGGACCTACGTGCGGGCCTTCGGCGTAGTCGCTCTGCTGGTGCTGGGCAATATCTTCTGCATGTCGTGCCCGTTCATGTTGCCACGGGAGCTCGGACACCGCTTGGGTCTGGCCCGGCTGAAGTGGCCGCGCTGGCTGCGCAGCAAGTGGGTGGCGATCGTTTTGATGATCCTCTTCTTCTGGTCCTACGGAGCCTTTGCTATCTGGGACCATCCCGCGCGCACCGCGTGGCTGCTGATCGCATACTTTGGAGCCGCTTTTGTAGTCGATACATTTTTTCGCGGGGCCAGCTTCTGTAAGTATGTTTGCCCGCTGGGACAATTTAATTTTGCCGGGTCTTTGCTTTCTCCCTTCACGCTCCAGGCGCGGAGCCAGGCAACCTGCGAGCGTTGCACCACCCACGACTGCATCGCTGGAAACCAGCAGCAGCGGGGTTGCGAGCTACAGCTCTATATGCCGCAAAAGGCGGGAAATATGGACTGCACCCTGTGCATGGATTGCGTCAAGGCCTGTCCCCATGACAACATCGGTCTCTTCGCGGTTCCACCAGTGCCAACCTCCATCGGGCCGTTCTCGTCGCGCATCGACATCGCGGTTCTCAGTCCTGGTTGTCGTGCTTAGCGGCTTCGCCAGTGCCGGCTCAATGGTGGCGCCGCTGAGTGACTCTCCGTGGAAGTATGTAACCTTGCTGGTTGTTTTGGCAGTGCTGCTGTTGGTGGGTCTCGCCGCCCGCGGGCCATCCAGAAGGGAAGCCTTCTGCCGCTTCTCCCAAGCGCTGCTGCCCCTGGGACTGGCGATGTGGGCGGCACACCTGCTTTTTCATCTCTTCACCGGCTGGGCAACGTTGGGACCTGCAATTCGGCAAGCAGGGACGGATTTTGGCTGGCATCTTCTGCTTCCGGCTCGGTGGGGAATGGAGATGCCGCTGCTGCCGGCCAACACCATGCTGTCGGTACAGCTCTTGCTGCTGGATGCGGGGCTGCTGTTAACTCTGTACCTGGGTTGGAGGTTGGTGCAGCAGTGGTCCGGGCGCACCAGCCGGGCAGTGCTGCTGCTTTTGCCCTGGGCCACCACGGTTGCTGTCGTCTACGCGGCGGGTGTCTGGATCTTGCTGCAGCCGATGCAGATGCGGGGCGTCATAATGAATCCATGAAGCCTCTCGGCCGGCTCGCGGCTGTTCTGGCGTTGGGGATATGGACGACGGCGGTATACGGTGACGGCGGGACGATGCTCCTCCACCAGGATGCAGGGCCGTTTACCATCACACTTTTCGCTGCCCCGCAGCCCCTGCGAGTGGGCACGGCAGACCTCAGCGTGATGGTGCAGGATCGAGCGAGCGAAGAAGTGCTGTTGGACCCGGCGATTGATCTTACTGTCGCAGAGGGCGCATCGCAAGAGACTGTTCGGCTGGCCAGAGGGCAGGCGAGCAACCGTCTGTTGCAGGCCGCCACCGTACATTTTTCTCGAACTGGGAAGTGGCGGGTGACGCTCCTTGTTCGCCGCGGAAACGACGCCGCGAGCCTGAGCACGGAGTGCACCGTTGAGCCTGCCCGCTCGCGTGCGATGCTGGTGTGGTTCTACGTGCTGTTGCCGGTCGGTATTATTTTGTTGTTCGTACTGCACCAGTGGTTGAAGCTCCGCTCGCGCGATTTGTGATAACTTTTGCAGAGTCTCGCAGCAGAGAGGGAAATGAGATGGCAGAGATAACCGCAAAGCACACCAAGTGGAACGATATCGAGGTAGAACACCTAAGCTCGCTGATCGGGCGGCAACTGATTGTGGGCACGAATGTGATGGTGGCCCGTATCCTGCTTAAGAAGGGCGCGCAGGTGCCTCTGCACAGTCATCACAATGAGCAGGTCAGCTACATGCTTGAAGGCGCAATGCATTTTTCCTCGACAGCCGGGAAATCATTGTCTCCGCCGGGGAAGTACTATGCATCCCGCCCAATATGCCGCATGAGGCGATTGCGCTGGAGGACACGGTTGACCTGGACATCTTCAATCCTCCGCGGCAGGATTGGATCGACAAAGACGACGCGTACCTTCGACAGGAAACCCCGGTGAAGGGTTGAAAAGAGAAAGGGCTGGCAAGTGGATCTGGGACTAAAGAACCGCAGTGTAATTGTCGCCGCGTCGAGCGATGGGATCGCGCGTGCGGCGGCAGAGAAATTCGCAGCCGAAGGCGCGAGAGTGGCCATGTGCTCGCGCGACGCCGACAAATTGAACCCGGCGGCTAAGCTGATACGGGAACGCTACGACGCCCAGGTGCTGGCCGAGCCGCTGGATGTGACCGATGCTGCCGCGGTGGAGGAGTTTGTCAAGCACGTTGCGCAGGAGTTCGGCGGCGTTGACGTTTGCGTGACCAATGCCGGCGGCCCACCGGCCAAGATGTTCTTTGCCACCACCACCGAGGAGTGGCATCGCGCGGTGGAGATGAACTTCATGAGCGTGATCCACTTTGCGCGCGCGGTTCTGCCCTGGATGCAGAAAAACCAGTGGGGCCGGCTGGTGACGATTACCTCCGTTACGGTGCGCCAGCCCGTCTGCCGACCTGATCTATTCCAATGCGGTGCGTGCGGGAGTACTTGGCCTGATCAAGAGCCTGTCCAACGAGTTTGGTAAGGACGGCATTACGGTCAATAATGTTGGTCCTGGCTTCACCGCGACCGAGCGGCTGAAGCAGCTCATCGAGAAACGCTCGCAGGAGTTGGGCGTCAGCCCCGCGGATTTTGAGGCACGCCTGGCGAAGCGAGGCGCCGCTGAAGCGTGTGGGACGGCCGGAAGAGGTGGCCGACGCTATTGTTTGGCTTGCCTCGGAGCGCGCGTCGTATATTACTGGCCAGACTCTGCTGGTGGACGGCGGACAGTATAAAGGTCTGTAGCAAGGGGAAAGAAACTGCAGATCCCTCGGCTGCGCTCGGGATGACAAAGGCTAGGGTTGCGATTTCCTTAGCATGGGTTGCTGCTTGAGAGAACAGCAGGTCCCTCCACTACGCTTCGCTTCGGTCGGGATGACAATTTATTTTGGGAGGTCAGGGGTGTGCCTTCAGCAACCGATGCAAATTGTAATCACCAGCCTACCCTTTGTCATCCCGAGCGCAGCCGAGGGACCTGCAGTTACATCCCAGTCCCAGGTCATGCATGCGTTTCAGCGCAGGAACTGATCGACGAATCCCTCTCCCAAACCGACGGCAGTATAGTGGCGGCGGCAAAGATCAATTTTGGTAAACACGTCTTCATATCCAAGAACTCTGCCATCCGGGTCGACGTAGATCATCGCGCCATTGACCTGAAAGAGCGTAATCATCTCCGGAACATCGGCTTCCACCACCAGCGTGTGCGTCTCGCCCGGAGCCTCATAGACATAAGCTCCTTCTGTAGCCGTCCAATCATGTTCCAGGTAATGCCAGCTGCCCTTCAGCACGAAGCCGTGAACAGGCTGCGGATGACGGTGGCGCGAAAGCACGCCTGACTTGCGCACCCGCAGAAGGTTCATCCAATATCCCCGGCTGGCCGACAGGCAAAGCGGACGAAACCAGACATTTTCCTGCTGCGGCACCCACAAGCGCTCATCCTCCGGGATGGCGTTGGGAATGACCAGCTCAGGGAAGCTCTCCTTCGGCTGCGGGTGCCGGTAGGGAATCCGCGCTTCGGCGCGTCGCTCCAAATCGGATGGTTAACGGTGACATTGCTCATGGTTGACCCTCGCTTTCACATTGCTGCGTAACCGCCATCGACGGGCAAGATCGCCCCCGTGATGAAGCGTGCGGCTTCGGAACAAAGAAAGACCGCCGCTCCGCCGACATCTCCCGGCTCGCCCCAACGCTGCATGGGTGTGCGCTGCAGAATGGCGGCAGACCGGCCTTCATCCTCAACCAGCCCTCGGGTAAGCTCCGTCGCAATCCAGCCCGGAGCAATGGCGTTGACCCGGATGCCTTCAGGCGCCCAGGCAACGGCCAGGGCCTTGGTTAATTGTGCCACCCCGCCCTTTGAGGCGGTATAGGCAGGAATCGACGGGCCACCGAAAAACGAGAGCATCGACGCGGTATTGACGATGGCGCCGCGGGCGGCGGCAAGCTTGGCGCGAGCGCCGACGCACATACGCATGGTCCCGGTCAGATTGACATCGATCACCTTTTGAAACGTCTCGATATCGTATTCGGCGCCATCGCGAAAAATCACGCCGGCGCAATTGATCAGCGCAGCCAACTTGATCAAACGGCGCCAGCACCGCCGCGACCGATTCGGCCGAGGTAACGTCAAGCCTGACTGCCGAGAGATGCTGCCTTTGCGGAACGGAGGCGACCTGCTCATCGGTGAGCCCGGTCACGGTTACTTCGTAACCGGCATCGGCCATCGCGGTCGCGATGCCAAGCCCAATCCCCGTTGTGCCGCCGGTGATAAGGCTTGCGGTGCTGGTGGACTCAAGGTGCGGACTCCGCCGGATGGATCCAGATGGCGTTGCCGCCGCCGGAAACCATGTGGATGTCGAGCACCGTCGTGCGGTCCACCGGCCGCTTGCTGAAAGTAATGTGGGTTGCGATTGCTGGCGGCGTCGGGAGCATCGGCATAGATCTCCGCGACATACTTGCCCTCGCCCAGGAAGTCGAGCGGCACCTTGGTGTTTCGCTCTTCCCAGTTGGTCAGCGAGCCAACATACCAATCCTTGCCGCTCCGTCGGGCCAGCGTGATGTACCGCATGGGCAGCCCGTCGATCACCCGCACCTCGTCCCATGTGGCGGGCACCTGCTTGATGAAGTCGAAGGCCTTCTGTCCCTTGTACTGCTCCGGATAGTCAGACACCATTTCCAGCGGGCTCTCAAAGACCACGTACAACGCCAGCTCCTGCGCCCGTGTCCCCAGGGACATCGGCATGTACATTGCGGCCAATGAAGTTTTCGCAGGTTGGTGTTGTTGAAGGCGCCGGGAGTGTAATCCATGGGACCGGCCAGCATGCGGGTGAAGGGAAGCGTGGTGTTGTGCACCGGGGTGACGCGGGCCGACCACTTGGAGTACTCCTTGCCCATCACTCCTTCGCGGGCGATCAAATTGGGATAGGTGCGGCGCAGCCCATCCGGCTTGAAGGCTCCGTGGTAATCGATCATGAGATGGTGCTCGGCGGCTTTCTCCACTACCCGGCGATACCAGTCCACCATCCACTGATCGTCGCGGTTCATGAAGTCGATCTTGACCCCGGCGACGCCCCACTGCTCAAACAGCGGAAAGGCCTGGTCCATGTATTTGTCGACCGAGGTCCAGTGCGACCAAAGCCAGATGCGGACATTCTTCTCCTTGGCGTAGCGCAGCAATTCCGGAATATCGACGTTGGGGTTGAAGTGGGTAATGTCCGCCGGATCGGCATAATCGCCGGGCTTGGCCCCGGCGTGGGAGCGGCCCAGCCGGCATCGATGAGCATGTAGGGAAAGCCCGAGTCCGAGGCGAACTCAATGTAATGCTTTAAGGTTGCGGTGTTCATGCCCGGGGTGAAACTCACGCCCGGTAGCGCAGTCGCCCGACCACCAGTCCCAGGCCGATTTTCCCGGCTTGAATCCATGAGGTGTCGGCGATCTTCGAAGGCGGGATTCAGGTTGAGAATGATGTTCGACTCGATCAGGCGCCCGGGCGTGTCCCCGATCATCAGCACCCGCCAGGGCGTCTTGAACGGCGTCTCTGTCTCCACGGCAACGCCCGGCGCGTCCACTTCGGGCGATAGCTCGGCCTTCAGGGTGAAGACCGGCTTATCACTGCGCAGATACATGCCCGCATAGTTGTCGATGTCCGCTTCGGTAATGGCCACCCAACCGGTACCAGGAACCTCGGCCAGCAGCGGCAGCGCGACCAGCCAGTCATGATGGAGTGCCGCCGACCGTCCTCATCTGGTAGTCATCTTCATACGAGGATTGAAAGCCGCTCACGACCAGCGGGTAGAGAGTGGCATCCTTGCTGTAGCGGAACTGGGTGCGCTCGCCGGTGATGCGCACCTTGCTGATGGAGGGCTGCTCGGGCACGAGATAGCGAAAAGCCACACCGTCGTCGAAGGCTCGCACCTCAAACGATAACTTGGCCCCGGATTCGCTCTGGAAATCCACCAGGAGCGAGTTGTAGTGGTCGCGGACGTCCTTTGTCTTACCCACCGGTATGGTGTAGCTTTCGTCGACGCTGCCCAGAGTGGCGCCCACTTGAACATCGCGGGGCCAAGCGGAGCCGCCCCTTGCAGGTCCAGGCCGAGCTCCGATTCATCGATGAGCCGCTTGCCCTGGAAGTCAACGGAGTAGCGAAGGGCCGGCTGTGCGGTGATTCCAGCCGAAAGCATAAATACGATCTGTCCATTGGGAGAGGCCAACTGCAACGGGTTCTGGCCGGCGTTCTGGGCGCTCGAGAACAGAGCGGCCGCGGAAACAAACGAAAACAGCAGAAAAACGCGCACAGGCAGCATAGTTTCTCCGGTCGAATGGTATTACAAACGGCCATTTGGCTCCAATTGTGCGACCTGCAGACGGTCGAGCCCACAGATGTAAGTAACCGTTAGCTAACAGTGATCTCAGGCGGATTGCGGGGCGGCTCGTCTTAAGATGAGTCCCATGAGTTCCTGCAGCGCAATCAGTGATGGCGTTGAACTGAGCGGCAGCCTTCATCCCATGGGCGACGACGTGCTCGTTGCCGCGGCGCAAGCCGGCCAGGAGTGGGCTTTTGCCGAATTATGCACACGTAACTCTCAACGCGTCTTTAGCATGATCTACAGGGTGACAAGGAATCGGGAGGATGCGGAAGACGCGCTGCAGAGTTCCATTTTGCGAGCGCTCCTGCACATAAAACAATTTGATGGAAGGTCGAGCTTCGCAACCTGGTTCACCCGTATCGGCATCAATTCGGCGCTCATGATCCTGCGTCAGAAGCGTTTCCGCGTGGAAAGCTCGATCGATGCGGCCCCTGAAGAAGAGAGCTGGCACCCCCTGCAAATTGCGGATTATGCCCTGAACCCTGAAGAACATTACGCTGCCTACGAGAAGTCCATGCACCTGAGGAGGGCGATCTGCCAGCTGCCGGCCCCACTCCGATCTGTGGTCGAGCTGGGACAGATGGAAGGGCATTCTCTAAAGAAAATAGCCCACAGGATGGGAATTTCGGTCCCGGCGACCAAGTCCCGGCTGGGACGCGCCAAGGCGGCTCTACGCAAGTTGATGACCTAGAGATATTCCTTCGCAAGCGACATCCGATTCGGCTGCGGTAGGTACTCCGCCGCCTCTGGCTGGGCGAAATTGCTCGAAGTTATGTCTTAGGCGTAGAGTGTTCAGCGGATTCCATTTCAGCTTAAGGGGGCTCCCATGTTGAAGCCTTTCCTGATCCTCCCTGGCCTGCTGGCGGCCGGCGTTTTCGCGTTGCCTCCGCAGGCGCCGCAAGCCGCCGCGCCGGCCACTGAGTTCAAGGTTCCGGCGGACGCTGCCGGCCAGGCCAACCCGGTCAAACCCAACGCGGAATCCCTGGCCCGGGGCAAGAAGATTTATAGCTACGAATGCTCCATGTGCCATGGAGACGATGGGGCGGGCGCGGGAGATCTGGCCAAGAAGATGAAGGCAAAGATGCCGAATTTTCGCGATCCCTCGGCACTGAAAGGAGAGGCCGACGGTGTACTGTTCTACATTATCAAGAGTGGCAAGGGCGAGATGGATGGCGAAGGCGCACGGGTCAAGACGGACGACGTCTGGAACCTGGTGAACTATACCAGGTCGTTCTCCAAGGGGCAGACCGCGGGGCCAGCCCCGGAACCTGCCGCCGCGCCGGCGCCAGCCCCGGCCGACACACCGGCCCAGGGACCTGCTTAGATTGCCTCCTTAGAAGGCGAGGCGGAGAGCCAGCTGTACCTGCCGCGACGGGTAGGCATTGGATGCCGTATACGCTCCGAAGCTGGCTCCATCGGTAATGGCACTATCAGGCTGCTCGAAGTTGGTCGAATTCAGCACGTTGAACGCCTCAATGCGAAACTCGAGGTTGCTCGCCTCCGACCAAAGCGGCACAGACTTATGCAGCGCCAGATCGAGCTGCCCAAACGCCGGCCCGCGTAGCGCGTTGCGTCCCGCATCACCGAAGTATTGGCTGGGCGTGGGAACAGTCACCTGGCTCGCGACCAGCGTCCCGCCGACGGCACTCTTGCTCTTGCTCCAGCTCGACTTCGGCGCATACACCGCCTTCGCCGTGCTCACCAGGTTGGGCCGCACCGAGTACGCCGCACTCGTACTCGACACTACATACTGACCGGAAGGAGCATAGGTCAGATTGATCGGCAGACCGCTGCTCACCACGTTGATCGCCGCGAGCTGCCAGCCGCCAAGCGTCGCCTGCTGCCACCCCGGAGCGCTCTGGCCGAACATCCGGCCCCTGCCGAATGGCAGGTCCGCGATAATCGACAAGGTATCGTTCAATGGCTGGTTGTAGCCGGACGCACCACGATCGCCGGCAGGATTGTAGAAGTTCACCAGCGCCGAGTCTCCACCATTGGTCTCCAGATCGGCCGACGCATTGTTGGTTGCCTGCGACCAGGTAAACGAGTTGATAAGGTAGACGCCGTTGCTGTACCGCCGCTCGAGCTTGGTCTGCAGGGAGTTGAAGATCAGATAGCCCTGCGGCAGAGCGGTGAGGATGTTGGTGAAGGTTGAAATTGGGCGCCGTGCCTGCTGCGTCAGGCAGCCAACCCCCGTGTCGCAGCTAACCGGCTCGGTTGCGGCCTGGTTGAAATCCGTGAGAATCGGAATGTGGACCCCGTGGTTACCCACATACGACACTTCAAGCGTCGTATTCTTCATCAACTCCCGCTGCACCGTCAAGTGGAAGGCCTGCACATAAGCTGCCTCAAAGTTGCGCGGAACGTAGCGGGTCTGCGCGCGCAGCGTCGAGAAGTTTTGCGCTGTGGCAAAGTTTGTCTCATAGCCCGACTGGGTTGTGCGGAAGCAGGTGCTCGGGTTCTGAGTCAACGAGGTGCAGAGCGGCTGCGTTGCCCCACTCACCTGGAGCGGCGGCGTCTGGTTGATGGTTGCATCCACGATGTATGGGCCGTTGTAACCAAGCGTGCTCTCGCCCCCAAAGCGGAAGTAGTGCATGTACCCGATTCCATAGCCGCCGCGAACCACCGTCTTGGGATTTACCTGGTAGGCAAACCCGAACCGTGGCGCCAGATCCTTCTTGTCCAGGTTGACCAGGCTGCGGTTATACAACGAGCCCGAGGATGCCTGCACCAGGGTGTTGTTGGTCGGGTCGAAGTTGGCCAGATGGTTGTTCTGCTCCCAGTTCGGTGTCACCAACTCATACCGCAGACCCAGGTTGAAGGTCAGCTTGTCGTTGAACTTGTAGTCGTCCTGCACGTACCCCATGTACCAGCGGCGCTCGTACTGGATCGTCGCCAGGTTATTCAGCTGATAGCTGTTGCGCGCGCCTACCAGAAAGTCGGCAAGGTTATAGGCCTGCACGTGTACGGCGTCGGTCACCTGGGCCGCGGTGCTGCGGCTGAATTGGCCGGCATAGAAATCTTCACCAAACTGCGGATGAAAGTCTGAGATGGCCATGTTGAGGTAGCCGTATTCCGCGCCGACCTTGAAGCTGTTGCGGCCTTTGAGAAAGCCATAATTGACCTTGGGGTTGGCGATGTAAGGATTGGTGAACTGCGGGTTCGTAGTCTGCCGCCCGAACTGCGAGTACCCGGTGACGGCCTGGCTGTTCAGACCACCGGTGATGGTCGGATTGGTCGGGATGTTCGGAATGTCGTAATCCGCGAGCAGGTTGTCGGCGCCAATGTTAACCGGGGCCTTGCCGCTCGCCGTCCAGGTAAGCCCGAGCCGAAGCTGCAAAATCGACTTCGGCGTGGGCGTGAAGTTATACCCGCCCGCGATCTGCCGGGTACGCGCATAGAGCGTTCCATTGCTGTTTCCTCCGGCCAGCCCCGGAATGTTCGGCGCCAGGAAGTAGATCCACTCATTCTGGCTGTAGCGGGCAAAAGCCGTGGTGCGCGGACTGATATACGCATCCACGCGCCCGTCGCCCTTATTCACATTCGTCGTATTGGCAGGAGTCGAGACGAAGTTGCTCCCTCCGGCCGCGACATTCGTGTTGGGCGCCGCGTCCGTCTGCAGAATGCTCAACACCTTGGCCGCGAAGGGGCTCTGGTCCGAAACCGGGATCTGACCGTTCGCATACACCGCTCCGGTGAGCGGGTTCACCAGGGGAATCGGATTTCCCTGGGCATCGGCAAAGATTCCCTGCGCCTGGGCTGCAGTGGGAACGACGGCCGTTTGAATCGCCCGGTTCACTACGCGCAGACCCTCGTAGTCCGCGAAAAAGAAGAGCTTGTCCCGCTTGATCGGTCCACCCACGGCACCGCCGAACTGGTTCTGCACCAGGGTTGGCTTCACGCCGTTCCCAATAAACGGGCCGTAGGCATTCAGCACCGTGTTGCGCAGATAGTCATACGCCACGCCGTGATAGCTGTTGGTGCCGCTGCGGACGGTCGCATTGATGATCGCGCCACCGGCCCGGCCATACTCCGCGCTGTAATTGTCAGTCTGGACCTTGAACTCCTGCACCGCATCAGGGGAGGGAACGATCGCCTCATTCGAATAACCTTGGTTCGCCGTCTGGTAGGCATTGTTATCGATCCCGTCGAGCTGGAAGTTGTTCACCATCGAGTTCAGGCCGTTCACGTTGTAGGAAGCATCGCGGCTGGGCACGGAAGTTGTCTCCAGCAGCGACTTGCGGACCCCCGGGACCAGCGCCGAAAGATCCGCGTAGGCCCGTCCGTTGAGCGGAAGATTTACCGCCTCTCGCGTCCCCACTGTCTCCCCGCGATCACTCGAATCGGTCTCCAACAGGTCGGCTGCGCCCGTTACGCTGACGGTTTGGGTCTCGGCGCCGAGCTTCAGGGTCAGCGCGACCCGCTGTCTCGCGCCGATGCTGACAACGAATGTGTCCGTGGTCAAGTTCTCAAAGCCGTGCGCAATCACCGTGATGCTGTACTCACCGGGCTGAACATTGGGGAATTCGTAGTCTCCATTCGCGTCGGTTTGCCGGGTAACGGTGATGCCCTTGGCCACGTTCAGCAGCTGCACCGTTGCCGAAGGAACGATTGCGCCACTCGGATCTCTGATCGTTCCCAGTACGCTTGCGGAGTCAAATTGTCCCCAGGCGGAGACCAGGGTGCTCATCCAGAGAAGCATCAGAACCAGGAGAATGGATACTCGCGACCGGGAGATTTTCCGTTGAAGTGCGAGCGCGGTGGACATGTCATTGACTCCTGAAATCATGGCTTGTGGAATTTTTGTGTGCTGTCCGGACTGATCAGTGCGCATAGAACTAACACCCCGCCGGAGGGGCTCCAAAGCAATTCACCGCCACATCACGGATACACGCTATAAGGAATTGCGAATGAGTCATTTACCGGATATTCTCTGTAACCGATACAGTGAATAGGATGTTTCAATCCGATTTACCCGAGGTTCATATCTGTCTGGTGAACTACTATTTCCTCGAAAAACATGCTCTCCACCGGTAAAGAGGCAGTCCCTTCAAGTTCTTCAGCGACCGACCCACGCCGCGAGCTGGTCGATCGCATTGTGGTGTCTTCCACCTTCGCAAAGTGCGAGCGCCTCTCAAGCCTGCTTATCTACGTCTGCGATCTCACGCTGAAAGGCCGGACCAAGGAAATCAACGAGCAACGGATCGGCGAGGCTGTCTTTGGCCGGTCGCGCGATTACGATTCCTCAGTCGATGGCATCGTTCGAACCCAGGCCAGCCGTCTTCGGCAAAGGCTTGACCTCTACTTCAACGAAGAAGGAGCGGATGAGCCGATGAGGATTGTTATCCCTCGGGGCGGCTATGTTCCGTTCTTCGAGCCGCGATCGTCGATCCAGGTGGCTCCTCCTGCCCCGGCTCCAGCGCCCATCGCAGCGAATGCGATCTCAGCGGCAGAGGCGGTCAAGGTCGAGCTGCGGCACTCGAGGAGCGCTGGAATCGCCTGGGTTCTGGTCCTTGCGATGGCCATCCTGGCGATCCTTCTCAGCAGCAGAGCTGCTTTCACCAAGAAGGAAGAAACGCGCGCAGCGGGCCGGCCTCTCTGGAACAGGATGTTCCTGCAAGAGCGGCCAACCCTGGTGATCCCTGGGGACAGCGGTCTGGTAATGTGGCAGGGCCTGGCGGGCAGGAATGTGAATTTGGCTGAGTACCTCAGCGGCAGCTACCGGACGAGCGTCCCGGCAACCTCTTCTCTGAAAGTGGCGGCCGATCTGGGGACGCGGCGATACACCTCTATCGTCGACCTGGAGGTCGTCCGGTCCCTCTCTCAAATCGCACTGCTGGAGAAGAGCAGGGTTGAGGTGCGCTACGCGCGGGACGTGCGCCCTAACGACCTGAAGCAGGGCAACGTCATTCTCATTGGAGCCGCGGAGGCTAATCCATGGGTGGAGCTGTTTGAGCACAACATGAACTTTGTTTTCTCTTACGACCGGGCGCGGGTTATCTACTCGGTGCTCAACCGCGCTCCGCGGGGAAATGAGCCTCGGCAATGGAACTCCGGTAATTTCGACGCACAGCATCGCGTCTACGGCGTCGTAGCCTATATGCCCAACCTCGGTGGGAATGGAAACGCGCTCATTCTTGAAGGTACCTCGATGGCAGGCACTGAATCTGCCTGGGACTTCATCTCGGACGATTCGCAACTACTGCCGTTCTTAAAGCGTATACAACGCGCGGATGGCACGCTTCCACACTTCGAGCTGGTCTTAGGGACGAACAATATGAGCGGCAGCGCGGTGAAGAACAGCATCCTTGCCTGGCGGAGTGCCAACTAGGCTGAATTTCTCACGGCCAGGCCCGTAACGAATGACGTGTGCCCCATATCTGCCCGGTTTTGGCAGATGTGGGATTCCACGGCTGTTCACCGGTCACTCTCCACTGGCAACCCGTCTTGATGTCCATGGTCATTTACACCCTGGACACTCAGGGGCCGAGGTTTGTGGAATCCCACATCTGCCAAAACCGGGCAGATATGGGGCACCCGTCATTCGTTACGGATAGAGATCTCACTATCGGACCAGCGCTTCCCCAGGGGGTCTGTGAGAAATGCCAACTAGGCTCCCTCACATCGGCTCAAAATGCGCGAACATGTTCTGGAACTCGGCCACGTTCGCCGGCACCTCATAGGTGCAGACGGCCTCGAAGCGCTTCCATATCTCCAGCACCACGGGGTTGGAATGGGCACTGGCAATCGCTTCTAGTGAGACCCACTCAAAGATTTCGATCACCGTTCCATCCTTTGCGCGCATAACAATCGAGGCTCGCTCGGTCACCAGGCCTGCGGCGCGCAGGGGTGGCAGATGATCGCGAACCTCATCCAGCAGACCTTCTTCACGGCCAGGCTTTGGGCGGTAGCAGGCTACAGAGATCGAACCCATAACACCTCCATCAGGCATGAAAATCGTGGCCCTTGCGCTCCGGGCCGAAGCCGAAGATCAGGAAAAGAGAGAAAATCACGCACATCTCAAAGAGCGTGAGGGCCCACTGATAGCCGAGATGGCGGCGAAGCGTGAACTCCACTACCACCGAGGGCGCTCCCATCAGGATGCCAAGCTGGTACACCACACCGGGAAACAAGCTGCGCACGCTGCTCGGGGAAAGCTCGTTCAGGTGTGCAGGGATCACGCCAAAGGCCCCCTGCACTCCGAACTGCATCGTGAACGACCCAATGGCAAGCATCACGATGGTCGAGCCAAAGGCCCAGAGCGGGATGGAAAGCGCAGAAATGGTTAACGCCAGGATGATGGCGTAGCGCCGCCCCAGCCGGTCAGAGTAATGGCCGATGACCAGAGCTCCCACGATAGCCCCGACGTTGTACAGGATGGCCAGGTTGGAAACGACGGTATTGGAAAACCGATGCACCGTCTTGAGAAAATCCGGGTAGAGATCCTGGGTGCCGTGCGACAGGCAAGTCATGGCCGTCATCAGCAGCACCAGGTAGAGAAAGTCCTTCTTGTGCTGCCACACGATGCGGGCCACTTCGCCAAAGCCGGCCAGCCGGTGCTTCTGCCACGACGAAGACTCCGGCGACAGCAAAGTAAGCACAGCAATAAAGGCCGCCAGCACCAGGCCGCAAAGGAACATCCACCGCCAACCAAGGGCCGGCTCGATAGTACGGAGGGCGATGGCCGCCAGCAGATACCCCAGGGAGTAACCCGCCTGCATGATGCCGGAGAACAGCCCACGCCAACGCCTGGGAGAACTCTCCATCACCAGCGAAGCGCCGATTCCCCAGTACCCGCCCATGCCGATGCCGTAGAGGCCGCGCAGGGCAACGAACACGGCGTAGCTAGGCGCGAAGGGGGTGAGCGCCGTGATGGTCGAGAAATAAAGGACGCACGCGATCAGCGGGCGGCGGCGTCCATAGCGATCGGCCAACGAACCAAGAAGCACCGCCCCCACCGGCCGCATGGCCAGGGTGATGGTGATGGTCCAGACGATGTCGCCTTTGCGTACGTGAAAGTTGTCGGCGAGAACGTCCACCAGAAAGACGAGCACGAAAAAATCGAATGCATCGAGAATCCATCCCAGGATCCCGGAAGAGACGGCGAACCCCCATCGCGGCGAGACGCTCTCGGGGGCGGTCACTATGCTGGGCGCATCGGCCACCGCCCGCGACTGCTTCATCCATTCCATCTATAGTCTCGCCAGGGTCAAACCGCCATCCAGTACCAGAACCGCGCCAGTTGCATAGGGGATTTCTCCGCGCGCCAGCGCGCTGACCGCGGTACCCACATCATCAGGGGTCCCCCACCGCTTCTCCAGCAGGATACCGCCCTCGATCATGGCGTCGTATTTCCCCTTAACCCCTTCCGTCATATCTGTTTCTATGATGCCCGGCCGCACTTCATAGACATGGATGCGGTACTCAGCCAGGCGCGCAGCCCATAATTTCGTGGCCATGGCGATGCCGGCTTTCGAGATGCAGTAGTCGCCCCGGTTCACGCTGGCCACCGTGGCGGATACAGAACTGATGTTGATGATGGAGTATTTTGCCAAGGGATCCTTAGCCCGCTGCCGGATCATCCAGGCGGCAGCGGCTTGGGTCAAAAAGTAAGGCCCCCGAAGATTAGTGCCGATCACTTCATCGAAGCTCTCCTCGCCGGCCTCGAGCAGGTCGGCTCGGGTACGTGGTGCGATGCCCGCGTTGTTGACCAGGACATCCAGCCTGCCTAGTTGGTCGCCGACATCGGCAATCAGCCACAACCGGTCAGTGGTTGACGCCACGTCCGCCTTTACATAGATGGAGCGCTTGCTGTACTTCCTGAGTTGTTCCAACACCGGCTTTACCTGCGCCGGGTCGCGCCTGCCGGAGATGGCCAGGGTGAAACCGGCCTGAGCCAGCTTGAGCGCGATGCCCAGACCTATTCCGCGCGTGCCGCCGGTAACCAGCGCCACTTTTTGCTGATCCTGCATGCTTAACCTTTCGCTTCCGGTCCGAAAAAAGTGTAGTAGCGGGAGTCCGCAATTCTGCTGATCAGCAGGCAAAGCTCCAGCAGATGGTAGTCGCCCCACATGCAGGCCTCGCCGCGCGGAACCTTGGCTCCCGGGGGAATATAGTCCCATCCGTTGGGGCGATGGTAGATGCTGTGCAACAGCAGCCCTTCGTGATCGGGTTGGACGGACAGGTAAGGCTCTTGCAGCAGCCGCGCGGCGATGGTCAGCCCAGCCTGGGTGTAGACGGCTTCGTTCAGGATATGCCCGAGGCGAATCAATCCCTGGGCAGCGATGGCGCTGGCGGAAGCATCGACCGGCTCGTAGTCGTTGAAGGGATCTGCCTGCTTGGACTGCCAGTCGTCCAGCCGGTGCAACTGGGGCGCCCGGGTATCCCAATAGCAGATGCCATCGAGAGCGCTTGCCTGTTGCAGGTAAAAGTCGCACGCCGCGCGAGCCGCCTCTTCCATCCAGGCAAAGCTATCGCCGGTAGACTGGACGAACTCCATCAGTTCAGGAAAACCAAGCATTCCCCACGCCAGGCCCCGAGTCCAGGTAGAGAAGGGCGAGTAGCCCTGCTGCGACGAGGGGCAGCGGAAGACGCCGCTGGCCGGATTAAAGACGGCTTCATGCACGGTGCGCCCACGCAGCGCCGGTAGATCGTAGGAATCGCGTCCGTCACCGTAATAAATGTTGAAGCGTGCCGTGGTTTTGGCATGGATCAGAGCCCGGTCAAGAAGACTAACGCGCACGTCCTGTTCTCCCTGGAGCGAGTGGCCCAGCATGTGGGAGAGACAGCAGATCCGCAGAGTGCGGATGGTATCGATAAACAGCGACTGGCTGCCGTTGAAGGAGCAAATGTAGCCGAGGCCATCCTGCAGGCTGGTCCAACGCGCAGCCTGCACCGCTCCGCTGACCTTCAAGGCAAGCTCGTAGAAGTTCATCTCCCACTGGTCCGCGGGGATGCGGCCTTCCAGCATCAGGCGGCGCAGGTTGCCGTAGGTGGAGATGTTGTTGAAGCCATGATCGTGCACCCCGGTATGGGTAAGATGCTCCGCCATGCCGGTGACCACGTGCCGCCGTGCCGCTGCCAGCAGATCCGCGTTGCCCGTGAGATCGAAGCACAGCAATGCATTGCCGTATTGAAAACCCTGGGTCCATTGGGTCCAGCTGCGGGCGGTGTAGCGGCCGGCAATGGTGATGACGGGTGCACCATCGCTGTCTTTCCAACGCTTGTCCAAACGGAGAGTCTTTTCCGATGCCAGCTCCAGCGTGCGTTGGATGGCCGGCAATAGATCCTTCGCGGTCAGGGTTTGATTCGATTCCAACCTGTCTCCTTCAAACGAGTGCAATGAAGCGATCGACCATTTGCTGCAGCACCTGGCCGGGATCGCTATCCCAGATTGCCTGGTTAAAAATCTCCACTTCAATGGGTCCGTTGTAGCCGGCCTGGTCCACGGCAACGCGCAGCATGTGGTTATCGATGACCCCGTCGCCCATCATGCCCCGGCCCATCAGCGTGTCGGGCAAGGGAACCAGCCAGTCGTTCACATGGAAGCCATAGATTCTGCCCGCGGAACGGGCAATCGACGCCAGCACCTGCGGATCCCACCAGATGTGAAAAACATCGAGGATTAGCCCAACCTCTTGCGGAGTATAAGCGGAGGCCAGTTCCAGCGCCTGGGCGATGGTAACCAGCACCGAACGGTCGCCTGCGTACATGGGATGAAGCGGCTCCAGGCCCAGCTTGACGCCATGTTCGCGAGCGTAGGGAACCAGGGAAGCGACCCCGTCCGCCACCATCTTTCTGGCATCGGCGATCGGAACCTCCGGGGAAGCTCCCACCACCAGCACCAGCGAATCGGCCTGGAGCGCGGCTGCTTCGTCGACCGCCCGGTAGTTGTCCTGGAGGCTCTTGTCGCGGCCGGCCGGGTAGGGCTGGGGAACATGCCGCCCCGGCAAACGCTGGAGACATGCAGTCCGGCATCCTGTACCAGGCGCACGCAGGAGGCCAAGCCGGTCTCCGCGATCTTGTGCCGCCAGAGCGCGATGGAAGGGATGCCGTGGCGGACGCAGCCATCGACTGCCTGGCTGACGCTCCATTTGCCAAGGGTTATCTGGTTGAACGACAGCCTTGCCTTCTCTGCCATGCTGGTTCTACTTCAATCCTTCCACCAGGTAGAGATCGGAAAGCGTGCGGTGGTAGCCGTAGATATAGGAGGAGGCGTCGGGGGTCATGACGATAGGCCCGATCTGGCTTACGCCTGCCGGGTCGGCGGGCGCGAGGCTACGCCACAATGCGCGTTTGCCGGTAGCCAGGTCGAGCCGGGTGACCTGGGCGGGGAACTCGCCCGGTCGATATAGGTAAAGTGACTTGCCGTCTGCAGACCACTGGAGCGGCTGTTCGCCGGCCATAAAGCCGGGAACGGTCTTGGTGGGGCCGCCGGTGAGCGAGTAGAGATAACCCAGTCCATCGGCCCCCACACTCGCCACCTGGGCGCCGTCGGGAGAAAGGACCATCAGCAGCGGATCAATCCCTTCGGGAGAGATCGGGGTTGCCTGGTCGGTTATCGACTTTTGCAGGTAGATGCGAGCACCGTGACCCTCCTGCTTGGCGCTGAAGATGATGCCTTTGCTGTCGGGCAGCCAGCACGCCCAGGCATGGTAAAGATTGTCGTGGGTGAGCTGCTGCGCTTCGCCCGCGCCACTGGGCAACAGGACTAATTGCGACGGGGACGATACGCTGAGGGCCAGCACCCACTTGCCGTCGGGCGATAAGCCGACTGCATTGCCGTCACCCAACCTCACCGCGGACTCCTCGGCGGTCTTACGCAGGTAGACGGAATAGCCGGCGCCGCCGCCAACTCCTTCTTCGTCGAAGAGAAAACGCTTGCCATCCGCGGACAACTGGGCCGGGAAGGAGTAGTCGAGCCAGGAAAAGTCCTGCTCCCTGGTCATGCCGGCAATCATTCCGCCCAACTCTCGCCGCCAGCTCTGGCGGGAGAGAAGCACCTTGCCGTCCTGGGCAATATCCTCGAGCTGCAGAGAGGCCGGTACCCGGGTGATGATGCGCTTGCGGCCGCTGGGAGTCACAGCGTTCAGCGCCCGACCGCCGCCTTCGCTCGCGAGGTCGCCTCCGTCATGGACGGTGGCGGTGTACCAAATCTCTTTGCCGTCCGGCGACCAGGCCAATCCCTCCGCAGTGAGCGATCCCTTGGTAAGAACCTTGTCTGTGCCGTCCCGGTTGACCACGTGAACCCCGCCGGCATCGTCGCCAACCTGGGGATGGTCGAGATAAGCAACCCAGTCCCCATCCGGAGAGACCCGCGGATTGCCCATCCAACCCGGGGTCTCGTGGATCACCTTGCCGATGGGATACTCCAGGCGGTTTTTGCCGCCCACGTCGCGAATCACAGCCAGTTGCTTGCCGTCGGGGGACCAGTCCGCCCACTGCACGCCGTCGAGAACGTCACGCGGATCCCCTCCGTTGATGGGCATGCGGGCCAGCGTGCCGACCTGGGTGTAAGTTCCGGTGACTGTCACATTAGTTAGCAGCGCAATATCGCCGGTGGAGGAGATGCTCATCAACTCATCGCCATGGCGCTCCAGGGAGCGTGACTGCGGGCTCTCCGCACTGGTAATAAATACCTCCGTCGGCTTGCCCTCCCACGCGGCGCCGTAGACCACCGATTGCCCGTTGGGCGTAAAGCGGGCCGAGCGGACAGTGCCACGGCGGAAAGTGAGCTGATGGTAAATCGGTGGCGCCGTCTGGTTCCGCGCGGCATGCAGAAACCAGCCGATGGCCAGGCCGGCGAACAGTGCTGATGTGGTTGCGAGGATGGCATAAGGCCACGGACCCCGGCCTGCCGGCTGTTTCGCCTCGACCGGCGGGGCGGCGGAGACCGCACTCACGCTGCCGGAAACCGGAGCCTGGGCGGCGGCTGCCGAACGCTGGGAATCCAGCTTGCGCTTGAGGATTTTCATCTCGGCGCGCATCTCGGCGGCCGACTGGTAGCGCAGATCGCGGTCCTTTTCCAGCGAGCGGTCGAGAATGCGCTCGAACTCCAGCGGCAGATCGGGATTGAGCTGGTGTGGTGGCGCGGGGTTGCGGTTGAGAATGCTCTCAAAGATAACCGCTGACGTGCTGCCATCGAATGCCAGCTTGCCGGTGGTCATCTCGTAGAGCGTTGCTCCGAGGGAAAAGAGATCGGTGCGGCCGTCGAGTTCTTCTCCGCGCGCCTGTTCAGGGGACATATAAGCGACAGTCCCCAGGGCGCTCCCGGGGCTGGTCAGGT
>CAWIBI010000069.1:0-986464 GCA_963834205.1 uncultured Acidobacteriaceae bacterium | reverse complement strand
TCGCTTCTCGCGCGGAGCTTTGTATGAGCTGTTGGCCAACCCGATTCATATCGGAGAGATCCGCCACAAGCAGGAACGTTATCCGGGTCAGCACCAAACGATTGTGCCGCACGAGCTTTGGGAGCGAGTGCAGCAACGACTGCGCCTGAATGCTGCTCGTGGCCGTCAATCCTCTACCAGCGCGATTGCGAGCCCGCTGGCGGGAAAGATTTTCGATGCGGACGGTGAACCGCTCTATGCGCAGGGGGCGGCAAAAGCGGGACGGCGGTATCGTTACTACGTATCTCGAAGCCTGGTTAACGGTTCCTCGAGCGATGGCGAGAAAATGCTGGCGCCTCGCCGCACCGGAGTTCGAGCGAGCGGTGGCCATTGCCACGCAGCACATCCTCAGCGATCGCGCCGGGATGCTGGAGATCCTGGAACGGTCGGGGCTCCAATCGCCCGACCTAAGAACCACTATTGAATCGACCTCACTCTTTCCCGCCGATTGGAAAACGAAGCCGATTCCAAGGACTCCCCGGTCGTGGGCGTCGACCCGGATCGAACTGTGCAACGACGGCGTAAGGGTGACACTGGCGAATCCAGGTTCCCTGGGCGCGCGCGGGAGTACAGACCAGCAGCGTACTGCGTCTGTCCAGCTTCGTGCCACTCAAAATGAAGCGCCGCGGTGTGGAAACGCGGATCATCATCGCCGCGGGTAACAGACCACCGCGCAAGGTCGACTCGGCATTGCTCAAAGCCATAGCGCGTGCGAGGGTGTGGTTTGACGTGCGTCCGGCCGAGTGCGTTCGCTCGCCGAGATCGCGCGAAACGAAGGTATTGGCAAGCGCTACGTCGAGCATCTCTCGCGCCTGGCGTTCATACCACCCGCAATCGTGGAAGCGATCTGGCAGGGGCAACAACCCGCAGAACTCAATGCCGAGACGCTGCTCAACCGCATTGATCTGCCGCTCGAATGGCCGGCACAACGCAACGCTCTCGGCATGAAGTAAGGTGCGGTTTTCCGGCGTCGATCTGACGCGGTTGTTCGCGGGCATTCAGACCCGATCGATTGAAATTGATTCGGAAGATCGGCGCGACGCAACGCTATGGTATGCTCTTAGGCGTTATCCGCAAATAAAACCTCTGTGGGAGAACCACAGATGCGCGATTTGGCAAGTTGTGGACGGATTGGGGGAGCTCGACATTCTCATCGTCGGCGCGGGCTTTTCGGGCCTCTATCAACTTCAACAACTCCGGCAATTGGGGTTCTCAGTAAAGATTTACGAGGCCGCTCCCGAACTCGGCGGGGTCTGGTATTGGAACTGTTATCCGGGAGCGCGGTGCGATACCCACGGGCCTCTGTATCAGTTCTCCAGCGAAACTTTATGTAAGGATTAGGACTCAGAATGAACTGTACCCCTCCTGGGACCAATTGAGGGCGTACTTTCACTATGTCGACCAGAAGCTCGGCCTTAGCCGGGTCGTGCGGGGCAACGCCAGGGTCAGCGAGGCAGAGTTTGACGAGGCCGAGCGCTGCTGGATCGTGGGCACCGAAAGCGGCCGCACCGCCCGCGCGCGTTACCTGGTCCTGTGCACCGGGATCGAATACAAGCCCCATCTTCCCGATATCAAGGGCAGGCGCGATACCCTGGGCAGTTTGTTCCATACTGCTCAGTGGCCCCAGGAAGGGGTAGACCTCTCCGGCAAGCGGGTTGGAGTAATCGGCACCGGCGCCACGGGCGTCCAGGTCATTGAAGAGATAAGCACGATCGTATCGCACCTGACAGTCTTTCAGAGGACGCCCAATATGGCGCTTCCGATGCGGCAACGAACACTCGATGCCGCGGCGAAGCGGGAGCTGAAGAATGGGTTGCGCGAGAAGTACGCGAAGAGGGCGCGCACGTTCGGGGGCTACGAGTACGATTTCTACGACTACGCGGGGGCCAGTTCCGCAGGTTATACCCCAGAGCAGATCCGGGCGATGTATGAGGATTACTGGGAGAAGGGCGGGTTCGTGCCTTGGCTCGGCAACTTCGCGGACATATGGACCGATGAACGAATCAACAGAGTGGCCTACGACTTCTGGAGAGACAAGGTGCGGGAGCGTATCACGTACCCGGCGGTAGCGGAGAAGCTGGCGCCGACCGTGCCACCGCATCCCTATGGGGTAAAGCGCCTTTGCTCGAGCAGAGGTACTTCGAGGTCTATAACCAGAAGAATGTGCTTCTGGTCGATCTGCGCGAAACACCGATCGAGAGAATCACTGCCGAGGGCGTACTGACGAGCGACGGACTGGAGCACAAGTTGGACGTACTTATACTGGCTACGGCTTCGACATGGTCTCCGGCGGCCTGACTGCCATCAATATCAAAGGCACATCGGGCTTGACTCTGCGCGACAAATGGAAGTCGGGAATCAGCGCCTATCTCGGCTCTGCGACTCATGGTTTCCCAAACATGCTCTTCCTGTATGGTCCACAAGCTCCCGCGGGTTTGAGCAACGGCCCGAGTAGTGCTGAGCTTCAGGGGGATGAGATCGTGGAGCTGCTGAAGTTCATGAAGGACAATGGTCGATCGCGCCTCGAATCAAGCGATCAGGCGGATAAGGCATGGCGCGAGCGGATCGACCAGTACGTAGAAACGACCCTGTTCGGACGGGCTGACTCCTGGTACATGGCGGCAAACCTGCCGGGAAAAGCGCGGCAAATGATTAACTATCCCTGCGGCATGCCCGACTATCTTGCGCAATGGCGGGAAGCAAAGCAGGCAGGCTACGCGGGGTTCGAGGCCCGGTAAAACCAGACGACAGTCTGTGGGACGAGATGTCGGGGTGAAACCCCGACCTACGGGATGAACCACGCAAGAGGGGAGCTTGAAATGGCACGCAACGAAGCAGATGAAATTGTGACGCGCAACGAGCAAGTAGTGCGACGCTTCATCGATGCCTGGGCGGCCAAAGACGTGGACGCATGCATGGCCTGCCTGTCATCTAAAATCGTCTACATCAATCAACCGCTCGAGCCGGTGGTCGGGCTGTCGAACGTACGCAAGATCGTCAAGGGTATACTGGACCTCACTCACAAGGTCGAGTGGAAACTGTCGAACGTATTCGGCCGGGGCAACACTGTATGCACCGAGCGCCTTGACTGCTGGGACTTCGACGGCAGGGGCTGGGACGTTAAGTTGCCCTGCGTGGGGATGTTCGACCTCGATGAACAGGGCAAGATCGTCGGCTGGCGAGACTACTTCGACAACGAGACCTGGTTCAAGAACGGGGGCCCCAGCTTGCACGTATGACGCATTCGACTAAGGGTCAAGATCCGTGATGTCGAGAACACTGCGGCGCCGTGCGACCGCTTAGTTTGATTGCTATCCGGTGATTTGCCGTGACATTCGGCCGATTCGCACGAAAACAATCGAGGACAGTAGAGAAATGAAATTCGGCATCTTTGCTCTATCCACTGTCCCCGGAACTCTTGCCGAGCGTGAGCGGCTGCGGCCCATCGGCCGCAATAATGAGCGGGTCCAGCAGATGTTCGAAGAACTACGTGCGATTGCGATTCGCGCGGACCAATCTGGATTCGACGCCTTTGCAACAACTGAACACCACTTTCATTCAGAAGGGCTGGAACTGTCTCCATCGCCTTTTACCTTGTTCAGCGATCTGGCGGCGCGTACCAATCGCATCAAGCTGGTGACAATGGCGGTAGCCCTGACCAGCTGGGATCCACTGCGGCTCGCCGAAGAGATCACCATGCTCGACCACCTGAGCAAGGGTCGGTTTATTCCGGGATCGGGCGTGGCTACCAGCATCGCTGGGTTAACATTCTAGGACAACAGTACGGCGTTTCAGGCGCCCGGTCCGATGGGGCCGATGAAGACCGTCGCAACCGTGAAATCTTCGAGGAATTGTTCGCGATTATGAAAGCGGCCTGGACCGAGGATGCGTTCGATTTTAACGGTCGATATTATCAGGTGCCGCATCCATATGAATCCGGGATCGCGCACTGGCCGGCGGCGGAAAGCTGGACTTCCAAATACGGCGCGTCAGGCGAGCTAGACGCACACGGACGAATACGGAAGATTTCGGTTGTTCCGAAACCATATACGCTGCCTCATCCGCCGATCTGGCAGCCGGTCACCGGTAGCGGGGAAACGATCCGCTGGTGCGCCCGTCAGGACATCCACCCTATCTTTCTAATCGGCCCACCGGACAACCTGAAGGCCAGCTACGCTATGTATAGGGATGAAATGGCGCGGCATGGGAGAAAGCGCGCGTTGGGCGAAGGGGTAGTCACACTCGGCGGTGTGAACATCGGCGATACCTACGAGGCGGCCTACCGATCGGAGGAAGGCGCTCTCGGTGCCGCCTTCGTTAACTACTTCGCCCATTTCGGTTACGGAAAGGTGTCCTTCCCAGACATGGTGAGCAGTGGCTTCCTCAACGTCGGAACGATCTCCGACGTGAAGCGTCGTTTAACAACGATCCAGGAATGCGGTACGGAATGGTTCTTCTGGTATATCGAGCAGGGTGTTATGGGGTGGGATGAGGTCCAGCGTCAGATGGACCTCTTCGAGCGCGAGATCCTGCCCGAATTCCAATCTTAGAGGTTGCCATTGGAACAGCGGACTGTTCTCGGCGTCGGCCATGAGGAGATTAAGCGCAGGGACCACCGCGTGCTCAACCGCATCGATCTGCCGCTCGAATGGCCGCCGCGATGCAACGCTCTCGGTATCAAGTAAGGCGCGGTTTCAGCTGCGTCGATCTGACGCGGTTCCAACCGCGATTACCAGAGCTTGAAATCGGAGGCTCAACAACTGATATTCCGGTTAACATGAGGTGGCAGTATGGCAACGGACATTGACGAACCACTAGCGCCCTATACTCATGATCAACCTGAATACGCTCGCGCATTCGGGACTTTTCTCACCCATACCGATGAAAAGTCTAAAACTCTAGAATGGCTGACCAACCTCGTCAATGGACTTCGATCGCATGGCCTCTTCGTTGACGCAGGGGCGGGTGACGGTTCCATGACTGCCGCGTTGGCTAAATTGTTCGATCGAACGATCGCCATTGAGCCCAGCAGCGCACTGCGGGCGGAACTCGCGCGACGCTGCCCGGAAGCTGAAATCATAGGGGCGCCACTCGGCGATGCGAGGATCGCCTCTGCTGCCGATTTCGTGCTCTGTTCGCACGTCCTCTACTACATCCCGCAACACGACTGGACCGACACACTGGAACGGTTGACCTCATGGCTTGGAGCTCACGGCGTTGCGGTGGTGCTCCTCGCAAATTCTAACGCCGACGTGATCGCACTGGCTCGTGATTTCTTTGGCGGAAATATCGACCTGTCTCCAGCTGTGCAGGAATTCAAAGCACGCCATAACGATTTCGAGATCGCGATGCAGACACAGAACTGCGAAGTCGTGGTAGATGACCTGGAATCCGCCTGCACGCTTACGAGATTATTTCTTAGCGATTATCCTGACTGGGGCAGAGACGTCACACGTCGTAGAGTGGAGGATTACGTGCGGAGCCACTTCACTGATCCGCGCGGCTACCGGCTGTCCGTTGACCAGGACGCCCTCTCGTTGCGGCGCCAGGTGCAATAGTCGGCGTCGGCGAAACGCAACGTTCTGGATATCAGGTAAGGTCGGTTTTTTCAGCTCTGTCGATCTGACGTGGGTCGTTCTCCGGAGCGCATTCCAGGCCGCTGAAGCGAACCGTTCTTATTTCGCACGGAGAGAATGCTCGCCGGATCGGGCGAATTCGGCGTGAGGTGGCTCTCTCCGGTGCGTTGCGGGAGAAAGACCCCCGCATTTCGCGCGAGTTTTCTGCCCTCTCCATAAATGTAAGCGAATGTGGAGACTGGTTGGCGGAGAGGGGAGATTTGAACCGTCGAGACCCCTTCACCTCGCACGTGCTTCCGCACTTTCACGCGGCATTTCCTTTCTCTGGAGAGAAACTCCCGCAGGCAAAACAAGGTTCGCCGTCGATCCAATTCCTCGCGCGTCGGAACATCGGTCCCGTGATGCCCGCCGGAGTCTGCAAGCTATTCGTCACTTACCCGGAGTGCGGAGAGGACTCCGCACCCGGGTTCGTGACACGAGTTAGTTCCGACAAGGATAATCGACGATATTCGTATCAAAGATGACTCGATTCTGATCAGCTTTCCAGACCCCGTTAACTTTTACGTACGTATTGTCGTATTGACCGCCGTCAGACACTGTCGTGGTTGTCGTGGGAGGGGTTATTCGTCGTCGGGTCCGACCAGTTCATTCCAGTAGGCCGTCATGGTAGCGTGATTACCTTCCACATCAATGCACTTGCTAGTAACGATGTGATGCGCCAACTGTGCTCGTGGGTATTCGTTCCGAGACCAATATTGGTCAGGAAGTTGACAATCGCTGTGTGACCTAGCGCCGTGCATCCACCGCCGGGAGTCCCGCCAGTACCATTTCCGGTCGTGGTAGGACTGTATCCCATTGGGTCTAGCGTTTGAGTCTTACGATTGTTGTACAACAGAATGTAGCCGCCGCCCGGGACGAAAAGGTTCGCAACACCGTTGGCGTCGCCCGAGTCCAGATTGTGAGCGTAAGCATCGACCGCGACGATGTCATGAGCGGGACCTACGCCGCAGGTCTTAACGGGGTCGATGTCCTGTTCCCGCCAGCCATAGCGCGGCCGGCACACAGAGTCGCGACAGCGACCGCAACGAGCGAGATAAAAGCTGTTTGAAAGTTTTTCATTTTTTGCCCCCGAGAGTCCCCTTTCTTACGTTACAAAAACTCCGTTTGCGAATCAGACGACGAATCGGCGGCGCTCTACATTTTCGTGGTTTAGCGATGGATGCCTTATCCATGACGTACTAGCCTTTTAGGCTGAGTCCGCAGAGCCTTGCGGCCTCGCACTAGAAGCAATTTGATACAACGAAAGTTGCATGCTCTTGGGAAAGTGCACTCCGCAGTGTCGAGGGCTCGATAGGGAGGGATGCGAGCGCTGTTGCCTCGTGCGGTGCATTCGAGCAGTTTTTTGCCTGGAAAAGCCGCTGTGAATGAACACGGGGATGCATCGGGATGGGAAATCCGTTCTAATGCAGACAGGGAGACCCTAGCTCTCATATGCCCGTTGCCCTGTCGCTCTTCCGTCGCGCCGGCCTGCATTTCTTTGCCTGCACCGCGATCTGCGCCGCCCTGATGACCGGGCTAAGTGGTTGTACCCGGTTGCGCGAACATGCCAAGCCTGAAATGGTCTACGTGGTGGCGAAACAAACCTACCTGAGAGACCGGGTTGCGGCGGTATCGAACCGTGTCGCCCTGGTGACCAATGGAGAGCCGCTTGAAGTTGTGGAGCACGGACGGCGTTTCCTCAAGACCAAGACCAGCAAGGGCGAGGTGGGCTGGATCGAAGATCATATGGTCATCGATCAGACAACCTATGACCAGTTCGCCGCACTTCGCCAGCAGCATGCGCATGATCCGGTGGTGGCCACCGCTGTCTTGCGCGACGATCTCTACCTTCACGTGAAGCCGGGCCGCGAAACAGACCGCTTTTACCTGCTGCCGGAGAATCAAAAGCTCCAGTTATTGATTCGTGCTTCGGTACCCAAGCCGGAACCGCCCCAGGGCTTTCTGACGCCGAGCCACCCCGCGGCGGGAACCACCAAGGGAAAGAAGGCCACCGGGAAGCCGGGGGCCGACACGCCGCCGATGGAAGACTGGTGGCTGGTGCGCGACAGCAGCGGCCAGGTTGGGTGGCTGCTCGCACGCCGGATGGACGTGGATGTTCCGGACGAAATCGGCGGTTATTCCGAGGGTCAGAAGATTGTGGGCGCTTACGTTCTGACCAAGGTTTACGACCCTGATTCCTCGTTGCCCGGCAAGCTGGTGCCGGAATACATCTCGGTGACGAACGCCTACAAAGACGGGCTTCCTTACGATTTCGACCAGGTGCGGGTTTTTACCTGGAATGTGAAAAAACATCGCTACGAGACCGCTTACCGGCAGCGCAGTATCGAGGGCTACCTTCCGGTCAAGGTAAGCGAAAACAAGAATGCCCAGGGCCAACCGGTTCCCGCGTATTCGATCACGGTTGCCACCAGTGAAGCGGTTACGGTTGATCCGCAGACCGGGGCGGCGCGGCCGGCGCAAACCGAGTCGTTGACTTACCAACTGGAAGGCGGGATGGTGAAGCGAGTCACGCCCGCGGGAGCGACGCCCATATCGGCAAAGCCGAAGGCAGCCGTGGCGCAAGAGCAGCACCATCGAGGAAAGGCGAAAAAGGCCGGTGGAGGGTAGGTTCAAACCCGGGTTCAGGGTAGGCCGGGCTCTAGAGGATGCGTGAGCACTGGCGGAAGGGCGAGATTTTGACACCGAAACAGAATTGTCATCCCGAGCCGCCAACTTGCCTGCGGCAAGTTGAGGGAGAAATGACACCGCCAAGGATTGGGTGCCCCATTCAAGCCTTCTTTTGGCTTGAGTGGGGTTGTTGCGGACCAAGCCATCCCCTTCGTGTCATTCGACCGGAGCGTACCCGGATTTCCTGCCACGCAGCACTGGACACGGCCGCGTGTGCGCCTTTCCCTAAAGAAAGGCGCATGAAGTTCGCCAAAGCCACCAACCTCAACAGGAAATCCGGGTAGAGAAGTGGAGGGACCTGCTGTTTTTCTCGGAAATTAGCAGTTCTCAGACACCCTCTAAAGGCCCCTGAATCTCTTGAACGGGTCGCCCTGTCAATGATTCAGCTCAGGAAATCTGCGATTGCGGCAACGACAATTTCCTGCTCCGCAAACGTCAACTGGGCAAACATGGGTAGCGCCAATACCTCAGCGGCGGCTCGCTCGCTCTCGGGAAAGGCGCCGGTTGGATACCCGAGCTTGCGCAGCGCCGGCTGTTGGTGGAGGGCAAGCGGGTAGTAAATCTCCGATGCGACTCCCCTCTCTCGAAGGAAGGCCTTCAGCTGGTCCCGCCGGCGAGCGCGGATGACGAACTGGTGAAAGACGTGTACAGCCTTAAACCTGGTCTTGGGAAGAACCACTCCGTTTTGCGGATAAGGCCCGGGGTCGATCAGGCCGGCCTGATCGAAAAGCCGGTGGTAATTTTCGGCTAGAAGGCGGCGCTGGGCGTTCCACTCGTCGATAAACCCGAGCTTTACCAACAAAACCGCAGCCTGGAGCGTATCCATTCTGCTGTTCCAACCAACCTCCTCGTGCTGGTAACGACGTCGCATTCCATGCATGCGCATGAGCCGGACGCGCTGGGCGGTGGTATCCGCCGCTGTAGTCACCATGCCGGCGTCGCCGCCGGCGCTAAGGTTCTTGGTGGGGTAAAAGCTGAAAGCGGCCGCGTCTCCCAGCGAGCCGGCCTTGCGCCCATCCCAGGAGGCTCCGAATGCCTGGGCCGCATCTTCGATCAGCAGCACACCGTGTTCCTGCTTGAGAAGGGCGAAGCAGTCCCAGTCCGCAACCTGGCCATAGAGGTGAACCGGCAGAATTGCTCGAACCGGCGTGGCCGCCGACTCCAGGCAGAATCTGGCCGATGCGGGGTCCAGATTGAAGGTCTCCGGATCGATATCCGCCAGCAATGGCTGTGCGCCGGCGCGCAGAATGGCGCTGACCGAGGCGAAGAAGCTAAAAGCGGTGGTGACCACGGCATTGCCTGGACCAACCCCCGCCGCTTCGAGCGCCAACCACAGGGCATCCGTGCCAGAGGAGCAACCAACAGTGTGGGCCACGCCGCATTTCTCCGCGGCGGCATGCTCAAACTCCGCCACCTGGGCGCCCAAAATAAAGTTTTGTGAAGAAAAGACGGCTTCGACGGCCTTAAGCAGCAGAGGCCCGATGGCGCGATATTCACGCGAAAGGTCCAGGCCTGGCACCCTCAGCGGGGGTTCTTGGCAGTCTCCCACGTTGGTAATGGTAGCACTGCACACGACTTAGACTTCTCGCGCACAAGATGCATCTAACACAACGATTACCGCCGGCTCCATGGCAATATGTAACGGTTTTTATGCCGCTGGGCTTGCCTGGTTTCGGGCGCAACCCGGGAAGGCGTGTAAACTTTCAATAGCAGGACCCGCGCGGCTTCCGGCTCAGGGCCCAATGTTGCAGTAGTTGCAAGAGCTTGAGCATTTTCCATAACGCATTTAGACCATCGTAGAAATGGGAGATCGGCACATGGACAATAAGCCGGCACAGAACATTCAGGACACGTTTCTTAACACGGTCCGCAAAGATAAGACTCCGATCACGATATACCTGGTCAGCGGAGTTAAACTCACAGGCAAAATACGCTCCTTTGATAAATATTCGGTTCTGCTCGAAAACAACAGCCAGGAGCAATTGATTTTCAAGCATGCCATCTCAACGGTGGTAAGCACGCGCTCTGTGCTGCACGATCATCGCCCGAGTACTGGGGTCGGCCATCCTCCTGCGAGCGCTACTGGCCCAGGCGGGGCTCGTCCCGAGGGCGCCGTGGCGGAAGGCTAGAGCATTTTCGCAATTACGTGGCCTCGCAAGAATCGCGAGGTGTGGTTTTCCTTGGGGGAAAACCACGAAAAGTCCTGTCGCTTCGGGGCTACACCAATTGCGAAACTGCTTTCGTCAGCCCGGCAGATGTGAGGGTGTCCTGAAAACCACGAGCGTTCAGACGGATCGAGCGCTCCTGGTCGGGGTGGAGTTCGTCTCCCGGCCGCAGGGGTTGCCCCGTTCCGCTGCACTTGCGCGCGAAGCGGCTAAGCTTGCGACGACTGCAGGCGCCGCGGTTGAACCTCGGCATGCTCCGCCCAGCGATAGCGCTGCGGCCTTGGCGGAGTTTCGCGAGCTGGTCGCCGGGGCTGGGGCCGAAATTGTCGCTGAAGTGGTGCAGCGAAGGCCACGGCCCGATCCTGCCACGTTAGTAGGCAAAGGCAAGGTGGAGGAGATCGCGGCAGTCGCTGCGTCTTCCCAGGCCACGCTTATTCTTTTCGACCACGATCTCAGCCCCACACAGCTCAGGAACCTTGAACATGCGCTTCCGGTGCGCGTAGTGGACCGGACGCAGCTGATTCTCGACATTTTTGCCCGCCATGCACGCAGTCGCGAGGGCCAGCTCCAGGTGGAACTGGCGCAGCTGGAATACATGTTGCCCCGGCTTGCGGGACGAGGTGCAGCCATGTCCCAGTTGGGCGGCGGGATTGGGACACGCGGTCCCGGTGAAACCCAGCTGGAAACCGATCGGCGCAAGATCCAGCGCAGGCTGCTGCAGCTGAAGCGTGAGCTGGATGACGTGCGCCGTGTGCGCGGGCAGCAGCGCCACCGCCGCGCGTCGGTGCCGGTGCCCACCATCGCCCTTGTGGGCTATACCAATGCGGGCAAGAGCACGCTGTTTAATCGGCTCACCGACGCTGGTGTTCTGGCATCGGCGCGCATGTTTTCCACGCTCGACCCAAAACTGCGCGCCCTGGCGCTGCCTTCGCGGCGGCGCGTTCTCTTGTCCGACACCGTCGGCTTTATTCGCAACCTGCCGCATACCCTCATCACTTCCTTCCGGGCCACGTTGGAAGAGGTGGAAAAAGCGGAGGTGCTTTTGCACGTGCAGGACTGCTCCAGCCCGCAGCGGGAACAGCAAAAAGAAGAAGTGGAAAAGGTGCTTGCCGAACTGGGCTCGCTGGGTAAGCCGATCGTCTCGGTTCTGAACAAGGTGGATTTATTGCCGGTGGAAGAGCGATTGACCTGTGCAGGCGGCGAGTGGACCGCGTGCATCTCCGCTCAGACTGGCGAGGGAATCCCTCACCTGCTGGAGCTCATCGATCGGGCTCTCACGGCCGATCCCATTGTGGAAGAGAAATTTATCGTTCCGCAAGGCGAGGGGGCAGTTCTGGCTGCACTCGATGCTGGCGCATTGATCCTGAAGCGGGAGTTTTCCGGCGATTCCGTTGCCTTGGCCGTGGCGGGTCCAGCGTCGCTGCTAGGGCGCTATCGCCAATTCCGGCGCGCGAAAGCATTTTCACAAACGGTATAAAGCGAAGAGAAGTGCTCTACGCGGGCGTTCCGCCAAAGAACGCCCGCACATAGCCCACTCTCAACACATCATCGTATTTGTGAAAATGCTATAAGACTGGGCTAAAGATAGGGACGGGCCGGGGGGGTGGGAGCGGAGCGACTTCCCACGAGACCGGCCCCGTCTGACCCTGATCCGGGTCTAGGAAGTGACTAAAGTATACGCTCCGCCGGGATGAGCCGCAAAAGAAAATGACCGCCCAGGGGGCGATGACCTTCTGGGTGCACACCAATCGGAAACCGAGCGAGGGTTTGACAGCGAAATTTCGCCTCTGTTAAAAACAAAGGTCCCGGCAGTCGCCATCGGCTCTCCGCTCAACAATCTACCCATATACTGAATATTTGGCATGAACGAGACATTACATCAACTCGGCGGACTACTGCTCGGCTCTGTACCGACGATCTTCCTGTTCCTTCTAACCGTTATTGTTTACCGATACTTAGTGTATTGTCCGCTGGTGCGGGTCCTGAGCGAACGGCGGGCACGCACCGAAGGAGCCATGGAAAAGGCCGCTGCCGCTGCCGCTGCCGCCGCCGCCAAGGCCCAGGAGTACGAGGCGCTACTGCGTGCGGCGAGGGCAAAGATCTTTGAGGCGCGGCAACAGAAGCTGCAACTGTGGAATCGCGAACGAGATGCCGCGGTTGCGGAAGCTCACGAAGCGGCCCAGCGGCGGCTGGAAGAAGAAAAGTCAGCTCTCCAGCTGCAAGCCGGCGCCGCCCGCCGCACCATCGAAGGCTCTGTCGACCAGCTTGTCAGTGAGATTCTCCAGGCCGTTCTTCCGAGCAGCACTGCAGCTGCGGGGAGTGTCCGTTGAAGGTTTTCGGGACTTCCTTCCTCTTATTTTTCCTCCTGTGCTTAAGCGGCGCACTGGCTTTGACCCTCCCTGCGCGAGCGCTGCAAGCTTCCGGTGTTGACGCCCTAAAAGCAAACGAATCAACAGGATAGCGAGCAGGAATCGGGAGACAATGTCTACCGCCACTCGCCCTCGGTGCGGTGGTTGGCCAGAGTGTTGCACGTTGACAAGGAGACTGCCGCCCGGGTGTTCGAATACTTCAACTTCGCCGTCCTGGCGGGGGCGTTGTTGTATGGTCTGCTGAAGTTCCTGCCCCAGAGCTTCCGGGCAAACCGGGAGAATATTCAGCGCCAGCTGGCCGATGCCCGGACAGCCACCGAACAGGCGCACGAGCGCCTGGCTGCCATCGAGCAGCGGCTCAGTCGCCTGGATGAGGAGATCGCAGCCATTAGCAAGCAGGCGGAGAAGGATAGCGTCGAGGACGAAGCCCGCATCAAGGCATCGATCGAAGTTGAGCGCAAGCGAATTGTCGAGGCGGTGAACAAGGATATTGCCGCAGCGGGCAGCGCGGCCCAGCGGGAGCTGAAGCGGTTCGCAGCAGGGCTGTCGGTCGATCGTGCGGCGCAAAGGATCAGCCTGACCGAAGACGATGATCGCGCTCTGATGCAGGAGTTTGCGCAGAGCCTGGGGCATGAAACCCGCGGCGGAGGACAAAGCTGATGGCTGTTTTTGCCGCTCGCTATGCGCGCGCCTTCGCGAGCGCGGTCCTGGACGCGAAGTTGGACCCGGCGGACGTGCAACGGCAGCTCGATGACTTTGCCGCCACTTTTGCCGGCAGCAAAGACCTGAGGGAGCTGCTGCTGAACCCTTCTCTCCCGGCGGGCAAAAGGGTGTTCATTCTTGACGTAGTCAACCGGCGTGTAGGCTGCGTGCCCCTGGTGAGAAATTTCCTGGCAGTCCTTATCCGGCACGAGCGGCTGGGCGCGCTGAGCGAGATTCTAGAGGAGTACCGGCTGGAGATGAACCGCCGCTTATCGATCTCCGATGCCGACGTGGTAACCGCTCGTCCGCTGGGAAACGAGGAGCGCGCAAGGCTGGAACAGCAGGTTGCCGAGCTCGCCGGGACCAGGGTCAGCGCAACCTTCCGCCAGGACAAGTCGGTGATTGGGGGAGCGATTGTCCGGATTGGAAGCACTATCTACGATGGCTCCCTGCGGGGCCGTCTGGAACGCCTGAAAGAGCAGCTGATATCCAGCGAATGAGTTTTAATCAATTGCGCCGGTGCAGTACGTCGGGGCGTCCACAAGAAATCGAGAATTGACGGAAGAACGTATGGCTCAGATCAACGCAGACGAGATCACGCAGCTCCTGAAGGAGCAAATTCAAAACTACGACGCTGAGATTAAGGTCGATGAAGTCGGGACCATTATTTCTCTGGGCGACGGCATCGCGCGCCTGCATGGCCTGGATAAGGCTATGGCGGGAGAAATGCTCAAATTTCCCCACGGAGTGGAAGGCCTGGCCATGAACCTCGATGAGGACCAGGTGGGCTGCGTCATCCTGGGAGACTACACCGAGCTGCGCGAAGGAGACGAGGTAAAGCGCAGCGGCGAGATCATGAGCGTGCCGGTGGGCGACGGGATGATCGGCCGCGTGCTCAATGCTTTGGGCCAGCCCATCGATAACCGCGGCCCGGTGGAGGGAACTCAGCTCGCGCCCATCGAGCGTATTGCTCCGGGTGTGGTCGACCGGCAAGGCGTGCGTGAGCCCATGTCGACCGGGCTCAAGGCGATCGACAGCATGATCCCCATCGGCCGCGGGCAGCGCGAGCTGATCATCGGCGACCGCCAGACGGGAAAGACGGCGGTGGCGCTCGACACCATCATCAACAGCGCCGGGAACAACCTGATCTGCATCTACTGCGCCATCGGACAGAAGCGCTCTTCTGTGGCCCAGGTGGTGCAAACGCTGACCGAGCACGGCGCAATGGACTACACCATTGTGGTTGCCGCAACTGCTTCAGAGCCCGCGCCCATGCAGTACCTGGCCCCGTATGCCGCCACCAGCATGGGCGAATTCTTCCGCGATAGCGGCCGCCACGCGCTGATTATCTATGACGATCTATCCAAGCACGCGGTGGCGTATCGCGAGATTTCGCTGCTGCTGCGCCGCCCTCCCGGCCGCGAAGCCTACCCGGGCGATGTGTTCTATCTTCACTCACGCCTGCTGGAGCGCTCGGCGAAGCTCAGTGATGCCAAGGGCGGCGGCTCGCTGACCGCGCTGCCCATTATCGAAACCCAGGCAGGGGACGTCTCGGCGTACATTCCTACCAACGTCATCTCCATCACCGATGGGCAGATTTACCTGGAAACAGATCTATTCAACTCCGGTGTTCGCCCGGCGGTGAACGTGGGTCTTTCCGTCAGCCGCGTCGGTGGCAGCGCGCAGATCAAGGCGATGCGGCAGGTGGCGGGAACACTGAAGCTTGACCTGGCGCAGTTCAGAGAGCTGGCGGCCTTCGCGCAATTCGGCAGCGATCTGGACAAGGTCACGCTCAACCAGCTCAACCGCGGCCAGCGGCTCACAGAGATTTTGAAACAGCCGCAGTTTTCTCCTCTGTCGACGGAGAAGCAGATCATCATCATCTACGCCGGCACCAATGGCTTTCTCGACGACATGAAGGTTGAGGAGATCCGCGCCTTTGAGGACGGGCTCTATCCCTATCTGGATTCGGCACAGTCTGCGTTGCTGAAAGACATTGTGAGCAAGAAGTCGCTGGACGATGACTTGAAGGGCCGCATCAAGGCAGCGCTGGATGAATACAAGGCGAATTTTCTTAGCGCGCACCGTGACGCGGCCCTGAAGGAATCTTCGGTTAAGCCGCTGTCGGACGAAGAGAAGAAAAAAGCGGAAGAAAAGAAAACCGCGTAAGGGACCATGGCAAACGTTCTCGATTTACGGCGGCGCATTCGCAGCGTGAAAAGCACGCGCCAGATCACCAAGGCAATGAAGATGATTGCCGCGGCCAAGCTGCGCCGCGCTCAGGAGCGCGCCATTTCAGCGCGTCCTTACGCAAACATGCTGGCCAGCGTGATCGGCTCTGTGATGCGGCATATCGAGCTGTACGACCCGATTACCGGCGACGTGCGCCATCCGCTCCTGCTGGCGCGTGAAGAAAAACGGGCGATGCTGATCGTGGTCTCCGGAGACAAGGGCTTTGCCGGCGGCTTTAACGCAAACATCACCAAAGCGGCCTTTCGTTTCATCAGTGACAAGGGCGACGAGCCGATCGATATTGCTGCGATCGGGCGCAAAGGCCGCGATCTCTTTCGCCGGCGTTACGGGATAGCGGAGTTTGTCGATAACAAGGACGGGGCAAACAAAGAAGAGGTGGAACCCGGAGATCGAGCTCCCGGTGAAGCGCCGGCGCCGGAAGAGAAACGCCGGGGCGAACGCAAAGAGCGGATCGAAGTGGCCGGCGATTACCCCGGCATGTTGGATAAACCCAGCTTCGACCGGGTGGCGATACTGGGGCGCGAGATTGTTCACCGCTACATGGAAGAAGAGCTCGACGCCGTGTACCTGGTCTACAACGAGTTCAAGTCGGTGATGGCGCAGCGGGTAGTTGTTGAGCGCATTCTGCCGGTGATTGAAGTGGGCGAGCATGATATCAAGCAGGCCGAACCGATGAGCCCGGAAGAGCGCCAAGAGATGGTGCTTGCCGCCGCTTCTGCCGGCATAAGCGTAAGAGAAGCCGACAGCAGCGAAGCCGAGCAGGAAGCGAAGCACTTTGGGACCGCGGAAGTGGATTACATCTACGACCAGCCGGCGCGGGAGCTGCTGGATGGTCTGCTTAGGCAGTACGTTTCTTCGCAGATCTATCACGCGGTGGTCGAATCGACTGCAGCGGAGCAGGCCGCGCGCATGACGGCTATGGATGCGGCCACCAACAACGCCTCGGAGATGATCGATTCGCTGACGCTCACCATGAACAGAGTGCGTCAGGCCGCCATCACCAAAGAGATTATTGAGATTGTCAGCGGCGCGGCGGCGTTGTAAGGCGCTTCAGCCAACAGGAAAGTAAATTTATGGCAGAAAACATAGGCAAAGTTATTCAGATTTCCGGGCCGGCGGTCGATGTGCAGTTCGAAGAAGCGACCATGCCCCCGATCTACCAGGCACTGCGTGTAACCAGCGAAGGCTTCGACGTTCCGCGGCCGGTCAACGTCGTGTTGGAAGTGGAGCAGCACATCGGCGAAGGACGGGTTCGCTGCGTAGCGATGGAGTCGACCGAGGGCATGGTACGCGGTATGCGCTGCCTTGACCTGGGCTCGCAGATTACCGTCCCGGTTGGCATTCCCACGCTGGGCCGGATCCTGAACGTTATCGGTGAGCCGGTAGACGAGTTGGGACCAGTCATTGCGAAGGAAAGGTGGCCGATCCATCGGGCAGCGCCTTCTTTCGAGAATCAGGCGACTGGCGAAGAGATGTTTGAGACCGGGGTCAAGGTCATCGATCTGATCCAGCCGTTTTTAAAAGGCGGCAAGATCGGCCTATTCGGCGGCGCGGGTGTGGGCAAGACAGTCATCATTCAGGAATTGATCAACAACGTGGCCAGTAGTCACGGAGGCGTCTCCGTCTTCGCCGGTGTGGGCGAACGCACCCGCGAAGGCACCGACCTGTGGAATGAGTTTGAAGAATCCGGCGTGATCAACTCGAAAGATCGCGAGAAGTCAAAAGCGGCGCTGGTTTACGGTCAGATGACCGAGCCGCCGGGGGCCCGTCTGCGGGTGGCTCTTTCTGCGCTGACGATTGCCGAGTACTTTCGCGATGAACAAGGCGGCGATACGCTGCTGTTCATCGACAACATCTTCCGCTTCACCCAGGCGGGCTCCGAGGTTTCAACCTTGCTCGGCCGCATGCCGTCGGCCGTAGGGTACCAGCCCAACCTGGCGACGGAGATGGGCGAACTGCAGGAGAGAATCACTTCCACCAAGACGGGATCCGTCACCTCAGTGCAGGCGATCTATGTGCCGGCCGATGACTTTACCGATCCGGCTCCTGCGACCACCTTTGCTCACCTGGACGCGACGACCGTGCTTTCGCGCGCGCTGACGGAGATCGGTATTTATCCGGCAGTGGACCCTCTCGCCTCTACCTCGCGCATCCTCACGCCCCGGGTGGTGGGCGAGGAACACTACGCGGTGGCTCAAGGGGTCAAGCGCCTGTTGCAGCGCTACAAGGATCTACAGGACATCATTGCCATCCTGGGAATGGACGAGCTTTCTGAGGAGGACAAGCTGACTGTGAGCCGGGCGCGAAAAGTCCAGCGCTTCCTCTCGCAACCCTTCCACGTGGCAGAGGTATTTACCGGGGCGCCGGGAAAATATGTGAAGGTCGGCGATACCGTGCGTAGCTTCAAGGAGATCATCGAAGGTAAGCACGACAATATTCCGGAACAGGCTTTTTATATGAAGGGGACGATCGACGAAGTACTCGAAGCGGCCAAGAGCATGCAGAGTAAGTAATCCCTATGGCAGATTCAGGCAATCAACTGCAGGTCCGGCTGGTGACGCCGGATCGGATATTAGTCGACGAGACAGCCGACGCGGTCGAGCTTCCGTCGAAGTCCGGCTACATGGAAGTGCTCTTCGGGCACGCTCCATTGCTGGCCGAGTTGGGCGTGGGCGAAGTGAAGCTGCACGGCGGAAGCGCCGGCGATCAAACCTATTTTGTCGAGTGGGGCTTTGTCGAGGTATTACCGGATCGGGTGACGATCCTGGCGCAAAATGCTATCAAGCCGGAGGAGATCGACACCGGCGAGGCGCAACGAGAACTCGAAAGCGGCGAAAAGATGTGGAACGAAGCCGGCGAGGATCCGGAGAAGTATGCGCAGGCCAATGAGGTTATCCACGAAGCACAGGCAAAGTTAGCTAGCGGGCATAAGGGGTAATCGGCACCTCCCTCCGATTCGGCCTGCGATGTGAACCGTCATCGGAGGTTCAATGGAATATGTGAATCTTGGTTCGACCGGGCTCAAGGTCTCTCGAATTTGCCTGGGAACCATGACCTATGGATCCAAGCAATGGCGCGAGTGGGTGCTGGAGGAGAAAGAGGCCCTGCCGTTCTACCGCCGTGCGATTGAAGCCGGGATCAATTTCTTTGATTCGGCGGATGTGTATTCGCTCGGGGTCAGTGAAGAGATCACGGGACGGGCGCTCAAGGAGTATGGGCCTTCGCGGGACAAAATCGTGATTGCCACCAAGGTGTTCAACGCCATGGGGAGCGATCCGAACCAAAAGGGGCTTTCCCGCAAGCACATCATGCACGCGATCGATGACAGCCTGCGCCGTCTCCGGACCGACTACGTGGATCTTTACCAGATCCACCGCTTTGACCCGCATACTCCGATTGAAGAAACACTCGAAGCGCTGGACCAGGTGGTGCGTTCGGGCAAAGCGCTGTACATCGGCGCGTCCTCCATGTTTGCCTGGCAGTTTCTTAAAATGTTGCAGACTTCAGAGATGATGGGACTGGCGCGGTTCGTGACCATGCAGAACCACTACAACCTGGTGTACCGGGAAGAAGAGCGGGAGATGATTCCGCTTTGCCTGGAGGAGGGGGTGGGCCTCATCCCGTGGAGTCCGCTGGCTCGTGGGTTTCTTGCGGGAAATCGGAATGTGGAGGATCGGGGGGAAACGGTTCGCGCAAAGACCGACGATTTTGCGCAAAAACTTTACTACAGACCATCGGACTTTACGGTGGTGGATCGGCTGACCGAAATCGCGACAAAGCGAGGGGTGCAGAATGCGCAGGTGGCTCTGGCGTGGATACTGGGTAAGCCCGGAGTGAGCTCGCCCATCATTGGCGCCAGCAAGATGACGCATTTGGATCAGGCCATTGATGCGCTCCAGATCCAGCTGGATGAGAGCGAGATCAAGGCGCTCGAAGAGCCCTACGAGCCACACCCGGTACTTGGATTTTGATTAGCTACATGTGGAATGGAACTGCAGATCCCTCGGCTCCTAATAACACAAGGGAGCCTGGGGTTTCCAATCAGCATCGGTTGCGAGGATCCCAGGTCTCAAACGCGAGACCTGGGCCACCCGATTTGTTACCTAGTCATTTCTCCCTCAACAAGCCGGACGATCGGTTTAGTGCCGCGCCTACGGCGCTCGGATCGTCGGCATCGATTTCCCAGCCCTTCCGGGCTGGGCTGACGTTTGGCGGTCGGCCCTCCGGGCCTTGCATTCATGGCGATTTTTGCCGTGTCATTTCTCCCTCAACCTGCCCCAGGCAAGTTAGCTGCTCGGGATGACAAAGGGGAGGGCGGTGCTCCCATCTAGAGCGGATGCTGAATTGAGAGAACAGCAGGTCCCCTACGCTCCCCCGGATTTCCTGTGGAACTTGGCGGCGTTGGCGAACCTCATGCGCCTTTCCTTACTGAAAGACGCACACGCGGCCTTGTCCAGTGTTGCGTGGCAGGAAATCCGGGTTCGCTCCGGTCGGGATGACAATTCTTTTGCACGGAAACAGCAAGTACAAAAAACAGCAAGTTGACCTGCGGTTTAGCCTCGCTAGGCTGGCTGCTCTTCCAGCATTTGCAAATCGAAAGGCGGCGCCTGCATGCAATCCATTTGCGCGATCTTTTTCAGGGCCGCTTTCAAGGCGGAGCTGGGGCAAGGCTCGACCGTGACCACAAACGGCAGACGATCCTTGGGGTAGCCAGGCTTTTGCAGGAGGGCGTTGATGTTGATGTGCTGCGCGGCAAATCGCCGGCGATCGCCGCCACAATTCCGGGCCGGTCGTCGACCACGAACCGTATGTAGTGAGGCACAACGAAATCGCCATCGACCCGGGCCCGAGTGCTGGTGATGGTCACCGGGCACCCACCGTGTGCGATCGCCAGCACATCAGAGATCACAGCGACAGCAGTCGGATTCCCTCCGGCCCCATGGCCGGAGAAAACAGTCTGCCCTCCGTACTGTCCGCCCGAGATAACCATGTTCTCCGTGCCTCGCGACCACGACAAAGGGGAGCTCTGCGGGCACAAGCATCGGCCCAACCGTGGCCAACAGCTCCTGATTTCTGACCTCAGCACGGGAAATCTGCCGGATGGTGCAGTGGAGTTCCTTGGCATACGCAAAGTCGATTGCCGAAACATCGCGGATGGTGCGGCAAGCGACCTCCTCGGGCAAAACCTCCATACGCAGCCCGATGCGGGAGAGGATAACCAGCTTCGCCCGGGCATCGAAACCATCCACATCTTCCGTCGGATCGGCCTCCGCATATCCGCGCTCCTGCGCCTGGCGCAGTGTAGGGTCAAACTCGGCCCCATCTTCCATGTTGCTCAGAATGAAATTGCAGGTGCCGTTCAAAATGCCGTGGAAGCGATTGATGCGGTCTCCGGCGAGCCCCTGTTGTACTGCCGGGATTACCGGAACACCGCCAGCCACCGCGGCGCCGTACAGCAGCTGGCAGCCATGCCGCCGGCCCAGTTCTTCCAGCGCCGGTCCTTGCTCGGCAATCATTTTCTTGTTGGCTGTGACCACCGACTTGCCGGCCGCCAGCGATTTTCTTACCCATTCCCCGGCAGGATGCAGACCCCCTGCCAACTCGACCACGATGTCGGGATTGGAGGCGAGGACCTCGTCGAAATTTTCGGTCCAGAGAACGGATGAGGGAATCCACGAAACGCGTTTGCGGGCGATTCCGCGATTGAAGAGGCAGCCAAGCTCCACTCCTTGGGCGGATGCTCGCACAAAATACGAGCCACCGAGCTGCCCACCGTACCAAAGCCCAAAATAGCGACCTTAACCTGCGGCCGCACCAAGTCTTTATTTGCTTTCACGAACCCACTCTCTCAGAAGCACTAGAAATGACGGAACTGCTCTTCCGGCATAGTCTCGGGCGCTGGACGGGTGGCTTCCCGTTCGAGCGAGCGGCTCACCAGGTCACGCGAACCCAGGCCCACGGCGAGTGAGAGCGCCAGAACGATGCCGCCGAAGAGAATGCCAAACGCCAGATCCACAATCGCAGCCCCGATCGACGAGGTGATCGAGCACCATCGCGGCGGTAAACACCAACACCAGCCACTTGATGCCCAGGCTCAACAACCGCGCATAATGCAGATTCATATTCACCGCGCCGATCAGCACGCTGCGGGAAAGAAAGCGCGCAATAACGTTGCCCAGAATGCAGCAGCACAACCGCGCCCACGACGTTGGGAATGTAACCCAGCAAACGCGCGGAGAGCAGGTTGTCGGAGGACGCGCCAAAGGCTTCCAGGCCGACCAGAAAACCTACCAGCACGACGCACCAGAAAACTATGCGCGTGATCAGAATGGTGGGGGTATAGGTGGGCGACCACTCGGCGATGGCATTGGTTCCGCGCGCCATCCGCTCGTCGATGCGGATCGCACGTCAACAATAAGCGGACCAGCCAGGCCAGCAGCCATGCGATCGCGGCGAAAAAAAGGACGGCAACGATTAACGCCAGAATGCCCGGAAGCAGCGTGGCGATGCGGCTGATGACCCGAGCCATCGATTCGTGCAGAGACTGTGACACCTGAGTCCACATAATCTTCTCCTCCTGCCCTAGGGGTTGAAGCGGTCTGGCCAACGCCACCGCGATAATAGGTAGGGCTTGCCATCCTCATAGGCGCGCGCCAGCTTTTCCACTCTCTGCTCTGCCTCCGCCGGGCTGGCGCTGCCTACTTCCAGCGCATACGAGGCAACCCACCCCAGGTACAGCGGCGTGAGCGCCCCCAACAGATGCGTACGGCTGATGGTACGCAGCCGGTAGGCCAAAGCGAAGTCATAAATGATGCGAACCCAAAGCTCGTCGGGCATGTGGAAGCGCTCCCCGCTCAGGCCGAGCCAGCCGCTTCAACTCCAACAGCGTGACCGGCGGCAGCACCAGACTCCACACTTCCTGCAGATTGCGGAAACCGAGCTGGAATGTCTCCAGCATGGGAGTTATATCCGCCGGGCGCCCCGTCAGACGGCGGAGGCACCGCAACGCCTGCGGTTTCCACCGCCTGCGAACCGCGAACCCGCTGCCACAGGGGAGCATTGGTCGCTCATATCCGCAAACAAAGGGCCAACGGTCTGGGCCAATACGGTGCTCAGATCGATGCCATCGGCGGGCGGAAGGTGCCGCGTGTCCACATGGACTTGGCATATTCCGCAATCGCGAAGAGCAGCCTCGGTTGCCGGCCAGAAGAGATCTTGCCCCTGGGCGATGCTGCGCTGCAGCGCCACTTCCAGCTCGGCGATCATCTTCCCCGAAATACAAAAGTCCGGCGCCAAGGGAAAGCGCACGCGCTTGCCATAGAGAGCGCGAGTCAGCGGAGCCAGAATACTCGAGTTCAGCAAGCCGTCGAACTTTCCCATGGAATAGAGCGGCATGGCGAGTTCGCAACGGTTCTCCAGCACCGGCGCCAGCATCGGCCCCAGGAAATTGGTCTGCAGCGCAGCAAGATCGAAACCGATGACCGCGCATGCGCTCACCCCCAGCTCCCGCGCCATGGCAAAAATCGCCTGATAGGTGCTGGCCGGGGCAAGCCAGGGAATTCTCGACGGACTGGCCGGGGGCAGCGAATACGGCAAAAAGCGCAAATCGTTTTCCGTCGCCGCCTGATCGAGCGCTCATCTCGGCCTTTGACCGCGGTCTCCACGCTGCTCACGCCCGGGAAACGCGACCACGGTGCGCAGAGCAGACATACGATCGGCCGCACCCATGCCCACTCCTTGCGTGGCCGCGGTCCGGAGCTGCTCGGCGTCTACCGTCACGGCGACCGCGATCAGCAGATCGGCCGCCCCTACCTCCTCCATCCCTGCTTTCGTTTCTTCCGAAAGCTCTAACTTCGCCATGCGTGTACCTTCGGTCCCTCTCGGATGTTAACTGCTCACTGCTGCCGGCATGATCGCTACAGCGGCAAGCCCAGTATTCCCGTGAGCGGAATCAGTACCCAGCTGGGCCGGTTATTCAACTCGTAGGCCAATTCATAGAACGCTTTGTCAATCACGTAGGCCTCCAGCAGTTGCTGGAATAGCAGCGGATCCGATGGAACCACGGGAACCCCCTTGGCAGACTTCGCAATAGGTGCGCAGAAAGGCCGACGAGACCGATTGCTCCCATAACCGCGCCCATGGCTCCAGCCGGTGAAAGTCTTCCGGCCGCCGCGATGAATACTTCATCAGTGCGGAAAAAGCCGCATAACTGAACGAACGCAGCATCCCGGCCACGTCTTTGAGAGGCGACTGCTTAGTCCTGCGCTCCGCCAGCGGCCGCGCCGGCTCACCCTCGAAGTCCAGGACGACGAAGTCCCCTTTCGACCGCAGCACCTGTCCCAGATGATAGTCCCCGTGGATGCGGGTGCGCAGCGCATCGATCTGCTTGGCCGACAACTGGCGAAAGCGATCGAGCACCAGGCTTCTGCGGCTGAGCACCAGGCCGGCCCTCTCCAGCACGCTATCGGGCAAGCGGGCTACGTTTTCCTTGAGTGCATCGAAGGAGCTGCCGGCGTGCAGCGATCAGCTCTTCGCGCAGGCGGTCGATGTCCTGCGATGTCAGCGGCTCAGGCTTAAATGCCGGATCATCGGTGGGCGAGGCCAGAGCGAGGTGCAACTCGGCTGTTCGTCTGCCCAATAACCCGGCGGCATCGAGATAGGGACCGACGTGCTCGCGCGCGAATGCGGTTTCCTGGGCTTCGCTCAACTCGGCCAGACTGGCTGGCCCGTCGGGGATGACGCCCTGGGCGAAAGTGTGCGCAGCGCTGGCTTCGTAATAACGGTCCAGCTCTTCCAGCGTCCATTGCCATCCGTCCCCTTCGTTGGTGACCATGCCTTGCAACATGGCCAGGGTCGATGGCTCCTGCCCTTTGCGGGTGTACTGGATCGAGCCGCCGAAGGGAGCGATGTGAGTAAAGTGCGTCGACTCGGTCAGGTAGCGTCCAATCTCGGCATCGGGGTTGGGGCCGGTTTGCTGTCTGCGGAATAACTTCATGATCAGCTTCTCGCCGAAGATGATCGAGGTGTTGCTTTGCTCCGCGGAGCCACGCCGCGGCGCCGTGTCTACCGATCCGCCTCTTAGTTGAGACAGCGCGCTGCTAGGAACTCCCGCAATCGTGCCCTCTCGCGAGGAAATATGGGTAGCGCCGACGATGATCGCCAGCAGCGCTTCGCTGGCGCTGTCGTTAAAGATTGCTTCGTGCAGCACGCCATCCCCGGCTACAGAAGTGACCCGGGCAATCACGGCGTTCGGCGACTCTTCTCGCAGGGCGGCGGCGCCCCTGCCAAAAAGCAGTCCCAGGGTGATCAGGTAGGTGTCGCAAGCCCCTTCGGCGTACTGAACCTCGATCAGTCACCAGCGCACTGACTCCCTGGTTGAAGACAGCCCAGTCTTCAATTCTGATCCCGGTGATGGGCCGCGACTTGCCGCCGAACCAGCGCTGGCGGGAGACGTAACCCTGCAGGACCGACTCCTCCAGTTCCCGGCGGCCGTTGCCTTCGAGCACGCTCATCCAGTCGGTGACCCCGCTGATCTGCAATTCAGGCTCGCCGGCTTCCGCCAGGCTTGGGACAGGCTCCGGCGAAGGCTGCAATTCCAGCCATAGAAAGCCGTAGGGTCCCAACGTCAAGGGATAGGGTGCATTACGGATTCTGGGGAACTCGACGTAGCCCAGCATCTCGACCGGCACCATTCCGGCGTAGGCTGCCAGGTCCAGCTCCACCGGCTGAGCGAAACGCGAAAGATTGGCCACACACAAGACTCTCTCGTTTTGATACTCGCGAATGTAGGCGAGAATTTTCCGGTTGGTGGGATTGAGGAAGCTTAAGGTGCCCCGGCCAAAAACCTGGAAGAGCTTGCGCAGGGCGATCATGTTGCGCATCCAGCTCAGCAAGCGAAGAGGGGTCGCTCTGCTGCGCCTCCACGTTGATCGCCTCGTAGCCCCAAACCGGGTCCATGACCACCGGGCTGTACAGCTTGGCGGGCACGGCGCGGGAGAAGCCGGCGTTGCGGTCGCCGTTCCACTGCATAGGAGTACGCACCCCGTTGCGGTCGCCCAGGTAGATGTTGTCGCCCATGCCGATCTCGTCGCCGTAGTAGACGATGGGCGTGCCGGGAAAGGAGAAGAGCAGGCTGTTCAGCAGCTCGATGCGGCGGCGGTTGTTATCCACCAGCGGCGCCAGTCGGCGCCGGATGCCGATGTTGATGCGCATCCGCGGATCGGCGCTGTAGGCCAGGTACATGTAATCGCGCTCATCATCGCTCACCATCTCCAGCGTCAGCTCGTCATGATTGCGCAGAAACAGCCCCCATTGGCAGTTGTGCGGAATCTCCGGGGTTTGCGCCATGATGTCGGTGATGGGCAGGCGATCTTCCTGGCGCAGCGCCATATAGATCCGGGGCATCAGGGGAAAATGAAATGCCATGTGGCACTCATCGCCGTCGCCATAATAGATGCGGACATCGTCAGGCCATTGGTTCGCTTCCGCCAGGATCGTTCGGGCAGCGTAATTCTTGTCAATCTCGGCGCGAATGCGCTTCATCACCGCGTGGGTTTCGGGAAGGTTCTCGCAATTGGTTCCTTCCCGCTCCACCAGGTAGGGAATGGCGTCGACCCGCAGCCCATCCACGCCCATGTCGAGCCAGTAGCGCATGATCTTGACCACTTCTTCGATCACCACCGGATTGTCATAGTTAAGATCCGGCTGGTGAGAGAAGAAGCGATGCCAGTAATACTGCTGGGCCTCAGGATCCCAGGTCCAGTTGGATTTCTCCGTATCGGTGAAAATGATGCGCGCGTCGAGATATTTTTGATCGGTGTCGCTCCACACGTAAAAGTCGCGCTCGGGCGAACCTTTGGGGGCGAGGCGCGCGCGCTGGAACCAGGGATGCTGATCGGAGGTGTGGTTGATGACCAGCTCGATCATCACCTGCAGACCGCGGTTATGCGCCTGGACCAGGAACTCTTTGAAGTCCTCCATCGTGCCGTAGTTGGGGTGCACGCTCAGGTAATCGGCGATGTCGTAGCCGTCGTCTCGCAGGGGAGAGGGGAAGAACGGCAACAGCCAGAGGCAGGTGACGCCCAGGTCCTGCAGGTAATCGAGTTTGCTGAGTAAACCCTGAAAGTCGCCAATACCGTCGTTGTTGCTGTCCATGAACGCCTTGACATGCAACTCGTAGATGATCGCGTCTTTGTACCAGAGCGGGTCCGCTGCGCTTCCCGGTTGCTTCAATCCTGCCTCCCGGCTTGGTTCCTGCATAACTCGTAACCAGTTAGTATTTTGCGGTGTTGTCGCAACCGCCGGCACCACGCGGAAGATATGAGCCGGCATTTCCGCCGGGCGCAAGGCAACATAGTTTCTCGACCCTCTGCCAGCGATAGGAGTGATCCGCCAGCAGGTCGTAGACCTCAAATGTATCGCCCGGAGCAAGCCCCAGTATGTCTAAATCCAGATCAACCCAGCCCGATTGAACCAAGAAAGGATCGAGATTGACCACTACCAGGATGGTGTTGCTGCCATCCGCCGTCCGCTTCGAGTAGCAGATGAGCGAGGGATTGTCTGTGGGGTGGAAATGCAGCCGCTCGTTGCTTTGGAGTGCCGGGTTTTGCCGCCGGATGTGGTTCAGCCGGGTAATCAGCGGCTTCAGGCTTGCGGGATTGTGCAGATCCCAGCTCTTGATCTCATATTTTTCCGAGTTCAGGTATTCTTCGCTGCCCGGCTTGGCGGGGGTGTTTTCTCCCAGCTCGAAAGCAGGTCCATAGATCCCATAATTTGCCGTCATAGTGGCGGCCAGCACCAGGCGGCTACGAAAGGCCGGCAGACCCCCGGTTTGCAGGTGTCCGGGCAGAATGTCTGGGGTGTTGGGCCAGAAGTTGGGGCGGAAGTATTCCCGTACCGGGGTGGTGGTGAGTTCAAGCAGGTAACGCGTAAGCTCTTCCTTGGTATTGCGCCAGGTGAAGTAGGTGTAGGACTGGGAAAAACCGAGCTTTGCCAGCCGCTCCATCACCCGGGGCCGGGTGAAGGCCTCAGCCAGAAACAATACGTCGGGGTCTTGCGCCTTGAGCTCGGGAATCACCCACTCCCAGAATGGGAATGCCTTGGTGTGCGGATTGTCGACGCGGAAGATGCGCACGCCCTGATCCATCCAAAAGCTGAAGACTCCCTTGAGCGCATCCCACAGCCCCTGCCAGTTCGAAGATTCAAAGTCCAGCGGATAAATGTCCTGATATTTCTTGGGCGGGTTCTCCGCATACTGAATCGACCCGTCGGGACGCTTCTTAAAAAACTCCGGATGTTCGGTTACCCAGGGATGGTCCGGCGAACATTGGAAGGCAATATCGAGGGCGATTTCCATGTTCGAGTTGCTTGGCGCGCTCCACCAGGGCTTTGAAGTCCGCCAGGGTGCCCAGGGCGGGATGGATTGCGGTGTGGCCCCCTTCGGAGGAGCCGATCGCCCAGGGGCTGCCCTCATCTCCCGGGGCGGCTTCGACTGCGTTGTTCTTGCCCTTGCGAAAGCTTTTTCCGATGGGAGAGATGGGGGGCAGGTAGAGGACGTCAAAACCCATTTCCGCCACATAGTCCATCCGGCTGGTCACGTCGCGCAGCGTGCCATGCTTGCCGGGAGTGGTCGACCAGGAACGCGGGAAAGAGCTCATACCAGGCGGAAAAGCGCGCCCTTTCCCGATCTACGATCAACTTCCAGCTCGCGCTCGTACCAGGTCTCGAGCGAGGTGTCCGGATAACGCTTGACCATTTCCGCGAGCTCGTCCTGTAATGCCAGATTCAGCGTTGCGGAGTCTTCGCTCCCCGCTCTGAGCGCCTTGGCCCACGCTGCCAATTTTGCGCTGTCTGGCTTCGATGCCCGGGCCTGCACCTGTTCGAGAAGGACGGCGCCGGTTGCAAACGGCAGTTCGAGATCCTGCTGCGCCGCGATGCGCTTCTTGAGATCACTGCGCCAGGTTCCGAAGTGATCGACCTCCCCCACCAGGGTGTAGCGATAGCGGCCGACTTGCGTGACGGGAAATTCTCCCTGCCAGCGGTCGTTGCCCAGGGGCCGCATTTCCGTGGTCTGCCAAACAGTGTCCCCTTCCTGCTTCCACAGGAGCCGCGCTCGCACCTCGTCATGCCCGTCGCCGAAGACGTCCGCCTCTATGGAGACCAGGTCGCCGACGATTCGTTTGATGGCAAAGCGCCCACAGTTTATCTGCGGCTCTACGTTCTCAATTACTACCCGGCTTCGTCCCTCGTTCGGCTTCGCCATCACTCCCCTTACTCAATCGCAATTACCCCATTGTAGGCAGATGCAGTTTGCAGCGGTTGCGTTCACCACCCTAAAGCGACGCAAAGAGTATGGCTTGCTCTTATAGTCGAGAGATGAAATTTGCCGTTCGGCCGCGGGCCGCGCATCTCCTGCTGGCGATTGACCTGGTCGGAACGGCTCTCTTTGCCGCGGAGGGCGCGTCTACCGCCGTGCAGGCCAGGCTTGATTTGCTGGGGATGCTGGTGCTGGCGTTCGTTACCGCGCTGGGAGGCGGCATCGTTCGCGATCTTCTCATCGGCGATGTGCCACCGAGCTCGATCCGGAACTGGCATTATGCGGCCGTGGCGCTGGCCACCGGGGCGGCTGTCTTCCTGTCTGCACGCCTACACCTCCGCGAATCAACCAGTGGCTGGTGATCACGCTCTGGATGCGGCCGGGCTTAGCTTCTTTGCTATCGCCGGCGCTACCAAGGCGCTGGAGTTCAAGCTCCATCCGCTTCTGGCCACGATGATGGGTGGTATTACCGGGGTAGGCGGAGGCACCATTCGCGACCTGCTGATCGGCCAGGTGCCCAAAGTGCTTCGCTCCGATGTCTATGCGGCCGCTGCGCTCTTTGGCGCGGCCATCACGATTTTGTGCCTGAAGCTAAGAGTGAATGCGGTGGTGGCCAGCAGCATGGGCATCGTTGGCTGCTTTGCGTTGCGCATGTTGGCCGTATATCACCATTGGAACTTACCCGGAGCCGCTGGTTTATAGGTGAGACCTGATTTGGGAGTTCGCCTCCCACAATTTTTTGCCATTCCTCCGCCTGCCGATGGACAATTGACGGATGCGCCTTATCACCTATCGTCGCGATGCAACGACCGCCCCGGCTCTGCTCAAGGACGGTCACGTCTTTCCTCTCACTTCGCTCGGATACCCGGACACGTTGGCCTTCATTGCCGCGGGCCCCAAGAGATGGGAAGCGGTGAACAGTCAACTGGAAGAGACGGGTCTGAATCTGCTCGCACCCTTGTCTTCCGTGACGCTGGAGCCCCCCGTTCAGCGGCCGGCCAAGATTCTCTGCATCGGTCTCAATTACCACGACCACGCGGTGGAATCGAAGATGGAGCCACCCAAGTTTCCCACCGTTTTCTCCAAGTACCCGCATGCTCTGATCGGCAGCGGGCAGCCAATCCTGCTGCCGCGCGCCAGCAAGCAGCCCGATTATGAGGCCGAGTTTGCAGTGGTGATTGGCCAGGGCGGCCGCAATATACCCGAGGCGGAGTGGGAGGACCACGTGTTTGGCTACACCATCATGAACGACGTAAGCGCCCGCGACGTGCAGTTGGCAACTTCCCAATGGACGCTGGGCAAGAACTTCCCCACCTTCGCACCCATGGGGCCGTGGATCGTGTCCAAAGATGAAGTGCCCGATCCTCACCAGCTGGACATTGCACTCTCGATCAACGGCGAGAACCTGCAGAAGTCCAACACCCGCGAGCTCATCTTTAAGCTGCCGCGCCTCATCTCTTATATTTCGACCATGATGCCACTGATGCCGGGTGACATTATCAGCACGGGTACACCCGCGGGGGTGGGCATGGGTCGCACACCGCAGCGTTGGCTCCAGCCGGGCGATGATGTGGTGGTGGAGGTTACTGGAATCGGCAGTTTGCGCAGTCCTGTCCTCGCCGAACCTTGAAAGCCGGTCTGTGCCGGTGCTAGCATCAACTCTCCCTATGGTCAAGGTCATCACCGTTGAGCGGGAGTACGGCAGCCAGGGAGCGGAGTTTGCTCACCGCCTGGCCAACAGGTTGAGCTGGAAGCTCATTGATCGCTGCTTGATCGACGAGATCGCCAACAAGGCTGGGGTGCCCAGCAGCATGGCGGAGCAGTGCGACGAGCGCCTGGACCCGTGGTACTACCGGGTGGGGAAGTCTTTTTGGCATGGCAGCGTCGATCGGCTTCCTGCTCCTCCCAAAGACCAGGTCTTTGACAGCGAACGGATGGTCGAGTTTGTCCGAAACTACCTGAAGCAGTGCGTGGGGGACGGCAAGTGTGTGATTGTTGGGCGCGGCGCCGCCTGCGCTTTGGCGGGCGTTCCCGGGGTCTTTAATATCTTCGTCTATGCGTCGCTGACGCGGAAGGTTCGCTGGTTTGAAGAACGTTTCCCGGAACAGGCCGGCCGGGCCAGGGCCGAACTTGAGGCCACGGACAGCCGGCGCGCGGAATATATCCGCCGCTACTACGATCGGGACTGGGCCGACCGGCGCCTCTATCACATGATGATCAACTCGTGCATGGGCTGCGACGCGATGATCGAGGCGGTTTTGGACGGGGCCGGCATGGCCGCTGGCATGCCCCCCGCTACCGGGGAGCAAGTAGGGGCGAGCGGCCGAAGTTAAGGGATAGCCAGTCTGAATCTTACGCTCGCCTTCGTCGCCCAACGGACCCGGAGCGACCTGCTCGGGCCGGCCACAGCCTTCTATCTGGATCGCATTGCGCCCTACGCGCAGATCGAAGCTCTGGCTTTCCGCAACGAGGAGGCGTTGTTCGGGTTTGTCGCCCGTCAACGGGCTCGCACCCCTGCCTGGCTGGTATTGCTCGACAGCCGGGGCCAGGCTCTCTCGTCGGAAGACTTCGCCACCTGGCTGGGTGCGCGCCGGGATTCCGGGCAGCAGATGATTGTCTTTGCCATCGGGCCGGCGAGCGGCTGGTCAGCCGAGGCAGCCCGGCAAGCACATACATTACTGTCTTTGGGCCCGATGACGCTAGCCCATGAGCTGGCTCGCCTGGTGCTGGCTGAACAGCTCTACCGGGCATTTACAATACTCTCTGGGCATCCGTACCACACCGGACACTGATGCCGGTGAGTGTTTATGCAGCTTCACTCCCACCAAAAGCTGCCCGAAATCAGAGCCACACAGAGCGCAGTAGCTGTAAGAATGCCTCCAGAGTTCGGGAGCTGGGGTGGAGTGGGCAGCAACGGGCGCCACGAAGGGCGCGTGGCGAAAGGGAATACATGTCCTGGTTTAAGCGGCAGGAAAACGAGATTGAAGCGAATCCAGCGGAGAAGACGGTGCGAACAGAGGGGCTGTGGCAAAAGTGCGAGGGCTGTGGCCAGCTTCTCTTCAAGGCGGATCTTGAGGCTAATCTTCAGGTCTGCCCCAAGTGCGGCCACCATCTGCGCCTGGATGCGCGCAGCCGCATTGCCAGCCTGCTCGAGCCGGGATATGAGCTGGTCGACCTCGAGCTGATATCGACCGACCCGCTGGAGTTTGTCGATATAAAGCCTTATCGAGATCGCCTGGAAAAGGCCCGGCGTGAGACCGGTCTCAATGACGCGGTGATGAATGCAGTGGGCAGCCTCGGCCCGCATCGTGTGGTTCTCAGTGTCATGGAGTTCGCCTTTATCGGCGGAAGCATGGGGTGCGTGGTAGGGGAAACCATCGCTCGCGCCATCGACCGCGCGCTGGCCGGCAAGCAGCCGCTCATCATCGTCGCCGCCTCAGGCGGCGCCCGCATGATGGAAGGAGTCGCCAGCCTTATGCAACTAGCCAAAGTTTCGGCGGGACTGGCGCAGCTTGACGACGCGGGTCTGCCTTATATTTCGGTGCTTACCAACCCCACCACCGGCGGCGTGACCGCAAGCTTTGGCATGTTGGGCGACCTTAACATTGCCGAGCCCGGCGCGCTGATCGGCTTTGCCGGTCCTCGGGTTATCGAGCAGACTATTCGGCAGAAGCTTCCTGAAGGATTTCAACGGTCGGAGTTCCTGCTGGAGCACGGCATGTTGGACGCAATCGTCGCCCGCCGCGACCTGAAGAACTATCTGATTCGCGTACTCGACTTCATGTGGCCTTCGCCTTCAACCAATTAAGCGGAGAATTCACTCTAGAATAAAACCATGTCCTATGCTTCGGCCCTTGACCGCCTGTACGCGCTCGGTCAGGAATTGCACACAGTCCCCGGCAAGCCTCGACGGAAATTTGAGCTGGCGCATATGCGCACCCTGATGGCGGCCTTGGGCAATCCAGAGCGTAGCTTTACCTCGGTGCTTGTTGCCGGCACCAACGGCAAGGGGTCGACCTCTTCGACCCTGGCCAGTATTCTCAGCCGGGCCGGCTACCGAACCGGCCTCTACACCTCGCCTCACCTGAGCACGGTGAACGAGCGCATCCAGGTGAATGGGGCCGTAATAGAAGACGACGACTTTGCCGCCCTCTTCTTCCAGGTCGAGGAGATTGCCGCACCCCTGGTACGGGATGGCCGTCTGCCTGCGGCGCCGAGTTTTTTCGAAACCGTTACCGCCATGGCCTTCCTCCATTTTGCTGCCCACCGGATTCACACGGCGGTGGTGGAGGTAGGCATGGGCGGCCGGCTGGATGCCACGAATATTGTCGAACCGGTGGTGTCGGTGATTACCGATATCTCGCTCGATCACACGGAGTGGCTCGGTTCAACCGTCAGCGAGATTGCGCGGGAGAAAGCGGGCATCCTGCGCCGCGAGGGCATCATGGTCACGCTACCGCAGCACCCCGAAGCTAACCAGGTACTGGGAGAGATCGCGGTTGGGCTCGAGGTGCGCGGGGTGAACGCGGCCAGCTATATACCGGTCCACAACCATCCCAAAGAAACCACGCGGAATCGTTATCCGTTGGCCGTGATGGGCGAACTGATTGGAATCGACTCCCCCCTGGCGGGCGCACACCAACAGCGGAACCTCGCTCTGGCGATTACTACGGCGGTGGAGTTAAGAAACAATCACGGTTACAATATAACCCCGGCCGACATCCAGGCAGGCATTCGCGCCACTGTCTGGCCGGCGCGGCTGGAGCTGATTGCAGGCAATGGCGGCCGCGCCGACGTACTGCTGGATGTGGGCCACAATCCCGCCGGTGCCTGGGCGCTGCGCGCCGCAGTTTCGCACCTCGATCAGGGGCAGCCTTTGACGCTGGTCTTCGGCTGCCTGCAGGACAAGCCGGTTGTGGAACTCGCGCAAATTCTCTTTCCACTCTTCGGCCGCGTAGTGGTGACACCGGTCGACTCGCCACGCAGCGCTTCGGTCGAAGATCTGGTGGCGGCCGCTCACTTGACCGGCAGCGAGGTTGAAGCGGCTACGGACGCGATCAGTGCGGTCGAGCGGGCGCTCCATCTAACTCCGACGCACGGCCTGGTGGTGGTGACCGGGTCGGTTTTTCTGGTTGGACAGGTGCGACCCACGTTGCTGGCTTCGCCGCAGGTGCCTGCCGAGACGCTCAAGGTATGAAGGTCCAGCCTGCCCAGCCGCCTCTTTCGTTGACAGGCCGCCTGAGTTCTAACCTGGCACGAAGCCCACTCTTTTTTTTCTCCACTGGATTTTTTGGGTGCATGTCGCTGGCTGCCTCCTGCGTCGAAAAGGATGGCCGGTGGCAGCACACCATCGCCCGGCAGTGGGCGCGGACCTCACTGTGGGCTGCTGGCGCACCAGTCACCGTTATCGGACGCGAGAATTTGCTGCCGCTCGCTATTTACACCTCAAATCACACATCGTTCATGGACACCCCCGTGGTCTTCAGCAGCCTGCCGTTTCAGTTTCGAATCCTGGCCAAGCAGAGCCTGTGGAAGTGGCCGTTTATCGGATGGCATCTCCACCGCTCCGGCCAAATCCCAGTGGAGGAGGAAAGTGGGAGTGGGTCGATTGCCGGGCTCAATCGAGCGATCCGTGCACTGAAATCAGGGATGCCCCTCTTCATCTTCCCTGAAGGTGGTCGAACCACAGACGGCCAGGTTCGGCCTTTCATGAACGGACCCGCGTATATTTCGATCCGCGCCCGAGTGCCCCTGGTGCCCATGGCGTTGGTAGGCACGTATGAGCTGCTGCCGATTCACACCCATCACTTTCGTCCTCGACCGGTTAAATTGATCATCGGGAAGCCGATCAATCCGTCGGGATATTCCATCCGCCAGGTGGACGAGCTCACGAGCAAGCTGCGCGCCGAAATTCTGCAACTCTACGAGAGCCATGCTGCGCCTGGCGACCTTGCGTCGAAGCTGATTTTAGAAGAGGCGGCCATGAATTCTGGGCGAGCGGAAGTTGCAAAGGAAGATCAATGACTTCATCGCTTCCGCGTATCGCGATCCCTGAGCCAACTTCGACCGACGAGGCTTACAACCGGCGCAGCCTGCCACAGTACATCCACGCGGTAGAAGCGGCGGGTGGAACAGCGGTTCCGATCTCTCTGCAGCAATCGAGAGCCGAACAGGCAAATCTGCTCGCGTCCTGTTCGGCGATATTGCTGCCCGGCAGCCCGGCGGATATCGATCCCACGCGATATGGGCAAGAAGCTGTGACGGAATGCGCCGCGAAAGACGAAGCTCGGGAGGCTGTGGACAATCTTCTTTTGCACGACGCCTTTGACCGAGGCAAGCCAGTCCTGGGAATTTGCTACGGGCTGCAGTCGCTCAATGTTTGGCGGAAGGGCTCGCTGATACAGGACTTACCTCACCCCTCCGCGGTTGCGGCTTCCGGGGATGATTCGGTTGCGGTCAACCATACGCCGGGGCGAGAGGTGCAAAATGCCCACCCGGTGCTGGTGGCGCCGGGTTCACGACTGTTTGAGGCTGTAGCAGGGGCTGCTGAAGATGCCGGGGAGCAGCGCATGCTTTCCGTGAACTCAAGCCATCACCAGGCGGTAGGGAGTCCTGGGGAGCGGCTCAAGGTCGCCGCCACAAGCCCGGTGGACGGGGTAATCGAAGCACTGGAGGGGGCGGAGTCGCAGCAGTTTGTGGTTGCCGTGCAGTGGCATCCTGAGCGGACCTACGAGAGCAGCGCCGCATCTCGCGCGCTCTTCGCCGCGTTTCTTGAGGCCGCACGCTCGTGGGCGCCAAACCCGTGACGGCAGGAGAGATCGAAGCGGCGTTTCTCCAGGCTGATATTGCCGGTCTCTCCCCAGGTGTCTATGAGCAGTTTCTTGCCTATCTCACCGTGCTTCTCCGCTGGAACGCCAAGCTGAACTTGACTGCGATCAGGGCGCCGGAACAAATCATGCAGCGCCATTTTGTGGAGTGCGCTTTCGCGGCGCAGCATCTTCCTCGGGATGTAGCGACGCTGCTTGACTACGGCTCGGGTGCGGGGCTGCCGGGACTCCCAATTGCGATCTGCCGTCCTGAAATCCGCGTGACACTTGCCGAATCGCAAGGGAAGAAAGCATCGTTCTTACGGGAGGCTGCGCGCTGCGCGGGCATTTCCACCGAGGTTTATGACCGGCGCGTGGAAACAATCCCACAGGAACGTCAGTTTGATGCAGTGACGATGCGTGCGGTTGAGAAAATGGAGTCGGCCGTACCCGTTGCGATCCGATATACCAGGCGATATTTGGTCTTATTCGCGACCGAACGATCTTCGGAGCGATCTGGGCCGGCTCCTCGCCAGCTCTCCTCCGAATTTACCTGGCCGGAACCCATTTCGTTGCCCAATGCAGACCAGAGGATCCTTGTGATCGGGAGGCGGGTGATCGGGGAACGGATTTAGATTGTCCTCGGGCGTTGCTCTTCGAAGCAAGCGGGCTGTTCCACGTGGAACAGCATTTATTTTTTAGGCTGTGTTCCACGTGGAACAGGCGATATTTCCACCGGTGCACACAGCCGCCCTGTTCGATTCGTCCCGTTTCGGGATCGGCGTATCACCTTTAAAATGCAGTGGTTGGCGGCGCCCCAGTCGCAGGTGCGGGCACGTTCTCCACAATTTATGCCCAGTTCTGCACATCGGCCTTTCCTTGCTCTCCTCGACTCCACTCGATACTCTTCCATTACGCATGGGTAAAGTAATCGCCGTCGTCAATCAGAAGGGCGGGGTTGGAAAAACCACGACCGCAATCAACCTCTCCGCGGCGCTCGCTCTCGAAGGTCTCACTTGTCTCCTTGTCGATTGTGATCCGCAGGCTAATTCCTCGGGCGGTCTGGGTGTAACCCGCGATGAAAACCGCAACTCCACCTATGACATTCTCATGGGGAATGCGACCATTGCGGAGACCACTCTGGCCACAGAGATCGATGGCTTAAAAGTTGTTCCAGGAAGCAACCATCTGATCGGCGCCACGGTGGAGTTGATCCAGGCAGAACGTCGCGAATACCGGCTGCGCGAAGCTTTGGAGCCGGTACGCAATCAGTACAACTTCATCATGCTCGATTGCCCGCCGGCCCTGGATCTTCTCACGCTGAACGCCCTGGTTGCTGCGGATCGCCTGCTGGTCCCGATGCAGGCCGAATACTTCGCACTGGAAGGCATCTCCGAATTGCTCACAACCCTTGGCCGCATTCAGGCTGCATTCAATCCAGGCCTCGACATCGAAGGCGTGATTCTTACCATGTACGACGAGCGCACAAACCTGGCCCAGCAGGTCACAGAAAATCTGCGCCGATTCTTCGGCGCCAAGCTGCTCAAAACCGTTATCCCGCGCAACATCCGCCTGGCCGAGGCGCCCAGCTATGGAAAGCCAGTGGCCCTCTACGATCCGCGCTCCCGCGGTGCGGAAAGCTACAAGGAGCTCGCCGAGGAGATTCTAGCGCGCAATAACATCGACAGTCCCAAAGCTCTGGAGCGAAAGGCAGCCTCACAGGCGCAGCCGCGACAGGAAAACAAAGTGCGCTTCTGGCCTTATGCGTGAACTTTCTTAAGTCCCTGGGGAGGATTCCAGGAATTATTTCCGAGGTTTAGAGCCTCCAGGAAGGCACAATGACCACTTCCGTTGATGTACCGAAACGCCGCGCCCTCGGCAAAGGTCTCGAATCTTTACTGCCGGGTCGATCTGGATTTACTGCCGCTGCCCCTACGCCGCCACCCGCTGAAGAGGGCAAGCCAAGGGAAATACCGGTGGACCAGATTGAGCGAAATCCTTTTCAGACGCGGACTACCGTCGATGAAAACGCTCTGAGAGAATTGTCCGCCTCGATCACGGCCACCGGCGTAGTGCAACCGGTATTGGTGCGCCCGCTTGCCAACAACCGCTTTCAACTCATCGCCGGCGAGCGTCGCTGGCTCGCCTCCAAGATGGCCGGCAAGGCGACCGTGCCCGCCATCCTGCGCCAGGTCTCGGACGAGCAGGCAATGGAGATGACAATCGTTGAGAATTTGCAGCGCACCGATCTGAACCCGATGGAACAGGCTCGCGCCTATGATCGCCTCGGCCATCACTTCAAGATGACGCAAGAACAAATGGCGCAACGAACCGGGAAGGACAGGGCGTCCGTGGCTAATTTTCTTCGTCTGCTTCGGCTCCCGCTCGAAGTGCAGCAGAAAGTAGAATCCGGGAATCTCAGCTTCGGACATGCCCGCACCTTGCTGGCACTCGAATCGCCCGAGGCGATCCTGAAGGCTGCCCAGAAGGTGAATGCTCTCTCCATGTCGGTTCGCCAGACCGAGAGTTACGTTCAGGGGCTGCTCAATCCGGAAAAGAAGAAGGCGAAGGGAGAAGAAAAGGAGAAAAATCCGGTTGACCCCAATGTTCGCGAAGCGCGGGATCGATTGCAGCGGGCGCTCGGCCTGAAGGTTTCTATTGAGGACAAGAACGGTCGAGGACGAGTGATCATCGAATATTCCCGCCTGGAAGACTTTGATGCGCTGCTCGAAACCATCGCCGGCAGCTAGAGCAGCTTCGCGAATATGAAACTACTACGGTTACTTTATCGATTCGGCTGCTGATGAAGGTGGCAGCGCTGGCATTTCGCTTCCGGCTTCTGGTCTTCCTGCTGCTCTATTTGCTCGGGTTCTTCCCGCCCTGGGAGTGGGGCATGGGCAACGGCAGCAACGGCACTCTTTGGCTTGGTTCGTCGACGCTCTTTGCTCGTAGCGGCTGGATCAGCCTGGCGGCGGCCACCGTGATGATGACGGCGGTCGCTTTGGCCTGTCTGCTGATAGGCACCATTCTGCGAGTGTGGGGCACCGCGTACCTCGGTCACGGCGTCGTGCGTGGCACAGCGATGCAGGGTAGTCGTTTCGTGGCCGCTGGACCTTATCGTTATGTTCGTAATCCCCTCTACCTGGGGGCCTGGTTGCTGGCCTGTGGCGCATCGATCCTGATGCCGCCTGGCGGAGCCGGCTTCTTCCTGATTGGCTTTAGCCTCTTCGTGCTCTTTCTTATTTCCAGCGAGGAGCGTTTTCTGTCGATCAAGCTGGGGGACGCCTACGAGCAATACCGCCGCCGTGTTCCCCGCTTATTGCCCCATGGTAGAGCTGTCGCGGTTACCGCGGTCGCGCGCCCGGAATGGGTGCAAGCTGCTCTTGCGGAGATCTACCCGATTGCCTTCACGGTTTGCTTTGCGATCTTCGCCTGGCGGTACAATGCGCGAGTCCTCATGCAGTGCCTGCTGATCTGCTACGGCCTCTCGTTAGTCGTGCGGGCATTCATGACCCGCACCGCAAATTGAGGGTCGTTCGTTGCAGCGAAACCAACGCGAATGGCGCGGTCTGATTGGCGAGGAATGATTTCCGGATGAGATTGTCGGTAAGAGCTTCACCCACCCCGCTGACAGAGGGCGCGGCGTTCCCGCCTGGCCCTCTCGCGTGTTTCCGGTATCAGCCTGGGGAGCTGAGTTGGTGCGGCCAGGGGCTGCAGAGCTGCAGCCGCCCAGCAAACTTCTATTTCTTCGGCGGCGCGATGCTGTCTTTCGCTGCCTTGGCCACGCGGAACTTGACCACGGTTTTGGCCTTGATCTTGATCGTTTCGCCGGTTTGAGGATTACGACCGATGCGCGCCTTGCGCTCAGCCTTCACTAACCGGCCGAGCCCCGGAATGACGAATACACCGTTCTTCTTCGTCTCCTTCACAGCCGTCTCTGCGAGCAGGTCGAGAAATGCAGCCGATTGCTTGTTAGTCAGTTCAAGCTTTTCTGCCAATGTGCGAACCAGTGCTGTCTTGGTCAATGCTGTTGCCATCTAGTGTCCTTCTTTCCTCTGTTATTTCATGGCCCATGGTCGCGGTATTTCCGCACCCCTGAGAAACCATGTCCTTCCCCGTTTTCCGTAAATCCGATGCTCGCACGAACCGGCACCGATCTTCAGGAAACCCAGTGTTTATGCGGGTAAAACGAACCCACCGCCGTTTACGATGCGGCTTTGTCTGGCGTTTGTCAATCGAAAAACCGAGATTTGTTCCGTTTTTGGCTTGTTTTTCCAAGATTTCTGCCAATTTCCTGGGTTTTCGCGCGATTCTAAGCGTTTCGCAAATTGGTGTCGACCGAACCCGGATTTCCTGTGGAGCTTTGTGGGGCCACCGAACTCCATGCGGCTTTCCGCGAAGAAAGCCGCACATCACTTCTCTCGACTAGTGCCACGCGGCAGGAAATCCGGGAAGAGAAAAAGCTCTTCGTGGTTTTCTCCCAAGGAAAACCACTCCTCGCTGACCTCTACGAGACCACAGTAATTGCGAAACGCTTTAGAAGCCAAACAACGGCCGCCGCCTTTTCTGGTTGCTTGCCAGCAGAGGAGTGTTAAGGGCATCCACCAGCGGGGCCGCAAGACGGAAGTGCTGAATCACAACCCGCGCAAAATCCTCACGCAGTGCCGCCTTCGGTTCCATCGTTGCCTCCACACCCCACTGGCGGCACAAGATCAGATCCATCGCCGGGTGCTCTTTCGGGAAGCCCTTCGGAGCGCGGCTCAAAGGCATGCCGGTGAAGGAATTCATCATGCGGCGCAACTTGCGATCCGCGAGAATCCGTCGCACCTCCGCGTGGTGCAGCAACAGATATTCTCTGATTGCGCGAAGCTGCTCTCGCTCCGGCATGTACACGCCTGCCGCAATCAACACTTCATCTGGGGAAATATGCATGTAGTATCCGCCTCCGGAGGTCTTTTCCAGGCCATCCCGCGCCCACCACGCGGAGATATGGCCCTTGTAGGGCCGCTTGTCCGAAGAGAACCGCGTATCGCGATAAATGCGCATCATACATTTTTGAGGTGGCCGTAGATGCGCGGGAGCAAAGTCTTCCATGGCGCCGTTCACCGTTTGAATCAGCGCCAGCATAGGCTGCTTCAACTCGCGCTCGAACTCCGGCTTACGTGGCTCGAACCACTCCCGGCGATTGTTTCGCCGCAGACTTCGCAAAAATCTCAATCCGGCTTCACGGAAGTAGGGATCAGCAGCAACGGATGCAGTAGTCATCGTCTATATGGATTAATCATCGTCTAAATAGATAAGGAGTGAAAAATTCGCCAGAAGGGAGCCAGCCGATGGGAGGTAACGCCTAAGCCATACTCGGAGGTCCTATTTTAAAGTACAAAAGTAATGGGTGTGCTACGCCACGCCGCAGCGTGTTTTCATGGTTGTGCAATACACTTTGCTTGCCTCCCTCAATCTGACAAAGCTGTCCGGCCGCTCATATACATGAGACAACTTGCGTTGTTTTTCTTTCTTTTTGCTGCTTCGACCCTGTGTGCGCGTGCGCGCGTGCATGAGATGGAGTTCGACCAAGCTCGCCAGGTCGCCTTCCTCGTTGCCCGTTACGACAACATAACGGTGGACGATCGTACGATCGTGATGAATTCAATGGACACGCGGACCGCCGCCGGCTTCATCCCAGGCTATTACAGTTTTTCCATTATTCGCGAGAGCGACTCGGCCGCCCGGCCGGACGAAACCATTCGCATGTATGTAGTTTCCAAAAAGACGGCCGATACCTGGGAGCTGAATCTTTGCCGGCACTACTCGTTTCCTGAGTTGCAGAAGTTCAAGCAAGACATCATCCAGGAGACCGGCGCGACATCCAGTGACGATCGAGACATGCCCAAGGCAATCGGCTGCGCCGATCAGGCCCAAGTGAATCCCCCGTCGGAGTAAGACGCGCTTGCTGCAAAAGAAGATGCCCACACCTCCCTGGCATGGGCATCTTCTTCACGGCATCGCAGAAGCGAGCCGCAAACCTGGCGACCGCAAGGCCGCCACTCAATAATCACAAATACGTCAATCCAACTGCATGTAGGATGCCAAAAAGCGCATATGCGGCGGGACTGTCGATTCAGCGGTTTATACATTTTCCGCTCCGCGAACCCGGTTCAATCTACTCGCTGTTGGGAAAAATCTACCTGCTGCATTTTGTGGCACGTGGAAAAGGCGTACGCATTAATTCCGCATGCCCGCCAGAGCTGCGCGGAAAAGTCCCTCGAAATTGTCCGCAACCGTCTTGTCTTTAGCGACCGCGGCGGCGATCGCTTTCTGCGCGAGTGGGCGTTGGTAGCCCAAATTAACCAGGGCTGAAAGCACGTCCTCAGTGGAGGGGCCGGTGTCGACCGGCCGAGGGGCGGCGGCCATGTCTTCGAGCTTGTCTTTGAGGTCTACGACCAATCGCTCCGCCAGGCGTTTGCCGATGCCGGGGATCTGGGAAAGGGTAGCGTGGTCCTGGCCGCGAATGGCCGCTACCAACCGCTGTGTACTCAGACCGCTCTGGATGGTGACGGCGAGCTTGGGGCCCACGCCGCTCACCGTGATCAACCGCTCGAAGACGCGTTTCTCTTCCCGGTCGAGAAAGCCGTAGAGAGCCAGGGTATCTTCGCGTACGTGGGTATGGATAAAGAGCGCCACCTCGGTTCCTTCGGGCGGCAGGACGCTAAAGGTTGGTACGCTGATCACTACGTCGTAACCGACGCCGCCGGCCTCGACGATCGCCTGCTGTGGATATTTGGCTAGTAGCCGCCCGCGCAGGTGCCCAATCATGCGTGATCGAGGTCCCCTAAAACTTGTGGCGGTAGGAGATTTGAAAGTCGTAGCCGGGGTTCGGCGGAAAGAGCGCGGCCACATGGCGCAGACGCTCAGCTAGCGCCGGTGCGGCCAGCAGCGGATACTCGCGCTCGCGCAGATCGGTGTAGTTAAAGTCAAGAGTGAGCGAGAGCATATAAATCGCCAGCGCATCGGAGAAGGCCGATTCAAAGAAGCTGCTCTTTGCCTTTTCGTCGACCCGGCCCTTCTCTACAGCGCGGCCCGCGGTGGCCGGGTCTACACGCGAATCGGTGCGCGAGTCTACACGCGAATCCAGGCGCGAGAAAGTTCTCTCGGCCATGCGGGCGCCAGGGCTTTCGCTGCGGCTACGGTCGAGTGCCCGGCGTCGGTTTTCGTAGCTGTCCTGGCTGGTTTCTCCGCGCACGTCGGCCACGGCCTGCGACCACGCCAGATCGCAGAAGCTTTGCGGCACCCCAGCTGCCTCGACAAAGTGGTGCCCGACATTGATAAAGAACTCGAAGGCTAAGGCAAAACGGTCTTGCATGAGCCGGGTGGAGATGAAGATGCAATCGGCGCCGTCGAATTGCACATTGCGGTGACACATCGCACGATCGCCCAGGTCGATGGTGTACCCCGGAGCGACCATCGTCTCCTCAGTCTCACCAATGGTGAGCGGAACGAAGTAGTACGCATGGCGGGTGAGGGCTGCGGCCACTGCATTCGGTACTGCCTGGACGATGGGCTCGAGCTCCTGGGTGGTGATGTGCGTATCGGCAAAGATCGCATAGCACAGGCGATTTTCAGATTGCAGCACGGGCGTCTGCTGGGCAACCAGCGTTGCCGGTAACAACTCCATTTGGGCGACTTCAGCCATAACCTAGTATTCTAGCTGAGTGTAAGGGGGCGTCCCCATTTCGAGGCTAATTATGACAACACAGCCGCAAAACCTGCACCAGGGGCGCGCCGTCGAGACAAAAGGAAGGTTTTTCGGCATTCCCCTGGGCGATCTCGGCTTGGCTTTACCAGCCTCCTGATGGCCTTCACGGTGGGTTTTCTGAGCTTCTTCCTGTTCACCTTCCTGGCTATCGTCGGCATCATGATCTACAACGGCATGGGCCACCATGTGGACTATGCCGAGAGCTACAAATACATCTCCTTCCCCGCCGGCTGCGTGGTGCTCGCCGCCAGTCTTATTTTCTTTGGCACCCTGTGGCTGCGCCGTAAGCTCTCCGGAGGCTAACAAGACATGGCGCTGATCACCATCGCTCCTGTCATTGCGCTGGAGCCGGTACAGGAGTCTCAGGCGTGGGCACGGTGCCGGGGTCTGGAAGCCGGCGATATTCTCTACTTTCCGCAAACTCCTATTTCGTTTCCGCCCGACGACCTGTCTTTTTTGCTGGGGCAGCAGCAAACCGGCAGCACGCTACACAAGAACATCGCCTACAAGCCAAACCTGGACAGCGTGAGCGGCGTGGAGGATGCCAGCCCCACCAGCGTGGCGCAGCTACAGGCGATCATGCGGCGGTACTCGCAGGATGTGACCCGCTTTCTCGCCCGCTTCTTGTCGCCCTACCAGGGACGCTGGCAGCTGGACTACGCCAGCTTCCGGCCTCAGGAGGAGGAGGGCCGGGATCTACCCCTGCGCCGCCGCAATGACCTGCTGCACACCGACGCCTTCCCTACGAGGCCTACGCGTGGAGCGCGCATCCTGCGCTTCTTCAACAATATTCACCCCTCGCGCACGCGCGACTGGGTGGTTAGCGACCCCTTCCCCGTGCTTGCGCCGTTGTATGCGCCGGAGCAGATTTCGCTTCCAGCAACGGGCAACTCCGCCAGTCGGGCGCTGCGGTCCATTGCTAATACCGCAGGTTTGGGCCACGCCATCCCCAGTCTGAAGCGATCGCCTTATGACGATTTCATGATGCGCTTTCACAACTTCCTCAAGGAGAACGCATCGTTCCAGGCGGAGTGCCGCAAGGAGCATCTGCAGTTTCCGCCGGGCTCCAGCTGGATGGTTTACACCGACATGGTTCCGCACGCGGTTCTCTCCGGCCAATACGCGCTGGAGCAAACCTTCCTGGTGGAGCACCAGGCCATGGTGGCTCCAGAGTTCTCGCCCCTCTCCGTGCTGCAGGCTATGACCCACTCGGCGCTGGTGTAGGTTAAGCAGGGTTGAGCCGCCAGATCTCATAATTCAGGAGGGTGGCGAAAGCTACCCAGGCAAGATAAGGCAGCATCAACCATGCCGCCAACCTGGAAACCCGCGAGAACAGTACGGTTGCCACTACAATGGCGAGCCACAGCAGAACGATCTCCAGCAAAGCGCCGGCGAGCTGGTGCTGACGGACAGGCGGCGAGGAAGCCGGCCAGCACGAACGCAGAATATGTCCGCTGCCGGGCGGGAACGTTACGCATATCCTGAAATCTCCTCTCCGCCCCGTGACTCATGTAGGCGCTGAAGCCCGTACCCTTCGCGGCGGGAAAGTTTGGCTTATTCACCGCCCATAAGGTTCTGGATGGGTGCCCCATGTTCGCCCCAGCGTACATGGGACGAAAACGGTGGGGCGCAGCCCCTTCGATCGCTTTTCGCTATATGCGCAAGATACGGTTCCAGAGAGAGCGGCCCGGAAACGAAGTAAAAGCATTCGAAGAAATCGTTTTCGTCCCACGTACGCTGGGGCGAACGTGGGGCACCCGTCCAGAACCTCATGGGCGGTGAATAAGTCAAATCTTCTCGCGCCCTCGACGAATGAGGGCGCAGGCAAATATCCTTAAGTAGTCAATGCCAACGATCGCAGACTCGATAAAGGTTCATCTCCCCGACGGCTCCGTCAAAGAATTCCCCGCCGGATCAACCCCTCATGACGTTGCCCTGAGTATCTCACCGCGGCTGGCGGCCGCAGCAGTTGTCGCGCGCATTCGGCCACTGGCCACCGAAGAACCCCAGCAAACCAATAACCCACCCAACGAGGCGGGGGAACCCGAGGCCAGCATGTACGGCGCCGAGGAAGCGAATGCGGAGCGCCTGGTGGATCTCAGTACGCCCCTTAAGGAAGAAGTCTCCTTGCAGCTTCTCACCGAGAAGGATGGCGAAGCGTTGAAGGTGGTGCGGCACTCCGCCGCGCACGTGATGGCGACTGCGGTCCTCGAGCTATATCCCGAGACCAAACTCGGCCATGGTCCGGCAACGGATGCCGGCTTCTTTTACGATTTCTACCGGCCCACGCCCTTTACCCCGGAAGACCTCAAGGCAATTGAGGGCAAAATGGCGGAAGTAGTTGCGCGCAACGAGCCTTTCGTTCGCGAGTGGGAGTCGCGCAACCAGAGCCTGGCGCGCTTTAAGATCAGCAACGATTTCATGAAGGCCCATTTCGTGGAACGCTTCACCAAGCCCGGCGAGGAGATCTCGTTTTACCGCAACGGCGCTTTCGAAGACTTTTGCCGCGGTCCGCATGTGCCCTCTACCGGCAGGGTCAAGGCTTTCAAGGTTATGAGCCTGGCCGGGGCTTACTGGCTGGGTGACGAAAAAAATCCGCAATTGCAGCGCATTTATGGCACGGCATTTTTTTCCAACAAGGAGATGGAGCAGCATTTCGCCCGGTTGGAGGAGGCGCAGCGGCGGGACCATCGCGTGCTGGGTAAGCAACTGGACCTTTTTTCCATCCAGGAGGTTGCCGGCGCTGGACTGATCTTCTGGCATCCCAAGGGCGCAATGGTCCGCCGGATCATGGAGGATTGGATGCGCGACGAGTGCCTGAAGCGGGGCTACTCGCTGGTCTATACGCCCCACGTGGCGCGGGTGAACTTATGGCAGATCAGCGGTCATGAAGGCTTTTACGCGCAAAACATGTTCACCCCGATGGAACTGGACGACGCAGATTACCGGATGAAGCCGATGAACTGCCCGTTCCACATTCTTATCTACAAGAACTCACCCAAGAGCTACCGCGATCTGCCTGTGCGCTTAGCCGAGCTGGGCAATGTCTACCGCTACGAGCGCTCAGGCACCATGCACGGATTGCTGCGCGTCCGCGGCTTCACCCAGGATGACGCCCACATCTTTTGCGAACCAAGACAGATTGAAGACGAGATTGTAGGCTGCATCGAATTTGCGCAGCTGGTGCTCAGCACCTTTGGCTTCACGGACTTCCAGGTGGAGCTTTCGACCTGGGATCCCAGGGACCGCAAGGGTTATATCGGCTCGGACGAAAACTGGGAATTAGCGATCAACTCGCTCGAGAACGCGTTGGCACGGAAAGGGATCCCCTACAAGACTATCCGTGGGGAGGCTGCTTTTTATGGTCCCAAGATCGACATCAAGCTGGTGGATGTGCTGGGGCGCCTATGGCAGCTGTCGACGGTGCAATTCGACTTCAACATGCCGGCGCGTTTTGAGATGGAGTATGTGGGAGAAGACGGCGAACGCCATCAGCCCGTGATGGTTCACCGGGCCCTCTTTGGCTCGGTGGAGCGCTTTTTTGGCGTGCTTGTGGAGCAGTACGCCGGCGCATTTCCTCTCTGGCTTGCGCCCGTGCAGGCAGGCATCGTGCCCATCAGCGAGCGCCATCTCCCTTACGCGGAAAAGATACGGACAACGTTGCAGAATGCCGGCCTGCGCGTGGAGGTCGACCACCGCAATGAGAAGATGGGCGCCAAGATTCGTGATTTCACACTGCAGAAGCTGCCCTACATCCTCATCGTAGGCGACAAAGAAGCGGAAACGGGGGCCATCAGCCTGCGCATCCGTGGCCAGGGCGATCAGGGCAGCATGTCGCTGGAGGATTTTGTTAGCCGGGCGCGATCGCTGGTCGACAGTAAGTCGACCAGCTTGTGAGGATCATTTGCCGGCTAACTGCCGGGCGTAGACATCGCACATCCAGCTCCAGTTGCGTCTCATGACGGGGTGGCCGAGGATGGTGACGCGGACGGCGTCCTCGCCGCCATCGATGAGGCGCCAATTGTCCCGCTGCAACGCGTCCTCCCAGGGAAGCTGTGCTCGTGAGAAGGCGCGCGACGCAGAGTAACAAAGAACCAGGGCTCGAAATTGACTGGTGGCATCGCCCTGTTCCACGTAGCTTCGATTGTAGAGATTGGAGAAAAACGGCTTATAGAGGAAGTAGTGGCCGGAATCTACCAGCAGCGGGGGATTGTGCACGCCGTGCTGCTCCAGGTAGGCACTGACTCGCTTGGCCTGCTCCTGCTCCTGATAATAAGAGTCGCGCGCGTCGACACTTTGCAATATCCCTAATGCGGCCCAGGGGGCAGTGAACACGAAGGCGATCAGGATGAGATACAGCGGCGCCATGGATCGACGCAAACCACGGGAAAGCGGATATCCCCCGATCAACAACACTGCGAGGAGCAGTGCGCGGGAGAGCCCGAAGTAATTTGCCTGTCTGGGGAAGACAGCGAACGGGAAGATCACCAGGACGAAGATCAGAACGCCACACTCCAGCAGGCGACGAGCGCGATTGGGCTCGCGGAAGGCGTAGACAGCGACGATGACCGCGGAGCCGAGCAGGCTGACAGCGAAGGCGGCCCCTACCGGGAAGGCTGGATTAAAGAGTTGGCGGAGGGCGACGGCATATCCGTTGTGCACCAGCGGCGCAGATTGCGAATGGCCTGTGCTGGCCCCATACAGAACAACTCCCGCTCCGGTGCCTTGACCCATGGCATGCTCTAGAAAGCGATGGAGGGAGGTAGGGTCTTGCCGCCACATAGCCAGAGCCCACGCGGCCACTACCAGGGCATAGAGCGCGGACCCGGCAATGATTACCCTTAGCCGCCCGGTCCAGGCGCCAGGCTCGATGTCCCGGTCACTGAACACCAATAGGAACGCAAGCAACAGCCAGCCGGCGATTCCGGCGTAGGGATGGATGAGGAAGACGAAACCTACGCTTGCCATGACCAAAGTTTTGCCAGTGGCTCCCTTGGTGTTGCGCCACAGCAGCAGCAATAGGACCATGAGGCAAAACGCCGGCATCTCCGGCCGGTCGGAATCGAACACCACCAGGCCCGTGGGTAGCACAGCGCCCAGCAGCCCTGCGGCGGTCACTCGCTGCCAGCCACTGGCCACCGCCAGGCTGAAGCAACGATAAAGCAGAAAGCAAGCCGCTGACGCCAACACCAGGTTGTAGAAGGTATCCACCCAGCCGGAGCAGCCGAAGAGCGAGGCGGCAAGCCCGAAGAGAATAAGGGCTCCGGGCGTGTAGCTGGCGAAGAGCGTCGGCGTAACAGTATTTGCATGAGGAACGGATGCGGCCACCAGGCCGCGTCCGGCAGCCCAGTTGCAGCCCGCGTCGCGAAAGACAAAGACATCGGTGCCGCCGGGTTGGGGCGACGTGAGGGCAAAGAAGACAATCCAAAAGACGGCAAACGCTGAAAGGATGATCCAGGGCAACACGCGATTCCGCTGTGCGTTTTCCAATTGCATCGGTTCAAAAGACAAGTAGCTCAACTCCATCATCCGGAATTTGCGCGTTCACTCTGTAACACTTTACCGCACATGTGTTTCCCCTCCAGGGATGCGTCGTATGATGTTCGGGAAGCGGCGTGCCAGGGTGGCCGGCGAGTGGGATCAGAAAAGCACATCGACAGCCAGTAGGCTTCCGAGGCATCGCACGATGAAGGATTTGTGAGCACGACAACCGCAAGCTCCCGGGAATTTGTCGACGAGCGGCGCAAAATGTGTCGTGCGGCCCTCGTAAGGGCGCCTGAATTCAAATGGAGAAGAACCGATGACACCGACCCAGAATCCCGATGCGCCAGTCCATTCCGGAGCCGACCTGGATGCTATCTACAAGGCGAGGTTTAAGGATCAAGAGATCTACCGCCGGCGAGTCTGGGCAGTCCTAACAAAATATTTTGGCCAGTGGATTCCATCAGACGGCGCGGTTCTGGACCTGGGATGCGGCTATTGCGAGTTCATCAACCAGGCGCAGTGCGCGGCTAAGTTTGCCATGGATCTCAACCCCGAAGCGCGCAAGCGGGCCTCCGCAGAGGTTCAGGTCCTGGAGCAGGATTGCTCCTTACCTTGGTCCATCCCCGATGGCAGACTGACCACGGTGTTTACCAGCAATTTTTTGGAGCATCTCCCGACCAAGGCGCATGTAGAGGAAACCTTGCTGCATGCGTACAGCGCACTCTGCGTGGGGGGCCGACTGATCGCCATGGGTCCGAACATCAAATGCATTCCCGGCGCCTACTGGGACTTTTTCGACCACTATGTCGCGCTGACAGAACTTTCGATGAAAGAAATACTGACCAAGTGCGGTTTCGATGTGGAGTTATGCCTGGAAAGATTCCTGCCGTATTCCATGTCGCAAGGACGTACCTATCCGATTTGGATGCTGCAAAGTTATCTCGCGCTTCCCGCCCTATGGCCGGTTTTTGGTAAGCAGTTTCTTCTGGTTGCCCGCAAGAGGTGAACCCTCAAGTACCTCACGTGGAGCGCAATTCCTTCGTAGCCCCGAGCGTCCTCGATTTAGGCTGGAAGGCCATGAAATACCACTTGAGATAATGCGGCAGCCACTTCCAGAGCTTGAAGCGGGAGGTCCCCGCGGTCCGATCCCTCCAGGTGGCGGGCGTTTCAGAGATCGTGTAGCCGGCGAGAAACGCTTTCACCGTGATCTCCAGGCTCAATTCAAATCCACCCTTGCTCTCGATGGGGATGGCGCCCAACATGGCGCGATCATAGATTTTGAAGGCGTTGGTTGCGTCATGTGTCGGGATTCCGCGGAACCAGCACAAGGAAAGTCCGGACAGGCGCGAGAGCATTTGCTTGAACCACGGGCCTCCGATGAGCCGGCCACCCTTCATGTAACGGCTGCCAACAACGATGTGGCTACCACGGCGATAGAGTTCGAGCATCTTACGGACCTGCGCCAGGTCGTCAGACAGGTCCGCCATGACTACCAGCACAGGTCCGTCCGACGCAGCATCGAAGCCGGTGCGAATCGCGCCAATGACTCCTCGGCCATAGGTGTTCTTGACCAACCTCAATCGAGTCTCACCCTGCTCGATAATCTGCTGAACTACGGGAAGGGTATCGTCTCCATCAAAGTCGTAGGCCACCAGGGCGGTAAAAGGAAAATCAAGGTGCTCTGTCATCTCGGACCAGAGCCCAGGAAAATTAGCCCCTTCGTTGTACACCGGGATGACTACGGTCAACGGCCTGTTCGTTGCGTCAACCGCTGAAACCATGCCGCGGACAGTGTCCATCACATTTGGCCTATTTCTACCTGCTCCGCGATCCAGGGGATCACCTCGTCCAGGATGTCGGAGAGCGGTGTTGTCGCTTCAAATCCGAGGAGCTCCCGCGCCTTGCCGACCGCGGGCGCTCTCTCCTGAACATCATATTCGTATGCGGGGTCGCTCACGTAACGAAACGGTTTGCTGGACCCGTGAATCTTCTTCCAGATCAACTCTGCCAGTTCCAATACGGTGGTGCGAACCGGAGTTGAAAGATTGAAGTCCTGGTTCAGAGCGGCGGGGTGCTCGACGCAAACCCGTATTCCGCGCGCGAGGTCTCCGCCATAGGTGTAATGGCGAACTTGTTTGCCATCGCCCAGAATGTGCAACGGGTCCTGGCCCTTGACCAATTTCTGCACCAGGTCGGGAACCACGTGAGACATGGCTAAACGGACGTTGCCGCTCATGATGTCGCGGTCAGACAAAGCGCGTTTCTCTCCGATGCCGACACAATTGAAAGGCCGCACGATGGTATAGGGAAGCGTGTACTGTTCGTAGGCGCCCTGAACAAAATACTCGGTGGCAAGCTTCTGGAAGCCGTAGGTAGAGCGAGGCGGCGGGCTGCGCCGTTCCGCGCCTTCCGGCGTGGGGTATTCGGTCGTGCTCTCAAAAACCATGCTCGAAGAGAGCACCACGATCTTCTTGAGCTTGCGCTCCTTGTGGGCCCAGATGGCTGCATCGAACGAAGAAGCGATAATGCGCTCGTTTTCTGCCAGCAGGTCATAGGCAAACTCGTGAAAGTACGAGATGCCCCCAATCATGGCGGCCGCAGCGATGAAATGGTCGCAGTCGGAAAGCAGCTCCTTCATCAACCCGACGTCCTTTGCGTTTCCCTCTACCAGGCGATACCCGGGGTGCGTATCGTAGGATTTTTGCAGCCTTCCGTATTTGCTGAAGTTGTCAAGACCTACTACCTGGTACCCGTGCTCCAGAAGTTCCTGGATCAGATATCCGCAAATAAAACCGGAAGCGCCAGTTACCAGTACTTTCACGATGCCGAAAATCCTCCTGTTACGGGTTGCCGATGATGAGGCCAAAAACCCCACACATCCACGACGATCTTATCGTCGCAGAAGTGAAGGTCGCGGTAAGCGGCGTGAGGGGCTCCCAAAACGATAACGTCGGCCCGATCTACAGCCTCCTCCAGCGAGATCAGCTTGTCATCGACTACGTAAGGGTCGGTGCAAAGAACCTCTCGGGCTTCGACCATAAGCAGCTTGCGAAGTTTGTAGGAGAGGCTTTCGCGCTTGTCATCGGATTCTGATTTGAAAGCCATGCCGAGCACGGATACCACTTTGTCGCGAAGTTTGTGCTGCTGCCGCAGCTGACCCACGATGAAGTTAGGCAGGCCCTCGTTGACCAGCATGGCCGCGTGTCCGAGGAAGAAGTTATTGCCCGAAAAAGCGGATAGCTGCAGGGTATCTTTCAACAGACAGGGTCCGGCCGCGAACCCCGCCTTGGCAAAACTTTTCATGCGCGGATAGCGATGCGTTACGGCGCCGTAAATACGTTGGAAGTCCAGGCCGTACGTCTCCGCCAGCATGTAGAACTGGTTGGAGATGGCGAAGTTCATATAACGCCAGCTATTGGAAAATAGCTTGGCCAGCTCTGCCTCAAGCGGTGAGAGCTCGATCAAATCTTCATTGATAATGGCGAACAACTCTCTCGCGTGCTCGAGCGATTCCTGATCGAACGCGGAGATAATTTGCGGCAAAGTGCGGATCTCTTCCATGGCTTTGCCCTCCGCGATTCGCTCCGGACAAAAGGCCAGATGGAGCTTTCGGCCGGAAGCCTGCAAACGATCGTAGACCAGCTTGGTGACGCCCGGGTAAACGGTGCTGCGCAAGACCAGGAGAGCATTCTCCGGCATGCTGACGATGACCTCGTCAATGCTTCGATAGAGGTCGGTCACGGTGGGGTTTAGATGCTCATCTACGGGGGTTCCAAGAACCGCAATCGCAGCATCTGAATCGCTCAGGCAGGAAGCATCAGCGGTGGCGATCAATTTCTTGCCCACGACGCGTCTCAGCTGTTCCAAGGCATTGGTTTCCATGAAGGGCATCTGGCCGCCGTTGACCGTCTCAATCTTGGCTTGATCTCGATCGAGAAGAACAACATCCAGACCACAGTTGGCGAAGACGATCCCCAGGGGAAGACCGACGTGGCCGCAACCACCGATAATGACAATCTTTTTCGACCTCTGCATAAATTCTGTGTGGCCCCCCTCTGGACGGGGGCCTGATGTAGGATTGTAAACTGCCGCGGATGGTTTGAACTTCCCGGCTGGACGGCCTGGTGGGGGCTTCCCTCGTAACGGCTGACTTGCCCGAACTGCGGGTATACTCGCTATGTGATCAACACGCAGCGCTGGTATTTCCCCCTGCTTATTCTTCTAGCTGCCTGCTTTGGCGTTTTTGTTTTGCCCTTTCTGCTGCCGCCGCCCTATCTTGCCGGCATCTCTGCGGCGAATGTAGCCGGTTTCAACAACAAAGTTGCCTCACTGGCAGCTGCAGCGTTGGGAACCCTCGTATGCTTTGCTGCGCTTAGGTGGCCGCCGCCGAAACAAGAGAGGAGCAATGGTGACTTCCGCAAACTTCCATGGCCTCTTGTCCTGGCTGCAGTGATTTTTTGCGGGTGTATGGTCGGGTTGCTGAGCTACTTGGTCGCGATTTCTCACCAAGACTATGAGGATGGCCGCTATTTTATGCGGCAGATAAGTATGCATGCCGACTACGGCCGCAGGCTATACGACCAGATAGAGCTACCCTATGGACCGCTGCTCTTCTACGGCCCAGTGATGGTGCATGCACTGCTGTCTTCCTTCCATGCTCCAGCAAGAGCCTGTTACTACACAACACTTGTGCTTGAGCACATGGTCGGCCTCTTGCTCATCGCGTATGTACTCAACCGTTTACCTATCCTGCGCAAATGGAAGATCGTGTTTTTACTGCTCTGCTTGTTGCACACTTATCCATTTAGTTTTGGCCTGAATTGCACGTTCTTCCGCTTCGCCCTGCCTATCGCATTTCTGGTTCTGGCTGCCCAGCAAACCAGGCCCTGGCCATTCGCTGCATGCCTGTTTGTCGGTCAGGCCGCTGGTCTATCGCTCTCCCCTGAGATGGGCTTTGCTTTTCTCGCGAGCAGCATGGCTTATGCCGCTTATTATCTCGTCACAGCGGGAAGGGCATGGCTCGTTGCAGTGATCGCGCCGCTTGCGGCAACGGCGGCTTTTCTTCTACTAGCCGACGGCGGCTACCTGCGCATGCTGAAACTCTTCGCGCGCGGCATAGCAAACTTTGTCATCGAGCCGAATCCGTACGTACTTGTTTTCTTGTTCGCTCTTGTGTGGTTGGCACCCCTTATGCTGGCGCGCTTTTTTCGAAACGCACGCCCCGAAGCGCCAATGCTCGGCGCTCTGTACGTCTTTTCGGTAGCACTGCTGCCAGTAGCCTTCGGAAGGGATGATCCCGGCCACGTCTTCGTCAATGGATTCGGGATCTACCTCCTGGCTCTGGTGGCCATTTCGGAGGCGCGGCCTCGTCAGCAGGTTCTGTGGATGACTTGCGTCGTCCTGGTCTTGATATGGACGGCCTGGGTAGAAGACCGCTCCTATCTGCCCGTGTTGCGCGCCCGGATCCACTATGACACCACCCATTGGCAAGACGATGGGCTAATGCGCGTGGCACATGCTTTTTCCCGAAAACTTCCTCCCGCGGCCCAAAGAGCGTTTTTGTCAGCAGGCTCTGGCGATCATCTGGATGATGAGCCCTTCGATATCAAAAGCCTGGATGCGATCGTCGGCAACGATCCGGTGGCGCTCCCGGTTTCGGTACCACCGCAAGTGGAAGAAGCATTGAAAAAGTCGGGACAATTCGTTCCAACGTTCTATAACTATCACTGGAGCGTTCTGGACGAGTCTGCAGAAGATCGGCAAATCAAGGAGATGAATACGTCGCGATGGGCGCTCCTTCCGCAAGGTCCGCTAAGGATGTATACAGAAACCCCACAAAATGTTGAAGCTTTCCTGGGGCACCGATTGCCATATCACTCGCCGTATCGGTCGAAACGTGAGCCCTATGTGATCGGCCGCCTCTTTCAGGAGAATCTGCAAGCGAATTGGCAGCCTTGCGCGGGAGTGGGCAAATACGAGGTCTATCGACGCCGGGATTGAGGCAGCTCTCCACCATGCTGGTGAATGAGTCATCGCCAGCGTGCAGGAATTATCATTCGATGGGGTTGCTATAGAAGAGGATAAAAATGAAGTTGGATTTTATACAGCGAACATGTCCTCTTTGCGGCGGCGAAGACGCCAGTGTGATGGCGGAAGCGACGATTGATGAGCGCAAGTTGACAGCGTCTGCCTTTGCTTCTCGTAAGCTACCCGAATACATGCATAGCAGAATGGTCGAGTGCAGATTGTGCGGTATGCTCTACGCAAATCCTGTGCTGCGGCAGGAGGCGCTGGCGGAGGCCTATCAAGATGCCTCCTTCGACAGCGGAGCGGAGTCGCAGTTAGCCGCCGTGACCTACACTGCGCTTCTTGAGCCTCATCTAAACACGCTCCCGAGCCGCAAGAGCGCGCTTGATATCGGAGCAGGCGACGGCGCGTTTGTCGAGCAGTTGTTGGCGCAGGGGTTTGCCGAAGTTGTTGGTGTGGAGCCATCGAAGGCGCCGATCGAAGCGGCCAAGCCTTCGATTCGCGGCTATCTCAAATGCGGAATCTTTGCGCCTGAGCAATTCGCTCCTGAGAGCTTCGACCTCATCACCTGCTTTCAAGTGATCGAGCATGTCTGGGATCCCGCGAAGATTGCACGGGATGCCCTTGGACTCTTGAGGCCGGGCGGATTGTTCTTTCTTGTCGCTCACGACCGCCGAGCATTTTCTGCCCGCGTCATGGGCACAAAGTCGCCGATATTCGACATTGAACACGTGCAACTCTTCGATAGGTCAACCGGGACCGCGCTCCTGCGCAATGCCGGCTTTGCGTCCATCAAGGTAAGTTCGGTGAGAAACAAATATCCCATCGATTACTGGCTCAAGCTGTTTCCTCTTCCCAGGCTGGTCAAGTCTGCTGTTCGATGGCTGGCACGGATCTCCGGGATAGGACGTCTGCTTTTGTCTCTGCCAGCAGGCAACTTAGCCGTGGTTGGACAAAAGCCGGCTGGGATGAGTCAATCGCCCATTTAACCCGCACGGATCGCAAATACGGTATAGCCGAGGCAATCATCGCCTCCGCGGCCGCGCAGGGATAGATTGGCGACCACACCCAGCAGAAGGAACAAAGGCAGGAACACAAGGCCCGCAAGCCGCAGCAGCAGGCCGTAAATTTTCGAAGTGGTCTGAGGCATCAGCAGCAGCAGGAGGAGGGTCATCAGCTTGTAGCACGCCACGGTAACTGCATTGCCACGGGCATAGACGCGCGCGCTGTGAAAGCCTGCCGCCGTCAACAGGTGGTTGAGACTGGAAGGCGTGAAGCGCCAATAATCATAAGGAATGAAGTGCCAGCGGGCCGCGAACGGGATGGTCAACAGCAACGTCCCCCCAGTCACAAGGCAGCGCGCCGCTTCCGCCAGAAAGCGGCGTGTCTCCAGCACGTGCTCCAAGGTTTCGGTGCACAACACCAGGTCCACGGAAGAGTCTGCGACGGGCCAGACATCGCCGGAAAAGTACGTTGTATTCGGCATCTCATACCCGAAGTGTGCCTTGGCCGCGTCGGTGTCGATGCCCAGGTAGGTCGCACCAGAATTAACCAGCGATCGAAATGGCTGCGCGCCGCAACCAACATCGAGAACCGTACCTTGCTGCAAGGGAAGCACGGCGCTCAGATCGCGCCATGCCGATCCGGCCTGAATGTCGAAGAACCTGCGCAACGCGGCAAGAAACAGGGAAAAGCCAGTCGTGGTTGCTGTAAATAACTGCGGACGCCAGCTTTCAGAGGTGGCTTCCACCATATTGCTACGGCGCTTGAAAGGCGCCTGCGTCTGCTCCGGAAACTGAGGTGCGGGACTGGTCTTCATCAACTCTCTTTCGCGGCCAACCGCACTTCACCATCCCGAATCACGCTCCGCCGAATATAGTGGGGCCGCTGCTTGACCTCCTCGAAGATCTTGGCAATGTACTCACCAGCCACGCTGATCGCCAGCACATTCAGAGACCCGAAGAAGACGACCAAAATGATAATGCTGGCAAAGCCCTTGGGAGCTAAGTTGGGAAAGAGTAGCTTGGCCACCAGTTGGCCCAACGCCATCAGAAACGAGATTGCGCACAACACAATGGCAGAGCTGCTCAAAATATCCAGGGGAACATAGCTGAAAGAAAGGATTCCCTTTTTCGCCCAGCCGAGATTCTTCCAAAGGTTATTCGTTGTGCGGCCGAACATGCGCTCCGGCCGCACGTAATCCACCCCGACCTGGCGAAACCCAGCGTACGCGCGAACCCCGCGCAAAAAAAGATCGCGCTCGGGAAAACGAAGCATGGCTTCCATTACCCTGCGGTCGATCAACGAGAAGTCGCCGGCATCGTGGGGAATCTGAATATAAGAAAAGGTGTCAAAAATGCGATAGAAAAGTTTGTAGGAGAGCTGCATTGGGAGAGATGCCTCCCGCTTCACGCGGCGCCCGTAGACCACATCAAAGCCATCGCGCCATTTCGCGACGAATTGCGCAATCAACTCCGGTGGGTCCTGCAGATCTCCGTCCAGCAGAACGCAGGAATTTTTGGTGGCAATTTCCATTCCGCTACGAAACGCCGCCTGCGAACCAAAGTTTCGGGAGTGGGAGATGCCCAACACCCGCCGGTCGTTTCGGGTGATGGACCGAATCACCTCTTCGGAATTGTCCGGGCTGCAGTCGTTAACGAAGATGATCTCGTGATCGACATTCAGATCGGTAAAGGTCTTTTTCAGCCGCTCGTACATAATGGGGATTGCCTGGCCGTCCTTGTAGCAGGCGATGATGGCCGACACACTATGCTTGGTGTCAAGGCCGAAGCGCTTCGAAGATTGCTGATACGCATTCTTGTCGGGCAGCGATCGATACCACAGGGCAGTGCGCTCCAGCCCCTCTTCCAGCTCGACGCGAGGTGCCCATCCGAATCGTTCACGCACTTTGCTGATATCAGAAAACCAGTCCGTAAGGTCCCACTCTCGATTGGGCATGGAGAAGACCGGATCCTGCCGAATGTCAAAAAGGCGCTGCGAAACGGTGACGATATCTCCGATTGTGGTCTTGCGTCCGGTGCCGATGTTGAAAGATTCTCCGTAGTCCGCCTCGGCCAGCTGAAGACCTACGTCGATGAAGGCGTGGGCGACATCATCGACGTAAATGAAATCCCGCGAGACCCGCGGGTCTACCAATTCCGGATAGCCACCGGAAGCCCCAAAGTGGACGATATTCGGGATCAACCTGGAGGAATCCTCCAGTGGCCCATAAGCCGAATACAGACGAAGATTGGCGCACGGCAACCCCTTTTTTTTGCCAAGGTAATGAATCAGGCTGGCGGCGGCCACTTTGGAGACGGAGTAGTGGCTGTTAGGCGCCGGGGCTGCATCCTCGTGCGGCCCCGAGGAATTGTCTCCGTACTCCGAGGAGCTGCCCGCGTGCACGTAGCAGGAAAGACTGCGGGGATCAAGCCGTCCCAGCAAGCGGGAGATCAGATTGAAGTTGGTGCGGTAGATGAGCTCCCGATCTGTCTCGAAAGAGTAAGCGCCATAAGCAATGCAGTCGAAGATGGTTCGCGGCTTAACCCCTTCGAGCAGTGCATCCAGGTTGGAGTCGATCAACAAGTCGGTGACCAGGACGTGGTTGCGCGGCAATCCCTCGAGTCGCCAGGCAGGAAGACGTGTCGCTGTGCCATAAACGTCCTCGCGGTGCTCCAGCAGCATACGCAAAAGATTGGCGCCGATGAACCCGCTTGCGCCCAGCACCAGGATTGGACCCTGGAGTTGGCGAATATTGACGGAACTGGCCTGGTGCGGTTTGAGCGGATCGCCGAGGCTCATTGCACGGAGACCGCAGCCGCAATAGAGACGGCATCCAGGCCGCATTCTGCACGATGGAACTTCTGCGAGCCATACAAACCGGAGACGTAACCCAACGCATGCCTATGGATGAAGGAATCGAGGCCCACGCCGGCAGCTGCCAGATGATGGGTCAGCATCTGACCGAAGCCTCCATGCGCGGTATGTTCTTCGACCACGAACAGCCGGCGACTGCGCCGGACGCTGGCAATGAACTCGTCGGGCACGTTCGCGATCGGCAGCTCGGTGACGAGCCATACCTCGGGGCGCACATCCTCTTTCAATTGCTGCAAGGCGGTCAGCATACCACCCACCAGCGGGCCGACTCCGGCCAGGACAGATCCATTGCCGCGAAGCAGCTTGCGCCACGGAGCATATGCCGGTATAGGCCAGTCCTTAGGCTCCTCTGACAACCCCAGCCGCAGGTACGCAGGTCCTGTGCATTGCATGAGCATTGGGATCATGGTGTTCACATCGGAATCGAACGCTGGTACGAAAGCGCGCATGTGCGGCAGGGTGAGCAGGCACCCATAGTCCTCCAGCGCATGGTGCGAACTCCCCATCACGCCGTATCCGTATCCGCCTCCGTTGCCGACTAAAATCACCGGCAGGTCATGGAAACAGACATCGTTGCGAATTTGTTCAAAGGGGCGGGCGTAGAGGAACGGCGCGATGCTGTAGGCCCACGGTCGCAATCCACTTCGTGCCAGTCCCGCCGCGACCGAGACCATATTCTGTTCCGAGACGCCGGCATTGATGAAGCGTGGGCCCAGTGCATCCTGCAACGGCTCCAGAGCCTTGAAGCCGAGGTCTCCAGTCAGGAAAACAAATTCCGGCAGGCGGGCCTGCTGTACTAGGCCGTTACAGAAAGCTTGCCGCATTCCGTTACCTCCCGCACAGCTTGTTGATATTGTTCCTCACTCATCGGAAGGTAGTGCCAGGCCATCTGGTTCTCCATGAAAGATACGCCGCAGCCTTTCTTGGTGTTGGCCACAATAGCCAGCGGGCCCTCGTTCGAATTGAGTGCAGAACAGATGCTGTTTACATCGTGGCCATCAATTTCGATGGTCTTCACCCCGAAGGCGCGAAACTTGTCCGCCAGAGAGTCGAGGTTGGCCACTTGCCTGGTCGAGCCAAAACCCTGCATGCCATTCAGGTCGACCAGGAATGTCAACTTGTCGAGCTTCTGGTGGGCCATGAATATAAGCGCCTCCCAGCAGGAGCCCTCATTCCACTCCCCATCCGACGTCAGGCAAAAAACTCTGCCGCCTTCTCCACGGAGCTTCTTGCCGAGCGCCAGGCCGGCGGCGAGACCCAGGCCATGACCCAGGCTTCCGGTAGCGAAAACGATCTCCGGGATACCCTGCAAAGGTGGGTGGCCACTCAGCCGCGTCCCCTCCCCATGGAACCGGCGCAGGTCGTCGTCGGTTAATACCCCCTTCGACCATAGGGTCACATACAGAGCACCCGCTGCATGTCCTTTAGCCAGAACAAACTTGTCATCGGGTCCGAGGCGAAAGTGATAAAGACTGATGAGGATGTCGAGCGCGCTAAGGTTGCCGCCGATGTGACCAACCTTACTCTGATAGTGCATCTCGAGTAAGCGCAGTTTGGCCTGTTGGACCAAACCTGCTGCTTCTGCCTGCACGACACGGGGGGGCCTGCCAGCCATACTTAGAGAGAGTTTACACGACGAACTGCCTGGCTGCGGTCAGGCGACGAGCACGGCGTAGCTATAAGGTCACTTCCTCAGCGATATCTAGAGGGTGAAGGGGGGCAGGAGGCCGCCTATCGGAGCGGGCACAGGTGAGCCGAAACATCACGTTGCGAGGCCGCCAAGGGATAGACCATCATGATCGTTAGCGCCCGGTCAGGGTGAGGTACTCGCTGAGGTGCGCGGGTCGAATTCAAGCACTTTAATACCATTGAATACTCCTAACTCGCGGACCTGCATTCCTGAAGCGTGGTTTGCAATCCAGTCGAGAGTGCTATATGACGGTACAAATGCCAGGGCCAGAAAGCGTTCGTGACGCTGTGCTGCCTCTCGCAGAAACCGCGAACCTACCCGCATGGCCTCCTCATTCAGCGCCCTCGGCAGCGCCACCAAAGGTACGCTGAGCTGGTAGTAAGAGAGCGGTGCAAATATTGCACTGTCTCTTACTGCCGAACCGATGGGCATGGGCATGGAGTTCGACTCCGGAAAGTCGCTGCAGATCAGAACAGGAGCGTTGTCCGGTGAAGCGTTCTTTTCGGCGAACTCCAGGGCATATTTCCAGGTGTATCCGTGGATTCTAAAAATCGGGTCGGTGAAGTCGTGGTGAGCAGTAGTTGCAACAACCACCGTGCAAAAAAGCAATCGTAGATTCCGGGAACGAATCCGGCTGATGGCTAAAGCCCAGCAAAGCGCGATTCCCGGTACCGCGACCAGACGATAGCGGAATTCAAAAACGTGTATCGATGTTCCCACGCTCACGCCGTAGAGGGTCAGAATCGGCACCAGCGCCAATGAAATGCAGAGCAAAGTGGGCCAACCGTCTAAAGGGCTTTTCAGATCGAGCCGGCGTGTTGAGGCGGCGGCAACAATGGTAACGAAGAGAATCACCGCGAGCCGTATCGAGGTGAATGTCTGGCCAAGCTGCAACAAGCTGGGCGCGGGGGCGAACGCGTGGGTGCTGCTGGTGTGAAACATGTATTCAATACCGGGAACAACAGGCAGGAACGCGATTGCAAAGCAAAGGAGCGCAACACCAGCCTGCCGCCAAAAAGCCTTGCGATCGTCGAGGTTGCGGGCAAAAAAGCAAATGGCCAGGGCCGGTAGTATTACCACGAACAAGAAATGAAAATAAAGAATGCATGCTGTCGAAAGGCCAAACATGCAAGCCAGCCGGTTTGAGTGGTTGTGCCGCAGATGAACCAAAGCAAGAATCGAAGCGGTAATTGCCAAGGCTCCGAATGCATAAGGCCGAACGTCAATTGACTCAAAAATTACAAACGGGTGAAGACAGAATACGACTGCGGCGATCATGGCAACATCCCATTCGAACAGCTCCCGAGCCGCACGATATAGCAGATAGACCGCGCCCAGCATGGCGAGAATCTCCGGAAATCTGAGCATGATCTCGCTCTTGCCCAAAATCACGGTATTGAGCCAAAGAATGTACGAATAAGCAGGAAAAGAAAGACCCTGCCGAGACGAGATCCCCCAGAAACCCGCGTCCACCTGCCAAAAGGAGACTGTTTCGTCCAGCCACAGCGGCGCGCGGATGGCGATAAACCAGATGGAAATGGATATGGCAAGAGCTAATGGGTAAATAGCGTACTGTAGCCAGTTTTGGGTTGAGGGGAGGCCGCGGGCGTGCCTCGGACTGTCTCCATGTCCTTCAATTTCACCTGGTAAAACAGTCCCGACACCTTGCAAAAGAACTCCTAACGCGGAGACGCCTGCGGGCGAGCAAGCATGGTTACAACGTCTCCGCGACGCGGGATATTTAAGGAATAGAGATGATATAAAAAATTAGCGAAGGCTAACTGTCTGGTTCCAATTTTCCCCTGGGGTGGACCACCCGGGAGCCATTCGACCACGGTGCGGTACAACGGCGAATAGAACGGGAATCCCCACCCGAACAAATCCACAACCTCAAGCCCAGCGCGCGATGCCTTCTCACGCAGATCGCTATCGGAGTAGTTGCGAAAATGCCCAATCGCCTTCTCCGATGGCCGCATGTATCCGCGCATCGTTGTCACTAAGACCCACTGCTTCGCCATTAGCGCCATGTTGCGCAGCGCAGCCGCGTCATCGACGAGGTGTTCCGTTACCTGGATAGCCATAACCAGATCAAAGGTTTCATCGAGCTTCTCATGCTGGACATCAAGCTCGCGAAGATTAACGCCGGGCACCCGTTGAGCTGCCAGAGCGAGCGCTCCGGGTGAAACGTCCACTCCGGAGAGCGCGAGCTGCGGAATTGCATGCGCCAGGGCGGCAAGGTTATCGCCAGATCCGCAGCCCACATCAAGCAAGGTGCCAACATTGAGTTTTGCGATCAGTTTTAACAGTTCCTCGGTCTGATGACGGTGCACCGGGCCAAGGCGCTGCATGTCGCCCCAGGTCCCACTCCAGAGTTGATCGTATTTGTCGCGGGTCGAGTTCATAATTTGCCGGGTAGTCTTTCCCAGAGCGTGCAGGTTTGGCGGAACTGGCGGAATAGCCAAGGCAGAAAACTCGCGCTGCCCTTGACGCCGCCGTGTTCTCGCATGCCGGAAAGGCGATATCTTACCTTGGCTATCAAGACCCGCGGATCCCGCTCTACATAATCCCACCCTGTGCCGCAGTCGAGCACCTCCCCATGAACGAGGCGACACCGCGGAAAGAGCCTAACCAATGCCGCTGGGTCAGGGCGAAACATTGTGTCGATGGGGTCCGGATGATAAGGAAACTGATTCGGCACCGTGACGATGAGGTATCCACCGACTGGTACCAGTAGTTCGAGTTTCCCGCAGATGGCTGCGGGGTCGGGTACGTGTTCAAGCAGATTGCAACACAGGAGCGACCGATAACCACCGGTGCCTAGAACCGCCACAAAAGAGTCGTCGGTCAAATCGCCGCGCAGATCGACGCCCTCACCCTCCTGGATGTCGAGATGGTGGACGACAACATCCCGCTTCCGCAGTGGCGCAAAGATCCCTTGATCTATCCACGGTTGAATCTGTTCGCGAAATGCGGCGTTCGCGCTTCCAACGTTTAGGAGCGGCGACACCTTTTCGACGTTCAACTGAGAAAGAGCCTGCCCAACCCACCGTGCCTCGGCTTCCAACATTTCCCCGCCCTACCTCCGGCTCTGTTCTATTGTTTGCATTACGCGTGCCTGAAGTTGCCCCTTTTCGGCAGCCCACGTGATGGCAGCGCAGGCGGCAACAACAAAACATGAGGCCGTCACAAGGAATCGATTGGCCAAACTCCATTGTGCCGCGACCGCCAAGGGAGTCCCAAAAAATTTGAGGGCCGTCGCGGAGGTTAACTCGTTCACCCCGATTCCGCCCGGCGTCACCGCGACCACAGTGGCAATGACGACAAAAGGAACCGCGGCAGCCATATGCCAAAGCGGGATGCGCACATGGATCGCTTCGGCAGTCCGAGCCGCCATCAGAACAACGATACCAAAGCGGATTGCGGAGAGCATGACGAGTCGACGCGCTAAGGCGGCATTCAAGAGGCTTGAGCGCTGGAGTTCCCAGACGGCTCGGAAAACCCGGTTGCTGGGCGCTGTGGCTTGGGTATTCTGGACGCCGCCAGCCCGTCGAATCAGTCCCGTCGCCGGACCAACCGCAAAAAGCGCGAGCGCGATCATGACGGCAGCACTCGATATCCACATCACCGCACCGCCGCTGCAAAACCAGGTGATGCCGGATGCAACAGCCAGAAAGGCAACGATCAACAGGTCAAAGCTCTGCTCAAACAAGGTGCCGGCTGTCCCCCGTTTCAGAGGTCTGCCATGAACGTATGTCCCGAGGGTTCGAGCGGCCGCCATCCCAACTTGCAAGGGAAGAACTAGTCCCAGCGCCATGCCCGCGCTGGTGATGGCAAAAGATGTGACCCTTGACGGAACGGAATCGGAGGAGCGGCGGAGTACGGCGTCAATGCTCCGCCACTTTGCGGTTGAGAGGTAAACCAGCACTCCGTTCAGCAAGACCAACTCGACGAAAGCAAGCCGGCTAACACTCTCTAGTTGCAGCAAAGTCAGCCGCAAGTCTATCTTGCCGATTTTGATGAGCACGGCGACAAGGCCGACGCCGAGCACAATGGAGGCCAGCAGCAGAAAAACTCGGCGAAGCGTCATCAGGGAATCTCTCTCGTAACCGGTTTCATGGGCGCCGCAGAGCAGACGGACTGCGGGACCAAGCGCGAGGCGACCTCCAAATACCGCTCCACCGCGCGATGCCATGAGTAGCGAGATACGGCAAAGGCCCGGCGGTCCTCGGACCTTGACTCCAATGCCGGCTCTGAACCGAGTGAATCGTTTATAGCAGAGAGAAACTCCTTTGCCGTTCGTTGGTCGTCGCCAGCATACACCGGAACCCCTTTGACAAACGCTTTCATTGGCGGATCTGCGTCGAGAGTCTCGTCACCGCACACCACAGGTAACCCCGAAGCCAAAGCTTCTTGCACAACCAGCGGGAACCCTTCTCCGCTGCTGGGAAGCACCAACAGATCGCATGCACGATAAAGCGCAGCCATTGAAGAACCGCGCAAACCGGAAAAAACGCGCACATTTGCGGCCTTCCAATTGCGAGGGTCGAGCGGACCCCATCCGGCAAACACCCAAGTCCAGTCTTGGTGCAGATCCACCAAATACTCCATCGCCCGCATGCCTTTCTTCTCTACAAAGCGCCCGACAAAGAGAATCACACGGCGGTCCTCCGGCAAGCTGTACTCACGGCGGAGACCGGTCTTCGTTTCCGTTCTCGCCAGGGTGCGGTATAAGCCGCTATCGACTCCGTTGAAGATGACTTCCGGCGGCCTCTTGAAGCGCAGCTGACTGAAGTAACTCTTGGTCGTCTCGCTAATAAAGACGACTTGCGCGGCGCGCGACAACATCGGCCGCGTCACGATTGCGTTGGAAAGCCTCATAACCGCATTCAGCATGCGACTCCGGTAGGAAACAAATCCTATGTGCTGCACGATCATGGTCTGCACACCACGGAATCGTGCGAACAGAAAAGCAAGGATGTTGCTCAAGTATAGGCAATCATGCAGGATAAGAACGTCGGCATTGCTCACCTCTCGGCTTATCCTTCTCAAGGCGCTCAGTGTAGGGATCGGAAAAGGAAGCCCGATCTTTTCCTCGACAAAGTTCCAGACGCGGAGAGAGACGGAGCGCGAGCCCGCCATGGGATCTGGCGGCGGAGTCGCATCTCCAGCAACCCAGACCACTTCCTGTCCTCTGGCAGCGAGTCCGCGAAAAAGCTCTTCGGCAACGATTTCAATACCGCCTTTGTGAGAAGCAAAATAGTGGGAAGCCATCAGAACCTTCATCGGCTCATCCTCAGAGGGGCCAACGGAGTGAAGGTTCTCTGCATTCAGCGATTGCGTGTTGGGAACGCAGCGAAGAGAGGGTCACTTTAGCGGCGCCTCAGACCAAGGATGCTCAGAAAGAAGCTGCTAAAGGTGATCTGAACACCCATGGTCAAAGCGAATACAGAAGGCATAACGATGCGGAGCGTGTGCTCGGTATCGAGCGCTCCGAAACTCTCTCTCGCCCAGCCGGAAACCGCAAAAATCGATCCACCGATACCCAGGAGCATCAACAGGCCAGCCGAAAATCAAGCCCGTCTCCAACGTGACCCAGCGAAAGACACGGTTCAAGCGCGGATCCTCGGGCAGAAGGCCTTCGGTGATGGCAAAAACTTTGGTGAAGGTTGCGAAGGCAATCAACTGAAAACCGAGCAGTACGGCAACGAACGCGTACAAGAGGGTATGCACGTCAAAGCCAATGCCGTGGAATCACCCGCCGCCCGGGAAGCAATAACGCGCATCCAACCAGCCCCAGCACCATCAACAGAATTCCCGGATAAAGGAAGAGCCAACGCGGACTGTACATCAGAAGAAAGCGGAGATGCCGCCACCCGTCGCGCCAGGTGCGCAGATGCGGCGCGCGACTGCGTCCATCGGGGGAGAGTGTTGTGGGCACCTCGCTGACCTTCATCCGCAGCAGGCTGGCCTTCACCACCATCTCGCTGGCGAATTCCATGCCCGTCGAGCGGATATCCATCCGCTCGAAGCTGTCCTTGCGAAAACCCCGCATGCCGCAGTGAAAATCTCCGCAAGGTGAACCAAAAAATAGCCTTCCGATGCCGGTGAGTACGGGGTTTCCAAAGTAGCGATGCAGAAAGGGCATTGCTTGGTCCGCTATGCCACCGCGAAAACGATTGCCCATGACCAGGTCTGATCCGGCGCGCAATTGCTCTACAAAACGAGGAATATGGGTGAAGTTGTAACTATCGTCGGAGTCCGCCATCAGCACGTACTCTCCGCGTGAGGCGAGTATCCCGCCCTTCAGAGCACTGCCGTATCCCTTCTCCTCGATGTTTACTACCCGGGCACCTTCCGCCCGGGCGATCTCCACTGAACCATCTGTCGATCCGTTGTCCGCAACGATTACTTCACCCGCGTATGCCCGCCGTTTGGAGAGCAGCAATCGCCTTGCGCACGCATACGCCGACGGTCTCCCCCTCATTCAGACAGGGCATTACAACTGATAGTTCAACCTGTTGTCCGTTAGCCGTGAGCCCATCAAGCTTTTGGTCGAGAGCCGTGCCGACGGGAGTTCCAGCTTCGAGATTCATAGCCGAGCTTCCAATAAACGCCCCGATCGGGGTCTGTCGCATCGACATTGATTCCCCAAGATTACCAGCTCACGGCCGTACGACGTGGTCCGTTCGAACGCCACCGAGGCCTCGCCTCGAAGGGCTTCAATCCTTTTCACAATGGCCCAAGCTCCTCAAAGGGTAGATCGCCACATCCGGAAAGCCATACTTCCCGGCGATCGGCCCAAGACGGTCGAGCACTTCATCCTTCCACGGAGACAGAGGAGGCTGCCCGAATTCCCCCGCTTTGGGCAACAATCGCTCACGAAGGACCTGGGGCATGGGCTCTTCCTCCGGATGATGCACGGGGTCAGTCTCCGGCCACATGGCGTATGCAGGACGAGCGCAGATTTCCTCTTCGAGCTTGTCTGCAATCGAGGCATGGGGCTCGGAGTACCGGCCAGCACGCGCTTGTTCTGACAAGTAGAGGTAGGTGGCGCCGGCGAGTTCAACCGGATAGAAATATCCACTGACTGGACCGTACACCACCGCGCCCGGTTGCACTGTACGCCGCACGAAGCTGACGATGTCTGCGTTGCTCCTCCGGTTCCATGTCAAAAGCACTGACGCTGTACTCTGGGCGTTTTGCAGAAGAAGCACCAGCAAACAGGCGCCGACCAGCCCTGCCGCAATCGGTCCTGATCCTCTGGCTTTGAGAAGCTCCCAATCGAACCAGCACATTGCCGCGATCACCACCGGAGGTAGCCAATACGGACTCTGGCCCAGAGCCTGCGCGAGGAGCAACAGCATAAGACATAGATTCACCACAGCAAAGACCGTGAGAAACAACTTGAGTGGGATTTTTTCGTCATTCCCGCCGCGTCCGCGTTCCGCCATTGCTCCCAACAGCCCGGTTAGCAGCAAAAGCAGAGAGACTACGAGGATAGCCTTGTGCCACTGGAAATCCAGGTTCAATGTTCCCTGACCGGCAATAGATGTCGCGTTGATAGTGTCCCCCTTGGTCGCTTGCCTGACATAGGCGTACCACGAAAAGCTGTTCATTCCCCAGGGCAGGAGAAGAAGCGTCTGCACCAAGGCCGCGATGGCAAACATGCCCCCTGTCCCAAAGAGGAGGCGCTTGCGATGCTTGCGGAAACGCACCGCTACCAACAAGGTTGTAATCGCTGTCGCTAGACTGAGTGTCAGAGAGCGCGGTGTCGACCCAAGAGCGAGGCCGGTAAACACCCCCCCGAGAGCCACCCCCCACCCTAGAGCTCGACCGCCAGACGCAACGCCACGAAGCAAAAGCAGCAGGCCAGCTAGAAATAACGCTAAGGTCATGGCATCAAATCGGCCTGGCAGAGCTGTGCCGACGGATTCCGCGAATCCGATGATCAACGCGGTAATCAATTGAGCCCAAGTGTCTCCCCCGGCGAGCTTGACTAAACTGCTGGCCAGCAGGAGCGTCAGAACCACTCCACCGAAGCAAAGGCGCCTCCACGCTACCATGGACAAGCCAAGCGTTCTTATTAACTGGGCGTCGACCTCGAATGAGACTGGCCCGTAAAACCGAATGGGAGAATCTGTCCGCGGATACTGCGCCATCACGCTCATGATCGGCGGTTTCGACTGGGCCAAAGACCATCCGGTCGAGACGAAGAATATTTCGTCCTGCCAGGAGGGTTGGCGGCCAATCGTAATGAACTGGATCAACAGCAGCAGGCTAAGTGCAAAAAGACCAGCAACGAATAGCCTTGTGCTGTGTGTGGCATGGACTTCCGTTGTCTGCTTTATTGTGAGCAGGGGTTGTGACGGCGTGGTCATTTGCCTCTCTGCGCTTTACAGCCCTGTTACTTCCACTCTGCACCGGGAAATGCGGTCAAGTCCGGACTTTCTTGAGAAAGAGCCGCGACAGGATTGGTTATTTCGTGTACGAGATAAGTGAAAATGCTCTATCCCCTCAAACCAATGCGTGCCGGTATTGGGCCGCGGAGGCGTACTGGAAATTGCACGTTGCCTTGGCGCGCAGCAGAGGTCTGCTGCACGTGCGGCTTGACCAGCTTGTAACCCATTAAAATAAAAAACGCTGCCCACATCCGGTTGACACTGCCAAACGGAGAATAAAGTACATTCCACACGAAGTTCAACATCAGGTAGGAGTAGATTGGCGCCAAAGATGGCCGATCGAAGCTGACCCTCATGATGGCGCGGGAGGTCAGCACCAATACATAGATCCAAAAGATACCGCCGAATACGCCTGACTCCACCCAGGCCGAGGTTAAGTGGGAGTGAGTGGGTATGGTATCCACTTCAAGCTCCTCCGGCGAGTCCGTGTCGCTGTAGCCGTTCTCGTACTCGATGTCTTGCTTTAATTTAAGATACTTCGCATCGACGGCAAAGGACCCGTGGCCGATAATGGGACTGTCGCGGATTGCCTGAATTGCCACCAGGGTCTCTGGCCTCCCACCCACTAGCACTCCAAATTTGCCCTCCGCCTGCGTCTTGAACTTCGCCGTAATACTCTCGTCGAAAAACCCTTTGTCGGCGGCAAATTGAATGGCTCGATTGGCCAGGAAGGCGGCTCCCGCTGCAAGCGCGAGAAGGGAGCCCACCTTCAGCAAGTTCCTGAAAGGAGACTTCCGGCTTCCTAACGTCCGCGCTTTAGCGAAGATCGGAAGGATGAGCACTGCCGAGATAAAATCGGTCGCGATCTGTGATCGGAAGGCAAAGACAAGATTGAGCCCAGCCACACTAACCACGATAAAAAAGCAGATCCAGTATTTTCGCCTGGAATAGAAGTGCGATGAAATGAGCAGGGCGGTGATGGTGACGATGGACGAGCCGCCGAACTTCCACTGAGTCAAAAAATCGCCACGAAAAAGCAGCATGTTTTGGAACATCTGCACAAAAATGCTCAGCAGGAAAATGATCATCCGTCGCGTGCTGTTGTTGATGAGGATGGCCAAGGCAATGAAGTTCATGGTGAAGAAAATCACCCTGGCCGCGCCTTTGATGCTGTTCGCCCGTGGACTCCCCAGGTACAGATCACCGACGATTGTGGCGAAGAACCAACCGATCACCAGCACATAAAACCAAAGATATTCACGCCTAAAGGCACGTCGGCCATGCGCCAGCATGATGACGGGGAGCAGCGGAAAAAGAAGAATTTCGTTGCCCGGAAGCTGGCCAACAAGGCTAATACTGTAGACACCTGCCGCTCCGAGGAGAAATATCGCAAGCTCAGTGAAGAAGTGTTCGCGAGAGCTCCATATCCTGATCGGTTGACGTCTGCGTCCGATCACTTTGGCGGTGGCTACTGGCATCGATCTCCTCTGCGGTCAACACATCCCAGCTCCAGAAGGATGCGAGGCCGGATAATGCGCTTGCTCCAGCAAAGGATACCAAAGAGTGTTCCATAAGCCGCACCAGAGGAGCAAAGATCTCAGCCAATTGGTAAACGAGAAGAAGAATATTTTTACTGGTATCGTGAACCATGTCCACAGGGGAGCCGAGGTTATTCAGCGCCTTTCCGTGCTCGTCCCGCCATTCTTCATCGTCCCCCGCCTATCTTCCGAATTTCGAAATAGCCGGAGCACATCATGGTACCAAACACGACAACATCTTCAGCTCTTCCCGGGGGATGGCCTGAGTGCTGAAGGGATGCTAAGCTACGGTCCTCTCTGGGATCCGGAAGTGAAGGCTGAGGACACTTAGTGGTGCTCACTGGGGTGTATTGTCCTGTACAAGAAGCCCGGGGATAAGAAAGGTCGGGAGCCAATTAGCCTGGTTTTGCTCGATCAGGTTAGCGCTGATGCCATTCAATCCATTCGTAGTGAAAATCGTTTCCAGCGGCGGAACTTCATTATCTCGAATCACAAGGCCTGAGAGTAAACAGCCGGGCATGTCGAGTATCCCGATGCCGGCAATATTGTCGTTTACTGAAGAAACGACAAAATTTCCTTTCCCCACTGAGATGGTATTGCGAAGGACATCTGTATTGATAACCGGACCGTAAGCGGCGGGACCGCCGTACGGCCCAAAAGCGGATATTAGAATCCCATTGCCGGAATTCGTCAGGACATTGTCCTCGATCACGCCTTCGAGCGCGTCAGACAACACGATGGATGTCCCCAGAGTGTTGTTCATGGTGTTGTGAGCGATCGTCATATTAAGCTCGTATTGAGAAATTACGACCACTGATGTTGAGTCGGGCACAACCTTCCATGGCGTGACCAGATTGATCGTTCTCCCTTTGTAGTTTTGGATGAGGGAATACTGCCCTACTCCTGTCCCCGATACAATCGCCATGCTTGACGCTTGGGGATTTGTAGTTCCCATCCAATTCCATGCGGGATCGTGGGCTAAAACCACACTGCTCGCTGCACCTGACGCAATGGGGCCATAGTAGGATCCACCGTCCCCATCGTTGGTAATAACCTGCTGGTCTTTCGAGCCCACATTCTGAAATGTGTTGTAACCCACGTAGATGTTCCGGGAAAGCGTCGACCGGCCGTACTGGTTGTTTCCCCGGGTTATGCTTAAGCCGGAACCTCCTGAGTGTCCATCCGGTCCTCGCCCAGGAACATTTTGGGAGTACGTCAGATTGCTTTCGAAAATCAGGTTTTGGCTATCGCTAATCCCAAGGCCGGTAAAGTTGTTCAAGACAATCTGATTACCAGAAACGATGCCTCCATCTCCGAAATTCACATCGAAATCCTGATTGGAGCCCGAGAGAAAAAATGAGTTGTAGACCTGAATATCTGGCCCTGCAAGGGCGAACATTGCCTCCAGGCCGCGCGATGCGTCGGAGGTCGATTGGAAGTTGACGTTATCGAAGAACAGATGGCCCGAGGTTTGCGGACTTCCTGTGGTGCTATCAGAACTTATGAGGAGGTATGGATTCGCTGGGGCCTCAAGAGAAAGGTTAGCCAGCCCGAAATACTGCGGAACCGTGAACCAGGCAGTTGGTGGCGCCCCCCGCGGCTTCCCGAAGAAATTAGTCGAGGTTGGGGATGATCCTACAAGAAACTCGTATGAATGCGGTCTTACCCCGCTTGTAAGTACAAAATTACCCGTCGGGATCGTTATATAAACGAGGAGGTCGGAAGCGGCAGGCGGGGCGAACAAATCCATGCATGCCTGAAGACGGGCAGTGTTGTCCGTGGCTCCGTCTCCGACCAAACCTGGACAAGTAGCATATCTGACCGCCCGGGAAGGCGGCGAATATATAGTAATCTGACTTGCTGTACTGGAAGTCGCACTCCAGGGCGAGTTCCCAACCCACACATTGTATGTTCCGGGGGCAAGTGTGGCAGGGACCGTAACTCTGATGGAGTTGCTGTCCAATTTAGACGGAGTTAGTCGGTACACGGCAAGAGATGATTGAATAATGACTTGATTTGAGGGGGTAAAGTTTTTTCCAAAGATTCTTAAGGTTTCGCCCGGCTCAGCGCCGCAATCATGCACTTGGTGTTGAAGCGCTGTGCTTGGCTCAGTCGCGGGGGGCACTCCGATAAACCAATTGATCGATGGTACATTTGCCAACCCTACAACCGGCGGAGCCGAGGGATCCTGGATCTCAAACCCAAAAACACCGGTCGGATAATCTGAAGGAACAATAAATGAGAGGCCCGTCGTCCCCTGCTGGATGGTGGGCACCAACCTGCCGCCATTTCGCACAAGGGACTGCCAACTATTGGTTCCGGGCGGAATAAAGGCCACTCTCGCAGTCTTCGTGGCTTCAGTGAAAGCGCCCGTCATTAGTACCGACTGACCCGGTTTCACCTCTCGTGAGATCCAAAAGACCGCATTCGATGTGTAGGTAGGCGTTCCGACAACCGGTGCAGTATTGTCGACAACGGTGTAAACAGGATCCGTCCCTACGCCCCAATCCCCGTTTGAACTGCCCGTATTTGGATTGGTACACCCGGTGAGCACCTGCGATGCACCGGGGGCCACTATTGTTGGTTGTCCGGCGTCTGAAGCAGCATTGAGAGCGAGCCCGCAGCCAAACAGGATAACTGAAAACACTCCCATTAGGCCGAACCCAGCTCCCGCGAACAGGATATTGCTCGGTATCGTTCTCATCGCGCACCTTTTGACAACAGGTGCGCTCGGCCTCAAGGGTCAGCTGCATGGCGAGAGCAACCTGAGCCAAAAATCCTTCTCAGTGCGCTCATCGACCACGAACGAAGAAATGAGAGATTATTTGTAAAGTGAAGTTGTCGAAACGATCCCCGCTATGGGGTAAGCGAGGTTTATTGCGCGGAGGCAGCCTGACGCTCAATCGGTGGGTCATTGCCCACCCTCTTTCGCAAGCGGTCACGGAGCTGCAGGGAAGGCCGTTCCACGGCCCAATAAGAGATCTCGGCGCAAGCCAGAATGGCCGCCAGGTTGAGCGGGAAGTACCTATCGGCTTCCCCCGTGAGGATGTTCTGCCATAAGTAGAGGCTGTAGGAGATGAGGCCGATATGGCGCAGGATCGGCGTATTCAGGATCCTTCCGGGAACCGTCTGGGGAAATCTGACCACGTAGAGCGTGATCAGGCAGATGCTGATACCTTCCAGCGTCATTCCGATGGCGAGGCCGTATCCGCCACCGAAACGGTGATCCAGCAGCGGGTCAAGCAAGAAAAGAAACAAAACAGACCCTGCCATGGACCAGGGGTTTATCCAAATCCGCAACCGGCGATTGAAGCGGTCATTCTGCCATAGCAGCGCGAGCAGGCAGCCGAACATAATCGTATCGACGCTGGAGTGGAACATGCGGTCCACCATCGCCCGGTGCTGGGGCGCGAGTGCAAAGTAGGTGGCCACGCGCGATAAGGGCGAGATGAGGATCAGGAAACCCGCCAGGTAAACGGCTCTTCGCTTTCCAAGAAGAAGCAGCGCGGCCGGCCAAAGAAGGTAGAACTGCTCTTCCACGCTGAGAGACCAGATATGCTGCAGACCTAAAAATCCACCCCCTGGTCCGAAGTAGTAGTTCGAAGTGTAGATGGCTGCGAAGAAGAAGGCGCGGAGCGGAGTATGGAATACACCCGCGAACGTGAGTGCGAAGATGATCGCCAGGTAGAGATAAAACGGCGGGAAGATTCTGAAGGCACGACGCACATAGAAGCGCTTGAGGCTGATCGTACCCGTAGCGTGCAATTCTTTGAGCAGCAGGCTGGTGATGAGAAAGCCACTGATGACGAAAAACACCGAAACACCGGTATGCGCGAACAGCAGATAGCGGTTCGCTGGAATTCTGGTCGGAAGCGAGAACTTCTCGCTGGAATGTGCCACTATCACCAATAGAATTGAGATGGCTCGCAGCCCGTCAAGAGAAGGGATGTTCCGAGTTTTGTCGTCGATCTCCATGCCGGCATCCGATATCTGTTGCAATCAGTGTTTCTGCGCAATCCCCAAGCGAAGCGTAAGAGGGAGATCCAGATTTACTGGCGGCGTCTCGACCGAGATGACAGACTAGTCTAAATCAGACATTTGGTTGATTCGCCGAGTGCGCCGGGTCACATTGGGCATGCATTTCGGGTAGGAACGGAATCTATTGATTTTTTTCCCTCGACAGCCACCCGATCTTCGACGCCCGATTCCGTGAGGTATCCAATCCTATAGGTCTTACCTTTATCGACGAGAAAGCCTCTGTCGCCGCTGCGAGTTGTGCAGGTAAGCGCCACGTGTCTGCTATTCAAAGGCCTTTTAGTCTTAGCCCTGGGATTATGGAGGCTCAGGCGTTGCCCGGACGGCGCATTGCGCTAGCCGATACATTGGCCGTTCGTGACCCTGTAGTATATCTAGACTATCTCCAAAGGATTTGTCTATGCGCAATCCGTTGCGGAAAATTCGGGAGCGCTTCCATCCGCTATATTACACGCGCAAGTCGGCCATCGGACGGTTGGCGCTTCGACTCGTTGACTTGCCGGTTTGGCTCTCGATTCCGGGTGTAAATTTTAAGGTGCGTGGTCGCCTTGTCACACATGGCTTGGCCTTTGCAGTGACCGGTTCTCAGGAACCCGGATGCGAAGCACTCGCACTTGCCTGTGTCGATCGCTTAAAGCTAAAGTCTTTCTGGGATGTCGGTGCCAACATCGGTTATTACACTTGGCTGCTTAAGTCAGCTTCACCAGAACTTGGCGCCGTATTATTCGAGGCATCCTCGCAGAATGCGGACTTCGTCCGGCAAACATTGAATCGTAATCAGATTTCGGGTGTGGAGTTGATCGCGGCCGGGGCCAGCAACTCCCGGGGCACGGGTTCCTTACGGGTGGATTCTGAGGCGGGAGCTACTTCGACACTCGACAGCGACACCGAGCAGACATTTGAGGAGCAGCACTGGGGCGTTGCCTCGCGGCGGGTTGAGATTCCACTCGTTACCATCGATGACGAAAGATCTCGCCGCTTTCAAGTCGACTTCCTCAAGATCGACGTGGAGGGGCACGAAGCAGCTGTGTTGTGCGGTGCCCAACGAACGATCTCCTCTGACCAGCCCATACTATTTATTGAGTGCTTTCATCCAAGGCATGCTTGCGTGCAACATCTGGAAGAGCGGGGATACAAATTTGTCGACGGTGATCGGCTCAAGACGCAGGTCGATTCTCAAACGAGCAATTACTTTGGTTTTCCAGAGAAATTTCATGCCGAGGTCGAGCTGCTTCTAGAGAGAGCTCGCGATGGCCTGAACTCCTGAAGGGAAAGCTTTGCTACCGGAAGGCAAAACGGCCGGCCGCGGCCCCGCAAATTCTCCGCAGCGGATCTACGGAAAGGTCTAAAATTCCCAGCAGCTATGCCTTTTACGCCCAGCACCATTGCCGCCCTGGTCATTGCCGCGAGCTTCGCAGCAGGGCTGAACGTGTATGCGACCGTTTTGACCCTGGGACTGCTGGCACATGCGCACTGGGTAGTCTTACCGCCTGGTCTCGAAACCTTATCCAGTTGGTGGATCATTGGAGTGAGCGGAACCCTCTTCGCTGTGGAGTTTGTCGCCGATAAGATCCCCGGTCTCGATCTGCTGTGGAACGCGCTGCATACCTTTATCCGCGTCCCTGTGGCCGCGCTGTTGGCCTACCGCGCTACTACCCAGCTAACCCCGGAAATGCAGTTACTGGCCACCGCGGTGGGCGCCGCGATTGCGCTGGCTGCCCACGGATCCAAGACAGCCGCGCGAGCGTTGGTTACGCCCAGTCCGGAACCCGTGTCGAATATTGCCCTCAGCAGCAGTGAAGATGTAGCTGCGGTCGGCATTACGTGGCTCGCGACCCAACATCCCTGGGCCGCAGCCAGCATTACACTGGTGCTGCTGGCTGCATCGGTTTTGATGGTGCGCTGGGTGCTGAAGGCGCTTCGAGGACTATGGGAGAGGCTCATGCCGGCTCCCGCACATTAGCAGTTTCGCAATTGGTGTACACCTCGCGATCTTTAACAGGGCACAGTATTTGCGAAACTGCTCTAGTGGTGTCTCAACGTCGCGCGGCGCGCCGGTTGAAGGAGCGCATCCGGCGAGATTACCTCTGTCTCCCCCTCCGGGAGCACACAAACCGACGCGGCCACTCCGGCGTGCCGGGCAGCCTCCATCAACCGCTCGACCGGTTCTTCCATCGGCTCTTGAGAAAGCCGGAATGTGCCATAGTGCATCGGGATCATCCGCTGCGCGCGCAAATCGAGAAAACCCTGCAGCGCTTCTTCCGGGCAGGTATGCACCCCGCGGTAGCTATCCGGTCTATAGGCCCCGATGGGCAACAATGCAACCTCCGGCTGCAGGCGTTCGCCGATCTTGGCAAAGCCATCGAAGTATGCCGTGTCGCCAGAGTGGTATAGGCTGTGTCCGCCGCCCCGTATCACGTACCCGCCGAAGCCCCGATGCGTGTCCTTGAAGAGCCGCGCTCCCCAGTGCTTGCACGGCGTCATGGTTACTTCGAGGCCGCCAATCGACTTGGTTTGCCACCACTCGAGAGTCACTACCCGGGCAAAACCCAGGTCGCTCACCAGGTCTTCCACTCCCCAGGGCACCACCGCGATGGGCGCCTTGCCGGTCAATTGGGTGTTGTGCGCCACGATGCGGCGTAACGATGGCCGATTGAGATGGTCCATGTGCGCATGGGAAAGCAGCACCACGTCGATGGCCGGCAGATCCTTGATCCTGACTCCGGGCCGGCGCAGCCGCCGCAATGCGATCAGTCTTTCGGCGAACACCGGGTCGATGAGCAGCTTGCGTCCGCCCATTTGGATCAAAAAAGAGGAGTGGCCAATGAACGTGATGCCCAACTCTGCCGGCGACACCAGGATCGCTTTTTTCGATTCTCCGGTCATCGGCCTGAAGGCAGACTCGCCAACCAGCGTTCCGAGCGACTGCATCTTGTGCATAACTGCACTTTTGGCCATGGTTTTCATACCTATTCTAACCCTCTAATAGATTCGCCAGCCCATTCGCGAGATGCCATTTCCGTCGGTAAGGTATCACACGGGCCGGTATCCTTTGAATTCGAACTGCAAAGGCAAACCGAGTACCCCTGGTACCGTGTACCTCTCATTAATAGACGGAAATGTTCAGAGAAAATTGGATTGCCGGTTAAAATGCGGCCCCCGCTAGCGAGGTATTCGGGTCGTCACCATCGGTTGAGGATGCGTGGGGGTACGACGAAAGCGAGCCACAGGCTTGCCTGCGGCAAGTTGAGGCCTAGAGTTTCCACATTTCAGAGAAGGTGGATAGGTGCAAGATCTGCGGAACGCAGCGATTTTTCCGGTCCTCACCGCGGTAATGCTTTGTATCAGGGCACGACTTTAGTCGGGCCGTTGAGGTCCAGCAAAGAATTGGGCTTTTAGCCCCTGGTTTTCCTTCCTTGCCAGCTAAAGGTAGCAGGGGCTAAAGCCCAATTTTCTTTCATTCCTTTTGCGGCACGACTAAAGTCGTGTCCTGATACGCGGATACCGAGGGATAGACAGACGTTGCTACCCGCGGGAGCCGCGATACAAAGCCAAAACACAGCATCCAAGGGAGCTTTCTCCCCCCGCTCCGTTCTAACCTGCTGCTAACGCACATTTTTCAGTACACCGGTAACGACTTCAGGTACTCGCGAAAGGCCGGGCCCAACTCGCTGTGATTCATGCCAAACTCCACGGTTGCTTTCAGCATGCCCAGTTTGTCGCCGGCATCGAAGCGCAGGCCGTCAAAGCTGTAGCCGTAAACCTTTTCAGACTGCAGCAGGCCTCGGATGCCATCGGTCAACTGCAGTTCCCCGCCGGCGCCGAGCGGCGTCTTTTCCAGCACATCAAAGATCCTGGGAGTAAGAATGTATCGCCCGATGATGGCATTTTTCGAAGGTGCTTCCTCCTGTTTTGGCTTCTCCACCAAACCGTGTACCTCGAAGACGCGCGGGTTGCCGTCGGTCACCGTGCAGTCCAGTACGCCGTAGGACGAGATGGAGGCGCCCTCCACCACTTGGGTAGCCAGGATGGAAGACTGCGTATGCTCGAAGACTTCCATCATCTGCTGCAGGCAGGGTACTTTGGCCTCGATAATGTCATCCGGCAGCATCACCGCAAACGGCTCGTCGCCCACCAGGTCGCGGGCCATGAGTACCGCGTGCCCCAGGCCCATGGCCTCCTTCTGGCGCACGTAGGCGATGCGTGCCATGTGCGATATCTGTCGCGTCATGGCCAATAGATCGGTCTTGCCCCGCTTCTCCAGCAGTTGCTCCAGCTCAAAGCTAATGTCGAAGTGATCTTCGATCTCCGCCTTGTTTCTGCCGGTAACGATAATGATCTGTTCGCAGCCAGCCGCGATAGCCTCTTCCACACCGTATTGAATCAGGGGCTTGTCTACCAGCGCCAACATCTCCTTGGGTAGCGCTTTGGTCGCCGGCAAAAACCGCGTGCCGAGGCCGGCCGCCGGAAAAACTGCTTTGCGCACTCTCTCTTTCATCTCTTGCAATCCTTCACGCCCGTCAAGGCTCGTCTCCGTGAAACGTAGTAGTTAGGATGCAGCAACAGCTACAGTGTAGGTGAATCGTCCCCCATAAGCGCGCGGCGTACGATCCTTATGGGCGGGAATCCTTGCTTTAGAAAGTCGTCGTGGAACTGCTGCAGCGAAAAGTGCGCGCCTTCCTTCTTCTCCAGATCAGCTCTCAGCTTGAGAATCTGCAGCTTGCCCAAAGTGTAATAGAGATAGCTTGCATCGGACGTCCCGCGCTTGGTCTCGATTAAGCCGCTTTCATGTGTTTGATACCCTTCGGTTGCAAAAAACTCTACTGCCTGGTCGAAGCTCATCTGCCCGGTATGCATCTGGATGCCGACCACAAACCGGGCATCACGCAGCAGCGCATCCTGCAGTTGTCCCAGGCGAATCATCTTGGCATCCCGGGCGTCGCGCGCGCCTGTGCCGGGCTGGCCGTAACCCTGGTCCAGCATCATCTGCTCGCAATAATGAGCCCAGCCTTCGGAGTTAGAGGAGGCTCCCAGGACCTTGCGCACCGTGCTTGGCGCCTGCGGCGCCCACAGAAACTGAACGTAGTGTCCGGGATACGCCTCATGGACCGCGGTGCTGATAATCGTGCCCCGATTAAATTCTTCCATGCGTTCTTTGACCTGCACTGGGGTGTCGGTTGGTGCGGGCAGCGTCACGTTGAAGTAAGCTTCCGTCGCCGCCTTCTCAAAGGGTCCGGGTGTGTCCATGGAAGCGGTCGTGGTGGCGCGCATGAACGGCGGTGATTCCTTCACGATGGGTCGCACTTGCGAAGGGATGTCGACGATGTGCCGCGCCTGAATGAACTCGATCAGGCCCTGAAAAGTATCGCGAAACGTTTGCAGAAGATGATCAGGCGCAGGATAGTCCTTATCTAGTTCTGCCAGCACCTCGCGCGGCTTCCGGTGAGGGTCGATCTCCCTGGCAATGCGGTTGAACTCCGCCTGGTTCTTGTGCAGGTCCGCGTAGCCGATCTGGAGCAGCGCGGGTAGTGGTGTGTCGACCATCTCGTCGTACAGCAACTTCTTCGAATAGGTCTCCGCGCCCAGGCGGAAATCGCCATGCGATTGCGGTAAAACATCCTTCTTGAGCCAGCTCTGATAGTTCTGCAGAGCCGCTATCACGGCGCCGTTCGATTTGGAAAACTCGTCCTTCAGTTGTTCATTCTGGGCCTGGCTAAAGGCTGTGGGAACGTCCGACTGGAAAAAGCTGATGATGTCAGGTAATTGTTCGAGGGCGATCTCGGTGAAAATGTGCGGCGGGTTCTTCAAATTCTGATGGGCGGCTTCCAGTGCCGCGGGCATCTGCTTTTCCCGGGCAACCAGTAAGCGCAGCCGGTCGTCGGGCGAGGCGAAGGTGCGCTCCATCAGCACAAAGGCGCTACTCGAGATTCCGCTCGAATACAAGTCGGGATCCTTCTCCCACAGGCGAATCGTGTTGAGTGAAAGCAGACTGCTATGAATATCCGCCAACAGCAGTTGCAGATCACCCTGGCTGGTTAGATCGAGCTGAGCAGCCGAAACGGCAGTAAATCTGCCTTCGAATCGCTGCAGGTCAGCCGTCTCGCGATCGACCGCCGCCCGCGAATAATCCTCAAGCTGCGTGTCGTACTGGTGCAAACCCAGCGCGGTACCGTTGGTCGGGGCGTAATGAAAGTACACCTGGTTAAAGTACTCGTCGGCGAGCTGGCGCAGGGCAGCGTCCGGCGTCTGCGGCGAAGTCGATGGTGATACTACTTTGTTTGAACAGCCTGAGCCTGCGCTGGCCGCAATCCATATGAGTACAGTTACAATCCGTTTGCAATACAATCGACGCTTTCTCCGATCCTTCTCTCGCTAACGACGCTTCGCTACCGACGCTGGTGCGGAGCCGCCACTTCAACGTCTTCGCGTGTCGCCAGCTCTTCCAGCAAGGCCCTTATTTCGTCTAGTACGTCCAGTGGCTCAGTAGCCTTGAGCGGAAAGCGAAGCACGCCCTGGGGGGTGAACTGCGCGCCCTTCTTCACATTCTGCGCCACCATCTTCATCAGCCGGCCGGGATCGACACTTGCCTGGCCGGTGAAGCGGATGTGGATTTGGTCGCGCTTGCGATCCACCTGGGCAACACCGGTCCGCTCGCACAGCAGTCGAAGGCTTGCCGCATCCAGCAGATGGACCACGCTGGCCGGCAGCTCGCCATAGCGGTCCTCCAGCTCAGCGCGTATCTCGCTCAGGCCGCCCTCATCCAGTGCGCCGGCAATTTTTTTGTAAATGCGCAGCCGCTGGTTTTCTTCTTCGATGTAATTCTCGTCAATGCGCAGGCTGATCCCGAGGTTGAGCTGGGTGCTTGCGCGCTGCGGCTGCTCCTCGCCCTTCAGCTCATTGACTGCGTGCTCCAGCATGGAGGTGTACATTTCAAACCCCACGGCTTCGATATGGCCGCTCTGCTCGCCGCCCAGCATGTTGCCCGCGCCGCGCAGTTCCAGATCGAGCGCGGCAATCTTGAAGCCGGCGCCCAGGTCAGAGAACTCCTTCAGCGCGGCCAGCCGCCGGCGCGCGATCTCGGTCAGCTCCTGCTCCGGCGGAATCAGCAGGTAGGCATAGGCGCGGCGGTTGGATCGGCCCACTCTTCCCCGCAGCTGGTAGAGCTCGGAGAGTCCATGCCGCTCGGCGCGGCTGATCAGGATGGTGTTGGCCAGCGGAATATCCAGTCCGTTCTCGATAATCGTGGTCGCGACCAGCACATCGTATTCCCCATGCATGAAGGCCAGCATCACCCGTTCCAGCTCGCTTTCGCTCATCTGGCCATGGCCGACGGCCACCCGAGCGTGGGGTACCAGCTCCTGGATCTTGGCGCTGATCTCGTAGATGGTTTCTACCCGGTTGTGAACAAAGTAGACTTGGCCGCCGCGCTCTAATTCCAGTTCCAGTGCGGTGCGAATAAGCTTCTCGTCAAACCTGGCCACCACCGTCTGAATCGCCATGCGATCCTTGGGCGGCGTTTCAATCACGCTCATATCGCGCAAGCCGACGAGCGACATGTGCAGTGTGCGTGGAATCGGCGTGGCCGACATGGCCAGCACATCGATCTCACGCCGCATCTGCTTCAGCCGCTCTTTGTGGCGCACCCCGAAGCGCTGCTCCTCATCCACTACCAGCAACCCAAGGTTGTGAAAGTTCAGGTCCTTCGATAACAAGCGGTGGGTGCCGATCAGGATGTCGACCTTGCCCGCCTCTACCCGTTCCAGAATCGCCTTCTGTTCCCGCGGAGAGCGAAAGCGCGAGATCATCTCCACGATGATAGGGAACTGCTTGAAGCGGCTCTTGAAGGTCTCGAAATGCTGGAAGCTGAGTACTGTGGTCGGCGTCAGCACCGCAACCTGCCGGCCATCCTGCACCGCCTTGAAGGCGGCGCGCATGGCCACCTCCGTCTTGCCGTAGCCCACATCGCCCACCAGCAGGCGGTCCATGGGGAGGGAAGATTCCATGTCGCGCTTGATGTCGGCAATCGCGGAAATCTGGTCCTCGGTCTCGTTGTAATCGAACGCGTCCTCGAACTCCCGTTGGAATTCGTTATCCGGCGGGAAGGCATGCCCTTGCGCGGCCTTGCGCTGCGCGTAGAGCTTCAGCAGCTCGTCCGCCATGTCCTGCATGGCCTTGCGCACCCGCGCCTTGGTCTTCGCCCATTGCTGGCTGCCCAAACGGTTGAGCACGGGCGCAGGTCCAGCGTCGGTGGAGCGGTATTTCTGGATCAGGTCCAGCCGGGTGAGCGGGACATAGAGCCGAGCCTGTTCGGCAAACTCCAGCACCATGAACTCCACTTTGACGGCATCCTGCTCGATCTCTCGTAAACCCATGTAGCGAGCAATGCCGTGCTCCACGTGCACTACGTAGTCGCCGACCGTCAGGTCGCGAAAATCGGAGACAAAGGCCGCCGTCTTTGACTTGCCCTTCCTGACAATGGGACGGGCCGCCACATCGGCCTCGTCGGAGAAATCATTGGCGCCAAACAGCACCAGGTTGCTATCCGGCAAGCTGACGCCGCTGGAGATCGCGCTCTGCACCAGCACCGGGGTACGAAAATCGCCCGCCAGATGGCTGGATTCGTCGTATGCCTGCTCGCTGCCCGGCGCCTGGGCGCGGCTGCCTAGCCGGTAGGGCTGGCCGTACTCCCGCAGCAGGCCGGCGAGCCGTTCCACCTCTCCGTGGTTCGGCGCCACCAGCAGCATGCGTGTCTGCTGCTCCGCCAGGGACTTGATCTGCTGCAGAAATGCCGGGATCGAACCGTGAAAGCGCAGCGTCGGACGGGAAGAAAAAGTAATCTCGTCCATCGGGTTCACGTCGTCTTCCAGAACATCCACGGCGCCCAGCTGATCCATATCCAGCCCGGGCAAAGAAGAGACTTTAGCCTGCAGTTCCAGTGGTGAAAGATAGATGTCGGAGGGCGTGATCAGCGAACCGATGCCGCTCCGCTCATGGCGCTGCTCGACTTTGTTCCACCAGCGATCCGCCTGGTTGCGGATCATGGCCGGCTCTTCTTGCAAAACGTGCACGCGGGGAAACAGGTCGAAGAGGCTGCGATCAGCTCCCGCCACAGCGCAGAAAAACTCCCAACCAGGAAAAACACTTACGCCGCCTGACACCAGAGCCCGGCTCAGCAGTTCCGGGTCATCCCCGGCATCGAGACGGCTGCCGCTCAGGCGCTGGTGTATGGCGCCCAACAGGTCCTCCGAGACTGGGGTTTCCGTCAGAGGTAACAGCAACGCCTCGTCGATCGCGGCGGAAGAGCGTTGCGAGTCCGGCTCGAACTTGCGGATCGATTCAATTTCGTCCCCGAACAGCTCCATGCGGACCGGCCGGTCGGCTTCCGGAGAGTAAACATCGAAGATGCCGCCGCGCCGGGTAAACTGGCCGGGCATTTCCACAATGTCCATGGGGCTGTAGCCGACGCTCGCCAGGTGGGTGGTGAGCTCGTCCATGTCGATCTCTTCGTCGCGGCGCAGTACCCGCCCGAGGTTCGCGTAATAATCCGCGGGGAAGACGCGCATACTGGCCGCTTCCACCGGGACGATCACGATCGAAGCTGCACCGGTCGCGATCTTCCATAGCACTGAGGCACGCTGCTCCTGCAGGTCCGGATGAGGCGACATGTTTTCAAAGGGCAGCACATCGTGCGCCGGCAGCCGGAGCACGCGCTCCGGTTCGATGGCCCCAGTGAGTTCACACGTGGCCCGCAGCGTCAGGTGCAGCACGTCGGCCGCCTTGTTGTCGGCGACGATTACCACCACCGTGGTCTGTGCAGCCCGGGCGAAAAGTGGAAGGTAGAGGGCGCGCGCGGTGGCGGTGAGCCCGGAGACACGTTTCCGCCCCGCAGCGAGGGCCAGATGCCTTCGTACGCGCTCGAACGGATCACAGTGTTCCAGGTCCGTGAGCAACTCGCGGACGAAGGGGAGGATCATGCCTGCTTCAATTCTAACCGGACCGTATTAAAACGATGCAGCAGGCGGCGGTGAGGTGAGAAAGCGTCAATTCGAGGTCAGAGTTTCACCAGGCTTCACGATCGTGGCGTGCCGTGAAAGCCACTTGTGGCATGCAGACGCAACACGAGCAGTTCCGGCTGAGGGCCGGCGCTGCCCGTGCTCACAAATCGCGGGCTCGCTCTACGCCTGGACGGCGACGGCGGCCTTTTCGGACATGTTCGAAGCCGGTATACCTTCTTTTTGCTGCCCCGGCTTGCGGATGTCGATGCCGCCCTTGAAGAAGGCGCCATCTTCAATGCTGATGCGCTGTGCAATCACATCCCCGGTCAAGGAACCTTCACTGCGGATGTCTACACGGTCGCTGGCATTGATGTTGCCGCGTACCTTGCCCAGAACCACGACTTCGCGGGCAGAGATATTCGCGGAAACTTGTCCATTGCGGCCAACGGTGACCCGGTTGCCCGGTAGGTTGATCGCGCCTTCGACCTTGCCGTCGATGTACAACGACTCGGAACCCGTCACTTCGCCCTTGACCACCAGGCTCTTGCCAATCGTGGCTTGATCGGCTGCTGCCGGTGATGCCGGGGAGGTGCTGGAAGTGCGCGTGGTGGTTGCTTCGTGGCTTGCGGCCGCGGGTACTGACGGACGCGTTGGCTCCGTGTTAGGGGACGTCGAGGGACTTCCAGGTTGGTTCGGTTTCCACATCTCTCTTGTACTTCCTTTCGTTTACTGCTGGATACAGGCCCCCGAACAACCCTGCGGCACTGTTTCCGCATTTCAGGGCAAATCAGGCGGAGCTGTTGGTTTCCTACTTGTTTGCCCGGCTGCAGCGGGCAAACCGCGCAATCCTTGCTCTTCTCTGCATCTTAACCACGGTTGGCGCAAAATTGAAATCCCCCATTCCGAATCTTTCAGAGTTACGGGTGGACTGACCCATTAGTATCAACAAAGACATCGTCTCTCCTAGTCAAGTTTGGATGACCGACCGCGAACTCCTTCATCGAATTGAACGCTCTGCCGGCCAGCGTGCCGGCTACAAGCAACTGGTCCGCGAGCTGGGGCTGGGTGGGGGGCGCGAGCGCCGTATGTTGCTCGAACAACTCGACCGCATGACCGCGCGCGGCGAACTGGTCAAGTCCGACCGCGATCACTGGGCGTTGCCCCAGGCAGCCGCCCGCAGCAACCTGGTCGCCGGCCGTTTGGATGTGCACCGCGATGGCTTTGGCTTTGTACGGCCGGAGACCCGCCAGCCCAGCGGGGATGACGACATCTTCATCCCGGGCAGCGAGATGAACGGCGCCATGCAGGGAGACCAGGTGCTGGTGGAACTGGCGCCGCCCAGGGCCGATGGCCGGCGAAGCGGCCGCGTCGCGCGAGTTCTCACTCGCCGCAATCCTACGGTGGTCGGTATTTTTCACTACGCGCTGCACGACCGCGCCCCCGGCAACACCGTCACGCCTCTCGATGAGCGCGTGACCCAGCCCATCCTCATCCCTTTTGGTCTGGAGCAAGCGCCTGCCACCCAAGCTGGAACGCCGCATCGTGTGCTTGGCGCAAATATGGGCGGTGCGCAGCCGGGTTTGGAGGGCACGGCAGGCCTCGAAGGCATGGTGGTCGACGTGGAGATCACCGACTGGCCGACGCCTTCCCGTGCTGCGCGTGGACGCGTCATCGAGGTTTTGGGCCGCGAAGGTGACTTTGGTGTCGATGTGGAAATCGTCATCCGCAAGCACCATCTGCCTCACGTTTTTCCGCCCAATGTTCTCGAGGAGGCGCGCGCCGCCGCCCACCTGGATGAAGAGGAAGCTGCGGCCCGCCGCGATTTTCGCGTCCTGCCTATCGTTACCATCGATGGCGAGACCGCCAAGGACTTCGACGACGCGGTGTTGGTGCGCCAGCATGGTGGTACCTGGGAGTTGCAGGTCCACATCGCCGATGTGGCCCAGTATGTGACACCCGGTTCGGCACTTGATCTTGAAGCTCGCCTGCGTGGCACCTCCGTCTATTTCCCCGATCGTGCCGTGCCCATGCTCCCCCAGGAGCTTTCCAGCGACATTTGCAGTTTGCGCCCGGGGGAAGATCGCCTGGTTCTCTCGTGCATCATGATGATCGATCCGGATGGCGAGATCCGCAGCTACGAGGTGACCCAGGGCGTCATCCGCTCGACAGCCCGCATGACCTACACCCAGGTGCATGCGGTCATCAGCGGCGATCCGCAGGTACGCGAGCAATTTGCCCCGCTGGTTCCGGAATTTGAACGAATGTACGAACTGGCGCGCCTGCTGAACAAGAAACGCCAGCGCCGCGGATCGATCGATTTTGACCTGCCCGAGCCGGTCATCGAGTTTGATTCACAGGGGGCCATGCAGAGCATCGTTCGTTCCGAGCGAAGCTGGGCCAATCGCCTGATTGAGGAATTTATGCTCTCGGCCAACGAGTGTGTTGCCTCCTGGCTGCAGAACCTTGGAGTACCGTCGTTGTATCGTATTCACGAAAAGCCGGAGCCCCGCCGGGTGGTTGAATTTGAAACAGTGGCTGCCGGCTTTGGCTACTCGCTGGGTCTCGGCCCATTGCCCGTGAAACGCGTGACCATGAAGTCTGAGCGCCGCGAGCAGCGAGGCCGCGCGCCGGGTCACCAGCCGCGCCAGTACGAGATCCCGGAAGATATCGCCATCACCCCGCGCATGTATCAGCAACTGGCGCTCAAGATCGCGGGCAAGCCTGAGGAACGCATCCTCGCCCATCTCATGCTCCGTTCCCTGCGCCAGGCGCGCTACAGCGAGAAGAACGAGGGCCACTTCGCGCTGGCGGCGCCCTGTTACACCCACTTCACTTCGCCCATCCGCCGCTATCCGGACCTTATTGTCCACCGTATCGCCAAGGCAGTTCTTTCCTCCGGGGAAAGCGGAGTAGGTGTCCTTGCGAAGCACGCCGCAAGCAAAGCAGTGGAGATTGCCCATTCGGCAGGTCCGCTGAGCGAAGTCGAGCTTGCCGGCATTGCTTATGAATCAAGCCAGGCGGAGCGCCGCGCCGAGGATGCGGAGCGTGAGCTAATAGAGTGGAAGAAAGTCAAATTCATGCAGGACCGTATCGGTGACGATTTCGATGCGATGATCCTAAGCGTGACTAAGTACGGTTGCTTTGTTGAGCTCGACAGCCTGTTCATCGAGGGCCTGGTGCCGATCCTGAGCCTGCAGGGGGATCACTACACCTTTCGCGAGAACACGCGCCAGATTATGGGTGAACAGTCCGGCCGGCGTTATTCCATGGGCGACCGGGTGAGGGTGGTTCTCGACCGCGTGGATTCGGTTCAGCGGCGGTTACAATTCTCCATACTTGAAGAGGTTGCGCCGGTGCGCCTGGCGCGTCCCTCGAAGGCCAGGGTTAAGCCAGCCGGCCGCGCCAAGGCCCACCCCTACATTCCCCCCAAGAACAAGGTGCTGCGCAAGGGCAAGCAGCGGAAAAACAAACGCCCCGGCAAGAAGCGCAGCTAGTCGACAAACATTTCCAGGAATGGTCCGCGGAACTGCAGATCCCTCGTCTTCGCTCCTAATGAAACATCGCTCTAGTGCCGCGCCTACGGCGCTCGGATCCTCCTGGGGATCGATTTCCCAGCCCTTCCGGGCTGGGCTGACGTTTGGAGGCCGGCCCTCTGGGCCTTGCATCCATGGCGGTTTTTGCCGTGTCATTTCTCCCTCAACTTGCCGCAGGCAAGTTAGCTGCTCGGGATGACAAAGGGGAGGGTGGCGTTTCCATTTGGTGTGACGGTAGTAATGACAGCATCACGGACCTCGTTCATTCCTCTCTCAACTTGCTGCCGGCAAGTCGGGTTGCTCCTAACGATACAAGCGGAGTCTGCGGTTTCCAATCGAGATCGGTCGCCATGGATGCAAGGCCCGGAGGGCCGACCGCCAAACGTCAACCCAGCCCGGAAGGGCTGGGAAATCGATCCCCGAGATGATCCGAGCGCCGGAGGTGCGGCACTAAACCGATCGTCCGTGCTGTGTCATTAGGAGCGAAGCCGAGGGATCTGCAGTTCTCCCGACCAGAGCAGCAATTTACAATGAATGAAGTTAAATTTTCGGAGAGATTCCATGCCCCACATGGTGGTTTGCGCGCGCTACAAGCAAGAGATGGAGGGCCTCGACGAGCCTCCGTTTGACAGTGATTTTGGTCAAAAAATTTACGGCCATGTCTCGAAGAAAGCCTGGTCGGAGTGGATCGAACGGCAAAAGATGCTGCTTAACGAGTATCGTCTGCAGCCCTGGACGCGGGAAGCGCAGGAGTTCCTGGTGGAGCAGATGCAGGAATATTTCTTCGGTGAGGGATCGGCGCTGCCCAAAGAATACATTCCGCCCGGGCCCTGATTCGGCGGCAGTCGTGTACACTCAAGAGGTCAATTTTGCTGTCGGGACGTGGCTCAGCCTGGTAGAGCACTCGCTTGGGGTGCGAGGGGTCGGCAGTTCAAATCTGCCCGTCCCGACCATTAATTCCAATCAAAACCTAACCTCACGCGTCAGCGGGTAGCCTCGTGCTCCCGGCGCTCGCGACGGATCCGGCTGGCCTGCAGCAGCACCAGGGCCAGCGGGAAGCCAGCGTAAAGCCGCCGGTGGCAATGCCGGCATCGCACCGGATACTGCAGCAGCAAAAGCCGTTCGACATCCCTGATCCGGAAATGCGACAAGCGAAAACTGGAGGAAGAGCATTCGGGACAGGTCACTTGAGTTCACCGGCTTCCGTCAAAAATGGCTATAATCTATCCGGCCTGCGCTTGAAGTTACTCTAGCACGATCACCAACCTGCCAGAAGCTTGGTGGGACGTGCACTTTGCGCCTTTTGGGTAGCTTTCCCGGCCGATGACCAAAAGAGGAATACTCGTTTACGGATGAGGTGAACAATGGTTTGGGATGTCTCGTTCACGTGCGACATTTGCGGCAGGAAAAAGAGCGAAGCAAATCACTGGTGGATGTTGGTCCTGGGCGATGTTCCCTGCTTCGAAGAAGGGCAGCCGCGCCAACGGTTTACTCTCATGCCGTGGAACAAGGCAGAGAGCGGTAATTCGAATTTCTATCACCTATGCGGACAGGGCTGCGCGATGCAGGCCATGGAGCGCTTTATGAACCATGGCAGCATCGTCGCCGACGGCCTCCTGCAAGGCGCCTCAGCCGGCAACCCCAGCTAGATTTTCACCTGATTTTATTGCTACAGCTCGAACAGCCCCGGCTTCGCCGCCGGGGTGGTTGCTGGCCGTTCTTTTGCCTGCAATTGAGGAACAGGTCCCGCAAGCAACCCCATAATTTCCCGCAATTCCTTGCGGACTTTGTGCAGCCGCGCTTCCGTCTTTTGCACCGCCTGTTGTTGCTGCGGCAAAGGGAGCTCCGGCTGGCCGCTTCGCTTGCTGCGGGTCTCTGCCTGGATCGCCTGCCGGGCGCCGGCGATGGTGTAGCCCTCGTCATAGAGCAGCCGCTTCACACGCAATGCCATCTCCACATCGCGCCGCCGGTAGAGCCGCTGTCCCGTACCACTCTTGTTCGGCCTAAGCTGTGAAAACTCAGTTTCCCAAAAGCGCAAGACGTACGGCGCTACCGAGCATAGCCGTGCTACCTCGCCGATGCGAAAGTAAAGCTTGTCAGGGATTTCCGTCTTTTGCGCTGTTCGTTGCTGAGGCAGGTGAGTCGCCATGCTGGTCATCAGGCGGTCGATTAACTCTCGCCCGCCATTGCTGAGAAGTATAGGCCAGCTTCCGTTTCCGCCGGAGATTTTCTTCACAATTAAAGCGGATTTCTCGCGTAACAAACCAAGTCTGACAACGCCTGAGACTCGCTCTATATCGTTGCCGTCTCCGCAATGATGGAAGACTGCACAGGCGCACGCCCCGCGCTGCCCGCCGGCGCCGCACGTAGATACTGGACAGGCCAGCTGATGGTGTCTCCCAATTCCTTGGCGGCCTTCAGTGGCCAGTACGGATCGCGCAACAACTCCCGGGCCAGCAAAACCAAATCTGCCTGACCCGTGCGCAGGATGTGCTCCGCTTGAGCCGCTCCGGTAATCATGCCCACCGTGCCGGTCGGAATCTCTGCCTCCCGGCGGATTCGCTCCGCGAAGGGTGTTTGGTAACCCGGTCCAATGGGCATCACCGCCTGCGGCGTCATCCCGCCCGAAGAGACGTCGACTAAATCCACTTTGTGCTTTTTCAGTACTTTGGCCAGAGCGACGGATTGGTCGATGTCCCAACCTCCCTCAGCCCAATCTGTGGCTGAAATTCTCACCAGCAGCGGCAGCTCCGCAGACCAGATGGCGCGGATTGCGTCCACCACCTCCACCAGCAAGCGAATGCGGTTCTCGAAGGAGCCGCCATACTGATCGCTGCGACGGTTGCTTAAGGGTGAGAGAAATTCATGCAGCAGGTAACCATGGGCCGCGTGCAGCTTCGACCACGTCGAACCCTGCCTCCAGGGCCCGCTCCGTCGCCTTGGCGAATGCCTTGGTAATGCTCCGTATCCCGGCGATATCGAGCTCAACCGGCCGCGCGAAATTATCCGCAAAAGGTACCGGGCTCGGCGCCATCACGTTCTGCCACCCGCCTTCCCTGGGCGGCAGATAGCGTTGCTCCGGCGCCCAGGGACGAGCCATACTCGCCTTGCGCCCGGCGTGTGCCAGTTGCACCCCCGCGTGTGCACCCTGGCGGTGGAGAAATTCCACGATCCGTTTCAGGCCCACGACGTGCTCGTCTTTCCACAAGCCCAGATCCTGCGGACTGATACGGCCTTCCGGCAACACGGCGGCTGCTTCGGTAAACACCAATCCCGCCCCGCCGGCGGCCCGGCTACCTAAATGAACTAAATGCCAGTCGTTGCTGAGCCCGTCTTCGCTGGAGTATTGGCACATGGGAGAGACGAAGACTCGGTTGGGAAAGGTGACTCCGGCCAACTGGATGGGAGAAAACAAACTGGATCGGTGTGTGGACAAAGCAACGCCTCGCTGAAACTATGATCTTCTGACTGATGCGCCGCGCTCCAGAAAGTTGCAGCGTTGAGAAGGGTGTATACCGGTCCGATGCTCTTTTCGAGGAACATGCAAGAGTGGGCTCGCGTACCTAAATAAGGGAGACGAAACATGCCCTATCGTCAAACCGCAATAGGACTTTCTTTGCTCGCCGTCCTCCTGGCTGGTGCGACCAGCTGCAAGGTGCAGGTCAACAAGTCCAGCGATGGTGAGGGCGACAACGTAAAAATCGCCACCCCGTTTGGCGGTATCGACATCAACAAGAACCAGACGTCGGCCGCCGATCTTGGTCTCCCCGCCTATCCCGGGGCAGTGCTTGACACTGCGGGCGACGGAAACCAGTCCGCCAAAGTGGACATGGGTTTCGGCTCCTGGAAGCTGCGGGTAAAGGCGGCCCACTACACCACTTCTGATACCCGGGATAAGGTGCTGGCTTTTTATCGCCAGGCTCTGAGCGAATATGGGGGCGTGATCGAATGTGCGGGGGATAAAGCGATGGGCACTTCGGTCGCAACCCGGGACGGACTCAGCTGCGACCACTCCGATCGTGACCACACCATTCCCCACGGCAATTTCGGTTCGGATGACCTGGAGTTGAAGGCCGGCTCTCCCCGCCATCAACACATTGTGGTCTTTCACGGCGGCAGTGGCTCGCCAACCACTCACTTCAGCCTGATCGCGCTGGATCTGCCCCACATGCCCGGCAGCGAACAGAAGGGCACCAACTGACGCCGATTGCGCTACGCTCGCCCGTGAGATAGCTTCAAAAGGGAATGAACCTGCTCTGCCATCGATGTGGCGCGACGCTCAGCGCATCCGAACTGTTCTGCCCTAACTGCGGGTCTCCCCAACTGAAATTTGCCCAGCAGGAAGAGGCTGAGAGTGGGTATGCCGGCGGCCGGTCGCCCGGGGCGGTGGCTCGGGCTCATGGAATTTCCTGGAGGGACGCCATCCTGGCCGCGCTTTTTGTCGCCGTCCCGGCTGGTCTTTTGAGCGCGATTTCCGTCTTGTCCTGGGGATGCTGTCTGTGGGTGGTGGGGGGAGCGGTGTTGGCCATCGCCGTATACCAAAAGCGGGCTCCCGCATTTCTGTTGGAAATGCGCGCCGGGGTGCGCATCGGCGCCGTTGCCGGGCTCATCGCCGCCTACAGTTCCGTCATCGCCACCGCGATCTGGCGAGTTTTTGCGCGCTACGTGCTGCACCAGGGTTACGCCATCGATCAGTTCTACGACTCCGTTATCCAGCAATCGACGGCGCTGGTGCAAACCAACCCCGAGGCCCAGGCCCAGTGGCGGTCCTATGTTCATTTCCTGTTGTCGCCCGATGGGAGGGCCGCGTACACGCTGATGAATGCCGCCACCACCTCGGTGGGCATTATTCTCTTCTCCGCGATTGGCGGGGCTTTGGGTGTCCGCCTGCTCGCCCCCCGAAAACGAACCCTGGGCAACGGGTAACGATCGCAGTCAGCACCACTTCAGCATGGCAAAAATGCTCTAACCCTCGTATCATCCGGCCAGAGCATTTATGAGCAAAGCAAAAGTGAGTGCGATACCGGTGCTGCGGGAAAAGACCCGCATCATGTCGGCATCGGAAATTGAGCGCACGCTGATTCGGCTGGCGCACCAGATCATCGAGAAAAACAACGGCGGTCAAAACCTGGGGCTGGTGGGCATCAAGCGTCGCGGGGTGCCCCTGGCGGAGCGGTTGGGGCACCTGATCAGCGGTATCGAGAAGGCGCCGGTCGATACCGGCGTTCTGGATATCAACTTTTACCGCGATGACCTTTCCACCCGCGATATTCGCCCCGTCGTGGTCCCCGGCGCCATTGGCTTCGACGTCGCCGGCCGCGACATCATTTTGATCGACGATGTTCTCTACACCGGCAGAACGATCCGCGCCGCGCTGGACGCGCTCTTTGACCATGGCCGGCCGCGGCGCGTACAACTGCTGGTGCTGATTGACCGCGGCCATCGCGAGCTGCCGATCGAGGCCACCTTTGTGGGCCGGCACGTGCAAACCACAGCCCGCGAGATCGTCGAGGTCAAGCTGCGGGAGATCGACGGCGACGAAAAAGTGATCCTCGTCGAACGCGCGGATTAGCACCCCGCGCGGAATGACTGCAGCAAGCTGGCCCCACATGACAGCAATCAAAGCTACTCCAGCTCACGTCGCGCTTCCCTGTCCGGAAGCGCCGGCCGCGCCAACCTCTCCCCAGTGCTCCCGATCCTTGCTCTCCGTCACCTCGCTGAGCGTGGCGGATGTTTCCGCCATCCTGCGCCTGGCCACGTTGCTCGAAACCGAAGAGCCCGCTGGCTCGCGCCCGGCGGCTGGCCCACTCGCCGGGTCGCTCTGCTGTTCTACGAGGCCAGTACCCGCACCCGCACCTCGTTTGAGCTGGCGGCCAAGGGCCTGGGCGCGGACACAGCCCTTATCAGCTCCCAATCCTCCTCCATCGAAAAGGGCGAGTCGCTCAAAGACACCGGCATCACGTTGCGCGCCCTGGGGGCCGAGTGCATTATTCTGCGCCATCTTTCTTCAGGAGCGCCCTACCTCCTGGAGCAGGTCACGGGGTTGCCGGTGCTCAACGCCGGCGATGGGATGCATGAGCATCCATCGCAGGCCCTGCTTGACCTGAGAACCATGTTCCACGCCCTGGGCCGGCCTGAGGAAGGTCCAGGCGAAGACTCTGCTGCAGTCGATTACGGTGGCGATCACGGGCGATATTCTGCACTCCCGCGTAGCCCGCTCCAATGCGCTTTTGCTGCCCAAGCTGGGTGCGCGTGTCATCCTGTGCGGCCCCCCCGCGCTGCTGCCGGAGGTAGCCCAGGAAATCGGCCCCGGCATCACCATCGAGCGAGACTTCGAACGAGCTCTCACGCAGGCGCAGTTCGTGATGATGCTGCGCATCCAGAAAGAGCGGCTGGCCGGCGTCCACATCGACCTCGACGAATACACGTCCCGGTATCAGCTGCACCATGAGCGCCTACTCGCCTGCGCGCCGCAGGCCATCGTGATGCATCCCGGGCCGATGATCCGCGGGCTCGAGATCACCAGCGAAGTGGCCGACGGGCCGCAGTCGGTAATCGCGGAACAGGTGACAAACGGCGTGGCCATTCGCATGGCCCTGATCCATCGGGCTCTGGCGCGTGAGCATTCTCAATCAATTGGTTTGTGGCCGGTCAGCGGCTCGGCGAAGGTGCTTTCCAAGGCCGCTGTAGGTGCCAAGCCAGCTGCCAGGAAGGGAGGCCGCGGCTGAGCGCGATCCTCATTCGCGGCGGCCGCCTGGTCGACCCCTCCGCCGGGGTGGACGCGAATCGCGACCTGTTGCTCAAAGACGGCCGGGTGGCCGCCGTCGAGCCTCCCGGCAAGTTGACCGCCGCTGGCAAACAGGCAGATGCGGAGATCGTGGAAGCCAAGGGTTTGGTGGTTGCGCCGGGCCTAATCGATATCCACGTCCACTTGCGAGAGCCCGGGCAGGGCTACAAGGAGACCATCGCAACCGGAACTGCGGCAGCTGCGGCGGGTGGATTCACCACCGTCTGCGCCATGCCCAACACCATTCCGGTCAACGATTCGGTTGAAACCACGCGCTGGATGCAGAGCACTGAGCGCAACCCCAGTGCCCGCGTCTTTCCTATCGCGGCGGCTACCCGCGGCAGCATGGGCGAAGCGTTGACGGAATACGGCTCGCTCAAGGCGGCCGGCGCCGTCGCGGTCACCGATGACGGCAAGCCAATTCTCGGCGAAGCGATCATGCACCAGGCGCTTGCGGCAGCGGCGCGTGCCGGTTTGCCGGTAATCCAGCACGCCGAGGACACGCGGATGACAGGGGGCTGTTCGATGAACGCCGGGGCGCTCGCTTTCCGGCTCGGCCTGCGTGGGATGCCGGTGGCCGCCGAGGCGGGGCTGGTGGAGCGTGACCTGCGCCTGCTCGCCGAGCTCAAGGGCGGCCGCGCCCATCTGCACATTGCGCACTTGTCCACTGCGGCGGCGCTGGACGCGGTTCGCCGGGCCCGCCGCAATGGCTTGCACGTCACCTGCGAAGTAGCTCCCCATCACTTTGTGCTGACCGAGAATGCTGTGGGTGAGTACAACACCAATGCCAAGATGAACCCGCCATTGCGGGCGGAATCGGACCGGCGCGCCATGCTCGAAGGGCTGCTCGACGGTTCCATCGATTGCATAGCCACCGATCATGCACCCCACGCGACCCATGAAAAAGAGCAGGAGTTCGAGCGCGCGCCCAATGGAATAACTGGGTTGGAGTCGGCTTTGGGCCTTGCCCTCGAGGTGCTCCACCGCAAGCATAAGGTTTCGCTGAGCCGGCTCATCACGTTGCTCAGTGCCCAGCCCGCCAATCTGCTGAACCTGCGCGGCCGGGGAAGCCTTGCGACCGGAGCCTTCGCCGACGTAGTCCTCTTCGACCCGGCGACCGAATGGACCTTTCGTGCGGCGGCGACGCGATCCAAGTCCACGAATACGCCCTTTGATGGGTGGACGATGCTGGGCCGGGTCCGTATGACCATCAGCGAGGGCCGGGTGGTCTACCGGGCCGATGAGTGCTAAGGCTGCGAAGCCCATGGATACCTCGCCGCAGCGAGCATTATCCGTGGCATAAACGTCATGGGATCATCGTGGCTTTACAGGCTGCAGAAAACCTCGGTTTCTTTTCAACTCACCACAAAATCGTCATCCTGAGAGGTTGTGACTTTTTTTGATTTGTCGCGTTTTTGATGCACTCCAACCATAATGTTTTTCGATCCTCGCAAGACCGTCATCCTGAGCGAAGCGCCTGGCAGATCTATTGCTTAACAGAGGGTTTATAGCGCGCAGTCGAAGGACCCCGGCGGAGCTTATCTTACCCATGCTGTTCCGAGCTTTTCAACCACCGAAGCCCGCTCCTGGCGGATCCACCACACGCTCTTTCCGTGAGGTCCAGAACAAGAACTGCTGGCCTCATTCGCACGATCATCCCGGTTCGATCCTGTTCTCGGATTTCGGTGGTCGAAAAACTCGGAACAGCATGGGTAAGATAAGCACCGCCGGGGTCCTTCGACTGCGCGCCGCCAAGCGCTGTGTCACGCGACAAACCTGTGAGGCGCTGCGCTAAGGATGACGATTTTGTGGTGAGTTGGAGAGATCCCGAGTTTTCCCGCAAGCCACTCAGCCGGCAGAACGCCGGGCCGGCAATTCGGCTTGCCGGGAGAGAAGAACTGCTCCGGCTCCTATGCCCAGGGCCAGCCCCAGCAGGAAACGTGGCAGCGGCAGATTGCCATACCAATGAAGCGTTTCGCCGGCCACGTCCAGCACATTGAGCAGGAGCGCGCCCGCCAGCAGGCGGCGGCCGGGTACTTTGCCGAGGCGCAGCAGCACGGTCAGCGCAACCCCGCAGTAAATGCCCAAACAGCGCACACATACCGCAACCGGGGAACCCTCGACCACAAAACTGCGGGCGGGGTTCTGGTGGCACAGGCGGGAGAAGAAGCTGCGGATGAGCAAGGCAGTCAGCGGGTGGCTGCCGGCGAGGAGCGGTGCGGCGAGGGGGGCAATTGCCAGGGCGAGTACAGCCGGCGGAAGCCACAATTTCATCGAAGGCATGCTCCAGAAGTTGTAGAAGGGGCTGAGCCGAGCCAAGCTTCTATCACTAAAGTACTGCATCGCGAATCCTGGGTTCGAGGTACCTTTGCGGGTGAGGCCCTCCCCCATGAATACCTCCTACGCCCGCTGGCGAGCGATCGCCGCACTCACCCTCCTGTCCGCTGCATTATCGGCAACGCTGGCGGGATGCACGAACAAGACCAATCCGGCGGCGCAAGCCGCCCCGGGTGCCGCGGTAACAGCATCGGCACAAGCACCCGGACAAGCGCCGCCGGCAGCTGCGCAGAGCGCAGAGCCCGCGCCAGCGCCTGAGGCCCCGCTGACGTTGCCACGGGGGAGCCGGCTGGAAGTGCGGTTGGGCGAGACCATCGACGTCAAGCATGTTGCTTCCGGCGACCGGTTCACAGGATCCCTGGTGGCGCCGGTAGTGGTAGGAAATACCGTTGCCGTCCCAGCCGGCTCCGCCGCAACGGGTGAGGTTCTGGTGGCCCATCGCCGGGGCAAGTTCAAGGGAAATTCGATGATGGCGCTGACGCTGACACAATTGGAGGTCAACGGCACTCAGTACCACATCGATACCAGTAATCTGGCCCGAACCAAGAAGGGCAAAGGCCGGCGCAGCGCTGCTTTCATCGGCGGCGGCGCTGGCATGGGGATGTTGATCGGAGGGGTGGCTACCGGCGGCGTGGGGCTGCTGGTCGGTGGTCTGGCAGGCGGCGGCGCGGGAGCCCTGGGCGCCGCCTTCACGGGAAACCGCGACCTGTCCATTCCGGCCGAATCGGTGGTCACCTTCCGCCTGCAGGATCCGCTCACCCTCCAACCCGAAACCCAGGTGGCCAGACGCTGACGCCGGTTTGACTTCGGCTGGCGCAGAAGCCATGGTGGATCCATGGTTGATCCATGGTTCTGCTCTACCCTTTCCTGATTGGGTGCATCTGCGGTCTGCGCTCCATGACCGCACCTGCCGTGGTTGCCTGGGGATCTCATCTAGGCTGGCTGCATCTTGAGGGCTCCCTCTTCGCCTTCTTCGCCAACAAAATCTCGCTCGTGGTTTTCTCCCTGTTCGCCATCGGCGAGCTGATCGCGGACAAACTGCCCTTCATCCCAGGCAGAACGCAAGCCGGGCCACTCGGTGTCCGGGTCATCTTCGGTGCTATGTGTGGAGCCGCCCTGGGCATCTCCGCCGCCACCTCGCCCATACCGGGTGCGATTCTGGGAGCGCTGGGCGGGGTAGCCGGCGCCTTCGCAGGCTACAACTACCGCCGTCGCCTGAGCCCTGCGGTCCCCGATCTGCTGCTGGCCCTCCTGGAGGACCTGGTGGCTGTTGGCGGCGGCTTTCTCATCGTTTCCCGCCTGTAAAAACCGCGGTCCATCTTTTTCCTGCTGGCATCATAGGTTGGATATGACCGAAAGTTTTGACGTCATCATCATCGGCTCGGGGCAGGGTGGCAATGTGAAGTACAGCGTGCTGCGCGACGCGGTCTTCGCCCACCCGACTCTCGCCGAGTCGCTCAACAACCTCTTTCTACATTTTGACGACGGGAAGTCGCGACGTCTTGTGGACGACGCACCTGCTCGTGTTCCAGAAGCCATCGCTTGCGATCGATTCCTCCGCCATAACCGGTCAACGAACCGTCCGCGCCGATCACTCGATGACAGGGCACGACAACGCCAATCGGGTTTGAACCATTTGCAAGTCCCACTGCTCTCACCGCCTTAGGTGCGCCAATTTGCCGGGCCAGCTTTCCATAGCTGACCGTTTCTCCGCAAGGGATGTCCCTTAGCGCACGCCACACCGCACGTTGAAATGAAGTCCCGGCCGTCTCTACCGGCAAGGCATCGAGTGCGGTTAAGTCGCCCGCAAAATACCGATGGATAGCGTCCGCGGAAGGGTTCTTTCCCACTTCAATTTTGAACCCGTTTGCGCCGTAATGAAGCCGCAATAGGCGCAGCATGCGTGCTTCATGATCTGTCCAGTCAGCAGCACGAAGGTTTCCGTCGTGGTCTGCAATGATCAACATCTCGCCAATAGGCGTGTCGATTCGGTCGAGGATTAGCTGCAAAGGTTCGCTCATGCTTCGTATCCTTCTCTTGAGGTAATGTCGGGTCGGCGGCCCAGAGGTGTTGCGCGGCGTAGGCTCGCCACGGCCGCCACGATTCCGCCCGGTCAAGCAGAATGGTCGAAGACATCGGCGCCGTGCGGTCCATCCCGGCCGCACCTCGAAGAAGACCCACATCCGTTGCGGGAAATGCATCCATCTCACGAATGGCGCGCAACGCGATGTACTGAGCTGTCCATTCGCCGATTCCCCTTATAGCTTTCAACCGGTCGATGGCCTCTTCGATGCTGCCAACTTGACGGAACAGATTGTGGTCCGCAACCGCGGCTTCAGCCAACGCTTTCAGAGCGGCCAGGCGCGCCCCCGGCATACCCAGGCCGATGGTTTGCAGCGTCGCCAGCCGTTCCGCGGTTGGGAACAATCGGGAGAGGCCGGCGTGTCCGGAATAGGCTTTGGGCAAAGTTTTGCCATGGAGCGCAACCACTTGTCCAGCCAGCCGGCGCGCTGCTGCAACGCTGATCTGTTGGCCAAGTACGGCGCGAACTGCCAATTCGAAGCCATCCCAACCGCCGGGAGCTCGCAGTCCGGGGCGTCGCGCAATCAACGGCGCTAACAGAGGATCGTTGGAAAGGTGTGCATCGATGGTCTCGATGTCCGCACCGATATCGAACTGACGGCGTACCCGCGCAACAATAGCCGGCAACGACCGAACGTTTGGAAAGCGGATTTTGACGCAGATGCGCAGTTGTTCTGGTTGATGGGAAACATCGATCGTGCCGGCGAATCCGTCCATTTCAACCGTGCGAAGATAGTGTCCGTTCTCCACCACCTCCACTTCCGGTATTGCGCGGGCCCGCAAGAATCCGATGATGGAATCCCAGTCGTACGGTGCCCGGTAGCGCAAACGCAGCGTCACTCCGTCCTCTTGCGTTGCGGCAGTTTTGCGCCGCAACGCGCTTGGGGGCCGGTGAAACAGGTCTCGGAATGTCTCGTTGAATCGCCGGACACTTCCGAAACCCGCCGCCAGCGCAACCTCGTTCATAGGCATGCGGGTTTCATGAATGAGTTGTTTGGCAAAGAGAACTCGTCTCGTTTGCGCTACGGATACGGGAGAAGCTCCCAGATGTTGAAGGAACAACCGTCGCAGTTGGCGTTCGCCTACGCCGAGGCGTTCTGCAAGCTTTTCTACGCTTGTGCTGTCGCCGTCAAGCGCGCCTTCCCCGATGAGCGCCAAAGCTCGGGACACGGTATTGGACGTCCCTCGCCAGGAGGCCAGTTCCGGGGCCGTTTCGGGCCGGCAACGAAGACAAGGACGAAAGCCCGCGTCTTGCGCAGCTGCAGCGGAGCCGAAAAAATGGCAATTCACAAACTTAGGAGTACGAGCCGGGCATACCGGCCGGCAGTAGACCCCGGTAGTCTTTACTGCAACGTAGAGAAGCCCGTCAAAACGGGCATCCCGGCTCTCCAGGGCTCGATAGCATACTTCCTTGGCCGGCAGCTCCATCTATTGATTCTGCCATCAAGAGAGGACCCAAAATAGCGGTTTTCGGACATGGTCATCAGAAAGAATGTTTTGATCCGGTTCTGCTACAGTTCTGCGCATGCGAAAGCCTGCCGTCCCTCAGAACCTGAAGAGAAGGATCCTGAAGGATTCTCTTCGCGAAGATGAGCTGCGTGATGCCGCCTTTCGCCGCATCATCCGCTCGATTCCCAAAGGCAAAGTCTCTACCTACGGAAGAGTCGCCGCTGCCGCAGGTTATCCGCTCTATCACCGAGCCGTGGCACGTCTCCTTCGTAAGCAGGTGGCCGGTGCTCTGCCTTGGCAACGCATCGTGGGTGCCGGCGGTGAAATTAAATTACGTGGCGAAGCCGCGGCCGAACAACATTTTCGCCTCTTATTAGAGGGTGTGAAGTTTCGCGGCAAGCGTGTGAATATGGAGAGCTGCGAGCACCCACTGCGCAGTTGGGAAGACTAGAGTCGCAGGTCCACCACAGTGGCTCCGGCCCCGCCCTCGTTAGGGCTAGCCTCGGCAACCAGGGCCACGTGCGGATGGCGCTCCAGCAGAGCCCGCAGTGCCTTGCGCAGTACCCCCATGCCCATGCCGTGCACGATACGTATTCGTGGAAGGCCAGCCAGAAAGGCACGGTCCAGGTACTGCTCCACCTCGCCGGTAGCCTCCTCCACCGTGCGCCCGATAACATTAAGCTCTGGACGTACCATCTCCTCCGGGTGGGCAATCGAGACGGTAACCCCGCGTCCGCGCGCCGCTTCCAGCGGGCTCGCCGGCCTGGGTTCCCGGGCGGCGATCACTTCTGCGATATCGTCCCGCGCCACGCGCATTTTCATGGGCCCGATGGCTACCTCGAAGGCGTTGCCGTCCACCTGCCGCTGCACTACGCCGGTCTTCCCCAACGACTTGAGCTTGACCGTATCTCCTACGGATACATGCCGCACCAGGTGCGGCTGCGCATTGCTGTCTCCCCGGTCTGCCCCGCTGTGCTGCGCCACCACCACCGCGTTAAATTGCTCGCTGAACTCCCGTCGCAGTCGTGCCATGCGCCGCTCCGCCTCCTTCGACAGCTTCTGCTGTGCGGCGCGGTCGTCGATCGCACGCACTGTCTCGCGAATCTGGTAAGTGAAATCTTTAAGTAACGATTGCAGTTGCTGTTCCAGGTCGCGCACTTTGGCGCGCCACTCTTTCAGGCCCTCGCTTTCCAGGCGGCTTTTCTCCCGCGCCACTTCCTGCTCGCGGCGTTGCAACTCCTCACGCTCCCGGGCGACCGCGTCGAGCTGGCTGTGCAGCTGGTCCAGGAATTGAGCAATATCCTGGGTCTGGGTGTTTTGTTGTTTGCGCGCGTCCTCGATGATGGCGGAGTTGAGACCCAGGCGCCGGGCAATGTTGATGCCCGCCGAAGCACCGGGAACACCCAGCCGCAAGGCAAAGGTCGGCGCCAGTGTCTGCTCGTCGAAGCCCACCGAGGCGTTCAGCACGCCCGCGCGTTGAGCCGCGTAGAGCTTCAGCGAAGTGTGATGGGTAGAGATCAGGCACCACGCATGGCGATTGAGGAAATGGCCAGCGATGGCCACGGCCAGTGCCGCTCCTTCTTCCGGGTCGGTGGCGGAGCCCAGCTCGTCGAGCAGGACCAGGGAAGACGAATCCGCCAGCTGCGAGATGCGCTCGAGATTGGTGATGTGGGCGGAGAAGGTGGAGAGGTTCTGCTCGATCGACTGCGCGTCGCCGATATCGGCCAGAAATGCATCGAACAGGGGGAACACCGCCTCGGCGGCGGGCACCGGGATCCCCGCCTGGGCCATCATGCCCAGCAGTCCGGCCGTCTTGAGCGACACCGTCTTGCCGCCGGTATTAGGACCGCTGATGATGAGCTGCCGTTGCCCGTCGTTCAGGGCCAGGGTAAGCGGGATCACGGCTCTCTGCTGCACCCGCAAGCGCTTTTCCAGCAAAGGGTGGCGTGCCTGCTTAAGGTCGAGCAGCGGCGCCGCTGGGTCAGCGAAGCGCGGGCGGATGCAATCGAACTCCGCGGCAAACCGCGCCCGTGCCTGCAGCCCATCTAGTACGGCCAGTGTGGCTGCTCCCTGGGCGATGGCGCTGCCTTGCAGTCCGATCTCCTGGGTCATGACCAGGAATATGCGCCGGGTCTCGGCCTGTTCCTCTTCGATCAGCCGTACCAACTCGTTGTTTTGTTCGATCGTCTCGAGCGGCTCCAGGTAGACCGTCTGCCCGCTCGAGCTGGCGCCATGCACCACGCCGGGAATGCGCCGTTTGTACTCCGACTTGACCGGGATGACGAACCGTTCGCCGCGTATGGTGATCAGGTCTTCCTGGGTGCTGCCGCCTTCCGCAAGCCGGCGCAGGGTACTGCGCAGGCTCTCTTCGATGGTTCGTTGCTGCCGCTCGATCTCGCGGCGGATCCGCCGCAGATCGGGAGAAGCGTCATCGCTGAGCGAGCCATCAGGATTCAGGCGGGACCGCAGCGAACGTGCCAAGTGGGCCAACTGTGTGCCAGCAGGTAACTCGCTCAGCGCTTTCAATCCTGTAAGTTGCGCAGCCACTGCTTCAGGAGGGCGCTCGATCAGCGCCTGCCAGCTGGTGATGTTGTCCACCAGAAAAAGCAGGTCGCGAATCTCTTCCGGCTCCAGCAGAGCGCCCTGGATACGCGCCTTGTCGGTCAGTTCGGTGGGATCGAACAAGCCGCCCAGCGCGGGCGCCGTACCCTGGCCCAGGAGCAGACGCATCTCGCCCACCAGATCGTGCTGGCGATTAATCCAGGGAAGATCGCGCGACGGCTTCATGCCAAGCAGCCACTCCCGCGCAACCCGGGAATGTATGAAGCCTGCCACCAGCTCCAAGAGACGGCTCCACTCCAGCGGCTCGCAGCTGCATTCTTCCACGATTGACGGGATTGGCTCTAAAAGGCTCACCTGACCATGCTAGTGCATCGTAATGAGACGGCGACTTTTGGAGCCTGTTACAAATCCAACCCTGGAAGGGGCGGATCGAACTTAGCCCAGGACTTTAGTCCCATACGCGCCAACTTGTTTGGGATGTTCTTCGTCAAAACTCTCACAAAATCGCCATCAAGCGCTGTGTCACGCGATAAATCTGTGAGGCGCTTCGCTCAGGATGACGTTTTTGTGGTGAGTTGGAGATGCAACCCCACGTCGCCAGATTGCGCGAGGGATGGGAACAGGACCACGGCCCAACGCGAACCCTTTAGAATCAGAACATGGAATTTCCTGTTACCCGCCTCCGCCGTTTAAGGCGCACCGAGGCGATGCGCTCCCTAGTTCGTGAAGTTCATCTTCACCCCGGAGCGTTGATCTACCCGCTGTTTATCTGTCCGGGCGAGGGTGTCCGGCGTGAAGTCGGCTCCATGCCAGGGGTCTACAACCTCTCCATCGACGAAGCGATGAAAGAGGTGGAAGAGGCGGCGGAACTCGGCCTGGCCGGGGTTCTGCTCTTCGGTATCCCCGCCACCAAGGACGAGGAAGCAAGCGGCGCATGGGCAGACGACGGCATCGTGCAGCGGGCGTTGCGCGCCTTTAAGCCGGCGGCAAAAAAGCTGCTGCTGATCGCCGACGTCTGTCTCTGCGAGTACACTTCGCACGGCCACTGCGGGGTGGTTCGCAAAAACGGTGACGATTACGAAATCGAGAACGACCTCAGCGTCAGCTTGCTGGCCCGTACCGCGGTATCGCTCGCTGCAGCCGGCGCGGATATTGTCGCTCCCTCAGACATGATGGATGGCCGCGTGGGCGCTATTCGCGACCATCTCGACGATGCCGATCTCCAGCACGTGCCGATCCTGTCGTATGCAGCCAAGGTAGCCTCTGCCTTCTACGGACCTTTTCGTGAAGCCGCCGGCTCCGCGCCACAGTTCGGCGATCGGCGCACCTATCAGATGGATGGCGCGAACCTGCGCGAGGCCATGCGAGAGATCGATCAGGATATTGCGGAAGGCGCGGACATGATCCTGATGAAGCCGGCCCTGCCCTATCTGGATGTGCTGAGGGCCGCGCGGGAGCGCCTGGATGTGCCCATCGGGGCCTACCAGGTCTCCGGCGAGTACGCCATGTTGCAGGCTGCCTTTGCCCGAGGCTGGCTGGATCGGGACCGCGCCATCATGGAATCGCTGATCTCTATACGCCGGGCCGGGGCGGATTTCACCGTGACCTACTTTGCCAAAGAGGCAGCCCGCCTTCTAAGTTGATCGCGTTAGAAGACAACGGCTAGATGAGCGAGCAAATATGCATCGGGCGCTGTCCGAGGCCCGGAGGGCCGGAAGCCAAACGTCAGCCCAGCCCGGTAGGGCTGGGTACCGAATCCAACGATGAGACGAGCGCCGTAGGCGCGGCACCAAACCTGTAGCCTCGCATCAAGGGTGCCCCAATGCAGTGATCGCGGCCTGCAATCGCCGAGTGAAGGCCTGCGGCTCCTCGCCGCCGGCCATAATCAACGGCTCCCCCAGCCGAACCGCGACTTCCCCACGTTTCGGCCACTTCCCGCCTTCACGCAGCCTCAATCCCTCGATAAAAATCGGCTGTACTGGGACTTGGGACTCCTGCGCCAGCAGCCCGATGCCGGGCTCAAATGATTGCAGCTGTCCGTCCCGGGAGCGGCCGCCTTCGGGAAACACCAAGACGTGATAACCCTGGTCCAGGGCCTCCCCCGCGTGGGCGAAGCTCTGCCGCAATCCGGCGCTTCGGGGTAGCGGAAAGACGTTGAAGAAGGCAGTGACCAGCCAATAAGCAATCGGCGTCAAGAGGGCGACCATGCGATGGCGCTCCGCCTTCCCCCGGCGCCAGCCCGTCAACAGCTGCCCAGACATGGCGACCGCCACGTGCTCGCGGTCTCTGGCGCTCAGCGCATAGAGGATCACTGGCACGTCAAAGGCAGTGAGGTGGTTGGCGATCAACAGTGAGGGCTGGGCAAGAAGAACCGGCCGCGTGATGCGGGGTCCGAGCACCAGCCATAGCAGCGGACGCAACACCACTTCCAGGAAAGCGGTTCGCAACAGGCGGACGACCGGCCACCAGGGCCAGCGCGGAAAGACGATCCGCTCTCGCTGCCTGGGGATAACAGGTGTTTGAACCTCGCTCAATGGCCGCTCCACCGGAGACCCGATGGGTGCATGAGCGGCTGCGGGGGCCACCCCAGGGCGAGGCTTCTGCAACAGGCTGCGCAGGTCGCCGACGGTTTTGACCTGTCCCCACGCTGCATCGTCCAACTCCAGGCCGAAGCGGGTTTCGAGAGCGGACTGCAGCTGCACCATGGCCAGGCTGTCGAGATGCAAGTCCTCTGCCAAACGATCGCTGGCTGTGAACTCCCGCTCCGTTGCGCCCACCTCGCGCAGCAGATCGAGCAGAGGATCGGAGAGGTTGCCGGCCGCGTCGCCAGCGGACGCCAAAGCCTGCTGCGCCCAGCTCTGCACGGTGCGGCGCAGAACCTTGCCCGTCGAAGTGCGGGGAAACTCCGGCTGCGGCCAGCGCAGCCAGTACCGAATCTGTTGAAAGGCCGCCAGCTCGCGGTTGCCCTTACCGACTGCGAGCTTGAGCACGTCGTCGTCCTCGTTCGCATCGGCAATCAGCACGGCAACGGGCGTAGGGCCAGTGGCCGAGTCGTAAGCAACGACTAAGGCCTCCCGCAGCCCGGGCTGCCCCCGCAATACCGCCTCCAGATCCTGGGGATAAATATTCAGCCCGGCAGAAGTGACAATCACATCGCTTTTGCGCCCAGCAAAGATCAGCTCGCCCTCGGCATTGCGGGTCGCAAGGTCGCCGGTGGCCAGCCAGCCCGGCTCCCGCGCCTGCATCTGGCCGTGCCGCCAAACCTGGGCGGCGATGGAGTCGCCCCGCACCAGGATCTCCCCATCCTGCCCAATCTTCACCTCCCGGCCCGCCAGTGGTTTGCCGATACTTCCCCGGGCAATCTTGAACGGGTGGTTCAACGTGACCAGCGCCGTAGTCTCGGTCATCCCGTAGCCTTGGACCAAGGCGAAGCCGGCCATGGTCCAGAAGCTCTCCAGGTCAGCCGGCAAGGCCGCTCCGCCCGACACAAAAGCCCAGAACTTCCACCCCAGGCGGCGATGCAAGGCGCGGAAGCGCCACCAGCGCCGGGCAATCGACTCGCCCCGGGCAGCGGCCACCGCCTGAGAGAGGCCGGGAAACTCCGCCTCCATGTGGCCGCGGAGCAGGTCAAGCACCCGGGGAACCGCCGCCATCACCGAGATCCGCTCTTGGTGCATAAGCCTCACCAGCCGTGGAGCCTGCAAGCGGTCTTCGTAGTGAACCTCCGCCGTAAGCAACGGAGGAACCCAGAGCCCCATGAACTGTCCAAAAACGTGGCTCAGCGGCAGCGTGTGCAGAATCCGCAGCGGGTGGACGAAGCGCTCGTAGCGCAGGTACTTGCCAATCTCTTTTTCCAGGGGATCGAGCGAGGCCAGCACATTTCCCTGGGTGTGCACGATGCCTTTCGGCTCGCCGGTGGTGCCGGAGGTGAAGACGATCTGCAGCGGGGTATCCCGCGACAGCCCTGGCCACGGAAGATAATCCGGCCCCGGTAGCCCGGCGGCGAAATCGGCGAAGCCAAGCGTAGGAATTCCCGGGCTGAGCTTCTGCAACAGCGCCAGATCGCCGGTCAGCAGCCGCGGCTGCACCTCGGCCACCACCCGCTGGGCCAACTCCAGGCTGCCGGCCGCATCCAGCGGAACTGCGACGATTCCCCGCAGAATGCATCCAAAGAAAGCCGCCACCCACTCTACGGAGTTGTTGCCCCAGAGCAAAACCCGGTCTCCGGGCTCGAGGCCGAGCTGATCGAAACCGTGCGCGCAGCGGGCGCTCAACTCCGCCAGTTGCGCGTAGGTGGAGGAGAAGCGGCGGTTGCCGCGGTGGGTAACGACCGCGATTTGCTCTCCATAGCGGCGGAAGTCCGCGACGAGCGTAGCCAGGTGCGGTCGCACCTGTTCAGTGTGGCATGGGCGCAGGCTGCGAATCCTCGCGTAAAATTGAAGTTTTGCTTCAATCAACCCGCCGGCGGCAGGTTTCCGCCGGCCAACGCTGTGATTTTGGGGAGCTTGCTGTGGCAGACACAATTTATGACATGGTCATTATCGGCGGCGGGCCAGGGGGATACACGACCGCCATCCGCGCCGGGCAATATGGGCTGAAGGTCGCCCTGATCGAGCGGGAGAAAAAGCTGGGAGGCACCTGCCTGAACGTGGGCTGCATTCCCACCAAGTCCCTGCTCTTTGACGCCGAGATCTATGACCACCTCAAACACGCCGCGGAGCACGGGATTGAGGGCGTGGGCCAGGTCACTATCAACTGGAAAACCATCCAGGAGCGTAAGAACGGGATCATCACCAAGCATGTAAAGGGTCTCGACTTCCTCATGCGCAAGAACAAGGTGACCACGATCGAGGGCTACGGCCGGCTCACCGGTCCGGCGAAAGCCGGAATTCACTCCATCTCGGTCGAAGGCGCCAACGGCGAGAAGCAGATCGTCCAGGGCAAAAATGTGGTGATCGCGACCGGCTCCGACGCCCGCATGTTGCCAGGCGTGGAAGCGGATGGAACCAGCATCCTTACCAACATCGAAATCCTCGCCCTGCCCGCGATCCCCAAGTCGATGGTGGTGATCGGCGCCGGGGCCGTGGGGGTGGAGTTCGGCTCCATCTTCAAGAGCTTCGGCAGCGAGATCACCATCGTCGAGTACCTGCCCACCCTGGTGCCCAACGAAGATGCGGACATCAGCAAGGAACTGGCCCGGGTCTTTCGCAAGCGCGGCATCGAAACCCACACCGGCGCCAAGGTAGAGAAAGCGGAGAAGACCCAGGCGGGCGCCAAGGTGACCTTCACCTCGGCGGATGGCAAGCAGGTGGTGAAGGAGGCGGAGAAGGTTCTGGTGGCCGTCGGCCGTGCCCCACGAACGGCCAACATCGGGCTTGAGGCCACCAAGGTCCAGGTGGAGCGCGGCTTCATCAAGACCGACGAGTGGATGCAGACCGGAGAGCCGGGCATCTTTGCTATCGGCGATATCGTGGCCGGTCTGCCCCAGTTGGCTCACGTGGCGGCGATGGCCGGCATGGTGGTTGCGGCCAAGGTTGCCGGCAAGCCCGCACGGCCAGTGCGCCGGGACCGCATCCCTGCATGCACCTACTGTGAGCCGCAGATTGGCAGCGTCGGCCTGACCGAAGCGCAGGCCAAGGCCCAGGGCCACGAGGTCAAGGTGGGCAAGTTTCCCTTCTCCGCTAACTCCAAGGCCTCCATCGTCGGCTCCCACGAAGGCTTCGTGAAGGTGGTCGCGGATGCCAAGCACGGCGAGCTGCTGGGGGTTCACATCATCGGGCCGCAGGCTACCGAGATGATCGCTGAATCCGTGGTGGCGCTGGAGCTGGAAGCTACCATCGAGGAGCTGATGTTCACCATCCACGCCCATCCCACCCTGGCTGAAGCCATGCTGGATGGTTTTGGCAGCGTGGAGAACATGGCCATTAATGTCTGAGCCAGCCGTAGCCCTGGTCAATCTGGGCCGTCTGGATTACGCCACGGCGCTAGCCCTGCAGCAGCAGGTTTGCGCGCTGCGCCAGCAGCAGCGCGTCGACGATGTGCTGCTGCTGGTCGAGCATCCCCCGGTGCTTACCCTGGGCAGGAATGCGCAACGCCAGCACGTGGTTGCCGGCGGCGAGCTGCTGGCGCGCCGGGGCATCGCAGTCTTTGAGACCAACCGCGGCGGCGACGTCACCTACCACGGGCCGGGGCAACTTGTCGGTTATCCCATCCTCAACCTGCGCGGCTTCACTCCGCCCATCGGCATTGTGGACTACCTCCGCAAGCTGGAGGAGGTGCTGATTCGCGCCTGCGCTGACTACGGCGTGCTCACCCAGCGGTCGCCCGGGCGCGCCGGAGTTTGGACTATACCCGGCGGCGCCGTGCCGGAAAAGAAAATTGCCGCGCTGGGCGTGCACGTCGCCCGCGGAGTCACCACCCACGGCTTTGCTCTGAACGTGACCACGGATTTGCACGACTTCGACCTGATCGTGCCCTGTGGGATTCGCGATCGCGGCGTGACCAGCATGGAGGCGGAGGCCGATCCACCGCCCTCGCTCGAGGAGATGGCCAACGCGGTCGCCCGGCATTTTGGCCGGGTCTTTGGCCGCCAGGTGGTGTGGGTCGAAAGCCTCGATGACCTGTTGCCGCACGGTCAAACAGCGACCGCAGGATTGCTCTAGAATAGGGAGTTCGAATAGGGAGTTCGCGGTGCGAAAGGGAGTCCCATGCCGACCGATGTAATCATGCCCCAGATGGGCGAGTCGATTTTTGAGGGCACCATCACCAAGTGGCTGAAGAAGCCGGGCGATACGGTGCAGCGGGACGAGCCTCTGTTTGAGATCTCCACCGACAAGGTAGATGCCGAGATTCCCTCCCCGGCCAGCGGAGTCCTCACCGAGGTCAAGATTGCCGAAGGCAACACGGTGCAGATCAACACCGTGGTGGGTGTCATTGGTGAGGCGAACGGCCAGGCCCCCGCGGCTTCTGCGACCCCTGCAGCCGCCGCTCCGCCCAGCTCCACGAATTCACCGGCTCCCGCTGCCGCAGCCGAAACAGCTATCCCCGCGCCTGCCTCCGCATCTGCTTCTTTGACCGACGTAATCATGCCCCAGATGGGCGAGTCGATTTTTGAGGGCACCATCACCAAGTGGCTGAAGAAGCCAGGCGATACGGTGCAGCAGGACGAGCCGCTCTTCGAGATCTCGACCGACAAGGTGGACGCCGAGATACCCTCACCCGTAGCGGGTGTGCTCTCTGAGATCAAAGTGGAGGCCGGCAACACGGTGCAGATCAACACCGTGGTGGCGGTGATTGGCGCCGGCGGTGCAGCGGCTCCGCCGGTTGCCCAACCGGTTCCGGCTCCAGCTGCGGCGGAAGCAGTCTCCGAGCTCGAAACCGGGGAGGAGGAAACCGGCGAACGGGTTCGCTCCTCGCCGTTGGTTCGCCGCATTGCCAGGGAAAACAACCTGGACCTGCGGCAAGTTCCCGGCACCGGCTCTGCCGGGCGGATCACCAAGGAAGACATTCTCGGCTTTTTGGCCAAGGGTGCGGTGCCGGCAGTGGCCAAACCCGCGCCGGCCGCTCCCGCAGCCCCTCCAGCCGCCGCTCCCGCCGCAAGCAAAGCTCCGGCAGCGCCGGCCGCTGCGGTGGTCACACCTGGAGACGAGCTGGTGCCGCTCACCCGCATGCGCGCGATCATCGCCCAGAGGATGGTGGACTCCAAGCGCACCAGCGCCCATGTGCACACGGTCTTCAAGATCGACATGAGCCGTATCGTGCGCATTCGCGAAAAAGAAAAATCCAAGTACGAGCAGCGCAACGGGGTCAAGCTCACGTATATGCCGTTTCTCTCCCGCGCCGTGATTGCCACGCTGCGAAAAATGCCCATCGTGAACGCTTCGATGGAGGGAGACGCCATTCGCTACCACAAGAACATCAATCTGGGCATAGCCGTTGCTCTGGATTGGGGTTTGATCGTGCCCGTGATCCGCCAGGCTGAGGACAAGAGCTTTCTCGGCATCGCGCGCGCCATCGTGGATCTGGCGGAGAGAGCCCGGGCCAAGAAGCTCAAGCCGGAGGAAGTGGCATCTGGCACTTTCACGATTACCAATCCAGGCATTTTCGGCGAGCAGTTCGGGACCCCGGTCATCAACCAGCCGGAGTCGGCGATTCTCGGCGTGGGCGGCTTGTTTAAGGAAGCAACCGTAGTTACCGATGACAACGGCTCCGATTCGCATGGCGATTCGCAGTATCATCCGTCTCACCCTGGGCTTCGACCACCGCATTATCGATGGCGCCGATGCCGGAAGGTTCATGGCAGAACTAAAGAAATACCTGGAAAACTGGAACGAAGACATCGGCTAATCGGAGTAACTGCCGGGCGACCTGACGTTCTCCTCGCCAGCAACAAATCCCGAGGAGAAAAAGGAAACCCGGGTGCCCCACGTTCGCCTCAGCGTACGTCGGGCCGAAAAAGATGGGCGAAGCCCCACCATTGCGTTGTATGTGACTACCCCGTCCGGCCCTACAACCGTCCCCGCGCTTCAAGAACCCGGGCCACCGCCTCTTCCGGGGTGTCCGCGGTCGCCGAAAGATGCCCCATCTTTCTCCCTGCACGGGCGGTGTGCTTCTCATACAAATGCAAACTCACCTCGGGGACGGCCAGCGCCCGGGCAAAGTGTGGTTCGCTCTGCGGCCCGTCTTTTAGCCAAAGATCGCCCAGCAGGTTGGCGATGGCCGCCGGCCGCACAATCCGCACATCGCCCAGCGGCAGATCGCAGACCGCGCGCACCGCCTGCTCGAACTGGCTGGTCACGCAGCAGCGCTGGCTGGCGTGGTAGCTGTTGTGCGGGCGCGGCGCGAGCTCGTTCACGAACAGGCCGTCTCCGCCGGTAACAAACATCTCCACTGCCAGCAACCCCTCCAGTTCCAGTTGACTCGCCATGGTGGTAGCAATCTCCAGGGCACGTTTTTCCATCCACCCGGGAAGCGAAGAGGGAAGCGCGCTCCACACCAGGATCTGCTGTTCATGATGGTTGGTCGCGGCCGGGTACGCGACCATTTCTCCGCTGGGATTGCGCGCCACCATCACTGAGATCTCAGACTGCAGGTCGAGTGCCTGCTCGGCGACGCAGGGCTGTTCCCCCAGCGATCGCCAGGCATCGCCCCACGCTTTCCCTCCGGCTGTCGAACTTCACCTGTCCCCGGCCGTCGTATCCCCCGTGAGCCGCTTCAGGTAGATCCGGCCGCCCAATTCGTCCGCGGCCCGCTGCAGGTCATCTTCCCCGTAGATCGCCCGGTAAGCTCCCACGGGAAAACCCTGATCGCGCAGCCAGTTTTTCTGCTGGATCCGGTCCTGCACCATGGCCAGGATCTCTCTGCCCGGGCGTACCGGGGCATGGCGGGCCGCGGCATCGAGCGAGGCCAGGGAGATCTGCTCGATCTCCAGCGTGATCACGTCGCTGCCGCGCGCCAGGTCAGCAGCCGCGCGGGCATCGTCCCATGAGCCCACAAAACAGGCATCCACCACAAAGCGCGCGGGGCAAGACGGGTCGGGGTCCATTACCTGCACCCGGTAGCCCAGCGAACGCGCGGCCATGGCGGTCATGCGGCCCAGTTGACCACCGCCCAGGATGCCGATGGTCGAGCCCTGAGGGATCGCTGTCGTCGTCAAAATGGCAGCTCCGCTTCCAGCACTTCGCGGCTGCGGGCGTGCCGCCAGGCGCGCAGCCGGTTGCCCAGCTCCGGGTCGTTGACCGCCAGGATGGCCACCGCCAGCAATGCGGCGTTGGCGGCGCCCGGCTTGCCGATGGCCAGGGTGGCGACAGGAACCCCCTTGGGCATCTGCACAATGGAAAGCAGCGAATCGATCCCGTTAAGGCTGGTCGCGGGGACGGGAACTGCCAGCACGGGAAGAATCGTCTTGGCGGCGATCATGCCCGGCAGGTGCGCCGCTCCCCCGGCCGCGGCAATGATGATCTTTAATCCCCGCGGCTCAGCCTGCTCGGCATACTCAAAAAGCAAGTCCGGCGTGCGATGGGCAGAGACGATCCGTGCCTCGTAGGGGATGGCGAACTCCTGTAGGAGTTCGATACAAGGCAGAAGCACCTCGTAATCGCTCTTGCTGCCCATAACCACGCCTACGGCTGGAGAGGCGTTCATGCTGCCGATTATTTCATCTCGTGCACGCTCGCGCCTGGGAAGAGCATTTCACCGCAAGCCCTGAACCGGAAACCGCTTCGAGCGCGGACTCTCCGCGCAATCTAGACACCAAGCTCCCGGCGGGCGGTCTCCGCCACCCGCGGCAAGTCGGAGGAGGTGAGCATTCGGATCAAGTGCTTTTCGAAAGTTTCGCGCGCGTAGTCGTACCGCGCTTCGCGGTCTTCCTCCACCTCGTCTCCCGCCAGCTCACGAATCGGCTCCACGATCGCGGTCAGCTGGAGCTTCGCCTTCTCCTCCCGCTCCACCCCCTCCGTGAGGTCGGGGGCGCTGAAGGCCAGCACCTTGACACCGTCGGCGTCGCTGTCGAGCGAGACTGCCTGGAACATGCGCACGGTTCCGTTGAACCGGTAGCCGCAATCGATCCGCAGCGGGTCCCCTCGCTTGGTGTAGTCGGCGGCGGCGATCTGCTTGCGCATCAGCGTCCAGACCCCCGCCTCCTCAAAGCGCATCCGCATGGCCGCTATCAGGGCAGTCCGGCCGCTGCGGCGCTGGCTTCGCTCCCTACGCGGAGTATCCACGTACAGGCGCATCAGCTCTTCCAGTCCAGCCGGAAAACTTTCCGCCAGGTATGCCTTGCTCTCGGTGATCTGCAAACCGTTGGAAAGTGTGTCTTCCAACCGGGCCAGCACCGGCTGAACATGGCTTGCGCGGACATCATCCACCGGCTGGCTTCGCATGCGATGCCCAATCTCGATCTCCAGCGCTTCCAGCATCTGCGTGTCCGCGTCTGGATCGAGGCAGCGGACCCGGGCCCAGTCGCGCGTCAGGCGCAGCGCGCTCTGCTCTCCCTCGGAGGCCCGAAGCACCACGCCAATGTTGACGAACTCGTTCTTCACCGGATCCGGAACATAGCGGATGAGTTGAAACTCGCACTGCTTACGCGCCACCTCTCCCCCTCCTTCCTGAAGGCGTTTTTCAGAGTGGCCGCCTTCCAACCAGCGTGGTTAAACAAGAGCTCTTTCCCGGCGCCATGCGGGAGCACGGGCGATCCATAAAGACATCTTCCAGATTCCTCACACCACCCCTCTACCCAAGTCATCGGCCCACTCCTCCCCCCCAAACCCTCTCTTTGCGACCTTCTCCCCCTCCCTCCCCCAATTCGGAAATGGCCTCCTCCCCGATTCCCTGAACGCCCCGATCAACTCGCGAACCCGCGCGCGGCGCGACAGCAGCCGCTCCAGCAGGGCTTCGAGCGCGCTCAGGTCGCCACCATACCACTCCGGCGGAATGATCTCCCCAATCGCCCACGCGGTCTCCGGGGCCAGGCTTTCGATTCGGCCCAGCCAGGGTTCGAAGCTCTCCCAGCCGGCAACCCCGCGATAGACGGTGTTGTCGGCATATACGCCGCCCAGGCTGGCGTCGATGAACTTCCAGTCCCCGGCATGGAAGCAGTAGCCCTGATCGATGAAGGTCGCGCTGTAACGGCGCTCCCGCCGGCTCTTGCGAAAAACCGCCTGCCTCCCGTTGATGTTGCAGGTCCACTTATCCAGGGCCAGTACGCCGGCGAACTCATGCAGATTGCGCACCTCCAGGAGCTGTTGTTCGGGCAGGTAATCGACCAGCTGCCCGGGCATGAGCCCTCCCGCCCAGCGTGAGGCGAAGTGCAGGCCCGGCTGGCAAGGCTGCGCTCCATGGCGCAGTTCGACGGTAAGGTCGCGCGTATTCCTGATAAGCCAATCCGTCACCTCAATAACATCGGAGTGGGGGACGGTAAGCCCGATTGCGGCACCCAGCCGGGTGGCCAGCAACTCGTTGGCCAGCACCCTCACGTGCTGGGGATTGTTGCGGAATTTGACCACATAAAATTGCCCGTCGGACGCCAGCATGAGGTGGCTCTGCGCTCCCCCGCGCATGCGTCGAACGTGCTGGATTGCCATCAATGCCACTGGAGCCGCCTTTGCCCTGCAGCCGCTGCCCCGGATTTCCTGTCGAGGTTGGTGACGCACGACGCTCAATGCGGTTTTCCTTACAGAAAACCGCACGCGCTCCTCTCTCCACTGCCGCTAGCAGGAAAGCCGGGTGCAAGTAGCAGCATACTCGAATGCCGTTTTGCGTCTGCCGGCTTGAGCAGAGATTCCCGCACCCTCCCGGTTCTGGTAGCATCGCCACGGAGGAAGCACATGGAACAGGCTGTAACCGCCCCGAATGGCATGCGCCGTAATGAAGATATCGCGTTGGATCTGTTGAAGTTTGTCGCTGCGTCGGCGGGTTTGGGGAAAGGCGCCGCGCCGGCCGCCGGCTTCGTCGCCGCCTCCGGCTCCAAGCCCGATGAGCAGGTAAACCAGCTGCTCGCGCTCTACTCCAAGTGCCTTGGCGCGGTGCAGGGAAAGTGAAGGGTTAAGCGAGGGGGCCGGTCCCAGGTATGAGGCGACTGGTTCCTTAACCACCTATGGCCGCCGCTAACCCCGAGCTGAGCGTAGCCGTCTTTGGCGCAGGCGCCTTCGGTCGCAATCATCTGCGCGTCTACCGCGAGCTGGAGCAGTCAGGTTTCGGAGTGCGCTTGGCCGCAGTAGCGGATCCCGACCCGGCGGCCGCCGCCATGCTGCCCGAAAACCTCCAGGTCTTCCCCTCGCCGGAAGCGTGCCTGGAAGCCTGCCGTGCCGGCCGCTTGTATCTGGACGCGGTTTCCGTGTGCGTGCCCACGTCCGCCCATTATTCGGTCACTTCGCAGGCTTTGGCCCAGGGGCTCGATGTCCTGCTGGAGAAGCCCATCGCCATCAACCTGGAGGAGGCCGATGTCTTGACCGGGCAAGCGGCAGCGACCCGGCAGATCCTCCAGGTGGGGCTGCTGGAGCGCTTCAACCCCGCGGTCACTGCCGCAGAGACGCTGGTCAATGGGCCGATGTTCTTTGAAGCCCACCGCCTCAGCGTCTTCCACCATCGCGCCCTGGATGTCGACGTGGTTCTGGACCTGATGATTCACGACCTGGACATCGTGCTCAGCTTTGTCCGCTCTCCTGTCTGCCAGCTCCATGCCGTTGGCCTGCGAATCTTGTCGCCCAAAGTCGACATCGCGAATGTCCGGCTGGAGTTTGCCTCCGGCTGCGTGGCTAACTTCACCGCCAGCCGGGTGAGCACGGAAAAAGTGCGCAAGCTGCGCTTCTTTCAGCCGCACCAGTACATCTCCATCGATTACGCCCGCCAGGATTTGCTGGTGATTAACCTGGACAAGAATGCCTCGATCGAACCTCAGCCTGGTTCATCAGCCCCCAACCCGGGCCTGAGCTTCAGCAAGCCGGAAATCGAGACCGGAGAACCCCTTCGTCTGGAAATTCTCGCCTTCCTGCACTCCGTCCGCACCCGTACACCGCCCCGGGTCGATGCCCAAGCGGGCCGCGATGCCCTGGCGCTGGCCCTGGAAATTAACGCGGAAATAGTGGCCCACGCGCGCCGGGCAGGCCTGGACAAGCTCTGACCCCTTTTCAGCTTTTTAGAGAAAGAGTGGGCGGCCCAGCTCTCGCCTTCGAGATCTGGGAGTTGGTGCAGAGGGACCCCTGCCACCTACTCCAACCTCTGCACCTGCACGCCTTTGGGGAGCTTTTGCACAAACTGGTCGTCGGGCAGCGGTAGATTGACCTTGAGATCTTGCACGGTAAGCCGAATGCTGTACTCGTCCAGCGGGCGCTTGATATCGATAGTCGAGGGAAACCTGGTGCCCTTGAAATCCTGGTAGCGCCCGTAGAGCACCTGGGTTTCCAGCTCTGCGTCTGCGTTGTAGATGTCCTGCTCCGTGGGCATCAGGTCGATCCTGCTGAAATGAATCACGCGCAATGGCTTAGCCACCTTTGCGGGCGCATCGTTCGACGTAGGAGCAGCCTCCGTGAGCACCGTCAGATCGTACTCCGGAAGCTCGATCATCCGTTTGATCTTGACGTTCATCGCGGTCGAGCTCTCGTGGATCACCGAGACAATCTGGTCGGGCGAGATACTCGGGACCAGGATGGAATCCACAAAAACGTTGGGCCGCAGGTTTTCCATCGGGTTGGCAGCGCGTTTGCTCACCGAGTTCTTCCCCTCAATCACTTTGTTGCTGCGCTTCAAATAAAGCTTGAACGTTTTGCCATCGCTCGCCAAGTCCAGCGCATCCGTGTGCAGCACCGGCACCAGGATCAGGACCCGCAGCATCTTAGGTTTGCGGAAGAGCATATAGCCTCGGAACGAGGTGTAGTCGGTCTGTTTGCCTTGGTGGGCTCCGCCGACCGAGGCGTTGAAGTCCACAGTTGCGGTCAGCGACTGGATCTTGTCGTAGCGCTCGTTGATCCCCTTGACCAGCTCCAGCACGTCTGCGTTCAGAACCGGGCCGGCCAGAATTGGCTGCTCCAGCTTGCGGGTGTGGCTCAGGCATCCGGTCAAAACCGGCAACAACAGCGTTAAAAACCTCAGCAATTCTCTCCGCATCCGGTAACTCAGGAACTGCGAGTATAGAGCAAGCGCATGGTTAGGGCGCAGTGGTTCAGCCCGTTGCCGCCGCTCGGCGCGTTTCCGGTAATGATTGTGTCCGGCCCTCAACGGCCGGCCTGCGCTTCCTTCAATCCCCGCCGGTACGCCGTCACGTTGCGTTCATGCTCTTCCAGCGTGGTCGCGAAGCGGGAGTGGCCGGAGGCGCTTGGGTCGGCGACAAAATACAGGAAATGGCTGTCGGCAGGGTGCATCGCCGCCTGCAACGAGGCGGCTCCCGGACTGCAGATTGGCCCGGGCGGCAGACCAGTATGGCGATAGGTGTTGTAGGCCGAGTCCCGTTTCAGGTCGGACTGATAAATCGTTCCACGATACTGTTTCTCGAGCATCGCGGCGTAGATGACGGTGGGGTCGGTCATCAGGGGCATGTCTTTGGTCAGCCGGTTCTCGAGCACGCTGGCGACCAGGGGCCGATCTTCCGCCACCGGGGTCTCTTTCTCCACCAGCGAGGCCAGGGTCACGACGCGGTGATAGTCGCCCTGCATGCCGATCGAGGCGCTGTACTGGCGGAAGCGCCTGACCATCGCGCCCAACATCTGGCTGGGCGCCGCCCGTCGCTGAAAACGGTAGGTGTCCGGGAACAGGTAGCCTTCGAGGTTCTTGGCTCCCGGGTCCAGGTCGCCGATCAGAGCCACGTCCTGGGTGGCGGCGGCCAGAAAGCTCTCTTTCGATCCCAGCTGTGCATCCTCGACCGCCTGCGCGATGTCGAAAAGGTTGAAGCCTTCTGGAATGGTCACCGCGTGGGTGTACACGTCACCGCGCACGATGCGGTTGTAGATCGCGGGGAGCGTTGCCCGCTGTGCGAACTGGTATTCCCCGGCTTTCAACGTGCCTCCGCGCACCACGTGCCAAAAGTCGAAGGCGTAGCGGTTGCGCACAATCCCGTGCCCTTCCAGCAGAGCGCCGATCCCGCGCGTGCCCATGCCCGGGACTATTTCGATCAGGGTTCCTGCCGGCGGACTGGCCGGCACCATGAACTCGAAGTAGGCAACCGGGATACAGAGCAGGGCCAAAACCAGAAGAACTACCAGAAAACGTCGCACAAGCGGGGACCTTGGTGGATTGGATTCTCCTTCTGGATTTTATGATGCGATTCTCTTACCTGCCCGGGAACGCGAGTTCCGCAGGGGCTGAACAGCTTGCGGAAAAAGCTTTGTACGAAGGGCACGGCTTCAGCCGTGTCCCCATGACCCGGCGGCTCACCCAAGGTGATGAAAACCAGGTGGTGTTATTGAAGGGGACGGCCTACCTCGCCGCAGCGAGCATTAGGCCGTCCATAACTGCTTTGCAATGACCTCGGCTTTAGATGCTGAGGTACGGCTTTTCACCTATGGATGAAATGCAGGTGGTTTTCGACTGTGCCGTAACTCGACTCCGCCCTGGGGGGCGGCTTAACCCGCTGAGGTACGGTTTTTCACAATAGCTCCGTGGAGGGATGAGTGTGGAAAAGCGTACCTCAGGGGCTTTAAAGCCCAAATTCTCTTTTATCCTTTACGGCCCGACTAACGTCGTCCCTTAATACAAACCCAAAACACAGCACCAAAGGAGCTTCTCTGGTTGAAACTCAGACCCGGGCGCCAATGGACCGGTGCAGAGTAAGATCCGCAAAGGCGCCCCCATGGATCGCCCCATGAATCAAGGAATGGATCAGACAAAAGACAAAGCACAAACACGCGCTGGACGCATCCTGGGGCTGGACGTCGGCGACCGCCGGATCGGTGTGTCCGTCTCCGACGAGCTGGGCCTGACCGCGCAACCGGTCCTCACCCTGGTTCGCAAAAACCGCAGGCAGGACCTTGGCTCCCTGGCCCGGCTGGTGCGCAGGTATGGGTGTGCCCAGGTGGTCGTGGGCAATCCTCTCTACATGTCGGGCGATATCAGCCCCCAGGCGGTCAAGGCGCAGGCTCTGGCGCAGGCCCTCCATCTGGAAACGGGAGCGGAGGTAACCCTGTGGGATGAGCGCCTCTCGACTACCGAGGCCCATCGACACCTCGACGCCGCCGGCCGCTTGCCGGCCGACCGGCGGGCGGTGATCGACCAGGTAGCCGCGGTGCTGATCCTGCAAAGCTTTCTTGATTCGCGAAGCTAAGCAGGGCGCAATCGGTATCCACCACGGTCCGTCGTATAATCGTTTTTTGCCTTATCGCTGGCCGCCCCGCATCGCGGTCGCCCCGGATTATTGTCAAATGCCTGAACACATAAAGAAAAAGCTGGAAGAACAAATCCGCGTGCTGGAGCACGAGCTTACCCACGAGCTGCCCATCGAGATCAAGAAGGCAGCCTCGCTCGGGGACCTGAGCGAGAACGCCGAGTACCACATGGCCAAGCAGCGGCAAGTCTTCGTCAACGCCCGTCTTGGGCAGCTCAAGAAGCGTATGGCGGAGCTCTCCCTGGTGAACCTCACCAATATCCCCCGGGACCGGATTGCGTTTGGCTCCACGGTGGTGGTCTTCGACTCGACCAAGAACGAAGAGATAACCTACAAACTGGTCACCAGCGAGGAATCCGATGTGAACCAGGGTCTCATCTCCACCACCTCGCCCATCGGCCGCGGCCTGGTGGGTAAACAGGTTGGAGACATCGCAGCCATCGTCACCCCCAACGGCAAGCGCGAGCTGGAGATCCTCAAGCTCACCACCATTCACGACGAGCTGCCATGACTTGGACGAGCGCGTTCGGCAAAGGCTGCGGCGTCATCCTGCAGTTCATCGTGGATGGGCTTGCGCTCACCCGCATCTCGCCCAATGTGCTCACCTTCCTCGGTCTGCTGATCAACACCATCGCGGCGATCCTCTTCGGCTTTGCCAACGAACACAACTACATCCGCATGTTTCTCTACGCCGGCCTGGTGATCATCGGCGCCGGCATCTTCGACATGGTGGACGGCCGGGTGGCGCGCCAGACCGACCAGGTGACCATCTTCGGGGCGTTCTTCGACTCCGTCATCGATCGCTACAGCGATGTGGTCCTGTTCTTCGGCCTGCTGGTTTTTTATGCCCGCGGCAACCGCTTCTTCTATGTCGTTCTCGCCGCCTTTGTCATGGTGACCTCGCTCATGGTCAGCTACACCCGGGCGCGTGCCGAAGCGCTGATCGGCTCCTGCAAGGTGGGCTTCATGGAGCGGCCGGAGCGTGTGGTGCTGATTATCCTGGGGGCTCTGTTCAACCGCTGGGGGGTCATGGCCCCGGTCCTCTGGGTGCTGGCCGTCCTCTCCACCATTACGGTCATCCATCGCATTCGCTATACCTATCAACGAACCAAGGGCCAACGGGCTGAGGTCAAAGAGGCGAAGGCCTCTCCTGCGGTGCTCCGTGACCAACCCCAGGGCACCGCCGCTCTGCGCCCCGCCTCCCGCGCGCGATGATGACCGCGGTTCACCACTCCCCTAAGCTGCTGATCCACGGCGGCGCCTGGGATATTCCCACCGACCAACTGGAGGCGCACACCCGCGGCGTCGCCCGTGCCGCCGAGGAGGGTTACTCCCTGCTCCGGGAAGGAGCGTCCTCGCTGGATGCGGTGGAAGCCGCCGTCACCCTGCTCGAGGACGATGAAATCTTCGATGCCGGCAGGGGCAGCGTTCTCACCCGCGACGGCCGCGTCCAGCTGGATGCGCTCATGATGGACGGCGCCACCTTGCGGGCCGGCGCCGTGGCTTGTGTGGAGCGCCTGAAGAACCCCATCCAGGCGGCGCGCCTGGTGCTCGAACGCAGTCCCCACGTCTACTTGGCCGGCGCCGGCGCAGAGGAGTTCGTCCGCGAGTATGGCATGGGCCTGATCGATAACTCCGAGCTGGTGCTGGACCGGGAACGCCTGCGCCTTCAAGCTGCCCAGGCGCGCGAGCAAGCCGGATTCCCGGACCGGACCTTTGCCGGAAGCCAGCCGCCGGACTCCTCGCATGACACGGTAGGCGCGGTGGCGCTCGACGCAAACGGCAACCTGGCGGCCGCTACCTCCACCGGGGGAACGCTCAACAAGGCCCCCGGCCGGGTGGGTGACTCATCGCTCATCGGTTGCGGAGGCTACGCCGACAACCGGAGCGCCGCCGCATCGCTCACCGGCTGGGGCGAACCCATCATGAAACTGGTGCTGGCCAAGTGGGCGGTCGACCGGGTCCCGCAACTCGGACCCGAGCAGGCGGCCGAGGACGCCATCGCCTATCTCTATGCCCGCCTCCGAGGCCACGGCGGCATCATCCTGCTCGGCCCTGACGGCCGCTTCGGCATCGCTCACAACACTCCGCGGATGGCCTGGGCTGTCTGCGAGCGGAAGGGCCTTCGTGCCGGCACCAATCTTAGCGAGCTTTGATAAGCAAGATCTGACACTTCCATGAACCCCACGCTCATCCTCGCTTCTGCCTCGCCCCGCCGGCGGGAGCTTCTGGCGCAGGCGGGATATCTCTTCGAGGTCCAGGCCTCGTCCGTGGACGAGTCGCGCCGCTCCGGCGAAGATGCTATCCCCTTGGTCACCAGGCTCGCCCGGGAAAAGGCCCAACAAGTTTTTGCCCAGCAGCCATCGTCTGCTCACCCGACACAGGTCCTGGGTGCTGATACGGTGGTGGTCTGCGACGGGGAAATATTGGGCAAGCCGGTAGATGCCGCCGACGCGACGCGCATGCTTCTCCTACTCTCCGGCCGCACTCACCACGTCGTTACCGGCGTGGCCGTCGTCGCGGGAGCACAAGTCGTCGAGGTAGCAGCAGAGGTCACTCAGGTCACCGTGTGCACCCTTTCACCCCAGGAGATCGCTGAATATGTCGCTAGCGGCGAGCCCATGGACAAGGCGGGCGCCTATGCCATCCAGGGCTACGCGGCGCGATGGATTCCGCGCATCAGCGGCTGCTATTTTAATGTCGTTGGGTTGCCGCTCGCCTTGGTGGCAAGCCTGCTTGAGGGAGTAGAGCTCCGCTTGGCGAGCCAGACCCCCCCAGCCAAGTCTTTGTCGCTTGGCTGATGGCCCTGGGTCAGGGTAGAAGAGTGTGGTCGTTCTTCTTGCCGGGACGCAGCAACTGGGCCGAGCACAGAACGAAGATGGTGAGGAGGGCCAGATCGAGGGAGGCGAGCATCTTTTCCCTTTCCGCGGCCTACTCTAGTTCCAGGCCGCCAATCATCGCTGCAAGCAGTGCTGTTCTAGGAACGAGCGCGTCCAGCAGAATGGATTCGTGATCGGCATGGGCGCCTTCGCCCACCGCTCCCATTCCATCCAACGTTGGAATTCCCAGGGCCGAAGTAAAATTCCCGTCCGAACCTCCGCCCGTCGCTGCTTCCTGAAGGTCAAAACCCAATCCTTTGGCCATTGTTGCTGCGCTCCGAAAAAGAGAGACCGTACCGGGAGTTCGCTCCATCGGCGGCCGGTTCAGCCCCCCCGCGACCTCCAGCGTGCATTGCCGGTCAACCGCGCGCAGCGAGCGGAAGCGGCGATCCATCCGCGGCGCATCGACCGCCTTGGCAATGCGCACGTCGAACTCTGCCCAGGCTTCGGCCGCCACTACGTTGGATCGCGTGCCCCCGCCGATTACCCCGGCGTTGACTGTGATGCCTCGTGCCGGGTTGGTAAAGGCGCTGGCGCGCTCGATCTGCCGTCCCAATTCCAGTACCGCGCTATGTCCGTGGCTGAAGTCCACGCCGCTATGGGCGGCGACACCGTGCACCCGCAAGTGATAATTGGCCACGCCTTTTCGCGCCGTTTTGTACGCCCCGGGGATACCCTGCGCCGGCTCCAGGACGAACACCGAGGCGCACTTTCTGGCCAGCGATTCAGTCAGTGCTCGCGAATGATTGCTCCCCGTCTCCTCGTCGCTGTTGAGCAGCAAGATCACCGGCCGGTTCAAACCCTGGGCCTGCTGCAAGACACGCACCGCGATCACAGCCATTACGATGCCGGCCTTCATGTCCAGTACCCCCGGACCCCAGGCCCGGCCCGCTCGCAGGCGAAAGGGCATCTTGCGCAACGTACCCAGCGGCCACACCGTGTCCAGATGGCCCAGCAGCATCAACGGTTTGAAGGTTGACCGCACCGGCCCGTAACGGCCTACAAGCAGGTCTCCCGTCGCGCTCTGCCGGCTTCGCTTGCTCGTACCCCCGCCCAGCCGGATCCACTTCTCTGCCAGACGGACGCAGCGGTTGACCGCCGCCCGGTCCTCGGTGGGGGATTCGACCTGAACCAGGTCGGCAATCATCTCCAGCATTTCGGGCCTTTGCCGGGTCACCGCCAGGGTCAGGTCATGGTAGGTTTGCATGCGGTCCTTCGTCCCTTCTGGGCAGCCTATAGGGTTCTAACACCAGCGTGACATTGGGCCTGCCCCGATCAGTTTGTTGCTTTTTTGCCACAGTAAACCTTTTTTAATCCTATGTAGTCTATGGTTTTGCATGCATTTGCCAGCCAGGAATCCCTATTCGTGGAACTAGCGCATTTAGAAAAGACCATCGCGTCGGTGATTGAGTTCTCAGGAATCGGTCTCCACAGCGGGGCGCCGGTGAACATGCGCTTGCTGCCAGCGCCTGCCGGCTCCGGCATCGTCTTCCGCCGCACAGACCTCGACAACTACGAGATTGCGGCTACCGGCAGAAACGTCGCCAAGGTCAGCTACGCCACCAGCATCATGCGCCAGGGTGTGCTCATCTCTACCACTGAGCATCTTCTTTCCGCCTTGATCGGCGTGGGCGTCGACAACGTCATTATCGAGCTCGACAATCTGGAGCTGCCGATTCTTGACGGCAGCGCTCTGCCCTACGTGGAAGCCTTTGCCCGCGTGGGCATTCGCAGCCAACGGCGGCGGCGCCAGTACCTGCGGATATTGAAGAGCGTCGAAGTCCGCGAGAATGGCAAGTTTATCGCCGTGTATCCCGGCGAGGGCTACAGTATCACCTACGACATCAACTTTCCTCATCCCATTGGCCGCCAGGCCTTTACCGTCGACCTCGCCGCCGGCTCGTATGGCGCCGAGATTGCGGCCGCGCGTACTTTCGGCTTTCGCGAAGATGAGAAGATGCTGCGCGATATGGGGCTGATCCGGGGCGCTTCGGAGGAGAACGCCATCATTCTCTGCGGCGGCGCGGTGCAGAACGGGCCTCTTCGCTTTGACGACGAGTTCGTTCGCCATAAAGTGCTCGACCTGATCGGCGACCTAGCCTTGGCCGGACATCGCATTATCGGCCGGGTCGTGGCCCAGCGCGCCGGCCACGCCATGCACACCGCCTTGGTCTCCCGCCTGCTGCGCGATCGATCTGCCTGGGAGCTGGTGCATTTTCCCGCACAACGACGCCCTCTGGTCCCGGTCGCAGCCCCCCGCCTGGCCACTGCCTAACGCTAATATTCAGCCAATATAGATGGAGCCGCCACCGGCGTAATCTCAGCTTCGCGAGATGCCCGCACTCGCTCGGCCAGCGCGTACATCAGCTCCGCGACGCCCGACCCGCTTACCGCGGATATGGCGAAGAATGGCAGCTTGCGCCGTTTGGCCATGGCGCGCAGCTTCTTGAGCTTTTCCGGGTTGGCCGCGTCCGTCTTGGAGGCCACCACCAGCATCGGCTTTTCCTCCAGGCCATGCCCAAAGCTCTTCAGCTCGGCCATAATCACCCGGAAATCTTCCACGGGGTCGGGGCGGCCGTTGGCATCCGAAACATCGACCAGGTGCACCAGCACCCGTGTGCGTTCGATATGGCGCAGGAACTGCATGCCCAGGCCGGCTCCCAGATGGGCTCCCTCGATTAACCCCGGGATGTCCGCCACCACGAAGCTGTCTTCATGCGGCGGCTCGCCCACCGACACCACACCCAGGTTGGGCTCGAGGGTGGTAAAGGGATAATCGGCGATTTTCGGCTTCGCGGCGGAGATCCTGGAGATCAGTGTCGATTTGCCCGCATTGGGATATCCCACCAGCCCCACATCGGCCAGCAGCTTCAGCTCCAACCGGTAGACGCGTTCTTCTCCCTCTCTGCCGGCTTCCGATTCGCGCGGGGCCTGGTGAGTCGAGGTGGCGAAATGCTGGTTTCCCCGTCCGCCCCGTCCACCCTTGGCGGCCACGATCCGTTCATCGGGGTGCTGGAAGTCATGCACCACTGCGCCGGTCTCGTCGTCGTACAGGACGGTGCCGACCGGCACTTTCAGAATGGTGTCCACGCCTTCCCGGCCACTGCAGTTGGAGCCCTCCCCATGACGTCCCCGCTCGGCCTTGTGTTCGGGGTTGAAGCGGAAGTGAACCAGGGTGTTGTGCCGCTCGCTCGATTCCATGATGACATCGCCGCCGCGGCCGCCATCTCCTCCGGAGGGTCCGCCGCGGGGAACAAACTTCTCCCGCCGGAAGGCAACGCAGCCGTTGCCGCCATCCCCTGCCTTCACCCGGATTCGTGCCTCATCGATGAACATCGCGACCCAATTCCAGTGTAGCGGATATGTTCCCTCTGCCCTCCACCGGCGGACAAGGCTGGGTGGCCCATTCAAGCCTGCTTTTGGCTTGATTGGGATCGCGAAGCCCCAACCTGATCAGTCCACGAGCAGCCGGGGAACCCGCGGCGAGATCGCGCACAAGACCTCCCACGGGATAGTGTTGGTAAGGTCGGCCAGATCCCGGGCGGTGATTGCCTCGTCGCCCTGATTCCCCAGCAGCACTGCTTCGTCGCCGATAGCCACCCCTGGAAAGTCCGTCACATCCACCACCGTCTGGTCCATCGAGATCCGTCCCGCGATGGGCGCCTTCTGGCCGTGGATAAGAACCTGTCCGCGGTTGGAGAGCAGGCGGTTGAGCCCATCCGCGTAGCCCACTGGCAGCAGGGCAAGGCTTGTCTCGCGGGGAGCAACAAAGGTATTTCCATAACCAGCCGTCTCGCCCGCCTGCAGGGTGCGCAACGAGGTCACCTGGGTTTTCCAGGCGAGCACCGGCGTAAACTCCACTTCAGCCTCCCAGGAAAGACTGTCCAGGGTGAACCGGTCGAGGTACCCGTAAAGCGCTAGCCCGGGCCGCAACATCAGCCGGAGCCCCGCGCGTGCGGCCATTTCGATCAGGGCCTGCCGGTCGGGTCCAGCCAGGATGGTCGACGAGTTGCCTGCGTGCAGCCACTGGGGGCGCAGGCCGCCCACCAGAATTGAATCCAGCCCCGCCTGCAGACCTGCCAGCTGGGGATTGGGCCGGGTGGAAGAGAACGACTCGGGCGCGCAGAAGTGGGTCATCACTCCCTCCAGCCGGAAGCACGAGCCGGGGTGAAAACGAAGCAACAGAGAATCAAGGGATCCGCGCACGCCCTGGCGCGCCATGCCGGTGTCAACCTCCAGGTGAACCGGGAGGCTCCCCGGTGGCATGCTGCGCGCCGTCGCCGCTTCCTCCAGCAGGTCAAGGTGCCAGGGCTCCCAAACCACCGGGGTAAGCCCTTGGTCGATGACCGTACCCGCTTCTCCGGGGAAGATTCCGGACATCAAAAGAATGCGAGCCTGGGGGCAGACGGCGCGCACCGCGGCGCCCTCCTCGGCGTCGGTCACCCCTAACCACTGTGCGCCGGCTTCAGCCAGCAGCGGCGCGCATGCCAGCACATCATGGCCGTACGCATTGGCCTTGACCACCGCGATCAACTCCGCTTCGGAGCCAGTCGCGGCGCGCAGCTTTTCATAGTTGGCCAGCAGCCGGCGGCGCGAGATCTCAGCCCATAGGGGTCGGTGCTTAGTATTCTCCAGGAGCTTCACCGAAGGCCATGTTCTCAAAACGCGTGCAGTCGGCCCGGTAAGCCAGATGCACCGAGCCGGTGGGCCCATTGCGCTGCTTGGCGATGATGATCTCCGCCTTGTTCTTGGAGTCCGGATCTTCTTCGCCGTTCTCGTCCTTGTTGTAGTAGCTGTCTCGGTGGATAAAGGCCACCACATCGGCATCCTGCTCGATCGACCCCGACTCGCGCAGGTCGGAGAGCATCGGCTTCTTGTCCCCGCCGCGCTGCTCCGAGGCGCGGCTGAGCTGGGAGAGCGCGACCACGGGAACACGCAGCTCCTTGGCCAGCGCTTTGAGCCCGCGCGAGATGGCGGAGACCTCCTGCGTGCGATTCTCGTAGCGGCGCGCCCCCACGCCGAGGGTCGAGGCGGTCATCAACTGCAGGTAGTCGATCACGATCAGATCCAGGCCGCCTTGCTGCCGTTGCAGCCGCCGCGCCTTGGCCCGCATCTCCGAAAGCGCGATCGCCGGGGTATCGTCGATAAAGATCTTCGATTCCGCCAGCCGCTCCAGCGCCTCCATCAATTTGCCCCGATCCGCCTTGGGAATAAACCCGGTTTGTATCTTCTGCATGGAAACCAAAGCCTGCGAGGCCAGCATGCGCCGCAGCAGAGATTCCTTCGACATTTCGAGCGAAAAGACGGCCACTACTTTGCCGTCTCTCACCGCTGCGTTCTCCGCGATATTGATGGCCCAGGCCGTCTTGCCCATGCTGGGGCGGGCCGCAATGATGATCAGGTCGGACGCCTGCAGGCCGCTGGTCATCTTGTCGAATTGGGTGTAATGGGTGGCCAGTCCGGTCACCTCTTTTTGCTGCGCGTACAGATTGTCGATGGTGCCGAAGGAATCGCGCACGATCTCCGGGATTCCGGCAAAACCGCTGGTGATGCCGCGCTCGGAGACCTCGAGCAGTCCGGATTCGGCCGCATCGAGCACCGCCAGTGCTTCTTCGCTCTGATCGGCGGCCCGGGTGATGGCCGTGCTGCAGATGCCGATCAATTGCCGCGCCCAGGGATTTATCCTTCACGATCCGGACGTACTCTTCGATGCTCGGCCGGCGGGGGAGACCCTCGGTGAGGGAAGCGAGGTAGGCGACACCGCCGACTGCCTCCACCTCCTTGCGCCGGGCTAACTCCTCCGAGAGCGTGACGATATCCACCGCGTGGCGACGAGTCGATCAGCTCTGCCATGCGGGCATAAATGCGCCGGTGCGAGTCCAAGGAGAAATCTTCCGCGCGCAGTCTTTCCGCCGCCTCGTTGTAGGAGTGGTTGTCGAGCAGGATCGCACCCAGGATTGAACGCTCCGCCTCCACGCTTGCGGGCAGGCCGCGGTCCAACGACACATCAGAAAGGCTGGCCATGGCAAAACTCCAAGCTCAGTTTAGGGCAGGCGGACCGGCGGCGAAGCTAACGATGTAGGTGCAAATGTGGAGAATCGGGCGCAATCTTCCTCGGTATGATTGAAGGGATGGGTAAACCAAGCAGAACGTTCTCAGCAGCTGTACTGGGCCTGTTATCTCTTAGCTTGAACGCCGGAGCACAGCAGGCTCCCCAGCCTGCAACCAAACCGAGTACGGCAACACCAGCATTTCGAGAGATGCAGGCAGTGGAAGATCACTGGAGTGACGCGGTGACCAAGCGCGACCAATATGGCATGGAACTGGTTCTGGCGCCGCAGTTCATCGGCATCTCCGCCAGCGGAGATGTGACCACTCGGAACCAGCAAATTGCCGGCCTCTTCGTTAAAGGCTCGGGACCTGATTCTCTGGAGCAGAAGGTGATCAGCGTTCGTTTTGTCGGCGAGGTTGCCATCGTCAACGGCACTTACGTTATGAGCTGGAGGACGGAGAAGGGGCCTTTTCAGGAGAAGGGTATCTTCTCGCATGTATTCGAGCACGTGCATAACAACTGGCTTTGTCTCAACTCACAACGCACGGTGGTGGCCGAAAATGTGAAGGGGGCGGTCCAGGAAAAGCCCAAGTCCACCAAGCGCAGCGATGCTGCGTTGCCGATGCACATTCCGCTGGTTTACAAAGGACCAGAAAGCACCCAGCCGGCCCCTCCGTCGGCCACGCCCCCGCCATAGCGCGTTTCTCTTGCGAAAGCTCTTGTAGTTTCTCCAAGGCAAGTCGTAGCATGTGGGGGCTCAATCCTTAAACTTTCGCTCATGTTCGACTGGAGTGCATATGAAGACACTGATCCGTCCTCTGCTGGCTGCAACCGCGCTGGCTCTAACCGCAATGATTGCTTCCCAGGCGGGGACGGCTCAAGCCCCGGCCGGCGCGCCTGCAGGCGCCACGGGGCTCTGTAACGACGGTACTTATTGGACGGGTGCAGCCAAGAGCGGTGCTTGTCGAGGCCATAAAGGAGTGAAGACCTGGTATGCCGCCAGCGCAGCTCCCGCTGCTCCCGCTAAATCTGCGGCTCCTGCTACCGCCGCTCCTGCTCCGGCAGCCGCACCAGCCTCGGCACCGGCACCGATGGCCATGAAGGCCAAGACGGCGCCATCGACTACTCCGGCTCCCGGCGGTGGACCGGGTATGGTCTGGCTTAATACCTCCACCAAGGTCTATCACTGCCCAGGGACCAAGTATTACGGCACCACCAAGGCCGGTGCCTACATGTCCGAAGCAGACGCCAAAGCCAAGGGTGCTCACCCCGATGCGGGCAAGCCCTGCAGCTAGTCGGGCCGACTTCCGTTACTTCGGGGCAGCGATCAAATCCTAGATCGCTGCCCCGAAGTGTTTACCGGGCCATCGTGAGAAAATCCGCCCGGCAGCCGCGGTCAACCCAGATACGCTGGTTATCGTAGCCCCAGGTCTGGCCCTGGATACAAGGGGAACCGCTGCGCTGGGTGGTCAGTTGGACACCACGGCTAGTGTTTGCCGGGCACCAAACCCGCTGTCCATTATTCGACGAGCAGGTAATCGTCACCCCTGAAGGAGGGCGTCCCGGTCCCGGCCCGAAACCCGGTCCGCCGCTCGCCAGGCGGAAATCTGCCCGGCAGCCGCGATCCACCCAGATGCTCCGGTTGTCGTAGCCCCATGTCTGGCCTTGGATGCACGGGGAGCCACCGCGCTGGGTTATCAGCTGCACCCCACGGCTGGTGTTTGCCGGGCAATAATTGCGTCTGCCGTCATTGGACGCGCAGGTCACGGTCCCGCCCGGAGGCGGAGGAGCACCCCCGCCACCTAGAAAAAAGTCTGCCCGGCAGCCGCGGTCAACCCAGATCCCCTGCCGGTCATAGCCCCAAGTCTGTCCCTGGGTGCAAGGCGAGCCGCTACGCTGGTTTGTCATCTGTACCCCACGGCTGGTATCTACGCGGCAAAGATGACGCTTTCCGTCATCGGAAGCACAAGTTACATTCCGCCCATTCTGATTGGTGATCCCGCTCTGCGCCCATGCTCTGGATGATCCCAGGCACAAGCACTGAATTCCCAGCAGCAAAACAAGCCAAGTCCTCATTGCTGTTCTCTCCTGTGAAGTTGCAAAAAGTTCAACTGGCCCCAAAGCACTCAAAACTGGTCAAGCGATCATAAAGCGAACGGGTACTGTGCGCTATGAACAAGCCTTCCCGCCTGCTGCATTACTGCGGATTCCACAACTTTTCCCAGTCGTTCGCGTCTTACCCTGAAGGAGTGAAAGCCGCCATGTTGCGTCGCCCCTGCGCTATTGTTGCCGTCCTCTTGCTCCTGCTTGCCGCCCCTTTTGCCGCCTTCGGCAAGGACGTCCCGCCTGTCCAGCAGCAACCCTTGAGCTGGGTGCCGCAGGGTTTCGAGGTCCTCGGCCAGCGTGCCGCGTTCCACACCGATTTCACTTTTGACCGGTCCATGCTGCAGATGGCCAGCTACTTCATCGGCGACAACGACCCGGACGCGCGCAACGCGATTGCCAAGCTAAACGGCATCTCGGTGCACAGCTATCACTTCGCCGCGCCCGGCCTTTATGACCCAGCACAGCTGGATTTGATCCGCAGGCAGTACGAGGCCGCCGGTTGGAGGCACCTGGTCGCTGCCCACAGCAAAAGCGACCCCTTTAGCACTGGCCAGACCGACCTGTGGATTAACTTTGCTCACATGGATGTGACGGGCATGATGGTGCTGGTTTCGGGGCCGAAAGATCTCAACCTGATCGCCCTGAACGGGGACCTCAGCACGGTTGACCTGTTGCATCTCCGCGGCCATTTCGGGATTCCGCGTTTTTCCGGTGACCGCTTTGTGAGTGGTCCGAGTGCCCCGGCTCCCCGGGGACGCCAGCCTTATGTCTCGCCTGGGCCCGCCGCCCCCATGCCCGACCAAGCGCCTGAGTCGGGTCCTGAGCAGTACCCCGGAAGCGTAGGCATCGGCTCGCCCACTGTGGACGCGGCACCGCCACCCCCCACGCCGCCCGGCGTCTAGCTCTGCTTGTTAAAAGAGTCTTGGCTGCTAATTAGGAGAACTGCAGATCCCTCGCCTTCCCCTTTGTCATCCCGAGCACCTCTACTTGCCTGCGGCAAGTTGAGTGAGAAATGACCCGGTTGCCCCTACCCACAAGAAAATTTGGGGTGGCCCATTCAAGCCTTCTTTTGGCTTGAGTGGGGTTGTTGCGGACCCAACCCTCCGGTCCGTGTCATTAGGAGCACCTCTACTTGCCTGCGGCAAGCAGAGGGAGAAATGAACAACGCGAAGGTTGATTATGGGGAATGTAAGTGTCACAAATGAATTGTCATCCCGACCGGAGCGAAGCGTACTGGAGGGACCTGCTGTCCCCTCGATACGCACCCAACTCGACCGGAAGTCCCGATTGTTCATTAGGAGCACCTCAACTTGCCGGCGGCAAGTCGAGGGAGGAATGAACAACGCGAGGGTTGATGATGGGGAATGTAAGTGTCAAAAAATGAATTGTCATCCCGACCGGAGCGAAGCGGAGTGGAGGGACCTGCGGTTCACTCGATGCGCACCCAACTCGACAGGAAATCCGGGGTAGCCGAGGGATCTGCAGTTCCGCGGACCATTCCTGGAAATGTTTTCGACAGAGCACTAGGCTCGAATACCGGCGGCGGCCGCTTTCCGCTTGTCGCCAACCTCGAGGTAGACGTGTAGCAGAGAAAGCGCCGCCGGCGTCACTCCGGGTATCCTGCTTGCTTGCCCCAGAGTTTGCGGCCGCACCCGGGCCAGCGTCTCTTGCATCTCCCGCGACAGCCCACTAATCCCCGCGTACTCAAAGTCGGAAGGAATCGCCCGCTGCTCCGCCTTCTTTAGCTTCTCAATTGCCTTCCGCTGCTGATCCAGGTAGCCGGCGTACTTGATCTCGGTCTCCACCGACTTCAACTCATTGCGCATCCGGGCATTCACCACGGCACTAAAGAAATCCAGTTCGCCGTTGCTCTCTGCAAACTCCGGCCGTAGGGCAGGCGCCAGAATCTCCAGCGTGATCTCGGGCCGCTTCAGCAGTTGCGCATACGTTTGCCCGGCTACATTCCCCAACGCTGAAGCCACCTCTGGCAACGTCTCGCTCAGCCGCGCGAGGTTCACTTTCCGCGTAGCCAGTAGCTTCTCCAGGGCCACGGCCCGCGCCTGCTTCTGCTCATAATCCCGCCAGGCGCCATCGCTGATCAGGCCCAGCCTATGGCCGTAGGGAGTCAGCCGGCGATCGGCGTTGTCGATGCGCAGGTGCAGGCGGAACTCCGCTCGCGAGGTGAACATGCGGTAGGGTTCGTTGGTGCCCTTGCTGATCAGGTCGTCGATCAGAATGCCGGTATAGGCCTCGGTGCGGTCGAGGGTGAAGGGAGCCTCCCCACGAACCAGCAGCGCGGCGTTGATGCCGGCCATCAGTCCCTGGCAGGCGGCCTCCTCGTACCCTGATGTGCCGTTGATCTGCCCAGCAAGATAGAGCCGCCGAATCTGCTTCACCGCCAGGCTGCGGTCGAGCTCGGTCGGATCGATCGCATCGTACTCGATGGCATACCCGGGCCGCAGCATCTCCGCCTTCTCCAGGCCAGGGATCGACTGCACCACCTCCCACTGCACTTCCATCGGCAGAGAGGTAGACATGCCGTTGACGTAGACCTCGTTGGTGTCCAGCCCTTCCGGTTCGAGGAAGAACTGATGCTGTTCCTTATCCGGGAAGCGGACCACCTTGTCTTCAATCGAGGGGCAGTAGCGCGGCCCGATGCCCTGGATCTGCCCCGAGTACATGGGCGAGCGGCCGACATTCTCGCGAATGATACGCAGGGTCTCCGGTGTGGTGTAGGCGATGTGGCAGGAGATCTGCTTCTGCGGCAACTCCACTGTGCGGAAGCTGAAGGGAGTAGGATCCACATCTCCGGGCTGTTCCGCAAACCGGCTCCAATCGATGCTGCGGCCATCCAGCCGGGGGGGTGTGCCGGTCTTGAGACGGCATCCTCGCAGGCCCAGCCGCTTGAGCGCCTCCCCCAGCAGCACGCTGGGCGGCTCGCCGCTGCGCCCGGCCGGGTAGTGCTCTTCTCCGCAGTGAATCAGCCCGTTGAGAAAGGTGCCGGTGGTGATGACCACGGCGCCCGCCAACACCGTGCGGCCGTCCCGCAGGCGTACGCCGCGCGTGGTTCTCTCGTTGCCCGGCTCGTCCAGCAGCAGATCTACGACTTCCGCCTGCTTGATGTGCAAGTTTGCCTGCGACTCGAGCACTTGGCGCATCTTAACCCGGTATTGGCGCTTGTCGCACTGCGCGCGGGGCGACCAGACCGCAGGCCCGCGGGAGGTATTCAGCAAACGGAATTGGATGCCCACCGCGTCGGCGACCTCGCCCATAATCCCGCCCAGCGCATCCACTTCCCGCACCAGGTGCCCCTTGGCTATGCCGCCAATCGCAGGGTTGCACGACATTTGTGCGATGAGGTCCAGATTGAAACTGAACAGCGCCGTCCGCAGGCCCATGCGCGCCGCCGCCATGGCCGCTTCGCAACCGGCGTGCCCGGCACCCACAACTACAACGTCGTATTGTTCCGTAAACCCCATACCGGTTCTATTCTAGAGCTTTGAGGGCAATTCAACATTTTCAGGATTTGAGGGGCAGTAGGTTTATGAGTGAAACAAAAGTTGCGTTACTAGGGCTTGGGATTATGGGTACAGGCATGGCGGGGCGCCTGCTCGATGCGGGCTATCCGCTTAGCGTTTACAACCGCAACCCGGGCAAAGCACAAGCCTTGGTGGCCCGCGGAGCGATGCTAGCCCTGTCGCCCCGCGCAGCAGTAGCGGATGCGTCTGTGGTGATCAGCATGCTCTCCGATGTCCCGGTCTGCCGCGACGTGTGGTTAGGCCGCGGGGAAGCGCTGGTAGACGCTGCCCCCGGCACCCTGCTGGTGGAATCCAGCACCGTCACCGTGGATTGGATTCATGAGTTTAACCGGGCCGCTCAGGAGCGAGGCTGTGTCCTGGTGGATGCCCCGGTTACCGGGAGCAAAGCCCAGGCTGCGGCCGGGCAGCTGCTCTTCCTGGCCGGAGGCTCGGCTGAGGCGGTGAACAAGATCGACCCCATCCTCAGGACCATGGGTCGTGACGTAGTTCACGTCGGGCCTGTCGGCAGCGGTGCTCGCCTGAAGTTGATCAACAATTTTCTTTCCGGGGTGCAGACCGCCGCCCTGGCCGAAGCCCTCTCCATGATTGAGCGCAGCGGCCTCGACCTGCAAAAGGCGCTGGGCGTGCTCACCGAAGGAGCCCCCGGTAGCCCGATCGTCAAGCTGCTGAGCGAACGTATGACGGCTCGGCAATACGAGCCCCACTTCCTGCTGAAGCTTATGGCCAAGGACCTTCGCTATGCCATCGCTGAGGCAGACCAGCAAGCCCTCGACCTCGATATGGGCCGGGCAGCGCTGCGCGTCTTCGAGCATGCCATCACTGCCGGGCTGGGAGAAGACGACATGTCCGCAGTGGTGGAGCAATTCCGCCAGCACGCACAGAGCGCCTCTTGAGCATGCTGCGCAAGCTTTACGGACGCTGGATGTACAGCTGGGAGACCGCTCTTACCACCCGCGACACGAACCGCATCGTGCGCCCGGTGGAGTGGGGATTTGACTGGCTTGAGGAATTCACCCGCCCCGCGATGGAGGACACCGGGGAGGAATCCGGGGAGCGGGCGATGCTGGATCTGAATGCCTCCATCCTGCGCCATCGCGCCGAGTTTTTCGCCTATCAGACGCCGCAAGACTTTGTTCTCGAGGAGCGGCACCCGCAATTGTTCCCCACCAACGTCCGCCCCGAAACTTTGCAGCAGGATGCCAGGATCCGCCGGTTAGCCGCCGACGGCAAGCTGCCCAAGGCGGAGTTCCTCCGCTTTACGTCGCCCGTGCGCACCCCTTATCCGGAGAACGACCGCGTCAACGCCCGCTGGTTTCCCGCTCCCCCGCACAAGATGGCCGGCAAGCCGAAACAGGCCATCATCGTTATGCCGCACTGGAACGCGGATGCCTTCAGCCACAACGCCCTATGCTCTGTCTTCAACCGCTTTGGCATCTCCGCGCTGCGCCTGAGCAAGCCCTACCACGATATCCGTCGTCCGGCCGAGCTGGCCCGCGCCGACTACGCGGTGAGCGCCAACGTCGGACGCACCATCGCCTCCTGCCGCCAGGCGGTAGTCGACATTCGTTGCTGCATCGACTGGCTCGAGCAGCAGGGCTATGAGCAGTTCGGCATTCTGGGAACCAGTCTTGGCTCCTGCTATGCCTTTCTCGCCAGCGCTCTGGACAGCCGCATCCGCGTCACCGCCTTCAACCATGCCTCCATGTCATTCGGCGATGTGGTTTGGACGGGCCAGAGCACGCGTCACATCCGCGAGGCCTTCGAAGCCATCGGCATGACTCATCAGCGGCTGCGCGATGTCTGGGCGGCTATCAGCCCTTCTCACTACATGGACCAATTTGCCGCCAACCCCAGAAAGGTTCTGCTGGTGCACGCCACCTACGACCTCACCTTCCTCCAGGAGTACTCGCTCCAGGTGATCGAGAACTTCCGCCGCCGCGGGCTGGATTTTGTCTCCAAAGTGCTGCCCTGCGGCCACTACACCACCGGGGAAACTCCCTACAAGTTTATGGACGGTTGGTATCTCGGCTCCTTTGTTTATTCAGCATTCAAACAACTAGCCACGCTCGCCGCTTCCACCAGCCCGCAGAACGAGATGGTCGCCCGCTAGGGTGCAGAGAGGGTTCTGCACCCCGCAACAAATGCGGGTGCCCCATTCAAGCCTTGTTTTGGCTTGAGTGGGGTTGTGCGGTCCTCAAACCGCGGTACTATTGCGGACCCTTCCCCCCAGCCAAATAGTCTAAAATCGCGGTATGTCTGACCATATGCGCCGCCCGCTTGCCGAGGCCGATCCAGAGATTGCCGCGGCTGTCGACCACGAAATCCGCCGCCAGCACGAAGGCCTGGAAATGATCGCGTCCGAGAATTTCGTAAGCCAGGCCGTGTTGGAGGCTGTTGGTTCAGTCTTCACCAATAAATATGCGGAGGGTTACCCGGGAAAGCGCTACTACGGTGGTTGCGAATTCGCCGACGTGGTCGAAAACCTGGCGCGTGACCGGGCAAAGCAGCTTTTCGGCGCTGACCACGCCAACGTGCAGCCCCATTCCGGGTCCCAGGCCAACGCTGCCGCTTACATGGCTGTCATCCAGCCGGGCGACACCATCCTGGGTCTTGATCTGGCCCATGGCGGCCACCTGACCCATGGGCACAAGCTCAGCTTTTCCGGCAAGCTCTACCGGGTTGTGTTCTACGGCGTGGAGCGGGAATCAGAGCAGATCGACTACGACAAACTGGAGGTGCTAGCCGAGCGCGAGAAGCCCAAGCTGATCATTGGGGGAGGAAGCGCCTATCCCAGGATCATCGATTTTGCCCGCATGCGGCAGATCGCGGACAAGGTCGGAGCCCTGCTCTTGATCGATATGGCGCACTTTGCCGGCCTGGTCGCTGGTGGCGCTCATCCTTCGCCCGTTCCTCACGCCCACATTGTCACCACTACCACGCATAAGACCCTGCGTGGTCCCCGCGCGGGCTTGATCCTATGCCAACGGCAGTTTGCCGCAGCGGTCGACCGGAGTGTATTTCCCGGTCAGCAGGGTGGCCCGCTGGTTCACGTAATCGCCGGCAAGGCGGTAGCCTTCGGTGAAGCCCTGGAGCCTGGCTTCAAGCATTACGCACAGCAGGTTATCGTCAACGCGAAAACCTTGGCCGAAACGCTCATGTCCGAGGGCTACCGTGTGATCTCCGGCGGCACCGACACCCATGTCATGCTGGTGGACGTTTTTTCAAGGGGGATGCTGGGCAGCGAAGCTGAGCTTGCGCTGCAGGATGCGGGCATTACCGTGAACAAGAATGCCATTCCTTACGACATCAACCCGCCTCTGAAACCGAGCGGGATTCGCATTGGCAGCCCTGCCCTGACCACGCGCGGCATGCGCGAGCCGGAGATGCGGACCATCGGCAAGTGGATCGCCCAGGCGCTCGATCAGCGCAACGACCCTCAGGCCCTTCGTTTCATACGGGGCCAGGTACTGGAACTGGTAGAGAGCTTCCCGCTTTATGGCTGGTTGCGTGTTCCTGATACTGTTGCCGCTCAGTACGGGCCCTAGTCACCGCGGTGATGCTTTGAATCAGTCGGGCCGTTTAGGCCCAACAAAGATCTGGGGCTTTTCGAGTCTGCGTGAGAACCCGTCGTTGCTGAATTCTGTCCTCACCACGGACCAAAGGGTGCCCCATATCTCGCTCGTTTTTCGCGAGATGTGGGATACCACGGCTGCCAATCTACAGTTTTTGGCCTTCCAGAGGCTGCCGAGCGAGATCCGCGTCTCCCACATCTCGCGAAAAACGAGCGAGATATGGGGCACCCTTTGGTCCGTGGTGAGGAGAAATCCCAAAGCAGGTTGCGCAACGCCGTTCTCACGCAGCCTCTTTTAGCCCCTGGGACAGAGCCGTCCCGAAGACGAATTGCCCCGCTACCCGTGAAACGGGCAAGTGGCATCGCCGTGGCGGCGATGCGTCGGTCGGCGACAGGTTAAATTCCGGTGCCGTAGTCTGGTGCGCAGACACTATCCCCGGCGTGCGCGAAATAGTCGTACTGTGTGCGGTGATTGAATTTATAACGCGCACGCAATTCGCGGCCGACGTAGAGACCCACAGCAGCAATTCCTACAACAGCAACCGAAGTCCATCCAACAATCCACATGGCAGAGCCCTCTTCCTCGGGGGAAGCTTTCTGTCCGGCACGTTCGTTACCATCCATGTACATCATGCCAAAATAATAGCGCAGCTTGGTGGAATCCACGTAGTTACGATGGAAGACACCAAAGAGCTATTTCACCTGCTCAATTTGATGCAGAAGAGCCACCTTTCGGACGTCGGGAAGGAAGCTGGCCTCAATGGAATTTGCCGCCAACTCTCGCAGATGCTCCTCGGTAAAGCCGAATGAATCATGTGCCAGGCGATATTCATCCTGCAGGTCGCTCAAAAACATTGCCGGATCATCAGAATTAAGCGTGACCATAAGCCCTGCATCGAAGTATCGGCGCACCGGGTGCTCCTCAAGAGAGGGACAACAGCCGGTGCGCAGATTCGAGGTGACGCAGATCTCAAGTGGAACCTGGCGTTCCGCCAGCACCTCCATCAGGTCTGGATCCAGTTGAGCGGAAAGGGCGTGGCCGATACGCTCCGCCCCGATGTTGAGGGCCGCCCAGATGCTTTCCGGTCCCATGGTTTCGCCGGCATGTGCGGTGAGGCGGAGACCAGCCTGCCGCGCCTCCTGAAATAGCTCGCGGAAGGGCTCCGCGCCGGCACGACGCTCGTCCCCGCCGATCCCAATGCCCACGACACTGGGGGACCCTTGCCGCAGTTCCGCCGCCTTGCGAAAGACGCGGGCAGCCTCCTCCGGACCAAAATGGCGGACCGCGTCGAAGATCCAATAGAGGGTGATACCGAATTGGCGCTCGGCGCGTACCCGCGCCGCTTCCATCCCATGAAAAAGCGCCTCGAACTCGATGCGCCTCCAGTAGTAGACCACCCCCACCGAGACATAGGCTTCGGCGTGCACCACTCCCTGGGCCGCTAAACGCTCCAGCATGCGATAGGTGATCAATTCGTAGTCCGCCGGGGTGCGCAGCCGTTCGCTGACCGCCTTGAAAGCCAGCAGGAAGCCGGTGAAATCGTTGTAGCGATAGAGGGACCGCGCTTCGGCCAGGGTCAGCTGGTCATCGTCGTGCCTCTGGCTCAATTCCACCAGGGTTTCGGGGGCAACGGTTCCCTCCAGGTGAAGATGCAGTTCCGCTTTAGGAAGCGCTCGCAACCAAGAGGGTGCGATCCGGCGCTGGGTGGCAAGGCGTGTCATGAGAGGGATGAAAATTCGCTGTGCTTGCGACTGTATAGAAAGTAAATGGCGAGACCAATGATCAGCCAAGCGAAGAAGCGCAGCCAGGTAATGACCGGCAGGCCAGACATAAGCAGGGTGCAAAAGAAGAGGCTCAGAATGGGCACGGCGATTCCAAACGGCGCGCGGAAGCCACGGCGGCGATCCGGCTCACGATAGCGCAGGATCAAGACCCCGATCGAGACCAGCACAAAGGCGAAGAGCGTGCCGATGTTCGACAAGTCGGCCAGGGTGCCAATATCCAACAGCCCGCTGGGAATGGCTACCAGAAAGCCGGCAACCCAGGTGGCTACGGCCGGAGTGCGATAGCGCGGGTGCACCTTGCCAAACCAGCGGGGGAAGAGGCGATCGCGCGACATGGCAAACCAGACGCGCGCCTGGCCAAGCTGGAAGACCAGGATAGAGGAGATCATGCCCATCATGGCGCCGCAGAGCACGATCAAGCGCACCCAATTCAAGCTCACGGAGCCGGTATCGTGGCTCAGCTTTTTGAGAGTATTCACCACCGGCGCCGCATCGTCCACCAGCGTCTGCCAGGGAATCAAGCCAGTGAGCACCACCGCGACCCCGATATAAAGCACGGTGCAGACCACCAGCGTAGCTAAAATCCCGATGGGCACATCGCGTTGTGGCCGGTGGCACTCTTCCGCAGCCGTAGAGACAGAATCGAAGCCGATGTAGGTGAAGAAAATGATGCTGCCGCCGGTGAGCACGCCGGACCAACCATTGGGGAAAAACGGATGCCAATGCGCTGGGTGGACAAAGCGAGCCCCCGCGACGATGAATACCAGGATCGCCGAGATTTTGAGCAGGACCATGATGTTGTTGGTGCCCGCGGATTCGCGGATGCCCCGGACCAGCACAATGGTCAGAATCAGCACGATCAGAAAGGCGGGAAAATTGAAGCCCAGGTGCCAGCCTGGCTGGTAGATCGCGTTGCCTTGCAGGTCGGCGAGGCCGGAGGGCAGGAAGGCGGGGGAGATCCAACGCGCGCTGGGGCGCACGCCGAACCAATCCATGAAGTCGACAATGTGGGCTGCGAAGCCAACGCACACCGCCATGTTGCTGACGGCGTACTCCAGGATCAGATCCCAGCCTATGATCCAGGCGACCAGTTCGCCCATGGTGGCGTAGGTGTAGGTGTAGGCGCTGCCGGCGATGGGAATCATCGAGGCGAGCTCGGCATAGCAGAGCCCGGTGAAGGCGCACACGATGGCCACCAGAACGATGGAGAAAGCGAGCGCCGGCCCTGCTCCCGGGCGACCGGCCAGGGCATGGTGATTCACCAGGTAATCGAGCAGCGGTGTGTTCAGAATCGAGGAGGTGTCAAACTTTTCTCCCGCGATGGCAGTGCCGATCACGGTGAAAATACCCGAGCCGATCACCGCGCCGATGCCCAGCGCGGTCAGCGACCAGGGTCCGAGCGTTTTCTTCAGACAGTGCTCGGGAAGCTCCGAGTCGCTGATCAGCTTATCGATCGACTTGGTTGCGAACAGTTGCTTTCGCAGCGTCTCGGCTCCTGGCAGGGCTGATTTCAGAGAACGAAATTCCTTTCGCTATGCTTATCGCTTGCTTTGACCTCTGGTCAGTTTCTTGGCCTTCTTCTTGTTGGAACCCCGGGGAGTGGTGCGCGCGCCCTTCGGTGCTGCTTTCTTGCGCGCCGCGCGCTTGATCTTCTTCCGTTCCAACTTATCTTCTATGTTCTTCGTATTGGGCATTATTTTCCTTGTCTACACTTTTTCCAGCTGGGCAAACTTCTCCACCAGCTTTTTCACGCCGAATTCTGCAAATTGTACCGTAATCTTCGCATCGTCACCGTCGCCCTCGCGGCGGAAGACGACGCCCTCGCCGTATTTGGGATGGCGCACACGCTGGCCGCTGCGAAAACCGGTCGCTCCACCCAGGACCGGGATTTCCAACTTCGGCCGGCTTCCGCTAGCCTTTCTCGAAGAGAAAAATTGGGCGATGTTGTCCAGAGATTTAGGTTGACCATTCCCGGGCTGACGAGCGCCAGGAACAACGTTGCGGGGACGCTGGTCCTCGTCTTCGTAGCTGAAGTGCCGGGGCGCTTCCCATTCGTCGCTGCGGCGACCTGAGCCGTAACGCTGGCGCGGGCTCAGATCTTCCAACAGACGCGACGGAATCTCTTCCAGAAATCGTGAGGGGATGCTGGATTCCGGCATATCGTTGCCGTATCTGCGGCGATAGCGCGCTCGCGTCATCACCAACGCATCCATGGCGCGCGTCATGCCCACGTAGCAAAGCCGCCGCTCCTCTTCAAGCTCCATTGGCTGGTTGAGTGTTCGCGAATGAGGAAGCAGACCCTCTTCCATCCCCGCCAACAGGACCAGGGGAAACTCGAGGCCCTTGGCCGAATGCAGGCTCATCAGGGTTACGCGGCTTTGGGGATTGTAACGATCGGTGTCGCTGACCAGGGCGGCGTGGTCGAGAAACTCCGAAAGTGTTTCGCCGCGCTGCTGCGCATCTTGGGCGGCGTTGGCCAGTTCCTTCAGGTTCTCAATGCGGGAGATGGCTTCCGGCGTGCCTTCGTCCTCGAGCGAGCGGATGTAGCCAGTTCTGTCGATGAGAAAGCGAATCAATTCAGGCAGCGTGGCCGCGTCTCCAGGCTTGCGGAATCCCTCAACGGCAAGGGGCTCAGCCACGGGCACAGGGGGCGGCGCCTCGTCGTCAAAAGTCAGCAGAGGTAACGCTTGCTCTTCTGCGTCGACCGGTTCCGGGTCGAGGTCGCCAAAGTCGAAGCGGACGTCTTCCCACTCGCCCGAATCCGCATCTTCTGCTTCGGATGCCTCGGGGTTTGGCTGCGGCTCGGGTAGAACGTCTTGGGTAAGCTTCTCGGCAAAGCCAGGCTCGAGCATGGCGTGGGCATCCAGGATGAGCCTGCGGAAGGTCTGCAGCGCCATGCAGGCACGGGTCGACAGGAGCTGATCCTTCAGCGCGCGCTCAATCGCGGCCCAGGTGCTGATGCCTGTCTCCAGGCTAAGCCTCTCCAACACCTCCAGCGTGGTCTTGCCGATACCGCGCGGCGGCGTGTTGATGATGCGCGCCAGGGCGATGGAGTCATCGGGGTTCTGCACCAGCTTGAGATAACTGAGCAGATCCTTGATCTCAGAGCGGTCATAGAAGGAAAATCCGCCGACCATGGTGTAGGCGATCCCGTAGCGGCGCAGCGCCTCTTCTACCAGCCGCGATTGCGAGTTGGTGCGGTAGAGCACGGCCGCGCGGGGCAGATCGTGTTCTTCTCCCGCACGGCGCATGTACTTCTGTATGTAGTCGGCGATGAAGAGCGCTTCGTTTTCTCCATCCGGCGCCTCGTAGTAGCCGATCTGCGCGCCGCCCTCGCGGGAGGTCCACAGGTTCTTGCCCTTGCGTTGCACATTGCGTGCCACGACCGCGGAGGCGCCCTCAAGAATCACCTGCGTGGAACGGTAGTTTTGCTCCAGGCGGATGGTCTTGGCTCCCGGAAAGTCGCGCTCGAACTCCAGGATGTTGCGGATATCGGCCCCGCGCCAGGAGTAAATGCTCTGGTCTTCGTCGCCCACCACGCAGACGTTGTGCTCGGTTCCGGCAAGCAGCTTCATCAGCTCGTATTGCGGCCGGTTGGTGTCTTGGTATTCGTCGATCAGCAGGTAGCGATAGCGGCGATTGTAGCGCTCGCGCACCTCGGCGGAGGAGCGCAGCAAGCGCACCGCCTCCAGCAGAAGGTCGTCGAAGTCAAGCGCATTCGCCTTGCGCAGTTCCTTGCGGTAAAGCTCGTAGATGTGCGCGATCCGCTCGCTCACCGGATCGGTGGATTGCAGATAGATCTCCTGCGGGTCGAGCATATGGCTCTTGGCCCAGGAGATACGGGAGAGAACCGTACGCGGGGTTAGCTGTTTGGTGTCCAGCCCCATGCGGCGCATGGCCTGCTTGACGATCGCCTGCTGGTCAGCCTCGTCGTAGATCACGAAGTTGCGGGTAAGCCCCTCCCCGCCGATGCGCAGGGCTTCGATGTCCCGGCGCAGAACGCGCACGCAAAAAGAGTGGAAAGTGGCTAGCAGGGGCTTAGCCATAGATTGATGCTCGAGGAGCTTGTCGACTCGCTCCGCCATCTCCGCCGCCGCCTTGTTGGTGAAGGTCACCGCAAGGATGGAGTCCGGCGCCACGTTGCGTACTTGAATGAGGTAGGCGATGCGGTGGGTAATCACACGTGTCTTGCCGGAGCCCGCCCCGGCGAGAATCAGCAATGGGCCGTCGACGGATTCAACGGCGGCACGTTGCTGCGGGTTCAATTTATCAAGCAGATGTTGCAATGGCTGGTCTCTGAGGGCGGCGGTGATATTGCGATTGTCGGCTGGACGCGATGAATTGTCTTCTACCAGTGTAATAGTTTCGGCAAGTTGTGTTGCAATTCGGATATGCAGAGTATCAGGCGGAGGGTTTGTGTCTTTTGTGGGTCGAATACCGGGCTTCGGCCAGAATACCTTGCGGAAGCCGTTGCTTTGGGCGGCCTGTCTGGGAAAGGCCGGTCTGGGTTTGGTGTACGGCGGAGCCCAGGTGGGGTTGATGGGAGCGTTGGCCGACGCCGCGCTGGTCAACGGCGGCGAGGTGATCGGCGTCATCCCGCGCTCGCTGGCCGCGGTGGAAGTGGCGCACCAGGGTCTGACCAGGCTGGATGTGGTCGAAACCATGCACGAACGCAAAGCGCTCATGGCCCAAGAGGCGGATGCCTTTGTCGCCCTGCCGGGTGGTTTCGGGACTCTGGATGAGTTTTTCGAGATCCTCACCTGGGCACAACTGGGGATTCATACAAAACCCTGCCTGATGGTGAACACCGGTGGTTATTACGACCACCTGCTGAGCTTTCTCGAGGTTGCGATCGAGGAGGGTTTTCTCAAGGGTGAGAACCGTGCCTACATTCACGTTGTCGGGACTGCGGCGGAATCGTTGCAACGGTTGCAGAAGCTTTGGGAGTTTCTGCCGGTTTGTCACGTCGCGCCGGCTGAGCCTGCTCCGTAACGAAAAAAAGACTTATTTCCGTTGAAGGGGACGGCCGACCTCGCCGCAGCGAGCATCAGGCCGTCCATAACTGCTTTGCATGAACTCGGCTTTACAGGCTGCGGAAAAAGTCGCTTGTCTGAAGGGGACGGGCTTCAGCCCGTCCATAACCACTTGGCAATGAGCGCGGCCGCTGAGGGATACTTCCCCCTCAAAACCGACTTTTTCCGCAGCCTGTTCAGCCGGGGCGCGAAAATCGGGACGGATTCCTCTGCATGACCCCCAGGTCTCAAACGCGAGACCCACAAAATTTGCGCAAATGCGCGACTCTTCTAGGGGTCGCGGCTATCATGCTTTGTATCAGGGCCCGACTTTAGTCGGGCCGCAAGCGGCTGAGAAAGAATTGGGCTTTAGCCCCTGCGTGAGAACTCGCTTTCAGGGTAGGCCGGGGATGCCTCGCCGCAGCGAGCATTATCCCCGGCACAAATATCATGAAATTATCGTGGGCTTTACAGGCTGCGGAAAAACTCATGTTTTGTATCAGGGCACGACTTTAGTCGGGCCGTAAACGACTGAAAATACGTCGGCCTTTAGGCCCTGAGGTACGTCTTTCTTGACCCGATCGCGGGTTTTTCCGCAGCCTGTTTAGCTCCTACGGCTCTATCAAATCAGCTGTTACAGTCCACTACCTGCAGAGGCGCGGCACGGCTCGCATTGGCAATGGCGTCGAAGGTAGTCCCAGGAGTAGATCCCACTCTGGTGGCCGTCATTCCAGCGAAAACTGATCGCGTAGCGGCCAACCGGGGAAACGGACTCCGGCCGGGCCGGCGCTTTGTACATCTGCAGCAAAGCCGGTGGCTGCGGCTTTGGCTCGCCGGGCTTGCGGCCGGTCGCTCCGCGCTCCTCATGGCAGGTGGCGCAAGGACAGGCGTCGCGCAACCAGCTGAAAGTCCAACTGCTTTGATGGCCGTCTTTCCAGTCGATCTCCATGCCAGTGCCGGCCGTCTTCTGCACCCGGACACGAGCCGGCTCGGCCAGAACGCGATGCTCTGCCTCCTGCGCCAGTTTCTGCGCCTCTTCTTCGCTGATAAAACGAATGCCTTCGTGGCTCATGCAAGTCCCTGTCTTAAGAATACTGCTTCCAGAAGAAGTAGGCAGCCATTCCCAACCCAATCAGGACCACCAACAGCCGCATGAACTGCGGATTCATGCGGCGCGAATAGCGGGCTCCCAGATAACCGCCCAGCGCAGCGGCGATCATCATCAACAGGCAGTACTTCCAGAGAATCTGCTTCTCCACGATAAAGGTCACCACGGCGATGCCGTTGGCCGTGGTGGTGGCGATCACCTTGAGCGCATTGACCTGGTGGATGTTCTGGATGCCAAAGACCGCCAGCACCGACATCAGCAGAAAGCCCGCGCCGGCGCCGAAGTACCCGATGTAAAAGCACACCACCACCACGCCGATCCATAGCGGCACCAGGCTGGGCTTGGCCCCGGCAACACTTACCCGGGTGCGGCGGAGCCAGCTGGAGACCGGGCCGCTGGCGGCAAAGAGCCCGGCGGCCAGCAGCAGCAACCACGGAACCAGCGCCATAAATGTGGCTTGGCCGGTGCGGAGCAGAATCACGGCCCCCGCTAAGCCGCCCAGAAGAGCCGCGGAACAGACTGGGAGCACCAGGCGATGATTGGCCTTCAAGTCCTGCCAATAGGCGGCGATCGAGGTGAACTGCCCCGGCCAAAGAGCAACCGTGTTGGTTGCATTTGCCTGGATAGGCAGAACCCCCACCCCCAGCAGCGCGGGAAACGACAAGAAGGAACCGCCGCCGGCCATGGCGTTAAGCGCTCCGGCCAGAAAACAAGCGATGACCAGCCAGATGTGCTGCCAGTGCGCCACTTTAGAGCTCGACCTGCAGGATCAGGCACTTGAGGTATTCGGTTTCAGGCATGTTGAAAATCACCGGATGGTCGGGAGCGGCCCCCCGGCGCTCCAGCAGGCGAACGCGGCGTTGCGCGTCGCCGGCGGCAGCGGCCACGACGCCATGAAATTCGTCCCAGGATACGTGGTGGGAGCAGGAGCAGGTAACCAGCGTCCCACCTGGCCGCAACATCTTCAGGGCGCGCAGATTGAGCTCCTTATACCCGCGCAGGGCGCCTTCAACAGCGCGCTTGGATTTTGCGAAGGCAGGCGGGTCAAGCACCACGGTGTCATAGGTGTTGCCCGCTGTGCTCCAGTCGCGGAGAAGGTCGAATGCGTTGGCCTCGATCCACTCCACCGGAGCCTGAATGCGATGGCGGTTGACCTCCAGGTTCTCTTCCGCCACCTCAAGCGCAGCGCGGGAGGCGTCAATGCCGGTCACCCGGGTACAGGTTCGAGCCAGATGCAGGGCAAACCCGCCCTGATAGGTGCAGACGTCGAGGGCCTCGCCCCGGGCATAGAGCGAGGCCGCGGCGTAGTTCAGACGCTGGTCGAGAAAAGCCCCCGTTTTCTGCCCAGCATTCGCGTCGTAGTGAAAAGCCAGCCCGTTCAGGTGAAAGATCGTCGTCAACTGCGGAATGGTCTCAGCGGAGTACAGCGGAGCCTCCGATGGTTGGCTGAGCTGCTCCAGTTCCCGGATACGGGCATCGGATCGCTCCACGATGGTGACCGGCTCAAGTTCTGACTTGAGGGTCTCGACGATTACCGCGCGCACCTCCTCCCGGTCGAGCGCCTTGGCGAGAATCTCAAAGAGAACCAGGTCCCCGTATCGGTCGACGATCAGGCCGGGCAGCTGGTCGGCTTCACTGAAGACCAGGCGGCAGGCGTCGGTGACCTCCTCCAACATCCCCTGGCGGAGTTGGATGGCGCGTCGCAGGCGCTGATCAAGCAGCGCCAACCAGGATTCATGCGTGAGATGAGGATCGGAGGTTATCAGGCGCAGCGCGATTTGCGAGCTTGGGCTCCACAGTGCGGTGCCCAGGGGAAAGCCACGATGGTCGGCTACCGCGATCAGGCCGGCTTCCATCTCCACCATGTGCTCGATATCCGAGCGATAGACCCAGACGTGGCCGGCACGGAGCCGGTCCGCCGCCCGGCGGGAGATCATGGCAACCGGCGGGGCTTCCGCAGCCTTATTTGCAGGCGCAGAGATGGGTTCACGGGGCACAAATTATCTTCGCATAGCCGAAGGAGTGGGCAGACGATCGGGTTGAACTCTCCACCACAAGAAAACCTTGGGGTGGCCCATTCAAGCCTTCTGTTGGCTTGAGTGGGGTTGCTGCGGACCCAGTTGCTGGCTAAGCGCCTATTCCTCGCCTTCTGGTCGGGTGGGCGAGTAGCACGGTCATAGCGGCCAGCCTATAATCAGGTATGGCGACTGTGCACTCCACGCCACATGAACCTCCGGCAGAGCCAGGGATCCTGGCAGCGAAGTTCGCCGAGCTGCTCGCGACGATCGGCAAGAACCGGCCGAGCGACGACACCGGCATCATTCGCAAAGCCTGGGAGTTCTGCGTGCAGCACCACAGCGGCCAGCTCCGGGCCTCCGGGGAGCCATATGTCCTGCATCCCCTCGAAGTAGCCCAGGTCCTGGCGGAGATGAAGCTGGATTCGACCGCGATCGCGGCCGGGCTGCTGCACGATGCCGTCGAAGATACTCCAGTCACTACCGAAGACATCACCGAGCAATTCGGGGAGCAGGTCGCGCACATCGTCGAAGGCGTGACCAAGATCGACAAGATCCAGTTCGCCAACCGCGAAGACCGCCAGGCCGAGAACGTGCGCAAGATGCTGCTGGCCATGGTGAGCGACGTGCGCGTGGTGCTGATCAAGATGGCGGACCGGCTGCACAACATGCGGACGCTGCAACATCTGCCGCCCGAACGGCAGGAGTCGATCGCCCGGGAAACGCTGGATATCTATGCGCCCCTGGCCCACCGGCTGGGCATGGGCAAGGTGCGCGGCGAGTTGGAAGACCTGGCCTTCCGTTATGTCGATCCCTTCGGCTATGAGCAGGTCAAGAGCGCGGTCGAGGCGGCGCGGGAAGAAGACGAGCAGTTTCTGAACTCGGTGGAAGCGCTGCTCAACGAACGGCTGCGCGAGAACAACATCAAGGCGCGCGTGGAATGGCGCATCAAGCGGCTTTACAGCATCTATCAAAAACTGCAAAAGCAGAAGGTGACCGTCGACCAGGTGTACGACCTGCTGGCCGTGCGCGTGATCACCTCCACGGTGCAGGATTGCTACGCGGCCTTTGGCCTGATCCACTCCATCTGGCGCCCGGTGCCGGGGCGCATCAAGGACTTCATCGCCATGCCCCGGCCCAATCTGTATCAATCGCTGCACACCACGGTGATGGGCGAGGGCGGACACCAGTTCGAGGTCCAGATCCGGACCGAAGAAATGCATCGCGTCGCCGAAGAAGGCATCGCGGCGCACTGGAAATACAAAGCGGCGGGCTCGCCCACCAGCGCGCGGGACGAGCAGCGGCTGGCCTGGGTGCGGCAGCTGGTCGAGTGGCAGCGGGAGATGACCGATCCCAACGAGTTTCTCTCCACGCTCAAGATCGATCTCTACCCGGAAGAGGTTTACACCTTCACCCCCAAGGGCAAGGTGGTGGTGCTGCCCAAGGATGCGACGCCGATTGACTTTGCCTACTCCATCCACACCGAGGTGGGCAATACCTGCGTGGGCGCCAAGGTAAACGGCAGAATGGCGCAGCTGCGGACCAAGCTGCACAACGGCGACATCGTGGAAGTGGTGACGCAGAACGGCCACACCCCCAGCCGCGATTGGCTCACCTTCGCCAAGAGCTCGCGGGCGCGCAACAAGATCAAGCATTGGCTCAACGAGCACCAGCGCGAGCGAGCGATTGAAATCGGCAAGAAGCTGCTCGATCGGGAGGCGCGCAAGTACAAGGTCTCCCTGAGCAAGCTCACCGACACGGACTATGCGCGCGCGGCCAGCGAATGTGGCCTGGCGACGGCCAGCGACCTGATGGCGGCCATCGGCTTCGGCAAGTACTCCTCGCGCCAGGTGCTGAACAAGCTCTCCCCGGGTGTGACCTCGCAGACCGGCCTCGAAGTGGAACCGGGCAAGGACGCCGCCGGCGGCGCCATGTCGGAAGCGGTAAGGCGCGTCCATCATGCACGGATCCGACTCGCTGCAGGTGGAAGGCCAGGACGATTTGCTGGTCTACCGCGCCCGATGTTGCAATCCCATTCGCGGCGAAGAGATCGTAGGCTACGTAACCCGCGGCAAAGGCGTGGCGGTGCATGCGCGGAGCTGCCCCAACGTGCAGAACCTGCTCTACGAGAGCGACCGCCGCATCTCCGTGGAGTGGGCGCGGATGGTCGGAGGAGACTGCCGGCCGCAAGATGACCTACCCGGTGAAACTGACCGTATTTTGCGACGATCGCGCCGGCATGCTGAAGGAAATGACGGCGGTCATCAGCGACGACGGCACCAACATCCGCGGGGTCGATTCCAAGCCGACCGGGGATTCGGAAGCGGTGGTCGAATTTGTTCTGGAAGCCGAAGACATGCGGCACCTCACGCGTATCGTGAGCGGTCTGCGGCGGGTGCCGGGCGTGCGCGACGTGCAACGCGCCCACAAAGTATAGGATTTGCTCAGCTCGCGGCGAAAATCAGCATGAGCTTCGGTAAGTCAGCGGTTTCCACACAAAATGCGCCAGCGGCCATCGGCCCCTATTCCCAGGCGGTGCAAATCGGGGATTTGGTCTACACCTCGGGGCAGGTTGCGCTCGATCCGGCACCGGGCATATGGTCGAAGGCGGAATCCGGGAGCAGACCACTCGCGTGCTGGAGAACCTGAAGGCGGTGCTGGCAGCGGCCGGCAGCGATCTGCAGCATGTGGTCAAGACGACCGTCTTTCTCAAGAATATGAGCGATTTTGCGGCGATGAACGAGATTTATGCCAGTTACCTGGCGCCGGAGGGTGTGGTTGCGCCGGCGCGGTCCACGGTCGAAGTGGCGAGGCTGCCCAAAGACGCCCTGGTAGAAATCGAAGTGATCGCGCAACGATAGACCGCGTCTTCACCGGGCATGGGCATCGAATCACCCAGGAGCAAGATCATGGAAAAAGAGCAAGTCGCCAAGCTGGACAAAATGGAGAAGACCGACGCCGAGTGGCGTGCCGAACTGACTCCGGAACAATATTACGTCATGCGGCAAAAAGGAACGGAGCCGGCATTCTCGGGCGCGCTCTACCGGAACCATGCTGACGGCACCTATCGTTGCGCGGCCTGCGGCGCCCACTATTCAGCTCCGACACCAAGTTTGAGTCCGGGACTGGATGGCCCAGCTTTTCGCTGCCGGCAAACGCGGAAGCGGTGCACCTGCACGACGACAAGAGCTACGGGATGACGCGCACAGAAGTCACGTGCGCGCGCTGCGGCGCCCACCTGGGGCATGTATTCCCTGATGGCCCAGGGCCCAGCGGGCTACGCTATTGCATCAATTCTTTGTCGCTTGGTTTTGACCCCAAAGACCCGGCAGAGAAGGAATAAAGCCTTTAGACCCGCTTGGATGAGAGAACCGCAGGTCCCTCCACTGCGCTACGCTCCGGTCGGGATGACAAGTTATCTTGAGATCGATGATTCTTGGCGACAACTCCCATTTGCAACAGAATTGTCATCCCGACCGGAGGAAAGGTCCAGCAAGTTCCCTCCATGGAAGCGCACCTCTCCTCTTTGTCATCCCGGAGCCCGGAGCGAAGCCGAGGGATCTGCAGTTCTGCGGACCATTCCTGGAAATGTTTTTCGACAGAGGAATCATGGGCCTTTCGGCTCACCCAACGTGATGAAAAACGCCCTCTGTCCAGCCACCCCTCTCCATGGAAGCGCAGCCCTCCCCTTTGTCATCCCGAGCAGCTAACTTGCCTGTGGCAAGTTGAGGGAGAAATGACACGGCAAAAATCACCATGGATGCAAGGCCCGGAGGGCCGACCGCCAAACGTCAGCCCAGCCCGGAAGGGCTGGGAAATCGATCGAAGAGGATCCGAGCGCCGTAGGCGCGGCACTAAACCGCGCTGTGTCATTAGGAGCGCCTCAACTTGCCTGCGGCAAGTTGAGTGTGGAATGAACACGCAAAGGTTGATTATGGGGAATGTAAGTGTTTACAAATGAATTGTCATCCCGACCGGAGCGCAGCGTAGTGGAGGGACCTGCGGTTCCCTCAACCAGCATCCAATCTGACCGGAAGACCCGACGTTAGGCCTTAACGACCTTGCCGGCTTTGATGCAACGGGTGCAGACGCGAATGCGCTTGTGGCCGCCATCCACTTCAGCCTTAACCGGGCGAAGATTTACGTTCCAGCGACGCTTGGACACGTTGTGCGCATGCGAGATCTTGTTACCGAACTGCGGACCTTTGCCGCAGATTTTGCATATCTGTGCCATGACAAACTCCAATTAGCTAAGCTTTTTCGCAGGAAACGTGACCACAGGACAGGTCCACTGGCGAACCTTCAGTATAGCCGCAATGGGTGGCCGGCGACAACCTCCGCCCAGACAACACGATAGAATACACATCCCATGACCCAGCGCAAAGATTCCGGGGAAAGTTTTCGCGCGCCCTGGCAGGTTTTCTGGGTGGCCTTCGGGGTGCGCGTGTTCTACCTCACCCTGGCGCACACCTACCGCATCCACCCCCAAGATGACCACATGCTGTTCGGCCAGGAGATGGGGCGCATCGCACGCGCCCTGGCCACCGGCTTTGGCTTCTCTGATCCTTTTCGCGGGCACACTGGCCCCACCGCGTGGGTGGGTCCGCTCTATCCCCTAATTCTGGCAGGCGTCTTTAAACTCTTCGGCGTCTTCACCGCGCAGTCGGCGTGGGTGATTCTCACCATCAACAGCCTGTTTTCCGCGCTTACGGCCCGTACTACCTGGGAGATTGCGGCGCGGTGCTTCAATCGGAATGTGGCCCGTTGGTCAGCATGGATCTGGGCACTCTATCCGGCGGCGATGCAGTATGCGGTCCGCTGGGTGTGGGACACATCGCTCACTACCTTTCTCTTCTCCTGGCTGCTGGTAGTGGCGCTCCGTATGCGCTCTCCCGACCCGCCGGGATTGACCCCCAGGCGCTGGGCCCTTCTGGGACTGCTCTGGGGACTGACCGGGCTCAGCAATCCAGCACTGCTGATCTTCCTGCCGGTTTGCGGTTTGTGGGTACTGGCCGGTACGGGGCGGCGACAAGTTGGCGGCGCGCTTCTGGCGGCGGCGCTGTTCCTCGCCTGCCTCGCGCCGTGGACCTGGAGGAATTGGGAGGTCTTCCATCGTTTCATGCCCACGCGCGCAAATTTCGGCGCAGAGCTTTACCTGGGCAACGGACCAGGCTCAACCGGGCTGTTGATGGAGTACGACCATCCTATTCAGGCGCCCGATCAATTGCGTCTGTATGCCGGGATGGGAGAGGTAGCCTATTCCCGAATACGTGGGGATCAGGCCATGGCGGCGATCCGCGCCGATCCCGGCCATTTTGCCCGAAATACGCTCAAGCGCGTCTTTTTCTTCTGGGCAGGCGTTCCCCACCCACTCAGCCGAACTGAATGGGTGGAATACGCGCGCAGTTTGAATTTCATATTTGCCAGCGTTTGTGGGCTGCTGGGATTGGCTTTGGCGATACGGCGGAAAGCCCCTGCCGCCGGTCTCTTTGCGTGGGCCTTCCTGCTGATACCGCTGGTTTATTACGCGGTGGCCGCGCACGCCCGTTTTCGTCATCCGCTGGAGCCGCTGATTGTGGTTCTGGGCGTTTACCTCTTTCAGTCAGCGGAACCGCACCCGGCATTGACCAAAGTGCGCGGTAACCGTAAAATCGAAGAGTTTGGGACTAAGCCTGCGGTGCGCCAAAGTTGAATCCTGCGCTGCAGTGGTTTGGTGCGGTCTACTCACCTGCGCTTCCTGGGCGTATCCAGCAAATCCAGTAATTTGAGACGCTGGCGGTCGTGTGGCGTTCGGAGGTTCTATGTACGCGGTCATCCGCACTGGTGGTAAGCAGTATCGCGTCGCCCCGGGCGACGTCCTTAAGATCGAAAAGGCTGTAGGCGACGCGGACAGCGCTGTGGAGTTCAGCGATGTTCTGGCTTTCTCGGATGGGTTGTCGCCCATCGTCAAGCCGACGGCTGCAAAGGTCTTTGGCACGGTGGTCAGCGAGGGACGCGGGGACAAGGTCCTGGTCTTCCATTTCAAGCGCAAAAAGCAGTACAAGAAGCTGCAGGGCCATCGCCAGGCTTATACCGAGATCCGCATCAATAGCATTGAGGTCGATGGTTTTACCTACGGCAGCGAAAAGACTGAGGCAAACGCCGCCCGGTAGGCGGGACAATTTCAAGGATTGAGGACAGGCAATGGCACATAAAAAAGGCTTAGGCAGCTCTAAAAACGGCCGCGACTCCAACGCTCAGCGGCTTGGTGTGAAGATCTTCGCCGGGCAAGTGGTCACGGGTGGTTCCATTATCGTGCGTCAGCGTGGCACCAAGCACAAGCCAGGGCTGAATGTCGGCCGGGGGAAGGATGACACTCTCTACGCCGAGATTGGCGGCCGGGTGAATTTTATCGACCGCGGAAGGCTAGGCCGATTTGTCTCGGTTGAGCCCGTGGAGTCGCCCACTACCTAGTCGATCGACTTCATGGTTGCAAAAGCTAAAGGCCATAACGGGATCGCCGTTATGGCCTTTGAGCGTTTAGAGCCGAATCTCAACTGGCAACGTGGAGCGAGTTCTTGATGAGAATGCGATCGACCACCTTCTCCACATCCTGCAGGAAAAAGTCGTTTGCGGGGACGGCGACCGGGGTCCGGCCACCGCTTGAACCAATTGCCGTAACCACCTCGTTCCAACGCGCCAGCGGCGAGGAGGAGTTCAGAGCAAGCACCTGACGGGCGGGTTCGGGTTGTAAGAAATAGACAGACCAGATGGTTAGCGTTAACAGGCTGGCGCTGGTGGCGATCACGCTGATGGTTGAGGTCATCATGTTGTGGCCGAGGTGCAGAAAGGCCGCAGAGACGACCAGATCACTGGTCGCCATGATGCCGAAGCCGAAGCTGACTCCGAAGACCCGGCTGCGATAAGAAAGACCGAGTTTGCCCGCTGCAACCATAAGGAAGAGCAGGAGACTGAGGATGAAGATGCTCTCGCATCGCATTGCCTGAGCGACGATAGCCAGGAGAAACCCATAGCCTTTGCCACCCGGGGTGAGCAGAGCGGCGGATGCGGCAACAAACGAAAGGCACGCGACCCAGCGAAAGGAGATGGTACCCAGCCACTTCAAGCCGGGAAAGGGATCCATGGAAGACTGGAACAGCTCCTGGATGACCATGAAGACGACGATGGCGCCCGCGACGTAGCTCAACCAGTAAGTGTAGAAGTACATCGAGTACGCCGTATGATCGGCGATCCCGGTCACCCGACGCACCTGCAGCAAGACGTGCAGCATCACCGAGGAGGCGAGGCGAACCGAGACGTAAGCGAAAAGTGCGGGGAAACGGCGGTGGTCGCGGGACCTGAGCAGAGCAATCATGGCGACAACCATGAGGAGAGGCTCTGCCGCATACAAGATGGTGAGGGCTACACTCGTCATCACAACACCCCTTCCGAGTCTTGAGAATAGCTCGAAAAGGGATGCCGCTCAACCTCATAAAACCTTGTAGGCTAGCACTTTTGTGCTACCCGTGCATAGTTTGGGTACTACGGGCACCTGCGTTGGTACCTTTTATTTTGTTTTAGATCCCACATCCTTCATTTGGAGGGCAGTTAGGCACGGGCATGGCATGAGAAACGACTAGGCTGTGGTTTGCCGGGATTGCCGCTGTGTGTCTGGTAGTAACTGCACTGGCCACAAAGCCTGCGAAAATGACGGAGAAAATGGATGCGTGAACGAAGAGTTTCATAATCTGGTTACCTCCGATAGTCCTTGGTTCTGTTCTGGGTGGAAGAGCGTTTCAAGTGAGAGTATAGTTCGCCGGGTCCTAAACCATGTGTTTATTGGGCATATTAGAGGGTATCCACTCACTCCATTACTGCGGTACCCTCAGTTGCAACCTGAGAGTACCCCAAAAATGGGTTACTTTAAACACTTCGAAAGATGTAATTTGAACACACAAGTACCTGTTTTCTGTGGATTTCCTTAGCCGGGCAGCTTGCGCAGCGGGATGGCAATTTACCCCGCGATTTCCACTCTCAGATGCCGGCGAGCCACCCCCAATCGGGTCTGAAAACGTGGTAAACTTAATAGAGTCAAGTGCGGTCAAACCCTGCACTTTCAAGACGTTATTTCACATCGGCTGCTTCACCGGGAGCCGCCACATCGCTTAGCCGTTCGGAGTTGCATGTCCACCAAAGAAGTCACCCTTTCCTCCGCGCTTCCACCCGCAGCCATCCGTGAGACTTTGCCCATGGAACGTACGTACACCGGTGACAACATCAAAATCCTTGAGGGACTGGAGGCGGTTCGCCTTCGCCCCGCGATGTACATCGGGTCAACCGGGGACCAGGGTCTCCATCACCTGGTGTACGAGGTGGTGGATAATTCCGTCGACGAGGCGCTGGCTGGGGAAGCCACGCGGGTAGACGTAACTATCCACATCGACAACTCCATTACCGTCACCGACGACGGGCGGGGGATCCCGGTGGACGATATGGACGTTCCCGGAGGCGAGCGGATGCCCGCCCTGCAGGTGGTGCTCACCAAACTGCATGCCGGGGGTAAGTTTGATTCCTCCAACTACAAGGTCTCCGGCGGATTGCACGGCGTTGGCGTCTCCTGCGTAAACGCGCTGAGCGAGGAACTGGACGTGGAGGTCTGGAAAGACCACCACACGTACGAGCAGAGCTACGCCAAGGGAATTCCGGTTACCAAGCTGAAGGAGACAGGTACCACGAAGAAGCGGGGCACGAAGATTCACTTTCTGCCGGATCGCTCAATTTTCACCGTCACCGAATACAACTTCGACACCCTGGCGCAGAGGCTGCGCGAGCTTGCCTTCCTCAACAAGGGCCTGGAGATCAAGCTGGTCGACGAGCGCACGACCGACTCCAAGACCGGGGAAGCGAAACGTTCCGACTTCAAGTACGTGGGCGGCATTGCCGAATTTATCAAGCACCTGAACCGGGGCAAGCAGGTGCTTCACGAGAAACCAATCGTGCTGGATTCTTCGCGCGACGGCGTGGAGATCGACATCGCGTTGCAGTACAACGACAGCTATTCCGATGCGGTGTTCAGTTTTGCCAACAACATCAACACCGTCGATGGGGGCACCCACCTTTCCGGATTCCGCACCGCCCTGACCCGCACCATCAACACCGTGGGGCAGCAGATGGGGCTGTTCAAAGACGTGAAGGAGAACCTCTCGGGCGACGATGTGAAGGAGGGTTTGGTCGCTGTGGTGAGCGTGAAGCTGTCGCAACCCCAGTTCGAGGGACAAACCAAGGGCAAGCTCAACTCCGATATCGCCGGAACGGTGCAGGCGTTCGTCAATGAGCGCCTGGGCATGTTCTTTGAGCAGAATCCTCCCATCGCCAAACGGATCATCAACAAGGCGATCGAGGCGGCGCGGGCCCGCGAAGCGGCAAGAAAGGCACGCGATCTTACCCGGCGTAAGGGCGCGCTCGATGGCGGAGGCCTGCCCGGCAAGCTGGCCGACTGCAGTGAGCGCCAACCGGACCGCTGCGAGCTCTACCTGGTCGAGGGTGAGTCCGCCGGCGGCACTGCCAAGCAGGGACGGGACCGGAAGTTCCAGGCGGTACTACCGCTCAAGGGCAAGATCCTGAACGTGGAGAAGGCCCGCTACGACAAGATGCTGGGGCATGAGGAAATACGGGCTATGATCACCGCCCTGGGCTGCGGCATCGGCAAAGAAGACTTCGATCCGGCCAAGCTGCGCTACGGCAAGATCATCCTGATGACCGACGCCGATGTCGACGGCTCCCACATCCGCACCCTGCTGCTCACCTTTTTCTTCCGCCACATGGTGGATTTGATTCGGCGCGGGCATGTTTACATTGCCCAGCCCCCGCTCTACCGCATCAAGAAGGGCAAGTTCGAGCAGTACATCAAGGATGACCGGGAGTTTGTGAAGGTCATGATCAAGCGCGCCTCCGAGGGCATGGGGCTGCGCTACGGCGCCGCCGGCAAGAAGCTGGAGGGGGAGCGTTGACCCGGTTCATGGGCCAGCTCAACGACTACCTGAGCGTTTTTGAGAAGGCGAACAAGCACCTGCGGAACGAAGAAGTGACGGAGCTGGTGCCCAAGTTCGAGTTGATGCGGCGAGCCGACTTTGAAGCGGATGGTAAAGTGCCGGCGAAACTTGCCAAGCTGCACGCCGAGCTGCAGAAAATGGCCAAGCGCTTCCAATTCAAGGCGGTGGCGGCTCCGCGGTACGAAGAAGAGCACCGCACCTGGTCAGTGAGCTTTACCGACAGCCAGGGAGCGGAGCGCCGGGTGGACTGGACCCTGGCCGCGTCGCCCGAATTTCGCCAGATGATGGCTAAGTACTCGCTCATTCATGAAGAACTGGAGCCACCGTTCGTGATCGAGTACGCCAAGGCCGTGGAAGCAGAGGAAGTTGAGGCGGATGCGCCGGCCCCCGAGGGAGTGGCCAAGCCTAAGAAGGCAAAACGGGCCGTCCCCGATCCCGTGACCAAGCAATCGGCCAGGGAAGTCTTCGACTACGTGATCGAGCAGGGCCGGCGGGACTACGATGTGCAGCGGTACAAGGGCTTGGGCGAAATGACCTCGACCCAGCTGTGGGAGACAACCATGGATCCCGATCGCCGTACTCTGCTTTCCGTCAAGCTGGAAGATTTGGCCGAAACCGAGTCGATCTTCAGCACGCTCATGGGCGAAGATGTGGAAGCGCGGCGCAAGTTCATTGAAGACAATGCGTTGGACGTGAAGAACCTGGACATCTAGAGCCCGGCCATGGCTCTGCTGGAAGTAAATCAACTCACCAAAAACTATGCGCGGCGCTCCGGATGGTGGGGCGCCCACGAGCAAAAGTGTGTCGTCGACCGGGTTTCTTTCACCATTGCGCGCGGAGAGACTCTGGGGCTGGTGGGCGAGTCGGGCTCCGGCAAGAGCACGGTGGCGCGGATGATCCTGGGGCTCATACCCCCCTCCTCCGGTACCGTGTCTTTCGATGGCCAGGAAGTGATCTGTGGCGCTGCGGGCGCCAAGCTGCGCATGCTGCGGCGCAGGATGCAGCCAGTGTTCCAGGACCCCTTCGCGGCGCTCAACCCGCGTATGACCGTGGCTGAGATCATCACCGAACCCTCCCGTATCCACCGCCACCAGAATCTGGTAAGCCCACAGGAGCTGCTGGCAGAGGTGGGGCTGGACGAATCGGCCCTACCCCGTTATCCGCATGAGTTTTCCGGTGGCCAGCGGCAGCGGATCAACATCGCGCGGGCGCTCGCCCTGCGGCCCGAACTGCTGCTGCTCGACGAGCCCGTCTCCGCGCTGGATGTTAGCGTAGGAGCCCAGATCATGAACCTGCTGCGACATCTACAGCAAACATTCCATTTGACTTACCTCTTCATCTCCCACTCCATGCCACTGGTCCGCTACCTCTCGACCAATATCGTGGTGCTGCGTGGCGGCAAGGTAGTGGAGGCAGGAACTTGCGAACAGATCTGCCGGTTTCCAGGGGAGGAGTACACCAAGGCTCTTCTGCAGGCCACGCCGGAGCTGCCTGTCTAGAGATATGATGTAAATACACTCATATTTTATGATTCCCTGGCGCTGCTATATGCATCAAACACACAGAGGCCGGTGATCACCGGCCAACACACAAGAAATCAAAACAGGAATTGACGACCAGGCTTGTCCGTGGCCGACTTGCTTTCGCAACCCAAGCGATTCAGGATGATCTGGTCAGTGAAGGAAACACTCATATGGCAATACGCTGGGATAAGTTCACATTGAAATCACAGGAGGCGGTCCAGAAGGCCAGTTCGCTGGCCAATGAGAATGGCCAGCCTGAGGTTGTGCCGATGCACTTATTGACGGCACTTTTGGAAGATAAGGAAGGCATCATCGTTCCCCTGCTGCAGAAGGTCGGCATCCCCACCGAGCAGTTGTTTTCGAGCGCCCGTCAGGCTGTCGCCGGGCTACCCAAGGTCAGCGGCGCGGCCTCAGAGCCGGGCCTCTCCACGGCCATGCAGCGGTTGTTGAACGATGCCTCCAAAGAGGCGCATGACTTTAAAGACGAGTATGTCTCGACCGAGCACTTGCTGCTGGCGTTAACCCAGCTCAAGAAAGACCCGGCGCAGATGCTGCTCGCATCCCTGGGCGCAACGCGGGAGGCCATCCTGCAGGGATTGACTTCGCTGCGCGGCAACCAACGGGTGACCGATCAGAACCCTGAAGGGAAATATCAGGCCCTGGACCGCTACGCCAAGGACCTTACGGAACTGGCCCGGCGGGGAAAACTCGATCCGGTGATCGGCCGCGACGAAGAGATACGCCGCGTGATCCAGGTGCTCTCGCGCAGAACCAAGAACAACCCGGTGCTGATTGGGGAACCGGGTGTCGGCAAGACCGCGATCGTTGAGGGTTTGGCCCGCCGCATCGTCTCCGGCGATGTGCCGGAGCTACTACGCGATAAGCGGGTGATCTCACTCGATCTGGGATCGATGCTGGCGGGAGCGAAGTATCGCGGTGAGTTTGAAGACCGCCTCAAGGCGGTGCTCAAGGATATTGAGGAGTCGAATGGGCAGATCATCCTGTTCATCGACGAGTTGCATACGCTGGTCGGCGCCGGCGCGGCCGAGGGCGCCATCGACGCTTCCAACATGCTGAAGCCCCCACTGGCGCGGGGCGAGTTGCGAGCCATCGGAGCCACCACGCTCAACGAATACCGCAAGTACATCGAAAAGGATGCCGCGCTGGAGAGGCGTTTCCAGATTGTGTTCGTGGGCGAGCCGAATGTGGAAGATACGATTGCGATTCTGCGCGGCCTCAAAGAGCGGTATGAGGCGCACCACAATGTGCGCATCAAAGATTCGGCCATCGTGGCGGCGGCAACCCTTTCGCACCGTTACATCTCCGACCGTTTTCTGCCCGACAAGGCCATCGACCTGGTCGACGAGGCCGCGGCTTCCTTAGCCATCCAGATTGGCTCGGTGCCGGTGGAGATTGATCAGCTGGATCGGCAGATGATCTCGCTGGAGATTGAACGCACGGCGCTGAAGAGGGAAACCGACCGCAACTCCAAAGATCGGATGGAGGTGGTGGAGCGCGAGCTTGCGGCACTGAAGGAGCGGACCACCGGACTACGCGCGCGGTGGCAAACAGAGCGGGATGCGATTACCCGGCTGTCAGACTTGAAGAAGAAGATCGAAGCGCTGCGCTTTGAGATGGAAGAGCAGACACGTAATGGCAACCTGGAGCGCTCGGCGGCCATCCAGTATGGCGAACTTCCTCAGCTTGAGGCCGAGCTGAAGCGGCAGAACGCCAAGCAGGATGGGGCCGGGGGCGGCCGTCTGCTGAAAGAAGAGGTCGACGAAGAAGACATTGCCAAGATTGTGAGCAAGTGGACCGGCATCCCGGTGGACAAGATGTTGGAGGGAGAAGTGCGCAAGCTGGTGGAGATGGAAGGGAGATTGCGCGAACGAGTGGTGGGTCAGGAGGAGGCGCTGGAAATGGTAGCCAACGCTATCCGCCGTTCCCGTGCCGGTTTGAGCGACCCTAATCGCCCCATCGGTTCCTTTCTCTTCCTGGGACCAACCGGTGTGGGCAAGACGGAGACGGCGCGCGCTCTAGCCGAGTTCCTTTTCGATGACCAGCATTCCATGGTTCGCATCGACATGTCGGAATACATGGAGAAGCATGCGGTGGCGCGGCTCATCGGCGCACCTCCCGGGTATGTCGGCTACGACGAAGGCGGACAGCTGACGGAGGCGGTACGCAGGCGTCCCTATTGCGTGATTCTCTTCGACGAGATTGAGAAGGCGCATCCCGATGTTTTCAACATTCTCTTGCAGGTGTTGGACGACGGCCGCCTGACGGACTCGAAAGGCCGTACGGTGGACTTTAAGAACACGGTGCTGATCATGACGTCAAACCTGGGAGCGCATTTGCTGCAGGCAGAAAACCTGATTAGCGAGACGGCGTTCGACGCGGCCCGCGAGGAGGTGATGCAGTTGTTGCGGCAGAGCTTCCGGCCGGAGTTTCTCAACCGGGTCGACGATATCGTTATCTTCCGGCCTCTGGGTGAAGAGCAACTGGCGCACATTGTCGATCTGCGCCTGGCCGATCTGCGCAAGCTGCTCGAGCCTCGCAAGATCACGCTCGAGTTAAGTGAAGGCGCGCGCCACCAACTCATGCTGACCGGATACGATCGGCAATACGGCGCTCGTCCGCTGAAGAGAGCTATCCAGCGCCTGATCCAGGATCCTCTGGCCATCAAGATTCTGGATGGCGAGATACTTCATGGCGATCACGTACGCGTCGACGCCGACCCCTTGAAGAACCGCTTGATCTTCGAGGTGGTGGGGAGAGCTGTAGAGGCCTGACTAGCCCCGCTCCGTGGAGTAGGGACCTGCGATTAAAACCTGTTTAGGAATTGAAATTCTTCGACACCGCCCGGTCTCGGCAACAGAAAAACGCCTCCTGTCCGCCAACCGCTCTCCATGGAAGCGTCGTCCTCCCCTTTGTCATCCGGAGCATCTCAACTTGCCTGCGGCAAGTTGAGGGAGAAATGACACGGCTAAGATCGCCATGGATGCAAGGCCCGGAGGGCCGGCCGCCAAACGTCAGCCCAGCCCGGAAGGGCTGGGAGGATCCCAAGGATGATCCGAGCGCCGTAGGCGCGGCACCAAACCGATGTGTCATTAGGAGCGAAGCCGAGGGATCTGCAGTTCCGCGGACTAGTCCTGGAAATGTTTTTCGACAGCTTAGCGACCTGCCGTTAAAAGCTGTTTAGGGATTGAAATTCTTCGTGACAGCTCCGTCTCAGCAACAGAATTGTCATCCCGACCGGAGCGCAGCGTAGTGGAGGGACCTGCGGTTAAAGCTTTATTTTCAGCGTGTTCAAGACCAGCAACCTGACAAACTACACGAATGCTTTAGACCCATTCGCCTTTGCGCATCAGCGGCTCGGCAGTGCCCGCCGCTGTGATCCCGTCAAGGTCCATCTCGCCCGAGCCGATCATCCAATCCACATGGATCAGGCTCTCGTTTGCGCCCCTCGCCGCAAGCTCTTCGGGGGTGAGCTGGTCACCATTCTTCAAACAAGTGCTGTAGGCCTGCCCCAGAGCAATGTGGCTGGCGGCATTCTCGTCAAAGAGCGTATTCAGGAACAGCAGGCCGCTGCTGGCTATCGGCGAGGAATGCGGCACTAAGGCCACCTCACCCAGACGCCGAGCGCCCTCGTCTGTGTCGATCATCTTCTGTAACACTTCCTGTCCGCGGGATGCCTTTGCTTCGACCACCCGGCCTCTCTCAAAGCGCACGGCGATCTTCTCGATCATCGTGCCCTGGTAAGACAGAGGCTTGGTGCTGGTCACGAAGCCTTCAACGCGGTCTTTGTGGGGAGTGGTAAACACCTCTTCGGTTGGCATATTCGGTATGCAATACGCACCGGTGCCGGCAGTGGTGCCCCCGCCCATCCACAGATGATCGTCCGCCAAACCCACACGCAGATCGGTTCCCGGTCCGCGGAAATGGAGCCAGGCGTAACGCTTCCCATTGAGCAGGTCGGCGCGGCGGTGCAGACCGGCGTCATGCTGCTTCCAGCGCGCGACTGGATCGTCAGCATCCACCCGCGACGCGGCAAAAATCGCGTCCCACAGCTTAGCCACGGCCTGATCAGGCGGCAGATCAGGAAAGACTGCCGTCGCCCATTCCGGCGTGGCGCTGGCAACGATGGTCCAATTGATGTCGTGGCGGGTAATGAGTTCGATTGCCGGACGATAGGCCTTGGACACTGCGCGGTTTGCTCGTCCAACCTTTTCCGGGTCTTCCTTCGACAACAACGAGGGATCCCCGCCGGTAATCGCCAGGCGGGCGGCGCCACTGCGAAAAGCCTGCGCCATCCCTTCGAAAAGCCAGCCAGGAGCTTTGTCAAAGCCGGCGTCCTCCGCGTAACGGTAGCGCAACAACGTCGACGGTTCATCGGTGAACAAGGTGGTCACGAGCGACGCGCCGGCTTTGTAGGCCTGCTCGGTGATCAGCCGGGCCAGGGGCAGGGCCTCAAGCGTCGCCGTCATGACCAGTTCCTGGCCGCGCTCCAGTCCTAAGCCCGCATTCACCGCAACCTGGGCCAGGCGAGCGAGTTTCTGTTCAAAACTCAGAGATGTTTTTGGAAGCTCCGTGATGGTGCCCATAGATTCCTCGTATCTCCATTGTAAGATCCTAGGACTTTTGTGCCTCAATCACCCTTGGGATTCCCTGCAAGTCGCGTACCAAGCTGATCGCGCTCCAGCCCCTGAGTAAAGTTTCCACAGCCGCCTGCTGTCCGAACCCGATTTCGAGCATCAGCCAACCGTGGAGCTTGAGCCGCTTGCGGGCTTGCGGGATGAGGCGCTCATAGATTTCCAGGCCGGTCGGACCGGCGTACAACGCCGAGCGCGGCTCGTAGTTCGACACCTGCGGCTCCAAGACCTCTCCCTCCGCGACATAGGGAGGATTGGAAACAACCGCATCGAAGTCCGAGCCTTCGACGGCGACCAGCAGATCGGATTGTAGAAAGGTCACGCGGTCCGAGACCGCGTTCCGCTGGGCATTCCGGCGCGCAACCTCGAGCGCGGCGGGAGACAGATCCACGGCCGTCACCTGGGCCCGCGGCAAGCCATGCGCGAGCGCAACCGCAATCGCGCCCGAACCCGTGCCTACATCGACGATGCGAGCGTTGGCGGCTACACGCCCCAGCACAGCTTCTACCAGATGTTCCGTTTCCGGGCGCGGTATGAGGACATCCGGCGAGACTTCGAAAGACAGGCCAAAAAACTCCTGCTCACCGGTGATGTACTGAATCGGTTCAGAAGCCAGGCGCCGGGTGAGCAAGCTCTCGTAGTGGGCCGATTCCGCCGGACACAGAGGACGCTCGGGATGAGTGAGCAGAGCTACCTGGTCACATCGCAAAACGTGCGCCAGAAGCACCTCGGCATCGCGGCGCGGATTTCGCGAAGTTGCGGCCAGGCGGGCGCGAGCCTCCTGCAATGCGTCGCCGGCGGTTGCCGGCATTCATGCCACAGTGGCTGTTTCAGCCTTCAGGCGCTCGGCCTGATCGTGGGCGATCAGGGCGTCGATGGTGGGTTGGAGCCTGCCCTCCATCACTTCAGCGAGCTGGTGGTTGGTCAGGCCGATGCGATGGTCGGTGAGCCGGTTTTGAGGAAAATTGTAGGTGCGGATCTTCTCGCTGCGGTCCCCGCTGCCCACTTGCTGCTTGCGCTCCTTGGCCAACGCCTCCTGCTGCTTTTCCATTTCCACTTCATAGAGCCGGGCGCGCAGCACGCGCATGGCCTTCTCGCGATTCTTGATCTGCGATTTCTCATCCTGGCAACTTACGACCGTATTGGTCGGAAGGTGAGTGATGCGCACGGCGGAATAAGTGGTATTGACCGACTGTCCGCCGGGTCCGGAGGAGCAGAACGTATCGATGCGGATGTCCTTGGCCTCGACCTTTACGTCAACCTCTTCGGCCTCGGGCAGCACCGCAACCGTGATGGCCGAGGTGTGGACCCGGCCCTGGGTCTCAGTGGCAGGCACCCGCTGCACCCGGTGCACTCCGCTTTCATATTTCATCTGCGAGTACACTCGCTTGCCTTCAATGATGGCGATCACTTCTTTGAGGCCGCCCACGCCGGACTCGGACTGCGAAAGAATCTCCACCTTCCAGCGATGCTGCTCGGCGAAACGCGAGTACATGCGGAAGATCTCGGCAACAAAGAGCGAGGCCTCATCCCCCCCGGTGCCGGCGCGGATCTCGAGGATGACGTTCTTCTCGTCATTGGGATCCTTCGGGAGCAGCATTACCTTGATCTCTTCTTCCAGTTCGGCCCCGCGGCTTTGCAGCCGGGTCAGCTCCTCCTGCGCCATGGCGGCCAACTCGGCATCGCTCTCGGTCAACATGCTGGTGGCGTCGGTGATCCCTTGCCGCACCTGCTTGAGTTCGCGGTACTTGTCCACAATGGCTTCCAGGTCGCGGTGAGCTTTGGCAGTCTTGTGGTATTTTTGCTGGTCTGTCACTAGCTGCGGGTCGGCTAGCTGGCGGCCGAGGTCTTCATAACGGGTTTCCATCTGTTCCAGGCGATCCAACATGGTAAGGTTCCTTTCCGGGGCGAGACAACAAGGACGCAAGAGGCGGCAGGAGCCGCTAGGAAAGGGCGTGCCGGACAGGAACCGTGTTGGCGACGCGATGAACCATTGGCCTTATTTTATCAGGTTTGGTGGCATCTCAATGGGAACCTAAGTATGCCTGCTCCCTTGGTGCAATTCGTAGAGCTGTGCCAGCGGCTGGCCGAGACCGGCAGCAAGCTGGAGAAGCGAGCGCTCATGGCCGAGTACTTGCGCGCGCTCCCCGTGCCCGAGGCCGGGCTGGCGGCGCTGTATCTCGCCGGCACACCGTTCGCGGAGACGGACGGGCGCGAATTGAAGGTGGGCGGAGCGCTGCTGAGCGGGGTGATTGCCAAGCTCTCCGGAGCCAACCAGGCCGCGATGCATGCCGCCTACTTGCGCCATGGCGACCTGGGCGGTGCGGCCCAGGACCTGCTGCAAGGACGAAGCGTCACGCCTACCCTGGAATTGCACGGCGTAGCGGAGGCCTTTGCCGCAATCGCCGGTGCGGGGAAACCGGCGGCTAAACAGCTGATCACCTTGGACCTGCTTCGAAGAGCCGCGCCGCTAGAAGCTAAGTACCTGATCAAAATCATCCTGGGAGATATGCGCACCGGCATCAAGGTCAGCCTGGTAGAGGAGGCGATTGCCGCGGCTTATGGCGCACCCATCGGGGAGGTGCGACATGCAAGAATGCTGAACGGCAATCTGCCGGAGGTGCTGGAGATGGCCGCCGCCGGCCGTCTGGCAGAGGCTCGGATGAAGCTGTTTCATCCCCTTGGCTTCATGCTTGCCAGCCCGGTCGAAACGGTGGAAGAGGCGTTGCAGCGCTTCACGGATGAAGTGGGCGGAGAGGCGCAAGGACCGATCATTAAAGAAGCGCAATTGGAAGATAAATACGACGGCGTGCGGGCCCAGATCCACTGCGGCTCACCGGAGCAGCCGGGGCGGGTCGCGATCTTCTCCCGGTCGCGGGAAGATATGACGCCCAGCTTCCCTGAGCTCGTCGAAGCCTTCAGCGGCTTTGACCAACCGTTGATTCTGGATGGCGAGATTCTGGCCTGGAGCCGGACCACCGGCCGTGCACTTCCATTCGCCTCGTTGCAAGGGCGCCTGGGGCGCAAGCGAGTTACGGCAGAGATGCGCGAAGCCACACCTGTGGTGTTTATGGCCTTTGACCTGCTTTATGCCAACGGCGAAATGATCATGGAGAGGCCGCTCTTGGAACGGCGGCAAACGCTGGAAGAGCTTGTGCAGCGGGAGCAGCCGCGAACCGTTGTGGGTAGCCGCTTGTCGAGCGGCCAGCAAGCGGAGCTGAGTTTTGAACCGGTTACAGCCGACGGCTTTGCGCGGCTGGTCCTTGCACCCGCCGTCCAGCTGCAAAGTGTTGAGCAACTGGAACAGGCCTACGTGGACGCCCGGGCGCGGGCAAATGAAGGGGTAATGCTGAAGGCCCGGCACAGCGTCTACCAGCCGGGACGGCGTGGTCTGGCGTGGCTGAAGCTGAAGCGCGAGCTGGCCACCCTCGACGTGGTGGTAACGGCCGCTGAGTACGGCCACGGACGACGGGCCGGGTGGCTGAGCGATTACACCTTCGCGGTCCAAGATGGGGAGCTGCTGCGCAACGTGGGGAAGGCCTACTCCGGTGTCACCGATGCTGAGATTGCCCGGCTGACCCAGTTCTTTCTTGAACATACGGTGGAGGATTACGGCAGCGTCCGGGCCGTGGAACCGCTGGTGGTACTCGAGGTCGCGTTCAATAACGTGATGCGATCCGACCGGCATGATAGCGGTTTCGCCCTGCGCTTCCCACGCATCCTGCGCATCCGCGATGACAAGCCGGTAAGTGAGATCGACACGCTGGAACGGGTTGCGGAAATCTACCAGTCGCAACCGGATAAGCCAGTGGAGACGGCGGAAGAAGGCGATTCTAAACTGTGATTCCTTGAATCCTGGCAGATCGAGGGGAACCCTATTCCACGCACGACCGCCGACGGTGCGGAGGGGTGCCCCATGTTCGTCCCAGCGTACATGGGCCGAAAACGATGTTTTTCGAATGCTTTTACTCCATTCCAGAACTGTTCTCTCTGGAACAGTCGTGTTTGCGCGCACGGCGAAAGCGTGCCGTTGGATCCGACTCAAGCCGAGACAGGGCTTGAATCAGGCAACCAAATCTTTCTTATCGGTGGAACACTAGTGGGAGTGAGCGTGCGAGTGATCGTGACCCGCATGTTCGTCGACTTCGACGGGAGGGGCGCAACCGGCCGCAACTTCGCAGTCGGCGCACTCGAACTGGATAGTGGAGTGGTAAATGCGGAATTTTTGCCGCAGCGTTCCGTTGACTTGCTCCAGGATGTGTGCGCTCTGCGAGGGCGGGATGTCGGCAATCTTGATGTGCGTGGCCAGGGCGTGAGTCTGGGACCCGAGACTCCAGACGTGCAGGTCATGGACGTCCTGAACCCCGTTGATGGCCTGCAACGAGAGGCGTATCTCCGCCAGCGAACAACCTCGCGGCGTTCCCTCCAGGAGGATGTTCAACGTCTCCCGCACGATCGACAGCGAACTCCATAGAATCAGGCCGGCAATGAGAAGGGAAAGCACCGGATCGATCCAGTTGCGGCCTGTCAGCAGGATGGCCAGGCCGCCAACGATCACGGCGGCAGTCGAAAGCGTGTCGCCCAGCATGTGAATAAAGGTGCTGCGGATGTTTACATCGCGCGACGTGGTCCAAAGCAGCGCGGCGATGACGCCGTTCATCAGGACCCCGGCTGCCGCGACAATCATCATCAGCCGGGGTTGAACCTCGACCGGGGCACTCAGGCGGTGCACCGCCGCGATGGCGATCCAGATGGCGATCAACACCAGGGTCAGGGCGTTGAGAAAGGCAGCCAAGACGCCGGCACGCTGGTAACCGAAGGTCTTCTGGTCGGTAGGCGGTCGAGTCTGAAAGTACACCGCGACAAACGACAACAGCAGCGCCAGAAAGTCGGATACGTTGTGACCGGCCTCGGAGATCAGGGCCAGAGAATGGGCACGCACCCCGGCAAAGAAGGTAAGTACCACATAGGCCAGCGTAGCCAGCAGCGAGATGCGCAAGATGCGCTTGGTCTTCTCGGATCCGCCGCCATGTACGTGCATGTCTCTAGTGTAACGGGTGTCGAAGCCGCGCGGCTATCGCAGGGAGGGGGCCGGGGCACTCGAACGCCCGTGCAGGGGGACGGAATTGGCCGTATCGCGCAACCCGCTCCAGGTCTCGGCCACAATCAGCGAGTTGCCCGGGTTGTGCGGGTCGTAGCGTACGGATGCGGGAAAGCCCAGCCGGCAATCGTAGATGTTCACCAGGTGGCGCAGCAAGGTCACATCCTGTGAGCACTCGTAGACCACCCCTGCCGCCTCATACTTGTAAAGAATCAGTTGCATCCCGTTGGGTCTTCCGCTCTCTTCGGCGGTGAGATCGGAGATGTCGATGACGGTGGCATCGATGATGCGCCCCTGCTGCACCAGCAGATCCCGTCGCTGGCGCTCCAGCTCGTCGGGGCTCTGACGGCGGCGCAGCAACGCATAGGCGGCCGCTCCCCCCAGGCAAACTCCAACGGCGGCAACCATGCCAAAGCTGTTCATTGAGACTCCGGGCGGGAGTTGCGATACTAAATGCAGGATATCGCAGGCCGGAGCATCCTGGGCGATGCGGTGAAGCGTTGGACCCCATTCGGCAACATCCTCGTTACCAAGATCCCTGCGTTATACTCGACAGAGATGTCAATTCGCTCGTCTGTTGTCCGAGGCTCGACGGCGACCGCCGGTTCGAGGGCCGCTTCTAACGTAAATTCCCGCTCCGAAGGCCGGCGAATCCGCTCGACGACCGTTCTGTGCGTCCGCCGGAATTCAAGCGTGGTCATGGCGGCCGACGGCCAGGTTACCCTGGGCGATAGTGTGATCAAGCACTCGGCACGAAAGATCCGGCGGTTGTACCAGGACAAGATTCTGGCCGGTTTTGCGGGATCGACGGCGGATGCCTTTTCGCTCTTTAGCCGCTTTGAGGCCAAGCTGGAACAGTATGCCGGCAACCTTGGCCGCTCGGCGGTGGAGCTGGCCAAGGATTGGCGCACGGATAAGATGCTGCGCAACCTTGAGGCCCTGCTGGTGGTCGCCGACCTGAACCAGACCTTCCTGATTAGCGGCTCAGGGGACGTGATCGAGCCCGACGAAGGTATTGCTGCGATCGGCAGTGGGGGAAGTTTCGCCTTGGCGGCGGCTCGCGCACTGGTGGAAAATTCCGAACTGCCCGCACGCGCCATCGCCGAGAAGTCTTTGCGTATTGCAGGCCAGATCTGCATCTACACCAACGATCAAATCACCATTGAGGAATTGCACGGCTAGGATCTCGCTGCCAGCGGTTTCAGAAGGAGCAGGCATATGGCGATCTTTTTACCAGGAACCGCGGAGGAGCTGGAGCTTTCTCTCGACGACCTTACGCCACGGGAAATTGTGGCGGAGCTGGACAAGCATGTCGTAGGCCAACGCGCCGCCAAGCGCGCCGTGGCCATCGCGCTGAGAAACCGGATGCGCCGGCAAAAGCTGCCGCCGGATATCGCCGAGGAGATCATGCCCAAGAACATCATCATGATCGGCCCCACCGGCGTGGGCAAGACCGAGATCGCGCGCCGCCTGGCCAAGCTCACCAATTCGCCCTTCATGAAGGTGGAAGCCTCCAAGTTCACCGAGGTGGGCTACGTGGGGCGCGACGTGGAGTCGATGATCCGCGACTTGGTGGAGATCGCGGTGGACATGGTGCGCGAGGAGAAGCTGGAAGAGGTGGAAGACCGCGCCGAGCTCAACGCGGAAGAGCGCCTGCTGGACCTGCTGCTGCCTCCTTCGTCCGCCCCTGCAGGCGGAACGCCAGGGCCGGTGGCAGTGGATGGCAATAGCTTCCCCGCGGCAAGCCAGGAGAGCCACAACCGCACCCGGGAGAAGCTGCGGCAACAGTTCCGCGAAAGCAAACTGGATGACCGCACGGTGGAAATCGATGTGCGTGAGCGCAGCACGCCCTCGTTCGAGATCATCTCCAACCAGGGTGTCGAGGAGATGGATATCAATCTCAAAGACGTGCTGCCCAACATCTTCGGCCAGCGCACCAAGAAGCGCAAGATGAAGGTCGGAGAGGCCTTTGAGTATCTGGTGCAGGAAGAGGAAACACGGCTGGTGGACATGGACCAGGTCACGCGGCTGGCCGTGGAGCGGGTAGAGAACTCGGGCATCATCTTCCTCGACGAGATCGACAAGATCGCGGGCCGCGAAGGTGGACACGGTCCGGACGTATCGCGCGAGGGGGTACAGAGAGATATTCTCCCCATCGTCGAAGGGACGACTGTGAATACCCGGTACGGCATGGTGCGGACTGACCATATCCTGTTTATCGCGGCTGGTGCGTTTCACGTGTCCAAGCCGAGTGATTTGATTCCTGAGCTGCAGGGGCGGTTTCCGATACGAGTCGAGCTGCAGTCGCTGACGGTGGAGGATTTTGTCAGGATTCTTACCGAGCCGAAGTCATCGCTCACCAAGCAGTACACGGCGCTGCTTGAAACAGAGGGTCTGAAGCTGAGATTTACCAAAGAGGCTCTGGAAGAGATGGCGCGCTTCGCCTTCCGGGTCAACGAGACGACGGAAAACATCGGCGCGCGGCGGCTGCACACGATCATGGAGCGGGTGCTGGACGAGATCAGCTTTATGGCGCCTGACATGATGAAAGGCCATTCGGCGGAAGGCGCGCTGCTCGAAATAGCCGCATCGGCCGCGGAAAATGGCGCTACCGTACCTTTGCCGGTGAGCGAAGTGGAGACGGCAGAGGGCAGGGAGCGGGTGGTCCTGATCGACCCGGAATACGTACGAGCCATGGTGGCCTCGATCGTCAAAGACCAGGATTTGTCAAGGTACATCCTGTAACTTGTTTGGGATGTTTTTGTCAAAACTCCCACAAAATCGTCACCCTGAGCATCTCAAGGTGCCTGCGGCAAGTTGAGGGAGAAATGACACTGGCGATTGCCATAGATGCAAGGCCCGGAGGGCCGACTGCCAAACGTCAGCCCAGTCCGGAAGGGCTGGGAAATCGATCGAAGAGGATACGAGCGCCGGAGGCGCGGCACTAAACCGATCGTCCGCTTCTGGATTGAACCTGTAGATCCCGGTTCTCACGCACATAATCCGGGTGCGCGTCGAAGTGCAGGTTGGGCAGATCTTCTACCGCGTGCCGCAAGGCCTGCTCCCAGTGTGCATGCATCATCGCGAGCTCTGGATCATCTTCCTCAAAGCGACGGTAACGGTCGAAATCGAGCCGGTCGTTCTGGTAGAGCAGAACATCCAGGGGAGGCCCTACCGTCACATTCGAGCGCATCGCAGCGTCGAGCGAGAGCAAGGCGTAGGTGCCCGCAACTTCCAGGCTGGTGGTGTCAAACTCGATGCCGCGGTCTAGGATCGGCCGGCCGTATTTCACTTCGCCAATCTGCAGGTAAGGAGACCCCTCCGTCACACTGAGGGGGTTTCCCTGGGGATAAATGAGGAAAAGATTGGGCTTTTCCCCTTTGACCTGCCCCCCTAGCAGAAGGTGGATATTGAACTTGAAGTCGTCTTTCTCGAGCGCGGCGCGATCAAGATCGGAGACCCGGCGAACCATATCACCCACCACGCGCGCAGCCGCGTACATGGATTCAGCCTTGGCCAAACCTTCTCCAGAGGCAAAATCGTCGCGTAACAGGGTGATCACGGATTGGGTCAGCGACAGATTTCCGCTGGTCAGGATGACAAAGGCACGTTCCCCGGGTTGCAGAAAGGTGTGCATCTTGGGGCTGACGTTTACCTGGTCATAGCCGGCATTGGCCCTGGAATCGGACGCCATCACTAAGCCTTGGCGGGTCATGATGCCCAGACAATAGGTCATTATTGCTCTCCAAGATGAATGCTACAGCCGGAACGCGTATAACGATAGAAAGAGGTGGGAACCGATCCGGAATGTCTGGTAATTTTTCAGCATCATAATTTTTGCGACAAGGACCTTGTCGTTCCTGTCGACTTGCCTGGGGGAAACCCTGGGCACTTCGCTCTTCAGGGCTCGATCGAGGGAAACAATGCTGATTCGCTTAGGTTATGACATCAGTTTCAACGTTCCGGCCCCCGTCACCATCGTCGCCATGCTTCATGTGCACCCCTCGCGGGAGCCGGATCTGCTTGAGCCCGACGAGATGATGCTGGATCCAAGTGTGCCCATCACCAGTTACATCGACACCTTCGGCAATCGCTGCTCCAGGTTCGTGGCGCCGGTGGGGCATATCAGGCTAACCGGATCCACGCTGATTCAAGACTCCGGCCTGGAAGACCCTACACCGCTCGATGCGACCGAGCATCCGGTTGCGGATTTGCCCAACGAGACGCTGATCTATCTGTTGAACAGCCGTTACTGCGAGGTGGATCGACTCTCGAATGTCGCTGTGGAGTTGTTTGGCAACGTGGCGCCAGGTTGGAGCCGGGTGCGGGCAATCTGCGATTGGGTTTATGCCAAGGTGGCATTCGGCTACCAGCATGCCCGCTCTACCAAGACCGCTCTCGATGTTTTCACCGAGCGGGTGGGCGTGTGCCGCGACTTTCAACACCTGGCAGTGACTTTTTGCCGCGCCCTGAACATACCGGCGCGCTATGTGACCGGATACCTGGGAGATATTGGAATACCGCCGACCTATACTCCCATGGACTTCAGCGCCTGGTTTGAGGTCTACCTGGCAAACCGCTGGTGGACGGTGGACGCGCGGCATAACCATCCTCGCATTGGCCGGGTGTTGATGGCGGTGGGCCGGGATGCCTCAGACGTGGCCATCACTACCTCGTTTGGTATCGCCAGCCTCACCAACTTCAATGTGGTCAGCGACGAGGTGGCCGAAGCTACCGCAGGATTCAGACAGTGATGGCCAAATGGAACTAGCCCGCCCCAGCACCTTCGCCAATCCGCTGTTGCGGGACTACGTCCTGGACAACACGTATGACGAGATGTTCACCGAGGACGGGCTGGTACGGCCGCATTACGCCTCTGTGCTGGAGACATTTCTGAACCTTCCGCCGGACGAGATCGCGCGCCGCAAGCGTTCGGTTGACCTTTCGTTCCTTACCCAGGGCATCACTTTCAACGTGTATGGGCACGGCGAGGGAACGGAAAAAATCTTTCCCTACGATCTGTTGCCGCGCCTGATCACCGCCGCGGAGTGGCAACATGTGGAAAAGGGGCTTACCCAGCGAATCACAGCGCTCAACCTGTTTCTGCACGACGTTTACAACGAAGGCAAGATCCTCAACGACGGCCATGTGCCGCGCGAAATCGTGTACAGCTGCCGCCAGTTTCGCCGGGAAATGCGCGGGCTGCAGGTGCCGCGGAATGTCTATATCACCGTCACGGGCACAGATCTGCTTCGCCTGAGCAACGGAGAATTCGTCGTCCTGGAAGACAATCTTAGGGTGCCGAGCGGCGTCTCCTACATGCTGACCAGCCGTCGCGTAATGAAGCGGACATTTCCCCAGCTTTTTCGGGATTACGGAGTGCAGCCGATTGAGCATTACACGCAGCTGCTTTTGAGCACGTTGCGCTCGCTGGCGCCCGAAGGACGCCACGACCCTTCGATCGTGCTGTTGACCCCCGGTGTCTACAATTCCGCCTATTTCGAGCACACCTACCTCGCCCGGCAGATGGGCATCGAGTTGGTGGAAGGACGCGACCTGGTGATCCACGACAACGTGGTTTACATGCGCACCACCGCCGGCCTGAAGCGCGTCGATGTGATCTACCGCCGGGTGGACGACGACTTTATCGACCCCCTGGCGTTTCGTTCCGATTCCATTCTTGGAGTGGCCGGCATGTTCAATGCCTACCGCGCCGGCAATGTGACCCTGGCCAATGCTTTCGGAACCGGCATCGCCGACGACAAGGCGGTCTATGCCTACGTGCCCGCCATTATCCGCTACTACCTGGGCGAAGAACCGATCCTGAACAACGTGGAAACCTATTTGATGACCGACCCGAAACAGCGCAGCTATGCCATCGAGAATCTGGACAAGCTGGTGGTGAAAGCGGTCGGGGAGTCGGGCGGTTATGGGATGCTGATAGGACCGCACAGCAGCGCCGAGCAGCGGGAGGAGTTCAAGCGGGCGATTGAAGCCAACCCGCGCAACTATATCGCCCAGCCCACGCTCGATTTCTCCCGTGCTGGCTGCCTGACGGAGAACGGCATCGAGCCGCGGCACGTGGACCTGCGGCCGTACATCTTGTACGGCGATAAGGTCAGAATCGTTCCTGGCGGGCTAACCAGGGTGGCTCTGCGCCGGGGCTCGCTGGTAGTGAACTCGTCGCAGGGCGGGGGCAGTAAAGATACCTGGGTCTTAAACGACTAGTTTTGAGGGCACATGCTTTCTCGCGTTGCAGACAGTCTGTATTGGATGAGCCGCTACTTGGAGCGCGCCGAGCATACCGTGCGCATGCTCGATGTGAACATGGGCCTCATGCTGGACAAGTCCAGCACTAGCGCGGAGGGCAGATGGAAGCGGGTTTTGGCCGCTCTGGGCAATCCTCAGGGCGTGAGCTGGCAAAACGACTATTACCAGCTGGTTCACTCGCTGACTTTTGACGCGGAAATCGGTGCCTCGGTGACTTCCTGCCTGATCGAGGCACGGGAAAACGCCCGCCAGGTGCGCGACGAGATCAGCTCGGAGCAGTGGCAGCAGTTGAACCGCATGTACCACTGGGTGATACAGCCACATTCCGAGTACGGATTGAATACCCGGCTAGCCGATTTTCTTCCCGCGGTGATTGACGGACTTCACCTTTTCCAGGGCGTCACCGATACCACCATGAGCCATGGCGAGGAGTGGCATTTTATTCAGATGGGCCGGTACCTGGAGCGGGCTGCGGCTACTGCAAATCTCCTGGATCTGTACCAGTCGGAGATTCTCAGCACGCCGGAAGTAGCCTCCGAGGGGCTGCAATACCAGGAATGGGTGGGCTTGCTGCGTTGTTGCACGGCCTTCGAAGCGTACTGCAAGGTTTACACTGCCGACCTTACCGCGGACCAGATCCTCGAATTTCTGTTGCTGAACCCGCAGTTTCCGCATTCGCTCAGGTACGCGGTCGATTGCCTGCGCCAGGCGCTGGTCGCGATACAGCAATCCAGCGGAAGGCAGCCGGTCGATGAGCTGACCAGAGTTTCCGGCAGGTTGCAGGCCTCGCTGAGCTTCGTCGAGGTCACCGACATTTTGGCCCAGGATGCAGGGGCGTATTTGCATAACATTCTCAAGCAGTGCCGGCAGACGCATGACCTGATCTACCGTTTTTACATCCAATACTCAGTGCAAGCGGCTCTAGCTATGTAGGTTGGGAGAGCCGCGCCTACGGCAAATGAACGACGCGAAGGTTGATTATAGGGAATGTGAGTATCACAAACGAATTGTCATCCCGACCGGAGCGAAGCGCAGTGGAGGGACCTGCTGTTTCCTCGACCAGCACCCAACCCGACCGGAAGCCTGCTTTGTCATCCCGAGCACCTAACTGCCCTGCGGCAAGCTGAGGGAGAAATGACACGGCAAAAATCACCATGGATGCAAGGCCCGGAGGGCCGACCGCCAAACGTCAGCCCAGCCCGGAAGGGCTGGGAAATCGATCGAAGAGGATCCGAGCGCCGGAGGCGCGGCACTAAACCGCGCTGTGTCATCCCGAGCGAACCCGGATTTCCTGCCACGCAGCACAAGACAGGGCCAAGTGTGCGCCTTTCATCAAGGAAAGGCGCATGAAGTTCGTCAAAGCCACCAACTTCAACAGGAAATCCGGGGAAGCCGAGGGATCTGCAGTTTCACTCAACCAGCAACCAAACTGAAGGAAATCACGTTTTATTTGCTTCCGCGGCGGGAAGTAAAAATACTTGTGACAGCAGGGGAGCTCAACAGGCGATGGATTTTTATCAGATACGGCATCTGACCAAGTTTCTGTACGCGGACGTGGTAAGCGAAAGCGTCATGGAAGCCCGCATGCACCCGCGCAGCGACAACAATCAACGGTGCCTGTCGTTCTCCTTGTCCGTAAGCCCGCGTTGCCGCGTCTTCTCGTATCGCGATCACCTGGGCAACAACGTGCACCACTTCGATATCCCGGGAGAGCATTCGCAACTGGTGATGGTGGCGGAGGCACTGGTGGAACAACAGCCACTGCCACAGGTGCCGCAGTCGCTTCGGCCCGGAGCGTGGAATGAGTTGGACTCCCTGGTCGCTCTGGGGGATTTTTCCGAGATGCTGCTGCCGAGCGAGTTTGCTAAACCATCACCCGCTTTGCTCGATTTGGCGAAATTACTGGATGTGCGCCGGCGCGACGACCCATTAGTGCTGTTGCGGCAGTTGAACGCCTCGCTCTATCACTGGTTCGACTACGTGCCGCGCAGCACCCACGCCAACTCTCCTATTGAGGAGGCGCTTGAAAGCAGAAAGGGCGTATGCCAGGACTTTGCCCACACCATGATTGCCCTGGTGCGGCACGTGGGGATTCCCTGCCGATATGTGAGCGGCTATCTCTATCATGGCCAGGAGAATGCCGATCGATCTACGGCAGACGCCACCCATGCATGGGTGGAGGCCTTTTTGCCCCAGGTGGGGTGGGTGGGGTTCGACCCCACCAACAACCTGCTGGCCCACAACCGGTACATACGCACCGCCTTGGGAAGGGATTACGAGGATGTACCGCCAACCCGCGGTACCTACCGCGGCAGCAAAGAGAGCGAGCTGTACGTGGCGGTGAAGGTATCGAAGTACGTCGACATGCCGCCCCTTGACAGGGATATGCCGGTTCCGGAAGATTGGTCTATTCTGGTGGAAAGGGCCCAGGAGCCTCCGCCGGCGCCCGCCCAGCTGCTGCATCTCCAGCAAATGCAACAGCAACAACAATAGAGAGCTGGCGGCGGCGTAAGGCAGTGACCAAACGTAACCTCTGTGTTTTTTTCTCTCTTCCCAGCGCAGGCAAGATCGCGTAGCTTATCTCAGGTGACTTATGGAACAGCACCTCGGTTACTTTTGCCGGGCATACATCGGACAAGACGTCCAGGCTAATGTGATCGCCCGCACCCTCAGGGAAGCCGAGCTGGAAATCACCCGCATGATCCGCGGTGGAGCTATGGTGGCGCACGCGGTGGAGCACGGCTGGCCGGATCACCAGCCAGTGCTGGTCGCCAGCGCCTACGGCGGCGCGGCCGACGGGGAGATGTGGCGATACCTGCGGCAGAACGCGGGATCGGAATTCGACCGTTGGCAAACTGCTTACCACTCCAAAACTAAGATCCTGGAAGATCGCTGGGTAGTGATCGAGCTCTCCCTAACCGGGATCAAAGAATACGGCGCCTTCGGCAAGGCCGTCCGGGCGATATGGGGAAGCCCTCTGGCATCCCCTGAGCTAGGCCCGGAAAGCCAGGCCGTCCGCAAGACCCCTCAGCAGACACCTCTCAGACATCCCCCCGCCTCCAAAGCCGGTTAGACAGCTTCCGCTTGACGCAGTGTGCCTGAGTCTCCTAAGGTCAGGGAGCGCCAGTAAACGTTTCCGTGCCGCGTCTGTTATTTTGTTGGTTGCCACAGGCGGCTCCGCCGAGTGCTTATCCCTATGCCCCATGCCACCGAGCATCGCCAGAGCGACACAGGCGCCCTGGACAAACTGAAGCAGCAGGTGCTCGAAGCTAATCTGGAACTCGTTCGCCAGGGGCTGGTTCTCTTTACATTCGGAAATGCCAGCGGCATCGATCGCAGCCGCGGGCTGGTGGTGATCAAACCCAGCGGGGTGGACTACGCGGTGCTGGCGCCCTCCGACATGGTGGTTACCGATCTGGACGGCAAGGTGGTTGACGGCGGGCTGAAGCCTTCGTCCGACCTGGCGACGCATCTTCTTCTTTACAAGGCATTTCCCGGCGTCGGAGGGGTAGCCCATACGCACTCCGAATATGCTACGGCATGGGCCCAGGCGGGGCGGGAAATCCCTCCCTATGGAACCACTCACGCGGATTATTTCTACGGTCCCGTCCCGGTGACCGAAGAGCTGACCGCGGAGGAGATTGGCGGAGATTACGTTCACAATACCGGAATTGCCATTACCCGTCGTTTTGAGGGTCTCGACCCGCATGCCACTCCGGCCGTGTTGGTTGCAGGCCATGCGCCCTTCTGCTGGGGAAAAACGCCGCTCGAAGCGGCCCACAACGCTGCCGTTCTGGAAACGGTCGCCCGCATGGCCTACTTTACGGCCAATCTGCGGCACGACTGTCCGGGCGTTTCCCGGGCTTTGCTGGATCGGCACTACTTTCGTAAACACGGCGCTAACGCAACCTACGGACAGGAGAAACGCTGACCTATGGGGATAGACCTGGCAACCAGCTTTCTTCCCCGAACGGGGGCCCTGGCGGCAACTGTTACCACCCAGCTCGCCCGCCTGAACTGGATCGACGTGCTGGTGATCGCGATCTATTTCGTGATCGTGGTCTTCATCGGCTTTTATTTGCGGGGATCTTCGAATACCAGCGAAGACTTCTTTATGGCGGGGCGCGAGATGACCGCGTGGATCGCAGGTCTGAGCTTCGTCTCCGCCAACCTGGGGTCGCTGGAGCTGATGGGCTGGGCCGCATCCGCCTACCAGTATGGAATCCTGGCCATGCACTGGTACTGGATCGGGGCCATTCCGGCCATGCTGTTTCTCGGCATTGTCATGATGCCGTTCTACTACATTTCTAAGACCCACTCCGTTCCTGGATATCTCAAACTGCGCTACGGAGACGGGGCACGGGCCTTGTCGGCGATCAGCTTCGCGTTCATGACCATCCTCATGAGCGGAATCAACATGTACTCGATGGCCATTGTGATGAAGGTGGTGCTGGGCTGGGATCTGAACTTCAGCATCTGGGTCTCTTCGGTCACGGTAGCCGTTTATGTTGCCCTGGGCGGACTCAAGTCGGCGATTTATAACGAGATTCTCCAGTTCCTGCTCATCTGGGCGGGAGCTTTGCTGGTGCCCATTCTGGGCCTGATAGAAGTAGGCGGCTGGAGCAACCTGCGGCAGCAAATCGCCGTTAATCTGGGCCGCTCCGATTATGTGCACCTTTGGTCGACCCTGGGCCACTTCAACAGCAACCCCATGGGTGTGAACTGGTTCGGCATCGTCTTCGGCCTGGGCTTCGTGGTCAGCTTTGGTTATTGGACGACGGATTTTCTGGTGGTACAGCGGGTTCTTTCGGCAGATAGCATACGTTCCGCACGCTTGGCCCCGGTCATCGGCGCGGCGTTCAAGATGGCGGTGCCTTTCATCGTGATCCTGCCCGGGCTGCTGGCCCTGTCCGTGCTGCCCTTTCACCTGGTGCCGCAAGACGTGGCGGTGCAGACTGGCCAGCACAGCTTCAACGACGTTCTGCCGCTGATGCTGGTGCGCTACTGCGGGCCCGGCCTGCTGGGGTTGGGCGTGACTGCGCTGATCGCCGGCTTCATGTCGGGAATGGCAGGCAACGTGAGCGCATTCTCGACCGTTTGGACGTATGACATTTATGGCGCCTTTCTCAACAAGAAAGCAACCGACCGCCACTATGTCGCCATGGGCCGCTGGAGCACCCTGATCGGTGTGCTGATCTCGGTCGGCACCGCGTATTTGGTGCAGCACGCAGCCAGCATCATGGACTACGTGCAGCAACTGTTCAGCTTCTTCATCGCGCCGCTGTTTGGCACCGTGATCCTGGGCATGCTGTGGAAGCGGGCGACCAAGGAGGGCGGCTTTTGGGGACTGCTGGCGGGTACGGTGACGTCCATTAGCCTCTGGCTTTGGGTCAAGAATGATCCGCACGCCCTGCGCTACGTCGCGCTTTCCCCGGACGCCAAGCATTTGGCGGAAGATGTTTACCGCGCCTTATGGGCGTGGCTGGCCTGCGTGCTGGTGACGGTGGTGGTCAGCTATATGACCAAGCCCCGCCCGGTGGCGGAACTGGAGGGGCTGGTCTACGGCGCTTCTGTCCTGCCTAAGGAACACGACGACCACTGGTATCAGAAGCCTATCGTGTGGGCAGGCGTTGTTGCCGCAGGCTTCATCATTCTCAATGTCATCTTCTGGTAAGGAGCCAATCCGATGCGGGAGTCTTTTTCCATTTGGTGGTTCGCCGGCGTGCTGCTGCTGGCTTATGGCGTGGTGATTCTCTCGACCGGCATCTGGGAAGTGGGCCACCCGCTGCCCCAGCCTCCGGTGCTGAGCAATCTGCATGCGCCAATCTGGTGGGGCGGGCTGCTCACGGTAATCGGCCTGGTTTACACCATCGGCTTTCGTCCCCGGCACGTGGCTGACAAGCGAAGGAAATAGCAATGGCGAAACAAATGACGTTTGGCGTGATTGTCGGCAATCGCGGGTTCTTCCCTGACCAGCTGGCCAAGACGGGCCGCGAAGAGATACTCAGAGTGCTGGCCGCGGACGGTATCCGCACCATCGCCCTGACGCCGGAAGAATCCAAGTTCGGCGCGGTCGAGACGCCGACAGAAGCACGCCTGTGCGGCGATCTCTTCCGCAAGCACCGCGACGAGATTGACGGCGTGATTGTTACACTTCCGAACTTCGGCGAAGAGCGGGGGATTGTCGATGCCCTGCGGCTCTCTACCTTGAAGGTGCCGGTGCTGGTACAGGCGACTCCCGACCGGGCCGCCGATATGAAGATCTCCCACCGCCGGGATAGCTTTTGCGGAAAGATGTCGGCCTGCAACAACATGATGCAGTACGGCATTCCCTACTCACTGACGGAGCAGCACACGGTGCAGCCGGATTCGGATGCTTTCCGCAAGGATCTGGCCTGGTTCTCATCGGTCTGCCGGGTGGTGCGCGGGTTTACCAATCTGCGGGTAGGCGCAATCGGCGCGCGCCCCGCGGCCTTCAACACGGTTCGCTACAGCGAGAAGCTGCTGGAGCGAAGCGGCATCTCGGTGGATACGCTCGACCTCTCCGAAGTGCTGGGCCGGATCGAACGGCTCAAAGACAACGACGATAGCGTCCAGGCCAAGCTCGCAGCCATCCAATCCTATGTGTCGACCAACAATATCCCCCTGGCCGCACTGATCAAGATGTCCAAGCTGGGGGTGGTGATCGAGCAATGGATGCAGCAGACCTATTGCACGGTAAGCGCCATCCAATGCTGGACTTCGCTCGAGGAATACTTCGGCGTGGTGCCCTGCACGGTGATGAGCATGATGAGCGACAACCTGTTCCCCAGCGCCTGCGAGGTGGATATTTGCGGGACCATCAGCATGCATGCCCTGGCGCTGGCCTCGGAGACACCCAGCGCGCTCCTGGATTGGAACAACAACTACGGTTCCGATCCCGACAAGTGCGTCTGCTTCCACTGCTCCAACCTGCCCAAGCACTTCTTTAAAGACGTCATCATGGACTTTCAGGCGATCATCGCGGGCACGGTGGGCAAGGAGAATACCTTCGGCACCTGCGTTGGCCGGGTTAAGGCCGGGGCCATGACTTATGTGCGATTCTCCACCGACGACTTCCACGGCAAGATCAGGGGATACGTCGGGCAGGGAGAGTTCACCAACGATCCACTGGAAACCTTTGGCGGCGCCGGCGTTGCCAAAATTCCCCGGTTGCAGAAACTGCTGCGGCTGATCTGCGAGCAGGGCTTCGAACACCATGTCGCGGCTAATTTCTCGCAGGTGGCCAGTTCCGTCCACGAAGCGGCCACCCGTTATCTAGGGTGGAGCATGTATAACCACGATCTGGAAAACTAATGGGGAGCTCTCTGTGAAGACGAATTACAAAATCGATCCCGCCCACTCCAGCGCGCACTTCATCGTGCGCCACATGATGATCACCAATGTTCGAGGCGGATTCACCAGCGTACAAGGCACGGTTGTCTACGATCCGGAGGATCTCAGCGGGTCGAGCATCGACGTGGTCATCGACGTAAATAGTCTCAGCACTACGGATGCGACCCGGGACGGGCACTTGAAGAGCGCAGAATTTCTGGACGCGGAGAAATACCCCAGCATTACCTTCAAGAGCAAGACGATCAGCAAAGAGGCCGACGGCGATTCGCTGGTGAAACGCGACCTGACGATTCATGGAGTGACGAAAGAGGTCTCTCTGGAGGTCGAAGGTCCGACCGGGGAAGAAAAAGACCCGTGGGGCAATGCGCGGATAGGCGCTTCCGCGGTCACCAAAATCAAGCGCAGCGAGTTCGGGCTTACCTGGAATGCGGCGCTTGAGAGCGGCGGATTTTTGATTGGCGACGATCTCAAACTCGAGTTGGATGTTTCCTTGATCAAGGGGTAAGGCGTGGCGATCGTCGCAGGAGTGGATTTTGGCACGCTGAGTGTTCGGGTCACGCTTTTTGACAGCGGGCGGGTGGGGAAGTCTGGGCTGGCCACTGCCTCGGCCTCCTATCCGCTGAAGCGCAAGCGGGAAGACCCCGATTTCGCCACCCAGTCACACCAGGACCAGATGGATGCGCTGGTCAGCGCCATGCGCGAAGTGCTGGCTAAGGCCGGGATTTCAGGGGAGCAGGTGGAGGCGATCGCACTCGATACCACCGGCTCGAGCGTGGTGCCGGTGGACGCCGCTCTGCAGCCGCTGGACGATTACTACCTGTGGTGCGACCATCGCGCCAAGGGTGAGGCGCAGGAGATTACACAGCTCGCCCACAGCGAGCACCTGGAAGCAATTGAGTGGTGCGGCGGGGTCTACTCCCACGAGTGGGGATTCGCCAAGCTGCTGCACTGGCTGCGCCACAACCCGGAGAAGCGGGGCCGGCTGGCAAGCGCTTTCGAGCACTGTGACATGGTGGCGGCGACTCTCTCTGGTATTACCGATCCCAAACTGGTGAAGCGCAGCATCTGCGCCATGGGTCACAAGTGGATGTGGAATCCCAAGTGGGATGGGCTGCCTTCCCAAGCCTTTCTCTCCAGCGTGGACCCGCTGCTGGACGGCATCCGCGAAAAGCTGGCCGGGGAGTACCACACCTCCGACAAGCTGGCGGGTCATCTTGCGCCTGCGTGGGCGGAGAAGATGGGCTTGCGGGCCGGCATCCCGATTCCCGTAGGCGCCTTCGATGCCCATTGGGACGCGATCGGTGCAGGGTGCAAACAGGGCGACGTGGTCAACGTAGTCGGGACGTCAACCTGCATCATGGCGATGCAACAGAAGACCACGCTAATCCCAGGCGTGTGCGGGGTGGTTCCGGGCAGCGTGCATCCCGGCTATACCGGCATTGAAGCGGGGCTGTCGGCCACCGGCGACATCTTCGAAGCGATTGCGCGCCGCGCCAACGTGAAGGTCGCGGAGTTGAGCCGCGGGCTGGAAAGCTATCGGCCCGGACAGACGGGCCTGCTGCGGCTGAGCTGGGACAACGGGGATCGTACGATCCTGGTCAACCCGGAGCTGGGCGGCATCACCCTGGGCTGGAACCTGGTCAACACCGCGCAGGATGAGTTGTTCGCTGCGATCGAGGGCACGGCCTTTCACACCCGCATCATTCTCGAGCGCTTGGGCGAATACGGAGTGCCGGTGGAGCGAGTGATTAACGCGGGCGGGGTACCGCAAAATAATCCTGTGCTCAACCAGGTTTACGCCAATGTTCTGGGGAAACCAGTGCTGGTGCCTGACGGGATTCCGACCAGCCTCGGTTCCGGCATTTTTGCTCTGTTGGCTGCAGGCGCCTTTTCGTCGGTCGAAGAAGCGCAGGCGAAGATGTGCCTGCCGCACAAGACCTATGAGCCAGAGACCCAAGCTGTGGCCGTGTATGAGGAGCTCTACCAGCTTTACCGGAAGGTGTATTTCGCATTTGGGCGCCCCGGCGGCCCGGCGGTGGAGCTAGGGGATGTTCTACCGAAGTTGATCGAGGTTCGGTCTTCGGCACTTGGTGGTCGCTAAGGTTGAGGGTTTGGTGCCGCGCCTACGGCGTTCGCTCATCGAAAAACATCTTCTGTCCAGCAACCTTCCCGGGCATGTCAACTTGCCTGCGGCAAGTTGAGGGAGAAATGACACGGCTCTGCATTAGCCACGAAACCCTGGGTGCCCCATTCAAGCCTTCTTTTGGCTTGAGTGGGGTTGTTGCGGCCGCACCGTCCGCTCCGTGTTATTAGGAGCAGCTAACTTGCCTGCGGCAAGTTGAGGGAGAAATGACAGTGCAAAATCGGCATGGATGCGAGGCCCAGAGGGCCGACTGCCAAACGTGAGCCCAGCCCGGAAGGGCTGGGAAATAGATCCGAAGACGATACGAGCGCCGGAGGCGCGGCACTAAACCCATCGTCCCCCCTCCCTGTGTCATTTAGGAGCGAAGCCGAGGGATCTGCTGTTCAATCTCTCGGGTGCAATGAATTTGTCGTCCCGACCGGAGCGAAGCGCAGGGACCTGCTGTTCACTCGACCAGCACCCAACCCGACCGGAAGCGCCGCTTGTTCATAGGGAGCAACTCAATTTGCCTGCGGCAAGTTGAGGAAGCAAATGAACATCGCGAAGGTTGATTATGGGGAATGCGCGACAGCAAAACTTTCACCGTCCAAATTCCTCTTTCATTTCGAGCTGCCCGATCGCCACAAATCGACGGTCATCGTCTCGATCATCACACCGTTTTTGCCGTACCCTTGATGCTCTTTTCTGTCGAAGTAATTAGCCCGGATGTGATTGGGATCCTCCAGTTTTCCCGATAGCGGGTCGAGGGACGGCAGGCTTGGTATGTAGGCGGAGTCCGTTTCCCCACTCTTGCAATTGTCTAGAACACTGAGTCCACCTTCTCTTCGCCGTCCCTTGAGGAGGTAGGGACATTCCGTCTTTCCCGTTGACGGAGCCCAGGTTAATCGCGTAAGTACCGCCGGCATTATAGGTAGCGATCTCAAGCGTTACCGGAATTGTCCCTTCCCCGGTCGTCTCCTCAAGATCGCTTCCGTCCTTGCGATGGGTAACGCCGCCGCCGCCGGTGGCTACTCTTATTCGTGTTTGGGATTGGCTTTTCTGCTTGAGCCCGCCTTGCATGGTTCCAACGCCGTTGTGCACTGTAAGTGTGACCGTGTTTAGGGAGCTATTGGACCAGTCCTGCAACTCGTTGGTCCCCTCGTCTCCCAGGAACTGCTTTACGTAGTGGATCTGCCCGGTCCACAGGGAATGTAGCAACTCGCAGCCGCAGCCCTCGTCGCCCTGAAACTTTCCGCCCAAAGCGGCAACCCAGTCCTGGCCCAGCTTGATCACCGCTGCGTGAGAGATCGAAGGTGGCTGAAGTGTTACGTTCTCGCCTTCGAGCGACTCGTCACCGAGGCCGCGGTTGCCCAAATACGCCGTACCCGCAAAATTGGTCTTGCCGTTGTCATTCTTAAGATGGCCCAGAAATTCATCCGCTGTGCCCGTTGCTCTTTTGATTTGACGGCAAAGCGTTGTCGCATCCTTATCCACAAAAGCAAGAAACGGAGGAGCGAGCGTCCAATTCGGCAAAGGCGAGTCCTCTGGCCATGGGACTGGTTTATCGCCGATATCGATCCACGCTCCCGGCTTCGCCATCCCGTCGTGGCATTTTTTGCACCCCTGGTCCATGAGCCCTGTGTTCTCATGCTTTTGTTTCCCGCCGCCGTGTTCGAGAAACGAGACCGGCCCTCCCGCACCCTGAATGGGATCATCGGGATCAAGACCTACGCCGTCGATATACGGATTGACGCCGCCGTGGCAATTCACGCACCGCGGTTCAGTCGTAATGAAGGCGGCGATTTTGCCCCAGGCGTCGATCGCTTTTTTCGTCTGAGAGTCCGTCAGCGGACATACTGGGCCTTTCTGGCCGAAGCCCGCATCGGGGACTGCGGCCATGATCAGACCTACGATCAGCATGCTCACCAGTTTGTGGTCTTGATGATCCATTCGATTCTCCGCTGCGCAAGATCAGACCGGTACCTATTTCAGTTCCTGGGTGAAGGCCAGGGTCACCGGGCCACTCGGAATTGTCTTGAACGACGGGCCGGATAGAAGCCGTTGCTGGTCGTCTACGCTCTTCTCCCAGGACGCGAAGCTCACGCTGAGGGAAGCCATGGCGGCGTGAATCGTTCGTGCAATCGAGATTGCGCTCAGCGTTGCCTGGATCGAGCCGATTGGGTTGAGGCTGGTAGCGATATTCAAACTATCGTTGGCGATTGCATATGTCATCTTGAACTTCTCGCCGCCGGTCATGCCTTCGGCCCCCAGCTTCGAATCCTCGAGGCCGGGATAGCGAATAAAAAGCCGGGTGTAGTTATTGGCGAATCTGCGCGCCGGAGGACCTTCCACCGGGGTGAACGATGCCAAATAAATTGGGGCGAGCATGAATTCCTGCTTGGCGAGCTTGACCGTAAGGATGCCCTTATTGGTCTCGACCCTTTTGATGTCACTCAAGCTCAGATCGAGAGCATCATGGTCCTGGCGTTTGTCACCAGGCGCGAAACTCAGATCGCCCAGGCCGTCATCTCCTGCCGGCTTGGCAGGCACGGTTGGCTTGCCGTTCTTGTCATAAGAAGAAAGAAAGATGAGATGCACGTGGTCGGGACTCAGCTCGCACTTCACCGCATGGTCGAGTTTGTGGCCGCGCATCTCCGCGTAGAAGGCCGCGGGTAAGCCCTGGCTGGCGACGGCGTCAAAATTCTTGATGGCGGAGCGTCCGTCATTGGCCTGCAGAAAGAACAGGCCCATCAACTCATTGGCCTCGGCTCCCAGCGGAAACAAACCCAGCGCAACTTGCAGGTGCTCCCCGGCACGCGCCAATTCCTGCTGCGCATAGGGATACGGCACCGCAAAACCGCCCACCCTGTTTTGGTCTTTTCGATCTTTCTTGTTTTTTATGCGAGCGCGGCGGGCGCGTATTGCGCTGCGATTATCGTCGAGATTGAAACTCAAATTCATTCCACGATTTAACAAGTCAGAGAGAATGTCTTCCGCCTCTGCCACCTCGTCATCGTATTTCGATTTTTTTGCGTCGAGCGCAGTGAGATGCAAGTCGATCTCGCTCTTGGCGGTGTCACCAGAACTCAACTGTTCACAATGGTTAAAGTTTTCCCGGGCAAGGTCCACGTTCCCCATTGCTTCGTACATCAATCCCAACTTGCAGTAGGTCAGCGGGAAATCCGGCGCCAGCTCTTTCGCCTTGATGAACGCACCTAACGCCCGATCATATTTCCGTTCTGCGAGATAGCCGTACGCCGACGCATAATGCCGCCGGACTTCACTAGCCTTCTCTCCGTGCAAGGTCCCTAGCGACTGCAATTCCACAATGCGCACGCGGACCTCATCCGCATCGAGCGCCTGCGGAGCAATTTCCAGATATTTCTCGAGAAGGCGGATTGCTTCCGTCGGACGTCCGTTGACTTCAGCACAATTCGCGCGATCGTAGACGGCTGCGGCGCCGGCAGCGGCATTGCCCTTGAGCCCTTCGAGGGCAGTACACATGCTCGATTTTTGCGTTGTAACGGAATGGCTGGCATGCGGCGCCGGCGCTTTGCCGGTGAACGACTTCTCCGAGACCAGCTGCGGGGACGGTAGATCGGATTCGGAAAACGAGGCTTCCTCCTCTGCCCCTTCCTCGTCTTCGAGCGAAGCATCGAACCCGGCAAGTTCAGCCAGGCGATTGAATTGCGCAATCTGTTTCGTTTCATCCTGACCGGCGGCGTTGCCGTTCTCACCCGTGGTCAGGAATGTCATCAGCTCCTGCAGCTTCTCTTTTTTTCTGGGATCGGGCGTGTCCGTGATCGCCTCATCCAGATTCTCGACCGACTTGTCGCGGTCGCCGAGCTGGTAGTAGCAGAGCGCAAGATTGTAGGAGAGCACCCCCTCGAAGCTCCCCAGCTTCGTACTCTCCTCCAGAACCAAGGCAGCCTCTTTGTATTTGTGGGCGTCGTACAGCTTGTGCGATTGACTCAGTGCATCTTTTATTCGCTTATGAATTTCCTCATCGAGGCGCTTGATCGCCGCTTCGGCATCCTTCATTTCGATCATTGCCTGCGACTCGACATATTTCGTGCGAGCCTGTGCAAGTTCCCCGGATTTCTCCATCGACTTGGCCTCCGCGATGATTGCCTTGGCCTGAGATTCCAGCTCCTTTTTCTGTGTCTTTTCCAGATTCTCGGCAGTCAACGGACCGCAACTTAACAGCAATATCGCGACGAGTGTTGTGGCTCTCATAGGCTGTCTCCTGGGTGGTCACAGGGTTTATTTCTTCGTCACCTCCGTGAGCACGCCGGTCGCTTCCTGCTCGATGAGCGGGGTCAAGACGTCCTCGCCGTCCGATTTGGCCTTGCCCTTTAGCGAACTCTGCAGTTTCGGTTGTGCTTGCCCGGTGGGGTAGAGCTGATAGTCGACGGTGACGTCGTCTTTTGATTTGATCTGCCCATTGAACGAGGAGAGCTGACTTGCCACTTGCTGCTGTGCGCTTATGACGGCAGCCTGGGAGGCGGCCTGCGCCGCCTGGGTAGCTAACGCGCCCATGCTTCTGGTCATCGCGACCATCGGATTGAAGTTCGCGGCCGCGTTTCCCATCCGCATGTATTTGTCAAAGTTGCTACCGCTGTGCTTCACCGTGACATGGGAAAGCAGAATGTAGTCGCACTGTTTCTCCTGCGCCTCGGCTTGCAGTTGAATAGGAATGTGGGCGTCGAGCGGCGCAATCTCGACCGCTGGGCCGTTCATGGTGTACACGATGGCATTGCGGATGGGCGTGCCGTAGTCCGACTGGGCGTTGTTTCCCTGGCCGAGCTGTGCCTGGGCAGGAGCAATTCCGATACGGATTTTGCCCGGAGCCTTAGGCCCGAGAGGCGGCGGCGCCGGCACGGTACCCGCGCCGGCTTGCGCGCCGGGCATACCTGGCATGCCGCCCTGCAACTGCGAGAAGTTCCTGTTGAAATGCAGATCGACGGCATGAGCGGTCAAGCTCAATGCCACACAGGTGAGAATCGGGGCAAGGACGTGGCGGCGCAATGCGGACATATTCATCTCCTTCTAAAGCGGGTTTTGTTACCGTCGTAGGGAGGAGTTTTTGGACGGCTGAGTTCTTATGGCGGAATCGCGCACCGACTGTCAATGGAGCGAAGCTTGATTGTTTCTAACCAGACAAGTCGTGTTCTTACAGTAAGTTACATTGGGATCTAATTTGCTTAGCCGAGTGCCGGAGCCGTGCTAAACTTGTGGGCCAAACCAGGGGAGGAGCACTCAAGAGGGGGAGGAGCAATTGACGGTCCCGAAGGCGGCGCTCCCCACAGTCCTGCGCTTTGGAGTCTTTGAGCTCGATCTGGAAGCGGGCGAACTGCGCAAAGCAGGAGTTCGCCTGCGGGTGCAAAAGCAGCCCTTTGAGATTCTCCGGGTGCTGGTGCAGCGCCCCGGCGAGATTGTGACCCGGGAGGAGCTTCGTGCCGAGATTTGGTCCGCAGACACCTTCGTCGATTTCGATAACAGCCTAAACACATCGATCAACAAGCTGCGTGACGTGCTAGGCGACACCTCCGGCAGTCCGAGGTTCATCGAGACGGTTCCCCGGCGCGGATACCGTTTCATCGCACCGGTCGCCAGCAACGAGCTTCTTGCGACTCCGCCAACTCTCCCTTCTCCACCACCTCTCGCATCTTCGCCGCCAATTTCCCAGACAGCCCGCAGGGCGATGAGCTGGAAGATTCTCACGGCTGCACTCGCTCTACTCCTTCTCCTGGTGACTGGCCTGCTCTGGCATATGCACCGGAGCCATTCTCCTTTGGAAAAAGGCACGATTGTCCTTGGTGGTTTTATCAATCGAACGGGCGATTCGGTGTTTGATGGAACTCTCAAGCAGGGTCTCACGGTGCAGTTGGAGCAATCTCCCCAACTGCGGGTTCTGCCCGAGGAGCAAGTCCAGGACACTCTGCGGATGATGGGTCGAACGGATATGGTCGAGCTCACACCCGATGTTACCCGTGAAGTTTGCCAGCGGAATGGCGCCGCAGTCGCCATGAACGGTTCTATTTCAGTGATCGGCAGTCGTTACGACCTGGTCCTGCGGGCGGTGGATTGCGGCAGCGACGCTTTGCTGGGCAGCGCGGAAACACAATCACCCGACAAGAACCACGTGCTCGATGCGGTGAGCAAGCTGGCCTCCGACATGCGCGGAAAGCTGGGAGAATCCTTAAGCAGCCTTAGCCAATACAATACCCCCCTGGTAAGCGCCACCACCCCTTCGATGGCGGCATTGCGATGCTACAGCCAGGGCGTTGAGGCCGAGGCCAAAGATTTTGATTACAAGGTTTCGTTGTCGTGGTTTCAAAAAGCTATTGAGCTCGACCCGCATTTCGCGATGGCATACTGGGCGCTGGGCGATGCCTATGGAAGCATTGGCGAGAGCAACACTGCCAAACTGTACGTCCAGAAGGCATTTGAGTTACGAGAGCCGGTTAGCCAGCGCGAAAAGTGGCTGATTGAAGGGGGTTACTATTACTACGCAATTGGCGATGTAACAAAAGCCCGGCGCAGCTTCGAGTTGATGGCCAAAGTTTACCCGGATAGCCAATACGCTCACAATTCGGTCGCTGATATGGCCGAAACACTCGGCGAGTACGACGTTGGCCTCCGCGAATACCTGCAGGCCCTTCATCTCCCGCCGCGCAGCAGTTTTTTGTACCGCGACGTAGCGAATACTTATCTAGTAATGGACCGTGTGGACGACGCCTTGGCCCAGGTGCAAAACGCGCACGCGGCGGGCCTGGATGGGAATCTGGCTGCGCTCAACTACAGCATAGCCTTCTACCGGAACGATCGCATCGAGATGGCGAGGCAAGTTGCATCGGTTGCCGGCAAGCCTGGAATCGAAGATCAGGTATTGGCCCTGGATGCGGATACGGCTGCGTATTTCGGTCAGTTGGAAAAATCCCGTAGTCTTTCGGAGCGCGCAGCAGAGTCGGCAGTACGGGCCGGACAAAAGGAAAGCAGCGCGCAATACTATGCTGCTTTTGCAGTTCGGGAAGGTTTGTTCGGGAATCCGGATCGAGCCTTACAACAAGCCATGAACGCTGGGAGATACTCCGGCGGCAGAGACCTGGATTATGGTATCGCTCTGGCGGTTACGTATTCTTGAGATCTGAACCGCGCGCAAGCGTTGACCTCCGCAGTGGCCAGTAGGTTCCCTGAAGACACCATCGTCCAATGCAACTATCTGCCGACACTCCGTGCCAGGCTCGAGCTCATGCGCTTGCGGCCGCAGCAGGCGCTCGATGCGCTTGTCTCTGCCACAGCTTGTGACCTTAATCTTCCCGCGTACAGCTATTACAACTGGCCCAACTTATATCCGGTGTACGTCCGCGGGGAAGCCTATCTCGCCGCGCATCGCGGCGCCGAAGCAGCCGCCGAATTTCTAAAAATTGTCGCCCATCGAGGTCTGGTTCTCAATGAACCGATCGGCGCGCTCACGCGTCTTCAACTGGGTCGCGCGTATGTGTTGTCAGGAGATACGGTTAAGGGGCGGGCATCTTACGAACAATTTCTGGTGCTTTGGAAAGACGCTGATCCTGACATCCCTACCCTGAAGCAAGCGAAGGCGGAATACGCGTCTTTGCAACAAGGGATTGGCGGTGGAGTCAGGTGATGTTCTGCAGGACTGGGCTACTTTCAGCCGTCCCTCCGGGTCCAGACACAGCGAGGTATCTTGCGGCACTATATACTGCGGGGTATCTACCACCGCAGGAAAAGCTGTGCACGTTTTGCGGAGCTGGGGCCGCTGAGCCATGCCAGAACAAGGAGGAAATCCTCCCGGGTACGACGCCTCCAAACCGGGCAATGGCGGGATCCGCACCCCGTTGAAGGGCGAAAGCTCGTCCGCTGGCGCTCACCTGCCCAGCGATGCCGACACCATCTTCGGCGCCCCGGTCACTTCAAGATATGACGACAGTCCAACCCAGCTGGACCCCATGTCGTCACCAACCATGCCGGGCGAGTACACCCAGCCGGGACAAGCGGATCTGGCTCCCGGCCACCTGCTGGCCCAGCGCTATGAAGTGCTCCGCCTGCTGGGCGAAGGCGGCATGGGCGCCGTTTATAAAGCCAGGGATGTCGAGCTCGGGCGCGTGGTCGCGCTCAAAGTCATTCGCCCCGACCTGGCTCGTAACCGCGCGATCCTCGACCGCTTCAAGCAGGAACTGATCCTCGCCACCCAGGTCACCCACCGCAACGTCGTCCGTATTTTCGACCTAGGTGAAGCCGAGGGAATAAAGTTCATCACCATGGAGTATGTCGAGGGCGAAAATCTCGCCCACCTCCTCCATCAGCGGACCAAGCTTACTCCTAAAGATGCAGTCGAGGTCATCGAGCAGGTGTGCCGGGCTCTCGAGGCGGCTCACAACGTAGGTGTAATCCACCGTGACCTGAAGCCCCAGAACATCATGTGGGAAAAGGGCGGCCGCATCCTGGTCATGGACTTCGGTCTGGCCAAGACCCTCGAAGGCGAGCGAATGACGCAGACCGGCGCCATGGTCGGCACCATGGAGTACATGTCGCCCGAGCAGGCGCTGGCCCATAACCTGGACCAACGCTCCGATATCTTTTCCCTGGGCCTTATCTTTTACGAGTTGTTGACCGGTCAAACCCCGTTTCGCGCCGACAGCCCCGTGGCCAGCCTGATCAAACGAACCCAGGAGCGCGTAGTTCCCGTCTCTGAATTGGACAACACTGTTCCCGCTGGCCTGAGTCAGATCGTGAGCCGATGCCTGGAGCGCGATCTCACCCTCCGCTACCAATCCGCCTCCGAACTGCTGGCGGATTTGGAACTGTGGTCGGGCACCGGCAAGTCGGGCATTATCGCCGCCCGCTTGCGGCCAGGCCCGCAGCGTTGGGCGGCAGAGAATAAGCCGCTGCTTGCCGGCGTGGCTGCCCTGGTGCTGCTGCTGGTAGGGACCCTGGCCTACTTCCTCACCCGGCCTAAGAACCCATCGGCCCCGGAGGCAAAACAGGAGGTACAAACCGTCAAGGCGAGATCGCTGGCCATCCTGCCATTCCGTAACACCTCGGGCGATGCCAAGGATGACTGGATAGGCTCCACCGTAGCCGACATGCTGAGCACCGACATCGGCCAGTCGGCCCATCTGCATGCGGTGCCGACGGACCGCCTGCACCAGGTTCTTTCTGACCTGCGCGTGGGCCCCGAGACCACGGTGGATCCGGATACGCTGCGCCGTGTGGCCCAGTTCAGCAATGCCGATGTTGTTGTCTCCGGCCAATACGCGCGGTTCGGCGACCAGATCGTCATCAACGCGACCATCCGCGACCTTGCCCACGATCAGAGTGTGCCGGTCAAGGCGCAGGCGATGGAGAAAGATCTACCCGCGGCCATCGATAGCCTGGCCGACTCCGTGCGCAAGAACCTCTCCCTTTCCGCCGATGTGGTGGAGGAGTTGAAGGCCCAGTCCTTCAAGCCCAATTCAACCTCCGTCGATGCGCTGCGCGAATACGACCAGGGTTCGGCGCTGATGCGCGCGGGCAAATATATCGATGCCCTCAAGCTCCTGCAGGAAGCTACCGACCAGGATCCCAAGTTTGCCCTTGCATTTTCCCGGCTGGCGGATGCGCAGTCGCAACTGGGCTTTCAGAGCGATGCCGAGCAATCCTCTATTCGCGCAGTCGATCTCGCTCACAATCAGGAACTGCCCCTGCCCGAGAAATATCTGATCACCGCCAGCAACGCGCGGATCATGAAAGACAACAAGAAAGCCATCGAGGCCTACGAAAATCTCGCCAAGAGCTCGCCCGGGGATGTCGATGTGCAATACGAGCTGGGCAGCCTCTACCTGCAGAATGGCGAGTACGACAAGGCGCGCGCCGCCTTCACCAGCGTGCTGCAATCCGATCCAAAAAATATCAAGGCCCTTTGGAGTCTGGGAGTCGTCGATAACCTAACCGGCAATCCGCAGGCCGCCCTCGACGCGCTTACCAGGGGATCCAGTCTGGCTATCCAGGTAGACAATCAGGAACAACAAGCACTGATGCTTCTCTCCATGGGCATCTCCTACCGCCTGCTGAATAAGCCGGATGAGGCATTGCGCAACTACCAGGACTCCATCGCGATCAACGAAAAGATCGGTCAGAAGCGGGCGGTAGCTGCTGGACTGAACGAGATGGGCGCTCTTCAGTGGACCGGCGGAAAGCCGGATGCTGCCCTTGCCAGCTACAACAAGGCGCTAACCCTGTTGCGCGAAATCGGCATGAAGGATGAAATGGCTAATACCCTTACAAACATGGGTTCGGCCTACTATGATCTGGGCAAATTCGACCAGGCGCTGGATGTTTACAAGCAGGCCTTGCAGATCCAGAGAGAGACCGGCGACGAGAGCTATGAATCGCGCTGTCTGCAGAGTATTGCGGGCGTCTACCTTGCGATGGGAGACACCAACAACGCCTTTACCTACTCCCAGCAAGCGTTGCAGTTGCGGGAGAAGCTGGGTGTCCCCGGCGATATCGCAGATACGCTCGAGAGCTTGAGTGAGGCGTATACGACGACGGGTCAGTACGACCAGGCAATGAATGCGCTGATGCGGGCCTTGGAGCTTGCGCGTAAGGCCGGCGACGCGCCGGAGGATGCGGTCATTTCGCGTCAGATCGGCTTGGTATTTGAGTACCAGGGACGATTCGGCGCGGCAGTGAAGTCAATGCAGGATGCAGTGAAGGAGTTTCGTGCACAGGGGGAAAACGGGCTCGATATGGCCGGGGCCCTTAACGATCTTGCGGGCGCTCTGGCCCGTGCCGGCCGGGGTGATGAAGCCGCGGCCCCACTTGATGATGCCACGAAGATTCAGCAAGTGTTGAAAAACGATGCCTTACTCGCCAGTATTTTGAATACCCGGGGTGATCTTGCCTTTTACCGGGGCGACTTCAAGGGTGCCGCCCAGTTTTACCAGTCAGCAATCCCGCTTGCCACCCGGGCCAAAAACAACGAAGTGCTCTTGTTATCAAGAGTGAATATGGCAAGGGTGGCGATTGCCGAGGGCCGCTTCCCGGAGGCATTGCGCGCGTTGCAACCGCTCACCAAAGCCACGGTTCCCGCATATCTTTCATCAAGAATCAATCTTGCCGCGGCGCAGGCAGCGATCGGGATGAAGGATTATAAGCAAGCCAACCACGAATTGGAGCAAGCGTTGACTGGGGCGCAGCGTGCGGGAATGCGTTTCGACCTGGCGACGATTTATTACCTGCTAGGCACCTCAGCCAGGCTGAATGGCAACGCCGATCGCGCCGCCGACTATTACCGGGAGGCAGCGCAGCAGTTCGACGGAATTCGCGGCGACCCCGGCGCAGAAAATATCTTGCGCCGGACCGACGTCAAGGCGATGTACGACGAATCCAACCGCTGGAAGAAGTAAACTCCCTGGCTCTAGATTTGACCGCAGGTCCCTGCACTGACCCTGCTCTCAGCACCGGCAACTCAAATATGAGGGTGCCCTATTCAAGCCTTTTGGCTTGTGTGGGTAGTTCCCAAGCCCTGAGCTCGTGTCATAGGGAGCGTCTGCCAGCGGCAAGTTGAGGGAGAAAACACGGCAAAATCGCCATGGATGCAAGGCCCGGAGGGCCGGCCGCCAAATGTCAGCCCAGCCCGGAAGGGCTGGGAACTCCTGCGGCAAGTAGAGGGAGCAATTCCTCGACGCGCATCCAACTCGCCCGGAAGCCCCTTTTGTTCATTCGGAGCGAAGCCGAGGGATCTGCAGTTCTCTTAATTAGCAGCAAAGACTCATTGCCGACCCGCTTGTTCATTAGGAGCAGCTAACTTGACCGTGGCAAGTTGAGGGAGGAATGAACAACGCGAAGGTTGATTATGGGGAATGTAAGTGTCAAAAAATGAATTGTCATCCCGACCGGAGCGAAGCGTAGTGGAGGGACCTGCGGTTCCCTCGACGAGCGTCCAATCTGACAGGAAGCCCCTTGTTCATTAGGAGCGCGGCCGAGGGATCTGCAGTTTTCTTAAAGAGCAGCGAATACTCATTGGCAAGCAGCAGCCGACCGCTCCCGTTTTGTCCGCCCCCCGAGGCTTATCGCGCTTATCGCTCTTATCGCGCTACTTTTTTAAAAACGGCTCGGAGCAAGCCCAACCGCCAGGCGCCCCTCTGCGCATAAACGCGAAGGGGGGCATCTGCAATGAGAGCGTTCAATACACGACTGTAATAGCGGTAGACGCAGAGTGCCCCGGCGAAACTGATGGGTTCGTCGCGCTTAAAGTAGCCGTGTTCTTGATCGTCGTTCCAGCCGGCGCTTGAACACTGACCTCAATAGTCACCAGGATCGGAGTTAGCAAAGACAGCGAAGGACTGCTGCAAGTCACTGTGTTGTTCGCGAACGAGCAACTGGCGGTGTTCGAACATTTGTTGCCGCTGCAGGTGATCTGCAGCGCGTTAGCCTGCACGAAGCTCACCCCGGTAGGGAGAGGGTCGGTGATCGTAACCCCGGTCGTCGTTTGCTTGCCAAAGAGAGTAGCCGTGATCGCATAGGTGAGTTTGCTATCGTGCTTCACTCTCGGCGGCGCAAGGTTTAGCAGATACGTGTTGACCGAAGGCGCCACTACCAGGTAGTTGACCGATGCGCTTGTCTGATTTCCCGCAGCATCCACCGCGTTCACGGTAAAGGTCTGCGGGCCGGCCGTCGAAGTATTGACGGGACTCGTAATGTTGCCCGTGTTCAGAATGGTAGTTCCTGGTGCATAGGTTGACGTTCCGCATGTCACGATGCCCGACCGATCATCGGTGCAGCTGTAGGTAGCCGTGACCTTTTGACCGAGCAGGTAAGAGTTGGCAACGCCGCCATTGGTCGAGGGCGCGGGCGATAGCGTCGGGCCCGATGCCACCACCGGAGCTACCGTGTCCACATTGATGGGATATGTGTAGAAAGAGGTAGACCAATTCTGGTTACTGTCCTGGGTGAACTTCAGCTCCTGGGTGCCGGCGCAGTCCTGGGCGAAGTAGTGCACCAGGTACTGCCCGTCCGCAAGCGTGACTGGCTGCGAAGGCGGTTGGAATACGGCAGCCGGAGGCGGGTTCTTGGCTCCGGGAGTGGGACAAGCGATGTTTGGCAACAAAGTGTCGCCCGGTACCGGCGGTGGAGGCTGTGGTACAGCCGTGGCAAGAGAAATCCCGTAGGAAAGGCTTTGAATGGGCGCAGCCACATAGTTGTCTTGTGGGGGTAAGCTGGGTGGCGTGCTGGTGAAATTTACGTTGAAAATGCTCTTATTGATCCAGTATCCGGGGATGTTCTGGCCGGGCACACTGACGGTTGTCAGATCCTCCGGCACAGGAGCGACAGTGATGAATGTGGAGTTCGGGCTCTGCCCCGGTCCCTCGCTCTTATAGCTGCCCGGACCGGAAAAGTTGTTCAGCACGTTCTGCGGGCAAAGCTCGCTGGCAATGCTGGAGTTCGGATCGAAGACGCACGATCCACCGGTCCACCCTTCGTTGGCCTCCAGCAAACCCACCCCTTGATGGAAAGTCTGTCCGCCCGTACCGGTAATATCCGGAAGCGAGAAGGAGGGACCATCGAAGATTTCCTGAAAAATCTCATCGCGAGCGGCTGACACGGGGCACAGGGCGCCGGCTTGGTCCGGATTGGAGCCCTGCTGGCAGGTGAGTGTGTAGAGTGTGCAGGCAGGCGAGTTGTTGTTGAGCAGTTCGCCGGTGTGAACCAGGCAATTTGCCGTGGCAAACGGGGTATTCGCCAGATAGGCCGACTGAAAGCTCGTGGGGTCAAGCGGCACGGCGCCCGTTGAGGGTGTCGACCCGCTCGGGGGGATCGAGAGATTGTTATTTTGCTGGGACTGCGAAAGATCGTAGGTGAACTGGACCAATTGGTTGGTCGTAGGATTGATCGGGTAACTCTGCGTCAGCTGCTGAGGAGTCGGACTGGTTGGCGAGATGGGATTGCCCGTGACCTGGGCCGGACCGGTGACCCCGCCCGGAGTGCAATTCGTTACCAGGTAAAGCGTGGAACCTGCTAGATAGCCGCCGGTATCCACCAGCCCGATGGTCGCCTGGATCGAACCTTCCTGGAGGCTGCTGCCGATGTCGATGGGCGCCACTCCTCCGGTGGAGGCCAGCGTGGTGGGGTCGGTGCCAACCAGGCTCGAGGCTTGGCTGGAATACTTTGTGGTGAAGCAGTTTTGTTGGTTCCCATCTTCCACCGTGCCGCCGAGGCAGATATCCGACGGACCCGTGGTCGTCGATCCTGCCGTTACGCTCAGGGTGATGAAGTTGTCGACCAGCACATTGCCGGTACCGTCGGTTGTGGAGGAGATTGTTCCTGTCGGGGAGGCAGGGCAGGTCAAATTCAAAATTTTGGTATTGAAGACGTTCTCATTGGCCCCATATCCCGTGCCGTTCGTCGATAACCTGACGTCGACGGGACCGAAGAGCTGGATGCTGTTCTGGGCGGAAACTGCTGAAGCAGTGGTCGCAATGCAAATGGCCGCGAGGCCCCGGAAGAGAACAGAACTTTTCATTTTGCGCAAAACTCCTACCCCAATACGGTTCACGAACGATCAGACAAAGCGGTGCCCCGAGGCAAGTCTCACCGGGTCACACGCGTCGACGAAGGAAGCGAGTCTTTCGGACCACAGGGGGGAGTTTAGTTACAGGCGGAACACTGCACACGCCTAAGGATTGTGCAATTCGTTAATGATCCTGTCAACCAAAAGTTCTCTGCTCGCGGCGCCATTTGAGGCAGGAACCGGTTGCACACAATCGAAAATACGTCGGGCCGCAGCGAGCAGCCTCGCCGCAGCGAGCAGCCTCGCCGCAGCGAGCAGCCTCGCCGCAGCGAGCATTAGAGCCTGCGTGAGAACACCTCCATAAATCCAAAACCATGAGTGGGTGGCCCAGGTCTCGCTTTTGAGACCTGGGGGTCATGCAGAGGGACTCCAATCCGCAAGTTTTTCCGCGCCTATCAATCCCCTTACGATCCCGTCTACCCCTCTTGGGGCTGTCCCTCTTCCACCTCTAACAACGAGCTGCCCGTCAACCGGTCGATCGCCCGGATCGAGGGAAACAGTATGCTCCAAATTCCGGTAATGACCAGCGCCCCCAGGCCCCCCACCACCACCGCGCGCGTCGCTCCCCACCACTGGGCGGTTACCCCACTCTCGAATTCGCCCAGCTCATTCGACGCTCCAACAAAGAGCGAGTTCACCGCGCTCACTCTGCCGCGCATCGACGCGGGCGTGGCTAACTGCAACATCGACGACCGGATCACAACACTGATCATGTCCGATGCCCCCACCAGCATCAGCGTGGCCAGGGAAAGCGCTAAGCTCCTGGACAGGCCGAAGACCACTGTTGCCGCGCCGTAAACCGCCACGCCAATGAACATGGTTACGCCCGGCCGCTGCAACACTGGCCGGAACGTCATCCAGATGGAAACTGCCAGCGCGCCGGCCGCCGGAGCCGCCCGCAGCGCGCCCAAGCCCTGCGGACCGGTATGCAACAGGTCGTGCGCGAAGATGGGCATGAGCGCCGTTGCGCCTCCCAGCAGCACCACAAAGAGGTCCAGAGAGATCGATCCCAGCAACACTCTGGATTTCCAAACATAGCGAAAGCCCGCCAGGATCACCTCGACCGAAATCGCCCGATGCTCCATCCGTCCCGGACGCACATGTAGTGAGCCGATGAGCGCCACGAATCCTGTCCCTGTGGCCAGGGTAAACAGAAACACCGAGGGAGCCCCGTATAGCCTGCCTGGGATAGGCAGGGTATACAGCAGCCCGCCCACCGCCGGCCCGGCGATATTGGCTATCTGGAAGACCGTCGCTCCCCAGGTGATGGCGTTGACAAAGTGTTCCTGGTCCACCAGGTGGGGCAGGAGTGCCGAACTCGCTGGACCACTGAACGCGCGCCCCGAGCCGATCAGAAAGAGCACGGCAAAAATCGGCCCTACTTTACGCAGGCCATGCAAGGCGAAGATCAGTAGGGTCAGGGTGCACAGGATCTGGAGAAGGTAGCAGACCAGGATCACCAGGCGCCGGTCGTAGCGGTCGGCAACGTGGCCCGCCGGCAGCAGAAATAGCAGCCCGGGCAAAAACAACACCAACCCCGTGTAGCCCAAATCGAGCGCCCGGTGGGTGATCTCATAGACCTGCCAGGCCACAGCGACCGCCTGGGCTTCGGCGCCCATTATGACCATCACCCGTGCCAGCTGATAGCGGCGAAAGTCTCGATAGGCAAATGCTGCTGTACCTGTTGTAGGTAGGGCCATAGGCCTTTTTCTAATTTTGCAACCGCCCTTGGAGAGAATATCGCAACCACGTGAATGGGATAGGATGCAGGCATGTCGTCACCGGTATTTCCCCCAGCCGAGCGTGAGAGCAAAAGGCTGAGCCCCGAGGCCGCTCTGGAAGAGTTGATCGCCGGCAACCGCCGCTTCACCAGCGGCCGGACCTCCGCCCACAGGCGTGATCTCGCGATGCTGCACCAGATGCTGGAAAAACAGGAACCCTTCGCCGCGATTCTCTCCTGCGCCGATTCGCGGGTGCCCGTGGAAGTGGTTTTCGATCAAACCATCGGCCAGTTGTTTGTCACCCGCGTTGCCGGCAACATCGTTACTGCGGAGATCATGGCCAGCCTCGAGTATGCTGCCGCCGTGCTGGGGACCAATACCATCCTGGTCATGGGCCATGGGCGCTGCGGGGCGGTTACAGCTGCCATTCAGGGCCAGGCGGTCCCGGGGCAGATCAGCAAGCTCTTCCCCTATATCGAGCCCGCGGTGCAGTCTGCCGGCCCCGATCTGGAGGCCACCATCCGGGCCAATGCCCTGATGCAAGCCGATCGTTTGCGCGCTTCCCCGCTGTTGGCAGCCTTGATGGAAGAGGGCAAATTAAAGATTTCCGCGGCCTATTTCGACATCCGGAGCGGAATGGTAACGCTGCTGGACGCTGCAGAACCTTAGTTGCCGTGGACAAAGTTTGCATATTGGGTGTCGACGATGCCCAGGTTACGCGCCAGCCCCAGTTTGGCCTGATTATGTTGGCTTGTCGTGTTGACCAGGGTGGTCTCGGCGTTAGCCAGCGTAGCCTGCGCCTGCACCACCGGCAGGTTATCGTCCACCCCCGCCTGAAAACGATCCGTGGTCTGTTCCAATTCCTTCTGCGCCAGCTCGACGTTGCTTTGCGCCACGCGCACCAGCTCGGTGGCCGACTGCACGTCCAGGATGCTATCCCGCAGCTGCTGATTGATCTGCTCTTTTAAAGCCGCGAGCTGCTGCAGCAGGCTGTTTAGGTTGGCTGCCGCGACCCCGCTGTCTCCGCGGAACTTTGCCTCCTGGAAAATAGGCAGGTTCAGCGATCCCTGGGCCGCAAAGGTTCCATGGTAAAGACCCCCGCTCACCCCGGTAACCCCGTAATTTCCCTGGAAATCGAGCGAAGGCAGCCGCTCCCATTTTGCCGCTTTCCGCTGCAACTGAGCCGCCCGTACCTGTGCCTGCAGTCCCTGGTAATCCTGCCGGCTGCGATAGGCAATTTCCTTGGCCTGATCGATATTCATGGTGACCAGGTCCGCATAGGGTGCAGTATCCGTGAGCTGGATCTCCTGCTCCGCCGGAAGCCCGATCTCCCGATTGAGCGCAATCTTTGCCTTTTTGAAATTCACTTCAGCGGAGATAAGGGCCTGCTGTTGGGTCTGGAACTGCACCCGCGCCCGCAATTCATCCAGATTTGCTGCCGTCCCTGCCTGGTGCTCAGCGACTGCTTGGTTCAGAAGCACCTGGTCGGCCTGTAGTAGCGCCTTGGCGTTATCCACCTGCGCTCCTAATGCCAGTGCTTGTAGGTAAGCGTTGCCCACCGTGAGCACCACCAGTCCGCGCGACGATTGCTTGCTGAAAAAGGCGGCTTGCTCGTTTGCCTTCGCGGCCCGGTACCGGTCGATGGTGGGCAGGTCGAAGAGGGTCTGGGAGTAATTCACCATTGCGTCGGTGACAGTGACCTTCACCAGCGTGGAGAACGACGAGAAGTTCAAATTCGGGAAAAGCGGCGCGAACTTCTGCAGCAGGCTATTGGAAAATCCCAGGGCGGCCAGATTGATTTGGTGTGCCCCCGAATCGGCCTGGGCGGTGACGGTAGGCAGAAGAGGTTGTAAGCTCTCCAGGGTCTGCGCCTTGGCGCTTTGTTCCTGCTGTCGAGCCTCGACCAATGCCAGGTTGTGTTCGATGCCCATACCGATGGCCTGGTCGATCGTCAGGGGCTTGACCCCGTCAGTCGGCTGCACTGTGGTGACGCTCCCGTAATAAGGGCTCTGCGCGGAACTCTGGTTGGCCGTTTGCGCTGCCAGCATGCCGGCGGAAAACAACGCCGCTGTACAGGCTGCCCTGAGGGCCCGCGCTGGGATCGTCATTATGGGTAGTCGCTTCCTTTCTCTTCAATCCTTTAGATCGAATCGGGAGCCTCAGGTTGCCAAAATCCTGGTTCCTATCCTAATAGGGCGATTCAGGGCGACGCGAAGGTTGATTGTGGGGAATGTAAGTGTCACAAATGAATTGTCATCCCGACCGGAGCGAACCCGGAAATCCGGGTGAGCGCAGTGGAGGGACCTGCGGTTCACTCGACCAGCACTCAACTCAAACCGGGAGCCCTGTTGTTGTTCAGAGGAAGCGCAGCCGGATCTGCAGTTCCGCGCGGACCATTCCTGGAAATATTTTTTTCCTGGAAATATTTTTTTGAAGCAGTTACTCGTCGTCGGTCTGCACCTGCTTATGGGCTGAGGCGATGACCTTTTCTGCTGCCGCCGGTGGCACAACTTCGTAACGGGCCATCTCCATGTGGAAGCTACCCAACCCTTGGGTAAGGGATGTCAGCGTAGCGCCGTAGGTAAGCATCTCCGCCATTGGGACCTCGGCCCGGATCACCGTGGTCCCCCGGCCGCTTCCCATTCCTTGAACACGCCCACGCCGTCCGGTCAGGTCGCCCATCAACACCCCGGTGAAAGTCTCCGGCGCCTCGATCTCCACCCGCATAAGGGGTTCCAGCAGAACCGGCCTGCACTGCTCCATGCAATTGCGGAACGCCAGCCGCCCCGCCAACCGGAAGGAGAGTTCATTCGAGTCCACATCGTGGTAGCTGCCGTCGTACAGCACCGCTCGGAAATCGACCATGGGAAAGCCGGCCAGCCACCCCCGTGACGCGGCTTCCTGGATGCCCTTTTCTACCGCGGGAATGAACGTACGCGGAATCGCCCCGCCAAAAATCTCGTTAACGAACTCGAAACCTGAGCCTAAGGGCAGCGGTTCGATGCGGATGCGGCAGTCCCCGAACTGCCCATGGCCTCCGCTCTGCTTCTTATGCCTGCCCTGGGCCTCCGCGCGCGCCCGGATTGTTTCCCGGTAAGGCACCTTGGGCGCCTTGAGCGTCACTTCGGTGTGGTACCGGCGGCGCAGCTTGTGCACCACGGATTCGATGTGCGGCTGACCCGACCCTGCCAGTAAGAATTCGTGGGTCGCGGCATCGCGATAGAAGCGGACCATCAAGTCCTCTTCCATAAGCTTGTGCACGGCCGGCGCCAGCTTGTCCTCATCGGCCCGCGTCTTGGGCTCAATCGCGTAGGTCACAGCGGGTTCCGGCATGGTCACCGGGTCAAAGAAAATCTCGTGGCCGGCATCTCCCAGCGTGTCACCGGTAAACGTCTCGCGCAGCTTGGCCACGGCGCCAATATCGCCTGCGTGCAGCTCTGCGATCGGCATGGCCGTACGTCCCTGCATCACCGTCAGGTGAGCCAGCCGCTCGAGGTTCCGATGGGTGTAATTCGTCACCGCAGCGTCGTTTCTGGCGATTCCGGAAAAGACTTTGAAGAAGGAAATCCTTCCCGCGAACGGGTCGGACATGGTCTTGAAGACGTATAGCGACAGCGGCTCGCGGTCATCCACCTTGCGCAGCACCATTTCCGCAGCTGGGGCGTCTGCATTCGGGTCGTTTGCTGCAACGCCGTCCAAATTCTGGCTCACCGGCTCTGCCAGCTGACCGTTGCCCCCCTTAGCCCGGCGGACGGCTGAAGATTCCACCGTGCCCCTCGCCGCCACCGGGACGCGCTCCACTGGCGACGGTGCATACACCTGCAGAAAATCCAGCAGATGGTCGCTGCCTACGTTCCGCAGGCCGCTGGCAAACAGGACGGGAAAAATCCGGTCTTCGCGAATGGCCTCATGCAGCGCGACGATCAGGTGCTCTTCGGGGATTGTCCCTTTCTCGAAGTACTCTTCCATCAACTCGTCTTTGCCTTCGGCCACCAGCTCGACCAGGGCTTGGTGGGCCGCCGTGGCCTCTTCGCGCAGGCGGATCGGGATCTCGGAAAGCCGTCCACACCCAGTCCCGTCCGGTTCGTAGACGAAAGCCTCCATGGTGACCAGATCCACCACGCCGCGGAAGTTGGGATTTTGTCCGCTGCCCTCCACAATAGGCAGCTGAACCGGCACCACCTGGCGCCCAAAACTCTCGCGCAAGGCGTTGAGAGTGCGTTCGCTATCGGCTCGCGCGTGGTCCATCTGGTCAACCACGATCACCCGCGGCAGGTTAAATTCTTCGCTGAACTTCCACACCCGCCGGGTCATGGCCTCTACACCGCATGCGGCGTTCACGATGAGCAGGGCCGCTTCTACGGGCAGCAGCGCCGCGCGCGCCTCGTGCACGAACATGGGAAAGCCCGGTGTATCCAAAAAATTGATCTTTACGTTGCGCCACTCGGCAAATGCCAGCGCATTCTGCATGGTTGTCCGGCGTGCCACGTCTTCTTCGTCGTAGGCGGTTACCGCGCTGCCGTCATCCACCCGGCCCAGTCTTTCTGTCATTTTCGCCGCGTGGAGTAGCGCAGAGACAAGGGTGGTCTTTCCGCAGTGCGCGTGGCCCACCAGGGCGACGTTGCGAATGTCTTGTCCCTGATAGGTCTTCACTGAACGATTCATTCGAGGTATCTCCAACTCCCAAGATTGCGCTTGGAATTAAAAGGTCGGACGCACCAGGAAGCGCGTGGCAGGCTATGTCTCCGCAACTCCGCGAGTGTGTTAACGCGCCGCCCGCAGCCTGCTTCTTTTTCGGGAACCGAGTGTAGCACAGTGTGCCTATCCCTTACTTGGCCTGCCGGGTGGGTCCCGATGCTCTACTTCCGTTCCAGTTCCGCGCGTTGCCTGCGCAGGTTCCAGGCGAAGATCCCGACCCGTAACACCAGGATCACCAAAAGGGCCACTGCCAGCGCAGCAGACTGGCCATGAACCCCGCGGCGCAGCAGATAACCCAAAGCGCCCAGCACCGCTATTACGAACACACCGAACGTCAGCCACTCCGCGCGATTTTTCATATCACTTCCTTAATCCTTGTCTCTTTCCCAGCTCCGCGACAACCGCACGTAGATCACAATGGCAATTCCGGCGAATACCCCCATCGCGATCGTCGAGCTCACTTGAAAGCGAAGGAGCGCTGCACCGCCCCTGGGCGCGTGCGCGACCGGTAGCAGGGCTTCCAGCAAGACAAACACACAAAATCCAACCGCCCCTGCTCCAGCCAGGCTCAATACGATCTTCAGCGTTGCCCGTCCCATCCCCCACCGGAAGCCTGCATCATATCGCATCCGGGGCACGCCCACCGGTCGCTTAGCGCTTACAATATAAGGGAGAGTAAAGGGCAAAGAACCATGCAGGCTGTTCCACCGGAGAAAGATCCAACCTCGAACCTCAATCCGTCGCGGCGCACTGGGCTCCGCGTTGCGGCGTTCGCGCTGCTCAGCACGGTCGCCGTCGCGGCCCAGCAGGCGACCACTCCTGTCCACGATCCCGCGGCCCTTAAGCCCCCACCCGGGGCACACGTAGCGATCGTAGAGTTTGAGGATATGGAGTGTCCTGACTGTGCGCGCGCTAATCCGCTGCTTAAGGATGCTGCCGCTCAATACCACATCCCATGGGTGCGTCACGACTTTCCGCTACCCTTTCACGCCTGGAGCTTCGACGCTGCCGTGTATGCGCGTTGGTTCGATACCAAGTCGAAGAAGATCGGTGATGAGTTCCGCGACACGGTCTTTGCCAATCAGGCGCTGATTGATGCCGCGGGCGAGACTTCCCCCGAAACTCCTGCAGGTCCCACCACGGCTGCAGCGGCCGCCATCCATAATTTCGCGGAAAAATTCGCCCAGGAACACGGGCTGGCGTTGCCGTTTGTCGTCGATCCGCAGAAGAAGCTGGCCGAGGAAGTCCAGGCGGACCTCGATCTGGGTAAGCGCATCGGTATCGAGCACACGCCGACCATTTGGGTGGTCACCAGCAAGACGAACGGTGTGCCCTTTGTCGAAGTGGTCGACCGCCAGCGACTCTACCAGATCATCGACCAGGCACTAGCGGACACACGAAGCCAGACCGCCTCCGTACATCACGGCGCGGCTCAATAACAAACAGAATTTGGGCTAGAAAATACTAGGTACCAATTTAAGCCTTCTTTGGCTTGAGTGGGATAACCCCGCCCGCAATTTAGCCGCAGCAATCGCTGCCTGATGGAAGCACTGCCCCCCCTTGTCATCCCGAGCAGCTAACTTGCCTTCGGCAGGTTGAGGGAGAAATGACACGGCAAAAATCGCCATGGATGCAAGGCCCGGAGGGCCGACCGCTAAACGTCAGCCCAGCCCGGAAGGGCTGGGAAATCGATCCGAAGAGGATCCGAGCGCCGTAGGCGCGGCACTAAACCGATTCGTCGACTCTGCCTGTGTCATCCCGAGCGAAGCCGAGGGATCTGCAGTTCTGCGGACCATTCCTGGAAATGTTTTTCGACGGCCGCCGCTGACCGGAAGCGGTCAGGTCTGGATCTTGACCAGCTGTCCCGGCGTCGTCTGCCGTGTTTGGGGAGAGCGCCAGTGGTCAATGTAAGAGATCTGGTGCACGCAGGAGACGGTACAGTGCGGAGCACAGCTCTTTTCCGTCACATACTCCCGTTTGAGGTCGGCGTTGCTGTATTGCGCCAGCGGAACCCCTGGGTATCCTCGCTGTTGCGAGCAATAGTGCACCAGCCCGTCTTCACAGACATACAGGAAACGTGAGCCGGCCCGGCAACGCCAATTGTTTGGCTCCGCATTCGCAATCGCCTCCTGAAACTTGTTGAAGCGCGAATAATTCTTCTTTGCCATGCCGGCCATCTGGTAATAGACGCGCCGCTCTTCGTCCTTCAAGGCCTTAAGTTGACCTTCCCCATCGTGAATGATGCCGATGGTCGAAGTGAACCCCAGCTCCAGCGCTCTTTTGCCGATCACCAGCGCATCCTGGGGATTCCTGATGCCGCCCCCGACCACGGAATTGATATTGACGTGGAACTCGGCATGCCGGGAGAGAAATTCCAACTTTTTGTCCAGAACCCTGAGGCTCTTCTTGGAGATTTCATCCGGCTCTATGTTGTCGATCGAGATCTGCATGTGATCGAGACCGGCGCGGTTCAACCGTTCGATCCGTTCCGGCATCAGCAGGTATCCGTTGGTGATCATCCCAGCTACCCGCCCATGGTGGCGGATGCGGGCAATGATTGCATCCAGTTCGGGATGGGTCAGCGGTTCGCCGCCGGAGATGGTAATAATGCTCGAGCCGAGCGCAGCCAGATGGTCGATGCGGCGCGCCATTTCGTCCAGTGGCACCGGCTTCGAGACTTTGTCGTACTCGTTGCAATAAGCGCAGGAAAGATTGCAGTAGCGCATGGGCACGATTTGGGCCATCACCACGTGCCGGGTGGAAGACAAAGCCCGGCCGACAACCGCCAGCTCGCGCACTTTGCGCGTCGCCGCCTTGGCTCGGCCTCTCCACGTATGCTTTTTAAGCCGCATCTCCATGTATTCAAACACAGCGCGGCTGAGGGCGGGAGTAGCTGGGAAGGGAATGGAGCAGATCGCAACCTGAGCGGTACCCCAGGGCGTCCAGCCGGTTACACCGGCGGCCGGCTAATTTTTCTTCTGCCGCCCATCGCTCATGGTCAGGATTAGCTCCTGCTTGTTGCGCATAACCGTGAGCTGTACCTGATGCCCGCGGTGGTTGCGGATCGCCTTGAGCCAATCGCTGCGGCTGGTCATGGGTTGGGAGTCGACCTTGACCACGACATCTCCAGCTTTCAAGCCGGCTCGTCCTGCCGGGCTTTGGTAATCCACGCTCTCCACCAGCAACCCGGTCCCACTCTTGACCCCAAAGTAGTCAGCCAGCTGCGTCCGCACCGGGTTCACATCCGCGCCCACGTAGAGCGCCTTGGGAATCACGCTATCAAGAAAAGCGGTAGCGCCCCGGGCTGGAGCTCCAATGAAGCTCGCACCGCCGTTTTGCGCGGGCGGAGCGGGTGCTGGAACGCTGATATGCTGCGACCAAGCCTGTTGTTGCAGCACTGCACGGTCGCACAGCTTAACCGTGAAGTAGATGCGATTGCTGTCGCGGCTGATGAGCAAGGTGATGGTGCGCCCCGATGGCATTTCGCGCAACCGGCGGCGCAGCTGGTCGACATTGTCGACGGGCTGGCCATCAAGTTGAAGAATGACGTCGTGTACCTTCAGGCCAGACTTGCCGGCGGGAGCGTCGTGGTCCACCATCACCACTTCGGCGCCGTGAGCATCCTTGTCAGTGAGTTCTTTGGCGTGGTCACTGTCAACCTCGCCTAAATCGACTCCCAGAAAGCCTTGGGAGCTGAACAACAGAAACTCCCCCCCTAGATTGGACGGCAAGTTGAGAGCGTCACCGGAGGCCCAGCCGGTATGAGTAACAAGCAGACCGCCCAAAAGGACGGCCAGCGAACCCAGGATCGGAAAGTGTTTCATCGGAGAACTCCCAAGGGCCTTATAGCGGTTGAAATTCGTTGCATACCCGAAAGCAACTCCAAAGCTACTGGATTTCAGTCGCGCGATCCAGAACTTCTCGGGAAACGGTTCGAATGTGAGGATTGTCGTCCTCGGATGCAACCGTGTGTAAGACCTCGAGGACGCTGCTGTCGGCCTCGACAGGCTGCAGAAGCTCGATGGCACGCGAGCGCACGGTAGCGTCCTTGTCGTTCATCAAGGCTTCCAGCACCGCGTCGCGTACCCGTATATCTTCCGCGACGTACGGCTTAAGGCCGTTTAAGGCTCTCAGCCGCACCGCCCCACTGTTGTCGTATCGCAAAGCCACCAGCAACGCTTTGCGAACTGGGCCATCCGAACATTCGTGTCCGGCAAGGCACTCGTCGGCCAGTAAGTTCAAAGAGTTCTGCGCCACCCCCGGATTAACCTGGCTTTGCGCCCCCACCAGCAGCAATTGCCGTATCTGCGGATCATCGAGCGATCCCTGAGTGGTTTCCGGAACCAGCCGGGTGAAATGCACTTCTACATTCTCAGTATTTGGCTCGCGCGTAATGCTGCTGACACTGGCGATGGTTCCTGGCCCCGCGATCGCGGCGGGCAGCTCTGCAGGCAGCCGATGACTGCGCAACGCGGCTTGGTAGCCACCCCATCCCCCGGAGGCGACGCCCAGGACCAGCAGCGCAGATGCTGCGACAGGAGCCCGGCCCAGCATGCTGATGCCTCTGAAGATGGATTGCTGGACCCGCATGAGCCAGCCACTTCGCGGCATCGAGTCCAAAGCTTCCTCGAGCCGCAAACGCGCTTGTGCGAGAAGGTTGGCTGAGGGCTCTTGTGTAGGCGCGAGCGCCATGGCTTGTTGCAGTGCTTGTACGGCTGCAAACTCTTCCTGGCAATGTTTGCAGGTGACTAGATGACCTTCTAACGCATGACACTGATCGTCAGGAAGCTCTCCATAAGCAAAGAGAGCTATCTTCTGTTGAGCCAGTTCGCATCCCATTTGAAACCTCGCCTCACCGTAATGCCGCCAAAGTTGTTCTTAGTTTTCTGGTCGCACGGAAGAGCGTGTTCTTGGCGGTCTCTTCCGTGGTGTTCAACATTTCACCGATCGTGCGTAATCTCAGGCCCTGATAGTGCTTTAGTTCAAAAACCATCCGTTCCCGTGGCGTCAGGCGCCCGAGAGCTTCCTGAATCCGCTCTCCCAGCAGCTTGCGCTCCAGCTCGCGCTCGGGATTCGCCATCGAGCGATCGTCGGAGATATTGCCCAGCAGGTCCATCTCCCCGCCGCTGGAATCGACCACGATCGATTGATCTTCGCGGCGGGACTTGCGCCGCCGCAGATGATCCAAACACAAGTTGGTCACAATGCGGTAGATCCAGGTATAGAAGGAGCATTCGAAGCGGAAGTTTGCCAGGTAGCGGTAGGCCTTCAGGAAGGCTTCTTGGTGGATATCCTGGGCATCTTGCTCGGAACCGGTCAAGCGCAGCGCCAGCCGCAGGACCGGCTGATCGTATTGCCGCACCAGGGCTTCGAAGGCGGTCCGGGAACCCTTTTGTGCTTCCCGGATCAGCTCGGTTTCGGTGGCGCGACCCCATGCTTCGCTTGCCATGCCTGGAGAGGATTGTATCGTTCGCTGCGGAGCCCAGGCGGAACTCCCATTCTTGGCTGGCCTATGCGAGGTAAGGCGAAGCACATCCGCAGGCATTCGACGCTCCAGGTACACACTCAAACCGCTGTCCCTGAGACGAAGCAGCAGGCGTTTGGTAAGCATCGGGTATTAAATTCGGACGGCGTTGATATTCGATAAACTCAGCCTATGTCTCCCCAGTCCCGCGAACCAGGTCCCGGCCTGTTCCCCGCCCCGGCATTCGATGGAATTATCGCCTATTGCGACGGCGGATCTCGGGGCAACCCGGGTCCGGCCGGCTTCGGCGTCTATATTCAGGATGCGGCAGGAAGTGTGTTGGGTGAATTGAGCCAATATCTCGGCAAACACACCAATAACTTCGCCGAGTACTCCGCGCTTCTGGCCGCGCTGGAGTTTGCCATCACCAAGGGCCACAAGAGTTTGCGGGTCATCTCCGACTCTGAACTGATGGTCAAGCAAATTAAGGGGCAGTACCGGGTAAACAGCCCCGAACTTCGTCCCCTTTATGAGGAGGCCCGCCGCCGCATTGCGCAGCTGGACCGCTTCCAGATCCAGCATGTTCTACGGGAGAAGAACCGCCATGCAGATCGGCTGGCGAACCTGGCCATGGACCGCGGCATGGGCAGAGTTCCGGCTCCCGAGCCAGCCCCACCGTCGCCTCCCAAAAGTGGGATGCTCCGCGGCCTGGTGAAGGGAGGAGTTGTGCACGTCCTGGGCGGCGAGCTGCCGGACGGCACCTTCGTCAAACTGATTCCGGAGTGAATTAGAAGGCCTCTCCCAACCGGTTCCATTTTTGCAAATGAATTGTCATCCCGACCGGAGCGAAGCGAAGTGGAGGGACCTGCGGTTCTCTCAATTCATCATCCGCTCTGGATGGAAGCACAACCCTACCCTTTGTCATCCCGAGCAGCTAACTTGCCTGTGGCACGTTGAGGGAGGAACGAACAACGCGAAGGTTGATTATGGGGAATGTAAGTGTCAAAAAATGAATTGTCATCCCCGAGAGCCGGTGACTTTTTTGTTTTTCGCATTTTTGACGCACCCAACCACAATGTTTTCAAAACTCACCACAAAACCGTCATCCTGAGCGAAGCGCCTGGCAGATCTATTGCTTAACAGAGGGTTTATAGCGCGCAGTCGAAGGACCCCGAGGATGCTTGCTGGCCGATGCTCTTCAGGGCTTTCCGGCCACCAAAACCATAAAAAATCAATAAAGTCACAGCCTCCCGACCGGAGCGAAGCGTAGTGGAGGGACCTGCGGTTCCCTCGACGAGCGTCCGATCTGACAGGAAGCCCCTTGTTCATCCCGAGCGCAGCCGAGGGATCTGCAGTTCACTCCATCAGCATCAAACGTGAACGGAAACACCCCTTTTCCCTGCAAATGAATTGTCATCCCGACCGTAGTGGAGGGACCTGCTGTTTCTCCAACTTACACCGCTTCGCGTGGTTCGCTGCCCCACCACGCTAGCCAGCCAAAGCCCCCTTCACCATCTCGCTGACCAGCCGTCCGTCTGCGCGAAGCCCGCCCGCCTGAATCTTCGCTTGCACTGCCTTCATCACCGTCCCCATATCTTTGGAACCAAGCTGGGCCCCCTGAGCCCGCAACTCCGCCACAGTCGAGGTGATTAGCTGGCGCAGGTCCTCCTCCCCGGCTGCCTTGGGCATGTACTCTTCGATCACCACGATCTCTGCCGCTTCCTTCTCCGCCAGCTCCGGCCGGTTGCCCTTGGTGAATTGCTCGATCGAGTCCCTCCGTTGCTTGATTAACGTAGTCAACACCTGAACCGCCTGCGCGTCGGTGACCGGTGTGCGTTGCTCAATCTCCTTATTTTTCAAGGCTGCCTTGACCATGCGCAGGGTAGACAAACGATCTACCGACCGCTGCTTCATGGCCCCAACCATATCCTGATGAATCTTCTCAACCAGGCTCATATTCTTCCTTTCACGTCAAACCCCCATTATAGAAAGCCGGGTTCGGGGGACTTTATTACAATGGAATCATGATCCGTAAGACCCGCTTATTTACCCCAGGACCAACCCCGCTTCTTCCTGCAGCCCAGTTTGCGATGGCGGCCGCCGATATCCATCACCGGACCCCGGAGTTCCGCAACCTGTACCTGAAGGTACTCCGCGACCTGAAGACCTTTGTCGGGACCAGGAATGACGTCATTCTCCTTGCCTCTTCCGGCACTGGAGCGATGGAAGCATCGGTTTCGAACCTGACCTCGCCCGGAGACCGCGTGTTGGTGCTTACGGCCGGCAAGTTTGGCGAACGCTGGGTGAGCCTGGCGAAAGCATTTGGTTGCGACGTCGACGTAGTAAGCGCGCCTTATGGCCAGACCTTCGATCTCGAAGAGGTGCGTAAGGCGCTCAAGATTGAGACGCGGGCCGTTTTCATGCAGGCCACGGAAACCTCGACCGGAGTGCGCCACTCCGTTCCAGGCGTTGCCGAAGTGTTGAAGCAGAGCGGGAAGGACGCCGTTCTGGTGGTGGATGCCATCACCGGCCTTGGCACCACGCACATCGATATGGATGCCTGGGGCGTCGACGTACTGATCGGCGGATCGCAAAAGGCAGTAATGATTCCGCCCGGCCTGTCCTATCTGGCGGTCAGTGATCGTGCCTGGGAGCTGATGGAGATCAGCCTCAATCCCCGCTACTACTTCGATCTGCGTAAGGAAAGAAAGAATGCCGCCAAGGGCGAATCCGCCTACACCCCCGCGGTAGCGCTGATTGCAGCTCTGGGCGCGGCTTTGGACTATATCGCCGGTCAGGCCGATGGCGATCTTGCGCAAGGGCGCGCCAAGCTGGTGGAAAATGCCGAAACCTGCGCCGCGATGACGCGCGCCGCTGTGCTTGCCTTGGGTATGCGTCTCTTCGCACCCGAAGCGCCCGCAGCTGCAGTGACTGCGGTCCTGCCCCCGGAAGGCCTAGACTCCGGCACGATCGTCAAGGAACTGAAGAGCCGCTTTGCTGCGGTCATCACCAACGGGCAGGGCGAGATGAAGGGTCAAATCTTCCGCATTGCTCACTTGGGATTTTTCGACTACATGGACACCATCGCGCTGGTCGGCGCCCTGGAACAAGTGGCCCATTCGCTCAAGCTCAAAGGCTTTGCTTTTGGGCAGGCTTTGGTAGCTGCGCAGAATGTCTTCGCGTCACGAGCGGCCGACGAGGCGGCGCGGCAAGAGATTGCAGTGGCAGGTGTTGCTCTCCCCGCGCGCTAGTCTAAAACCCCGCGCTCCAACCGTCAAAACTCCTTAGGAGAACGATGAAGATTGTACTGGCAGAGAAAGTCTCGCCCGCAACCTTGGCTGTGTTGCAAAACGAGGGTGGCTGGCAGATCGTGACCCACGATCAGATCAAGAACGGCTTGGCTTCCGAATTATCCGATGCAGACGCCCTGGTGGTTCGTTCCGCCGTCCAGGTGGACGACGCGCTGTTGGAATCAGCTCCCAAGCTGCGAGTGATCGGGCGCGCTGGGGTGGGCGTGGACAACATTGATGCCGACGCGGCGACGCGTCGAGGCATCGTTGTAATGAATACGCCCGGAGCCAACGCCATAGCGGTTGCCGAGCTGACCATTGGGCTCATGCTCGCGTTGGCGCGCCAACTGCCGCGTGCCAACACCTTGCTGCACGCCGGCAAATGGGAAAAGAAGTCCCTGCAGGGAGCTGAGCTGCGCGGGAAGCAACTTGGCATCTTGGGACTGGGGCGCGTGGGGCTGGAGGTAGCGCGGCGCGCCAAGGCCTTCGGCATGGAGTTATTGGGCCACGATCCTTTCGTAGCCCCCGCCGTTGCCCGGGAGAATGGTGTCCGCCTGTGCTCGGTCGACGAGCTCTTTCGCGAAGCCGATTATCTGACGCTGCACGTGGGGCTAACCCCGCAGACAACCGGGATTATCAATGCCGGGACCCTGGCCGCGATGAGGAAGAGCGTGCGCATTATCAACTGCGCCCGCGGCGAGCTGATCGAGGACGCAGCCCTGGTGGATGCCCTGCGTTCTGGCCATGTGGCCGGGGCTGCCCTCGATGTATTTAGCCATGAGCCCTTGAAGGATTCCCCCTACTTCGGACTGGACAACGTAATCCTTACCCCACACATCGCCGGTTCCACCAGCGAGGCGCAGGAAGCTGTTGGGGTGCAGATTGCCATGCAAGTAAGGGAGTACCTCAAATTCGGAGTCGTCCAGAACGCGGTCAACGTTCCCTCCATGACCTATGAGGAGTACCAGGAGCTCTCGCCTTACATCCTGATGGCTGAGCGCCTGGGTGCATTTCTCTCTCCGTTGGCGGCAGGGAATCTTGAGAGCATTCATCTTTCCTTTAGCGGCCGGCTGGCGCAGGGAAAAACAGAACTGGTGCGCAACGCCGCAATTCAGGGTGTGCTGGCGCACTCCGACGTCGTGAATCGCATTAACGCGCTGTCGGTCGCGGCTGAGCGGGGCATTCGTGTCCACGAAGAGAAAAAAGAAGAGGGCTCCGGGGGTGCGGGAAGCGTGCTCAAGCTGACCTTGCATACGGGTACGGGAGATAAGACGGCGAGCGCCACGGTGTTGCATGGAAGTTCTCCCCGGCTGCTCTCCTGTGATGGCATCGACATTGAAGCCCCTTTGCACGGGACGCTGCTGTTCATCCGCAACCTTGACGTACCTGGCGTGATCGGCCGGATTGGCACGATTCTTGGCGAGCATAAAATGAATATTGCCAATTTCGCCTTAGGACGTAGCCTGCGGACGGGCCAGCACAATGCGCTAGCCGTGGTCCAGATCGATGGCCGGGTAGCCCCTTCGGTTTTGGCCGCGCTGCAGGCTACAGAAGCAATCACCGAGGTCCGTCTGATCGAGTTAGCTGATCGCCAGCCCGAGCCGGCGGCAACGGAATAGGAGCGCACGGATGCCGCTATACGAATACCAGTGCAAAAAGTGCGGACACCGCTTTGAACGGATTCAGACTTACTCTGCCGAAGATGCAAAGGAGTGCCCGCTTTGCCAGGGCGAGGTGGAGCGGCTGATCTCCACCCCCGCGCGCCCGCATTTTAAGGGATCGGGCTTCTACTCCACAGATTACGCCACGGCCCCTTCGGGCAAGTCGCAGGATGGCGGCCAGGCCGCTGCCTCGGACGGTGGCTCCAAGGCCGAAGGTGGAAGTGACAAAAGCGGAGCCGACAAACCGTCAGCCCCAAAGACGGACAGCGCTTCGACGCCGGCCGCTTCCACTTCCTCGACCAAGTCAGAAGCGTAGGATCAACTTTCCTGCGGCAAGTTGAGGGAGAAATGAACAACGCGAAGGTTGATTATAGGGATGTAAGTGTCACAAATGAATTGTCATCCCGACCGGAGCGAACCCGGAAATCCGGGTGAGCGCAGTGGAGGGACCTGCGGTTCGCTCGACCAGCGCTCAACTCAACCGGGAGCCCCAGTTGTCGTTCATTAGGAGCTGTGGTCGTTGCGGGCTTTATATCCCTGAGGTGCATCTTTTAAAAATTCAGCGGGTGGCGGCCGTCGCCGGCAGAATCTCGGCTACATCCACCCATTGCGTAGGATATTCGCCGGTATAGCAGGCGGTGCAGTAGCGGTTGTGCTCGTCTCCGTCGCACGCCTGCTCCAGTCCGTCGAGCGACAGATAAGCCAGCGAATCCGCTTCGATGAACTGCCGAATCTCTTCGACCGAAGAGTTGGCCGCGATCAGCTCGCTCTTGTTCGGCGTGTCTACTCCGTAATAGCAGGGCGAAATGGTCGGAGGGCAGCTGATGCGCAGATGCACTTCCTTGGCTCCCGCTGAGCGCACCATGCGCACGATCTTGCGGCTGGTGGTGCCTCGGATAATGGAGTCGTCAATCAGGATAATGCGCTTGCCCTCCAGCAGATTGCGCACCGGGTTCAGCTTGAGCTTCACCCCAAAATCGCGCACCCGCTGCTCCGGTTCGATAAACGTGCGCCCCACATAGTGGTTGCGGATCAGCCCGAAATTGAAGGGAATGCCGCTCTCTGCCGCATATCCCAGGGCCGCCGTCACGCCGGAGTCAGGAACAGGCACCACCAGGTCGGCATCTACTCCGGACTCCCGCGCCAGCCGCCGGCCCATCTGCTCCCGGCTGGCCTGTACCCAGCGGCCGAAAATCCGGCTGTCAGGCCGTGCGAAGTAGACATGTTCGAAAATGCAGCTCGCCTGTCGCATGCCGGTGGCATACTGCACCGAGGTGACGCCATCGCGCGTAACCATCACCACCTCGCCTGGGCGCACGTCGCGCTCGTACTTGGCGCGGAGCAGGTCAAACGCACAGGTCTCCGAGGCGAAAACTACGGTATCCGGTCCATCCGGGTTCACAATGCGGCCCATCGAGAGAGGCCGGAAGCCATGCGGATCGCGTGCGGCGAAAATTCGATCCCGTGTCATCATGACGATCGAGAACGCGCCCGACACCTGGCGCAGCGAATCGCCGATGGCCTCGATAAGCGTTTTGGCGTTCGAATGGGCAATCAGTTGCACAATGATCTCGGAGTCGCTGGTGGTTTGGAAGTAGGCGCCCTCGCGCTCCAGGAGGGTGCGCAGCGTGCCCAGGTTTACCAGGTTCCCGTTGTGAGCGATAGCAATCAAGCCGCGGGTCGAGTCCACTCGGATAGGTTGTGCATTCAACAGCGCCGAGTCGCCGGTGGTCGAATAGCGCGTGTGGCCAATCGCCAACTCGCCCGGCAATTTGGAAATCACTTCGTCGGTAAAAATGTCGGCCACCAGGCCCATACCTTTGATGTTGTAAAGGTTGGTGTAGTCGGCCGTGGCGATGCCCGCGGACTCCTGCCCGCGATGCTGCAGCGCATAAAGTCCGAGATAGGCCTGACGCGCCGCATCGGCGTGTCCATGTATCGCGACTACGCCGCACTCTTCGCGCAATTTATCGAAAGGATCGGAGCCCTCTAATTCGTCCTGCCCGAATTCATCCTGCCCTACGCCTTGCCCCAGTTCATCTTGATTGATCGGTTTGCTCCCCATGCCCTTAGTTTCCCACCGGTGCGTCGTTGCGCAACAGCGCTGCGAGCGCTCCTGACCACACATTGCGCAGGCCCGAGACCTTCTCCCGGATCAACACCCTGCTGTCGACTGCGAGCTCAAAGAGATCAGCCACGGTTTCTCCTAGCGTTGCCACCATCAGGCCCGGGTACTGTCCAACCAACTTTTCCACCTGCGCCACCGATGCCCGCGGACAACTGATCACGCACTGGCTTGCTGTCTCTCCGAAAAGATCCCATTCCGCCGGCAGATCGGGAGCCTTGGATAGATTCGCGCGCAGGCCGATTCCATTGCGAAAGCATGCTTCTGCTAAAGCGACGGCAATCCCGCCATCGGAGACGTCGCGAGCCGAGTGGATCAGGCCGTGTTGCGACAGTTCGGCCAGGCAGCGCTGCAGGCTGGCTTCTAACTGCAGATCGAGGCTCGGCGGTGTGCCCCAAAGCGAGGAGAGAACCTTCCTGGCGTACTCAGAGGAACCAAACTCCTGCATACGCTCTTCCAGTGGCGGAACCGATGCGGGAGTGATCAGCAGGACAGCCTCGCCGGCGCGGCGAAAATCCGCGCCCACTGCTTTGCTCACCTGGTCGAGTATGCCCACAATCCCGATCACCGGGGTGGGATAGATGCCCTGGCCGCGGGTTTCGTTATACAACGAAACATTGCCTCCGGTGATCGGCGTTCCCAGGGCAACGCAGGCTGCGGAGATGCCGTCAATGGCCAGCGAAAGCTGGGCCATGATCTCCGGCTTTTCCGGGTTGCCAAAATTGAGGCAGTTGGTGGCCGCTACCGGCGTTGCGCCCGTGCAGGCAACTTTGCGTGCGGCTTCGGCCACGGCGTGCGAAGCGCCCAGTCTGGGGTCCAGGTAGCACCAGCGTTCATTGCCATCGAGCGCCATGGCCAGGCCTCTGCTGGTGCCCTTGATGCGCATCACCCCGGCCTCGCCGCCCGGGCCCTGCACTGTATTGGTTTGCACCATCGACTCGTACTGCTCGTGGATCCAGCTCTTGGAGCAGATATTCGAGGAGGTGAGCAGCGCCCGCAGTTCGTCCGCATAGTTGGCGCCAGAGTCGCCGCCCGGCGTCTCCTCGAAGAAGGTAAGCTCGTCCAGCACCCCGTGTGGGGGATTGAGCGGAACAGGCGCCTTCCACTCTCCCACTGGCCGGCGATACAGCGGCGCATCGTCGGTGAGCGACTGGTTGGGAATATCCGCGACCAGCTGGCCGTGGTGCAGAATACGCAGTCTTGGCTCGGCGATTACCTGACCGACGATAACCGCGTCCAGCCCCCATTTTTCAAAGACTCGAATCACCTCGTCTTCGCGATTCTTGTCTGCCACCAGCAGCATGCGCTCCTGGCTTTCGCTCAACATGATCTCGTAGGCGGTCATGCCCGACTCGCGCTGCGGCACCTGGTCCAGCTCTACTTCCAGGCCGACCCCTCCGCGTGCGCCCATCTCGCAGGTAGAGCAGGTGAGACCGGCGGCGCCCATATCCTGGATGCCCACCACCGCGCCGGTGCGCATCGCCTCCAGGCAGGCCTCCAGCAGCAGCTTCTCCATAAATGGGTCGCCCACCTGCACGTTGGGCCGTTTCTGCTCTGCGCCTTCCTTGAACTCTTCGCTGGCCATCGTGGCCCCGTGGATGCCGTCGCGGCCCGTCTTTGCCCCTACGTAGATCACCGGATTGCCGATGCCGGACGCCTTGGCGTAAAAAATCTCGTCCCGCCGCACCAGGCCTAAGGCAAAGGCGTTCACCAGGGGATTGCCCGAATAGCAAGGCTCGAAGCGCGTCTCCCCGCCCAGGTTGGGGACGCCGAAGCAATTGCCGTAGCCGGCAATTCCGCTGACCACCCCTTCCAGCAGGGAGTGGTTCTTGTGCACCACGGACGAAGCAGAAGTCTGCTTGCCAAGCTCCTCTTCGCAGATGGGTCCGAAGCGCAGCGAATCCATGACCGCAAGGGGCCGGGCGCCCATGGTAAATATGTCGCGAAGGATGCCCCCAACGCCGGTAGCCGCGCCCTGATAAGGCTCGATAAACGAGGGATGGTTATGCGACTCGATTTTGAACGCGCACGCCCAGCCGTCCCCGACGTCGATAATCCCGGCATTTTCTCCCGGCCCCTGCACCACGCGTTCGCTATGCGTCGGCAGCCGCTTGAGGTGGACGCGGGAGGATTTATAGGAGCAGTGCTCACTCCACATCACGCTATAGATTCCCAGCTCCGTCAGCCCGGGCGGTCGCCCCAGGGCGGCCACGATCCGTTGGTACTCGTCGGGTGTAATGCTGTGCTGGGCCAGAAGTTCCGGCGTAATCGAGAGAGATTCCAGGTCCACGGAGAGCGACTCAGGTTTCATGCGGGTAAGACTATTGTCGCATGTTGCAGGAATGTGAAGGCGATGAAAGCACCATTCTCGCTGCATAAGCAATCTAAGAAATCACAGTTGTGTAGGCGCAGCGCTGGGTGCCCCAGGTTCGCACAAGCGTACCTGGGACAAAAAGACGGGGCGCGCAGCCCCATAAGCGCTAACCTGTTTGGCAGACAATAGAAATCAAGACGCTTGCTTTTTGCATCTCCAACTCACCACAAAAACGTCATCTGAGAGCCTGTGACCTTTTCGATCTTTTCGTCCTTTTGCAGACCTAACCAGGTTTTCGACCACTGCGCGAAATCGTCATCCTGAGCGAAGCGCCTCGCAGATCCGTCGCATAAAGAAGGGTTTACGGCGCGGAGTCGAAGGACCCCGGCGATGCTTGTTGGCAGATGCTCTTCTAGGCTTTCCGGCCACAAACTACGAGGGAAATCAAAAAAGTCACAATCTCTGAGCGGAGCGCCTCACAGATTTATTGCGTGACACAGCGCTTGATGGCGCGGAGTCGAAGAGCCTGTCCCGAGCGTAGCCGAGGGAACCCCGACGGTGCTTATCTTACCCATGCTGTTCAGAGCTTTTCAACCACCGAAGTCCAAGAACAGGATCTGCTGTGGTGGGCACTTGAATGATTCATTCTCATAAGAACTTCAAGCGGACGGGAAGCTTTTGCCCCGGCAGTGCAATACAAGACAGGAAGCATTCATTGCTATGGTCGCGAAAGGAGAAGAAATGGTTCCGTCATTTCGGTTCACGGCACTCCGGTGTGCCGCCGCTTTGCCCCTATGTTGGGTTGCTTGCGTTCTCAGCAATAGCATAGCGTCAGCGCAGCTTGAGAAGATAACAGCGTTCCAGCCAGCCTGCTCTGAAGATGGCGCTTGTCCAGGAGCGGCGGTTATTGGATTTCAGGGAAGCCTTGAGGTAGTAAAGAACCAGCCATACAAAGCGCATGCCGTCACTGAAACCAAGCGAACACTGGCGGATGGCTCACACATCACCGAGAGCGCTACGGCGATGCTCGCGCGTGATAGTGAAGGAAGGACGGTCCACGCCGAAACGTTCGCCAACAGCTCAACCGTCACGACGATCGACGATCCGGTAGCGCAAAGGCACATTCATTACGCCTCAGACACAAAGATCGCTCATGTCCTGCCGTTGCCAAACCCAGCCCCGTCATCGGGAGCGCCCAAAGCCATAGGCGCTGCTTTTTTTGGGTCCGCCGCGGGTCCGGCAGGCGGTGCGGTCGGCTTTTTCGTGCAGGGCCGCGCAGGTTCATCTCAGCCGGACAGCAAACCGAACACCACCACAGAATCTCTCGGCACCAAAACAATCGAAGGAATTGAGGTTACCGGGACCCGCAGCACCAGCACTATACCTGCCGGCGCCATTGGAAACGAAGAAGCTCTAACCACCACCCGCGAAGAATGGTACTCGCCACAACTAAAACTGATTATTCAGAGTACGCAGAATGATCCGCGCTTTGGTCAGACAACTTATACCCTTAAGGATATCCAGCAAGGTCCGCCCGATGAAGCACTGTTCCAGGTCCCACCGGATTACAAAATCGAGGAAATTCCCATGCCCAAGCCAGCCAGCTAACCTGGTTGCTGTGCCGGCGCACCTTGTCCATCGAAACGTGGAAAAACGCTGAATGCAGCCTGCTTACGCAAAAAAACTTTGAACGGGCAGGAAGTTTTTGCGTCGAAGATGCAATACGAGGCAGGGAACATTCATTGCTGTGGTCACGAACTGGCAACAGGAAACACACCTCGAAGGACAACGCTGATTCTGAGGCTCAACTCGTCGAGCGCCTGAAGCAGCGAGATGAGCAAGCCTTTTTGAACCTTTATGACCGCCATCGGCGTTCTGTGTATCGGTTCCTGACCCATGTGACCGGTTCGGCCGCCGTTGCTGAAGAGCTCACCCAGGGAGTATTCGTGGCAATTCTCGACGCAATGTGTTCCGGGACGATCGGACAATTTGACCCAGGCAAGGGGACCCTGGAGGGGTATCTTCTAGGAATCGCCAGGAACCTCGCCCGGGAAGAGCGTCGCAAAGCCCATAGGCTTGTTCCTTTGGAAAGCATTTTTGAAACCCCCGAATGGAATCGATTTCTGGATAAGTTTTGCCGTGATAATCAAATGAAGGATGCCGAAACGGCTCTTACCATTCAATCTGACTTGAATCTTCTTTGGAGCGCAATTCTCGAGCTGCCGCATCCGTATCGGGAGACAATCGTGTTATGCGGCCTGGAGGAGAGGAGCTACCAGGAAGCCGCCGCGATTTTGCAATGCTCCGAAGGAACAGTCGCCTCGCGCTTGAATCGCGCCAAGGCATTGCTGGCAGCAAAACTGCGGCGGCCAGCGGCAAATAAGGTCAAAGCCTCCGCGACCTGAATAGAATAGGAGCAAGCAGGATGGTGGAACAGCTACCAAAGCGCGCAGAAACCGCCGATGCAGCCCGCGTGGACTATCTGCTTGGAGTGCTCAGGATGCTGTCGCCGCAAGATCCACCTGCTGCCCAGAGAGACCGTCTCGAGCTCTTGTCGAGCGAGCGATTGAGAGGCAGACCACGACCGGATCTTCAATGGTGGCTTAGACCGGCCGCTGTGGTCACCTTACTAATCGCCATTGTGACTATTGCAGTACTTGTGGCCTATGTTCGCCAGTCAGAACTCTTGCGCGTGGGCATTGAATCAAGAGTTGTCTCACCTAAAGAGCCTTTCAGCGCCGGCAGCGGCGCTCTATCAGCAGTTCCGGCGACAGAAGTCAGGTCGCCAAAGACAAGTCATGCGTTGCCAAGGTTGGCACAGAACACCGCCGCTCGGCGAATGGTGGTCCGCCTGCCCTATTCCAATAACGCGATTGACACCGGAACAGACGCAACCATTCGAGTGTCGATGTCTCAAGCCGAGCTGGTATCGCTGGGTTTCCCAATGAACGCAACTCTTCACGATCGCCGCGTGATTGCCGAGTTGACATTAGGGGATGACGGTCTGCCGCGGGCGATTAGCGTGCCTTTGCCTTTAGAGGTACTTAGGGAGAAGAGATGAACCGCTCGCTTCGTCCAATCACATTCCACTCTTGGCTGATGGTTCTGCCCTGCCTGGTTCTTTGTGTCTCCAGCAACAGCAAAGCACAGGTGCATGTTCAGGTCACCCAGGGGGACTGCTCCGAAGATACACCCTGCGTGACCGTCGGTCACCAGCAGGGAGCCAATGCACCTCAACTCGATATTGAAGGCGGTCCGGCATTCGGACCTGGACAGGTTGCAATCGTTTCGACTGCCGGGATGGTCGGTTTACAGGATGCAGCTGCAGTGGTTAAGAATGAACCATACCAGGCGCAGGCTGTCACCGAGATGAAGCAGACGCTAGCGGACGGCTCCCACATCGTCCAAACCACTACGGCAACCGTCGCGCGTGATAGCGATGGCAGAACCGTGCGCGTCCAGAAACTGGGCACAATGGGTCCTTGGAAATCTGCGGATTCTTCTCAGGGAAACAGCCAGACGCTGACCACTATCTTCGATCCAGTTGCCAAAGAGCACATTGACTATATGTCTGACAGCAAGATCGCTCACGTATTACTCATCCCTTCATTGCCCACTGCAGCAATTGGAGGAACAGAACATGGATTCAGTGTGTCCGGCGTGGCCCAGGGTCCTGTGGTGCAAGGATTTGCGATACCGGCTCAGCCAGTCTTGCCTCAGATGAGCAAGGGCACGGAACTCAAGACAGAATCTCTCGGCACCAGGACCATCGAGGGCGTTCAGGTTACTGGAACACGCAGCACGAAGACGATTCCCGCGGGCACCATTGGGAATGATAGGGATCTCGGCATCACGCGTGAAACATGGTACTCGCCCGAGCTGAAGCTCGTAATTGAGAGCACGCAGAGCGATCCGCGCTTTGGTGAAACAACTTACACCCTCAAGAACATTCAGCAGGGTTCGCCCGACGTAACATTGTTCCAGGTACCTGCAAACTACGCCATCGATAAGATTGCTCCCAAGATTGTAAGAGCACCCGCACAGTAGCAAGCTACAAAGCTAACTTCGACCAACGGGAGTTGCGCCAAGGAGCAGTCGATTCCCTCGCCGTGCGTTGAAGGTCTGGACGGGTGCCCCACGTTCGCCCCAGCGTACGTGGGACGGAAACGATGGGGCGAAGCCCCTTCGAACGCTCTTCGCTAGACGCGCGAGCTACCGTTCCCAAGTGGACAATCCCAACTAAGGTAAGGCATTCGAAGGCTTCCTTTTCGGCGCCCTCACACATCGCCAGCGAAACTATATTTCGTTTCCCCGAGCGAAAGCTGGCGAGATAGCGTCCTTGAGAATGAAGCAGGCTAATACCTCTACTTCCTCACGCTGCAGATGGATATCCCTGCCATGAGACTCCTTTGACGTTCTAAGTCGTTTTTCCAGAAGAAGAGACAAATGTTGAATATAACCTGGAAGTTTTATCTTTCTCGGAACAATACCCGTCAGGGGTCTGTATCTGTGAAGGTTTCCAGCCTGGCGCCATCAGCGCTCTTGATTGGGTTTCTCGCGATTGTTGCCGGAGAGCATCGGCTGTATGCTCACGAGTCCGCGCGGTCAGTCTACAAACAGGGACAAACGGCCGAGGCTCGCCAGGACTATGATGCCGCCTTCGCCGCGTACCGGAAGGCAATGCTCGAAGATCCAGGAGATCTACGATACAAAGCGTCCTGTGAAAGAACTCGGCTACTTGCCTCCGCGGCGCACGTTAAGCGTGCCATCGATCTGAAACAGAACGGTCAGCTAAAGGCAGCGCTGGTTGAATTCATGCGCGCCACTGCCATCGATCCTTCAAACATCGTTGCCGGGCAAGCCATCCAAAGCTTGAGTGAACGTATCACTCCAGCCCAGGCAAAGACAGACATTCCGCAGTTGCCCCGCGACCGCGCCGACCTCGCGGCACTCGCCGGCCCGATTCAACTGAAGCCGATCTCCGATGAGTCCATAACCTTGCACTTGGTGGAGGACAGCAAGATTGTTTATCAGACCGTGGGCAAAGCCGCAGGCATTAATGTGCTATTTGATCCGGAGTATACTTCGAAACGGATCTCTGTCGATTTGAACAATACAACCCTGGCGGACGCACTTCGCGTCCTTGCCACCGTCTCCGCCACCTTCTGGAAGCCGGTTACACGAAACACAATATTTGTTGCAGCTGACACCAGGGCAAAGCGTCAGCAATTAGAACAGGAGGCAGTGCAGGTCTTCTACCTGGCAAACGCAACCCAACAAACCGACCTGAATGACGTCCAAACCGCGCTCCGCAACGTTCTGCTTGAGGCTAAGCTATATGGCTTGCCAAGTCAGAATGTGATTGTCGTGCGTGGCACGCCCGATCAACTCCTCTTGGCGGAACAGCTCATCGAGGACTTCGATAAGGCGAGGCCCGAGGTTGTGATCGATGTATCAGTATTGCAGGTCGACAGAGACAAAATACGGAACATCGGCTTGCAGTGGCCGCAGACCGTCAGCGCAACGCTTATAACTACCAGCACGGCATCCGGTGCAACGTTAACCCTCAACGATCTCGCCAACTTGACCGCGAAGAACTTCTCCCTCACGGTCGGAACTGCCCAAGCGGAAATGTTGCTGACCGATAGCGATACGCGCATCCTGCAAAATCCGCGACTGCGCGCCACTGACGGCCAAAAGGCAGATCTGAAAATTGGAGAACGCATTCCAATTGCGACCGGATCGTTTTCCTCTACCTCTACTTCGACAACCAACCCTCTTGTGAATACGCAATTCCAATACATCGATGTAGGCGTGAACGTGGAGATGCAGCCGGCTATTCACTACAACGGCGATGTCACTCTCAAGATAAAAGTGGCGATCTCCTCCGAGACCGGCACCACCACAATCAGCGGTGTTACCGAACCCATTATTGGTCAGCAAAGTGTCGAAGAGACGATCCGCCTCAAAGAGGGAGAAAGCAACATCCTGGGCGGTCTCCTTCAGGAACAAGACAATCGCACGGTGAGCGGTACTCCAGGATTGGGAGAAATACCCGGGCTTAAATACCTGTTCAGCACCCAGCAGCATGAGGTGCAGCACGAGGAGATCGTGTTCCTGATTACACCCCATCTAGTGCGCAGCATGGACATTGATCCGGCCAATCTAAAGCGGATCGACACAGGAACAAGCAGCTCGATTCAGTTGCGGCAACTCCCGGTGGCGCCTGCCGAAGCCGAATCGCCGAAGGGCGCGGAGCAGCCCTCCGGGAAGCCGTGAAGCTCACCCGAAAGAAGGAATACTACTCCCCCTTGACAATGGATGGTCGAATATCTACCATCGTCGCAAGATCGAGGGTCGAATGTCTTCTATGGCAAAACAGGCGCAGCAGCGGATAGGAGTTCTCCAGGGAACCCTTGACATGCTCATCTTGCGCACGCTTCTCTATGGTCCTGCTCATGGTCACCAGATCGGCAAGCACATACAGCGGACCACCAACGACTTCCTGCAGATGCAGCACGGTTCGCTCTATCCCGCGCTCCATCGTCTGGAGCGAAGAGGGTGGGTCGTCTCCAAATGGGAGACGGCTGCGGACCGAAACCGGGAATTCAAATACTACCGTCTGACGGAGAAGGGAAAAAAGCAGTTGGTAGTCGAGGAGTCGCAGTGGAAGCAGATGGCCGAAGCTGTTGCACGCGTCATGTGGCCCGCCGCCGAGGAGAGCTGAGATGAGATGGTGGCCAATCAGGAGAAGGAAAGCGGACCTGGAGCGGGAACTGCGCTCCGATCTCGACTTGGAAGAGGAGGAGCAAAGGGAAAGTGGACTATCGCCGGAAGAGGCTCGCTATGCAGCCCGGCGGGCTTTGGGCAACGCGACGTTAATAAAGGAGCACACTCATGAGGCATGGGGCTGGAGGAGATGGGAACGCTTCCTGCAAGACCTGCAATATGCCCTGCGGCAACTGCGCAGGTCTCCCGGGTTTGCTGCCGCCGCCATCCTTACGCTCGCTCTCGGTATTGGTGCGTCTACCTCGATATTCTCGGTAGCGGATGCAGTCCTGCTCCGTCCTCTCCCCTATCCGAATCCTGAGCAACTGGTGCGCGTCTGGGAACAGATGCCCAACGGTCACCGGCCAAACCTGGCCGAATCCAATTTTGAAGATTTCCTCATCCAGAACAACACCTTTGCCAGGCTGGCCGCCTATGACTTTGGGATAGCCTCCGTTTCCGGTGGAAGGGAGCCGGCGCGGGTGAACGTTGCGGCTGTATCCAGCGGATTCTTTCCCACCCTCGGCGTGCAGCCGTTGCGCGGCCGTCTTTTTGTGACGGAGGAACAGCGTCCCCATGGCACACCTGCGATTGTCGTCAGTTATGGTTACTGGCAGCGCTATCTAGGCGGTGCCGCTGATTTCTCCAAATTCCACCTTGATCTCGAAGGAGGATCCTACCCGGTTGTGGGCGTAATGCCCGCGGGATTCGACTTCCCCTCCGATGTTGCCGCGTGGATTCCGCGCGAGCTCGATCCGCCGGCTCCCAGCCGCACCGGGCATAACTGGCAGGTTGTGGGCCGTGTGCGCGATGGCATCACCGTTGCCCAGGCCCGCGCGAACCTGAGCGCCATTGCTCGCCGCATCCGGCATCAATATGGCACGGAAGTCGACCTCAGCGATGCTGCAGTCATGCCCCTCGCAGAAGCCATCGTGGGCGATGTGCGCAGCGCTCTGCTCACGCTTCTCGGAGCTGTCGGTCTGCTGCTCCTGGTCGCCTGCGCCAATGTCGCGGGACTGTTGTTGGCGCGCACCGCAGCCCGCCGCAAAGAGCTCGCGGTCCGTGCGGCTCTGGGCGCCGGGCGAGGCCGTTTGATTCAGCAGTTCCTCGCCGAATCGTTTGTGGTTTCCCTTGCGGCAGGGATTTTGGGCGTCCTGATGGCCGCCGGCGCCATTCGGCTCCTGGGTGTCATTCTTCCTGCAGATCTACCGCTGCAGGGAGGTATCGACATCAACCCCGCAGTTCTGCTCTTCGGTCTCACCGTAACCGTGATTGTTTCTGTTGCGCTGGGGCTTTTTGCGGCGTGGCGCGCCGGTGGGGGCAATCTGCAGGATGCTCTGAACGCCGGTTCCCGTAATCAGATAGGGGCGAGCGGCAGTCAGCGCCTACGCAACATTTTGGTGGTCGGTGAAATTGCCACCACCATGGTCATTCTGGTTGGAGCCGGCCTGCTGGGACGCAGCTTTCTCCGGCTCATCTCCACCAGCCCGGGCTTCCAACAGGAGAACCTGATCACCATGGAGTTCTCGCCTCCCATTCCTCACTGGCAAGAAGGCATGGACCAGGCTGCCATCGCACGGCAGGTCCAGCTCCTCGACAATATTGTGGCCCAGCTGCGCGCCATACCTGGCACGGAAAGTTTGGGCTTGGCGGGCGCAGTCCCGGTCGCTGCCGGTGACAATCTACCGGAAGGCACTTTTCTGCTGCTCAACGGTCACAACCCGCCGGCCGGCTTCGATGAATTCGGCCGGATGGCGCAAAATCAAGTCCAGACCGGGCACGCCCTATACGCCGTGGCGACCGAGGGATACTTCAAGACTCTGGGCATTCCCCTCATCCGCGGCCGCATGTTCCAGGATCAGGACACCTTGAATTCACCCAATGTTGCCCTCATCAGCCAGGCCCTGGCGCGCCGCCGCTGGCCTAATCAGGACCCCATTGGCCAAAACATTGAGTTCGGCAATATGGACGGCAATCTGAAGCCACTCACCATCGTCGGCATTGTGGGCGATGTGCGCGCGCGCGGCCTCGACGCTCCACCCGATTCCGTTATTTATTTCGATTTCCGTCAGCGCGGAATGAACGTGAATTCCACCCCGACGATCCTCTTGCGCACAAGCGCGCCCCAAGGCGAGGTCGTCTCCCCTGCACGTGCTATCTTCCACCAACTCGCGCCCGAGGTCCCCGTAAAATTCTCTACCTTCGACGAGCAAATGGGCAGTTGGCTCGCCAGTCGCCGCTTTCTTCTTCTTCTCGTGGGGCTCTTCGCCGGCGCGGCTCTGCTGCTTGCCGCCGTCGGCCTCTACGGTGTGGTCGCTTTTTTCGTTACCCGCCGCACCCAGGAGATCGGGATTCGCATGGCGATCGGCGCCCAGCGTAGTGATGTCCTGCGTCTGGTGCTGGGCGAAGGCGCACGCATGGCCGGTCTGGGCATCGTGATCGGAATTGTGGCATCCCTTGCCGTCACCCGGCTCGTATCCAGTCTGCTTTTCGGTATCAGTGCGACCGATCCGCTTACCTTCTCAGGCGTAGCGGTGCTGCTTTCATTGGTTGCGCTGGCCGCGGCCTACATTCCCGCGCGCCGGGCCATGCGCGTCGATCCGGTGACGGCCTTGCGCTACGAATAGAACCCGCTGAGGAGAACTGATATGAAATGGTGGCAGCTAAAGAAGAGGGATGCGGATCTCGAACGCGAGCTGCGTTCCGATCTGGAATTGGAAGAAGAACAACAACGCGACAGCGGCGCATCACCCGAAGAGGCGCGCTACGCTGCCCGGCGGGCTTTCGGCAACGCGACTTTAATTAAAGAGCAGACCCGCGAAGCCTGGGGCTGGGCGCCGTTGGAGCGATTTGTCCAGGACTTACGCTATGCCTGGCGGCAACTGCAGAAGTCACCGGGATTCACGCTCACGGCTCTTTGTACGCTGGCGCTTGGCATCGGCGCCAGCGTGGCAATCTTTGGCTTTGTGGACGCAGCTCTGCTGCAGCCACTTCCCTACGCCAATCCCGCCCGCATCATGTCGGTGAATGAAAGCAGTATCGAATCGCCCCTCTGGCCACTCTCGTATCCCGATTTTCTCGACTGGCGGCAGCTGAACAAGTCTTTCAGCTCACTCGATATCTACGGCGGCATCGGCTACCTTCTGCGCACCGGTTCCGGCACAGAGCCGGTGCGGGCCGCGCGTGTGAGCGGCAGCTTTTTTATGACCCTCGGTGTGCATCCCATGCTGGGTCGCGATTTCAATCCCGGCGAGAATCAGATAGGCGGGCCCAATGTCGTGATGCTGAGTTATGGGGCGTGGCTCCATCGCTTCGGCGCGCGGCGCGATGTCGTAGGTCAGACGGTGGATCTGGACAAACAGCCCTACGCGATTATTGGTGTTCTACCGCGCTCGTTCACCTTTCCTCCCAGTGGAAATGCGGAGTTTTGGGTTCCTATCAATGTCTTGAGCCCGCATGAGCATTCACGAAGCTTCTATAACTTTATGGGAATTGGAAGGCTTCGGGACGGCGTCACTCCGCAGGCAGCCCAGGAAGAAATGACAGCCATTGCCAAACAATTGCAGCGGCAGTACGGCATTGTGGGGCGAAATCTGAGCGCCAATGTCGTTCCGCTCTCCGAGGTCTTCGTCGGCAATGTACGGCCCATCCTCCTGACGCTGCTTGCCGGTTCAGCGCTGCTGTTATTCATCGCGTGCGTCAACGTAGCCGGCCTGGTGCTGGCGCGCTCAGAGAACCGCAAACGCGAGATTGCAGTCAGAGGTGCGCTGGGTGCGACACGGGTGCGGCTGGTGCGACAATTTGTGACCGAGGGGCTCTTGCTTGCTGCGCTTGGCAGTTTGACCGGAGTAATCGTTGCTGTCGGGCTTATGAAGCTGCTTGCCGGGTTGGTGCCCAAGGATATGGCTTCCAGCATGCCGTTTCTGGAAGGCGTCAACCTGAATGCACACACGTTCGCAGTTGCCGCCGCGATCACACTGCTGACTACGCTGCTGGTCGCTGCTACGCCGGCGTTGCGGCTGTCCTCGCAGAAGGTATGTGACGGGTTAGCCGGCGCCGATCGCGCCGTTACTGGCCTGCTCTGGCGTCGACTCGGAGCGCATCTCGTAGTAGTGGAACTGGCAGTCGCGGTAGTGCTGCTGGCAGGCGCCGGACTGTTAGGAAAGAGCTTGTACCACCTGCTGCACGTGCCCGTGGGTTTTGATCCCGACCACCTCGCAACCCTGCGAGTAATGGCCCCGGGCACTGTTTACCAGAGTGACGAACAAACCGTTGGGCTTTATCGAGAGCTTACGCGCCGCCTCTCCAGCCTGCCCGGCGTGGAATCGGTTGGCGCCACCAGCATGCTCCCGGTGGAATGTAACTGTGCTATCGACAGGATCCAGTTCCAGGGAAGGCCATATCACGGGGAACACAATGACGTAGACGAGCGCCATGTCAGCCCGGAATATCTGTCCACGCTCCGGGCGAGGCTGCTACGCGGACGGCGTTTTACCGAAGCCGATGATGCTTCCCATCCGGGAGTGGTCATCATCAATCAAATACTGGCGCAGAAATATTTCCCCGGCCAGGACCCCATTGGTCAGAGGATCGCGAATGACGAGGGAGGGCGGCCGTCCGTGTGGGAGATCGTCGGCGTGGTGGATGACGTGCGCGAGGGTCCGCTGGATGTCGACACCTGGCCCGCGGAATATTTCCCCATCAACCAGACTCGGGATCATGATTTCAGCCTTGCGGTTCGTACTGGGCAAAACGCAGGTTCGCTACTGCCGGTGCTGGTGAGCACACTTCACCAAATCGACCCGGGATTGGGAGTATCTGACGAAGCGACGATGACGGAGAAGATTGACGGCACGCAGGCGGCGCTGCTGCACCGCTTCTCTGCCTTGCTGGTGGGAGGATTTGCGGCCGTGGCATTGATACTCGGCGTGGTGGGGCTATACGGAGTGACTGCCTATTCGGTGAGCCGGCGGACGCGGGAGATTGGTGTGCGCATGGCGCTGGGGGCACAGCGCGGTTCAGTATACAGGCTGGTAATACTGCAGGCAGCGTGGCTGACTGTAGCCGGCTTGACCATTGGGCTGGTTTGCTCAATTGGGACATCGATGTTGATGCGCAGCTTGTTGTTCGAGGTGCGCGCATGGGACGCAGCGACTCTGGGTGCAGTAGCTTTATTGCTCTCGCTGGCGTCATTGGTGGCGAGTTTCGTACCTGCGCGTCGCGCGGCTTCTGTCGATCCCATGCAGGCGTTACGCAGCGAATGACACGCTAGTGGACTGTAACATCTGGTTTGATAGAGCCGCAGGTTGAGGGGTAGGAGCTTCAGGTTGATGGGTACGGGCCTCAGGTTGAAGGGTACCAGCTGCAGGTTGAAGGGTACGGGCCTCAGGTTGAAGGGTACCAGTTGCAGGTTGAAGGGTACGGGCTTCCGAGTCTGCGTGAGAACCAGGTTTTGTATCAGGGCACGACTTTAGTCGGGCCGTAAAGAGTTCAAAATACGTCGGGCTTTAGCCCCTGAGGGCTGCTTTTTCGAGTTCTCACGCAGACTCTTCAGCCCGTACATAGATCGTGAAAATTGACTGCGGCTTTAGCCGCTGAGGGCAGCGATCCATCCTCACCGCAGCGCAAACGGGTGAAGATCCGCGGCTCTACTGAATCAGTTGTTACAGTCCACCAGCACTGAGCCACGCGTGATCTGGCCCGCTGCTGAGGAGAGCCGATATGAAATGGTGGCAGTTGAAGAAGAGGGAAGCAGACCTCGAACGGGAGTTGCATTCCGATCTGGAATTGGAAGAAGAAGAACAACGGGACAGCGGTACATCACCCGAAGAGGCGCGTTATGCCGCCCAGCGCGCTTTCGGCAACGCGACCGTGATTAAAGAACAGACTCATGAAGCCTGGGGTTGGGCGCCGTTCGAACGTTTAGCGCAAGACGTTCGCTATGCCTTTCGCCAAATTCGAAAGTCACCGGGCTTCGCGGCCACAGCCATGCTCACCTTGGCTCTTGGCGTAGGCTCGGTGACCGCGGTCTTCAGTGTGGTCAATGGTGTCCTGCTGCGCCCCTATGCCTTCCGCGATCCTGGTCAAATCGTCGTTTGGCGCGAGAGCATCCGGGAACTCGAGCATGTTTCCCCGCTGCTGCCCGACAATTACCGGCATTACCTGAATCTGAAAGCTCACGCGAACACAATTCAGGATGCAGCCATCATGCAGAACCCGGTGTTCAGCGTCTCCACCGGGGTCGAGCACCCACAGATGACGGAAGGGCTGGCCATCTCCCCAAACTTCTTCTCGGTGTTGGGAGTTACGCCGTTCCTGGGACGCACCTTCACGCCAGAAGAGGCACAGAGCGGAAGAGACCGGGAGATCATTCTTACTTGGGGCGCGTGGCAGCACTATTTCAATGGCAACCCCTCGGTACTTGGCATGACGCTGCGCGTCGGCGATGTTCCCGAGACTGTGGTAGGTGTATTGCCCAAGTCGTTCCGCTTTCCAGTCATTTCCATAATGCCTGGACAGGCGACCCACGGATCGACGGAACGCTATGAGATATTCAGGCCGCTCGTGCCGATGCCCCATGAATTAACAGCCAATGACGCCGAGTTCAACTACCTGGTAGTCGCACGTCTCAAACCTGGCGTCACAGTTCGGCAGGCCCAAAGCGAGCTTGACGGAATCGAGAAGGCTACCGCTGCGGCGGACCACCTCGAAATCCATCTCAGTGTCGTGGTTGAGCCATTCTCTCAGGAGATTACAGGTGACGTGAGCAAACCCCTCTGGCTTCTGCTGGCTGCGGTGACCGGTGTGCTGCTGATGGCGTGTGTGAACCTGGCCAATCTTCAGATCGCCCGGAGTGTAGCGCGCAACCACGAGACCGCTCTGCGGGCAGCTCTTGGTGCGGGCCGCTCAAGACTTCTGCAAGGTGCTCTAATAGAAAATCTGCTTTTGGGATTGGGCGGCGGTCTGGGAGCAGTCGCCGCTGCATTTGTCGGGGAGAAGCTCTTCGCCTCCATCGCCGCTACATTGCCTCGGTTGAATGAAGTACACCTAAGCGTGACCATGCTGGCGTTCTCGCTTGGGTTATCGTTGTTGACCTCGCTTGCGTTTGGCATGCTTTCGGCGCTCCGGTCCCTGCGCGTCATGCCTCAGAGTGCGTTGCAGTCGAGTTCCGCGCGGTTTTCAGGTGGCAAGCAAGCAGTGCAGTCGCGCAAGCTGCTGGTCGCAGTGGAGGTTGCGTGCAGCGTGACGCTACTGATCGTGACCGGCTTGATCACGCGCAGTTTTTCCCATCTGCTTACCCAGGATCGCCGGTTCACTTCGCAGCAGGTGGCGATGGCGAAGGCCGACTTGAGCACGCCCAAGTACTCGAGCGGAGCCGAAATGCCAGGTAATCCCGGAGCCGATCCCGGAAGCCTGGCGCGCGACGCAATGATTGATCGAGCGTTGGATAAACTGCGCGCCTTGCCAGGCTCGCAGTCTGCCGCAGTCACCAGTGTGATACCGCTGACCGGGGATATGAATTTAGATGGCCTGGTTCGGCCAGATCATCCCGTTCCTGAGGGGCAAGTGCCGATGGCGAATCGCCGCTTTACCAGCCCTGGATACTTCGACACCATGGGAATCCCCCTCCTGGCAGGGAGGGATTTCAGTGAGCAGGATCGCGAGAATCCACGGGTTGTCATCCTCTCGGAGAAGGCTGCCACGGCCGCGTTTGCCGGGGAGAATCCCCGGGGACACACCCTCCAGCACTGGGGACGTGTCTATACGGTGGTGGGCATTGCCGCGGATGCACGCATCAATGACCTGAAACGCAACGCTCCCATGTTTTACTTGCCCTACTGGGATTTCCCTCCTGCGAGCCCAGTGTTTATGGTGCGCAGTTCGCGCACCCTCCAGAGCCTTGGCCCGGAGATGCGCCAGATCATTTGGAGCATCGATCCAGACATCTCGATTCCGACTGTAGTTTCTCTGGATGCGCAGGTGAGTGAATCCGTGGCCACGGAACGATTTCAAGCGGTAATCCTTTCCAGCTTCGGAATTGCCGCTTTGCTGCTGGCAGTGCTCGGCATATACGGAGTGTTGGCCTATTCCGTCTCGTTACGAACCCAGGAATTTGGCATTCGAATCGCCCTCGGCTCGAACCGAGCAGGGCTCGCGCGCCTGGTTCTGATGGACGTGTCCTATCCGATTCTGGCCGGAGTTGGAGTGGGCCTGCTAGGAGCAACGGGCGCTGCACGTTGGGTCCGCAGTATGTTGTATGAAACCAGCGCTATCGATCCCTGGGCTATCGGGTTGAGCCTCGCAGTTCTCCTAATGGCCGCCCTGTTGGCGTCTCTACTTCCGGTGCGCAAAGCCGCCTCAGTCGATCCCATGGTTGCACTGAGGTGTGAGTAGTGACGGAAACTTTGGCCGAGTGATTTGCCCGGCCGCCGAGGAGAGCTGACATGAAATGGTGGCAAATCAAGAAGAGGGACGCCGACCTCGAGCGGGAGCTGCGTTCCGATCTGGAATTGGAAGAAGAAGAGCAACGGGATCGCGGTGTATCGCCTGAGGAAGCGCGCTACGCCGCCCGGCGCGCTTTCGGCAACACAACCTTGATAACGGAACAGACCCGCGAAACCTGGGGATGGGCGTCATTTGACCAAATATTACAGGACCTCCGGTATGCCTCGAGGCAGTTGCGAGGGTCGCCGGGATTTACGTTGACCGTCGTGTTGATTTTGGCGTTGGGTATCGGTGTGAATACCTCGATATTCACTTTACTGGATGCTTTGCTGCTGCGGCCTCTGCCGATACCGGAGCCACAGCGCGTTCTGACGTTTTTCCGGGGCGATCGCCGGCCGTGCTCGTACCTCGATTATCTCGATTTTCGCAGTCGTGCTCAGGCGTTCTCAGGGCTCGCGGCCGACCTACCGAATGAAGGAGGATTTGAAGCGGACCTAAAGAGTGAGGTGGTGGAGATTGAGGGGGTCTCGTACAACTACGCCCAGGTGCTTGAGACAGGAGCATTGCGGGGGCGGTGGTTCTCGCCACAGGACGAGCGCACGGCGCGGGGTGAACCTCTGGCTGTGATCAGCTATCGGATATGGCACACCCTCCTTTCTGATGACCCGCATGTGTTGGGCAAGGAGGTTAGGATCGATGGGCAACCATACACGATTGTCGGTGTGGCCCACAAAGAGGTTCTAGGGATGTCGCAGCCTCTGGTGACGGACATTTGGGTGCCGCTGGACGCCTATGCCCGCCACAACCGGTTTGTCGCAGGTGTAATGGACAACCGCCAGGATTCCCGGTTCATCCTGCTGGGACGACTCAAGCCCGAGGTCACGGAAGCTCAGGCGCTGGCAGAGATGAACGCGATTGATGGCCAACTGCGACGGGAGTATCCCCGTACTGACTCGAACGGCGATCTGTTGCACAGCGAATCAGTGCGCGGAGTCTCCGATCCCGGAAATCGGCGAAGCACCAAGCAATTGGCCGCGCTGCTGGTGGCTGTGGCCGCGATGGTACTGCTAATTACTTGCGCCAATATCGCCAGCTTGCTGCTCGCGAGAGGCCTGGTGCGGCGGCGCGAAATGTCGATTCGGGTCGTGTTGGGAGCAGGGCGGCTGCGCATTGTGCGACAGACGATGGTAGAAAGCATGTGTCTGGCGGCGATGGGTTCTCTGGCAGGGCTGGTGGCTGCGATCGGTACCAACTGGTTCCTGGAGCTGCACCTTGCTGCCGCACCGCTGCCGGTTGCGATCGGCATGAACTTGGCGATCGACAAGCGTGTTTTATTCTTCGCCTTTTGCGCTGCGCTCCTTACTACGTTGGTATTCGGTGCGTTCCCTGCTATTTCGGCCTCAAAGCCAGACCTGCTCCCAGCGCTCAAAGGCGTCGAAGCGTTGGGACATCCGCGTTTCAGCTGGTTTTCGCTGCGCAAGTTATATGTCATGGGCCAAGTCGCGATCTCGTTTGTGCTGGTGGTGATATCCGGGCTATTCATTCATGCTTTGCAGAATGCCAATAAGATGGAGGCCGGATTCGAGGTCCGCGGATTGTTGTCGGCACGGCTATATATGGCCGAATCCCAATTCACAGAGCTAGCCGCAAGAAATCTGCTCGATCGTGCGCTGGAGCGCGTCCGAGCGATGCCCGGCGTGCAGACCGCCACGGTATCGTATGCCTCCCCGTTCATTTCTTCGTCGGATTGCATCTTGCCGCTGATACAGAAAGGCGAACTGCGGAATCAGACGGCGGGAGAGAACATCGTTGCGGCAAACTATTTCGCGACTCTCGGCGTGCCTTTGCTCGCTGGCCGCGACTTCTCACCACTGGATGGGGAAAGCGCTCCGCGGGTCGTCGTTGTGAACGACATTCTCAGCCGCAGGTACTTTCCTGGCCAGACTGCGATTGGTAAGCGATTGCGCGTTGGCTGCGCGTGTGAAAGCGGAAAGTGTTACGACGCTGAGATTATCGGCGTGGTGAAGAACGCGAAGTATGCGAACCTCGACCAGCCTGCAGAACCGTACGTCTTCGTACCGATCACTCAGCACTTTGCGAGGTATGTCTCGTTGTTGATCCGAACTCAGCTTGAACCGGCCGAACTTGCACCCGATCTGCGAAGGAATTTGCTAGGGCTAGATTCGAGACTCCAGGTTTACGACGCCGATGCCCTGTCGGACCAGATCGGCCATTCGTTTTGGTTGTTGCGCTGGGAAACGTCGTTGATTGGAGGATTCGGCGGGTTAGCATTGGTGCTGGCGGCAGTCGGGCTGTATGGAATTGTATCGACCTCTGTCACGCAGCGCACAAAGGAGATTGGAATACGCATGGCCTTGGGCGCACGGCGTCAAGATGCACTACAACTTATTCTTGTCAGCGTACTCGGACTTACTTTAACAGGAGTGGCGGTTGGACTCGGCGGCTCATTTCTGATCACGCGACTGCTCCAGGGACACCTGTATGGTCTGAACGCCACGGATCCAATCACCTTTGCTGCATCCGTGCTGCTGTGGGCAGCCGTTGCATTGATTGCGAGCTACATCCCCGTGAGGCGTGCGACGCGTGTCGATCCGACCGTCGCGCTCAGGTACGAATAGCACTTCCAAGAGAAATCTCGGCAAACGTACCGCAGAGTGATGTGGCCCGCCCACCCAGGAGAGTTGAGATGACTTTTTGGCAACTGAAGAAGAGGGACGCGGATCTTGAGCGGGAGTTGCGTTCTGATCTGGAGTTGGAAGAAGAAGAGCAACGGGATCGCGGCGTATCACCGGAGGAAGCCCGCTACGCCGCCCGGCGTGCTTTCGGCAACACAACCTTAATTAAGGAGCAGACCCGCGAAACCTGGGGCTGGCCGCCATTCGAGCGTTTAGGGCAAGACGTTCGCTATGCGCTGCGGCAACTCCGGAGGTCCCCGGCCTTCACCTGTATCTCTCTCCTCACACTTTCGCTTGGGATCGGCGCCAACTCCGCTGTATTCAGCGTGATTCAGGCAGTGCTGCTGCGACCGCTGCCATTTCACGACCCGAGCCGCCTGGTTTTTCTGGCCGACCCGCAGGATCCGCAGGATGGAGGAATTCTCCTCAAAGACATAGAGGCCTGGAAATCGCAGAGCCGCAGCCTGGACAAAATTTCCGCCTACTATCGCAACAGCGGCTGGTCGCGCCTAACGCTGACGGGTTCCCAGGAGCCAATTGCAATTCAGGGTGCGTTTGTTTCTGCAGACCTGTTTCCGTCTCTTGGAATCGCCCCGCAACTGGGCAGGACATTCACCGGCGAAGAGGAGGCACGCCATGATCATGTGGCGGTATTGAGCTACGGCCTCTGGCAAAGGCGATTTGGAGGATCTCCGGATGTCATCGGAGAGACGATACACCTCGATGGTGTTGTATCCACCGTGATCGGCGTAATGCCTGCGGCTTTCCAGTTTCCCTCTGCCGATTCACAGCTTTGGGCGCCGATCACAACCAACCGCTACTGGGCCGATCCTGCGGCCTTAGTCAATGATGGCTCGCATGGCCGAGGCTTCTATGCTCGCTGGCAGGCCGTTGCCCGACTGAGAAACCATGTCAACCCCGCCGAGGCGCAAGCAGAATTGAATACCATCTTCAGCCGTCTCGAAAAGACCAGCCCAGACCCCAATCGTGGCGTTGGAATCAAACTGCTGCCATTGCGAGTGCAGGTTAACGGAGATACCCGGCTGGAACTCTACGTTCTCTTTGCTTCGGCGGGCCTGCTGCTCTTGATCGCCTGCGGTAACGTGGCAAATCTCATTCTCGCGCGCGGAGTATCCCGCAGAGACGAATTCGCTCTGCGCGAAGCGCTGGGAGCTACCGGCGGCCGTATCATTCGCCAACTATTGACGGAAGCCCTGGTGCTGGCCATTCTTGCCGGATTATTGAGCCTGCCCTGTGCCTTTCTGGGCACGCGTGCCTTAACGGCGATGGGTCCCGCGAACATCCCGAGGCTCCAGCAGGCGGGGATTAATCCAGGAGTGCTCGGATTCACCTTCGTCGTCGCGCTCATTTGCGCCGTCTTCTGTGCGTTAGCTCCTGCCATCACGCTCTGGCGTGAAAATCCCGCAGAAAGAATGAAACAGAGAGTTGCTGCGATTTCTGCCGCGGGCGTTCCAGTCAGCACCCGAAGTTTCCTGATCGTCTTCGAACTGGCACTTTCAGTTGTACTGCTAACCTGCGCGGGGCTGCTGATCCACAGTTTTCTCATCGTACGGGCTGTTGATCCAGGCTTCGAGGCAGAGCATGTCCTCAGGATCAATGTATCGCTTTCGGGCAGCAGCTCGACATGGCCTGCCGCTCTCTACGACACGGTTGTGGCCCGGCTGCAAGCGGTGCCTGGCGTGAAGGCGGTGGGAGCGATCGACAGCCTCTTCGACCTCGGCGCGACCAATAACCTGGGCCTGCGCACGATTGAAGGCCGGGCGCCTGAGCCTCGCAGTCAATGGACGGCGCTCACCTGGGACACAGTCAGGGGCGATTTCTTCGCGGCGATCGGAGCACAGCTCATTCGGGGACGGTTCTTCAGCGGTGCGGACCACTCCCACTCGCCGCTCGTGGCGGTCATTGACGAAAGCATGGCCCATCGTTACTGGCCAAACGTAGATCCCATTGGCCAAAGATTCAAAGGACAGGATCGTCGCGGACAGAATGACGACTGGCTCACCGTCATCGGTGTAGTCCGGGATATGCATACCCATGGCCTGGAGCGGACGGCCACTCCGCACGTCTACGAATGGTATCGGCAGTCGGGCAATGCAACGGCAAACATACTGGTGCGTACTGCAGGCGAACCAACTGCGATCGCGAGTTCTCTACGGTCAATCGTGCGGAGCGTAGATCCCAATGCGATCTTGTCGGAAATGACGAGCGTGAATCGGCAGTTGCAGCAGCAACTCGCACCGCGCCGCTTCCAAACTGCGCTTCTTGCGATCTTCTCGATTTTGGCGCTGTTGTTGGCAACGGTAGGCATCTACGGGCTGATGCAATTCTCCGTGGCGCAGCGCACGCGCGAGATTGGCATCCGCATGGCGTTGGGAGCGGATCGAAGCGGCATCGTAACCATGATTGTTCGCGAGGGCCTGGCACTCTCGGCCGCCGGTCTCGCCCTGGGATTGACCTTGGATTGGTTTGCGACTCGTGCCTTGTCTAGGCTCCTATACGGCGTGACGCCTTACGACCCCCTTACGCTGCTGCCCGCATCGCTCCTTCTGCTTGCAGCTTCGGCATTAGCAAGTTTTCAACCTGCTTTCAAGGCTGCGTCCATCGATCCCATGCTCGCTTTGAGAAGCGAATAACCAGATCGGATTGCGGAAAAACTCGCCTTTCTGAAGGGGACGGGCTTCAGCCCGTCCATAACCACTTGGCAATGAGCGCGGCTTTAGCCGCTGAGGGATACTTTCCCCCTCAAAACGGACTTTTTCCGCAGCTACCCTGCTGTTTACTCATGCAGCACCGAATACAAATGGAAGCGCCAGGCTCCCTTTGTCATCCCGAGCATCTTAACTTGCCTGCGGCAAGTTGAGGGAGAAATGAACAGCGCCTGTGAAGTTGTCATTACTGCCATCACACCAAATGGAAGCGCCACCCCCCTTGAGGGTCCAGCCCCGAAGGGACGACCTGAAAGTCAGAGCTGTCCAAATTGGGGTTTGGAACCAAGGGACAAATCGGGATTAACTCCTGACTCCGGCGCGCAAATCGCATTAACCGCAGGTCCCTCCACTTCGCTTCGCTTCGGTCGGGATGACAAATTTGTTTTGAAATCGATGATTTCTCACGACAACCGCCCATTTTTACAACAAATTTGTCATCCCGACCGGAGCGTACCCGGATTTTCTGCCACGCAGCACTAGACAACGCCACGAGTGCGACTTTCCGCAAAGAAAGGCGTATGAAGTTTGCCGAAGCAACCAACTTCAACAGGAAATCCGGGGTACCCGGATTTTCTGCCACGCAGCACTAGACAACGCCACGAGTGCGACTTTCCGCAAAGAAAGGCGCATGAAGTTTGCCGAAGCAACCAACTTCAACAGGAAATCCGGGGTACCCGGATTTTCTGCCACGCAGCACTAGACAACGCCACGAGTGCGACTTTCCGCAAAGAAAGGCGCATGAAGTTTGCCGAAGCAACCAACTTCAACAGGAAATCCGGGGTAGCGAAGTGGAGGGACCTGCGGTTAATGCTTCGTTTTCAGTGGGTCCAAAATAGGGAACCTCATTTGATGTTGGCCAAGCTCTCCTAATGTAATCAGCTGACTAACTGCTCCAACAGCCTGCCTTTCTCGCTAATTTGGACAGCTCTGCCTGAAAGTAGCCCAGGACGTCAGTTCTGGGAACACTCCCTAGCAATTCGGCCACCAGCCCTGCTCATCAGTATTTTACACCCCGTGTACTATCAGTTATAGTACACATGTGATCCCCTTTCGCGTTCCTTTCCGCGCCGGCATCTCTCTCTTTGAGCAGATCGTCTACGCGTCAAAGAAGGCCATGGTTTCCGGCCAACTTCGTCCAGGCGACGCATTTCCCTCGGTGCGCGCCCTGAGCAAGGAACTGAAGATCAACCCCAACACAGCTCACAAGATCGTCACTCACCTCATCAGCGAAGGCTTGCTCGAGACCCGCCCCGGAATTGGCACGGTGGTGGCGAATCCCCCCGACTCGAGCAAGAAGGAGCGGACGCAATTGCTCGGTCACGAGATTGAAGAGCTGGTCGTAGAGGCCAAGCGTTTGGGAATCGAACGTGAAGAGATGCTTAGTTCGATCTCTTCTCATTGGCAACGTCTGAGCAGCGGTAATGCAGAGAGCCCCGGCAAGCCCAAAGATGGAGGCCGCAAAGAGCGATGAACGACCTGATCCGAACCGAAAATATCTCCAAGCGGTTTCGTTCCACATCCGCCCTCAACCAGGTCACTCTCACGGTGCCGGAGGGCGCCATCTACGCTTTGCTTGGTGCCAACGGTGCCGGCAAAACAACGCTGATCAAGCTCCTGATGAACATATTTCAGCCGACCTTCGGCCGCGCCCAGGTAATGGGGATCGAGTGCCGTCATCTCGCAGGTAAGGACTTCCAGCGGATCGGCTATGTTTCGGAAAACCAGGAGATGCCAGACTGGATGACGGTCGAAGCAATGCTCGACTACCTCCGGCCGTTCTACCCGCGGTGGGACCGTGCTCTCGAACAACAGCTCGTCCGGCAGTTCGATCTTCCCCTCAAACGCAAGCTCAAGCATCTCTCGCGCGGCATGCGCATGAAGGCTGCCTTCGCCGGCTCGCTTGCCTACCGGCCAAACCTCATCGTATTGGATGAGCCATTTTCCGGCCTAGATCCCCTGGTGCGCGACGAGATCATCGAAGGTTTACTCGATCGGGCTCCGGAGACAACCATCTTCCTCTCTTCGCACGACCTGGCCGAGATTGAGAGCTTCGCCAGCCACATCGGCTATCTGGAGCAAGGCCGGATCCTCTTTTCAGAAGAGATGTCGGCTCTCTCCGATCGCTTCCGCGAGATAACCATCACACTGAGGACACCCTCGCCCGTCCCGCGGAACATTCCGCCCACTTGGCTGCAGCTCGAGGCTGGGGATGCGGTAATCCGCTTCGTCGACAGTAACTTCCATGGTCAAACGACTCCCCGAGAACTGGCGGAAATCTTTCCTTCCGCCGCCAATATCTCGATTGAGTCGATACCTTTACGATCCATCTTTCTCGCCATCGCCAAAACCGGCCGCGCTGTTCAAGGAAAGGCGGAAGCATGAAGCAAATCCTGCACATCTTTGCCAAGGATTTCCGCCACTTCTGGCCGGAGATCCTCATCTCCCTGGCTCTGCTGGGAGCTCTCGTCTGGATATTTCCCAGCACCTGGTTATCCAGAGGAGACTTTGTGACCAGTCTGTTGGAAGAGCGGCTCGTCGCGCTTCTGACGCTGCTCATCCCCGTGAGCTGGTGGCTGCTCATCGCCCGCGTGATCCATGCGGAAGCAATGGTTGGCGACCGCCAGTTCTGGGTCACCCGGCCCTATGAATGGAAAAAGCTGCTCGGCGCCAAGGCACTCTTCCTGCTGGCATTTCTCTATTCCCCTCTGCTCATAGCACAATGTCTGTTGCTGTTCAGAGCAGGATTTCACCCGCTGTCGTTTCTTCCCGGACTGCTTTTCAATCTGCTTCTGATCACTACCGGCATTGTATTGCCGCTGTTCGCCATTGCAGCTGTCACTGCTACCTTTGCACGCTTAACTCTGACCCTGTTTGCTGGGCTGGTTTGCTTCATCGGATACGTTGCCATCTCTTTGTATTTCGCGGACGATGCCCCTATCCCTTACAGTGATCACTTCTCGATGCCTCTCGTCTTACTTTTCTGCGGGGCGGTGGTAGTGGTGCAATACGCGGCCCGCAGAGTCTGGATCTCCCGGCTGCTTCTGATTGCGCTCCCGGTGCTGCTCGTGCTCAGCGGCATGGCGGTATCGGAATTTACCGTGATGGACCGCGACTATCCTCGTGGGCGTGCCGGGCAGGAACCACCGCTCCAGCTAACGCTTCTCCGGGATACTCCTCACCCTGCGACCGCGTACCTTATCCGCGCGAAACAGGTTCAGGTGAGCATTCCCTTGCAGGCATCCGGTGTGGTGGAAGGATACGCTCTCATCGGCGGCCCGGTGAAGTTTACCGTCGATGCTGCTAACGGTTCTCATTGGACTTCTCCATGGCAGGCGCGCAATAACCAGCAGTATCTTCCCGGTACCAGTGAATCCTGGATTACGGTGCAGATGAGCCGGGCATTCTTCGACCAGGTGAAATCTACGCCGGCCACGCTTCATTTCACAGTTGCGCTCACACGGGTGCAGGCCGGCAAGGTGAGGAGCATTCCACTGTCGGCGCGGGACTTTTCCGTGCCTGATTTTGGTATTTGCTCGCCCCAGCCAGACTTTTTCCACACTCAATTCGGCGGAATCGCCTGCAGGTTTGCCCTGCACCAACCCAGGCTTACTTACATCAGCGCGCATTGGGCCGACGGTCCGTGCTCAGCATCGCAGCCCGGCCTGAATACCAGCATTCAAGGCGACGCGTGGAGTGGTTCCCTTGAGAACAGCCCCGCGGACTTCGCCATCGCTCCCATCTGGACTCCATCGATCGTGCTCTCCAACGCGACGAAGGGGGAAGGCAATAAGTCTGAGCCCCGGCACCTCTGTCCGGGTACGCCCGTGACCTTCACCCAATACAACTTCGTAGGGCGGACCCAGTACGACTTCACCATCCCGGATTTCCGGTTTCCAAGCTATCAACCGGACATGGGTTCATTCACCGGTGGGATGAGCTTTGCCATTACGACGCATTAGCGTCTATACAGGTAACCACACCTGTAAAGGGGCCTTACGAGTCTGAGTGAGAACCGCCTCCATAAATCCAAAACCACGAGTGGGTGGCCCAGGTCTCGCTTTTGAGACCTGGGGGTCATGCAGAGGGACCCCGATCCCTGTTCTCACGAGGGGCCGTATACCGAGCATAAATGTCACACCTTCCCCCGCAGCGGGGGCTTAACTCGCATAACTCGCTTAACTCGCACCTTCCGCAGAGAAAATGCGAGCACTTAAGGCGCTTAAAACGTTAGTTCAGGAATTCAACCCAGCTCTCACGGCCACCCTAATCGCTTAGGTCTGGCACTGCAGCTAAGCAACGCGCGTTTAGGCGGATCACTTACAGGCTATCGTTGGGTCCGAAACCGGCCGCGGGCTCAGGACGAGAGCCCACTTTAGTTGTACTCAACGCCGGGCGCTCTCAGATTGATGCCGCCGATAACTCAATTGGAGGGCTTTTTTCGCAATTTTCTCCTGTGGGAATGCGAATACCAATACAGCCCATGCGCCAATCGACAAGCGACCTCCTCTCGGATTTCATCGTGCTCTGCAACGAACGGAAGGCGGTCAAGTACGGTTCGGACTGCCTTGCCGATAAAAAATTGCTCTGAGTAAAGTTCCCGAGAAGCGAGAAACGATGGGCCGGATGCTGCCAAGTGCCGATCCCAGGCCGAAGTACGGCACTCCCAGTGTGCCGCTGCTATTATGCCCGGCAGCGGCGGCGCGTGCCTTCGCCCTGGCGGGGCTTTGGCTCATAGCAGTGGCGGCGGCGTCCGCGCAGATGCAACTGCTGCCGGGGATCACCGCGGTGGCGGGCAATGGGACGGCCGGTTACTCGGGTGACAGCGGGTTAGCCACGAGCGCCGAATTGGACTCTCCAGTCGACGTTGCATTCGACAGCGCTGGCAACTGGTACATCGCCGACAATATCAACTGCCGAATCCGCAAGGTGACCATCGCCACTGGCGATATTTCGACGGTGGCCGGCAACGGAACCTGCGGTTATAACTCGGATGGCATTGCCGCCACCAGCGCCGAGTTGAACGGCCCCAATAGCGTGGCCATCGATAGCTCCGGCAACATCTATCTTGCTGACTACACCAACAATCGCATCCGCAAGGTGACGATCTTGAGCGGCTACATCAGCACCGTAGCTGGTACCGGAACAGCCGGCTACTCCGGCGATGGGGCTGCGGCGACGAGCGCAGAGCTGGATACCCCATCCGGCGTCGCTGTGGATAGCTCCGGCAACATCTATATTGCGGATCGTGCCAACGACCGCGTCCGCAAGGTGACGATCTCGACCGGCTACATAAGTACGGTGGCGGGCAATGGAAGTTCGTGCGGCTCCCCGGCCGGCGGCTGCGGCGACGGCAGCGCCGCCACCAGCGCCAACCTTACCAGTCCCAATTCCGTGGCCCTCGATAGCTCCGGGGACATTTACATAGCGGACAGTGGCGACAATCGCATCCGTGAGGTGACCATCTCGACCGGCAACATCAGCACCCTGGCAGGCAATGGGACCCCGGGCTATTCCGGCGACGGGGCCGCGGCCACCAGCGCGGAGATCAACGGCCCCAACGGAGCTGCGCTTGACAGCTCGGGCAACATCTACATCAGTGACACTCAGAACCGCCGCATCCGGGTGGTGAATGCGGGCACCGGCTACATAAGCACCCTGGCGGGTAGCGGAACGGAGGGCGCCACAGGCAACGGCGGCCCGGCTATCAGCGCTGAGTTGGACGATCCGAAGCAAATCACAGTCGACGGTCTGGGGAATGTCTACCTTGCCGATGCAACCGCCGAAGAGGTCCGCAAGGTGCAGCTCAACACCACCTTCCCCGCCACGGTGCTGGGCAGCAGCAGCGCGGTGCAGGACTTCTTTCTTGAGACCACGGCCGCTGAAACGCTTACCAGCATTACCGCGCAGCAGTCCCAGGGCAGCAAGCAGGAGTACAGCATCGGGACCATCACAGGCTGCACGGTGAATGGCAGCACTTCGAATCCCAGCGGGACGTTCTGCACCCTTCCCATCACCATCACGCCTGCATATCCGGGGCCGCGCAACGTGCCGTTGACGGCTGTCACCGGCACCGGCAACGCTGCCTTTGGCCTGACCGGCACGGGCACGGGGCCGCTGGCGGTGCTGATTCCCGGAATCATCTCCACCGTGGCGGGCAACGGCACTGCCGGAACGACCGGAAACGGAGGCGCAGCCACCAGCGCCGAGTTGAACGATCCTAGCAAGCTGGCCGTCGACAGCGCGGGCAACATCTACATTGCGAACTATAACAACCAGGATATTCAAAAGGTGACGGCTTCGAGCGGCAATATCGGCATCATCGCGGGGAACGGGACATCTGGTTACTCCGGAGACGGGAGCGCAGCCACCAGCGCCGAGTTGAAGCACCCGTCCGGTCTCGGGATCGACAGCGCCGGGAATATCTATATCGCGGACAAAAACAACTGCCGCATTCGCAAGGTAACCGTCGCCACCGGCATTATTGCCACAGTGGTAGGCAACGGCACCTGCGCTTATACAGGCGATGGAGGCTTGGCCACCAGCGCCGAGATACACAATCCGAGCAGCGATATTGCCTTCGACAGCCACGGCAACTGGTATTTCGGTGACAATTCCAACTATCGCATCCGCGAAGTGAACGCATCGACGGGCATTATTACCACGGTGGCGGGCAATGGAACCCAAGGCTATACAGGCGATGGCAGCGCCGCCACGAGTGCCGAAATCAACAACCCGTCGGGTGTCGTCCTCGACAGCTCCGGCAACATCTACTTTTCCGACTTCGGCGCCGAAGTGATCCGCAAGGTGACTGTCTCGACCGGCATTATCTCGACAGTTGCGGGCACCGGGACCGCCGGCTACTCGGGCGACGGCGGCCCCGCAATCGATGCCGAAATCAACAACCCTGGTAGCCTTGCCGTCGATCTGGCAGGCAACATCTACATTCCCGACAGCAACAATCGCGTCCGCGTAGTCAATGCGGCAAGCGGCACGATTTCTACCCTGGTTGGAAACGGAACGGGCGGATATACCGGAGATAGCGGACCGGCTACTTCTGCTGAGTTGAACAGTCCGGCAGACATCGCGCTGGACAGCGCCGGGAACATGTATATTGCCGATTCATCCAACAACGTTATTCGTAAAGTGAACGTCAGCCAGTCGCAGTTGACTTATGCGACTTCGACGCCGGTGGGAACGACAGATAGTACAGACGATCCGCAGACCACGACGGTTACAAACGTCGGCAACGCCGGCCTGACCGTCTCGTTACCGTCTTCCGGCACAAATCCCAGCGTCTCGGCTTACTTTGAACTCGATGCCGCAACCACCTGCCCGGAGCTCATAACGTCAAGCTCTGCGGGGACACTGGCAGCAGGCAGCAACTGCACTTACGCGGTGGATTTTGAGCCGGCTGCGGCGGGCAGCGTATCAGGTTCCGTGGTCCTTACCGACAACACGCTTGGCGTGACGGGCTCGACGCAGACCATCGGCCTGACAGCGACAGCAACCAAGGGCACGCCGACCATCACCTGGTCCAATCCAACGGCAATCACCTACGGCACAGCCCTGAGCTCAACCCAACTCGATGCCAGCTCGACGCTTGCGGGCGCCTTCGTCTACACGCCCTCCTCCGGTACCGTCCTTTCCGCCGGCTCGCAAACACTCTCGGTTACGTTCAACCCCACTGACACGACCGACTACAACTCGGCGACCGGCAACGTAACGCTGACGGTCAATCCAGCCGCCCCAACCATCACCTTCACTGTTCCGAACCAGACCTACGGGGTCTCGCCCTTCACCGTCTCCGCCACCTCGAACTCCGCGGGCGCGATCACCTATTCAGTGGTCAGCGGCCCGGCTACCATCTCCGGCTCGACGGTGACGATCACCGGTGCAGGCACCGTCGTCCTCCAAGCCTCGCAGGCGGCCAGCGGAAACTACTCCGCGGGCACGCAGAACGCCACCTTCACGGTGGCGAAGGCGGCCAAGACCATCACTTTCCCGCAGCCAGCCACGCCCGTGACGGTCAACGGCACCGCAACGCTTGGGGCAACGGCCAGCGGCGGGGATCCGGTCACATACTCGATCACCGCCGGCACGGCATCCATCTCTGTCTCAACCATCACTTACACCAACACCGGCACAGTCACGATCGCCGCCAACTCCGCGGCGACAGCCAACTACTCGGCCGCAGCGACGGTTTCCGATACGGTGACGGTGAACCCCGCTGCTTCGGCCTACACCGCACCCGCGACCAACGTGGGCTCAACCAGTGCTACCCAAACCGCCACCGTAAACATTGCCACCGCAGGTACGCTGGGCACGATCTCGGTGCTGACGCAGGGCGCTGCAAGCCTCGACTACGCTTATGTCACCGGCGGCACCTGCGCTACCGGTACGGCATACAGCGTCGGTCAGGCCTGCACGGTCGAGTACACATTCACGCCGGTCGCACCTGGGCAGCGCCTTGGAGCTGTGGTCCTCTCCACTTCTATGCCAACGGTGCTGGGCACGTCGTACCTGGCGGGTTCGGGAACAGGGCCGCGGGGCACATTCCCGCCCGGCATTATCTCCACCATCGCGGGCAACGGCACGGCGGGTTACACAGGCGACGGCGGCCAGGCAGCGAGCGCCGAAGTTAACCAGCCGCGCGATGTGGCGCTGGATGCGGCCGGCAACCTCTACATCTCCGATACCTCGAACAACTGCGTGCGCAAGATCAACACCTCGGGCGTCATCTCAACCTTTGCCGGAACCTGCGGCAGCTCCGGATACTCCGGCAACGGAGGTGCCGCCACCAGCGCCAAGCTCTTCAGTCCAGGGGGCATCGCGCTGGACGGAGCCGGCAACCTCTACATCGCCGACCAGAACAACAATGTGGTGCGCGAGGTGACCGCGGTTACCGGCTTCATCTCGACCGTGGCGGGGAACACGACCTCGGGTTACAACGGCGACAACATGGCCGCCACCAGCGCGGAACTGAATACGCCGCAGTTCGTGATGACCGATAGCGCGGGTAATTTCTATATCTCCGACGTGGGCAATGCCCGTGTGCGTGAGGTCACGATCGCGACAGGAATTATTACCACTATTGTTGGAAATGGAACGTCTGGATACAACGGCGATGGCATTGCGGCCACCAGCGCCGAAACCAACTCCCCCGGACGGCTAGTATTCGACCCCTCGGGGAACCTCTATATTCCCGAGAAGGCCAACCACCGCGTACGCTTGGTTTCGGCCACAACCGGACTGATCTCGACCGTGGTCGGCACGGGCACACAGTCGTTTAGCGGCGATGGCGGGGCAGCCACCAGCGCGACTTTGAACCAGCCTCTGAGCGCCATGCTCGACGCCGCCGGCAACCTCTACATCGCCGACTACGGCAACAGCCGCATCCGCGAGGTGAATGCGACCACACAGATCATCAATACGATCGCCGGCGATTACACAGCCGGCGGCTACAGTGGCGACGGCGGCCCTGCCACCAGCGCGGAACTCGATACTCCCATCGGCACTGCCATGACCCCAGGCGCGAACATCTACATTGCGGACTACCGCAACAACCGAATCCGGCTTGTCACCCAGTCCACGCCGGCAGCGATGAGCCTGCCCGCGACCGCCTACGGCGCCACCAGCGCGGCAAGCTACCAGAGCGTCCAGAATACCGGCAACGGCACACTGACCATCGCGTCGATTTCTTCTTCGTCGGGCAACTTCACGCTGGGCGGCGCCTCGGCCACCTGTTCCAACTCCAGTCAGTTGCTGGCTTCCGCCGCCGCCTGCGTTGTTGGCGTCGAATTCACGCCAACTTCCGTCGCTTCTCTCAACGGCACGATCACGCTCACCGACAACACGCTCAACGTTTCAAGCAGTACCCAAACAATCGCGGTGAGCGGCACTGGAGTTGCTGCAGCCCCGACCATCACCTTCACTGTTTCGAACCAGACCTACGGCGTCTCCCCCTTCGCGGTCTCGGCCACCTCGAACTCCGCGGGCGCGATCACCTATTCGGTGGTCAGCGGCCCGGCCACCATCTCCGGCTCGACGGTGACCATCACCGGCGTTGACACCGTGGTGCTTCAGGCGTCGCAGGCCGCCAACGGCAACTACACGGCAGGCACCCAGAACGCCAGCTTCACGGTGTCGGCTGAAGCTCCGACCATCACCTTCACTGTTTCGAACCAGACCTACGGTGTCGCCCCCTTCACCGTCTCGGCCACTTCCAACTCCGCGGGAGCGATCACCTATTCGGTGGTCAGCGGGCCGGCCACCACCTCCGGCTCCACCGTGACCATCACCGGAATCGGGACGGTGGTGCTCCAGGCTTCGCAGGCCGCCAACGGCAACTACACCGCGGGCACCCAGAACGCCAGCTTCACGGTGTCGGCTGAAGCTCCGACCATCACCTTCACTGTTTCGAACCAGACCTACGGCGTCGCCCCCTTCACCGTCTCGGCCACTTCCAACTCTGCGGGCGCGATCACCTATTCGGTGGTCAGCGGGCCGGCAACCATTTCCGGCTCCACGGTGACCATCACCAGCGTGGGGACGGTGGTGCTCCAGGCCTCGCAGGCGGCCAACGGCAACTACACCGCAGGCACCCAGAACGCCAGCTTCACGGTGTCGAAGGCAACGCCAACCGTTGGCCTTTCGTCCTCATCGAATCCTTCCACCTACAGCGGCAGCGTCACCTTCACGGCGACCGTTCCGGCGTCTGCCACCGGAATCATGACCTTCCTCGATGGAGCAACCTCCATCGGCACAGGATCTGTCTCCTCCGGGGCCGCCACCTTCACCACGGCATCCCTCACCGGCGGCTCCCACTCCATTACAGCGCAGTACGGGGGCGACTCCAACGACAACGCCGCAACCAGCTCTGCGGTCACACAAGTGGTCAATCGAACTTCCGTGACCCTCACCATCGTTTCGGCCGCAAACCCCTCGATCTACGGGGACACTGTCACTTTCACCTTCACCTTCACAGGCTCGGGTTCCGCGATACCAACCGGGACCGCCACAGTCACCGAAGACGGCAACGCACTCACCACAGTTACCCTCGACGGCACGGGGAAGGCAACCTACTCAACCTCGGCGATGACCGCCGCCAGCCACACTATTACGGCGGTCTACAACGGTGACGATAACTACCAGTAAGTACTGCGTCGGCTAGTGCCGACGCACAACATCAACCAACTTGCAACCAACGAGAATGGCCAGAGGATGGCTAAGGGCCCCATGAAAACACCCGGTACTCTCGCTCTGATGTTCTTCGGGGGCTCCGCAATGCTCTCATTTGCGCAGTCCACCGGCACAGTTACCCAGACCGTCAACCAGCGGAACACCATCGGTTCTCTTTCCTCATCTCCTTCCGGCAGTACCACCGCCGGAGCTCCCGTCACATTCACCTACACCCTCAACACGGCCGGCGCACCTGCGCCTGCCGAGACAGTCCAGTTCTATGACGGGGGTACTGCGATGGGCGCCCCGCAATCCATCGGGCCTGCTTCAGCCTCCAACTTGGTGCCGTATTCCCAAGTGAATACTGGGCACGGGTGGGCGACGACCGGAAGCGCTCCAACGGTTACGCCGCTGATCGCCAACGGACCGGATGGCAGCACCAACACGGCGACGAGACTCTCCTTTGCAGATAGCACTTCGACCGTTTTGTACGCCGTTCCCGGCACAAGCTACGCCAGTCAGCAGTTGACGTTCTCGATCTGGGCCATGTCTGCCACTCCGGCCACGCTGAATCTGACCCTCACGGACAGCCCGTACACGGCAGCCACGTCGTCGGCGCCGTGCTCGATTACCTCCACCTGGCAGCGCTGCTCCCTGACCTACACATTTCCGGCCGGCGCGGGCACGGGCTTTGCCGCTCTACTCACCGCTTCCACTTACGCAACCCCAATCAACCTCTGGGGCGCGCAGGTTGAGGTGGCGGCTCAGCCCGGTCCGTACGCCTCGACCATTGGCGTGGCCCGGCCTTCTGTCTCCGGCGGGGCAGGCACCGTCACCTACTCCGACACCACGGGTTTCACCGATGGCTCCCACTCTATTAGCGTGCAATACGCTGGCGATGCGAACTTTGTGGCCTCCACCTCGAATGTCGTCTCGCTCACTGTCGGCAAGGCAACGGCAAATCTGGCCCTGACCCCTTCGCCCTCCTCGGGCGCGGTTTACGGCGGCACTGTTACCTTGACCGCACTCTTGTCGAACCAAGACAGCGGCTCCCCCTTGTACCCTAGCGGGACGGTTACGTTCTATAACAACGGAACCCAAATCGGCACAGGAACCCTGACTGAGGTTGGCGCCGGAAATACCTCCACCTATCTGCTTACTCTGTCCGGAGCGAGCTCTCTGCCTGCCGGTAGCGATTCCCTGACGGTTTCCTATAGTGGCGACAGCAACTTCAACGCCGCCAACGATACCGCCACGCCGATCACTTACTCGGTGGCCAAGGCGAGTTCAAGCAGTGTCGTCACCACCACTGTCGCCAGCTCGCTCAATCCGTCCGTCTACGGCGATTCTGTGACGTTGACCATCAACGTATCTTCGTCCGTCGGCGTCCAACCCACCGGGTCGGTTACGATTGTGGACACGTCCACCAGCACCACCCTCGGAACACCGGCGCTCGATGGTTCCGGCAATGCAACGATCACCATTCCCTTGTTCAGCGCGGGAACGCACACCATCACTGTCACTTACTCGGGTGACTCTAACTACCAGTAAACACCTGTATCGGGCGCCGCCGCGCGCGCGGCGGCGCCGATGCTTCACCTGGGGCTTTCCGGTCTTAACTCGAGCGGCAACACCCGCTACACCCTCCGGAGCTTTACCGCCGGCAGCCATGCCCTGCATGCCGTGTACAACGTGGACACCAACTACTTCTGACCTGACTCCCCGGCGTTCTATGCGGTCACTCGTTGAAGCCGTGTTCTCCATTGGTCCTTTCCGTCCGCGGCTGCTCATCTTTCTGCGCCAATGCCTGGACTTTCTCTGCTGGTGGCCGATAGCATCCCCAGCGGTACTGCGAGGAAATTGTCGTATCCCCTTTGCATGTGGCCAGAGGCGCTTATTTCTCCAGTGCATAGCTCACTTCCGCTGCCTGGGATGTTCCGCATTGATCGGAGCCTGGCTGCCGGCGAGGAGCGACAGCAATGAAGTTCCACTGCAACGTAACTCTTGCAGTCGTAGTGATCCTGGCCTCCAGCATCTCCACCCTTGCGCAGTCCAGCGGAACACTGCTTCTCGAACTAACCGCCGTGGCAGGTGCCTTCGCAGCCGCGCCGCAACTACAGAGCAGCGCCACCTTTACTCAGGTGGTCAATCAGGCCGATCCCGCGCTACGGTGGGCCGCGCCGGCGCCCATGCCCTTCGGAACACCTCTGGATTCAACCGAACTTTCCGCTACCGCCAAAGTGCCAGGAACCTTCGTCTACGCGCCCGCTGTCGGAACGCTGCTGCTCCCTGGGCCGCAGACGCTTTCCGTCACTTTTACCCCCACTGACAGCGGATATAAGAGCTCCACCGATAGCGTTCTTCTTACCGTGATACCGCCAGGCCCTTCCTCCTTCACTCTGAGCATCCCAAAGCAGCCTGAGGTGATTTATCTTCTCCCCAACCAGGAGATTGCTATCGTTTTGACGGTCACGCCGATCGGTGACTTTCACCAGCCGGTCAGCCTCGCCTGCGACTCCCCCTCCCACATCACCTGTACCTTCGATCAGAGCGTCATACGCCCCACAGTAGCGCCTATCCTGGTGACTCTGCTCCTGCGTGCGACGCAACGCTCCTCCGGCGGGGCCCAAGCATCTGTTGGAATTTCGTCTATGAATACGAGTGGCCCGCGGCAAACCCAGGCAGAGCGGAAATCGGAAGCTCGCCGGCTCCCAGTAGGTCTGTTGCCCATCGCATATCTGGCGTTGCTACTCACAATCCGCGCTCGTCGAGAACTTGCTTCTCCACTGAGGCACCTCGCCCTGTTGAGCGTCATCGCTGCGTTGCTGCCGATCTGCGGCGCGGTTGGCTGCGGCTTCGAAATGCGCTCAGGCAAAACGGATACCACAACCATCACAGCGAGTTCTCTGGTCGAATCGCGCTCTCTAACCCTCGCCATCGCATACAGCGGGACGTGAACATCAAGATAAATTCCTCTTGCCGCAAACTAAGCCACCCAAATTGAATCTATACAGGTAGCCACACATGGAAGAGATCTTCACCGGAATCCGCATGCGAACCCAGTGGGGCGGCCTTGTGAGTCCGCGTGAGAACCGCCTCCATAAATCGAAAACCATGAGTGGGTGGCCCAGGTCTCGCCTTTGAGACCTGGGGGTCATGCAGAGGGACCCCGATCCCGGTTCTCATTAGGGGCCCTAGGGCGTATAAGGCGCATAATGTCACACTTCCCCCGGCGCGGGGGGCTTATTTCGCATAGTTCGCTTATTTCGCACCTTCCTCACAGAAAATGCGGAGACTCAAGACACTTGAAACGTTAAAACTCAACGATATCGCTGCCCGTGGGCCACGAGTGTAACGGCGCCGGCAACGGTCTGCTGGTCGATGAACCTCTTCATCCGTTGGGGAATCCGTTGGGGAACATCTTGACCCACGCCCCCGCTCTTCGCGTGGGACTGAGCAATAGAGGAAGAAACCGTAGCGACAAACAGCAGGGAGAAGAGTATTATTCGCACGCAGACCAGCTCTAAGCGGTTAGGGCCAGATCGATGGAAAATAGTCCGCACACCTAGGAGGATGTATGGATTCAGCAAATCTGGGGGCCATCGGTGTTCGCAACCTTTCCGTCAACCGGTGGCACGCCACCATTCTCGCCATTTTCGCCTTCCTCCTTGTCGCCCAGGTGGCCTGGGGCAGCGTCACCGGCAGTATTTCGGGTGTGGTCCGCGACTCCGGCGGAGCGGTCCTGCCCGGATTGCAGGTGATTGCCCAAAACACCGAGACCGGAATCCAGTGGACCAGCACCACCGACGCCCGCGGATTCTATTCGTTCCAGGCGCTTCCAGTGGGAACTTATGACATCAAGGCCGACAAGGAAGGATTTAGGGGCTTCCTCGAGTCCGGCCTGGTCCTCACCGTAAACGCGGCGCTCACCGTGGACATAAGTCTGGAAGTGGGCGAAGTCGTGGAAAACGTCACCGTCGCCAGCAACACGGTTCACGTGGAAGAAACCAGCACGCAGATGGGTGAGGTGATTGACAGCGAGAAGATCACCTCTGTCCCCCTGGTAACACGGAGCTATACCGACCTGTTAGCGCTGCAACCTGGGGTGATTCCCGTCACTTCTGGCCTGTCGGGAGGTTTGGGCGGACAGTTCACCTCCGTTGGTTTCGCCATCAACCAGCCGTCCGGCGACCTTAACGCCGGTAACCTTTCTGTCAATGGCATGCGGGAGGGTGCGAATGCGTTCCTGCTCAACGGGGCATCGGTCGAGGAAGCCGCCTTCCACGGCACGGCCGCGATTCCGAACCTCGATTCGATCGATGAATTCCGCATTTTAACCAACAACTTTGACGCTGAGTACGGCAGCTACGCCGGCGGCCAGATCAACGTCGTCACCAAGTCGGGAACCAACAAGTTTCACGGCAGCGGATTTGAATTCCTGCGCAACAATGTCCTGAACTCGCGGAACTACTTCGATCCTCCCGGCCCCCCGGGAGATTACAAGCAAAACCAGTTTGGCGGGACTATCGGCGGTCCCATCCTGCATGACAAGCTGTTTTTCTTCGGAGACTACCAGGGGAATCGCAAGGTCTTCGGACAAAGTACGGGTGCGATACCGGTTCCCAGCGACGCGGAGCGTGCCGGCGACTTCTCCGCTCCGGGTTTGAGTTCACTCCTGATCGGGACTGTCCAGGGCCCGTATTGGGCGCAACAACTCGGGACCGCGCTGGGCTACACGGTGACCCAGGGCGAACCCTACTACGTTGCCGGATGTACCTCCGGGGCGCAATGTGTCTTTCCCAACGCCATGATACCCAGCGCCGCGTTTACTAAACCCTCGGTAAACGTCCTGCCGTACATTCCGAAATCCAACAGTGTGGTCAACGGTATTCCCACTTACACCAGTGCGGCGGCTGCCGAGTATTTGCGAGACGATAAGTTCGGCGTACGCGGGGACGGCAACACCCGTTTCGGCCTGCTCTCGGCTTACTTCTTTTGGGACAATTATGTCGAAAATGCTCCCAATCCTGTGACCCCATCCTTCACCACAAAGAATACTGGCAGGGTGGACGTGGCCAATCTGTCCGCCACGAAGACTTTTGGCAGCACTGCCGTGAACGAGGCTCGCATTGCTTACACGCGCCTCTTTACGGTGGACTTTTCGAGCGGTGCTGGGCTCGGCCCCGGCGTACTCGCCGCGCTGGGCTTTACCGGCATCGTCCCCGTGCAGCCGGCTTACGCGGGCGTGCCCGGCATCAGCTTCAATAACTTCAGCACCGGCAACTCAGGTGCTCCCGCGCCCATCATCCAAAACACGTATGAGGCGATGGATAACTACAGCAAGATAATCGGCGCACATAGCTTAAAGTTCGGTGGATCCTATCGCTTCAACATGCAAATCTGGAAGAATCTGGGATCGAACGGAAACTACGGCTTCAATGGAAGCGAAACCGGTATCGACTTTGCGGACTATCTCATCGGCGCTCCCCAAAACTATTCGCAGGGACAAGGGTATGCGTCGAACGGTCGGAATTATTATTTTGGTTTGTACGCGCAGGACAGTTGGCGGCTGCGCTCGAACTTAACCGTCAACTTTGGTTTGCGCTACGAGATTGCCACTCCCTGGTGGGAAGAGCATAACGAAATCCAGACCCTCGTCCCTGGCTTGCAGTCGCTGGTCTTTCCCGGATCGCCCACGGGTTGGGTATTCCCCGGGGATCCGGGCATTCCAAAAACGCTGGCCCCCATCCGCTACGGTAATTTCGCCCCGCGCCTTGGTCTCGCCTACTCTCCAAGTACCCGGGAGGGCTTTCTGGGCAAGTTGACCGGTGGTCCAGGGAACAGCAGTCTCCGCGTGAGTTGGGGTAAGTTCTTTACCACCTTTGAAGGCGCAACGGACTACAACGAGATCGGAGATGCTCCCTTTGGGTTCTACTGGGGCAGTCCTGTCCCGCCCGAGTTCGCTAACCCATTCATTGACCGGGGCAGCGGCTTCAATAACGGTCAAAGATTCCCGGCTCCTCCTCCGCCATATAACGTTTCCGCCAAGAACCCTGATAACTCGGTCAACTGGGCTAACTTCCTGCCTATTGGCAGCTCACCCGGCTTCTACTACAAGAACGTAAATCCCTGGGCCCAGGACTTTGAGTTTACCCTTGACCGGCAGTTTGGCGGCAGCTACCTGTGGAGGGTGGCTTACGTGGGAACCATCGGTCGCCATCTACTCTCGGCGGAGGAGGCGAATCCGGGCAATCCGGCCCTTTGTCTGAGCGTGAGCCAAGCCAGCCAGGTAATGCCGGGGACGTCGACGTGCGGACCCAACGGTGAGAACGGCCTCTATACAACCGTCTCCGGCACCGTCATCAATAGCACGAGGGGCCCCTTCGGCCCCTCCTTTACCAGCGACTCTTACTTCAAGACCATCGGAAATTCCAACTACAACTCACTCCAGACTAGCCTGCGGCACAGGGGGCATTACACCGAGTTCCTCGCTGGCTATACCTACAGCAAAGCCTTGGATAACGCTTCCGGTTACGGTGAGCAGGTTAACCTCCTCAATCCGAACCTTAAGTCGCTCTCCTCTTTCGATTCGACCCACAATTTTGTGACCAGTTACACCGCCCAGTTGCCGCTTGATAGGCTCGCGTCGAACCGGCTCACCAATACCTGGGCGGTAAGCGGCGTCTCTCGTTTTTCCAGTGGTCTGCCCGTCACCCTGCTGGAGACTGACGACAATTCGCTCCTGGGGACTGCCGGATCGGGGCCCATCCAGCTTCCCCTCGACACTCCGGACTTCACACCCGGTGCCCTGAAAACCTCCAATCCGCGTACCGGACCATACTTCAATACCGCCCTTTTCTCTCCCGAACCATTGGGACAACTGGGCGATGCCCGCCGCCGATTCTTCCATGGACCTGGCATCGACAACTGGGACATAAATGTGCAGAAAAGCACAAAGGTGACCGAGTCCACCACGCTTATCTTGCGCGCCGAATTCTTTAACGCCTTCAATCACACCCAGTTCGGAGCGGTGGATGGGAATGTGAACGACACCCAGAACTTCGGCCGCGTGACCACGGCGAACTCGCCGCGCATCATGCAATTTGCGGGTAAGTTCCAGTTCTAGAACCCACCTCCATCAAAAATGGGTGGGTGGCCCATTCAAGCCTGCTTTTGGCTTGAGTGGGGTTGTTGCGGACCCAACCTCCGCTCGCTCTTGAGACCTGGGGGCATGCAGAGGGACCCCCAGTCCCGGTTCTGAAACGCGACTGACGTACAAATGATATTTTCGGGACTGACCATGCTTGAAACACGTCGCGAATTCATGAAGTCCCTGCTGGGCAGTGCTTTGTTGAGCAGGCCCTCCTCCTTGCTTGCGCTCCAGGCCTCTGCCGCCGTGCCGGCGCCCGATCCTGGGGTGAAGCGCGTCCTGGTGATGTTCAAATGTCACTTCGACGCGGGTTTTATCGACACCCAGGCAGCTGTTGTGCGCCGCTATTTCAAGGAGTATTTCCCCCAGGCCATCGATCTTGCCGGCCGCCTGCACCAGTCCGGCGATTATCGCTACGTTTGGACTACCGGATCATGGTTGCTATACGAATACCTCGAGCAGGCCACGCCCGAAGAGCGCACACGCATGGAGAATGCCATCTCCACGGGCGACATCGCATGGCATGCCCTTCCCTTCAACTGGCAGACGGAGTTAATGGAAGCATCGATGATCTCCGGGAGCATTGGCCTCTCGCAGACATTGGACCGGCGTTTTGGCCGCACCACAACCGGCGCTAAGATGACCGACGTTCCTGGCCACACGCGCGGCCTGATCGCACCGCTCGCTGCGCAGGGCGTAAAGTTTCTGGATATCGGCGTGAATGACGCCAGCACCCTGCCCCGAGTTTCTCCGTTATTTCTCTGGAAGGCTCCTGGTGGATCGACGCTCGTGGTTATGTATCACCACGGTTATGGTGGTGTGTTGCAAGTGCCGGGTTCCGATCTGGCCATCGCCATCGTTGTGCGTGACGACAATATGGGTCCGCACACGTTGGACGAAATTCACGACACTTACTCCACCTTGAGCAAGCGGTTCCCCAGCGCTCAAATTACTCCCACCAACCTGACGGAGATTGCCAATGCAGTCGAGCCCTACCGCGGCTCGCTGCCGGTGTTCACAGAAGAAATTGGGGACACGTGGATTCACGGTGTTTCCAGCGACCCTCTTAAGCTTGCCCGGTACCGTGAGGTTAGCCGGCTGCGCCAGGCCTGGCTTGCCCAGGGAAGCTTTGCCGTGGGCGATGCAACCGATGTTGCCTTGCTTCGCCATCTGCTGTTGGAGGTTGAGCACACCTGGGGGACGGACACCAAGACCTGGTTGGATTTCGACCACTACACCCCGAGAGATCTGGCCTCGATGCTCGATACCAAGAACTACAAGGTGGTCGAGTTCAGCTGGGAGGAGAAGCGCCAGGATCTATTCGCCGGGATCGCCGCGCTTCCCGCTCCGCTGCGCGAGCAGGCGCAAACGGCGGTCCGCAGTCTTGCCGCGATGCCGCCGAAGCTGCAGAATCCCAGCCCTCACCCCGCCTTGAGCGACATCGAGACCCCCCATTTCATTGTGGGCATCGATCCCAAGACCGGAGCCATCCGGAGGCTTCGTAATAAAAAGACAAAGCGGGAATGGGCCTCCAGCGACCAGCCCCTGGCGCTCTTCTCGTATCAGACACTGTCGCAAACTGACTACGCTCGTTTCTTTGCCAATTACGTTGTCAGTGAGGAAGACTGGGCAAAGAAGGATTTCGGAAAGCCCAACATCGAGCGCTTTGGAGCGGAGAGCCAGGTGTGGCTCTCCGCGCTCGCGGATTTGCAGGTGGAGGAAGACAAGCATGGCCATCGGCTGCTGGCTCATCTTGAGATCCAGGATCCTGAAGCGTTACGTGTGGGCCGCGCGGCGTTTCCGCAGAAGGTATATCTGGAATTCCAATTGCCCCATGACGAGCCGGTTATCCATCTGAATCTCTCCTGGTTCGAAAAGCCGGCAACCCGCCTTCCCGAGGCTCTTTGGTTGAGCTTCCATCCCATCGCGCCCCAGCCCGCGGGCTGGGTGCTGGAAAAATCAGGCGAGCAGGTTTCCCCCATGGATGTGGTCTTGTCAGGCAATCGTCACATGCACGCCGTCTCCAGGGGTTTCGGCTACAAGGATGAAGGCGGGGACTTCTTTGTCGAGACTCTGGACGCGCCGGTTGTCACGCTAGGGACCAAGTCTCCCTTGTGTTTTTCCAATGACCAGCCGGTTCTTTCCGCTGGCATTCACTGCAACCTATTCAACAATGCCTGGGGGACCAACTACATCATGTGGTTTGGTGAGGATATGCGCTTCCGCTTTCTGCTACGCGCGTAACCGCTTGTTTGAAGGGGACGGGCTTTCAGCCCGTCCGTAAATACTTCGCAATCTGTGCGGCTTCAGCCGCTGAGGCATGTTTTTCCCTCAAAAAAGGCCTTTATTCGCAGCATCTAACCGCGCCAAACCTCGGCCACGGCCCGCACATGTGCCGGCCCGGTGCGGCAACATCCGCCGATCCATTGCGCGCCGTCTGCCCGCCACCTTCGCGCCAGTTCGCCAAATTCCTGTATCTGTCCGTTACCTAGCCAGCAGCGATGCATTGCATCCCACTGCTCGCCGGAGTTGGGATAGACGATGATCGGTTTGGTCGTGACCTGAGCCGCTTCGCGAATGAGGCTGCCGATCAGTTCGGGATGCGTGCAATTGACGCCGACGCCGATGACCTGGTCTCGCCTGTCGAGCAATTCCGCGCATTCCCGGAGCGTCTCTCCGTGTGAGACCTGCGATTCATCCTGACACGTAAAGCTGATGTAAACCGGCAAATCCGGATATGGCTGCAGCGCGGCCAGGATAGCTTCCGCTTCTTCGAGCGAGGGGATGCTTTCGAAAGCCAGGAAGTCAGCAGTGGTTTCGGCGAGCACGGCAATGCGGCGGCCATGGAACCCAACCAGCTCATCGAACCCACAGTTGTAGTTGCCGTGGTACTCCGCCCCGTTGTGCAGCATGGCGCCGTAGGCTCCGAGAGAAGCTGCAATCCAGATCCTGCGCGCTGAGCCGGCCCGGTATTCGCCCCGAACCTTCTCAGCGATGGCCACGGAGGCGCGAAGCGCATTCGCGGCGTCGTCAGCGCCGAGACCAAGCTGCTGAAAGCCTTCCGCCGAGACCTGGTAGCTGGCCGTCAGCAGGCAATCTGCACCGGCCTCGAGGTAATCACGATGCACGGCGGCGATGGCTTCCGGCGAGCTTACCAGCACGTGTGCCGACCACAACGGGCCGTCCAGGTCGAAGCCTCTTCGCTCCAGTTCGGTGGCCATGGCTCCGTCGAGCACGTGCAAGCCGGTCAAGTCGAGCTGCTGCACAGGTTTCATTTGCGTGGCGAGCCGAAGAATGCGCTCCTTCGCAGTGTAAGGGGAAACAGCATTGCCTGGCGCACCGGTCCCTTCGCCCTTCTGATACACTCTGAGGTAGTTCGCGGGGCGCTTAGAAAGAACCAGCCATGGGTCTCTCGGCCGTGAACGTCCTTCCAAACACAAGTTCGGGGAGTGGCTCAGCCTGGTAGAGCACCTGGTTCGGGACCAGGGGGTCGGAGGTTCGAATCCTCTCTCCCCGACCATAAGATGCTTAGAATAATTGATTTGAACGCTGATCTGCGACTAAAACGAGATCTCTTGTCGACCAGGGATTCAGATTGGTTATCCAACGGGTCAAACCACGCAGCGAGAATGAGTTGGCGTTCTCTCCCTTCTCACCAAGTTTCAACTTGGGTCCATTGAGAAGCGAACTGGTCCCAACACTGGCAATGAGGGAAGTTACCCCGCATCGATCGATCCGAGAGCAAGAAAAACAGCTGCTCTCCGCCTTTGGCTTACGATCTCGGCCCAAGCGTCCGTCACTCACGGGATCCTGGCATACTCCGCCTTGGCTTGCTTAAGGATCGGCGTATTGGAGTCTGCATCTCTCCAGAGGGTGAGAAAGTCCTCGTAGGCAGTCTTCGCCTTGAGGTTATCCCCAGATAAAGCGTACGCTCTGCCGAGTTGGAGACGAGCCAGGGCGCCGATGGGATCGCTGGCCACAATCCCGCGGTGAGCTAGAATTTTCTGGAATTCCGCGGCGGCTTGCGTGCCTTGTTTCTCGGCCAGATAGGCCTCGCCCCGCACATAGATTGGATAGAGAGCCCCGAAATTAGCATGAGCTGCGCTGCGCGGCGTGGCGAATTCATTGGCCGTAGCGATTTGTAACTGCTCAATGGCCTTTGCAGGCTCGCCACGGTTGAGCGCCAGGAGCGCGTGTAGCGTGGGCGTGTAGGTGAATCGGACGGAAGTGTCTTCCGGAAAGCGCCGTTCCAAATCGTTGGCGAGAGTTTGAGACTGGGCAGAGTCTCCCAAAAGAGCGAGCGTGAGGCCGGCGCCAAACTCCACCTCCCGGTCCCGGGAAAGCTCAAGGGCTGCCAGCGCCTTCTGCTTGGCCACGGACGCATACCCGACGAAGGCTTCAAGGACAGCCGCCCCGGCTTCGAACAGCGCCGAGGTTTCCCGCGCACCCGATCGCTGGGCCAGATCGGAGGCACGTTGTGACATGCGCCTAGACTGCTGCAGGCGACCGGAATATCCCTGGGCGAACGCCTCTTGATAGGAGATCAGGTCCTCTGCTTTTGCGCGGCCTCGGACCATCTCCTGTTCCATTCCTGCCTGATCCCCTCTCAGAAAAGCGGTGAGGTAGCGCAGGAGTGAAAGGTCCGCGGAATCCACTTTGCGCTCAGCGGCCACTTGAAGGCTACGGTCCGCTTCGTTCAGACGATCAAGATAAAGGTAATCTGAGATTAGACCCACATACACAGCGGCCACGTCCGGATTGAGTTCGACGGCTTGATTGCCTTGCTCAACTGCCTCTTCGTATCTGCCGAGGCCCTGGTAAATGATGCCCGACAATAGTCCATGGGCAGGCATCTCACGAGGATAGGTTTGCGCCCACACCAAGCAGGTCTGTTCCGCGTTTTCCAGGTTTCCGGTTACCCGGATATAGTACGAAGCAGTAATAAAGAACTTCTCCGCGTCACTGGCGCGATCACGCAATTGATAAGCCTTGGTGAGGTTCTCCGCAGATAAGTCAGACTCTCCCATCTGGCCGTACATGTCCCCCAACCAGGCGTATGCCATCGCGAATTGGGGGTCGAGCTGAAGCGCGCGCTTGTAAAAAGGTACCGCCGCGGCAGCGCCCGTTGAGGCGTGAACCCTCCACGCCGCGGTATAGGCTTTGAGCGCTTCGAGTGAGGGGGTTGTGGCCTCGGCGAGCGGCACGTCGAACTTTTGCACCGACGCCAGTGATTCGCCAAGCTCACTGCGTAGCTTTGAAGCCGCCCCACCCAGTTGATCGAGAATCCTCTCCTTGGTGGCTGCAGTAACCTGCTCCTGGGCCAGAATGCTTCCGGTCTGGCAATTCACCGCCTTGAGCCCCAAAACATATTCATTGCCCAGGCTGCCGATCGTGCCGGCAATATAGGCCCTGCTCTTCGCCCGCAGGCAAACTTCACGCGTGATTTCGGGAGTAAGTTTGGTCGCGGCGGGAAAGGTCATGAGGCGCAGCGTTTCCGCGACTCGTTGATCTGGAAGCACACTCAGGAAAGGCGATTGCCGCAGGGAGACGCTGAGCGCCGCTTTCAATGTGTCATCAAATACACCATCCCCGGTGCTGTTGGCAAAATCAGCAATCACCACGGTGTCTTGCTCGCTGAGGCGATTGCTCTGGCGGCGTGCTCGCTGGTAGACACCAACGATAATCGCTACAGCCAGCAGGAGAGTGAGGGCAATCCATAGTTTGCCGGTAAGCAGTCCCGTCTTTTTGACTGTAACCGTGGCCGCTGCTGTTTCCCGCTCCAGCAGGCGCAAGTCGGCTTGTATCTCCGCCGCGTGTTGGTAGCGAAGGCTCGGGTCCTTCTCCAGTGCCTTGCGGATGACTTGCTCTAACCGAGGTGGTACGGCGGGATTCAGCTGGATCGCCGGTTGGTGCGCGCGACGCAAAATCGACTCCGAAATCAGGCTGCTGGTGTCGCCGTGAAACGGCAACTTACCGGTACACATCTCGTATGCGACCACTCCGAAGGAAAACAGGTCGCTGCGGGAGTCGAGTGGCTGACCGCGAACCTGTTCCGGCGACATGTAGGCGATCGTGCCCGCCGCGGCTCCGGTGCGCGTAAGGTCTCCACCAGACTCCCGGGTTAGGGGGAGCAGCGGTTGCGCTGCCGGCGTATCGATTGTGACCTCACTCGCCGATAGGATCTTCGCCAGGCCGAAGTCGAGAATCTTGGCATGTCCACGCCGGGTAACGAAGATGTTGGCGGGTTTGATGTCGCGGTGGACGATGCCGGCTGCATGAGCAGCCTCGAGTCCATCGGTGATATCAATGGCGAGCGGAAGCAGAATGGCCAAGTCTAGGGGGCGTCCTCCGATTCGGTGTTTCAAAGTAAGCCCGTCCAGAAACTCCATGGCGATAAAGAAGTGGCGTCCGTGATGGCCGACTTCGTAGATGGTGCAAATGTTGGGGTGATTGAGAGCGGAAGCGGCGCGAGCCTCGCGGCGAAAGCGCTCTAGAGCGAGCGGATCGCGCGCGAGTGCATCCGGCAGAAATTTCAAAGCCACAAAGCGGCCAAGCTCGAGGTCCTCGGCTTTGTAAACAACTCCCATCCCGCCGCTCCCCACCTTCTCGAGGATGCGGTAGCGGGATAGGGTCAGACCGGTTAACAACCCGGCGGTTTCCTGGGCTTCTCTGAGTTGCCGGCCGGCAATCGCGCGCGCGGCCGCTTCCATCGCGGGACTCTCCAGGAAGCCTTCCGCCCGTTCCCGCGCTGCGAGCAGAGACCGGACTTCGCGCTCCAAGATTGCGTCGGTGGCGCACATGCGGCGAAGATACGCGTCCACTTCTTCCGGCGGACAATCCAGCGCCGACTGCAGCAGGCTATCGACTTGTTTCCAGCGATCCGGGTCCATCGTCTGTCCCGCCTGCCAGTTCTCGATAGAGCCAGGCTTTAGCCGTGCTCCAGTCGCGCATTACCGTGACGGGGGAGACTTTGAGCACCTCCGCCGTCTCGTCCACGCTCAGTCCGCCGAAAAAGCGCATTTCCACCACTTGCGCTTTGCGGGCGTCGAACTGCGCAAGCGTATTCATCGCCTCATCGAGCAACACCAGGTCGGCATCCCGGTCTCCGCCGATGATAGCCGCGTCATCGAGAGCAACGTGGGGCACGTTTCCACCTCGCTTCAGGTTATGGCGGCGGGCATGTTCCACCAGAATTCGCCTCATCAACTGGGCCGAGACAGCGAAAAAATGAGCCCGGTTTTGCCAGTGCATACCCCTGTAGTCCACCAGGCGCATGTAGGCTTCATTGACCAGGGCAGTTGCCTGCAAGCTGTGGCCTGGCCGCTCGCGTTTCATGTACCGCTTTGCAAGGCGGTGGAGTTCGGCATAAACAATCGGCGTGAGGCGGTCGAGGGCATCCCGGTCCCCGTCGCTCCAGGCGCGAAGTAGCCCGCTCACCTCTTCCGTAGGCGGCTTTTCGGCCGCGTCGCCCTGCGGTGAAATAGACTGCTCCTTTCGCCTTTGCTGGGGATTTTAGGCTCATCAGCCTGCATGTTCAAAGAAAATGGGCGGTCCGATGATAGTTGCCGTCCCCCCTCTGCGCCTATCTAGTTGGGCGATGTAAGTCGCTCGGCCGGCACATTCCGTCCGGCCAGAAGGAAGGGGGGAATATGAAACTGAGAGTATTTTCGTGGATTGCAGTCATCAGCCTATTCGCGCCGCTGGCGACACCGCTTCGGGTGATCGCGCAGGAGGAGCCATCGCCAACAACACACCACCAGCGTTACAGCGTGAAAGACCTTGGCACGCTGGGCGGAGCCTACAGCTTTGGCTTTGGCGTGAGCAACCTGGGCGCAGTGTTCGGGGGCTCCGCGACGCCGGAGCAGACGAATTTTGTGGCCCAAACTGCCTTCGTCTGGGATAAGGACCTGAAAATGATCAACTTGGGCACATTAGGAGGAGACGCCTGCCCCGGCTGCAGCAGTGCGGTGCAAGGGGCAAACGATTGGGGCGAAGCGGCAATCTTTTCCGAGACCGCCAGAAGGGCAGACGCAGGTGAGGATTTCTGCGGTTTCGGCACACACCGCCAATGCCTGGGAGCTGTTTGGAAACGCGGTGTCATGACCGCATTGACTCCACTCAGCGGAGGGAACAACTCGCAGGCTGTCTTGAATAACAACCTTGGACAGGTTGCGGGTCTGGCGGAAAACGGCATAGCCGATGCAACCTGTGTCACCGCGACGCCTTTTCAGAAACTCCGTTTCGAAGCCGTGATCTGGGGAGAAGACGGCAAGGCTACGGAACTGCGTCCGCTGCCCGGAGATACGGTCGGGTATAGCTTCGGGATCAACAACCTCGGGCAAGCCATCGGTGTTACGGGTTTGTGCGGCAACACCCGTGTGCCTCCCATCACTCCAGGCATGAATGCGCCGCACGCTGTCCTGTGGGAGAAGGACGGCACTCCCATCAACCTGGGATCCCTGGGAGGCGGCGGGTTCAATATTGCTGGCACTATCAATGACCGGGGGGAAGTAGGCGGCGCCTCGCTGGCCAAGGATGGTACAGTTCATCCTTTCCTTTGGACCAAGGAAACCGGGATCCAGGACCTGGGAGCATTCTCCGGCGCCGTCGTCACTGGAATTCCGTGCTGCCACACGTTGAATAACAGCGGGGAAGCGGTGGGGCTGACGGCGGACAGTCAATTCAACTTGCGCGGCTGGGTGTGGAGGGATCATACCAAGACGGATCTCAATCTCCTGATTCCGAAAGACTCGCCTTTGTATCTGCAAACCGGCTGGGCGATCAATGATTTGGGACAGATTGTGGGCCAAGCCATCGTGAAGAGCTCTTGCCCGGTGCAGACACCGCCGGCATGGCAGGCGAACCAGTCAGCGTGTACGGAGGTTCACGCATACCTGGCGACTCCGGAGAAGTGATCGGTTGGTGGGTCCGGCGAGCAGATGCGCCGGCCTACCTCTGGCCCTACGATGATTGCGGGATCGGCTTTTGAACTCGGAAGTGGGTCGAGGACGACCTTACGCACTGACGCAGCAAGCGTGCGGTTGGTTCGATGCTGAGGAACGCACAGGGTTTCGCGAGCATGCTCTCGAAACCCTGAGTTTAAGGGTATTGCCCAAATTTTTTTGCCAGTCTTGCAACTTCATCGGTACTGTTTACTGTAAACACGGGTCTCAATTAGTCCTGAGTCGGTGCCGATGGCGCGAAGCTGTGCCCCGTCGTCGATAACAAAATCAGCATGATGTCTCCCGTGCGTCGTCCCACAGTACGGCTGCATTCGACTCGTCATTTTTCATGGCGTGAGCGTAGACATCGAGTGTGATCTGACTGTTCGCGTGCCCGAGCCTCTTGCTGACCACAGCGAGCGGTTCAGTCAGGTTCGTCGTATACACCAATCTCGGCAATATGAGGCTGCTCTTGGCTGCTCTCCAAGAGCAGCCGAATCCTCTGCGATGACACGCGCGGAATGCGATGAAGTGTGGTCGGAGCGGGTGCTTCTCCCCCTGTCAGAGTGACCCAGTTCGTGCCGTCCCAGTGCTGAAAGCGATAGCGCCGGATGCGGCTTTCCGGGTAGTCATTCTCCCTGCCGACGGGCTCAACCAGCGTGAATACGTTGAAGCTCTCCGGCTTTTTCAGGTCCAACTCTAACCAGCCCGCACCTCGCTGTTTAGCTGGCTGTTCTTCCAATCGCGCTACATCCCGAGAATCCTCGCGGCGTGGGGCGTGCTGGCCTCGTGCTTCGAAGGGGTGTGCGCGTTCGCGTATCTGAACGACCGCGGATTTGGAGCGGTGGTTTCCGTGAACTGGTACGAGATGCCGACCGTGCTCTTTGAACTCGCGCTCTGTATCTGGATTCTGGCGAAGGGGCGGAGGGCGGCCGGAATCGGGAAGACGATCTCTGTCGGCATTTGAGGGATCGCGGTGCCGTGAACGGAGCGGCGAGACCCCTATTGCGGCAAACCTCTCCGCCAGGTGAACAGGTTTCATGTCACCGAATTATCCCAATTATCACTCGATCACTCGAGTCACTGCGATGGATTCTGCGGCGCTTGCTGATCGACGATCTTGTGGCCGAGCCACTGCCCTGCTCCCCAAGAAGTAATTAGGGCGCGAGCGGCACCGTAATAGAAAACTACCTTGCGTACCGTAAAATCGCCAATACTTGAATTGAGTGTCTTCGGGATACGCAAGAACGAGTTTAAATAACTATTGATAAACGGATTCAGCCGGGTAAATTTCCTTCCCCACGACTGTGGAATGATGTGTTCCCACGTATAAAGCGACTCGGTTCCAACCTTTTCTAGAGTGCCGAATAAGCGCGGCTTAAAGAGGAATGAAGCACTATTACGCCAATCTCGAATCGCCTCGTACGTACGTTTATCCCAAAACACTGCTTTCAGTATTTGCATCATGCGTCTCTTGGGACTCCAGCCGCCGGCGCTCTTCCAGAATTTGCTCCACGCACCAGCAAGTTCGCCTCTAAACTCTTCGATCGCAGTAATCCATGCTCGCGGGGACGTCAAAACGCGGTAGAGTCTGGTTAAAGCGCCTTTCGCAACCGACTGCACGACAGATTTGATCATCGTGATGAGGTTTACGATCGATAACGCCACGTAGGCTATTTGGCCGAGGAAGCTGCGGTGCGTTCCTTCGCCGCCTGGAATGCCTCCTGACGGCGCTCCTCCGGGGTCGTCTCCAAAGCTGAGATTCGTAACACCCGCTACTTTTAGTACATCCTGCCACCAACCTGGGTCGGCTTTCTTCTCGTTCTTTCCGCCTTGGCCTCCCTTTCCTTGGCCATTTGTATTTGGATCGTTTCCACTTCCTCGGGCACCAGCATTCTGCTTTGACCCTGTACCGCCTGCACCGGCCCCTCCAGCATCCTTCGATCCCGTTCCCCGACCTTGCCCGGGGGTTGGATGGACCAGCCCGTTAGGCGGTTTCACCCGGTTCGCCGAAGTAGCCGTGCCACGGGGATCCCCATTGATCGATCCCCCCGGTGTTGTTCCAGTACCGCCGACTTCTCCACCCGGCAAACCTTGCTTAACCCCTCCAGGCTTCCCATCAATCATCGAATACAGTTCGGATAACGCGTCACCGGCTCCGTTTTTTCTTTTTGCGCCTGGCCCCGTCCCTTTCTTCCCGCCTTTTGGCTCCCCAGTTCCGCCGTCGGCGCCTCCACCTTTGCCTCCTCGATCACCTGTATCCTTGTTACTCTGGTCAGGGGTCGATGGAGGAGTCTTTTCCGTTGAGGCTCCACTCGCGTTGTTCGTCTGGGAATTTCCAGTGCCGGACGATGAAGATGTATCTTTGCTGTCGGCAGGATTTCCGCTCGGGCCCTTAGCGCCGCCATCGCCGTTACCATCTGCCGCGGCAGACCCTGCACCGTCGCCGCCGGCGTCAGCCTTCTTGTCACCAGCCTCTCCCTTTCCTTCGCCGTCTCCCTTTCGCTCTCCGTCTCCCGTCTCTTCTCCGTCTTTCATCCCCGATTTCGCTTCTTCGCCTATCTCATGAACGGCGTTCATCAATTCCAGAAGTTGCTGAGCGCCCTTCATCGCTCGTGCCTTGCTCTCGCCCTTCTCCCTCAGGGACTCGTAAAAACTTTGTAGCAGCGGACTGTAGACATTAAACCAGCCGTGATGCTCCTTTACGATCTGCATAAAGTCCGCTGCGTCTTTTGCCATCCTGAACTGAGGGTTCTTTTCTGCCGTGTAGGCAACCGAGCCCCCATACTGCTTGACCTCGGAAGTTTGCATTACCGGCGGCAGGTCTTCGAATGGAATGAACTGTTGAAAACCGGCCGGATGCGCCTGCAGCCCATCCGGGTCGTAAAGACACACCGGATTATTCTGTACATATCGATAAAGATTGATGTCGTCTTCGGGCCCGATGGGGTCCGGACTTATCCAGCGGCCCATCCAGCATGCGTAATAGCGGTAGCCGAAATAGTAGAGGCCGGTGGTGTCGTCACGTTCCTTTCCGCAAAAACGGTAAACGCGGATCGAAATCTCCTTGTCGTTATCGCCTGCAATAAACGCCGTGCCGCCAAACGGAAAATACTCTTCATAGGTGATGACCGCGCCTTGTTCATCCAATTCCAGCATCGACGAGCCCAGATGATTCGTAAGCTGATAACGAGTGCGGGCACTCGAGATATCCGCGGTCTTGAGTCCTGACGCATCCATGGACCAGCGATAGATCAGGGCGATGCGACCGGTATCGTCGGCAATGTGCGAAGTCGCCCGCGCCAGCGTGGGCCTCGCGCCCAGGCTCATGCGCTTGATTTCGCATCCCTCAAAATAGATAACATCGGTAACTTGAAGCTGGCCGGCAACCAGGGTCTCCGTGACTTTTCGAATGCGGGTGCCGCCCGAGTCGTAAACGTAATATTCGGCGTCGTCGGGATTGCCTGTCCCCGTGCGGTCAATCACGACTGCGCGCGCCACGCTGCGATGATAATTCCAGGCGATGGAACGCAGATACGGGAAATAAACACAGTTGCCATTGCCATCGAAACGCGACTCGGGATTTGTGATGGGATTTCCCGCAGTGTCCAGCGCGGGGAGCGAGCGGTTACAACTGGCGGACACCCAGAACTTACTCTTCCAGTTTTGTGTGACTCCCTGATGCGAACCACTCTTGAGATTGCCGGCAAGATCGTAACAGTAACTGCGCTGGTAGCGCTCGATGGCCGCGCCATTGTTAAAGTTGAGATGGCGCGTACCCTTGGTAGTTCCCGGCGCGCCGGGAACATAGTCGTTTTCCAGTAAGGCCTGATGCACTCGCCCCGTAGCCATCGTGAGCTGATAAAGCGCGTCGTACGTGAAATCAGAATCAGGAGAGACGTTGAGGCCTTGCAAAAAAGGCCCAGCCGCAGCCGGCATCTGCGCCTGATCCACCGAGTGCACAATATTGGCTACGGGATCGTAAGTGTAGCGAAGGTCCTGCAGGACCTTAGGGTCGCCGCCGCCATTGCGTGTAGCCGCAATTCGGGTAACCAGAAAAGTTTCCGAATCAAAGGTGCGATCCATCTCCACGCCGTTGCCCAGCAGCACCTTTGTGCGTTCACCACGCGCGTTGTATTCCGCGCCGGAAAGAACCACGGAGTTTGCCAGCTTGCCATCGCTCGAAGAAATCGTTACTTGTTCTAATCCGCCTCCCTGTAAGTATTGAAGTTGTCTCGTGGTGCCGTCGGGCGGCGAATCTATGACGATGCGGCCCAACGCATCGACCGTGATCGCACTCAAATAGGAATCGGGAGCAAGCACAATCGCTGAGGGATTGGTCCAATCAGGCTCGGACTTGTAATCCGCACGCAATTGCCGCGTCGAGCGCAGCACTCGCCCCTCCGGATCACACAGATCGAAAGAGACGGTTCCTGCTTCATCCCGCAGCAGAGCAAGCCGCCCGCGCAAATTTTTGAATTGTGCCTGCGGAATGCTCGCATCCTCACCATAGATGTACTGCTGTACCATCTGATTGAGGCCAAGCGCGCCATCGACGGAGAGCGACAGGGGACGATCCAGCGCGTCGAAGCGCCGGAACTCATGCAGTCCGATAGCGTCCCATTGATGGACGGCGCGATCATACGCATCGAGCACGACAGCGCGGTCGCCGGCGTCGATGCTGTGGATGAAGAGCGGCCGCCCGTTCATGTCGAGGCCATAGGTAAACGCCGTGAGGCCGCGCGCGTCGGTCAGAGAGGTCGTACGCCCATTGATGTCGAGTGTGGCGCTGGTTATGCGATCGTCGCCAGGCGCTGCAGAATTGACTCGCCGAATCTCCAGGCCCTGCGGATTTAACTGCACGTGCACCGGCGTATTAGCGTGGGCTTCGGTTTTGATCAGCGCCATCTTCTCCGGATCGGTCGAGGGGAGACCATCACGCAGCGCTTTATACGTCGAGTCAAGAACGGTGTCATTCGGATCGTAGGCAAGAGTTTCCCACGAACTATATTGGTTGCGAGAAAAAGTTCCGTTCGGGAAGTCTTCCCGAACTTGACGGCCCGTAGCATCATAGTGAAACTCGTGGTATACCCCGTAGTGCGCCAGCGTGTCCTCGGGTTCGTATTGCGGAGTTACGGAATAAAATGGTTCGTACTGCCTGACCGGGAGTTGCTTGCGGTTGTAGAGCGTGTGGCCGTTCGCCAGCCACCGTTCGCCGGGAGGTCCTTCCACCGGAATACCATTCGCGTCGAGCACAAGATGCCCACTCGAATCGCGCTGCAAGGCCGGCCCTGGCTCCGCCAGCAATTTTGTCTGCAGAACGTTCCGGAAGCCATCGGAGTGGACGACCGCGATCTGTATACGGCTCGCCGTGACCGCCGCCCCACCGGTCGCGTCGTGGGTGAATAGCTCGCGCACCAGCTTGACCGACCTGGGCGGAATTGCCTTTGCGGTCCAGGAATCGAGTTCGTAAAACGTAAACTGCGATTGGGTTTGGAGAAATGACGCAGGATCCGCCAGAACGGCATCGAACGACGGATTCGGTTGCATCGCATAGCTGGTAAGTGCATCGTTGCCGTAGCTTTGCGGAGTTCCTTTCGCATCGAGCAACTGGCCGTAACTGGTCGAAACGACTGCGATGCCCAACGGATCGTAAAGAGTCTCACTTACGTTGTTATTCTCATCAACTATGCGGAACGGTGCGGGCAGATTGTAGTCCACCTCGGAGCGCGTGATATTGCCCAACGCATCCTGAATTTGCGTGATCTGCATGAAGTCAGCGTCGTAGTTGAAGGTGGTCGCAACTCCTTCAGCGCGCTGCAGGCTGGCCAGTTGAAAGAATCCCGAAGCAGCGTTCCATACCCAAGTTTCGCCCGACTGCCACCAATAGCCTTCCTTCAAAACACAGCCTGCGTCGTTTTGCAGCAGATTCCTATCGACGCGCGCTCCCAAGGCGCTTGTCACCCACGCCATTGTGAAGCAGGCATTGTCAACGTGATGCAGCAGCACAGGTTCGCCGACCTGTCCCAAGGGCAGACTGATATCCGCCGAGTCCCTCCAGTAGTAGGTACGGTTCCAGCGAATCAACCTGGCTTGCAGTCCGGAGGTGAAATCCTGGTCAAAAGCGAGCGGATTGTCGAGCGCAGTATCTAACACCTGGCGAAGCGTGGTCCAGTCCAATACCCCATCTCTCGGCGGATTGATACCCGCAAGTTCAAATTCCTGCGTTTCAAAAGGAATGGCAAGCTCATGACGCGCCCTGTTGTCGATGTTCAAGAAAGCTTGCCTGGTGGCTGATATCAAGGTTCTACGCTGCGCGCTGTCGACAACTGCGACTGCCGAACGCCGGGGATACGCGACCGAGCACTCCAGCGTGGGGTTGCCAAAACTATCGATTTCAAGCGTGAAGTCGTGCTTTACGCGCGGGTCTGAGCTAGTTTGCTCGTAAGTGTAGTTGAGCGTCTCTGACACAAAAGCCAGAAACGACCCTTCATGTTCACCTTGCGCGGGCTGTTGCATCCGCACGCGATAAGAAGTTTCTGTCACCTTAAACGAATCGTTGGCGAGCTTGCCGGCAGCCGTTAACGCAAATAATTCCTGCCGGATGACCATGCCTACAAGGGCTCGCCAACCCTCGCAATAATCCCTGGACTCAAGCTCATCCGGATGATCGAAAACCATGGACGCAAGAACGGCTTGTTTGGCGTCGCCCTGGTAGGCGCACTGCGGAATTCCCTGCCACGGGTAACCCTGATGGAACCAGGTGCGCAGGCATGCAGGAGCAGTCAGCGTGATTTCAGGATCTGTTGCTGAAGGGTCGCCCGCGTCCGCGTCAAATTGATCGACGGCTCCAAAGCCTGCGAAGCTGCGCTCTGTCCCGTCGTAGTATCCATCGTGGTATTCATAGCGAGTCGCGGTGCGGTTGCCGCCGATCGCGTCGATGACCTCCCTGCGGTCGACCACGATGGGATGACTGGGAATCCTGGTGCGCCACGGACGTCCCCGGCGCTTGTCGCACAAGTAATGAGTCGCCGACGTCGAATAGCTGAGGTCGATCTCCATTCCCATGGAGTTGTTCACGGACAAGAGGAGACGCGGCTTGACCCCATCCGTGAGAGGGAGATACTGAATTGCGGAATCGCCGTTGGCCGACGGAGAGCACCAGACCAGGCATGGAGTTCCATCCCCAAACAAATCGAGCACACGGGCCGATGAGGCGTTATCAATATAGGGTAGGTTCGGAACTACGCAGCCCTCGAGCAGGCGGTTGCCGGAGGCATTGATCCAGTAGCGAACTTCTCCGTCGCCCAGGTAGACAATGTCAGCGCCGCCCGATCCATCGAGATCGACCAGGAGAACCCGGCTTGGATCGAATTGACCCGTGGGTGCAAAGATCGGCGAATCCTCAATGAGGATGGAATCGCCGAACTGCCCGTTCCCGAGCTGTGGCCAGTATTCGACACGGCCGTTTTGAACCCTTACCTGATCGAGCAAGCCGCCGCCGCTCATATCGGCGAAAAAGTAATCGAGTCGCAAGTCCTGGTTGAGAGGCGCCAAGTCGCCTTCGGTCTGCGGCCTCGGCACTTCCACCGGGTCGCCGAAGCCATCCCTGCCTTGGCTGGGAAACCAAAGCACCTGGCTGGGGCTGGTTAAAACCAGATCCTGACGTCCGTCTCCATTCAGATCGAGCCACTGCGCGCTGGGAGCCCCTTCGAGATGAGGCATTTCCGGGATAAGACGAAAATTGCGCCACTCTCCAGAGTCGCGATTGAATTCATAGAAGCCCGCGGCTCGGCCGTGCATCACCGCGACGTCGGTGTTGCCATCCGCATCAAAGTCGTTGAGAACGAAATCCGCAAGATCGCAGGCCGGCTGCCGGGAAATACTTTGTTGCGGCGCAAAGTTGCCCGCACCTTCATTGGAGTTGTAGAACCAGCCGCCCGCACTTTCCGTCAGCAGCCCAGGCAGCCCTTCGCCGAAGAGATCGACCCAGCGAAAGCGCGGCTCGGCCAACGCGTAAGGCACGTTCTGCAAAGCCTCGGCGGGGGCCGGTGAAAAACTGACACCCACCGAGGGCTGGGTGTAGGTCATTACCAACGGCGGCAATGATCTTTGCGAGATGTTCGCGGTCGACATCTCCACGCGATAGCCGGTGTAGCCCACAGTCCCGAGGGTTGTGCCGGCAGGATTTAGATCGTGGTTGAGATTGTAACTTCCAGTGAGGAAGGGACCAGGAGTGGAAGTGAACGCGGGGAAATTATGGAATTGCAGGATGCGCCGGCATAAGCGATAGGTTCTTACTTCGAAACCCGCTCGAAAGGTCGAGAACGGGTCCGGTCGAACACTCCACGCCTGATCCGGTACAGCGGCGGCCACACTTGCCGAGGAGTGATCGCCATAGTCGACAACGACTTCGTAGGCCCAGCGGTTTGCGGCCGGCACGGCAGTATCTGCCTCGACCGGCACCGAATTTCCGTAAAGAATGCGCTTGAGATAGCGTTGCGCGGTTGGGTTGACTCTTGAGGTTTCAAAGGACTGGCTTCTGTCAACCTGGTCAAGATTCTCGGCAAGATATTCGAATGCGATCGCATTGCCTTTAGGATCATAGGTCGCATCCGGTAACCAAACAAAAGTGCGCAATGGATCCCGGGGATCGGCTATCCGGCTCAATCCGTCGTCGCGCAAGCCAAAAATGGTGAGAACATTGCGAGCGTCGCGGGTGCGCCAATGGACCCGGCTGGTGGATTTCTCCAGCCACTGTTCAATGCGCAGAAACCCGCGCTCTACGCGAGGCCGATGCAACCGCACCCAGTAGTCGCCGGCATCGATGACCAGGGGTTGCCATTGGTTGGCGCCATCGAGGGCAGGAACCAACTCGCCCACCGCGTTGAAAACGAATTCGTCGGTGCCATCGTAGCGGGGCAGATGTTTGCGTGTGTTGACGGAGATCGACAGCAGACCACTCAGCGACCATCCCACGCCGAAGGGCGAATTCACTCCCAAGGAATCGTATTCCAACGAGCAGACTGGACCGAATTCGCCGCGCCCCGGAGTAAACTGCAACGGAATGCTCACGTTCGCGCTTCCTGTGAACGGATTGACATTCACGGAATGATCGAACTGAATCTCGTTCGGTTCTGTGTTCGCGAACTGTAGATTCGGCATGGCAGTACGCCTCAATGCATTCGACTCAACGCCTAGGCTAGTTGATATTCGACATAGATCATCAAGTCCAAAAGTTTGCTGTCATCGATCGGAGACAGATCGCCTGGTGCTGGATTTTGCGGCGCAAGGTCGCCGGCGTCGACAATCGCAATGGTGTGGTCGCCGGTAAGACCGGCTGCGAACACGATGCTCAGGTCACAGGAAAGCAAGTTGCCCATGGCCGCGTCTGCGAGGAATGAGGTTTCGTTCGTGCCATCGATGGCTATGTTCAGTTTTTTGACCGATAGATTGGGCGCGGTCCTCAGCAGCAACTCCGCCTTGGTGACGCGAATGTTGCGGCTGCGGATAAATATGGGGAGAAACTTATCGGAAATCGTCAGCTTCACGGGGGTGTTGAGAGGACCGTGGATCAGCCGGTTCAAAGTGGTGGAAAATTCCTGCCGCAAGCTGAAGAGACGCCCGAGCGGCTGATTTTTCAAGGCATTCAGAATCGCTCCCTCAAGGCTTGCATTCTGCTTTTCCACATCTGCGCGCAGCGCGGCATTCTGATCCGCGACATAACTGATCTGGACAACAGGGTCAGTGATCGAGTGGTACTCGAACTGCCGGAAAGCCTGTGGAAGCTCCAGGGTCCAGGAACTGATGGCTCCCGCACCTTCAAATGGCATATAGCGCTCATCGCGGAAGCTAAATTCAAATACGCCGGAATCGCTCTGCGCGGTGCTCGTGGCTATGGCGACCGTGCGCTGCAGTGGAACATCGGAAAGGTTCGCAGCGCCGAGTTTTGGATTCAATCGCAACTTGCTACCTGTCAACGTAAGCGTGGCACTCACGTTGGTGAACGGCCCGGTGACGCAGGGGATGGTGAGTCGTACCGCTTTAATCTGGCGACAATATTGACCGGGATAGAAAAGATCGAAAAACAGCTCGTTGATGGAGAAGCTGCACGAACCAGTTTCGCGCAAGGCCACGAGGGCTGCTGGATCGATTTGCGACAACGAGAACGACTGGTCTACCTCCAGACGGCGGTAATTGGTTTCGATAAACCGCCGCTCCATGTCGTCCAGGTCGGCGAGCAGGCTTTCGCCCGCCAGCAGACCGGCATGTTGCGCATTCCAATAACTGTCCGAGAGCAGCTTCGTAGTGGTATCGTTGCGCTCAAAACGGTAGGCCTGCTCCGCCAGCTTTGCCATGGCGTAGGCGCACGTGTAGGCGTCACGATAGAGCCGCTGCATGGTGGTCGAAAGCCAGGTGTAAAGAGCGAGATTGCTGAAGCGGTTCAGGCAGAAGTTATAAACATCGTTGGTTTGGTCGATGGTCTTCAGGTGAATATCCATGGCGCGCTGCGAGCTCTGGAGGCGGATGTTCAGTCCCAGCATCCGCTTGTCGATTTCGGCCAGCTCCTTGCTCGCCATATCGACTTGATTCTTCCAGCCGTCGCTGCGGCGATCAAAACCGGCTTGCAAGCCGGAAGCAGCAGAGATCGCTTCAGCAACATCGGACAGGGCCATCATGGATACCGCAAAATTGTGAGCACTGTGACCAAGCTCCACTCCTCCGTATTTCATCGCGAAGGGTGAGCCCAGTTGTGGAACCAAATGAAAAGCTGCTGCCAGGATTGCCAGCACTCCGGCGGCAGTGTTAATCCCGGAAGCGGTATTTCGTGAGTCAGCTTGTACGTGTTCCCAGTCGCTTAACCCGCTACTCACCAGGTTCTGGTAGTAATCGTGGCGGAATTGAACGGTGGCCTGCTGTGCGGTGAGCGCATCAATCGCGTTGTTGGCCATGTCGATGTCGAACTGCCGCATCTTGGTGGTCATCGTGAGGATGTTTTTCTGTTGCGTGAGGCGCATCATGTTCAGTTTCTCGCCATCGCGCTTTTCGAGATGGATGAGAAGCGTAGAGCCAAAAGACACCAATTGGCCGGTGTGCTGTTTCGCTTTTTCGATCAAATAAGTGAAGCGGTACGGAGGCAGATCGCCGGAGATCGAGTTCAGCACATCATCGAGCGAGAGTCCCGCGGCGGCGGCTTCCACCAGCAGGCGTGGGTCGATGGGCGGTGCAAACAACGCCAGTTGCCGCGGCGTTCCGGTAATGTCGAGGCAATGGCGGATCTTGTATAGCTGCCCTTCTACGCGATCCCAATAAGCGAGGAAATCCTCGTTGGGAGGCACGCAAAACACGGGCGAGACCTGCTTCACGATGTGGTGTGGAAAGCCGCTGTAGGTGCCCATCGGGGCCTTGGATGCCGTGCTATTCTTTCTTGCTCCCAGCATCTTTCCCGCTTTCGGCGATGCGTAGGTTCGCTTCCACGCAAATGCATGAGCCAAAGACGCTGCCTGCGCCGGCCTTGCCACCATACCATGCGAGGAAGAGGCGCTCTGCCTGACTGCGGAGACCGCGTGGTGTCCGCCAGCCGCGGCAACTGGGTGTGCATGGGTTGCGGTATGACCAGCGGCCTTGGCCGCCGTCAAGTGGCTCTGCGCCGCCGCATTTCGCGCCGCCTGCCGTTGGCTCGCGATTGCTTCATTCACATAATGAGCGATTTGACTGTGGGGCAACGTATACACATAAGCGGGAGTTGTCTTTGGAATAAGCCGGACTACGCCCGATTTTACCGACGTATAGGTTTCCATCTCTGCGAGGAACTCTGAACCCTTCGCCAGAAGCGGCGCTATATTCGCGTAGGTTCGGGTTTCTTCATTGGCTTGTCCACAACTGCCGATCTCTTCCGGTCGTGGACCCAATATTTCAAGCGCCGTTACATAGAGCAGCGTCGCCTCGTTCACCGATTCCATCGTGAACTCCGTGAAAAGGCTGTCACCCCAGTCGATCAGATTGTCGATGTACTTCATCACAATGCATTTTTGATACGCGCTCAGCCGCAGCCGGGCGATGGCGTGGGGATTGAATGGGTCTTTCTTATAAACTTCGATCGCCGCCGAGTCGGTGAGGATGCTGCGCAATTTGGGGGCATCGAGTCCGCGAAATTCAAGGTAGCGCCACACCCGGTCGCGCTCCATCCGCTGGATTTCTGCCGGGCTCGTTCCTTTTCTCGGCTCAGCATCGTCAACCGTGGGATTGAAGATGTAGTGATACCAGCTCTGGGCCGCCGCAAAATTCTGCTGGCTGTTCAATTGATTCGCGATCAGAAAAGGAGCATGAAAGAAAATCTCACGGAAATACGTGCCCAGAGCGCCCTTGAAATCTATTTTCCCCGCAACCACAGCATTGTCAATTCCACCCTCGACGTGAAACGAAGGATGCTGTTCTCCGGAAGTGATCTGCGTGTCAATGTCGAGCAGTTGCTCGACGCCGCCGGCAAACAAGGTGCGGGACAGGTGTTCTCCCAAAGTCGTGCTTAATCTTCTCAGCAGATGGCTTTGGGGCCGAACGGAACCTTGCAATAGCAGTAGATCTCCGGCCATATCCACGACGGCGTCGCCCGGTGAATTGTTGATGATCGCGATGTCTGCGGCGAGGTCCAGGAGGCCGAGCTTTCTCTGGTACAAACCCTCCTGCATCAAAGGGACCAGGGGCAGCGTTTCAAATGTTTCAGTCAATCGTTCCATCCGGCGTTCGTCCGCAATGACCGTGCACCATGGATAATCCTCCAGGTGAAACATTCGCTGCATTCCGGTATACAGCTCCAGGCGCCCCCCACTCGTTTTCGCGCAAAGGACTGAGGGAATTGGAGAAGGATGAGCGATCGGCCCCAGCTCATTGATCTTCTTGTTGTAAAAATCAACCGTGGCTCGCATCGAAAAGTTATGGCCGGTCAAGATGAGGTCGGATGCCGGGCGCGGATACACACGTTCCCACTGGAAACCCTCCAGCGTGTATCCGTCCTTTGCATCGTGGTGCACAGTGATGTCATATCTCGGAGTGTGACTGATCTCGGTTTCCAGAGAGTTCAAGTCAGTCGCCTCCTGCTTTCCTCTCTTCAGATCGTCAAAGATATTTCCGCTTCCGTGGGCGACGCTATGATGCTTCGTTAAGTCCTTCATCCAAGGCAACGGATTTCCAAGCGGGTCTATCACGATCCCATCGCCCACAGGAAACAACCAAGGCTCTTTCAAGCTAATCGTCTGAGGAGGCGTCCAATTGCCGTCGAGCCGCAGGCTCGTGTATTTCAGTATCAGCGTGTGTTTATAGCCGGAGAACTTCGAATTACCGTCCTTCACCTCATTGGTAGTACCGGTCTTCACCTCTGTCCAGAAAATGAATAGTCGTCCGAGATACATCACTGGCGACACTTCGCGCACGGGAATCTGCACGCTCACTGGCTGCCACGGACCGTAGATGGTGCTCTTGTGTGGATCTCTCTCTCCGTAAATAGCATTCTCGATGGTGCGGTAGAAAAACTGGGGCGGATCGTCGCCCGTTACGCCAAAAATATGCAGTTGATCCGTTTGCGCCCCGGCGTCGATGTCCTGATAGCTGCCCGCGATCTGCAATTTAGAAATCTGATCGAAGCCGCTCAGATACGCAGAATAAGCGTCGAGCACATTTTGCTCGTTGATGGGCTGCTGCAACAGGCTCGTTTCAAAATCCTCAAACAATGGAGTTTTGTCATCGCGCAGTTCCTCCTCGATGTAGGTTTCCGTAAAAAGAAACACCTTTCGGTTGGCCTGCCAGACGCGGTAGTTTTGTCGCCACTCCCACTCATCGGCGGGAATCAACTGCGGAGAAACGTGAATGTGTTCCGGATCGGAAGGCGGGCGCTGGTCTTGTTCGAGATTCATCAAGCAGCGGTACACGTAAAGCTGCGCGCTGGACATTGCCGCGACTACGTGTGAAGTTTCGGCGCAACCTTCCAACTGAACATCCAGCAGGAAATAGGCGTAGAGATCGTCGAGCGAAGTAAAACCAAGGTCCATGGAGCGCAGAATGTAGTCAGTGAGCGCCTCTCGTTTGGCGGAGCGAATTCGATCATCCAGCGGCTTCAACTGTTTGAGGAAGTCGTCCGGCACGGGATACCTGGCGCGGAAGGCGCTGAGAATCGCCTGATTCGCCCGCGACTCCTGGGTGTAGTCGTCGGAGAGAATGATGGCCAAGGTGTCGCCCCCTACCCCCAAACTGGCGGCGAGCGCGGCCATCGCGGATAGTGCGGTGAATGCTTCGGGCGCGGTTTGGGGAAGGGTTAGGCTCGGCAGTAAAGTTGCCAGCACTCGCGGATCAATGCCCAATGCCGTCGATAACGCCGCGGGATCGGTATTCTTAAAACCTTGGGCCGAGGTAAACGAGGCCAGGGCGGTTCGCAACGGTGTGGCATCGGCAAGATTTGCCGCAGCGTTAGCGTAGACCGTCAACTTTTGCACGTTGATCATGGTCAACGCGGTAAAGTTGGTGGTGGCAAAGATAACCGGGTTTTGCGCAATGAAATTGATTCCATCCGCATCGTAACCACTCAGCGAGAACAACACTTTGAGCGGTATGATCTGACCAACCAGGGCGGTCAGCGGGTCGATCGGTCCACCCTTCACCGCCTGCACCATCGCATCGGCTCCCAGATCGCTTCCACTTATGCTGACCAAAGCCGAAACAATACCGGCATCAATTCCAAGAGCTCCCGCCAAGCGTGCGGGAATAATCTGGCTAACGTGATACTTGGTCAGCGCGGTGACCGCATCTGCCGGTGCCAGCGGGATGCCGGCCGGAATGGTCATCGTCACCGTGGGATTGAACGCTGTGGTCAATCGGAACGCTGCTGTCGGCGAGGTAGGATCGACTTCAAAGAAACTTGCATTGGCGTCGATAATCTGTTTGGACTGTGCTTCGGTTACGCCGGGCGAAAAGGCGAACACCGTGTTGGCGAAATCCAGCGCATGGTCTCGGGCGATACCAGCTACCAGATTCGTCGCGGTAACAGTTTTATCCGGATAGGCGGCAGGACGCTGGACCGGTCCGCCGGTGATGACTCCCAAATCGTCCAGCGCATAACCGCTGCCTTGGTACCAGTCGTAAAAGGCGAGTAGAGCGTTGAGGTCATCGAGGGTAGCAATATAACCGTCGGAAATCCCGGCCAGTTGAATCAGTTGAAAGAGGTCGCTGATGCGCAGGCTCAACAATCGCGCCGTCAGCGCGTGCCGGTACAGAAGCCCGAGATTTTGTACCGTCAGCAGAAATCCGCGGTCGCTTTCATTGGGAGTATTCATTTTGGCGCCCAGCGCCGGCGCCAGGGCGGCGATGAGAGCTGCCAGATCGTTGTCGCTCACTTGCAGGCCCGCCAGCAGCCTGTGCGCCGTATTGTCTGCAGGCAACGCTGTTCCAGCTGTGCGGAAGGAAGAATGGATGAAACTTACAGTGGGCTTAGGAAAAGACCCGTCCAACAACACAAATGGCGCGAAATTAAACAAACGATCAAAGAGCGATCCCTGTTGAGGATCAGTGGCGACTGTGGGAAGGGCGCTCCACAGGGCACAATTTTGATCCAACGGCAATTGCCAGCGAACCTGCAGTGCTGATATCTGCGCGATGCGACTTAGGGTGGCATCCTCAATACCCGTCGCGAGCCCGGCGGACTCCAGTTCGGACACCACCAGGTCGAGCTCGCGAATCATCCAATGCAACGTTCTCAACAGCCTGGTAAAGCGATACAGGCGGTCGAGAGTCTCCAGCGTCAGGCCGCGAATATGCTCGGAGTCGTTCTGTACGCTCTCCGGAGAGCTCTTCTCTGACTTAATAGCAACTTTCTGCGCTCCGTCGTTGGTAACAAAGCGGGTAGCCAGTACGACCTCAAGCTCGGAATGCGTGTACCTGGTTGCAGCCAGCATGTCGGGCACAGCAATCGAAGCCGCCTCGTTCGTTTCTTGGCTCGCCTGATGTGACCGGCGATCGCTCAAGCCGGCGCCGTACAAAGCCTTCAAATGGTGCAGATCGGCTTTGGGATGAACCAGGATCTCATAGATCTTGCTGGATATTTTGAGTGCGGCCCGCACCGCCACAAGATTTGGAGCGCTGAGCGTCTGTGCGATCTGCAATCGTGTGATCGAAAAGTGCTTGAGATACACATCCAACTTGTGCAGAGCCAGATCGAACGGTTGATGAAATGAAGAATGCGCGTTTGCGATCGCATCCTGGTAGACCGCCTTTTCTACTTCTCTACGATCAGTGAGCTTTCCCGAGAAGCCTCGCCGCGTCGCAATGTAATTCTCCAGTACATAGTTGATGACGTCGAGGTAGGGGATCAAGGTATTGGTGTTGTCGCAGGTTAACGGCAGACTCCACAAGTCAGGGCGGCGGATTCTCAGATAAAGCTGATCATGCCTTTTCTTGCCCTTGAACACTTCGTCGAGAACGTTGTGTTCGATGAACGACATCAGATCCACGAAATAAGCCGGCGCTCCAATGATCGATTGGCACTCCGAACAGCTGCAGTAGTCCTGGCTTCCAAAGAGATCGGCGAAGCCCGGAATTTCCTTCAAGTGGTCGTGAATATTAGGCTGCGAGTTTCCGACATTCATTTTCGAGAACGTGTCGCTATGGGCGTCGATGGCGCCCAGGGCGGCGTGCGAAGAATGTGTGAGCGCGTCCTTTGCCTTCAGATAAAGCTGATTCGCTACTGCCTCGGGGAGTCTGCTTTTCTCCAGAAAACGGCTGTATTTGTCAGACGCAATCGATACCGCCGAGTTGTATCCCGCAGAGATTAGGCCATGGGTATGGTCCACGTCGTCGGAGACGAAATGAACTCGCTGTGCAGCCTTGAAATCCTGTAGCGCGTAACGGAGATTTTCGGGCGAAATACCCTCGGTCTTCAGCGCCTTCACATCAGCGCTTCCCGTGGAGTGGTCCATGCCGAGAAACTCGACGTTAGGGTTCAGATCGCGCAAGCGCTGGGCGGCGGAGAGGCGCGCCGATATGGTTGCCGCTTTCTCCGCGGGCTTGCCACCGCTGTTGAGCGTCCCAACCAGGGCCAGGCCGGGGTGCTCATTGGCAAGCAGCGTGAGGTCCGCGTGAGCCTTCTTGATCGCGGCCAGGTCATGTTCTGAGATTCCCTGGGTGTCTAAATCTTCCCATGGAATCCCAAACAGACGGGAATTCTTCGCCTCCAGCGGCGCTACTGCCGAGATGTCGTGTTCGATGGAAGCTTTGCTGGCGGTGGCGAAAAGAGCAAGCAATGCCGCCGACGGATGGAGTTTCGCTGTTGCGCTGCGAAGCGCATTCGCGTAGCCAGCGGCATCGATGCCGGCGGGAATCTCGGCGTGCGATGATTCAATCAGTTGCCGCCAATCCGCGGCGCTCAACTTCACAATGTCGGAAAACTTGGTCACCCGTTTCTTGGCAGCCAGCGCCAACGGCACGCTGGAGTTGCCGAGGCGATGCAAGATGAGGACCAAACCAATCTCGGTCGCCTCAGCAGCGGTGAGAATCTTCTCCTTCACCAATTCTTCCAGAAGGGGATCGTCGATCAACTCTGTCGATTTGGACGCCGAGACCAGTGCGTTGCCTTTGGTCTCATTCAAATTGACACTGTCGGTGAGTTTGAAAATTGCCGCTTCGGCAAATTCTTCTTGAAAAAGAGGAATTTTGCTGAGCGGGGTGCGAGCGTCGGACTGGTCCACGAGGCGCCCACTTCGCTCCAGACGATTCATCTGGTCCAAGGCTTCGCGTCCGGTTGTTGCGTCCAGGTGTTGTTTCTTGAACCCCTCGATCAGGGTTTGCCTCAGGGTTGTGGATCCGCGGGCGGTCGAGGTGAGGTCAATTTTCGCCAGCGCAGCGAGCAGTGTCTTCGAAGAACCCGCGAACGCCGCGTTGACCATTTCGCGTTCCTGGGCAGCGATTTTGCTCAGCAACACAGCGGCAAGAGCCTTATTGTGAGCCTGCACCTGGGCCAGAGTGGAAGACGAGAACTCGTACAAAGCCAACAGTTGCGCCTTGGGAAGAGAAAGTTTGGAGCTGGTGCTGTGGGTAGTGCTGTGGGTGGTTGCGGAGGCAGGCGGGCCGGCCGTGAAGGTGACCACATGGCTCTCGGCTTCCTGATTGGACGGAATCTGCCGCTTACCGGAACGGTAGATGGCAACATACTCAACCTTGTCGCCGGCCTTAAAGGCGGGCAGTTGGGCATGGAAATATTGCTTGCCGGACTCTGGAGTTTTCGGCTGCGCCGGAACCGTTTGCGGGGGCCCGTGATTGATGCGATAGAGAACGGTAACGTTGGCGGCCGGATCGGGCGGCTCCAGTCCGATGGTGACGGACGTATCCTCCCCGGCCGCAACGGCCCCCGAAGGCGCGGGAGCGTCCGGCGTGCCGAACCATACCGACACCCCTGCTTCACTCACTCGCATGAGTGCTTCCTCAATTCCCCGGTATTGCCTGGGCTCTAAATAAATTCAAGTCGCACAATGCCGCCCGGATCCGATATCTTCGTCGCAGCACGGGTCTTCAGCTGGAAAATGTAATTTCCATTTCCATCTATCTGAGAAAACGCTGTGACAGGATCCAAGCCATTGATGAACTCCACGACGTTTCCGCCGAGAGAGAGGACAAATCCCACGCCTTGCGCAGTCGGGTTGGTTAGATTGGGAAGGTTCAGGGGATTACCCCCAGGGTTGGGAGTTACCGGGCTAGGCACCCCCGGCAATACCGCGCTGGTGTGGTACCCCGCATCCAGCTGCGGAATAATGATATCGGCAGGTCTCTGCAGTGTGTTGCCGAGAGGGAAAAAGGACTCAGCAAAAAAGTAGTTGGGCAGCACGGCGACATAGGGACCGCCATAACCGTTGGCGGCAAAATCAGTGACTGCTTTGCTGATCTGGCCAACTGTGTTGGTTGAGTACAGAGCCGGAATGGCTGGCGCACCGGGAGCCTGAGCATTGGCGGGTTGCACGGTCAGCACTTCCAGGGGAGTGTTGGTGCCGCCGATGCAGGTAAGACCGGCATCGACAGGAACTCCGTTGAAGAGAACAGTCTGGCTGGAGAATATAGGTATTCCGGGAGCACCTCCGGCCACGGGAAACGCGTTCAACCCTAACCAGACCAACGCGTCCACGCCCAAACATAGAGTGTTGGCGGTGCGACGCGCCAGCATGACGGCCGTGCTCGAAGGATGGTGCTGGTGATGGCCCGGTGTCTTGTGATTAGCGTCCGGAGCGCCCGGCATTTCGTGTGGTTCCGGCGCCATGGAAAGGCGATCGTTCTCCTTTTTCACCTGTGCGTGCGACAAAGCCCACTTCACGGAAAATTCGATGATTACGAGGTTCGCTGCCTCATAGACGTTCAGTGTGGGAGCTGTCGCGCCTGGTGCGAGTGGCGCCCTGGGTGGGACGAACGGAGCGGAGTTGGGAGTGAGATTTTGCAGAACGATATCCTGCTCTACGTTGGTAACGTGGTGGCCAACCCTCAGTTCAGGCATGAACTTGGTAGCTTTCCGTGTGCGGTAGACCTCATGAGCAACGGCGCGGTCGATCCGCGCCCATACCTCAGGGCGCCAGGGAACCTGTTCCCTTGAAAGGTGGATTTCGTCGGGATTTATGTGGGACGTCCCCGAAGGAGGCGGTTCCGATGTCAGGTGAGCGGTGAGCGGTGGTGGCGCGGTCGTTGCTGAGCCCATTTGATCCTCCTGTGCACCGGCGAAACCGGGCGTTGTGTTTCAAGTTAAAGTGACATTGTCCTCGGTTCCGATGTTGCGATTGGATTTCTGAGGCCTGAAGCCGATCCCTGAAGAGGTGAGACGTTCATATCAACATGCCGCAAGTGGTAGTCTGCGTTCCTGAGGCAACGTTCGTTTTATTCGCTGAGGCCCACGGGACCGTAGCATAATGCGAGTGGCCACACAGAATTGGCTCTCTGGAATACGATTCTGGACGAGAGTCGAGGTCACATGCGCGGTCGGCTGCCAATTATCCGCCAACCGTGGTTTCCAATGCAACCAGAAATCTTCACAGCCCTGCTAACGCAGGGCTGTGGAGTTTCTACATATTCGAGGGCGAGGTGGATGATATTTCAACCATAGAAGCTCCTTTGGATGCTGTGTTTTGGCTTTGTATCAGGGCACGACTTTAGTCGGGCCGTAAGAGAAGGAAAGAGAATTGGGCTTCAGCCCCTGCTTACCCTTACCCGGCAAAGAAAAAGCCCAGGGGCTAAAGCCCACATCTTTGTTGGGCCTCAACGGCCCGACTGAAGTCGTGCCCTGATACACAAAGCATCACCGCGGTGACTACCGGAAAACTCGCGCATTCCGGAGATTTTGGACCTATCCACCTTCTCTGAAATGTAGAAATCTTCACAGCCCTGCTAACGCAGGGCGATCGCCAAAAGCCAATTCTGTGAAGCGCTATTCAGGTTAATGGTGATCGTGGCAAGCAAAACGTTACATGGAATCGCGTCCATCCTGAACTATGATCAGCTCGCACGCGTCGTTCAGGTCAGGAGGTGAACAGGAAATCCGCGGTGCCCAGTCTTCAGCTTCTAAGTCACAGTTCAATCGCAAAGGAGAAATCCATGGAACGTCGTAGTTTACTGAAGACCCTCTCTGCCGCTGCCGCTGTGGGAGCGGTCACCAATCTTGGAGGCGGCCGCATGCTTTCTGCCGAGGCCGCCGGCGGCGTCGTAAAGACCATGGGCCAAGGCGGCCCGCTTGCGCAAGCCAGAGAGGCGGCCCGCAAGGGCATGCCCGCGTTGAAAATCACGGACGTCAAAATCATTGCGACTGCCCCTTCCAACTCCAACTGGACCATCGTGAAGGTACTGACAAGCGAGCCCGGGCTTTATGGCCTTGGAGCGGCGACCCACCAGGAAATTCCCCAGGCTGCTCAAGCCTATATCGAAAAACGGCTGAAGCCGTTTGTGATCGGCAAGAACTGCGATGAGATCGACGACATTTGGCAATCAGCTTACGTACAGGAATATTTCCGCTCAGGGCCGGAAGGAAACAACGCGCTAAGCGGAATAGATGGTGCGCTGTGGGACATCCTGGGCAAGCGTCTTGGCGTTCCGGTGTATCAGCTCCTGGGTGGGAAAGTGCGAGCCGCAGTGCCGCTTTATGGGCACGCTGCTGCCTTGACGCAAAGCGACCTGAACGACCAGGTGCAAGCCTACATAGAGAAGGGTTATCAGGTTGTGCGCGTGCAACTGGCCGTACCCGGATGGTCGGGTTACGGTGTGGGCGGCGCCAAAACCTCGGCCGCTGTGCAGGCCTTGCGACCGGATGGCGTGGCGCCCTCGCCGGTCTTTGACGCCGGCCGCTATGTCACCACCACTATCAACATGTTCGAAGCGATACGCGCCAAGTTTGGTTACGACGTTGGCTTGGTTCATGATGTCCATGAGCGTCCCGCCCCCAATCAATCTATCGAACTATGCCGGGCTGTCCAACAATACCGGCCGTTTTACATGGAAGATCCGCTCTCGCCTGAGGATGTGGGTTGGTTCCAGATCTTCCGCCAGGAGACCTCGGCGCCTCTGGCCATGGGAGAACTCTTTACCAACCGCAACGAGTGGCTGCCCCTGGTGGCGAACCGCTGGATTGACTTCATTCGCATCCACCAATCCGCGGTGGGCGGCCTCAACATGTGCAGAAAAGTAGCCCACTGCTGCGAGTTCTTCGATGTACGCACGGCATGGCATGGGCCGAATAATGTCGATCCGGTTGGTCACTGTTACAATTTGCATCTCGATCTTGCCACGCCAAACTTCGGGATCCAGGAAGAGACCTTCTTCGACGATGCGACCCGCGAAGTTTTTCCGGGAACACCAGAGATCCGCAAGGGTTACATCTACTCCAACGATCAACCGGGGTTTGGCATCGACATCGACGAGAAGGCTGCTGCGAAATATCCTTACAAGACGGATTTCGAGAGCCGAGGAAACGACCGCATGCTCGACGGGACAATCGTAAGGCCCTAACCCGGCTCCCAGCTCGGCTGCGACTGCGTCGACCTCACGCAGCGCGATACGACTTTAATGTTACCTTGACCGGCACAGACTCCGTCAACGCCTTCCTGGGAGCATCAAGAGCGCTTTCCCTCGCGGTGGATTACTCCGAGGACTAGAGATGAGCAAAACTTGCTTGCAATTCCCTCCCATCCATCGTAAAAAGGGGCCAACCAAATTTCCCCGGGCAGCTTAGTTGCTGCTGCAGTCACTATCCACTAGCATGAGGAGCTCCTCGTGGTTGCAGCGCTGGTCCGGTTTCTCTCTTTGCTCATTGTCATTGTCTCGTTCAATGCGCCAGCATGGGCAGACTCGTGGGTCAAGCCGACCCCGGAAGAACTGCAGATGACCGCGGAGCCGGAGGCTCCGGGAGCAGCGGCAATTTTTCTCCTGCGCGATGAGCGTGCAGACGACAAAATACACATTCACACCACTTATATTCGCCTCAAGATCCTCAGCGAAAAAGGCAAGCAATACGCTGACCAGGAAATTAACTATGAAGGTCGCCAATTTCGCATCACCGAAGTGGAAGGCCGCACGATTCATAGCGACGGCACGGTCATTCCCTTTACCGGCAAGCCCTACCAAAAGCTGGTGGAGAAGACCGGCAACGAGAAATACAAGGCTACCGTGTTTACCCTGCCGGACGTGCAGGTGGGCAGCATTATCGAATATCGCTATGTGCTGGAGTACGAAAGCAACCTGGTAGTCGCGCCACGCTGGTATCTACAGGGTTCGCTGTATACGCGCAAGGCGCACTTCTTTTTCCTGCCGACTGAGCATCTTCTTGACGACGGCCATGGAGGGGTGATTCCGGGGCGTGTGGCGTATACGGCTGTTCTGCCTGCCGGGGCATCGGTCGTTTACTCTCCGGCCGGCAAGAGCTATAGCCTTGATGTGGAGAAGATCCCCGCCTATCCCCAGGAGGCCTATATGCCTCCTATGCACAACTACACCTTTCGCACGCTCTTCTATTACACAATCGCAAGGACCACGGACGAATACTGGTCTACCGAGGGGAAATACTGGTCGAAAAATGTAGACCGCTTCATCGACGCGGGCAAACTGCCGGCTGTTGTAAGCCAGATCGTCAGCCCAACGGATACGCCTGCGCAAAAGCTGCAAAAGATCTATGGCGCGGTGATGACGATTGAAAATACGACTTTCACGCGAGAGCACAGCGGAGCCGAAGACAAGGCGCTCGGCATCAAGATCAGAACGGCCGCTGATATCTGGGCACAGAAGCGGGGCGATCGGGACCAGATCACCCGCCTGTTTCTGGGGCTGGCGCGAGCGGCGGGTTTCAAGGCGTATGTCGGGTATGTCACCAACCGCGACAGCAACCTCTTTGTCGCGGATTACCTGGATATAAGCCAGCTGGATGACGAGATTGCGATCGTCGAAGTCGATGGGAAAGAGAAGTTCTTCGACCCCGGGGAACGATATGCGGGCTTTGGCGATCTGCATTGGAAACACGCCGCCACCGCCGGTATCCGGCAGACGGATAGAGGAACGGCTCTGCTTTTGACGCCTACTCCCACGTACCAGGCGACGAGCGAATTGCGGACCGCCTATGTCGATGTCCAGCCTGACGGCAAAGTGAAGGGGAGCATTCGCATGGTGCTTACCGGCGACTTCGCCCTCCGCTGGCGCGAGTTAGCCCTGAATAATGACGACGATGCCCTCAAGCAGCAATTTACCGCGCTGGTGCAGGCAGAGATGCCGGCCGGCATCGAGGTGAAAACCGATCACTTTCTCGGGCTGACTGACTGGAATACGAATCTGCAGGCTGTGCTCAGCGTGACGGGCTCTATCGGCACAGCTGCGGGCAAGCGGGTATTCTTGCCCGCTACCTTCTTTGAGGCGACCAGTCAGCCATTCTTCGTTCTCGATAAAAGAACTCAGCCCATCGACCTGAACTACCCATACACCATGCAGGATACGGTCACCATCAAGCTGCCGGCGGCGCTGGGCGTAGAAGGTCTCCCGAAAGATACAGAGTTTATGTATCCCCAAAACGCCCTTTACCGGGCGAAGTTTACGCAGGAGCCCGGTACGATCAAAACGCAGCGGATTCTCGTGATCGGTAATGTGCTCTATAAAGCGGAAGAATATCCCCAGCTGAAGGACTTTTATCAGAAGGTGAATGCGAAGGATAAGGAGCCGGCTGTCCTGCAGTTCGCCTCCGTACCGCCGGCCGCTGCGCCCGGTAATTCCAAATGAAGCTGCCGCTGCTACTCATGTTTCTTGGCTTAGGTGCGCCGGCGGCCCGCGCGGCCACCCCATTTCCCGACTGGGTGGTGCAGGCGGCTACGGTCAAGCTGCCGAGCTATTCGGCAAATACTGCGGCGGTGGTCCTGTTGGATGACCGGCTGGTGACTGTTGGTCCGGATGGCCGGGCCACGGAACGGCAGCGCCGGGTGGTGAAGATTCTGCGTCCCCAGGGGCGCCAGTATGGAGAGATTGTCGCCACCTATTCCAAGGATGAAAAGCTGGATTACTTTGATTTCCATGCTGAATGCGGTGGGGGTGCGGGCGACCTGGGTCCTGGTGGATACCAACCGCGGCTTTATCGATCCGATGCTGCCGTCGATCGAGGGCAACCACGCGATCGCGGCGATTGAAATGCCTGCCGGGTATACAGACCCTGATCTGAAGGCGGTGGTAACCGCCCGCGGGGGCAAGCGCTATCTCATCTTCGATCCCACCGATACCTACACCCCGGTTGGTTTGCTGCGCTTTGAGTTGCAGGGTAGCTACGGCATCCTGGTTGCAGGCAATGACAGCCAGGTGATCCAGTTGCCCATGCTTGCGCCGGAAGCGGACACCCTGGAGCGCGCTGCTTCTTTTGCCTTGAACGCAGACGGCACGTTGCAAGGGACAGTAACGGAGACGCGTTCCGGAGAAACGGCTCTTGCCCTTCGGCGGCTCTATTACGAAGAGGGCGAGAGGGAACAGCATGAAGCGATTGAGCGGCGCTTGCAGAACGACCTGACCAGCTTCACCATCGACTCCAGCAGCGCGCAGAACGCGCGCGAGATAAACAAGAGCATGGTGCTGCAGTACAGCTTTACGGCCAACGGCTATGCGCAGTCGACGGGAGATTTACTGCTGCTTCGCCCACGGGTAGTGGGCCGCCATGCGCGGCCCTACAACAACAAGCCGCGCACCTACCCGATCGACCTGGGTGAGACCGGAACCTGGCGCGACCACATCGACGTGGTTTTACCCGCCGGGTACACGGTCGATGATCTCCCTGCACCTGTGAACCTGGATGTGGGTTTTGCCTCGTATAAGAGCGACGTCAAGGCGGATGGGGGCGTGCTGCATTATTCCCGGGAGTACGTGGTGAGGCAGCTTGACCTTGCTCCGGAGAAGTCCGCCGATGTCAGCAAGCTGATGGCGGCGATCAACGCTGACGAGAACAGTAGTGCTGTGCTGAAGAAGAAGTGACCCCGGCTGCTTTATACAGCCTCGCACCTCGGTCTTAGTAAGCATGTGCCTCAAATTGAGACTCCGCTAGTACCCTCTTACAACATGAGTTACCTGCAATCGTAGTTTCTGTTACGCGGGTGCAAGTTCTTCTCGCGGGCCCATGGTCATTAGAACGGCTGGTCAGGTATTTCTTCCAATGACGGTATCAGGAGCTGCCATGGAATTTCGCGTGATCTGGGAGATCGATATTGATGCTGAGGGGCCCAAGGAAGCGGCCCAGGAAGCGCGGGCGATCCAACTGACTCCCGGCATGTCGGCCACCGTCTTTGATGTTTGGTCGTATGTGGCGGGGAAGATGCACCGGATCGATTTGGTAGAGGAGGACGACAGACTAGAGTATGACGAACTATTTGCCGTCAGGGCCGGTTTACGATTGCTCCAGTGCAGGCCAGACGTACCCCCGAATGTCCAGGAGTTAGCGACGCTAATGCTCATCTTCCTGGATAAAGACAACCAGATGTTCAAGAGGGTACATCGCGGACCGTCCAGGTAGCGAACCCGGGAGGGGCCGATTCGCGCTACCAGCGTCCGATCGGCAGATGTTGAAGCTGGAGGAAATCATCGCCAGATCGCACATGGAATCTTTGGAGATTGACCAGATGAGAATCGCGAGAAAACAGCTTGAACAATCTAAGGAAAGACTGACCAGCGAAACGGCGCTGAAGGAACTGGCCGATCAGAAGTTCGCACTCGATCAACACGCCATTGTAGCGGTGACTGACGTTCAAGGTACGATTACTTACGTGAACGAAAGGTTCTGCATGATCAGCCAATATTCCGAGAAGGAACTAATTGGCCAGAACCACCGTGTCCTTAGCTCCGGCCACCACTCAACAGAGTTTTTCCAGCAGATGTATCACACCATCGCGAAGGGAAGGTGTGGCATGGCGAGATTAAGAATCGGGCCAAGGACGGTTCGATCTACTGGGTTGACACGACCATCGTCCCGTTCGCCGGTGTCGAGGGTAAGCCGCACAAATACGTCGCTATCCGAGCCGACATTACCGGCCGAAAGGCGCTCGAAGAGCAGCTCCGCCCTGGCACTCACCGATCCCCTCACTGGACTCGGCAATCGTCGAGCTTTTGATGAACAAATCGAGCGAGAGTGGAAACGAACTCTTAGAGAGGGTGAACGAACTCTTGAGGGTTCGCGGATGTCTCTGTTGCTTCTGGATATCGATCACTTTAAGGAATTTAATGATCGGTACGGACATCAGGCAGGCGATGGCTGCCTGCGGGTGGTTGCTGCCACCATAGTTGGGACTGCGCGTTCCAGTGATATCGCTGCCCGGTATGGCCGAGACGAGCTGGCGGTTATCCTTCCCTATGCTGATATCGTCGACGCCAGTGTGGTCGCCGAGAAGTTGCGGTCTGCCATTGAGGAACTCTGGCTTACTCACGAAGGTAATCCAGAGGGCGGAAACTGGGTCACCGTGAGTATCGGCGGAGCAACCGCGCTTTCCTGTGATGTTATGAAGGTGAGAGCGCCCGAATACTTGTTCACGGCTGCGGACCATTCACTTTACAAGGCAAAAGAGCATGGCCGAAATCGTGTTGCGACAGCCGTCGAGATGGCACAGCCTCTTCAGGAAATGGTCCGTGGCCGCCAGTAGGATTGTATTTACAAAATAGACGCGATCAGGGAACGGCAGCATGATGCCAGATGACCTATTCGGTTGAATCATGCCGAATCTCCAGATCCCAGGTCGCTCCGCAGCCTTGCTTCCGTATGCGCTGCCGTGTCGAGGACAAACTTGAGGCTGCCGCCCTGCTGCTGCGATTCGACCCGTCCTTAGCGCGGGACCGGCCCAGACATGGCCGTGATCGCGTCGTCCACCGTCTTGCAGATGGTAAAAACACGATCCATTCTAGTGAGCATGAACATATTGGTGACCGCTTCGTTCAGCCCGCAGACCAACAGTTCGCTTCCCTTGAGGCATGCGCTTGAGCAGCGAGAGAATGGCGCCCAATCCGCTACTATCGATGAATTCGACCTTCGCCAGATCGAGGACCAGGGAAACTGGACCATTGGCGAAATAACGCCCGACAAGCTTCTTTGAAAGCCTGCGCTTTGTCCGCGACCAGACGCGGCTCAAGCACCTCCAAGATTACGTTGGTTCCGACTTGTTGCTCTACGATCTCATGGCTATCCTCTGTTCTTACGGGAAGCAAAAGTTCCGTTCGCGGTGGAATTCTCACTCCGTCAATCGACTTGATCCCCCAAATATCTTTCGCGTATTCAGAAACCGCCCGGTCGCTAGTGAATTTACCGCTGCGCGCCACGTTTAAGATGGCTTTGCCGGCCCATGCTGGAACGTTCTGAAAATCGCAGCTCACTCTTTGCTGGGCGGCCACATAGGAATCGAAATCCGCCAGATGGAAGTAGTAATCGCCCTGGTAAAGCAGCGAGTCGATGATCGGTTGAAACAATCCGGGCTCGTCCGGACAGAAACGATTGTCGCGCAGCGCATCTAAGACCCGGCGAACTCCTGGGCTGGCATGATAGCAATCAAAGGGATCGTAGGCATTCCGCCGCGACCTCGATCTCCTCTGTCTTGAATACCAAAAATATAGATGTTCTCTGCGCCAACCTCTTGCAGAATCTCAACGTTGGCGCCATCCAGCGTGCCCATGGTTAACGCCCCATTCATCGCAAATTTCATGTTCCCGGTTCCGGAGGCCTCCATTCCAGCAGTCGAGATCTGCTCACTCAGATCCGCGGCGGGAATGATCTTTTCCGCCAGACTCACCCGGTAGTCACGCATAAAAACCACTTTCATCCATCCTTCTGCCCGGGCATCGTTGTTGACCATCACTGCGATGTTGTTGATCAGCTTGATGATCAGCTTAGCCATCACATACCCTGGCGCTGCCTTGCCGGAGAAGATGTGGGTACGCGGCACAGCCGGCGTAACACCCTCGTCGACCAGGCCAAGATAGCAATGCATCACGTACATTGCATTCAACAGTTGCCGCTTGTATTCATGGATCCGCTTGACCTGAACGTCGAACAAGGAATCGGGATCGACTCTGACCTGTTCCGTCTCATAAATGAGATGGGCAAGCTGGATCTTGTTCTTTCGCTTTAGGCCAAGGAACTCCTGCCGGAAGCTCTCATCCCGGGCATGAACCTCAAGTCCCCGAACCTCGCTGAAGTTTGTGATCCAGCCCTCTCCTACTGAGCTGGTGATTAGCTCAGCCAGCGACGGGTTACAGCAGGCCAACCACCGCCGATGGGTAACGCCATTGGTCTTGTTGTTGAATCGTTCCGGCCACAGCGTATAGAAATCGGGCACCAAACGGGTCTTGATCAGTTGCGAATGAAGTGTGGCGACACCATTGACGCTATGGCTTCCGACGATAGCCAGGTTAGCCATTCGTACTTCCCGCTGTGGCGAATCGCTGATGATCGACATCCGCTCCAGCCGTGCCCAATCCTCAGGGAATTTCTGCTTCACCCGAACCAGAAAGTGATGGTTGATTTCCTCAATGATCTGTAAATGACGAGGTACCACTCGTTCTAGCAGGCTGACTGGCCATCGCTCGAGTGCTTCCGGCAAAAGCGTGTGATTGGTGTAGCCGCAGGCTGCCTGGGTCACAGTCCACGCCACTTCCCATGCCAGGGCATGCTCGTCAACCAGAAGTCGCATCAACTCCGCAACCAGCAGCGCCGGGTGGGTATCGTTCATTTGGAAGGTTACATAGTCGTGCAGCCCCTCCATGCTGGCGCCCGGTTTATCCCTGGAAAAGCTGCGGACGGCGTCGCGTAAGGCGCACGCCACCATGAAGTATTCCTGTACCAGGCGCAGTTCCTTGCCCGCTGGCGCTGTATCTGAGGGATACAGAACCTTGGAAATAGTCTCCATATTAATCTTGTCTTCCACTGCCCGGAGGTAGTCTCCAGCGTTGAAGATTTTCATGTCGAACTCGTCGGATGCACGGGCTGAGTATAAGCGCAGGTAATTGACGGTACGCCCGCCATAACCCACTACCGGCAGGTCGTAGGGGACGCCGATGATGACTTGCCAATCGACCCACATCGGGTTGTACGTGCCGTCCTTGGCAAGCGCGTGTTCTATACGCCCATACAGCGGTATGGTGCAGATTTCAGCCGGGCGTTCAATCAACCAGGGAGAGTTGTAGCTCAACCACTGGTCAGCTTTTTCTCTCTGGTAGCCATCCTCGATTTCCTGCTTGAAAAGACCAAATTGGTAGTTGATGCCAGATCCATAAGCCGGCATACCCAGCGTGGCCAGGGATTCCATGAAGCAAGCGGCAAGGCGCCCCAGGCCTCCATTACCCAGCGGTGCGTCGGATTCTGTATCGGCGATCTCACACAGATCGAAGCCCAGTTGCCGGGTCGCCACCTCCGCCTCATTGAGAAGCCCGAGGTTGAAGAGATTGTTGCGCAATGACTGACCGATTAGAAATTCCGCAGAAAGATATACCAAACGTTTGCCTCTGGAGCGGCGACGGCGCTGCTCAGTGTCAATGAGTCCGTCAATTAATCTGCCGCGAACCGTGTAGGCAAGAGCCTGTAGGATGTCTTGCTTCGAAGCGACGCCGCTTGCGTTTCCAACTGAGTAACGCAGGTGATACTGAATTCCGGCGCTGAGGGATTCACAACCGGCCGCCTTGATCGCCAGCGGCATAGGACTCCTCCGTTGCTGCTCATCCCATCGGCTGGAAGGCGATGAAAGATGAGTGGTGACGAAAACATGCGAGTGAATCGGCACTCAAATTTGCCGATGATCACAGGAGGGGTCAGGCAGGAGATGAAAATCTTGCTGGTTGATGACGACACCGTCGCCCGTAGCCTTCTATCTTTGCTGCTGCAACAGCAGGGCCATGAGGTGGTAGAGGCAACCGACGGCCGGCACGCGTGGAATCTGCTTCAACAAGGAGAAATCAGTTTTCTTTTGAGTGACTGGCTGATGCCAAACCTGGCTGGCGTCGACCTTTGCCGTAAAATTCGCGGCGCCTCCCTCGATCGCTATATCTACGTAATTCTTTGTACCTCCAAAGGCGCCAAGTCCGATCTTATCGAGGGCATGGATGCCGGTGCCGATGACTTCCTGGTCAAACCTATCAGCCCCGAGGAGCTGCGGGTTAAGGTGCGTGCGGGTGAGCGTGTCCTAAGCCTGCAACAGGGCCTGGCCGACAAGAATCGCGAACTCGCCAGGATTAATAGCCGGCTCCAATCGGCCCACCAGATGATTGAAAATGATTTGCGAGCCGCCGCGTGGATGCAGAGGAGGCTTTTACCGTCCCCAGCCCTGTCGGCTAATGGGGTCAGGTGCGCATGGCGGCTCCAGCCTTCTGGTTACGTTGCCGGAGACACTTTCAACCTCTTTGCCATGAGTGAACAGCAGGTAGGCTTTTATCTCCTGGACGTTTCCGGTCACGGCGTTCCGGCTGCCATGCTCTCCGTTACCTTGAGCATGATGTTGACGCCCGATGCGACGGCGGGAAACCCCTTGAAGCGCTACAACCGCGACCGCGAGGCATTCGAACTTTTGTCTCCTCGCGAGGCGATTCGACTACTCAACCAGAGGTTCCAGTCCAAGGACGACAGCTACTTCACCATGATCTACGGCTTGTTCGATACCGGCTCGTCAATCCTTAGCCTTGCCCAGGCCGGGCATCCAGGCCCGATCCTGATCAAGAAAGCTGGAGAAGTAATCGTGCTCGGTTCAGGCGGTATGCCGGTAGGCGTGTGGCCCGAAATAGAGTTCGACTCTTTCGACATTTCTGCCGATCATGGAGACAGGCTCCTGCTCTATTCAGACGGGGTCACCGAATGTGCGAACCTGGACGGTGAGGCCTTCGGGGAGAACCGGCTGCTCGCCTACCTCGAACAATGGGCAGCAGAGCCGCTCGATGAGATGCTCGCGGGGCTGCTGACTGAAATCAAGACCTGGCGCGTTATCCCGGACTTCGGAGATGACGTGTCTTTGTTGGCCATCGAGATGGCTCCGTGAGCCGCCTCGAGCTCAGTATCGACAGCGACCTTGGTAACGTGGCGCTGGTCGCGGTTGCGGTCAACAGCGTATGCATCTACCTTGGTCTAAACAGGATTGAAGCAAGCCAGGTGGAGTTGTGTACGGTTGAGGCAGTGACCAATGCCATCCAGCACGCCTACCAGGGCCAGCCCGGTAAGGCAGTCTCGGTAGTGCTCTCCAGTGAAATCGATCGGCTGCACCTGGAAGTGATCGACCGTGGAACTCCTATGTCTGCAAGGAATGTAGAGAGACTTCTCTACGGTACCGATGTGTTCCAGGTGCGCCCCACCGAAATGGCCTCGCTCGCGGAGAGCGGGAGGGGTCTGCAGATCATTCACGATCTCATGGACGCCGTTGCGTACAGCCCCGAGGGCAGTTTTAACCGTTTGCTACTGACCAGACGCATCTCGGGAATTTGCCCTAAACTCTCCCCTACCCTGCGATGAAATATTTGTTCGCATCATCAAAAGAAGGAGAGGCCAATCTTCCGAAACACCGCAACTTGACACCCCAATTTACGTTTACGGTTGCGGGTTGCTGAAATTTGCACGCTCCCCCCTGCTGTACTGCTGCCGAAAAGTAAGACGCGTCATCACGCCTCATGATTTCCATCTGAGGCCAGGCCCCTGCTTTTTCGCAAAGTACCTAGGAGGTTTTTATGAAGAACCGCACATGGGCACTTTTCTTCCTGCTCTCGTCACCTGTCGCGTTTGCGCAATACCCGCCACAGATCAAGAACGTTATCGTGATCTTTCAGGAAAATCGAACGCCTGATAATCTCTTCCACGCCCTCACCCCTGCTTGCCCCTTGCCCACCAATACCGACGCCTTACACGCCTGCACTCCCCCCGTCGTCACATCCAGTTGTTACGACATATCGCCATGCGGACTTTCCAACCAAAAGGGCAGCGTGGTGCCGGTGACCTTGAAACCGACGACCCTTTCCGGCAGTGTGGACCCGGATCACTCTCATAACGGCTTCAACAATATGTGCGATCCGGATCCGGCGACCCTGGAGTGCCGTAATGATGGCGCCTGGAAGACATCCTCTCCGGCAGGTTCGTCGTATGCCTATGTTGAGAATCTGGCTGTGACCAACAGTGACGGCTCGCCGGGCCATAAGCTTGACCCTTACCTGACCCTTGCCAAGCAGTACGGCTGGGCCAACTTCATGTACCAGACCAACCAGGGCCCCAGCTATCCCGCCCATCAATTCATATTTACCGGCACTTCGGCCCCAACCGCGGCGGACGATGCAAACTCCACATTCGTCTCCGAAAACTTCAATAGCAAAGTGATCGGCAATGAGGCAGGGTGCCTCGCCCCTGCTGGTTCGGCCAACGATCTTATTTCACCCGTGCTGAACACGCCGCCTGAGGACTGCACGCTCTACGCCGGCGGTTCGGTTCAGGAGTGCCCGCTCAAAAATACCGCGCTCCTTTACCCGTCCAATCCTGTGGGCACATTCTGCTATCCGCACCGAAGCATGGCAGACCTTCTCGATCCCCAGGCCATCACCTGGAAGTACTACGCTCCCTCGCCGGGCTCGATCTGGACGGCTCCTGATTCGATCAAGGCGATTTGCCAACCTGCTTTCGTAAACCCCAATGGGGATCCCGGCTCCGCGCTCGAGTGCACTGGGAAGGAATGGAACGCACACGTCGATACGCAGAACCTGGGCACCGACATACTGCGCGATATTGCCAGTTGCAACCTTGCACAGGTGAATTGGGTCATCCCCAACGGGGCATGGTCTGATCATGCCGGCCCCAATGACCATTACGGACCGTCCTGGGTCGCGGCGATCGTCAATGCCATCGGGAACAATCCAACATGCGCCCAGGGAACGAATGACGCCGGCCAGAAGTATTGGGAAAACACCGCCATCGTAGTCACCTGGGATGATTGGGGAGGGTGGTCCGACAATCAACCGGCGCTGTATGCATCGAATCTGCCCTGCAACTCGAACGATTGTCAGGGCGACTACCAATACGGGTTTCGTGTCCCGCTGCTCGTGATTTCCGCCTATACGCCGGCCGGCTATATCAACAACCGGGTTCATGATTTTGGCACGATCCTGCGCATGATTGAAGGCATCAACGATCTGCCAAAGGGTGAACTTGGTTTCGCCGACCAGCGCGCTTGGACGGATCTGCGCCACTTCTTCACCCTCGCTTCGCCGCGCCCGTATCAGACGGTGCCGGCAGAAAAGGATGCGAGCTACTTCCTGTCGCAAAAGGGTGCGGCCATCGACCCGGACGACGACTGAGACATTCTTCGAATTGGAATAAGCGGTTTCACAACTTGCACGTAGACTTTTCTTGAATGTTTGCCACGCTCCTCATGCCGGTATTCATAGGAACCGAGGTGGGAAGGGAATCCGTGATTCGACCAAGCCACAGAACCCCTTCCGCGGCCCGTCTACTCGCGATATCCATCTCTCTGATGTTGGCCTGCAGCCAACTGCTCATCGCCCAGAATGTGGTCTTAACCGGCTCGCTCAGCGGCCGGATTACCGATCAGAGTGGAGCGGTGGTGCCGCGAGTATCGGTTGTGGTACAGAACCTGGGGACCGGGGTGAAACTATCCGCCGAGACCAACCGTGCCGGGCTTTACCGTTTTCCCGTGCTCATGCCGGGCTCCTATTCCATCGCCGCAAGTCTTCAGAATTTTCGCGATGTACAGGCCCTGGTGCGCGTGCTGGTTGGAAACACCACATCGATGGACATCAAGCTGCAGGTGGGAGCCGGCTCAGATACGGTAAGGGTGACCGGCGGGCCGCTGTTGAGGCCGACGGAATCCTCCGCCAGCACCATGCTGGAGCGCTCGTTCATTGAAGAATTACCCCTCAACGGCCGTCGTTACACCGACTTCACCACGCTTACCCCGAATACCAGCTACGACGGTGACACAGGCCTGGTGAGCATCGCCGGACAACAGGGCGGAGAAGACTCGGGCTATGCCAATGGAAACGGATCCAACGCTTTCACCGTCGACGGAGCCAACGCCACCAGCAACTACTTCGCCGATATTCTGGGCCGTTACCGCATCCCTTACCTGTACGGCGAGGATGCGATTCAGGAGTTTCAAGTTTCGGTGAGCCCCTACTCGGCGGTCTATGGGGGCGGAGCAGGCTTCGTCAATGCCGTAACCCGGTCGGGCAGCAACGCATTCCACGGTAGTGCGTTCTATTACAACCGGAGCTCCGCAACCGGAGCCAACGACGCCCTCGACAAAGCCAGTGGCTTTCCGAAGCCGGAGGATGCTTTGCAGCAATTCGGCGCCGGGCTGGGCGGGCCAATCCGGCCGAACCGTTTGTGGTTTTTCGTGGATTACGAGCAACAACTGCGCAACAATCCGATCTCCGTCATCAACACTGCGTTGGCGACAACGCCGGCGAACTTACCTGGTTTTCTGAGTGCAAATTTTGGAATTCCGGCCGGGACGGCGCTGCCTGCGCCCAACGGGCCCTTGCCGGTACCGGGCAGCGACACCGACGAGGATGTCCTGGCTGACCCTACCAATCCGGTCTACCTGCAGCAAGTGTCGAACACCGTGAACGCGTTGAATTCCAACCTCGGCACCAAAGCAAGAAAGCGCAACGATCTGGTTTTCACGCCCCGTTTGGACTATCAGGCCGGCGCCCGTGACAGCCTGTTCCTCAGTTTGAATCTAAACCGGTTCAGCTCGCCCGGCGGCGTCATCACCGACCCCACGGTCGGCGATTTTGGCACGCAAACCCTGGCCAACGCCTATGTGCACACCTTCCAGGCCAGCCTGGGATGGACCCACACGTTTTCCTCACAACTGCTGAACGAATTCCACGCAGGAACTTCCCAGGATAACCAAATCTCGACGGCAACCGGTCTAGCTCCCAACACCCCCACGTTGATACTGGATAGCCCGGCAGCGTTCACTCTGGGCAACGCTCCGTTCTCTGTGGGAAGAGTTTTTGAAAGACAGTACTCTGCGGCCGACCGTGTCGACTACGTGATTGGCAAGCACACGTTGCAATTCGGTTTCGATTTTAGCCGAGCCTGGGATGCAGACAACAATGACGGCGGTGCGGATCCGAACGCTGATGTCCAGTTCGGGTCATTCCTTGGCAGTTACGAATTTTCCAATCTGCAGGATTTCGCCCTGGGTGAATACAACCTCTTCAGCCAGGCATCGGGAAACCCGACTTTCGCGTTTGCCGTGCCCTACTACGGGTTCTACGTGCAGGACTCCTTTCGAGCTCTGCCGAAGTTGACGTTGGACCTGGGCCTGCGCGAGGACTTCCAGGTCTATCCACAGCCGTTAGAAAATCGGGCGTTTCCGCTCACCGGCCAGTATCCCAACCAGTTTCTACGCCTGGCGCCCCGCCTCGGATTTGCCTGGCAGCCCTCGCCGAAGACTGTAGTGCGTGGGGGATTCGGCGACTTCTACACCAACATGAACGGGTTGAATTACCGGAACGCGGTGGTCTCGAATGGGCTGGCATCGCAGCAGTCATCGGTCAGTGTCAGTTACACTAGCGGCCCGCCGAACCAACAGGTACCAACATTCCCGGCCATCCTTCCAGGTAATTCCCCCTTGTTCCAGGCTTCCCCTGACATTTCCCTGGTTTCTCCGCAGTTTCGCGTGCCCTACATATTGCAGGCAAGTTTGCAGATTGAACAGGAGATCTCCGACGACACCACTCTCAGTATTGGCACTATGTGGAATCACGGGGTGCACATCCTTTCAGGCAGTGCCTATGACGTGAACCTGAACCCGTTGCAAGGCACGACCACGTACATCACGTGTCCTTCGAGTGCAACCACGGCGCCCTGCAGCGGGCCGGCGGTCACGCTGCCAAACATGGACAACGGTCTGCTCACCGAGGGCCTCATCAACCCCAACCTGGGCCAGATCAACGAGCTGATCAGCCCCGCGCAGAACTACTACAACTCCCTTTTCGTGCAGGTGCAGCGCCGCATGTCACAGGGCCTTTCCCTGCAATTTTCTTATACGTTTGCAAAAAGCATGATGTGCGATGGAATGGACTTCAACAACCAGTTCGACTTCAGCAATACCCACGCCCCTTCTTTGCTCGACCAAAGACACCGCGTTAGCCTGGCCGGTATTTACCGGCCCGAGCTGGAGAGACTGGCTGGTTCGCCTACAGGGCGCGTGCTGCTCGCGGGCTGGAGGCTGAGCACTGTCATGGAGTTTTCTTCCGGCCGGCCCTACGCGGCGCTGTTGAGTCCCGCGTGCACCAGTTCAACCCTGTCATTCGGCAACTGCGACGGCGCCGATGGAAACCTGAACGACACGGCCTTTAACCAGGACACCGCAAATACCGCGGCGGGCATCAACGGTGGTGGTCCCACACCGGGAATCGGCCTGAATTCTTTCTATGGTCCATGGCTGGAGAGGATCGACGCCGGGCTGGCCCGTAACATTCCGCTCCGGGAAGGCAAGGAGCTGGAATTGCAGGCGCAGGCGTTCAATTTGTTCAACCACGCCAACTACTACGTGCAGAACGGCGACGGGATCAACCAACTGCAATACAACCCCATCGGAAGCGACTGCGGTGACGGCGCAACGGCCAACCAGACCTGCTATCTACTGCCTAACTCGGGTCCCGGCAATTTCGGGGCTCTGCAGGAGATCAGCCCCAATGGCCTTCCCCGCGTGTTGCAGTTTTCGGCTCGATTGGTATTTTAGGCTGAAGGGTACGGGCTTCAGCCCGTACGTAAAGCCCTCAAAATCAGGCGGGCTTTAGCCCCTGAGGGAATGCGCGGCCCTCCAGAGTATATTTAGGCTCCTTCCGGAGCCGCAGCCGTGAGCAGGAAGCTCACTCGCTGTTCGCCCAGCCGCGGATGTTTGGCGGTTAACTGCACCGTTCCTGCCTGCTGTTGGGACCGGATCCATACGGCTCCTGTGCCTCCCACCAAGCTAAAGGGATTGTCCCCGATGATCTCAGCGGGACCTTCCAGCGTGAAGACGATCGGATCGCTCGCAAAGGGGCGGATGTTGTCGAACTCATCCGTAACCCGCAGGACCACCCGGGTCGTATCGGCGCCGTCGGCCACCAGCGAAGTGTCATCCGCTAGCAGGTGGAACTTCTGATCAACGCCTCTTCCGGAGAAGTTGCGTGAGATGACCTGCTTGCCGCCAATGTAACCGTCGATGCGCAGATCGCCCCACAGCTCGTCGAGCGGCTGTTTGCCCAGGTCGGGGAAGAAGGGCGCATATTTCAGATGCGCGAACTGCTCCCGGTCAGGCTGGGCGTCGGCGATGAGCTTGCCCCCCAGGTAGAACTTCAAGTTGTCGCAGTTAGAGCAGACCAGTGCCTTGGTAAACCCGATGGACTCATCGTTCCTCGCCCAGTGAAAGGCGGGCTCGAGAACCACTTCTTCTTCCGGATCGCACTGTGACTTGTAGAAGCCGCCGGCCGGCTTGCGCTCGCGGAACATGTCCGCCACCCCGTGATAGCAAACATGGTCGCCAGAACCAAAGTCGGCGTGCGTGTTGTAATCGAAGGCGCACCATCCAATGCCGCCGGCGTATTGCGGATTGGAAGCAAGCTGGTCGTGCACGCGCGCGTGGCGGATCGTGTGCTCCGTGAGCCGCTCCATGTTGTCGATGGATTTGGCCGGGTAGGTATGGCCGACGAACTCGGTGTTCAGATAGGCTGGGTGATTGGGCGGCAGCAGTGGCCAGCCAAAATCGTTCATGGTGAAAACATCTTCTAGAAATTCGGAGGATTGAAAGTAGCGGATGCCGCAGGTGGGACGGCTGGGGTCGAGCTTGTGGGCCATCGCGTTGGTCCGGGTGTAGAAGTCGTGGTTATCCCGGCTTTCGTTGATGCGCACGCCCCATAGAATGATCGATGGGCGATTCCAATCGCGCCGAACCATTCGGCTGACGTTGTCAACGGCCAAGTCCTGCCACGGGAGCGGCCCAATGTGCTGCCAGCCGGGAATCTCTTCCAGCACCAGCAAACCTAGTTCATCGCAGGCGTCGAGAAAATGCCGCGAGTGCGGATAGTGCGCCGTGCGGACGATGTTGCAATGCAGCGTCTCGCGCACGATCTGCACGTCACGCCGCTGCACCCTGCCGGGCATCGCCTGACCCACGAAGGGGAACGTCTGACCATGGTCAAGCCCGCGCAATTTTATGACCTTGCCGTTCAAATGAAAGCCATCTTTGTTGAAAACAGCTTCGCGGAAGCCAAAACGGCGGGTGTCCCGATCGAGCACAACCCGCCCCTGCTCGAGGGTGACGCGGGTGTAGTAAAGCTTAGGGTTTTTCAAATCCCATAGAACGATCTCTCCCAGCTTCTCGAGATGAACCGTTAACCCGACCGGTTCATCTCCAGCAGCGGCGTTAGCGACCCGCTCCCGGCCCTGGGCAATCACCTTGTCTCCGTCGAGCAGCTCCACTGACACGGTGAGCGGCTGCTTCGGCGGCTCCCCGATCTGCAGGTAGCAGTGGACATCGACCACCGGCGTGCCGCTCAGCACGTCTTTGGGCTGGACAAAAATGTTCTCGATGAAATTATGCGGTACGACCCGCAGCGCGACTTCGCGGTAGATGCCGCCGAAGGTGAGGTAGTCAATCTGGTAGCCGAAGGGAGGGATATCGGCGCGCTCCGTCGAGTCCACGTCCACGGCAAGCAGGTTCTCTCCATCGAAGTCGATGTGCGGCGTCAGCTCGAAGCTGAACGGTGTGTAGCCCCCTCTGTATTCGCCCAGGCGGGTGCCGTTGATCCAGACCGTCGAAGCCGTCATCACCCCTTCGAAATCGACAAAAACGCGTTTGCCGGCTGCTTCCTGGGGCAGCTTGAAACGGCGCCGGTAGATGGAGATAAATTCGTACGTCTTGTCGTCGAAGCTATGCCAGGGCAGCCTGATATTGCTATGCGGAATGACGATCTGGGCGAATCCTGAGTCGTCGAAGTCTTTGTTGTGCGCGGCTTCGGTATTGGCCGGGCTATAGCGCCAGTTACGGTTGATGGGCAGGATGACGCGGCCCGCAGCCGGGCTGCTTTGGCCGAATGACTTAGGCGCAAGCGCGCCCGCAGCGGCGGCGGTGCCGGTTATGAGAAAATCACGACGATCCATGGACTCTCCAGGTTGATCACCTAGGGTAAATGATTTCTGATGTCATCGAATCGAACCGCCAGCCAGCTCACGGAGTTCTGATCGGATGCTTGCGGGCATTTCCTGCAACTCGGCGCTCTCTTGCAACAACAGGTCGATAGTGCGGCCCAACGCCCTGAGCAGTGACTGTCTGTTCAGCGAGGTCACTAAAGCCTCGCTGAGCAAATCTCGCAAATCGGAGGGAAGGTCGTCAAAGCCCCGGCCATGGTGAGTGGGGAGCCCGCGACGAACGCACGCCAGGCTAAGCCCATAGTCGCGAGCTGCGCTCACCCAGTATTCAGCCTGGCAGTGGCGATTGCGCTCCAGGCAAAGGCGTGCACGCAACGCGTGGTGTACGGCGTATCCGAACAGATCTCGCGCGGCCGGCGGCGTGATGTGAGGCTTCTCCACCGCGTTCCCAAAGAGCAGCCTGAACTTTGGCCCGATGGCGCCAAAATCAGTTGCGGGGCTAAAGGAGAGGTCAAACTGAAGGCATCCTGGGAGCAGCAATACGCGATAGATCGAACTGCCGCTTGGCAGATCGAAAAGGCGGACGGCGCCGAACTCGGCGGCCAGCTTTTCGGTCCAATCCTCCAGCACCTCAGCGATCTTCGCATTATCCGCGACCGCGAAGGTCAGGTCCAGGTCTGACCAGCGATCGCCTGGCCCATGCGCGAGCGATCCGATGGTCGCGCCGGCAACGATTCGCCCGTCGGATTCGGCCCATTCGAGCACACGACGTGAGACCTGCTCTCTGTATTCAATGCTGAACATGCCCACTCTCCAGTCCACGCTCAAATGTCAGCGGAACGCGAACGCTCTTGATTGTCTCAACTGCCCCTGGCGACCATTTTGGTACCAACGGGTCGAGGGGCCGAATCCGCACTTCCTCTCCAGAATATGCTGTAACAAAACGAGCCGAACTGCCGATGAAGTCATCAGTCTGCGTCAGGATGAATCGCTGTCCGTGATTCATCCGCGCCGGGCCATGTCAAAAAGGAGGGCCCCAAGTGCCTTCATTCATCGGATTGATCCGCCCATGCGCCACTCTCCCCTACAGATGCCTGGCCGCTAGCTTGGTGCTTGCCTTGGGCGTTGCCCTGCATGCGCAGACCGCGCAAGCCCACTTCAGCGGCGGCCAGAGCACCGTGCCAACCAGCAAACTGGTCTATCCCGAAGGGGTGGCGGTGGATGCCCGTGACAACCTCTACATCGCCGATACGGCTAATGGCCGGGTATTGAAGGAGACGCCCTCGGGCAGCCTCTATACCGAGAGCACAGTTGCAGACCGGGCAGGCGATGTCCTGGAGTCCCCCCGCGGGGTTGCGGTGGATGCCGGTGGCAATGTCTACATCTCCGATATCGGCAACGACTACGTATTGAAGGAAACGCTGGCCTACGGGAGCTACCACGTGAGCACGATTGCAGGCCCGGAGACGGGCCTGTATTTTCCATTTAGCGTTGCGGTCGATGCCCTCGGCAACATCTTCATCGCAGACTACGATCACAATCGCATTGTGATGGAGACACCCTTTGCCAACAGGTACAGCCAAAGCATTGTACCGAGCAGCCCCCTCGCACTGCCCACCGGGGTAGCGGTCGACATCAGTGGCAACGTCTACATCGCGGATACGTATAATCACCGGGTATTAAAAGAGACGCGGTTGGCAACCGCCTGGACCGAGAGCACGGTCGTAGACCTTTCCGCCACCAGCAAGAAATTGCCCTTTGGAATAACCCTGGATGCCGTCGGCAACGTCTATATTGCCGCTTACGAAGACGTCGACCCGAACACCGATAGCCAGAGCAGCGACGTGTTGAAGGAGACATTGGCGGGGGATAGCTATACCCAGAGCACGGTCGCCTCGAGCGGTGCGAACGAGCCCACCGGGATAGCGGTGGATGCCGCCGGCAACGTCTACCTTGCCGATACCCAAAATTTCCGGATATTGAAATTGCAGCAGGCCAAAGTGGGCTTCGGCGGGGTCAATATAGGCAGCAAGAGTGCCCCTCTATCTTTGATCTTCACCTTTGATCTCGCAGGCACCCTGGGCGGCACGTCGGTGCTGACACAGGGTGCGATGGGGCTGGACTTTACCGATGCCGGAACGGGAACCTGCACCACCAACGGAACCCACCACGTTTACGCTGTGGGCGACATCTGCACCATCGACGTAACCTTCAGGCCACAGGTTTCGGGCGCCAGGTATGGCGCGGCAGTCTTGCAGGATGCCTTCGGCAACCCGCTCGCCACTGGCTATGTCTACGGCACAGGATTGGGCCCGCAAACGGCATTCCTGCCGGGAACCCGGCTCCCCATCGACAGCGGCCTGGTAAGCCCGTCTGGCTTGGCGCTCGATGCCGGCGGAGCCGTCTATTTCGCCGAAAGCGGAACAGGCGCCGTGTACAAGGAGGTGCGCTCCGGAGGTGTCTGGTCCAGAGTTCTGATCGCCGGCGGTCTCAGCGATCCTACCGGGGTGGCTGTGGATGGCGCCGGCAACGTGTATATCGCTGCGTCTGACGCTGTATTCAAAGAGACACTGGTGCACGGCAGCTACTCCCAAAGCGAGGTTGTCAGCGATCTCAACGATCTTGTTGGCATTGCTGTGGATGGCGGCGGCAATCTCTATCTCACCGCTTCCGCGACCGGGGATGTGCACAAGGAGACGCTGCAAGCGAACGGCAGTTATACCGAGACAGCGATCGGCAGCGGCATCACCCACCCGACTGGCGTAGCTGTAGATGGAAGCGGGAATATCTACATCGTCGATACCGAAAACGGTGAAGTGTATGAGGAGATGCTGCAAGCGAATGGTACTTACAATCAGACTATCGTTGCCAATGGGCTCGTCACTCCTGAAAGCGTGACGGTCGATGGGAACGGGAATGCTCTATATCACTGCTCCCAGCCAAGGCCAGGTATCAAGGAAACGCTGCAAGCGAACGGCACCTACCTCCAGACCATAGCTGCCAGTGGTCTGAATGACCCGGGGTGGATCGCGCTGGATGGGCGGGGAAACCTCTATCTCTTACAGGACACCGCCAAGGGCGACATGGCCATGATCGATGTAGCCGATCCGCCGCCACTGAGCTTCGCGAACACCACGGTGGGATCAACCAGTAAAGACAGCCCGCAGTCAATAACAGTTTCAAACATTGGCAATGCCGCGCTGCAATTTCCGGTTCCAGGCTCGGGCAGAAACCCCAGCATCAGCACCAGCTTTGACCTGGCTGGAGCAACGACCTGTCCCGTAGTCGGCCCTTCAGATCCAGCCGGCAGTGTGGATGCCGGCACCTCCTGCGTTTTCGCCATCAACTTCGCCCCGGTGGTCAGTGGGCCCATCAGTGGTTCGCTGCTGCTGACCGATAACAACCTGAACGCCGCTGCTCCAGGCTACGCCAAGCAGAGCATCGCGCTGAGGTCAGGAATAACCTCCGATGAGACGCGAACCACGCTGCGCGTCGCCCCTAATCCGGTCATCGCCAGCCACTGGGTGACGCTGACTGCCACAGTAATTGATACGACATTCCTGGGGACTGTTCCGCAAGGCGGCAGCCTTGTCTTCACCGACACTTTCGGAGGGAAGGCCGTCGCTTTGAATGGCGGTGTGCCGGTACCGCTCAGTGGTGGAAAGGCGCTCCTGAGCTGGATCCCGGGCAAAGCCGGCACGCATACGATAACCGCCCACTACGCCGGCGTTGACGGAAGCTTTACCGGCAGCACCGGCCAGGCGACCCTCACCGCGCATCACTGAACTTAGAAGAGAACCGCAGGTCCCTCCGCTCCGCTACCCCGGATTTCCTGTGGAACTTGGTGGCTTCGGCAAACTTCATGCGCCTCTCTTCACGGAGAGGCGCAATCGCGGTTCTTTCCAGCGCAGCGTGGCAGGAAATCCGGGTACGCTCCGGTCGGGATGACAATTCTGTTGCAAATGGGAGTTACTGCCAAGAATCATCGCTCTCAAAACAATTTGTCATCCCGACCGGAGCGTAGCGGAGTGGAGGGACCTGCGGTTCTGCCTGTTAAATTCCACGAGTTCGGATCATCATTGCTGATTACCCGCGTTCGTTGACTTGTTAGAGCTGGGCGCCGGCCTCTTCTGAAAGTTCTTGCGAATTTTCTGGCTGTCGTCGATATCCGCTAAGTCTGCCTTCTCTTTGGCCGTCTTCGGCCTGGCAATTCGGGCGCGCGCCGGGTCAAAGACACGCAGATCTGTCGGCAACGCCGTATAGGGCGCAAGGTTTGGCTCTGCTGTAAACATATCGCTCAGGTCCGAAGCCAACGCATCCTCAAGATTGAGCGGTCCAAGGCCAAGCAACTCGTAGATCGTTTTCTGAATGCTGCCCATGCTGCTGTGGCGATGCGAGATGAAGCCCTTGCGGACATAGGGACTCATCACCAGCAGAATGCTGCGATGCGCATCCACATGATCCACTCCACTTTGCGGATCGTCTTCCGTGACAAAGACCGCTGTGTCCTTCCAGATGGCGCTGTGCGAGAGAGCATCGATAATCTGCCCCAGCGCCAGATCGTTATCGGCCACATAGGACTCGAGCAGCGGATACCCATCGCCGGGACGCGGACCGGCCGTGTGATCGTTCCCCAGGCGCATGACGATCATCGCCGGAACATCGCCTGCCGACAATCGTGCGCCGAAATCTTTGCAGGAACTCCTTGGTACGAACGATGTCGGGAATGCCCATGTTGGCGGTCGCAAAGTTACGGTCGGTTGCCGCAAAGATGGGTTGCGATATGGGAGCATTCAGGAATAGCCGCTGCCCTTCCGGTTCCGACCCGACCATCTCATCCATGCCTTCCACTTCCAGTGACTCGCCGTAGTTCAGCACCTTAAGCCCACTGTTGCTCACGTGCTCCCAGAGTGAACCGAACTCAGGTTCGTCTTCCGGCATGGGCCCATCCGTGGCCCCTCCCAGAGCACGCCGCCCGGGTGCTTCGCTGAAGGGGTTGCCATGCCTGCGCCCGCCATAGGTAGAGGGCCATGCCTGCGCCATCCAAGGCGTCGGCGCGATGCCGATCGCCCAGCGATGGCCATCGACGGATACGTCACTGTCTGTGTAGTAATGGTCGCTGGTGGCGAACTGCGCCGCCATGGCGTGGGCGTTTGGCGTTACGTGCAGGTCCTGCATGGCTGGATCGCCTTTCACTTGGCCATGCATGCCATAGCGCGCGACCGCAGGGTCTCCATCCGCTCCCTGCAGGTCACCAAAGACATCGTCGAAGGTACGGTTCTCGCGAATGATGAGGAAGACATGCTTCAGATGTGGCAGCGGGCTGCTCTCCATGCGCGCGGCCGTATTGTTCCGGACGACGATGGCTGTCTGCTCTTCGCGCATGCTCCGCATCGCTGGCGGGGATGGCCGAGATGCTGCCCAGCTCCAACTCGCCGATGTAGGCGCCATGCAGAGCGGGGTTGAATTTGCTCCCCGCGTTGGGGCCGCTCCCTTTGCCCTTGGAGTTGGCGACGTAAATCATGCCGCCGTCCGGAGAAACCAGCACGGCGGAAGGGCTCCATCCCACGGGCAGATGTCCGAGCACCCGTCCGTCGGTGGTGTCGATCACTCGCCAGCGCATTGATGCCTGCTTCGGTTACATATAAGCGGTTGGCTGTGAGCGCGAGCCCACTTGGCATGACACCGCGCAAAGCAATGCCTTCACGATCTTGAAACTCCGGCCCGGCAAAAGGACTGAGTGGAATTTGCGCCTTCAGCCCACGCCCATCGGCGTCGATTACCGCCACTGCAGTCCTCGTGCGCCAGCGCAACATAGACTGCATTTTCGTTGGCCACCAATGCTGATGGCGCCGCACCGCCGATCACATGATCATTCGCGGACGCGATGGGTGTGCCCAGACGCAGCGAGGCTACGTGCCGGGCTCGAGTGGGGTCGCTTATGTCATAGGTCCATAACGAGCTTCCCCGCGCATTGTTGGCATCGCCCAGTCCCGGAATATGTCCGGCCTTCCACGGTAGTTCCGTTCCGCGCCGCGGGCGATGGATAGCCAAAGGGTGGAAAATGCAGCCCACTGTGCAGCCGGTCGGCGTTGTCGGCGCCGGGAATTGTCTTGTACTCAAAGAGGCCTGAGTTGGCGACATACAGCCGCTTACCATCAGGACTCAGGCAAACCGCGATCGGGTTGACTCCGGTTGCGAGTGTAGCGATCTTTGTCTTGGTCGCGGTGTCGATCACCACCACTCGCCAGTTGGCCTGGTCGATCACGTACAACCTGCGTCCATTCTTTGAAAGCACGAGCGACGCGGCGAAGCTTTCCTTGTAAACATGGCCTTGCGATGCGCCATTCAGGTTGATCCGCGCGATCCGGCGCCAATCGGCGGTGACCCATCACATCGACGGCGCCGCTGTCGCCGGTCGCAACATAGAGCAGCTTGCCGCCGGGAGAGTAAGCCACGCCGGCATAGAATTCAACCCCGGGAACGCTCAGAAATCCACGAGGAATCTGCGTCACCTTGCGATCCGCGGTAGCAGGGCGATCAATCACGTTCAGCGCAAAGGGAAATCCCAGCGACGGCGCAACCAGTTGCTGGCCATCCGGACGAAGGGCCAGCGCAAAGGGAAATGGCGCCACGGATATCCAATCGCCGAGAGGCGTGATCTGCCTCCCGTTAGGAATGGTCACTGTTACGTGCAGTGTCTGTTTGGGCAAGCAAGGAATCCAGGAAGCAACGTGACAGCCATCAGCAGGCAAAGAGCTTCTGTGATCTCATTTGCTTTGCCAGTCGCCATGACCTGATGAATCTGCTCGCCACCAGCTCGTACTGGTCCGACGCCAGGTAATCGACATGCGCGGCGATCGCTGCGCGCCAGCGCACACGCGCCGCATCCAGGGAGCCGAAGTTGTAATCATGGAACCACCCGTTGCAACTGAGCTGTGCCTTGGTTGCGCCGTCGAGTGTATAGAAGCGTATCCACAGGCCGTTCGCGTGGGCTCGCTCTACCAGCGCGCGCAGCCGGTCCATCTTTGCCGGCGTCCACTCTCCAGCGTTTGGCTGGCCGCCGGCCTCAACCACTTTCCACGGATTGTTCCACCACCGCCGGTAGTTCGTGGCTTTGCCTGGATCCATTACCTCGGGCGCCGAAGAAGGTTCCTTATCCTTCTGTGTGAATGGCGCCGAAGAGCAATACACGATCGCCGGTTTGCAGCTGATCGTAGAACACGGTTTGCTGCGCGTCGGCTTCGCCGGTCAGTACCAGTATCGGCTTCACGTCCAGTGGCTGCACGTCCGCTTCCTCTGCTCGCTTTCACCGTCGTAGTCAGCCACGGACTGATATTTCCGCAGCAGTGACAATACAGCCGCCAGGTGCTCCGGCTTGTTGTCTTTGAAGTCGAGATTGAGCGTGATGAGCGGCCAATCACCGTGGTTACCGTCCCGCAGCGCCTTCTCGACGATCGGCCGCACGCGCTCGAAGAAATACTGATCCATGGTTGGCTCATTGCCGTAGGTTGGTTCCCCGTGGGTGACCACAGACCAGCTGCGCCCGGTCTTGGGATCGGTATGCCAGGCCAGGTCCTGCTCGATAGCCAGTGGAGTGCCTGCAGAAAGAGCACGATCAATGCGGTCGCCCCACCATTCGAAGTAGGGATAGCAGTTGTGCGCATCCATGACTGTGCGCGAACCCGGATGCGACTGCTGTGCGCCCAGCGACGAAGAACAGACCAGCAGAGCCAGCACTATTTTGATAGTCCGCTGAAACGCGAAAGTTTGCATCGGCTATTCCTCAGGAAAATTTATGTAGAGCGGACTACTGATCAACTCGCTGGCGCCGCTGCGGTCGCGTACCTCCAGGCGCAGCCAATGCCGTCCGGCGCTTGCCGTGAGCGTAGCTTTCGCAGTTGGACCCTCCAGAGGCAGCGGTGTATTTGTATCCTCACCGTCCAGCAGCAGGTGAACCACAGATCCCTCGTCTGCAATCGCATGGATACGCACGGTAATGACGGCTCCACCGGTCGTATGCAGTGTGCCGCCCATCTTTGCGGAAGCGCCCTCCGCTTCGGCCTCAAAGTCCAGCATCTTGTCCCGCGAAGCAGTCAGATCGATAAAGGTGCGGCCGGCGCGAATACCATTCAGGATCGCCGGCACAGAAAGCTCATCGGCCTCGACTGCCGTCGCCGGCCAGCCGATCGCCCCAACCTCCCCCGGTGGCGTGGTCGCGTTGTGATTGTCGCTGCCGCCAACCGCTGCCAGGCGATGCCCTGCGCGTAGTTGAGAGTCCCAATACTTCGCGCTGGAGAACATGATTTCCCCATAGTTGATCACCTCCACGGCGCTGAACAGGCCCATGTCCGTGCCGGCGGCGGGCATCCAGCGGCAGCCCATGCAATCTTCCCCTTCAGGCGCTTCGGCATGGTTCACCGAAGCGATGCCGCCCTTGGCGCGTGCATCGCGCAGCACCGCGTTCAGGTCGAGGCCGCCTTTGCTTACGCGCCAGTCCATGAACTGCGTTACCCCGAATACATTGAAGTGCCCATGAAAGGTAGTCATCTCGCGGCCCGGAATCAACAGCAGATGATCGAAGAAGGGTTGCAGCTCGCGCAATTGTTCATACTGCGAGTCCGTGTTGTGGTCGGTGATGGCGATGAAATCCAGGCTGCGCGATGCCGCCGCCTGCACCGTCAGAAAGAGAGGGCAAGGCACGTCATGACCGCTCTGGCTCCTGCAGCTTCCATCGCTATGCGCGGTGTGCATATGCAGATCGCCGCGATACCAGCGCGTCCCGGTGGCGAGGGGCTGGGTAGTGAAAGCCGCATCTTCTGCTCGCGCGTTGAAGTGTATATCCGCCTCGTAGTGTGAAACCACCTGGGGACGCATGTTAGGAACAGCGATGATCAGCCGCCATTCTCCGGCAGGGATCGCTCCCGGAAGATACGACGGCGTGGCATCCGTTTCGCTGATGGTGAAATGGCTCTTGTTTCCGCCGCTCTCACCGCGAAAGCGCTGTGGGTCGGCGATGCCAAGGTCAAGGGTAGCGCGCTGATCTTTTCCGCTGTATTGAAAGTCAACACTGATACGGTGTACGCCGGCAGGCACGGTGAATGGAATCTCGAAGTAAGTCTTGTTTTGCGCGCCCTTTACGTCGCCCTTGAGCACCAGGTCTGGCTGCTGAGCAATCGCCGGGAGCGCCAGCGCAAGAAGAATGCACGTTATCCATCGCCTGACGATTCCCAAGGTCTAGAAGTCCACCCGCAGGGCGAACTGCATGACCCGCGGATCACCCGAAAGCGAGGTGATCTGTGCCGCGGCTCCGGTGCTCACATCGCCGCTGGGCGCAGCAAACAGCGGGTGATTGAGAACGTTAAAGACCTCCCAGCGAAACTCGGTCCGCAGGCTTTCGGTGATCGGGAAATCCTTGATCAGGGCAGCGTCGAAAACATCGGTGGCGGGAGAATTGAGCGAGTTGCGGGTTCCATCGCCCACCACTCCATTGCCTGCGTCGGCAAAGGCATCCGTCAGGCCGGAGCCATAAGGAGTGCACCCACCGGTGGCGCTCGAATAGAACCAGCAAGACGGCTTATGGATGTAATGAACCTTGCCCACAACGTTGGGAACGGCGGTCGCATAGCCGTAAGGATCCAGCAGGCTGCTTTCACTCCCCCACGTCGCGGTAAAGGGTACGCCGCTATAAAACGTGTACACGCCGGAAGTCCGCCAATTGCCCAGTACCCACGACAAGAGGACCGGAGCTCAACATGCTCTTTCCTCGCCCGAAGGGCAATTCGTAGACATAGCTGACACCAATGCGCTGGGGCGTATTGAATTCGCTCGGCCCGTACCACGAGCTTTGATCCCGGCCGTTCGGCGGCCCCCCAGGGTTGTTCTCCAACTCCTCCGGCGTGTTGTCCAGGCTGCGCGAGTAGGTATAGGCGGCGCGCACGCTGAAGCCGTTGGACATCTGGTGGGTCAGGCTTGCCTGCAGTCCGTTGTAATTGCCGTAGCCGATAGGCGTGGTGTATTCCACCTGGCCGAAGTTGGGGTACGGTATGGTCGAGGTCACCAGGTTGTTGACGATGAGGGGCTGGTTGTAGTCCAGGATCAGGTTATTGTGGGTAGACTTGGTGCCGACATAATCCACCTCGCCGAGCCACCTGCCGCCCAGGTCCCGCTGAATGCCAAAGCTCCACTGCTGCACCATCGGCTCTTTCTTCTCCGGATCCACAGAGCGGATATGAAACTGCTGCAACGCATTGAAGTTGATCGTCGAAGGATCGAGGAAATTCGAAGGGAAACCGACCTCCGGCTGCAGCACGGGCACGGTGGTACTGGAAGGCGTCTTGTTCACCAGGAAGGGAGGATTCAGCGCCAGCTCGTTCTCGCTGCCGATTCGTTCCAGCAGGGTGTAGTAGATGCCGTACCCGGCGCGTACCACTGTCTTGGGATCCACAGAATAGGATATGCCGATGCGCGGGCCGAAGTTCGTGGTGGCCGGGTTCACCAGTGTGCGATTGCCAAGCGAGCCGGAGCTGGCGAAGATCAGCGAGCCTGCGCCGGCGGGGTCAAAGTTCGCCAGCTCGTTTCCGCCCTCATAGGGTGGAGTCGCGAAGTCATAGCGCAGGCCAAGGTTCAGCGTGAGTTTCGGCGTCACCTTCCAGTCGTCTTCCACAAAGCCGGCCGCCATCCACAGCCGCTGGTCCACGAAGAACACATTGGTAAGCTGGGCATAATATGGCGCGCCGAATAATCCGTCCGCGTAGTCCGTAATGCCGGAGGGATTACCCAGCCCGGAGAACACACCGGCAAAATACAGGTCGCCGCGCGTGCCCGGCTCGTCCTGAAAGATATTGCGCATCGGTGCAAAGACGTTGACCCCGAACTTGAAGCTGTGGCGGCCCTTTATCCAGGAGACAGTGTCATCGAACTGGTACAGCATCGGCACTTGGGACTTGGGCAGAAAGTCAGGCGAGCCAAGGTAAGTGTGGTTGACAAATGCGGTGAGCGAAACGCCGCCGCCGATGGCCGGATTGCTGGGGATTCCGGGAACGAATTGTCCTGCCGTCTCAGGCAGATCGAACGGCTGCTGCTGCCCATACGAATGATCGCGCACCCAGCCAAAGCGAAAGTCGTTGAGCAGATTCGGCCCAAAGATGTGGGTCCAACCCAATACGAAACTGGCGCCTTTGAGAAACTGGTTGCCCCATGCCGATGTACCGGTACCGTCGGCCAGGCCGCCGAAGTATCCGGGAATTTGACGGGTGCGATTGAAGTAGTTAAAGCGGCCGAAGATCGTATTGTTCTGCGATGGCGTCCAGTCTGCCCGGCCATCGTAGCTGGAATTGAAATCGGTAGCCGCGCCGGTGCGGGCAAAGTTGTTGAACTCAGGATAGGTGGCTCCGCCTTGCTTGTCGTTCGGCTCGGGGAAAAGCGCAATCAGCTTGGCCACGGCCGTGTCGATCTTTGCCGTTGGGTCGCTTGGGAAGCTGTTGTTGACCAGCGGAACGCAGTTGGCCGCCGTATACGGCGCCGAGCAAGTGGAAAGATTGTAGACCGTGGCGTACGCGGGCACGCCTGCATTTGCTGCCGCAGCCGTGCTGAAATCACCGATGCGCTCATTGTCCAATGGCACCGTCGATATGCGCGAGAGCCCCTGCTTGATCCGCGTCCCCTCATAGTTGAAAAACCCGAAGATCCGGTCGCGTTTGATGGGGCCACCAAAACTGCCCCCATATTGGTTCTGATTGTTTTCCGGCTTTACATTCGTCGTCTGCTTGGTGAAATAGTCGAAGGAGTCAAAATACTGATTACGCACATAGTAATAGGCAGCGCCGTGGATGTTGTTGGAGCCGCTGTGCGTGTTCACCGACACCACCGCGCCGGGAGCCCGCCCATATTCGGCGGAATATGGACTGGTGATGACATTAAATTGTGAGATCACATCGACCGAGGGGTGCGAAGCCTCCGTGCTCAGTTCCTGCACATTTTCAGAAAAGGTATTGTTGTCGATTCCGTCCAGGATGAAGTTGTTTTGCAGCGAGTGCACGCCGTTCACATTAAAGTCACCCGTGCGGCCCGCGGAGGTTGCGCCGCTCTGGTTGGTGTAGCGGCTGATCTGTACCCCGGCACCACCCGCAGCAGGTCGTCCCAGTTACGCAGGTAAAGTGGCGTTTCTTCGATCACGTCGCTGGTCACCAGCATTCCGATCGAGGCGTCGTCGCGTTGCAGCTCAAGCCCGGTGGCGTTCACCTCTACCGTCTGGTTCGCTGCGCCAACGGTCAGATGCAGGTCAAGCCGGATCCGCTCGCCCACACCGATCCTCACCTGTTCCTGGATTTGCGAAAAACCATTGGCCGTTGCCGTGAGGCTGTAGTTCCCGATCGGCAGATCGGGTAGCGAGTAGGCGCCGTCACTGAGGCTCTTACTTGTCCGGGTGTAGCCGGTATCCGCGGAAGTTACGGTCAATTCCGTACCGGCGACCGCAGCTCCGCTCGGATCAAGTACCAGCCCGCTCAGGGAGCCGGTATTGACTTGAGCAGGCAGACTGCCGGTAGACAGCAGAAAACAGGATGCGAGCAGGCCTGCCATCAAAGCCATCCGCTTGCTCTGTATCGACACTCGTGCAGACCTGACCGTTGCCAGGCTGAATCGTATTGTGATGTTCACGATGGCGCTCCGGGAAAGTGTTCGAGTTGAGTACTGGCTGCTCGCCACTCTACGAATTTGCCTGCGCTCCCGGAAGGTGTGCGGAGCATGTGGACCCGGGGTATACACCTGTGTGTTATCCACGCAACCAAATGAAATGTATGGATTTGTAGCTTTGTGAAATTTTGGCCAATAGTTCCGTCAATCTCACCAATACCCGGCGACATTTTACCTATCGTTAATCGCCGCCTCTTATGGCTGAGTCCATTGGGCCCGTTAGTATGCCGTGTCCGCCATGAAAAAGACCGTTCTGGATCAAACCGTCCCCCATCCATTTCGGCTCGAAGGAAGAGTCATGGCAGGATGCGTCTGGATGGGAAAATGATCCGCGCTGGCAACTGGCGCAACGCATTGTCGATAGCCCGCAGTTCAACAAGTCCCCACGGCTTGCCAACTTCCTTCTCTATATCGTCGCCAAAACCATCGAGGGCCGGCAAAGCGAGGTAACTGAGCAGCAGATCGGTGTACAGGTGTTTGGCCGGCCACCCGGCTACCGCACCGTCGACGACAACATCGTTCGCAGTTATGCGCGGCAGTTACGAAAACGGCTGAGCGAATATTTCGCCGGCGAGGGAATCGGCCATCCGCTGCGCATTGAGATCCCTCTGGGCGGCTATCTTCCTGCCTTCCCCATGCTGGCTCAGCTACCTGAGGCGCAGAGCAAACCAATTCTGGTCGAAACGCAAACTGGCCCGGCCGGCAGTTGCGCCACGGCGCAACTGGCAACATTGGTTGGCCGGTATATCGCTGCTGACTGCTTATAGCGCGGCACTGATCTGGCTCACCTCCGGTGTGCTCGCCCGGGTCGGCACTTCACACCAGGCGCCAGAGCCGTCGCGCCCACTGTGGACGGCCATGCTCCAGGGCCCTGGAAACACCTACATAGTCCCTCCCGATGCCGGCTTGAATCTGGTTGAAGATCTGTCCCACCGGCAAATGCCACTGGCTGATTACCTCAGAGGTGGATATCTCGACGTTCCATTGCCTGGCGTCGACGCCCACAGTGAAACGGATCTGCGCACGCAGCAGTTGACCGGCTTTATGAACCTTCAACTGGTCGCTGACCCTGGCGCGGCTTTTTGAGTACAATCCCGCGCACGTATTCCTGCGCTTTCCGCGAGATCTCCGTTTCGATGACCTGAAGAGCGCAGATGCTGTGATCATAGGATCTTCATGCAGTAATCCCTGGGCTGCTATTGCCGAGAAAACGACCAACTTTCAGATCCACTGCAGCCCCGGCATGGAAGGCGCCACAGTTGTGAACCTGAAGCCACAACCTGGAGAAGCGGCGTCCTACTCCAGCCACTGGAACGAGCCCATTCACGAGACCTACGGGGTCATCAGTTTTGTCCCCAATCTAAGCGGTTATGGCCACCTCCTCTTTCTTGAAGGTTTGGACGCGGCCGGCACCCAGGCCGCAAGCGAAGCGCTCCTGCGCTCCGAGACGCTTGCGCCGATTCTCGAACGCGCCAGCCGCCCCGACGGGTCGTTGGCTCCGTTCGAGGTATTGCTGCGCTCCACCAGCATTCAGGCGAACGCAACAGACACGCAAGTCGTTGCCAGCAGAATCCACTAAGCAAATTTCCCGCCTCACGACGTGCCTCGCGTAGAATCCGCACTGCGGCATAAGGAGGCCTAGGACGGGAATGCTTCTTCTTAACCATCCTCTATTCTTGTTCGGTGTCACGTTTCTGCTGCTTTGGCTTGCAGCCTGGATCGGTATGGCGATTCGCTCCCGGCAGCATGCACTTCCTGAGAGCATGCGCGCCGACTACGGAACCATTGTCGGAGCGACGCTTACTTTGCTGGGTCTGCTCATAGGCTTCACCTTCTCCATGGCCACGACCCGGTACGATCTGCGCAAGAGCCTTGAGGAAGAAGAGGCAAATGCTATCGGCACCGAATACGTCCGCGTGGATTTTTTGCCGGCCGGCAACGCAAGCCAGGTGCGGGCTCTGCTGCGGCAATACACCGATCTGCGCATCCGCTTTTATACAGCGCGCGACCAGGCGGATTTGCGGCGGATTAATGCGGATACGGCAAGCCTGCAGAATCAAATGTGGGCAATGGTTGCGGCCGGGGCAGAATTACAGGCGTCCCCTTTATCAGCTCTCGCCTCATCCGGCATGAATGATGTTTTGAACTCCCAGGGCTATACTCAGGCCGCGTGGTGGAATCGCATCCCGGTCGCCGCCTGGAGCCTGATGTTTTTTATCGCCGTCCTGTCCAACCTATTGCTTGGCTACGGGATGCATGGCAGAGCCGTCGTCCTCTCCGTAGTTTTGCCGCTCGCCGTCTCCATCTCCTTTTTTCTCATTGCAGACATCGACAGTCCTCGCGGAGGGGTTATTCGCATCCAGCCGCAGAACCTGTATGCCTTCGCCGAGACCCTCAAGTAATCTCTAAAGTCGTCGACCAATAGAGCGAAAATAGTTCCCGGAATTTTGCGCAAAGCGTATACTCCGCCCTGCCCTTGGAGGGGCAAGTAAATGCGCATGATAATGACAGTTTCGATCCCGGTGGAAGCGGGCAATGCAGCAGTTCTCAATGGCAGCTTGGGACCGACAATCCAGCAGATCCTGGCGGACTTGAAGCCCGAGGCGGCTTACTTCGCCGACGCGGATGGCAAACGAACCGGATTCATATTTTTCGATATGAAGGATTCGTCGCAATTAACCGCAATCGCAGAGCCATGGTTCCTGGCATTCAACGCTAGCCTCAGTGTCCGGCCGGCCATGAACGTGCAGGATCTCCAGGCCGGCATGCCAGGCATGACGCGGGCGGTTGAAAAGTTCGGCAAGGCCGTGGCGGCATAAAAAACTCACGGCCGCTCCGGCCACGAGTGCCTTGGATACCGGCGCATCAGCTCACGGCGGACTTGCGGATAGAGCCTCTCCCAGAATCCCGCAAGATCCGCTGTCGTTTGTACGGCCCGGTGATTGGGCGCCAGCAGGTGGACCACCAAGGGTGTCTGCTCCCGTCCAATCCGCGGCGTCTCTCGCATACCGAAAAAGTCCTGCAGGCGGGATGCGATCCAGGGCGGCTTGCCGGGCTCGTAGTGAACCTTTGTTTGGCGCCCGTTGGGCAACCGGATGCGCGCGGGAGCGATCTCCTCGAGCCTTCGCGCATCCATCTTCTGCTCCAGCATAGGGATGATGCTTGCCGCCGCGTTTTTCAGCTCCGCGAAGCTACGCAGTCCCAGGCACAAATCGTGCAGCGTCTGCTGAAGATTGGGCGGATCGAAGCCGGCGAACTCAACCCGCGCCAGGAATTCATCCAGAGCGTCCCGGTCGACGAAACGATCGATGCCGGTCTCCAGCGCCTTCTGCGCCAGCAGTTCGGCTGCGGCTTCCGCATCGGGTGCTCCGCTACGCGATTCCTGAATCACCAGCTCGTCGTAGAGCAGTGCACTGACCGCCTCTACGCGCTCCGTCACGCGATTCCATTCCACGCCGGATCGCTCCTGCACACGATCCGGAAACAGTTCAATCAACCACTCCGGCTCGACGCGTGCCGTCATTCGAACCAGGGGGAGAGGCTTATCTTTGCGGTCCTCGGCATCGACGGCAACCATGAATTCATACCGGGCGCCTTCCCCAACCACCTCTGCCGAGCCGCCGGCCGACAGCAGCACCTGGCTGTCTGTGCGCCGCCGCGCTACGCGATCGGGAAACCCCGCCAGCACCGACATCAGCAAAGCATCGTCGTTGTGTTGCGTCTGCTTTGCAGGGCGGGCAATCCTGCGCAGCTGCTTTATTTGCTCCATAGTGCGCGGATCCTGCGCGGCATCGATGGCTGCAAGCAGGTCGCTCTTCTCCGAGCGGGCGCCTGAGCCCAGCAGCACAGCCGCAATACAGCCGTCCTCGCCTACTCCCCTTTCCATGGCCGCGGTGAGAATACGCGCCAGGCGAGGATGCAGGGGATAACGTGCCAGCTTGCTCACCATGGCTCCGGTGGCGCCCAGGCGGTCGAGCAGCGTCTCGGCACTTTGCACGGCCGCCGCCGGCGGCGCATCCAGCCAATCGATACCTTTGCTGGGGTCAATCTGCATCGCCCGCAAAAATAGACAGAGCTCCGATAGCTCGCTGCGCGTAATCTCCGGAGTGTCGTGTTCCGGCCGGCGCTGGTAATCCTCCACGGAGTAGAGGCGCAGCACGCGGCCTGGTCCAGTGCGCCCGGCCCGCCCCCCTCTTTGCTTTGCCGAGGCCTTGCTCACCCGGCCGACCTGGAGCGTCGGCAAGCCGGTCCACTGCGAATGGGTCGCGATGCGTGCCAGGCCGCTATCGATGACTGCGGTTATGCCCTCGACCGTAACTGAGCTTTCCGCGACATTGGTGGCCAGGATGACTTTTCGCTGCTGTGCGGGCGCGATGGCACGGTCCTGTTCGGCCAGCGGCAGGTCGCCATGCAGCGGCAGAACGAGCAAGCCGGCCCGGCTCGCGATTGCCTGGCTTTGCCGCATGGCGCGTCTTATCTCCGCGGCTCCCGGCAAAAAGACCAGCACGTCTCCTGTGGGTTCCTCGCCGATCAGCAGTTCGAGTGCGTCCGTCACCTGTGTTTCAAGTGGTTTTGCGGAGTAGGGCAGATGCCGGATCGACAATTCGAACTGGCGACCCTCTGAGCGCAGGATCGGGCAGCGGAGGTATTCCGCCACGTGGGCGGTATCGAGTGTTGCCGACATGACGACGATTCGTAGATCGGGCCGTGTCCGCTGCAGGCGTTTCAACAATGCCAGTGCCAGGTCGCTGTCGAGGTGGCGCTCATGGAACTCGTCCAGCACGACAGCGGCCACGCCCTTCAGCTCCGGATCGGAGAGCAGGCGCCGGGTCAGCACTCCTTCGGTGACAAATCGCAACCGTGTTCGTGGGCCGATTGCTTCCTCAAACCTCACCTGGTAGCCGGCTGTTTGCCCGACCTGTTCGCCCATCTCCCAGGCGACTCGCCTCGCCGCCAGACGGGCTGCGATGCGGCGCGGTTCCAGGACAATGACGTCGCCTTTGACAATCTCCAGCAGTGCCGGCGGAACGCGGGTTGTCTTACCGGCGCCTGGGGGCGCTTCAATCACAAGGTTTGAACAGCGCTTGAGCGAATCGATAATCTCCGGCAGGATCGCGTCCACCGGCAGCGGGGATCTGTGTTTCACCAATTTTCATCGGAACACGCCCCCCGGTATGCGTCAACGGTCTAAGTTGGCATCGGCTGGCAGCCGATGCCAATGAAAGCGTCCCTCTGGCCTTTGGTATCCCGAGCATCTCAACTTGCCGCAGGCAAGTTGGTGGCACTGGGAGAGCGGACGACGGTTTAGTGCCGCGCCCACGGCGCTCGGATATCTTCGGGATCGAGCTCCCAGCCCTTCCGGGCTGGGCTGACGTTTGGCGGTCGGCCCTCCGGGCCTTTCATCCAGGTGGCCCGCTTCGTGCAAGAGAGGCTGCGCTAACGTTTTAAGCGTCTTAAGTCCCCGCTTTTTCTCTGCGGAAGGTGCGCGTTAAGCGCGTTATGCTGCGTTAAGCCCCCCGGCGTCGTGCGGGAAATGCACTTTTGGTGCGTGGTATGCGTGGTAAGCCCCCTCATCGGCGCGCAGAGAGGGTGCGCTAACGCCTTGAGTCCCCGCAGAGCAGGGAGGCGCCTCAAGCGCCATAAGTAACGGCCGGAGCCTCTCGAACGCGAAGAGGATCAAACTATTGGCTCGCGGCGTGCCTTAATGGCTATATAGATGTGAATCGGGGATGGCGAGTTTCAGCCCCAAAAGCAAATCTTGCGACAGGTACACCGCGGTGGCTAAACTCCTCCGCATGATATTAACCATGCCGAGCGCCCTCAAACTCGCCGTCGCTGCCGTGCTTCTTTCTCTAGCGGCCTCTCCCGTCCTGGCGCAGGATTGGGCGAAGACCCGTCTTGAAGCGTCGCCCCGCCACCACGAGTACGTTCCTCTTAAGCATGGTAATCGTACCGTCGAGGCCTTCGTGGTGTACCCCGAGGTCAAGAAGAAAGTCCCAGTGATCGTCCTCATTCACGAGATCTTCGGGCTCACCGACTGGGCCAAGGAGATGGCCGACGAACTGGCCGCACAGGGCTATATCGTCGTTGCTCCCGACCTGCTGTCGGGCTTCGGGCCGAACGGCGGTGGCACCAGTGAATTCTCCGAGCAGGACGCAGCTGTAAAAGCCGTTTCCGGCCTCGATCCGGAGGTGGTTAACGCCGACCTGGATGCCGCAGCGGATTATGGAGAGCATCTTCCTGCGGGCAATGGCAGGATCGCCTCGATAGGCTTCTGCTGGGGTGGAGGCAAGTCCTTCGCCTTTGCCGCGCATCGCAAAGACCTCTCCGCCGCCTTCGTGTTCTACGGTCCCCCGCCCGCAGAGGTGGCCACCATCACCGCTCCGGTCTACGGCTTCTATGCCGGCAACGACGCCCGCATCGTTGCCACCGTGCCGGGCACGGTCGCCGCCATGAAGGCAGCCGGCAAGACCTACGAGCCGGTTATCTACGACGAGGCAGGCCATGGCTTTATGCGTGCCGGGGAAGACCCCACCAACACCGTGCCGGCAAACAAAGCCGCACGAGACCATGCTCTTGGGCAGCTCCTGAAGTTGCTCCAAGCCCTGTAGAGTCTGATCGAAGAGGAAAACCAAATGGCCAGGGTCGTTTCCGTTGAGGCGCGCACCGTTCATATTCCGCTGGGGCAGGCGACTGCCTTCGCCCGCCGGCAGGTAACCGCGCGTGATTACAGTCTGGTAAAGATCCGTACCGACGACGGAATCGAAGGCATTGGTCATTGCTATGCCGGGCATTCCGGCGGAAACGTGGTGACGACGGCGGTGCGCGAGCTGCTGGCGCCGATGCTGATCGGCGCGGATCCGACGGCGACAGAACTACTCTGGAAAGACATGTATCAGGCAGTGTTACTGCATGGCCGCGCCGGCTCCGTGATGCGGGCGCTCAGTATTCTCGACACCGCCCTATGGGATAGAAATGCCAGAGCCGCCAGGCTTCCGCTGTACAAGTATCTTGGCGCCGCGTACCAGGATACGGTTCCGGCCTATGCCAGTGGCGGCTATTATCTCGAGGGTAAGACGCCCGAAATGCTGGGCGAAGAAATGGCGAGCTATGTAGCGCTTGGTCTTGACGCGGTAAAAATGAAGGTGGGCCGCGGCGATCTACGGTCAGAAGAGGCAAGGATCGCGGCGGCACGTAAGGCGATCGGGCCGGATGTCCTGCTTATGCTGGATGCCAACAATGCATGGTCCGATGTCCCGACTGCCCTGCGCTATATGGAGCGTTTCGCGCCCTATGACCCGTATTGGATTGAAGAGCCGTTCAGCCCCGATCAGATCGACAACCATGCCAAACTGGCTGCGGCGATCCGTATTCCCGTGGCCACCGGCGAAATCGAGGCCGGACGCTGGCGATTCAAGGAGCTGCTGGATAAACGAGCAGCGTCGATCCTGCAACCGGATGCCGTGGTGTGCGGTGGCATCACAGAATTCCGGCGCATCGCCGCGCTCGCCGATTGCTACGGTGTCACCGTTTGCCCCCATTGGTTCCATGATCTACACGTACACCTGGTTGCCGCCTCGCCCAACGGCCAGTTCGTCGAATATTTCCCCGACGGCAAGGTATTTAATTTCTGCGAGATTATCGACCGCCAATTGCAAGTGGGCGGTGGCGGCCTGCAGCTGCCCTCCGACCCAGGGCTCGGCTATCTCTTCGAGGAAAAGGCGATCGCGAGATTCGAGGCGGATGCGTGGAGGTAAAACGCGCCTTTACACCCTTACCAGCCCCTTCGAAATCGCCCAGATACCAATTTCCAGCTTGCTCTCGGCGCCCGTCTTTCGACTGATATGCTCCACATGCTTGGCGACTGTCTTGGTCGAGCATCCCAGCGCTCGGGCCATGGCCTTATTCTTCAGCCCAAGCAGCGCGATTACCTGCACTTCGCGAGGCGTGAGCTGATAGCGGTGAGCAATCCGGCAGACGGCGCAATGCGGGTTGGGACACTTATCCAGGACCAAACCTCCGAAGGAGCCCAAAACGAGCTACGTTAGGTCATCGGCGAATTTCGCCCGTCGTTTTAGGGGGAATCAGAGGAAGGTGCTGGCGGGGGGGACAATTTTCCGGTATTGGAAGGCCGCCGCATGCGCGCGCGGGTTGCGAAAATTACGATCGTCCTTTGTAACGTTTGCCCGCTCCCAACCACTACTGGATGCGGGTTGAAAGGCCCGCGACGAGTGCCGATTCTCTGCCTTGGTTCACTCGTCCGACAGACCGGAAAGAAGACCGGAGAAAAATATGCCGGCAAACATGGCCACTGACAATGACTCGTATATATAGGGATCCATCGTTAGCCCCGCGGCTTGCCGCTAACCGGAGGGGGCCTTCCGGACGGCCGGGGAGATTCGGTCAAATGAGAGCCCAGCATGACCGAATAGTGTTCTTAACGGGTTCACACGGCGGTGTACACTTGAACGCGCTCGCTGTCGCCGTGGAGGAACAGGGCTTGGAATTCTTTGCGTTCGATGCGTCCTACATCGAGAAACTTCGAGCGGGGGATGCACATATAGAGGGACACTTCGTGAGCTACTTCAGCGAACTGATCCGTCTCAAGCTACGCTCGCGCTTGAATTCCAAGGAAGCAATCGAAGATGTCAGGCAGGAAACCTTCATGCGCGTGCTGTCGCTGTTGCGCGGAGAAGGAGGCCTGCGGCAGCCGGATCGACTGGGACCCTTCGTCAATTCGGTTTGCAACCATGTCTTGCAGGAGCATTATCGTTCGCAAAAAAGAATGGAGGCGACGATCGACGACGAAATGGAGGCTACCGTTGCCGGCCGCGAACCAAGCGCGCTCAGCCTGATTGAAGCCAAGGATACTGAGCGGGTGGTTCGCCAGATTCTTAACCAGCTGCCTGAACGCGACCGGCGCCTGCTTCAGTCCGTGCTGTTGGAAGAGCGCAACAAAGATGAGGTTTGTGCCGAGTTCGGCATCACCCGCGAATATTTGAGAGTGTTGTTACACCGTGCCAAGCAGTCGTTCAAGTCGTTTTATATTAGCCGTTTAGGTGCGAGCTGATGCACCAGGCGAATCCATTATGAGGCCGTGAAAATGGATCATCAACAGGCCACACAGCTCATGGCAGTCGAGAAATATCTTCTGCAGGAACTGGCGCCAGAAGTGCGCGACCAGTTTGAGGAGCATTTCTTCGATTGCCAGGAATGCGCCACTGATCTCGGTGCGACTGCCACCTTCATGGAGGCGGCCAAACGGGAATTTCGTCTCAACCCTGTCCCCAAGCCGGCGGTTGCCCCGAAGGGCAAATCGGGCCTGGCCTTGCTGCGGCCTGTCATTGCCTGGTCTGCACTGGCCGCGTCCTTGCTGGTGATCGCCTATCAGAACGTGGTTGTTTACCCGCACTTCGAGAGCGAAATTGCGGAGTTAAAAGCTCCGGAGATTTTGCCCTCACTCTCGTTGGTGAACGCCAATAGTCGCGGGGGCCAGATTCCGGAAGTCACCGTCGGGGCCGGCCGGCCCTATCTCCTGCTCGTGGATATACCTACCCAGGACCGCTTTTCGAGCTACACTTGTTTGCTGTATTCGGCTTCCGGTTCGCTTTCCTGGCGGGTAGACGTTTCCCCTGAGTTGGCGAAGGACACTGTTTCTGTCCGTGTGCCCTCGGCAGACAGGCCGCCGGGCGACTACACGCTGGTCTTGCAGGGAAATCTGGATCGAGGTGCGGTCGAGCTGCAGCGCTATCGGTTCGCTTTAAAACAGCCGTGACTACCATTTCTGCGTGACGAGGAGCACCATGCGCTCAGATGCCAAGAAGGTCTTTTACTTCAATGCAGATGCGAATTCGCTCGGCGGGTTCATTGAAAAGCCTTTTCAGAAGATAGTTCCTTCCCAGGCGTCCGTCTCACTCCCTCCTGTAGGCGGTCACGCCACGACACAGACTGAAGCCTTCAACTTCGAGGGAATAATCTCCTGCCGTTCGGCATACACCCGCGTTACGGGCACGCAAGCTCGCCCCCGATGGGCCATGGTCGACCACCGTGACCTCCGTCGTCGAAGGATTGAACATTTTGGAAGTCATTACGGCGGAGAGGACTTGTAGCACAGCTCTCGGTTGTATATCCGAGGACCGGCAGGTATCTTGAGATTTCACTCGCCGGCACTAGTTTCGACCATCTCCGGCTGGGTGGTTGCGACGCTTTTCCCAGGCTAAACCGCAACCTGCTTTGCGGATCCAAAGCACGTATTGATTTTGTCCGTCTTTCAGCAGACAGGTCGCGAGCAAGCTCGCAAGCTAGTCGAGAATCCCGAAGCCGACCGGGAGGGCTTCCGGTGGGTACTCGATCGATTTGGATGGATGACCCGAGAGCCCGAGGAATGCCAATGCGTTCTCAGTTCCGTGGTGGATGGTCTGGATGGCGCCGTGCCCGGCACCAGCTTCGGCCACGCCGTGGAGATTCCGGATTTTGGCAGGATATTTCTCGGGGAACTACTGGTCTGCCCAGGTTCGGTTCAGTTCGCGTTGATCCGGGCCGAACTGGGATGCTCCGTATCGGGCGGAGTGAGCGCTGCCAGCGCCAGGGGCAACGGCGGTACCATTCCGCCATAGGCTTGGTGATGGTCTTATTGGCCGCCGGGCATTTGGCTGGCTGCCGCTCTTCAGCGAAGGCTGACCCAGCAACGACCTGGCAAGACATCCGCAGCGACTTCATGCATGGCAATCTCTATGTCGCGCAGCAGGAGGCGGAGCAGGCCCAGAGAGAGTTCTCTGCGAGCAATGCAGATTGGGCCATGAAATTCCGACTTCTCGAAGCCGAAATCCTCACCTACCGGGGTCGCCGGCCTGAGGTGATCTCACTGCTCAATGCCCCGGGCATCCGCTATCCAGCGACGGGCGATATTGCCATCAAGAGGAACCTACTCTGCGGTCTGGCGCACGCCAAGCTCGGCCAGGCGAGCAAGCGGATAGGGAGCTGCAGGAAGCACAGCGCCTATCCGAAGCCAGCAACTCCAGCTTGAGCGGTGAGGTTTTACGGACGCAAGCCGTCGTGCAGATCGACCGCGACCACTTGACCGAGGCTGCGGACCTCTCCAGACAGAGTTTGAAGATCGCGCGCGCGCAGCGGGATTCATTCCTCGAGGCGGGCGATCTTACGAATCTTGGCTATTTGGCTCTCATGCAGGAACATTACGACGAAGCTGTCGCCCTGTTGAGCCAAGCTGCGGAATCAGCCAGAACGATTCAGGCGCAGGCGGTCATACAAACCTGCTTGGAGAATATGGGTAGAGCCTATTTAGACCTGGGAGATTTTGAGAAGGCCCTCTCCAGCTTTCGGCAGGCCGAACAGGTAGCAACTCAGATCGGGGCGACGAGCAAGCAGGTCGAGTCACAGTGGGGTGCGGGAACAGCGTATTACAAACTCGGCAATCTGGAAGCAGCTACCAGGTGCGACCAGGAAGCGCTGAAAGGCGCACTGGCCATCCATTCTTCTGTCAACGAGATAGCGGGGATCAATATGGAGCTGGCATATCTGCTCTATCAAGAGCGTCAATTCGACGCTGCCAGCATCCACAGCGAGGAAGCAGTCCGGGCATATCGCATTTCTGGAGATAAAGACGCAGAGTTGGACCCATTGTTCGTGCAAGCCCTACTTGCTGCGCAGCAGACAAATGGGCGGGACGCGGAACGAATGCTTATGCAGGTGCACGGGCAAGCGGCGGCGAGCTCTTCGCTGCGCTGGCAGACCGAGGATGCTCTGGCAAATTTTTATGCAGGAAAAAAACAAACAAGGCAGGCGGATCTCTGGTATCGAAAATCCATCCGCACCTTCGAAGACCAGCGTGCGGCGGTCAAGGATGTCGAGCTGAGGCTGCCCTTTTTTGCGAACGGCGATGCGCTCTACCGGGATTATGCCGACTTCCTGATCGCGTCGCAAAAGCAGCAGCAAGCTTTGCAACTTCTTGACATCGGCCGGGCGAAAACACTGGCAGAAGCCCTCGGGCAGGCAAAGGAGGAATCACATCCACGGCCGGAGCCCGCAGTCGACGTAGAGGCGGTTGCTCGCAAGCTGGATGCCACAATCCTCTTCTATTCACTGGGAGCGGAAAAATCGTATTTATGGGCAGTCAACGCCCATGGCATGCGTCTTTTTCCGCTGCCAGCGAAGGCAGAAATCGAAGCGCACATCCAGGCTTATAAGAAAGCCATTCTGCGATCGAGCGACCCCCTGCGAGAAGCGAACGAAACTGCGCAAGGTCTTTATGAAACCCTCGTGGCGCCGGCCGCCGCAATGATTCCCAAGGGTTCCAGGGTATTCATCATTCCCGACGGCGTCTTGAACGAGTTGAACTTCGAGACCCTTCTTACCCCGGGAACCAACAGTCCCCACTACTGGATTGAAGACGTCACGGTTAGCAATGCGAACTCAATTCGAATGCTCTCCCGGATTGACTCGGATTCTTCCCCAGAGGGCACAAAGAAACTCCTGCTTATCGGTAATCCCACCGCGGCGGGAACCGGGTATGACAGCCTGGTCAACGCCTTCGCCGAAATCCGGGGGATCGAAAAGCATTTTCCTGCAGACAGCATGACCGTGGTCACGCAGTCGGGGGCGGTACCCGCAGCGTATGCGGAAAACAAGCCGGATCAATTCTCCTACATTCACTTTGTGGCTCACGGCACTGCAAGCCGATTGGATCCGCTGGATTCGGCAGTGGTGCTTTCGCCGCCGCCCCAGGATCCTGACAACTTCAAACTATATGCCCGGGATATCATGCGTTCCCCGTTGCACGCCAGGCTGGTCACCATCTCGGCCTGCTATGGATCCGGCCTGCGCGCCTACGCGGGTGAAGGGCTGGTAGGTCTTTCCTGGGCATTTCTTCGCGCAGGATCGCACAACGTGATTGGTGCATTGTGGGAGATAAACGACGCTTTCACGCCGCTACTGATGGACCGCCTCTACGCTGAGCTCCGGGCCGGCAGCAGTCCTGACGCGGCCCTGCGCGCGGCAAAGTTGTCGCTGATCGATTCGCCCGGCGTATATCGCAAGCCGCTGTATTGGGCAGGATTTCAACTTTATACGGGTTCGTGATGAAAACCTGTGACCCTGACCAGTCGACCTGGTTCGCTACCGTTTATTGTGAACAGTCGTACTTGAAATTTTTCGCGTAACGAGGTGCACCATGCGCTCCAATGTCAAGAAAACATATTACTTCCATGCCGAGGCACACCCGCTCGGCGGGTTCATCGAAAAGCCATTTCAAAAACATATTCCTTCCCAGGCCTCGGGGTCGCTGCCGGCAGTGGGCGGTCACGTGACAATGCGGTCCGATGTGTTCAATTTCGAAGAAATCGTCTCCTGCCGTTCAACATATAGTCGCATCTCGGGCACGCGCGACGAGGATGGATCATGGTGGACATTGGCCACCTCGGTGGTTGAGGGATTGAACATCTTGGAAGTCGTTACGGCGGAGCGGATCGTGGCTCAAATCTCCGTCCAACATCCGGCAGATGGCCGATCCCCTCAAATCTCCTTCGCCGGTTCTCGTTTCGAAGGCCTCCAGATAGGCGGTTGCGATGCTTCTCCAGCAATGAATTCCGGCTTTCTGGCGCCTGGGCGCGGAGCAGGCGGCTCTCGCAACCCGATTGACTGGACACTTTTTACGGAGACTGCGAGCCAGCAAGCTGCCAAACTGGTCAAGGGCATTGAAGCGGATGACGACCGGGATGCATTCCGCTCGTTAACTGAGCGATACGGTTGGTTGGCTTCCAAGCGCAAACCAGGGGCGCACGAATGTGTTTTGTGTTCGTTGGTGGATGGCGTGGATCGGGCGATCCCTGGCAAGTCTTTCGGCCACGTCGTGCACATTCCACATTTCGGAAAGATCATATTCGGGGAGATCGTAGCCTGTCCGGCCTCGGTACAGCTCTCTATGATTCGGGCGGAGCTGGGCTGCGCGACGCACGGGGCGATGACCATGGCCAGCTCCATGGTCAACGGCGGTACCTATCCGCCATAGGTTTAGTGATGGCCTTATTGGCGGCCGGGCCCTTGACCGGATGCCGCTCCTCAGCGATGGCTGATCCCGCAAAGACCTTTCAAGACATCCACAGCGATTTTCGCCATGGCAATCTCGATGTGGCCTTGCAAAAGACAGAGCAAGCCCGCAAAGACTTCTCCGCGAGCGGTTCAGATTGGCCCATGAAATTTCGACTTCTCGAAGCCGAGATCCTCACAGACAAGGGTCGCCGGCCCGGGGTGCTCACACTCCTTAACAGCCCGGGAATCTCCTATCCCACGGTGGGCGATCTCGCGATCAAGAGAAACTTACTCTGCGGATTGACGCACGCCAAACTCGGCCAGGCACAACAAGCGGATAAAGAGTTGCAGGAGGCAAAGCGTCTATCTGAAGCGAGCAACTCCAGCCTGAGCGGTGAGGTTCTACGGGGACAAGCCGTAGTTCAGATCGATCGAGACCACTTGACCGAGGGCGCGGATCTGTCGCAAGAGAGTCTAAAGTTCGCGCGTCAACAGCGGGACACATTCCTCGAGGCCAGCGATCTTGTGAACCTTGGCTTTGTGGCTCTGAGACTGGAGCACTACGACGAAGCGGTCGCCCTGTTAAACGAAAGTGCCGAATCAGCCAGACCGATTCAAGCGCGGCCGCTCATGCAATTGTCCCTGGAAAATATGGCCGTAGCCTATTTCTATCTGGGAGATTTCGATAAGGCCCTCTCCAACTTTCAGCAGGCCGAACAAGTAGCAACACAAATAGGGGCCCCGATCGCCGCAGGTCGACTCGCTATGGGGTGCCGGAGCGGCTTACTACAAACTTGGCAATCTGGGAGCTGCCACCAAGTGCTACCAGGAAGCGCTGCAAGACGCACTGACCATCCATTCTCTCCACGAGATAGCGGGCATTCATACGCAGCTGGCGTATTTGCTTTATCAACAACGGCAATTTGATGCCGCCAGGACGCATATCGAGGAAGCGATCCGGGCAGATCGCATTTCTGGAGACAAAGACGCGGAGCTGGACCCATTGTTCCTGCAAGCCCTACTTGCCGAGCAGCAGACAAATGGGCGGGACGCAGAACGGATGCTTATGCAGGTGCACGGGCAACCGGCGGTGAGCCCTTCGCTTCGATGGGAGATCGAGGATGCCCTGGCAAATCTTTATGCAGGCAAAAAACAAACAAGGCAAGCAGATCTCTGGTATCGAAGATCCATCCGCACCTTCGAGGACCAGCGGGCGGCGGTCAAGGATGTAGAGCTGAGGCTGCCCTTTTTTGCTAATGGCGATGCGCTCTACCGGGATTACGCCGACTTCCTGATCGCGTCGCAAAAGCAGCAGCAAGCTTTGCAACTGCTTGATATTGGCCGAGCGAAAACACTAGCTGAAGCCCTCGGGCAGGCAAACGAAGAGGCACACCCACGGCCGGAACCAGCGGTCGATGCACAGGCGGTTGCCCGCAGGCTCAATGCCACAATCCTCTTCTACTCGCTGGGATCGGAAAAATCGTATTTATGGGCAGTCAGTGCCCATGGCACGCGTCTTTTTCCGCTGCCAGCGAAGGCAGAAATCGAGGCTCACATCCAGGCTTATAAGAAAGCCATTCTGCGATCAAGCGACCCGCTGCGAGAGGCCAACGAAACTGCGCAAGGTCTCTATGAAACACTCGTGTCGCCGGCCGCCGCAATGATTCCCAGGGGTTCCAGAGTATTCATCATTCCCGATGGCGTCTTGAACGAGATTGAACTTCGAGACCCTTCTTACCCCGGGCGCCGACAGTCCCCACTACTGGATTGAAGACGTCACGGTTAGCAATGCGAACTCAATCCACATGCTCTCCAGGCTAGACACAGGACCCCCAGCTGAGGGTGCAAAGAAACTGCTCCTGATTGGTAACCCAATCTCCCAGGGAACCGGGTATGACAGCCTGGTCAACGCCTTCGCCGAAATCCGGGGGATCGAAAAGCATTTTCCTGCAGACAGCATGACCATGGTCACGCAGTCGGGGGCGGTACCCGCAGCGTATGCGGAAAACAAGCCGGATCAATACTCCTACATCCACTTTGTGGCTCACGGCACTGCAAGCCGATTGGATCCGCTGGATTCGGCAGTGGTGCTTTCGCCACCGCCCCAGGATCCTGACAACTTCAAACTATATGCCCGGGATATCATGCGTTACCCGTTGCACGCCAGGCTGGTCACCATCTCGGCCTGCTATGGATCCGGCCTGCGCGCCTACGCGGGTGAAGGGCTGGTAGGTCTTTCCTGGGCATTTCTTCGCGCAGGATCGCACAACGTGATTGGCGCATTGTGGGAGATAAACGACGCTTCTACGCCGCTACTGATGGACCGCCTCTACGCTGAGCTCCAGGCGGGCAGCAGTCCTGACGCAGCCCTGCGCGCGGCAAAGTTGTCGCTGATCGATTCGCCCGGCGTATATCGCAAGCCGCTGTACTGGGGCGGCTTTCAGCTTTATACCGGGTCCTGAAACCGAGCATCAAAAACAGCCGGGATTTCCACATGCATCGAATCACGGGTGCATTAATTTCACTGCTCGTTGAGGCAGAAATAAATCGAAAATAGTTTGATACGAAGATCACCCTCCCGCCACTACATCTTGTAGACGCAAACACGCGCCTGGGCATCAATGAATAGGAGAAAACTCGTGGCAACTCTGGCCAAGTCAAAGCCTGAAGCATCCCCGGAACAGGTTCAACGATTCGAGCGGAAGCTCCGGGAAGTAAAACTTGCAGTTGCCAACCTTCCTGGCGATGAGTACCACGCTGAGCTTCTCAAAATCGTTCGCCGTGGAGGTTGGACGACCCTTGCTGAAGGGATCTTCTTTGAAGCCAGCGGAGTCTATGCTGGCCCATACGCGTGACCTCGCGCAGCTTCACCAACGGCTCAAGGCTGCGTTCGAGGCGGTCCAGGGAGACTAGCTGAAGCCATATGAAATAGTATGGCGGCATGAATGATACCCGGGACGACACCATTCGGGGTCTGCGCAAGGGGCTGACCAGCTATGGTGACGCCGGGTTCTCACTGTTCCTGCGCAAAGCCTTCATCAAGGCCAGCGGCTATTCCGACGATGCGCTCGATCGCCCGATCGTCGGTGTAACCAATACCTTCAGTGACTACAATCCATGCCACGGCAACGTGCCGGACCTGATCGAGAGCGTCAAGCGCGGCGTCATGCTCGCGGGCGGTCTGCCGATGGTGTTTCCCACCATTTCCATCGGCGAGAGTTTCGCCCACCCCACCTCGATGTTCCTGCGCAACCTGATGGCCATGGATACGGAGGAAATGATCCGTGCACAGCCGATGGACGCGGTGGTGCTGATCGGCGGTTGCGACAAGACCCTGCCGGCTCAGGTCATGGCTGCCGCCAGCACGGATCTGCCGGCCATCGTGGTGCCCACCGGCCCGATGGTGGTGGGCCATCACAAGGGTGAAGTGCTGGGCGCCTGCACGGATTGCCGCCGGCTCTGGGGGCAGCACCGCGCCGGCGCCATCGATGTGGCTGAGATCGAGTTGATCAGCGGCCGCCTCGCTCCATCTGTCGGCACCTGCATGGTGATGGGCACGGCGAGCACCATGGCCTGCATCGTCGAGGCGCTGGGCCTGGCGCTGCCCATGAGCGCCACCGCGCCCGCGACCCACGCCGACCGCCGCCGCATTGCCGAGGCAAGCGGCAAGCGCGCCGCCGAGATGGCAATCTCCGGCGCGCCCAAGCCCAGCGAACTGATTACCGAAGCCTCCGTTCGCAACGCGATGATTGTGTTGCAGGCCATCGGCGGATCCACCAACGGCTTTGATTCACTTGACCGCCATCGCCGGCCGCGCCGGCGTGAAGATCGACCTTGAAGCCTTTGATCAGTTGGGTCGGGAAACTCCGGTACTGCTCAACCTCAAGCCCTCCGGCACGCATTACATGGAGCATTTCCACCATGCCGGCGGCATGCCCGCGCTCATGCGCGAGCTCAGCCGGGATGCTCGATCTCCGATGCGCCCAGCGTCTCCGGCGGCACCTTAGGCGATGCGATTGCGCGCGCGGAAGAGGTATCAGGACAGGATGTGATCCGCAACTTCGCCGCGCCGCTCAAGAGCGAAGGAGCGATGGCGGTGCTGCATGGCAATCTGGCGCCGAGAGGCGCTGTCATCAAACAGTCTGCGGCTTCGCCGAAGCTGATGCGCCATACCGGGCGCGCGGTAGTATTCGACTCCGTCGAAGATATGGCCACTCGCATCGACCTGCCGGATCTGGATGTGCATGCTGCGGACGTTCTGGTTCTGCGCAATGCGGGCCCGAAGGGCGCGCCGGGCATGCCGGAGGCAGGTTATCTGCCGATCCCGATGAAGCTGGCGCGCCAGGGCGTGAAAGATATGGTGCGCATTTCCGACGCGAGGATGAGCGGCACCGCCTTCGGCACCATCGTGTTGCACATCACACCCGAATCGGCCGTGGGCGGCCCGCTCGCGATCGTTCAGACCGGCGACCGCATTCAGCTCGACGTGGAAGCACGCCGCATCGAACTGCTGATCGATGACGCGGAAATGCAAAGCCGCCTCGCCGCCTGGAAAGGGTTGCCCGCAACGCAGACTCGCACTACGCGGCTACGCCAAACTATTCGAGGACTGCGTGCTGCAGGCAGACCAGGGCTGCGATTTCAATTTTCTGCTGCGCGAAGGTTGACGTCGTCGCAGGCGAGGTCCTTGATTTCATCCGACCATTGGGGGATACGCCACTCCTCCTCGCTTACAAAACGTCCCAGACCGGGTCAAAGCGTCACGCCTTTTACCACCAATGGGCGGGCCCGACACCGCTTTGTAGTATTTCTGCCGGCTTCGGCGCGATGCATCATGAAGCTGTGAAACAAACCAACCCCGACTTCGATGCATTACTGGTCTTCCTGGCCAACTGGGAAGCGATTGAACGATCCGCCTTGGGCAGAATCCTAACCGCAGGCCAGCTGGCCGACGTGCAGGAATTGGAGCGGCTCTTCGCGCTCCCAGCGGGAGACCCGGAAGACCTTCCTCGCGCCTGACGACTTAAGTTAAAGCGGTTTCGCAATTAATGTCGTCTAAAGGTCGCGAGCAGTGGTTTTCCTCGGGAGAAAACCACGAAAAGCTCTTTCCTCTGTCGAAAAACATTTCCAGGAATGGTCCGCGGAACTGCAGATCCCTCGGCTGCCCCGGATTTCCTGTCGAGGTTGGTGACGTCGCGAACTCCATGCGGTTTTCCTTGCAGAAAACCGCACACGCTGCCCTCTCTAGCGCCGCGAACAGGAAATCCGGATACGCTCGGGATGACAAAGGGGAGATAAGAGCTTCCATTTAGATCGGTTGCCAAAGGAGGGAACAACAGGTCCCTCCACTCCGCTTCGCTCCGGTCGGGATGACAATTCATTTGTGACACTTACATCCCCATCCATTAAGAGAACTGCAGATCGCTCGGCTGCGCTCCTAATGACACAGGCAGGGTGGACGATCGGTTTAGTGCCGCGCCTACGGCGCTCGGATCCTCTTGGATCGATTTCCCAGCCCTTCCGGGCTGGGCTGACCTTTGGCGGTCGGCCCTCCGGGCCTTGCATCCATGGCGATTCTCGCCGTGTCATTTCTCTCTCAACTTGCAGCTGGCAAGTTGGGATGCTTAGCGTGAGATCAGCTGAGGTGCCCCCTCGGAAGGCGTCTTCGCTGTCCCCACCTGCACCACCGACATTATGCCGTCGGTGACAATATTATCCCCGGTTGCGTTCTCCGCCGCGTGTGGGACCGCCGGACGGTTCACATCCACGTAGCCAGTCCCGGTTCCAATAAAAAGCAGATCGCTCTCCACCCAGTCTCTCTCCCGATCGATATAGGGGTCGATGCGGTGGGTCCACTTGGTCATGGTCTTGGTGTGCTCCACTGCAATGTCGTGCGTGGCCGCCCCCACCCATACCTCTCTACCATCGTAAGCAGAAGGCAGCTTCCAGATACGTATGTGATGGCGCTTGGCAAAGGTGTCGAGAGACTTTTGAAATACCAGGTCTGGTGGGCGGCCATCGATCATTAGCGTCGACACCGGGGCAGCGGAATAGCCCGTTTGGCGCAAGGTCGCCTGTACCACTTTCGCGTCAGAGCCGAAATTTGAAGGAACCGCCTCGAACCACCCCGCTTCATTGAACGCGGAGATAATTTGCTCTCGCGTACCCAGGAACATAAGGTTGGTTACATCCGAAGACGTTCCATCCTTGGTTTGGGTGCGCACTGGGGCGTGCTCCACCAGGGTGCGCAGCTTGGTTGTAAGAGGCAGCGTCGGCCACCCTGACCACTCCTCTTTTTGTGTCAGCATGGACGGGCGAACCACCTGGACCTGCGTATCTGTCCCCGCAGGAAAGAGAATTTCCCGCCGGATCGACAGCCCATAAACTGCGCGAACACCGTTGATGGTATATCCGGCGATGGGATTGATTGCCCCAAGCGCGGCGAAGGCCAGCGAGACCTTACCCGTTACGTGCGGCTGGATGATGCCAAGAATCTCATTATTGCGAACCGTCTCTCGCGCGTTGTCTACGTCGATCACGCGGGCGTAGAGCGGTGACGTCTTTCCGTCCTGGTGGACGACATTGGAAAAATCAAGCACCAGACGAGGGCGCCAATACTTGTCCGGAGCTTTTTGCGCAAACAACACCGTGCCGTTCACCTTGGTCCCGGGAGCGAGCAGCAACTCGCCGGGTTTACATGCCAGGGACTCGCCATTTGTACAAAGCGGATAAGTAACCACACCTTCAATAGGGTCGCCGGTGCGCGAGCGGTCGCTCGACGCCGGCGAAACCAACCGGACAGAAATCGTCTGTCCCGGCGCAAGGTCAGACTTCATGTACGCAGCAATTCTGGTTGACTGTGTAGGCTTCTGGGTATTACCGGCCGCGGCATCGTCCGGATTCTGGGCGATGGAAACAGCGGCGGGAAAGCTGTGCCCATTCATGACATGATTCGCCGATGCCCGGGAAGAGCCAGTTTGATCGGGCTTGCAGGCCTCCAGCTGGTTGATGAAGTTGAACGAGACGGCAAGGAACCCACTGGTCGCACCATGTTCTATCAGCAATGTCTGCATTTCAAAGTTGGGCGAGTAAAGCAGGTAGTCAAGCGCGGTGTCGTTGTACGTATCCTCGTGGTTGATATCCACGCCGTGGGCGAGCAGAGCGGCCGCGACTTCTTCGTAGGCGACAATCAGCTCCGACTTGTTGGCATAGCTCGAACCGAAGATCGCCCAGTGCAGCGCGGACCGTCCTAGTGAGTCCATCGCTTTCACATCTGCTCCGCCTTCGATCAAGGTCTTGGCTTGCGCCAGATCGTCCAGCGTAGGCTGGTCCTTGGTCTCGCGGGTGGCGGCATACAGTACCTGGATGAGCTTGCCGGCGTTCGATACATCGAGCTTCACCGCGGCCGGCGCCAGTTCTCCTTCAGGGAGCTCTTCTTCCTGAAGCGAAGCGTCTTCTTGGCCAACTGGAGCAGCGTGAGCCCATACCGGCATTGCGCTTACACTCAAAAAAGCCAGCAGCATCCATCGTGCCGCTTTACCTTGGGGGATGACGCCGTTGAATATAGACACGTCTCACCTCGCGCTCTTGACAACCTAAACCCTGTGTGTGCGATTGCGTCGCCAGTTTAATACAAGGTCACAAGGGCCTGAGGCTAATGCTTGCCGAGATATTCCGCCAGCTTGGCATCCAAAGGAAGCGGCCGGCCCGCCTCCGCTGCTTCATCGATCCGTAGAAAAGCGCTCTGCATATAACGAACAGCCAGCCAGCGCAGTGGTTCCATCTCCCAGTTCGCTGAGCGTCTCCGCGCCAGGGGGAGCCTCTCAAGACCGGTTTGCCGCTGTGTGATCAAACCGGCAAGCAGTCGTCCGGCGAGGTTGCTGGTAGAAACACCCTGCCCCGTGTAGCCCATAATCGAAGCAATCCGCGAGCGCGCGTCAAAGCTGACGGCGGGCATCCAGTCGCGCGGCATTCCCACCGCTCCACCCCACGCATGGGTGAAGCGAATGCCTGCCAGCTCAGGAAACCACTCGGCAAATGAACGCTGGATCATTTTCATCGTCGCTTCATGCGTATCCTGTGCGTCCGTGATCTTCGAGCCGAAAGCGTAAGGCGCACCGCGGCTGCCGAAAAGGATGCGTCCGTCCGAAGTCCTGGTCAGATATACGACGGTGTTTCTCATAGTAGAGACGCTCTCCCCGCCCTGCCATCCGATCTGCGACCACTGCCCGGGAGTCAAGGGTGCGGTCAATGAGATCAGCGAATAGACCGGCAGAAGTGCCCGGTGCAGGCGCGAGAAGCGCGTCAGGTAAGACTCTCCCGCGAGCACGATGGCATGTTGAGCGCGCAGCTCGCCACCAGGAGTGATCAGGCTTCCGGGCTTGAACTCGGTCACCGGCGTCCGCTCATAAATCACACCGCCCCGTGCTTCGACCGCCCGTGCCAGTCCTCGCACCAGCCGCGCCGGATGCAGGCTTGCCCCGTCCGGGGTAAACAGCCCACCGTGGACATCGGTAACACGTATCCGCTCTGCAACTTGTTCGCGGCTGAGTATCTGGTAACGATCCGCAAGCCCTAGCCGTTCGTGGGCTGCATAGCTTGCGCGAATGCCGGGTAGCTGGTGTTGTCCGCGCGCCAGCGTGAGAACGCCGCCCTTATGGAAGCGCGCATCGATCTGGGCTTCTGCACAGACGCGCCCGACCTCATCCACTGAGGCGCGCATCGCCAGCAGCAATTCACGCGCGGCCTCAGCCCCGAAGCGTTTCTCTAGGGTAGCGGCAGTCACAGGAAAGTTTGGAGAACACCAACCTCCGTTGCGTCCGGATGCGCCAAAGCCGGCGATCTCCTTCTCCACCACCGCAACCCGTAGTAGTGGCGCATGCTGAAGCAGGTAGTAAGCCGTCCACAGTCCGGAGTAACCAGCGCCGAGGATTGCTATGTCGACGTCCGTCGAATGCCCAAGCGAAGGACGCGGCATCAACGGCTCGCCCGCGTCCTCGAGCCAGAAGCTGTAGCTGGAATAGTCTCGCATCAGCCTGCCAGCAGAAAACCAGCCAGCAAAGCGCACGCAATGCCGAGTCCCTCGCGCGAAGAAATCTTTTCCTGGAGAAACAGGATACTCAGCACGATGGTGATCACCGGGTAGAGTGACGACATCGCAATCACGGTCGAAACTTTGCCCTTTTCAATCGCTGCGAAGAAGCTAAGAAAGCCGATGAAATTGACGAAACCTGCCGCAGCCGACCAACCGAAAGCTTGCGGAGACCACTCGATGTGGAAGCGCTCCATGGTCAGCACCACCAGGCCAAAGGCCATCACGCCCACTGCCTGGAAAAGCAGCGTCTGCCTCGGGCGGGCGTAGCCGGATGCCAGCTTGCTGAAGACTCCCCACACGCCCCACGCCAGTAGGGTCATCACTGCATATAAAATCCAGGGCTTCATCCATACCACCTTCTGGTTTACTGTTGGCTCAATCCCCAGACATATGCAGCAAGCGCCGACACCTGGTCAGGCGTGAGTTGTGCTCCACCCATAGGCGGCATCGGGCTGCGATATTCTTTGGGCTGCATTACGCCGTCGGTGATTGTCTTGGCGATTCCGGCATAGCTGCCATCGCTCCACAACCACTTCTTGTCGGTTAGATCTGGACCCAGCGGGCTTCCTTTCCCGCTCGAGCCATGGCAACCCGCGCACGAGGCTCCGCCCACTTCACCGTGGTAGATGCGATCGCCAAGTGCAACCATTTCTTCGGTCGCTCCCGCAGGAACGGGAAGACCGGCATCCGGATGCGTGCCCTCTGGCGGTTTTGCTTCGGCTCTCTCGATGGCCCCCGCCGGCGCCGACGGACCCGGGCATGGGGTGAATTTCGCACCGCCGCCCGCAGAACCGCCTAGATAGACAACCTTGTAAATTCGTCCAGTGATATCGTCGGCGATGTAGAGCGATCCGTCAGGTCCGACGGCGACGCCGCTCGGGCGATGCTCAGCCTTCGCCGGTGTCATGACCGGACCCGCAAAACCGTCGGCGAATATCTCGCACGGTCCCGATGCACGGTCGCCGGCCATCGGCTGAAAGACCACGTTGTAGCCGCCTTGCGGGTACGGCGCACGATCCCAGGATCCGTGGAAGGCAATGAATACGCCCTTGTGGTAATGCACCGGAAACTGCTTCTGGTCGTAGAACACCGCGCCGTTCGGACCCCAATGCGCAGGGAAGGCCGCAACCGGCGGGATTTTGTTGGCGCAGACGCCCACCGTCTTGCCCCCGTCTCCGCCGTATTCCGGCGCTAGAACCAGCTTCTTCTGCACCGCGTCGTAGTAGCACTCCGGCCAGCCATAGTCGCCGCCTGCTTTCAAAAGCAGCAGCTCTTCCGCCGGCTGCGTAGCTTCCTCCTCAGGCTTGTACAGATCCGGCCAATTCGCATGCAACTGGTCGCGCCCGTGCTGGGTCACAAATAAGTGCTTGCCGGTTGCGTCGAGAGCATAGCCTTCTCCATTGCGGATGCCGGTGGCATAGCGATCGGCTGGAGTAAACGGCTGGTTTGTCTTGTTCGCGTCATAGCGCCAGGTACCGCCCCGCGTCTCAAGCTCGGTGCATGGGTCCGCTCCCGGCGACTTGAGTGTCCGGTTCTTTAACTGGCAGGAGTTGGTCGCCGTGCCCACATCCACATACATTGACCCGTCGGCGGTGATGAGGAACGGGTGCATGGGGTGATCGCCGCCGAGCGGCAAACCGGAAACCACGGTTGTAGCAGGGCCCTGGGCCGTGAGGGAACCGAGCGAATAGCGTACGATTCGATCATTGATCTCCGCGTAGATTGAACCCTTGTAAAGGGCAATGCCCGTGCCACCCGCTCCGCCAGTCTGCGCAGTCTCGCCAAAGCGCTCCTTCACGTCCGCGATTCCGGTTCCTGTCTTGTCTTGAAGGGCTACCAAAAACCCTCCCGCGGGCGGCTTGTCGTTGGGAGGGTAATAGTCGCCAGACCACGTGTTGACATAAACTACGCCGCTCGGCGCGACCACAAGGTGTCGCGCGTGGCCAATATTGTCGGCGAATATGGTCGCGCAAAATCCCGCGGGTAACTTCAAGCCACTATCACTGTTCGGGCATACCTGGCTCTTGGTCTGCGCACCAGATTGTTCCGGCGCCATTGAGCTGCCTACGCAAAATGCGCCGACCACCGCCATCGCAGGCAGCAGAGTTTTCAAGAAACGGGAAATTATCATGGCTTTCCTCCCTGTATCCCCAGGCCCTGATCACAGCCGGCCAAACCTCTTTACCGCTTCCCGGATGGATTTCGTGTTTTCGATATATGCGTACATGCTGTGTTCTTTAAAGTCCAGTTGCTGCGCCAATACCAAAATCTTAGGAGCGATTTCCCGGGGCACGGCCACCACCCCGTCGCTATCCGCCGCGACGATGTCGCCGGCATTCACTTTTACTCCGTTGCACATGATGGGTATGCCCGTGCCGGCAACGCGATAGTGTCCCGCGGACGTGGAAGGCACGATGCCGCTTGCGTAGACGGGAAATCCGATCTTGCGCAGATAGGCAACATCCCGCACGCCCCCGTCGATCACCGCACCCGCGAACTCGCGTGCAGACATGGCTGTTCCCATTAAGCCGCCCATTCCCGCGATATCTGCGCCATCCTCTACGGACATCACGTAAACCGAATCCTTCGCGCCCTGGTCGATCGCGGCAAGCATGGGGGTCAGCGCATTCGGATCGTGGTTTTCTTCCTTTACCATCTTCACGGTTACAGCATAGCCGGCAAATTTCGTGGTGAAGATCGGCTGCATATGGTGCGTCATGTACTGGCGCTGCCCGGTGAGTTGCTCGATCGCGTCGGAGACCGAAGATACCTCGACGTGGCGGTACCCTGCAAGCATAGCTCCAGGGTCGTTGGCATACACCGATGCATCGGGAAATGTTTGCGCTCGCACCAGCATGGCGACGATCAGGCAGCTAACGACAAGAGCCGCTGCCACAAACAATCTTGCGCGGGTTATCAGCTTCAAGGTTCTCCCTCCTGGCTTGGGCTTCAGAGTCTGCGTGAGAACTGGGCTTTGCAAATCCAGCCCCGAAGGGGCGACCTGAACTTCAGAGCTGTCCAAATTGGGGTTTGGAACCAAGGGACACATCGGGATTAACTCCTGACTCCGGCGCGCAAATCGCATTAACCGCAGGTCCCTCCACTTCGCTTCGCTCCGGTCGGGATGACAAATTTGTTTTGAAATCGATGATTTCTCACGACAACCGCCCATTTTTACAACAAACTTGTCATCCCGACCGGAGCGAAGCGAAGTGGAGGGACCTGCGGTTAATGCTTCGTTTTCAGTGGGTCCAAAATAGGGAACCCATTGCCGCGGCAAGGGCCGATCCAACTTCTCTGAAATGTAGAAACTCTAGTGCGCTTTGACCGGATGTTTCGCCGCAACCACCGGACGCTCCGGCAGCGCCCACGCGAAGAGCACACTGCCGCTGCTGGTCAGCAGGTATTGCCGGCCGTCGAGTTCGTAGGTAATCGGAGAACTTACGATCTGCGCTCCTGAACCGGCATGCCAAAGAGTCTTGCCGTTGCTTGTATCCAGGGCAAGGAAGTTCCCGTGCGCATCGCCGGTAAAGGTTAGGCCGGAATCGGTGGTCAGCACTCCGGCCCCCGAGCCTCTTGGGCCAAGTTCGTGCGTCCAGCGAATCTTGCCTGTCTGGTAATCGATCGCTTCCAGCACACCCTTGCCCCAGAGCCCGTAATCCGCGCCTGCCCAACCATACGAGCCATCCGCCGGCTTGTTGAAGTAGATGCTGTAGGCTGGGTGAGCATCCAGGATGAACAGGCCCGTCTTAGGGTCAAAGCTGGGGGAGCGGTAGTTGGTCAGGCCGCCCTCGTCCGGTGCAATCAGGCGGCCGTCCGGCGCCGGTTCTTTGGCCGGGTTGGGGATCGGCCGGCCTTGCTTGTCAACACCCAGCGTCCAGTTCACAGGTCCGAAGGGAACGGTGAGCAGGCTCTTGCCGTTGGTGCGATCGAGCACGAAAAAATAGCCGTTGCGGGAGGCTTGCATGAGCATTTTCCTGGGTTTTCCATGGAACATCCCGTCCACCAGCACCGGTATCTCAACCGCATCCCAATCATGGGTGTCGTGCGGCGAAGGCTGAAAGGCCCACACCAGCTTGCCCGTGTCCGGGTTCAAAGCCACAATGCTGCAGGTATAAAGGTCGTCGCCCGGCCGCGCATTGCCGTCGAGCACCGGCGTAGGATTCCCCGTTCCCCAGTAGATGAGATTGAGATCGGGATCATAGGTTCCTGCCATCCATGTCGTGCCACCCGTGGTAACCCCCGGACCCGGCGGCGGCGTGACATTCCACTGCCATTGCAGTTGGCCGGTCTCCGGATCAATCGACTTCACGAAGATCGGCAGATTATCCAGGTCGCCGCCCACCCCAACGATGACATGGTTGCCCACGATGAAAGGCGCTTCGGTTGCCCAGTAGCCCTTCTCCACATCAGCAAGCTCGATGATCCAGCGCACGGTCCCGTCCTTGGCGTTCAGAGAGACCAGGTGCGCGTCCGGGGAGACGAAGAATATCCAATCCTTGTAAATGGCAACGCCGCGCTGGCCGATGTGATCTCCTTTATTAGGAGGATACCGATAGTGCCACAGCTGTTGCGCCGAGCGGGCGTCGATGGCCCAGACATTGTCTGGGACGGTAAAGTACAACACGCCATCGACCAGGATCGGAGTGGACTTGATGGCTGCAGGCTGATCGGTCTGATACGCCCACGCCAAGCTAAGATTGGCGACATTCTGTGGGGTAATCTGCGTGAGCTTGCTGTGGCGTCTTCCGGAGTAGTCCCCGTGGAACCCGGGCCAGCTATCGGCGGGTGGATGCAGAAGCATGGCGGAATCCACGTTCTGCGCCCCGAGCAACGGTTCAAACCCAAGCGCCAGCACCGGGGTCAAGGCAAAAAGTAATACACCTTTCGAGAGCTTCATATTGATTTGGAACCTTCCCAAAGCTAGCGCAGGGTTTGCAGATAAGCCATCAGGTTATGGATATCGTCGTCGGTATATTTGCTGAACAGTGCCACGTGGGCTTCCACCGGCGCATCCACTGCGTACTTCACGTCGCTTACCCGCCACGACCGGTAGGTTCCCGCATCATCCCGCAACCCCACCGTGAATTCATCCAGATACGCCAGAGTCCCGGTGACCTTTTCTCCCGAAGGAAGTGTCACCGTCACTTTGCTCTTCACGTCTCTGGGGTACAGCATCCGCTCCTCGAGTTGCAGGCCCTCAAAGCGAGAGGCGATGCCGGCCAGGTCACCGGTCGGCGAATGGCAGGTGGCGCAGCCTCCCGCACCGTTGAAATAGGCCTTTCCTGCTTCGACGTTTCCGGTTTGCAGGTCGGACACATCCACCCCTTTCCTCTTGCCGTTTTGCGCCATGGCTTTATTCTGCTGCGCATGGATAAAGGCGGCGAGGCCGGCGACCTGCTCGCTGGAGAAACTGAAAGCAGGCATTCCCTTGTCGGGCCGCCCGTGCAAGACCACATCGCCGATCTTGTCTCCCGCAACATCCGCGGTGACCAGCTTGGACCGGGTAAGATCCGGACCGGTTTCTCCACCGCCGGCATCACGGCCGTGGCAGAAGGCGCAATTTTGCTGAAAGAGAGAACCGCCGGCGGCAATTAATGCCGAAGCAGCGGTAGGGGAGGCATCGCCACCGTGGGTTGGTCCCGCATTTTGCGTGGTGGGTGTGGCCGGCGCCTGGCCCGATGCTGCGTAGATGTGTAACTGCCTGCCCTGGTAGGCAGCGAGCGCTGCAATCGCCGCCAGGAATGCCAGATCCCGAAATCTCTTCATCCTTGTGACACCACTTTCACTTATTTCGGGCAGCCGGCGGCGCTGGATGCGATGTCGTGCTCCCCTCGGTCATGCCCAGCGTCCACTTAATCGCCTCAAAATACATCTTCCGGATATCCGGATCGTCCCATGCTTCTTCTGTGTGGCCCAGGGTCGAATAGAAAACCCTGCCTTTACCATAGAGCTTGCTCCACGCAACCGCAAAATCGTGGTCCGTGCGATGAATACGCGGATTGTCCGCATAGTTCAGCTTGCTTGCATCCAGGCTAAGCAGGACGTTCACATTGCTCCGTGACCAATCCTTAGGTTGATAGATCTCGTCATATTTTACGAATGCCTTGGGGAAGTGGCGGACCGCCGGAAAATCGGGCGCTTCATTGATAATCGGCGCATTGAAGGTGAACCAGGGGTGCTGATCGAACCATCCTCCAATCATCTCGCCATACTCCGGCCATGTGTAGTTGGTATCCAGCGCAGCGTGGATGCCCACAAAGCCTTTTCCGTCTTCCTTAATGAACGACATTAAATCCTGTTTCTGGCCCGCGTCCATGTCCAGTTCGCCCGTCGTGCTGGCGAAAATGACAACGTCAAAGTAGTTGAGGTTTTTTGCGTTATTCTTGAGCTCTTTTTTGGTGAGCAGCTCCGTGTCGGTGCGCAACATCGTGTCCCATAGCCCGCTCTCCTTGCCCATGTTGTAAATGGCGGCCATTGCGGGTGAGACCGAGTTGTGTTCGAAGCCCTTGGTCTGACCAATCACCAGAACGTGTTTGAGGTAAATTTCCTTCCCGTGAGGCGGTGGCGCCACCAGGTCGCCCGGTTTCTGCTGCGCTTCAACGGCCATGTTTAGAAGCAGGAGGGGACCGCAAACCAGAAGGAACATCCGAAAAAGGCGCACGTAGTCTCCCTAAATTTTGAGAAAGGCTTGTGTTCGTGAGCAGTAATCTGGTCAGCGGCCGGATTCTTGCCCGGAGAGAAGTCTATTGGGGATTGCACACGGACGCAATTATTTGCCCAGTTGCCAGGCAAACCGTTTTGACCGGAGCTGCCGAATCCACTAATGTTATCGGTTCATGATACGAGCCCCGAAAGAAGCATGGTTGTTGGCGTTGGCCATAACGGCTGTTGCCCCGTTGTGGGCTCGGACGGCCCAACGGCCCGCGATCACGGGAATCGCCTTTGCGCGCTTCTATACGACGGATCCGCCGGGTGCCCAAAAATTCTATGGCGATACGTTGGGGTTCAAGCGTCTGGAGGCGAACGGCACGTGGATCTACCCGGTGAACCGTTCGCAATGGATCGAAGTCCTGGACTCGCCGCCCCCCAAGGCTGACGTTCGCATGGCTGCGGTTGCGTTTACCACCCGCAATGCGGCGGGGCTCGAGCGGTACCTGGCGGCACACGGCATCAAGCCGGAGTTGCCCCTGAAGGCGGGTGAGTTCGGGGTGCGCGATCCTGAGGGCAACCTGGTCATTTTCGTCCAGCGCGGTTCCAACAAGTTGGTAGCGGATGCACCGCCCTCTCCGGACGCGACCAGCCGGCGCATCATCCACGTTGGTTTCATCGTCCGCGATGCGGCCAAAGAGGATGCCTTTTGGCGAGAACTGCTGGGCTTCCGCCCCTACTGGCATGGGGGGAGGACCGACACCAGCACCGATTACCAGAGCATCCAGGTGCCGGATGGCACCGACTGGCTGGAATACATGCTGAACGTGTCTCCGGCCCCGACCCTGCAACAGACCGGCGTCATGGACCATTTCTCGCTCGGTGTAGCCCACATGGCCGACGTTGTTGCCGCCTTAGAGAAAAACAAGTGTGAGGGAGCCAACTGCACCAAAACCCAGGTTGGCCGCGACGGCAAGGTACAGTTAAATCTCTTTGATCCGGATCATACCCGGGTCGAGTTCATGGAATTCACACCCGTCAGGGAACCCTGCTGTTCTCCGTTCGTGGGCAAGCAGCCCGGCCCGGTAGAAGACAAATAGGCCCTGCTATCTCGCTCTCTGTACCGCCAGGAAATGCGTGGCCCATTCAAGCCTCATTTTGGCTTGAGTGGGTTTGTTGCGAACCCAACCTTTCCGCTTTGTGTCATGTCAAATCAGTTGTGCGCCTTAAGCAGGAGGGAAATACCCGTGCCTGGGGCCTGATTGCGTGTGAATCAGCCTGGCCAGCGTAAAATGGGGATGAGGCCGGGTCGCCCGTCGTCCATCTTACCGAGGTAGTAAATTTTGCTGAGTTTTCAACGCCAGGTGCGCTTCCAGGCGGCACTTGCCCTTTTCTTAGTGCTGTTTTGCGTTGCTTCCGCCCGGGCGGCTAAGCATCCCCCCTTGCCCGAGCCATACAAGCACTGGCTCACGGAGGAGGTCCCATATCTCATCACCGATGATGAGAAAAACCTCTTCCTGTCGCTTACTACCAATGAAGCGCGCGATCGCTTTATCGAAGAGTTCTGGAAGATCCGTTCCCCCGATCCGGATTCCCCGGTCAATACATTTCGCGAGGAACACTATCGCCGCATCGCCTATGCCAACGCCAAATTTGGCGGCATAAACGGCTGGGCCGGCGATCGCGGTATGGTCTACATAACCCTGGGAGAGCCGAAACAACGCCGCGAATACCCCAATACCAAGTACCTGCGGGAGATGGAAATCTGGTTCTACCAAAGCCCGGGTGGTGGTCTGCCCTCGTATTTCTACGTCGTTTTCTATAAACCGAGCGGCGCGGAGGACTACAAACTCTACTCCCCGTATCTGGACAAGCCGGAGAAGCTCATCGCCAGCACCAATGCGGTCAACGATGAGAAAGCCGCCGTCCACATTATCGACAGCGATCTTGGCCCCGAGGTGGCCCGCACCGTCATCTCGCTGCTGCCTACCGAGCCCGTCGATACCAAGAACCCGGAACCCTCACTGCAGTCCGACATCATCCTCAGCCGCATTCGCGACTACCGCAATACCCCTGAGAATCGGGCGGAGCTCGCCCTACGCCGCAGCCAGATCGAGGGGGTCTCCCACCGCATCCTGCTCGATGACCGGTTCGCCGATCTGGCAGTCATCGCTACCCGCGATTCGGCAGACCTGACCAGCATCCACTATCTCTTCCGCTTCTGGGAGCCCCGCGACTTCGCCCTCGCTGAGCAATCCGATGGCCGCTACTACTACTCGCTCCATCTCGAAACCGAACTCTCGGGCCCCGATAACCAGCTCATCTATAAGGACACGCAGCAGCTCCAGCACATCTTTACCGAGCAGCAGGTCGGCCAGATACGGGATAAGAGTTTCGGGGTGGAGAATCGACTCCCGGCTGCGCCCGGCAAATATCAGCTTCGGGTCACCCTTACGAACGACCTTACCAAGCAGGTATTCAGCCAAACTCGTGCGGTCGTGGTTCCCGGATTCGCAACCGGTTTAGGCCTCAGCCGGATTTGGTTCGCCTCGGCACAGCCGCCGCTTCCCGACCCGAACCACGCCTTCCCCTTTAGCGTCTCCGGCACCAAGATATGGCCTGTCGGCTCAGATAACACCGCCATTCCCTCCGCCGCCCCGCTTCGTTTCCTGGTCCAGGTATGGCTGCCGCCTGCGGAACCCGTGGCTGAGGCCGGCAAAAAGCTGCAGGTTGATGCCTTGATCGGACGCCTGGGTTCTCCAGACAAGCAGACCGACACCGGCAGCATTGACCGCGGATCCTTCGACGCCGGTGGCAACTTACTCTATGGTAAAGATTTAGATACGGGATCCATGGCGCCCGGCTCGTACCGGCTGGTGGTTAAAATCACCGATCCCGAGACCCAGCAGAGCACTGCCGAAGCGGTTAACTTTACCCTGCGCGGCCCGGACGCCTTTGCCCTGTGGACGGCCCGCGCCGACTCCTTTGGCAAGCATCCGGACAGCGTCCTCAACCTTTATCGCAGCGGGCTTTGCGCCTTGGCTCAGGGCGACTCGGCGCTCGCCATCCGGTACTTGAAGCCGTTGGGCGAAAGCGGGGTCGAAACGCATGACGCCCTCGATGCCCTTTCCCGTGCCTACAGGATGGCTGGCCAGGCCGACCTGGCATTGGCCGCAGCGAAACGCCGCGACACGCTCCCGGTGCAGCCGTAAATTCCCAACAAATTTTCTCTCAATCTTTACCTTGTGATACTTTTATGGGACAGTGGGTGCCTCTTTCGGGTGCCCCCAGCGGAGACTGCACCTAAACCAACGCCCACGTAGGCGTTCCCCGGCACCAACAGGCGATCGGCAACACCTCGCCGAACCCAAATTTCTGGAGGTTATGTATGAAAGGCATTTTGAAGCGCGCAATCCTCTTTTCCATCCTGGGATCCGCCGCCGCAAGCAGTCTGTCACTCGCGCTCTACGCGCAGGAGCTCTCAGCTACGCAGGGCGGCCTGAGCGGCGCCATCACCGATAAATCGGGTGCAGTCGTCCCCAATGCTAAGGTCATGTTCACGGGCCTCAGCGATAAGCGCACGGTCGCTGCCGACGACGGCGGCCGATATATAGTTACCGGCTTGACCCCGGGCCTTTATACCGTCACGGTCGAGGCCACCGGCTTCAAATCGACACAGGTCAAGGGTGTGGAAGTTTTCATCAACAAGATCAACAGCTTGAACCTCTCGGTCGAAGTGGGCGCGGTCAGCGAAACGGTTGAGGTCAACGCCAACTCGCTTGAGGTCGATACCAACTCCACCGCCATCAGCACAAACCTGAGCACGACGTTCTACGATCAAGTTCCGGTCGCCCGTAGCGTGGGAAGCCTCTTTTACACTGCCCCCGGGGTCACCAATAGCGGCGATGCCGGTGTTGCCAACCCATCCGTTGGTGGAGCTTCCGGCCTGGAGAATGAGTATGTGGCCGACGGCGTGGATATCGGCGACGCCGGCTACGGTGGCCTGGGCGTTTTCAGCCCGAACTACGGCTCAATCGGCACCGGAATCAACCTTACTTTCATCCAGGAAGTTCAGGTGAAAGAAGGAGCCTTCGAGCCGAAGTACGGCAAGGCGAATGGCGGGGTGCTGCAGATTGTCACCAAGAGCGGCGGCAACGCGTATCACGGCGCTCTCTCCGCATATTTTTCGCCCCAACAGTTTGATGCCACCGATTATTACGCCGACAACTTCTTCAATCGCGTCAATGTGCACGGCCACGTTTATGCGCGCCCAGGCTATGACGCCGCCGTCGAGTTTGGCGGCCCTTTTCCCGGGGCTATGCTGAAGAACAGGCTCTTCTTCTACGGCGCGTTCAATCCTGCGCTGAACCAGGTCGACTGGCTTGCCGCTCCTGGATCCGATCTTCTGGCCCATGGCGGCTTCACCAATTCAACCACGGCAAAGAGTTGGGCAGGCAAGCTGACCCTCAAGATTAACGATGCCACTTCCATCGATGCCTCTGCGTTTGCCGACCCGTCCAGCACCAACAAGGGCCAGCAGATTGCCAGCATTGACAGCTTTCCTTTCTTCCCAAATCTCTATTACAACAATGAAGGCGCTTTCAGCCTGTGGAAATACGGCTCGCGTAGCGAAGTAGTCCGTCTGACCACGTCGATCAGTCCGACCTGGGAAGTCAACATGTCCGCTACGGCAAAGCAGGCTCACTTCACCGAGACCGGCTTTGACGACGTCTACAACATCTATGACCTCTCCAATGCGGTATCAACGGCTACTTTCAATGCCCAAGGTCTGGGAAATTATGAGAACCCTGTTTCCAACAATTACAGTTTCAACATCGACACGCAAAAGACGGTGCACCTCTATGGGCAACATACTTTCTCGGTAGGCTGGGGCTTCTCCCGCGCCATATACGACAAGCTCAATGGTTATAGCGGGCCGGAATTCGCATTCCCGTCGGTTAACAATATTGGCGCGCCGGTTACAAACCCTGGACTCGCGGGAGCCCAGTCGAGTGCACTATTCAACCTGGTTGCGGCAACCGGCTTGGGCTGCAGCTTACAGGATTGCCCACTCTATAACGGCGTCCAGGTCTATCTAGCTCAGGCCCGCGGCATCTTCAGCACTCCCCACGATTTTTCCGCCAGTGGCTACCATGCGATTTATGGTAACGACGATTACCAGATCAATCGCTACGTCACCATTAATGCCGGTCTGCGCTGGGAGGAAGAGCAGCTCAACGGTCCCAATCAGCAATACACCTTTGTAGATAATTGGTCCCCGCGGCTGGGCATAAACGTCGACCCATTTGGGGATCGCAAATCGAAGGTCTTTTTCAACTGGGGCCGGTACACCCAGGCCCTGCCCTCCGATGCGGCTATCCGCGAATTGAACCAGGAGTCAGACATCTACGCTGCCAGTTGGGCTCCTCAGTCTGATGGCAACGGAAATGCCATTATCGGTTCCGAAGGGACGGTGGTTCCGGTCCTCGATGCCGCACATCTCATCAGTGGAGATCCTGCCGCCGGCGGGGCCGGTTCAGCGATCTTCACCCAGGGGTCAGTCCCGGAATTAGTTGCGCCCAAGACGAAGCTGAATTTTGAAGAAGAATATGTCCTGGGCATTGAGCGCCAGATCAAGGGCTTCGTCGTATCCGGGCGCTACACCGATCGCCGGCTGTTGCGCATCATCGAAGATATGTCAGGAGCCTCGCCTGAGGCATATTACGCCGGCGTTCCGCAGCTCTTCCGCATCGGCAATCCTAACTCTAAGGCTGATTATTTCGTCAACTCGCAGGAAGTACCGTATACCTACATTCCTGACCCGATGAAGACCGGCTATCACGGTCAACCCGCAAATTGCCCAGCGGATTCAGGCCTGCAGATCAGTGCGACCGGCGCGCCCATTCCTCAGGCAGTTTGCATATTGAATCCGCCGAATGCAACCTACACGTCCGGCGCCGGAACCTACCTGGGCGGCACGGATGGGATCCCCGATGGTTTTCCTAACGCACGCAGGCACTATCAAGCGGCGGAATTCGAGGCCAACAAGAATTTCAGCAACCATTTCCTTCTTCGCGTGAACTACCGCTGGGCGAAGCTCTTCGGCAACTATGAAGGCTTGGCCAGGAACGACAATGATCAGTTCGATCCGGGAATCAGCTCCCTCTTTGACTTCGAACAGGGGATCCTGGGTGAGCTAGGCGACCAATATGTACCAGGTTGGCTAAACACCGACCGCCGCCACACCGGCAACCTCTACGGTTCTTACGTGCTGCCATCGGGATTCATGAAGAACCTTACCGCTGGGCTAGGCCTGCGCGGGTCCAGCGGTATTCCAATTACGCCCTTGGGTGCTCATCCGGTCTACACCAACGCCGGAGAAATCCCGCTCCTTCCTCGTGGATCCCTCGGCCGGGAACCAGCGGCGTATCAATTGGATACCCATTTGGACTATCCCATCCCCGTGCGTGAACGCTATAAGTTGAAGCTGTCATTCGATATGTTCAACGTCACGGACTCCCGCTTCCTGACCGCCAAGGATCAAGAAACCGCCTTGCAATTCATCCCGCTGGTCGGTCCGGTCAACAACGCAGACTTCCTGAAGCCGCTCTCATTCCAGCGTGCATTCAACGCTCGGGGTTCGATTCGCTTTGAGTTCTAGTCGACGATCAATCTAACCGTGAAAAGGGAGGGCGCATGCGCCCTCCCTTTTGTTTGGTGTGCAATCCATGCAGCCTCGCCCTCGACGGTTTTGTGGTGAGTTTTGAAAACATTGTGGTTGGGTGCGTCAAAAATCCGAAAAAACAAAAAAAGGTCACAACCGCTCAGGATGACGTTTTTGTGGGAGTTTTGGACGAAAAACGTCCCAAACAAGTTAGCTATTATGGGACTGCGTCCGTTGAGTCGGGTATTTTCCACCCCCGCTCCGTGTCACCAGAAGCGGAGGGACCTGCCGGTAAAAGCCCTCCCGACGCCCGTCGTGGACGCTCGCCCATCCAACCAAAATACGCTTCCGGAGACAAGGGGATATTCACTTCTCTTGCGGAGATTCACCTCATCTCAGCCTCTCTCACCTAAAAACCTGAGTCTCCAGTCTTTCCTGCGCGGCTGTTATGAAAATACGGAGAATAAAAACGATTTGTCCCAAATTCCATAAATTGTCATATTCCCGTAGCGGGCTTGGCAAGTAGAGGCAGCTGCTCTCCAGCACCTTTTTTGGGGTCTCTGGCCTTTCATTCCATACAGTTGTGAATCAATCAAATCGTCGTGAACGGGATCAAGATCGCCTCGCAACTTTGGCGGGCTGCGTGCACAAGCTCGCACTAGCAAGACAAGCACTGGGGAGTGGCCCAATAAATGCTCAAGGGGCCTAACAGTTGCTCACTCGGTCGCCATTTATCGCGTTGCAACACGCCGCGCACCAGGACAGATAGATCTCCATTAACTATCACCCTGCGGCAGATCTACCGGGCCCGCCATTGATTGCATTCCGACAACTACATCAATTGCTGGAGGATCTAGTTTTGAAGACATTTTCGCAAGACCTCACGAGCAACGCGTCCTCCCGTCGCTGGCACAGGAAAATGCCGGTCGGCAATTCGCATTTCGCGCTCAATTCCAGCTCTCCCAGATACCCAGGATGGATGGAACCAGTGAAGAGGTTAGCCGGGCTCATCGGATGCATTTTCGCGATGCTGGTTTTGACATCGCTGTCCGTCTGCTACGGACAAGACGTCTCAAGTATGACGGGCGAGGTAACGGACCCTACGGGTGCCGCCGTGACAGGTGCCACCGTCACCCTCAAGAATGGCGCGACCGGGGTGCAATTCACCGCAACGACAAACTCCATTGGTGTGTACCGCTTCAACGAGATTCCTCCGGGTCAGGGATATGAGGCGACCTTTACCGCCCCCGGGTTCTCTCCCTTCGATATTCAGAACATCTACCTGACCGTGGCCACGGTCCGCACGCAGAATGCAACTTTGAAGGTGGGCGCGCAAGCCCAGGCAGTTGAGGTGACAGCTTCCAACTCCGAAGTGACCATTGATACCACCACCGCCACCATCGGCAACACCTTCGACGTTCAGGCGCTAAACAACCTTCCCGTGCAGCAGAGGGGCGACCCTATCGCGCTCTTCACGCTGCAGCCTGGCGTCACCGATACGGGCGCCGTAACCGGCGCCCGCGTCGACCAGAATAACGTTACCGTCGATGGCCTGGACGTCAATGACTTCGCCACGGGCAACGCGGTGCAGAGCAACTCTGGCGCCGGCATTACCAGCGGATTTACCATTGTGGGCCACGCCCCAGTCGATTCCGTCGAAGAGTTCCACGGCAACGTCGCCGGGCTTCAGTCGAACGCCGGCCCCGCGGGCGGTGGCCAATTCAGCCTTGTCACCAAGTCCGGCACCAACCAGTTTCACGGGAACATCAATGAGTATCATCGCGATCCCTCCCTGGTGGCCAATAGCTGGTTCAGCAACAATGCGACTCCGATCGTTCCCCGCAATCATCTGATCCAGAATCAGTTCGGCGGCAATATCGGCGGACCAGTCCTGCGGAACAAGCTCTTCTTCTTCTTCGACTTCAACGATTCCCGGATTATCAGCTCCGAACTGGTTCAGAGGACTGTACCCCTCGATAACTTGCGCGACGGCACCCTGGGCTATCTCAACAGCGCCGGTGGCACCTCTTACCTCACTCCTGCCCAGATACAAGCGCTCGACCCAGCGGGCATTGGCACGAGCTCAACCTGGCTGGCCGGGTTCACCGCCCGCTTCCCGCATTCCAACAACCAAGCAACTGGCGATGGCGTCAACTCCGGCGGTTTCAGCTTCAACGCCCCGGATGACGACTACGAAACCAACTACGTTGCCAGGATGGACTACAACCTGAACCAGCGCATGAACATCTACGGCCGGTTCACGATCGCCCGCGAAAATTCTGTCGAGAATCCGAACGAGTTTGCCGGCGACCCTATAACCAACCCCTTCATCGATCGCACCTACGCGGCCGTTGTGGGCCACAACTGGGTGATCGGCGCCAACAAGACCAACCGCATCTACGCCGGTGAGACCGTTCAGAAATACTCCTTCCCGAATACCTTCAATCCAACGGGTTCAACCTTCTTAACCTTTAGCGACGGCACTGGGCCCGCTCTTGCCTCTTCTCTCTATCTCAATCCCAGCGCACAGGCCCGTCGCATCCCCATCCCTGTTGTTGGAGACGACTTCTCCTGGACCAAGGGGAGCCATACCTGGCAGTTCGGCGGCACGTTTAAGGACATCCTGGCGCACAATACGACCATTATCGACTACAACGCGACCGAGATCGGACCGGGAGGTTACACCTTGGCCCTGTGCGGCCCCACCCCCGGCGATTGCGGAACTGGAAACCCCAGCCTCCGCCCCGCCGATATCGGCACATCGAACGAGGCTGTATACGATTACGACCAGTCCTTCCTCTTCATGCTGGGCCGCATCGCCGAAGTTTCCTCCGACTTCAACTACACCGCCAAAGGCGCGGTATTGCCTCAGTTGACCGGCGATCAGCGCTACTACCGCTACTACCAGACCCAGGTCTATGCCGCGGATACCTGGAAGGTCAACCGCAACCTCACCCTCTCCTACGGCGTCAACTATCAGAACTTCTCCGTGCCCTATGAAACGCGGGGCTTGGAGAGCACCATCAACACCTACTTCGACCAGTACTTCGACGCTCGCATCAAACAGAGCAATGCTTCCCAAACGGGTCCCACTGCCGTTCCCCTGATCAGCTACGTCCTTGGCGGCAAGGCCAATAACGGCCCTCCTTTGTATCAGCCCGAGAACCATCTCTTCGCTCCGCGTGTTGGCTTTGCTTTCAACCCCAGCTGGGACCAGAAGAGCGTCTTCAACGGCAGCGCGGGCATCGTCTACGACCGCACAATCATCTTTGCGATTCAGGCCACTCAGGATGAGGATTCCTACCTCTTCCAGCAGACCCTGCCTACCTCACTGGGAATCTCGGGCGACCCATACGATTCCATCAAGACCGGCCCGCGGCTCGACGCCAAGAACGGCATCTCCAACGTTTCCATCACCCCGCCCGCAACGCCCACGCCGCCTTACCAGCCTTTCGTAGCCAACGGCGTACCCTATGGTCTGCAGATTGGCTCGGCCTTCAATGCCACCATCGACCCCCGGCTGAAGACTCCGTACTCCATCGCTTTCAATGGCGGTTGGCAACATGCCTTCGCGGCCGACACGGTTTTGAAGCTTAGCTACGCCGGCCGCCTCGGTCGCCGCCTCCTGGCCCAGACCGACGCCAACCAGGTTCTGGAATTTCCCGATCCCGTGTCTGGCCAGACCCTAAGCCAAGCCATGGCTTCCGTCACCCAGCAGCTCAGGAACGGAGCCACTTCCACAACCGTCGTTCCCCAGCCTTGGTTTGAAAATGTCATCGGTCCGCAAAACGGCCAGAGCTACACCTCGTTCCTGGTCGCTAACTTTGGCTCGTTCGTGGAGCGGGGCGACTTCGGTGACACGGTCCAGTTCCTCTCAGACACCGGTGCGCCGCTCAACGTTGGATCGGCTGCCCAGTTCTCCGAGAACACCTTCTACGGCAGCAAAGGATTCTCCAGCTACAATGGCTTGCTGCTCACCCTGCAGAAAAACTTCTCCCACGGTCTAAACTTCGACTTCAACTACACCTGGTCGCACTCCATCGATAACATCTCATTATTCGCCAACTCCTCGGGCGATACCGGCATCGGCGGCGTCGGCCTGGTCTGCGACGCCATCCGTCCCCGCGAGTGCCGGGCTAACTCTGACTTCGATGTGCAGCAACTCGTCACAGCGGACGCTGTCTACCAGCTGCCCTTCGGCAGAGGCAAGGCGTTTGCGCCCTCGGTTTCGACCTTGACGAACGAAATCATCGGCGGATGGAGCATCAGCGGTATCACCTCTTGGCATACCGGTTATGCCTGGGGGACCAACTCCAACGCCTTCGTCGCCAGCTACTCTAACGATGCCCCTGCCATCCTGATCGGCCCTAAGTCGGCCACAGCTACGAAACTCCAAAAGCTGCAAGGCGGAGGCGTCAACCTCTTCGCCAACCAGGCCAACGGCGGAAACCAGGCGTCAAACGCCTATGAAGGTCCGATCGGATTCCAGATCGGACCTCGTAACGGCTTGCGTGGACCTAAGTTCTTCAATGCCGATCTGGGCCTGGCGAAGAACTTCCCCATCTACGGGGACCGGGTCAAAGCCAACTTCCGGGCAGACGCATTCAACGCACTCAACCATCCGAACTTCGCCTTGCCGGCGAGCAATGCCTACAACGGCCTGGATCAACAGGACATAACCAGCAGCCAATTCGGCAACACCAGCTACACCGTCGTCCCTTCTGGAAACTTAAACAATGGAGCCCGCGTTCTACAGCTCTCGCTGCGCATCGAGTTCTAAAAGCGCTGCCCATCCAACCAGCAGAAAAGGGATCGCTTCGGCGGTCCCTTTTTTCTGTTGAACAACCACCGTCAGCGGTAGACCCCGACATTGTTGTCATAAGATCCAGCGGTATTCCGAGCAAGCCTTTGAGTGCTCATCGGGTTTAAACCAATCCAGACTCAGGCGCCCATGCGCCGCTACGAAAACCCATACATCTCTCATTCTCCTTCTGAATTCGAGAGACTTTCATATTCCGTTGGGGCTTCAAAGTGAGTTTCGAGCGGGAGAGGTAGCTCGTCAATAGATGTCCAGCACGTCTCCTCTGGATCTCCAGCCCGTTGAATGCCCGCAATTGTTAACCAAATCCTAATGGCAATTAAACAAATCAAAACGCCCCGCAATTCTGGCGGGCTGCGTGCATTGGGTTGGTTTAGCGAGAGCGCCGGCTCTCGCCGGCATTGGCTTTGCGGAACCAATGGGAAATCGACTCAAGTGGATATTGTCGCTGTGAATCTTTAGCAGCGACCATAGTTCCTAGGCAGGCGGCCCACGCGCATCCCGGGGCCGCAGTTTTGCAGTTAAGGCTACTGATCAACACCAGCTTCTGCACGCGCACTTCAGAGAATGGAGGATTACAGTGCTCGACTCAAGAAGGCTCTTGACCAACGCCCGGGCTGCCTCGCGGCTGCTCACACGCATCGCAACTCCGTTGCTGCTTCTGGGCATCGCCGTCTCGCCGCAATCAGCAAGCGCACAAATCATCTACGGGGCCGTACATGGCACAGTGACTGATACCACCGGTGCGGCCGTCCCCAGCGCCGCAGTCTCGATCGTGAATACCAGTACGGGCATCACAACCACGGGAACGACGGACAGCCACGGCTACTATATCTTCCCTCAACTTCAGATTGGTGGTCCCTACACGGTTGAGATCACCGCTACCGGGTTTGAGAAGTTCTCCTCGACCGGCCTCATGCTGGACGTGAATGCCAATCGCGAGGTCAACGCCCAATTGCACGTGGGGTCTGCCGTGCAGACGGTGAGTGTGGAGGCTGCCGCTGTGCAGGTGGAAACTTCGGATACCCAGTTGAAGGAAGTATTTACCGCGCAACAGATTGAAGAGGCGCCCATGCTCGGGCGCGACGTAACCGGTTTGCAAAAGCTTCAGGCCGGCACGGTGGAATCGAGTGATCGATTTGGCAGCTATTCAGCCAATGGCAGCCAGACGCAAAGCAACGCCTACCTGGTGAACGGCGCCGACATCACCGACGTCTCCTTGCAGGATGAAGGGATCTCGGTCAATCCGGACGCGCTGGCGGAAGAGAACATAGTCACCAGTACCCTCAACCCGGAATTTGCCCGCAACAGCGGAGCTATTCTCAACCAAGTCCTCAAGTCGGGTACCAATACGTTTCACGGAAGCGGCTTTGAGTTCTACCGCGACACGTTTCTCACCAACGGGAATTATTTCTCCCCCAGCCGACCCAATTTTCATCAGAACTTGTATGGTGGAACTCTAGGTGGCCCGATCCTCAAGAATCGCTTGTTCTTCTTTCTTGCCTATCAGGGCTTCAGGAACAAGGTCGGGCAAACGCAAGTGTCACCGGTGTTCAGCCCGGCCCAGCTTAGCGGAGATTTCAGCGGCGACAACAATGTCGCGAATGACGGTACCAACAGTGCCGTCGGTCTTTCCTCGAATTCGCTTCCGTTTGCCATTGGGGGCTGCGCCGCCGGTACCGCCTGGAACGCCTGCTTCCCTACAGGCAACGTGCAGATAGCGCCAGGCAGCTACAACCCTATCTCCGCCAAACTACTGCAACAGTTTGTACCCGCCGCGAATACCACCATCGGCGGTGGTTCCTACTACTCCTTCAACGCGCCCAACACCGGAGCGCAGGATCAGGCCATCGTCCGCCTGGATTATCATCTTTCGCAGAACGATTCCCTTTGGGCTTCCAGCATCATCCAATCAAGCCCGAGCGCGAGCGCGTTGAGCTACGGCGGTTCAGACCTGCCTGGATTTGCAGCCAAACAGGCGGAGCACTACAAGATTTTTATGGCGTCCTGGACCCACACCCTGGGTTCCACAGCCTTGAACGAGTTGCGTGCCGGCTACTTCCGCTTTAACTTCGCTGACGTGGAACCTGCGCAGGTCGTTCAGCCTAGTTCTTACGGCTTTAGTATTTCACCCCAAAGTCCCCAAGCCAACCTCCCGCTCATCGCGGTGAGCGGCCTGAACGGCACCACCGCGACCGGCGGCGCTGCTTTTCTTGGCTTTTCCGACGAGGGTCCCCAACCGCGCAAAGACACCAACCTCACCGGGGCGGATAATTTCAGTAAGATCTTTGGCAACCACACCTTGAAGTTTGGCGTGTCTTACGAGCAGTTCGGAGTGAACAATCCTTACTATGCCAGCAACAATGGAAACTACACCTTCGCGGGAGGTGGGACCTACAGCTCCGGAGATCCGATCCTCGACTATGTGCTCGGCATTCCCGATCAATATTCGCAGGCTTCCGGCAGCGTCATCGCGGCTATCGGCCATGAGTACTATGCCTATGCCCAGGACAGTTGGAAGGCTTCGAACGACCTGACTGTTAACTTTGGCATCGCATGGGATTTGGAAGCACCCTACCAGAACCATCAGTTTAATGGTCTCGGTATCGCTTGCTGGAATACCGGCAGCCAAACCTCCAACGTCTATCCTGGAGGTCCTCCGGCGCTCACCTATTCCCGGGATCCAGGCTGCAACATCGCCGGCGGCCCTACTGCAAAATTCGATCATTTCGGTCCGCGCCTGGGTATCGCCTGGTCGCCGAGTTCCGGCCCCTCCAAGTTGTTGGGGGCTAACGGCGCTCATCAGTTCGTTATCCGCGGCGGATTCGGCATTTATTGGAACCGGGACGCGGAAGAAGGCCAACTGCAAAACCTCGGCGATCCGCCGGGCTTCAAGAATTCCTTCGGAGCAGCCGACTTCGGTGGAAGTCCGGCATTCGCCAATCCCTTCACGGATGTTTCCAGCGGTCAAACGGAAGCCAACCCTTTTCCCTACGTCTACCCGGCCGCCGGGACGCCCTTGAATTGGCCCAACTACGCGGAGCTATCGATCAGCACCTACCCAACCAGGTACACCGTCCCGTACGTCTACAACTTCAACCTGAACATTCAACGGGAACTGCCGTCCAACATGGTTCTTCAACTGGGCTATGTGGGCTCGTTGGGTCGTAAGTTGGTTCGCGCCTATGAGGCTGATCCAATTACTGCAGCCGGCCATGCAGCCTGCCTGGCGAATCCAAGTTGCGCGTCCGACGGAGGGAGACTCTCTATCGATTTCCCGCAATACTTCACCCAACCGGCTATTGTTCCGGGGACCGCGGGACAAGGAACCTTCTTCAACGGGATCCCCTGGTACGCAAGCATGGGACAGCAATTCACCGACGGTGGGTCCAACTACAACTCATTCCAGGCGAGCTTGACCAAGGGGACCTCCCATGGTCTTTATTTCACTGTCGCCTACACCTATAGCCATGGGCTCGACAACGCTTCAGGGCTGGAGAGCTCCGGTTTCAACGGGCGTGGAACCGTCACCATTCCCGGCTACCAATACCTTAGTTATGGCGACTCGGATTACGATGCGCGGCACCGCTTGTCTACGTCCTATAACTATGAGGTGCCAATCTTCAGCAGTTGGCATGACAATCTGGCGCTCCGTGAGGGTCTCAGCGGCTGGCACATCTCGGGCGTGACCGCTCTCCAGACCGGATTTCCCGTCACGATTGAGGACAACGGTGCTATTCAATCGCTGTACTGCAACGCCTTTAATTTTTACAGTTGCCCCGATACACCCGATACCTCGAGCTTCAACATCAAGACGTTCAATCCCCGCAATTCGAATCACCAGTGGTTCGACCCGACGCTGTTTTCTCAGGAGCCCGTTGGCAGTCTCGGCAATGTCAAACGCAACTTCTTCCACGGGCCTGGCTTTAACTACACCAACCTAAGCCTCTACAAAGATTTCCCGTTAGGAGCTGAAAAATCCCGCTACATTGAGATTCGCCTGGAGGGGTACAACGCCTTTAACCACGCCAACTTCAACGGGCCGGACGGCAACTACACCGACGGAGCGGGCTACTTCGGCGTTGTTACCTCTGTCGCGGGTTCGACGACAGCGGATTACAACGGGGATCCGACGGGAGGGCGCGCGGTCCAGCTTGTCGGCAAATTCTATTTTTGAGTCCCAAAGGAGAAGAGCCACCGCGAATGTAGAGTGACCGCAGCCTGGAAAGGGAGGGCGAATTTGCCCTCCCTTTTTTATCGTGTCGCTCCCTTTAGAGCATTTTCACTTCTACTCTGCACAGGGAAGCGCGGCGAAGTGTGGCTTTTCTTTAGGAAAAGCCACTTCCGGACCGATTGCTCTGTAAGCACCAGAAGTGAAAATGCTTTAACGCCTATAGTCCTAACCTGCGTGTCCCTTGCTGGCTGCTACGGAAATAGGGAGAGGATCCATGTCTCTTCCGAAATTTAGGATATTTTCATCCTCCCTTTGAGGGCTGACTGATTTTCCAGGCAGGAGAGAAAGCTAGTCATTCAATCTCCAGTTCATCTCCTCTCAGTCTCCAGCGGTTCCATGTCCAGCCACTTGTGAGACAAATCGAAATGCAGTTAAACCATATCAAAATACCGCACAATCACGGTCGCCAGCGTGCACCGCTATTAAAGGGAGAGCTAGCTCTCCACGCAGCTTCATCAACGAATGGTTATTACGAAATCGACGCAAGTGGATATTGCCGCGAAGCATCGCCGCGACCATAGTTCACATTGGTAGGCCCTTGAGTTTCGGGGCGTTGCTGTCACCGCACCGGTGTCACAGCCGCCACGGGCAACCACGGGCCCGGCCGTCATGATCGGGATCGCAAGAAAGAAATCAAAGACGGAATCAGCTAAGAACATCACTTCAAGGAGGAGCTATGCGGTTCTACGTTAAGGAATTCGCCAGAAGAGCAGTCATCCTCGCAACCATTGCCGGTGTTCCAGCAACCATTCAAGTTCTGCAGCCATCGGCCAACGCCCAAAACGCGACCACGGGCAGCATCAATGGCACCGTGACGGATTCGAGCGGAGCGGTCGTTCCCAATGCGTCGGTCACAGTTACAGATAGAGCCACCGGCGATTCGATGAATCTAACCACCAATGAAGAAGGCCGCTTTACTGCTCCCTTTCTGAAGCCAGACGTATTCCAGGTATCGGCTACATCTCCGGGCCTGCGTTCCGTCTCCACCACGGTCCAGGTTTTGACCGGCCAACAATCAGCCGTCAATGTGACGTTGACTCCCACTGCCAGTGTCCAGGAGATCGAGGTCAACGCCAACAACGTGCAATTGATCGATACCCAGACCTCTAACACCACCACCACGTTTACCACCGAACAGTTCCAGAACCTGCCGGCGCCGGGCGGCGACATTACCACTATTGCGTATACCGTGCCGGGGGTGGTTATGGGCGCCGGTACTCAGGGCTTCGGCTCCATTGTTTCCGACGGGCTTCCCGGCCTTTCGAACCTGGCCGTGATCAACGGCGCCGACTATTCGATTTCGCTCTACAACATCGCCAACTCCGGTTCTTCCAATTTGACACTTGGCCAGCAGGAGATCGCCCAGGCAGCCGTGGTGCAAAATGGCTATAGCGTGCAGTACGGACGCCAGGCCGGCATCATCGAAACCTATGCCACCAAGTCCGGCTCCAACCGGATTCACGGATTGGCGCAGTGGAACTACAACAGCGATGGCCTGAACGCCAATGATTTCTTTAATAATCAGGCAGGCATTCCCCGTTCCAAGGCCGTGTCGAATCAATACGCTGCACAGATCGGCGGCCCCATCAAGCGCGACAAACTCTTCTTTTTCGCGGACACGGAAGGCATTCGATACGTTCAACCCAGTACCGGTTTTGTCAATCTGCCTTCCAAGGCGATGCAAGCCAGCATCTTAGCCAATCCCAACCTCTCCGCCGGCAGCAAAGCTTTGTACGGTGCGATGTTCGCGGGAACGAACTCATCGGCGGCTTATGCGAACGCGATTCCGGTGGTAACGGGACCCGGGTCGCAGCAAGATACGTCAGGTACCTACGGCTGCGGGAGCCTGGCTGGCACACCGGACTACGCGACCGGTGGAACCCTGGGCACCAACGCCGCTGAAAGCTGCATCGATTCAGCTTTCGTGAATGTCGGCGGACTCAACCGGGAGTGGCTGGCGGCAGGACGTCTCGATTGGAATATCAACGACAAGCATAGAATCTTCTTCCGCGTAACCGACGACCAGGGCGAACAGCCCTCTTTGGTAAGTCTGATCAATCCGGCCTGGAACATGGTCAGTATTCAGCCAAATTACACCGGACAACTCAACGATACCTACAGCTTCACTCCTAACCTGATCAATCAATTTCTCGCGTCCTCGCTCTACACGGCCGGGGTCTTCGGACCGGCTAATCTATCGGCCGCACTTGCAGCTTCGCCTACAGAATTCAACCAAAGCAATGACGGTGGAACGAATTCGCTGGCTGGCCTCGGACAGTTCTCCTTTTTCGCGGACGCCACCACGCTGGGTGCGGTCTGGGACGATTTCCCAGGAGGAACCAACACTTCGCAATACCAAATTGTCGATGGCCTCTCATGGGTAAAAGGGAACCATAACGTTAGAGTGGGATTCGACTTCAAGAGGTATAACTTTACCGACGTCAGCCTACAGACAGCTGCTTATGGCGGTTTCTATACTTTCGGTAGTATGGCCGATTTAGGTGGGGGGGCCCTGCCTGGAAGCAACGGTTCCTTCTTTGTCCAGGGCTTTCCGCGGTTTGCCAACATCCACAACGCCGTCTATAACCTTGGAATCTATGCCCAGGACGAGTGGCGGGCACTCCCCAACCTCGCCATCGACTACGGCCTCCGCATCGATCGCAACGGCAATCCCATTTGCCACGATGGCTGCTATACGCAATATCTTGGAGGGTTTCCTGACTCTTCCGCAACTCTGGACACCCCCTACAATGCAACCCTTTCCGCCGGGCACAACAGCTTTGCCCCGGCGATCGAGTGGGGAATCCTGCAACCGCGCGCGGGGTTCAATTGGGACATTCGTGGTAACGGAAAAACCGTGGTGCGAGGCGGCGTAGGATTGTTTTCTGACAGCTTTCCCGGCCTCGTCCTCGAGCAAACCTTCCTTTCCTTCCCCAACCGGTATTTTGCGGCCGTGGTCTCGGGAACAGTTGGCCAGGGCGGGGGCAGTGCACATGCCGTCGCAGCCGGTTCGGCTAACGCCGTGCTGAACGGATTTTCTCAGGGAGCTACCTACAACCAGATCGCGACCGCCCTATCGGCGCAGGGGATCCCGTTCTCGCCGCCAAACTATGTGACCACGCCGCAAACCTTCCACAGCGCGCGATATACCGAGTTCAGCTTGCAACTTCAGCGGCAGATCACCCCAAGCGACGCTTTAGTTTTCTCGTATGCCGGCAATCACGGTTATAACCTGTTCATCGCCAACAACCACCTGAATCAAAGTGTCGGCACTTCCCTCTACGGCAGTTATGGAAGCGGAACCTTTGACGATATCCCAATCAATTCGCCGGATCCCCGCTTCGCCCAGGTTCAAAGCTTCACCAACAATGCAATCTCCAACTACGACGGGATTTCCGTGCAGTACAAGCATTTCGACCGTCGAGGTCTGACGACCAACGTTTCGTACACCTACGCGCATTCACTGGATGACATCTCCAATGGAGGCAACTCACAGCTCCCTTACAACGGCAATACATCCATACCTTTTCAGATAACAGCGGATATCCCGTCCAGGCTCATGTATTCAAGCTCCGACTACGACATCCGCAACAACTTCCTGGTCGACCTGGTCTATGTCGAACCCAACCACTTCGGCAATAAATTCGTTGCTTTAGCGGCCGCTGGATGGACTGTGGGCAGCAAGGCGTACTGGCGTTCCGGACAACCCTTTAGCGTCTTCAATGTCAATGCAGAGTCTGCTCTGGGGTCCAATGGAACAGGTGGAGCTAGCACGGTGCTTGCGCAGGTGCTGAATAATAATTTCAACCACAAATGCAACTCCTACTCCAGTCCGTGCTTCCAGACTCCAGGTATCTTCAATGGGCAGGCCCTGACTTCTACAAGTTCCGGGGCGGTTGTGCCGTTCGGACCGGGGCCCTACCCGCAAACCAACTATGGCAACGTGCCACGGAATGCTTTCTATGGCCCTCATTATGCAGATCTCGACCTGAACGTCTATAAAGATGTCTTCAAACATGAATCGATCACATTCCAGATTGGTGCGCAGGCCTACAACGCATTGAACCATGTGAACTTCGGGTCGCCATTATCCAATGCGTCCAACCCCAGTACCCTGGGCCAACTTGCGTTCGATATCAACGCACCTACCAGCCCCTATGGGTCGAGTCAAGAATCGACGGTCTCTGGCCGTGTCGTAGTGGTGCAGGGACGGTTCCTCTTTTAGCACCTGCCTCGCTTCGGGTCCCTCTGCATAACCCCCAGGTCTCAAAAGCGAGACCTGGGCCACCCACTCACGGTTTTGGATTTATGGAGGTGGTCACGCAGACTCTTTGATCACAGCACCCCCAACCATGCGCGCTTCGGATACGATCGATAACGCCGTTATCGTTTTGCCGCTGCTGCGCCCATTGCCTTGCGCAGCTGTGCCTCCGCATCGTCGCTCCAGTACTTGCAATTCAGCTGCAGAAAGACAGAAGTATACGGAACCGTCATGGTCGTTTTAAGAACCAGGATGTGGAATGTCTTGCCCACCTCATCTACCTTGGCGATGATCTGCTCATGGGGTAGTGACGTGATCGGCCGTCCACCCAGCACGGACTTCACTCCCGCCCGGTATGCGGTCACTCCCGGAGCATCTTTTTCGGTGACGTACGGAAGCTCCGCATCCATGTAGACAATGGGTCTCACCTGGATCGAGCTATCGATCGCCGCCAGCACCTTGCGGAGCACCTCCAGCTGGTCCGCGTTCGTCTCCAGCGTTTCCACACCCGCGGAGCTTTGCAGTGGGTACGCCGAGTCCACGATCATGATCCAGTTGCGATGTCCGAGCAACGGCATAACCTGGGCCACCCGTGTTTGCCAATCTGGTGCAGGATGTTGCGCAATGGCCGCCACGCCGGTCATCATCATCAGCAATGCGGCCATCAGAGGTCTCTTCACGCCGAAGCCTCTCTTGGTTTCATGCGCACTCCGACAAACGAGTAAAGTGCGATTCCGCAGTAGCAGAAAAGCGGAACCATGTACGCTCGCGCGATGCTGTGCTGTGTCTGTGAAATCCAGCCCATCAGCGGAGTGAGCACGGCGCCCCCAACGATGGCCATCACAATGAGCGACCCGCCGATCTTGGTATTCTGATCCAGCCCATCAATGCCCAGGGCGAAAATAGTGGGGAACATCACCGACATGAAAAAGCTGGTAATGAAGATCGCCCAAAGCCCCACCCAGCCTGGAAAGGCAACCCCCACCGCCACCAGCCCAATATTCACCAGGCTATAAATGCCCATCAGGTACGCCGGCTTGACGTAGCGCATCAGCGCCGCGGAGCTGAACCTGCCCACGCCAAAAGCCACCAGCGTGCCGGTAAGAAAATAACCCGCGATCTTTTCCGGCTCATGGGTCCCATCCTGCACATACTGGATAAAGTAACTCCATGTCCCCACCTGGGCGCCCACGTACAGAAACTGCGCAACGATGGCAAAGAGAAAATTCGGATAACGCAACAGCTCCCTGAAGCTGCCGTGATCCTGCGCATCTTCCTCATGCTCCCGGGCAATGGCAGGAAATTTGGTTCGGGAGATCATGAAGGCCCAGAGCAGGGCGATCATCCCCACAACCAGGTAAGGGACCACCACGCGCATGGTCTCTCGCCGCAGGTAGGCCTCATAGGTGTTGGCGGCCTGCATTACGGCCACCTGTTGGTTTGTCAGTTCAACGCCGGAGAAGATGAAGACCGTGCCCCCCAGCACCCCGGTGATCGCGCCCAGAGGATTGAAGGCCTGGGAGAAATTCAGGCGGCGGGCAGCACTTTCAGGAGCTCCTAACTGGGCGATAAACGGGTTGGAGGCTGTCTCCAGGAAAGAAAGCCCGCTGGCAATCACGAAGAGCGCAAAGAGGAAGAAGCCGTACCGCCCCAGCAGGGCTGCGGGCCAAAAAAGGAAGGCTCCGCTGGCAAACAGCAGCAGCCCCACAACGATGCCGAATTTATATCCCATCTTGCGCATCAACAGCGCAGCCGGAATAGCCAGCAGGAAATAACCCATGTAGAAGGCCGACTGCACCAGTCCCGCCTGGAAGCGGGAAATGGCGAACGACTTCATGAACTGGCGGATGAGAACGTCGTTCAGATTGCTGGGAACTCCCCAGAGAAAAAACAACGCGGTCACCAGGAAGAACAGCACCGCCAGGCCTTTTGGAACCAGTGGCTGTGGCGTATCCTGGGCTTCCTTCGACTCAGTAGACTGGGGCACGAGCATCGACGCGCGGGTCCTTTCCTGTTGAAACGAGATCAGTCTCCACAAACGTGCACATGAATTCCCAGTTCCGCCATCATCGAGGCCTTGGCCGCGAGCGCCTGGTCGGCCACCTGGCTGGTCGGAGCGTAGACCACATTGAGGTGGTTCGCCCGATGTCTGGCCATGAACTGGTCACGGGAAACACCGTGCAGCACGGTATGCATAATGGGCCACTGCGGGGTGACTGACTTCAGCCGTCGCGCCGTCTCTTCGGCAGGTAGTTCGACCGCGGTGGCCCGCCCCAGGTCCACATGCAGCGCGCCGCCTTCCACAAAAACCCGGCTCCACACTACGTGCCCCGGCTTGCAGACCCCGTTGAGGGTGCCCCCACCCAGGCGGAAATACATGATGGGCTGCCGTTCGCTGCGGGCCTTGGCATAACCACCCGCGATATGCGAAGCAGGAACGGCGCCGGAGATCTGAAACACCCAGACAAATTCGTCGATGTCGCTCCCACTGTAATGCTCTCCCCAGCGAACATCGTGCAGCGTGGTAGCCGGGTCAAGTCGCATGGCGCTCCACACCCGGTTGGTGACCAGCGCGTCCAGCCCCGCGCATTCGTCCACTTCGTTGAAGTGCGGCAGCGCTTTCCCCGCATACAGTTCCCGTCCGTTGGCGTCCCCGTTGCCGTCATAGACCGGCGGCCGTTCTACGTTATTGAGCAGCCCCTCTACCAGGTCGGAGGCCGGCGCAAGGTCAGTCAAACCCAACTGGTACTGGATCCCGATGGCATCGCACCCGAACTGGTCGGCCATCCGTGTCGCGGCGACGTACATCTTGCACTGCCCCAGAATCTGCCGGTCGGTTAGGTCGGTTTCCTCGTTGGCGCCGGTGACGAAGGTAAGCCCGCGTTTATCGAGCCAGTTGCGCACGGCCTGCGCTTCGCTGTCGGTTACCTTAGCCATCGCCGCCACCAACGCAGACTGGCTGAGCCGTTCCTTATAGACTCCTGTGGGATTCAGAAGGTAGTCCTCGATGATCGCGTTATACATTCCCATGCAGCCTTCATCGAAGACGCCGAGAATTGCCTTGCGCGTTCGCAGATCGCGCGCCAATGACGCACCCAACTCTCTTTCCGTGCTCGGCAGAACGGATAAGTCCAGGTCGTGCACATGGCTCGAATCATGTTGGATCGCATGGTGCGTTAGCCACTGGCGCAAGCCGCTGCGGAAGAACTCATCCTTGAAGTCCTTGCTCCACAGGGTGCTGAAGGTTACTCCGCCCTTGTGCAGGCAGCCATTCAGATTCAGCATGCCTACCAGGCCGGGCCACTGCCCTGACCAGTTGGCTACGGTGAGGATAGGGCCGCGATGATGCTGCAATCCGGAGAACACATTGTGGCTGTACTGCCATACCGCTTCGGCGACGATGACCGGCGCATCGGGATGGATCTTCGTGAACACATCCATACCCATGCGCTGGCTGGAGATGAAGCCGTGCCCCAGATCGTCACTGTAAGGGTGCGCGCGGCGCAGCGTGAAGCCCTCGGCACGCAGCGCTTCCGTGAGCTGCTTTTCCATCTCGGCCTGTGCCGGCCAGCAGACCTTATTTGCGGACTGGCGCAGGTCGCCGCTGGCGATCAGCAAAATCTCGCCCGGCGCAACCGCTGCGGGCGATTCCACGACCGGAACAGCATACGATGACATCTGCAAATTCTCCTGAGTTTGGTCGGCGAAGTGCACAACCGCCCACCATAACAGTTGCCACTCGCTTGTGGCAAAATGGTCCGTCTTGCTTTACCCGATCGAAAGTGAGGCCTATTCGAAATGAGAATCGACCCTATCTCCAGGCGGTTGCTGCTCAAGCATTTCGGCTCCGCCGCGGCGGTCGCGGCCATCTTCCCCGCGCTGCACGCCCAAAGTGCGGCGCGGACCGGCGCCGCAGACCCTGAGCAGGCTTCGCGAGCCCAGAGAATGCAGTGGTGGCACGCCGCCAAATTTGGCATGTTTATCCATTGGGGCCTTTACAGCGTCCTCGGCCAGCATGAGTGGGCCATGGAGATTGAGGGCATTCCCATCCCCCAGTACGAGCTGTTGGCCAAGCACTTCCATCCCAAACCAAACGCGGCCCGCGACTGGGCCAGGCTCGCGCGGCGGGCAGGGCAGAAGTACATGGTCATGACCACCAAGCACCATGAGGGCTTTTGCATGTTCGACACCAAGCTGACGGACTACTGCGCGCCGCAACAGGGACCGGGGCGCGACCTGGTGCGGGAGTACGTAGACGCGGCCCGCGCCGAGGGTCTGCGCGTAGGCCTCTACTATTCCCTCATGGACTGGCACCACCCTGACGGCGCTCTCTGCGAGACCGATGAACAAGCCCGCCAGCGCTTTGTTGCTTACACCCATGGCCTGATCCGCGAGCTGATGACCAACTACGGCAAAATCGATGTCCTCTGGTACGACGTAGACTGGCCGTTGACCCCGGAGCAGTGGGAGTCGGAGCGCATGAACAAAATGGTCTTTGAGCTGCAGCCGGAAATCATCGTCAATAACCGCAATGGCCTGCAAGGTGACTTCTCCACCCCTGAACAGCACATCCAGGCCGCCCAGGCAGGCCGCTCGTGGGAAACCTGCATGACCTTGAACGATAGCTGGGGCTTCAACCGCGGCGATTTGGCCTGGAAGACGCCGCGAACCATCGTGAACAACCTGGCCGAGTGCGCCCAGGGCGGAGGCAACTACCTGCTCAACATCGGTCCTATGCCGGACGGTTCGGTGCCGCCTGAATCCGTCCAGGTCTTGGAGGCAGTTGGCAAGTGGCTGGACACGAATGGGCGCGCCATCTATGAAACGGAACGCGGCGACTTTCGCGACAACCCGAATTCCAACTTTACCCGCCGCGGCAACATCTTATATGTGCATCAGAAGTCGTGGCCCGGGCAGACGCCGGCGGCCGAGTGGCTATCGTTCTTCCAGCCGGGGGCGGTCATCGCCATTGGCGGCGTCAAGCCCAAGGTAACGGCAGCGAAGCTGCTGAAGACGGGAGAAAAAGTGGTGTTTACCCAGGACGAATTCTCCCTGCGGTTGAGCTCGCTTCCTGTGACGGCTCCTGATTCACCCTCGACCGTAATTGAGCTCCAGTGCGATGGGGAGCCGGCCGTGGACCATGGTGCCAACCGTCCCCTGTGGCCGCGTTACAAGTCAGGTATAAGCGCATGAATGCCCCAACGAGACCGTGGATCGTGCTGGTGGGCGGATTTCTCGGATCGGGCAAAACCACCCTGATCCTGGCCGCGGCGCGAGAACTGCAGCGGCGCGGTCTACGCAGCGCCATGGTATGGAACGATCAGGGCCAGGACCTGGTCGATAGCCGCTATGCGGCGTTGTCTGGCATGCAGTCCGGAGAGGTTACCGGCGGTTGCTTTTGCTGCCGGCTTTCTGAGCTGATCGACGCCATCGGCGAACTCCGCGCGTATGCCCCCGACGTAATTTTTGCCGAGCCGGTAGGCAGCTGCACCGACCTTTCGGCCACCGTGCTTCGTCCGCTGTTGGAGTACAGCGACTCGTATCGGCTTTCGCCGCTCACCGTCCTGGTAGATCCGCTTCGCGCCCGCATCATGCTTGAGGAGGAAGCTGATCCCGACATGCGTTTTCTCTTCGACAAGCAACTGCAGGAAGCCGATCTGGTTTGCTTTAGCAAATCGGACCTGTACCCGGAATATCCTGAGATGGGCAACCCTAATATTCGTCAGCTAAGCGCGAAGACAGGTCAAGGCGTTGCGGCTTGGTTGAACGAGGTGCTCTCCGGCACAATTGCCATCGGTGATGAGGCGCTGGAGATTGATTATGCGGAGTATGCGCGGGCCGAGGGGGCCCTTGCCTGGTTGAACCTGCGGGCGGTCTTCGAACCCGAGGCGTCGCTTTCTCCGGCGATGCTGCTGGGCCCGCTGCTCGACGACCTTGATGCCGCTCTCACGGCCCGGAAGATCCCGATCGCCCACTTGAAAGCAATTGTCACCTCCTCAACCGGCTTCATAAAGGCAGCGATCTGCGGAAATGGAGAGGAACCGATCGTCGAAGGGGATCTCAATGCCTCGCCTGCCGCAAAGCTGGAGCTCTTGCTCAATCTCCGTGCGGTTGGAGAGCCGGCTCAGGTGCGCGCCGTTGTAGAAGGGGAACTGCAGAGGCCGGGCCTGGGCCTGCAGCAGTCTGCAGTTGATTGTTTCAGTCCGGCCGCACCCGTGCCGGAGCGCCGGATTCCGAAGGCCGGCTGATGGTGGCTGACATCGACGACCTGCACGGGTCAACATCTCCAAGGCCCGAGCAGAGTCTGTGTGGGAACTCAAAGTATCGCCGACAGGTTTGTGTACAGCTGAGAAAAATCCGGGTCTATCAACCGCGGTCGATGGTGTGGAGGGGTGCCCCATGTTCGCCCCAGCGTACATGGGCCGAAAACGGTGTTTTCGAATGCTTTTACTCTATTCCAGAACTGTTCTCTCTAACAGTTGCGTTTGCGCGCACGGCAAAAGCGTTCGAAGGGGCTACGCCCCGCCGTTTTCGTCCCACGTACGCTGAGGCGAACGTGGGGCACCCGTCCACACCTTCAACGCACGGTGGGAGAATAGACAAAGCTGCCACCCCGTCGTTCTTTTGGAGCGGTTCTGGATGGCTGCGGACAACCGTCAATGGAACCCGTCACGGCGTCACGGTTTTCACGTGGCTTTGGCAGCCGCGGAACCTACCCGCCGACCTCAACCACCGCTAATCCCTGTGCCGGAATCTCCAGCGTAAAAGACCCGTCATGCAGATGCTGGACTTCGGGCGTCTCAGGCCGCTCCACTTCTCGCAACTGTTTCAGTTGCTCTTGGCTGGGATAAGTAGGCGCGCCCATCTTATCGTACGCAGCCAGCACATTCCCGTGTGTTGGGTCGACGCGGCTGATACTTACGGCCGCGTTGCCGCTAATCCCCTGAAACTTCAGCGTGATGGATTTGGCGCTCACCGTCGCCCCCGGCTCCGCCAGGTTCCATGCAGCCAAAACCAGGCTGCCGTCCTTCCTTTTCGTTACCAGCACATCGTTTGCTTCTGCCGCAAGCCGCTGATCGCCGAGCGTATGCAGCAGCCGGAAAACATTGAAAGAGGGTTTAGGCAGGTGATCGATCGCGATCAGCCCAAACCCTCCGAAGAACGGTGCGCGGATGACCCCCTGCTCTTCGAAGACATCGGAAAATGTCCAGTAGGACATCAAGGTTACTTTGCCGTCGCACTCACTAATCGTCTTTGCCAGCCACGGACCCATATAAACCGAATCGGTAATCTCCCGTTCGCTCATATAGGTTGCGTTGAATTCGCTCCATATCAGCGGGATATCAGGCCGCGCGGAAGCCGCGATCTGCGCGTGCACTTTATCCACCGCGGGGCCAAGCATCTGGTGAGGCGCGATGTCCGCGGCGTGTCCCAGGATATCCATGGCCGTGTCGTTGCCGTACGCGTGGGTGGAGACAAAATCGAGGGGAACCTGCTTTGTCGTGGCATGCGCGATCATGGCGTCGACCCAGGCTGCCTGCGCGGTTGCAGGGCCGCCCACCCGAAGCCGTGGACTTACTGCTTTGAGCGCGCGGGCCGTGTTGTCATAAAGCTGAAAGTAGGTCTCCTGCGCCGGCCGGCCAGTCCAGAAATCAATGTTCGGTTCATTCCACACTTCAAAGTACCAACTCGAAACCTCAGCGATGCCGTAGCGGCTAACCAAGTGCCGCGCGAAAGCCAGGATGAGCGCGTCCCATTTGGTGTAATCGGCCGGCGGAGAAACGATCGGGTGATACCAGAAGGGATGGTAGTCGAGCCGCGCCGCCAGCAGCTTGGGCATAAAGCTCAGTTCAACGAACGGCTTCACCCCGTTGGCCAACAACCCATCGTAGATCTGGTCGACGTAGTCGAAGTTGTAGATCGGGTTGCCTTGCTTGTCTTCGCCGTAGACGCCTACCTCATCGTCCAGAACAGCATGGAAGCGAACATAGCGAAAGCCGGTAATCTGCTTTACCTGGCGCAGGTCGTCGCGGTAGCTCTCGCGCATACTGAGCACCGCCCGGCCGGAGCCGAACATCTGTTCCCAAAAATGAGGAAACGGCTTGGCCGCTGCGCGGGCGTCGATGGTGATGGTGTCCGGCGTAGTCGTCTGGGCGGTAACTTCGCCAGGGGCCAGGGCGAGCAGGCACAGGCCGGCTATCAAGCTGGGCAGGGAAAAGATGCGCATGGAAAACCTCAGACGTTCAGATGCTGTCCCGTGTTAACCAGCCTCGTCAAACCCGCTTGGCGTTGACTTTGGTCGCAAGGCCCACTTTTTCCAGCATCCATATCCCGATGTAGTTCACATCGAGCTCGTACCAGGCCATCCCGTGTCGGGCGGAAACCGGGTGTGCGTGGTGGTTGTTGTGCCATCCTTCGCCGCCTGTCAGCAGGGCCACCCACCAGTTATTGCGGGAATCGTCCCGGGTTTCAAAGCGTCGCGAACCCCAGATGTGGGTCGCGGAATTCACCAGCCAGGTAACGTGCAGCCCAACCGTCACCCGGAAGAAGACGCCCCAAAGCGCCCATGGCCAACCCCCTGCGGCCAGCAATGCAAAGCCCACCACCGTAACCGGCAGCCAGTGGAATCGATTCAGCCAGCGATAGAAACCCTGTTTCATCAGGTCCGGGGCATAACGCTTAAGAATTCCGCTGTCGTTATGCAAGGAACCGTTCAGAATCCACCCCATGTGCGACCACCACTTGCCGTCCCGCGGGGAGTGAGGGTCACCTGGTTTGTCGGTGAACTGATGATGCAGGCGGTGCACGGCGACCCAATACACGGGGCTGCCCTGCAGGGCCATGGTGCCCAGGATCGCCATCGTGTACTCCAACCACCTGGGAACCAGGTAGCCGCGATGCGTCAGCAGGCGGTGGTAACACAGCCCAATCCCGACATTCTGGGTAAGTACCCAGGTCACGGCAAAGACCGCCAGGGCAGACCAGCGAAACTCGAACAAAGCCGCCACTGCTCCCAGGTGGAAGAAGCCGATGATCAACGCAAATGACCAGTGGAATTTACCCCGATTCGGCTCCAGCGCGGCTTCTAATGCAGCTGCCTCTGTCGTTACGCTCGCCGGATTGATGACTGTGGCCATTCGACCTGCTCCGTATCTTCTTGAGTAGGCTAGTGCCTGCAGCCCTCCCGACGGTGTAAGAGTTCCGTAATATCAACAGCTTCCTGTTGGTTGCTTGGTTCATGCCGGCCCCAAAACCGAGTTGTGATTGTGAGGAAATGGGTCGTATACTGAATATGCGACCGACACGGTCGGATTTGCATCTCATGGGTTAAGCGGGAATGCTAAGGCTCACAAAGAAGGCAGACTACGGTTTGATGGCGCTAAAGTTCCTGGCCGAGCATGCCGACATGCCTTCTCTGAGTGCCAAGGATATCGCCGAAGCCTACGGCATCCCTTTGCAGCTGCTGGCCAAGATTCTGCAGCGGCTCACCAAAGCGGGGCTGCTTCGCTCCCACGCCGGCACCAATGGGGGGTATGCGTTGTCGCGGTCCCCTGACGACATCACCGCGTTTGAGGTAATTGGCGCTATAGATGGACCACTTTTCATCACCTCCTGCGCTACCGGGCCGCACGGATGTGACCTGACCGACAGCTGCACCATCAAGGAGCCGCTGCGCAAGGTGAATGAGAGTATTTCGGATGTATTAAAGGCTATTCGGGTATCGGACTTGTGTGAGCACGAGCCCAGCAAGAGATACCACGGCAAACCGGTGGAGTCCATGCTGGTGAGCCTGGGCGGATGAAGAACTAAACGTTGAGAATGTTGAGGATAGGAGAGGCAATGAGCACCGTTGAGACCCCCGCAAAGGTGAAACTTCCCATTTATATGGACGACCACGCGACCACGCCGATGGATCCGCGTGTCTTGGAAGCGATGATCCCCTACTTCACCGGCAAGTTCGGCAATGCCGCCAGCCGTAACCACTCTTTCGGATGGGAAGCCGAGCAGGCGGTGGAGCATGCCCGCGAACAGGTAGCCAAGTTGATTGGCGCCACCGCCAAGGAGATCATCTTCACCTCCGGCGCGACCGAGAGCAACAACTTGGCCATCAAGGGCATCGCGGAGATGTACCGGGAACGTGGCAACCACATCATTACCCAGGTCACTGAGCACAAGGCGGTGCTCGATTCCTGCAAGCGGCTGGAAAAGTATGGCTACCGCGTCACTTATCTGCCGGTTAAGGCGGATGGCCTGATCGACCTGGACGATCTGAAGCGGGCCATTGATGACAAGACCATCCTGGTCACTATCATGTCTGCCAACAATGAGATAGGCGTGGTCCAGCCGATCGCCGAGATCGGCAAGATCTGCCACCAGCACAACATCATCTTCCATACCGATGCGGTGCAGGCGGTAGGCAAGATCCCGGTGGACGTCAATGCCATGAACATCGATTGCCTCTCGTTAACCGGGCATAAGATTTACGGCCCCAAGGGAGCCGGCGCACTGTACGTACGGCGGCGGAATCCCCGGGTCCAGATTTCGGCGCAAATCGACGGCGGCGGTCATGAGCGCGGTATGCGCTCCGGAACCCTCAACGTCCCCGGCATTGTCGGCCTGGGCGAAGCCTGCGAGATTGCAGGCAAGGAAATGGCTGCAGAGGCCGAACGGCTGGGCGAGCTACGCGACAAGCTGAAAGACAAGCTCATCTCGAACCTTGATTACGTCCACGTCAACGGCTCCCTGGAGCATCGTCTGCCGGCCAACCTGAACGTCAGCTTTGTCTACGTCGAGGGTGAGTCGCTGTTAATGGGCATCAACGATGTTGCCGTTTCCAGCGGATCGGCCTGCACCTCTGCCTCGCTTGAGCCATCTTATGTATTGAAGGCGTTGGGGCTGGGCGACGATGTGGCCCATAGCTCCATTCGCTTTGGCCTGGGACGATTCAACACCGAGGCTGAAGTCGATTACGTGGCAGACAAGGTGATCGATGTAGTGCAGAAACTTCGTGAGCTTTCACCGCTGTACGAAATGGTGAAAGAGGGCATCGACATTTCAAAAATTGAGTGGCAGGCGCACTAAAGGCATCTCACTTTTGGTGTAAACGCACGATGGCGCTGGATACAAGCAAGGGAGAACAAAATGGCATATAGCGACAAGGTAATTGACCACTACAACAATCCGCGGAACGTGGGCCAGATGGACAAGAGCCAGTCTGAAGTGGGTACGGGTCTGGTCGGTGCCCCGGAGTGTGGTGACGTGATGCGCTTGCAGATCAGGGTGAATCCCGAAACGCAGGTTATTGAAGAAGCAAAGTTCAAAACCTTTGGCTGTGGCTCCGCCATCGCTTCTTCCTCGCTGGCAACCGAGTGGGTTAAGGGCAAGACGGTTGCAGAAGCGATGCAGATCAAGAACACCGACATTGTGAAAGAACTGGCTTTGCCGCCGGTTAAGATTCACTGCTCGGTGCTCGCCGAAGATGCGATCCGCGCGGCGATTGGCGATTGGAAAAAGAAGAACGGCGTAACCGAGACAGCAGAAGTCACGGCTGCGGTTGCTCACTAAGCAGAAGGCGAAATGGAACTAGCCGTAATCAACGCGGAGAATGCCGCGCCGAATCAGAAGGGCATCCAGGTCACGGAGCGTGCCCTGAAGCGGATTCGCATAGCCATGGCCAAAGAGGGGGTCTCTCCCGAACAGGGGGGACTCCGCCTCGGTATCCAGGGCGGTGGCTGCTCCGGCCTGTCTTACAACATTCGCTTCGACTCGCAGCCGCGAGAGCGCGATCGCGTGTACAACTTTGAGGAAATTCGGGTCTTTGTCGATCCCAAATCGTTTATCTACCTCCACGGCATGATTCTCGATTACGAAGAGACGCTGATGCGGCAGGGCTTTAATTTCATTAATCCTCACTCGACCAAGTCTTGCGGTTGCGGTTCATCGTTTTCGGCGTAGATTTTCGTCGCATGGAGTAGAGTTTTCGATGATGACGAACACGCAATTGTATCTGGCGATCGGCCTGCCTATTTTCGCCGTAGTTTCCAGCTTGGTTGTCAGTTTTGTTCAGATTTCTGGCATTCGCACGGAGATTTCTGATATCCGTGCTGATTTGCGCGAGATCCGATCTGACATAAAGCTGTTGACTGGCAAAGTCTACGAAATGATGGGCCAGCGCCCATAGCCGAATCTCGAACCGGCAGCGAATCGGTTCCAGGACTGCTCCGCCCTATGCAAATAGTTGAAACAGTCAGTGCGCCGGCAAAATGCTGGTCCTGCGGTCACGAGGTCGCAGAGCCCTTCTGTGGGTCCTGCGGAAAGGTGCAGGCGCCGCGCGATGCCAATTACTTCGGCATCTTCGGCTTGCCGCAAAAGCTCGACCTCGATGTGCAGGCGCTGGAAAAGCAGTTTTATCGCTATAGCCGCAAGCTGCACCCCGATGTTCACGCCCGAGCTTCGCAGCAGGAGCAGGAATGGAGTCTCGCGCAGGCTTCACTGCTGAATGATGCCTACCGCACCTTGAAGAATCCGCTAGAGCGAACGCGATACCTTCTCAAGCTTGAAGGAGTGCAGTTTGAAGAGGAACGCGGCTCCAAGGTGCCGGCTGATTTATTAGAAGAAGTCTTTGAGCTGAACATGCAACTCGAGGAGCTGCGCCAGAACCAGAAGATGGGTGAGGACGATCCCCAGCTACGGCGCGACCTCGAGGCAGCGAAGAGCAAGTTTACCGGGCAGCTGAGCTCGCTCGACGAGCAGGTGCGCGGGCTATGGTCGGCCTGGGATGCCGCCTGGGAGCAGAACGACGAGGCAAAGAAAACCGCGGCCAAAGAAGCGATGACCGCGTTGCTGCAGCGCCGCAGCTACCTGCGGAATCTGCTGCGCGACGTGGATGAGACCCTGGGAGGGTCCTAGAAGTTATGGCGGATGAGCGCGTAGTCGGTATCGATCTGGGCACGACCAACTCCCTGGTTGCCTTCATGCAAGGGGAGAAGCCTGTCGTCATTCCCGGGGAGGATGGTCTGAACCTGGTGCCTTCGGTGGTGGCTTTGGCTCCCGCGCGCGATGGCGGGCGGCCTGCGATGCTGGTCGGCAATGCAGCGCGTCCTACCCTGCTGCAGGCGCCGGAGCGGGCCATCTACTCGGTCAAGCGCCTGATGGGCCGCGGCGTCGAAGATGTTGCCGAGGAATTGAAATTCTTCCCCTTCCGCCTGGCCGAAGGAATTCAGCCCGGCGAAGTATTACGGATTCGTCTTGGCGATACCGAGTTCACGCCGCCGGAGATTTCCGCGCACATCCTGCGCCAGCTCAAGCGAAATGCAGAGCGGTACTTTGGCGCGCCTGTCACCCAGGCGGTCATCACCGTGCCGGCTTATTTCAATGACGGCCAGCGCCAGGCGACCAAAGATGCGGGACGCATGGCCGGGCTCGACGTACTGCGCCTGGTCAACGAGCCCACAGCCGCCGCCCTGGCGTACGGCCTGGATCGCGAAAAAGAGGGAATCATCGCTGTCTACGATTTCGGCGGTGGCACCTTCGATATTTCTATCCTCAAGCTGCATGAGGGCATTTTTGAAGTCATCGCCACCAACGGTGACACACACCTGGGCGGCGACGACATCGACAATCTTCTGATTGCGATTGCGCTGGATGATATTGCCGGCGATGCGGGAACCGATCTGCGCCAACAGCCGGAAGCGATCCAGGCTATTCGGAAGGCGGTGATCGAGGCTAAAATCGCGCTCTCTTCGCAGTCCGTGACGTGGATCGATGTCGAGCTCCCGCAAGGCGGCCGCTACCGTCGCGAGCTGTCTCGCGAGCAATTTGAACAGCTGATTCAACCGGTGGTCGCCCGCACCATTCCCTCCTGCCGTGACGCCATGCGCGATGCGCATCTCACGCCCGGACAGATCGACGAGGTCGTGCTGGTGGGAGGCTCCACCCGGATACCTCTGGTGCAGCGGCTGGTCAGCGACGTCTTTGAGCTGCCCAGCCGTGGCAAGCAGCCTCGGACCGAGCTGAATCCAGATGAAGTCGTTGCCCTTGGCGCCGCTGTGCAGGCCAATATTCTGGGCGGCGGATCGAAGACGACTGAGGATATGCTGCTGCTCGATGTGACCCCCTTGTCCTTGGGCATCGAGGCTCTCGGCGGAGTGGTCGCGAAAATCATCCAGCGCAACTCGACCATACCCGCCTCTGCCTCCGAGTCATTCACGACCGGGGTCGATGGGCAGACGAATGTAGCCATCCACGTCTTGCAGGGCGAACGTGAGATGGCCAAGGATTGCCGTTCGCTGGCGCGTTTCGACCTTAAGGGGATTCCGCCGATGAGTGCTGGATTGCCGCGCATCGAGGTGAAATTCCTCATCGACGCCAACGGCATTCTCAATGTTTCCGCACTGGAGCAGCGCAGTGGCAAGCAGGCGGAGGTTTCGGTAAAGCCGGCCTACGGGCTGACCGACGAGCAAGTGGAATCGATGATTCTTGAATCGTTCGATCATGCCGAGCAGGATATCTATCTGCGCCAACTGGTTGAGGCCAGGAACGAGGCGGACACCATTCTCAGCGCGGTGGAGAAAGCTCCTGCTAACCCTGCCTGGAAGCTGCTCGATGAGGATGAGCGGGCCGAGATTGCATCGCTCAGCGCGGAGTTAGGCGTGCTCAAGCAGGGCGATGACCTTAAGGCGTTGCGCGCCGGCACCGAAGCGCTGGACAAGGCAACCCATCGTTTTGCCGAGCTCATGATGGATGCCGCGGTATCGAGCGCGATCAAGGGCCAGACCATGCAATCGGCGGATGACAAACTGGGCCAGGGGCCCTCTGCTCCGCATCCCATCGCACAGGCCGAGTTTATTGAAAGAAAGTAACGGCATGAATGACAACATGGTTCGCGTAACATTTCTTCCCGAGGGCCGCACGGTTGAGTTCGCCTACGGCACACTACCCTACGGACATCATGGAAAACCCATGTCCTTCCTCGACGTGGCCGAGCATTTCGACATTTTTCTCGATCACGCCTGTGGCGGTTCCTGTGCCTGCACCACCTGTCACCTCTGGACCAAAGAGGGCAGCGAAGCGCTCTCTCCGGCGGATGACGATGAGCTCGACCGCCTGGATATGGCGGCGGATTTGCAACTCAACTCTCGTCTCGGTTGTCAGGCCGTGATCACAGGCCCCGGCAACTACGTGGTGGAGATACCCAAGTGGAATCGCAACTATGTTTCCGAGGGCAAGCCTCTGAGCCTGGCGGAAGAGAAGTGAGGGGTAGCGATGGCGCGTGAGATTACCTGGAACGATGCGGAAGAGATTGGTATCCAGCTGCAGGAAAAATTCCCTGACTTGGATCCATTCACGGTGCGCTTCACTGATCTGCACAAGTATGTGACCGAGCTGGAGGGCTTTGCGGACGACCCCGCAAAGTCAAACGAGCCCAAGCTGGAAGCCATCCAGATGGCCTGGCACGAGGAATACGAAGACGCAAAGTAATCCGTCGACGATAAACATTTCCAGGAATGGTCCGCGGAACTGCAGATCCCTCGGCTTCCCCGGATTTCCTGTTGAAGTTGGTGGCTTTGGCGAACTTCATGCGCCTTTCCTTACTGAAAGGCGCACACGTGGCCCTGTCCTGCGCCGCGTGGCAGGAAATCCGGGTTCGCTCCTAATGAACAAGCGGGCTTCCGGTTGAGTTGGGTGCTGGTCGAGTGAACCGCAGGTCCCTCCACTGCGCTCACCCGGATTTCCGGGTTCGCTCCGGTCGGGATGACAATTCATTTGTGACACTTACATTCCCCACAATCAACCTTCGCGTTGTTCATTCCTCCCTCAACTTGCCGCAGGCAAGTTGAGATGCTCGGGATGACAAAGAGGATGGTGGCGCTTCCATGGAGAGCGGTGGCTGGACAGAAGGTGTTTTTCATCAGCTTGGGTGGGCCGCAGGCCGACAATTTTGTTGCAAAACAGGAGCTATAGCGAGGATCATCGATTTTCAAAATGAATTGTCATCCCGACCGGAGCGAAGCGTAGTGGAGGGACCTGCGGTTCTCTCAATCCGGCATGCGATCTAAATGGAAGCGCCACTTGCCTGCGGCAAGTTGAGGGAGAAATGACACCGCCAAGGATTGGGGTGCCCCATTCAAGCCCTCTTTTGGCTTGAGTGGGGTTGTTGCGGATCAAGCCATCCCCTCCGTGTCATTAGGAGCGTACCCGGATTTCCTGCCACACGGCACAGGACAAGGCCACGTGTGCGCCTTTCAGTAAGGAAAGGCGCATGGAGTTCGCCAACGCCACCAACTTCAACAGGAAATCCGGGGTAGCCGAGGGATCTGCAGTTCACTTAACGGCTCTTCTGCATCAATGCCAATCGAAGGCACCACGGAAGAGTTGATAATCCGCGGGCTTTCCCACCTCGAAATAAATCGATAACACGTCGAAGCGAACCTCGTTCGGAGCGATGGGCAGCATGTGAAGGTATTGGCGAGCCATCCGCCGTAGCACCCGGGTCTTATCATCGTCGACGGCAGATTCCGCGGTTGCAAAGCTCCGGCTGGTTCGGGTCTTTACTTCGACAAAGCAGAGAACGTCATTTTCCCAGGCCACCAGGTCGAGATCGCCGCGGACCTTTCCGCTATGCCAGCCGCGTGCGACCACTACATAGCCGCGGCGGCGCAGATAGAAATAGGCTGCTTCTTCTCCCCGCTGCCCCAACTCTAAGTGTGCTGGTTGCTGTCTCCTGAAGCGAGTGGCAAGCCCATTGCTGACGTGGGCAAACTGCTCGAGCAGCCGAAGGGCAAACATGGGCTCAATTGTCACCCCGGGGCGGCCCTTTGCCAAGATTTAGCTAAACTATCTTTTTAGGTTAGGAAGTTTCCGAAGTGAAGACCCCGATCACCATTTCCAAGGAAGACTACCTTAAGGCCATTCTTGAAGCCGAGAGCGAAGGCCAGGCGGTCATCCCTGCAACCCTGGCTCATTGGCTATCTGTCTCGCCGCCCGCGGTAACCATGGCGTTGAAGCGGTTGAGTCGCGATGGTTATCTTGAGGTAAAGGCTGACGGCATTGTCCGGCTCACCCCCAAGGGCAAAAAGACCGCTTACCGCACGGCGTTACGGCATCATTTGATCGAGCGCATGTTGGCGGAGATGTTCGGCATGGAATGGTACGAGGTGCACGACGAAGCCGAACGCCTGGAGCATGCCGTCTCGCCGGCCTTTGAGGCCAAACTGCTGGAAAAGCTGGGCTCCAAGGGAACCTGTCCTCATGGCAATTGGGTCTTGCCGGAAAGTCCGGAGCAGCGCGGCAAACGTGGAACCGTGTTGCTTTCCGAGGCCAGGGAAGATGCGGGATATACCGTAGTCAGCCTCTACGAGCGGGATCCGAAGTTATTGTTGTTTCTCCATCAAGCGGGGATTGCTCCCGGTGGCCGTGTGAGTGTCCTGGCGAAGAACTACGACCGGACTATCTCCATTGAGACCACCGCCGGCCGCACTACGTTAGGCCACCCTGCGGCCGAGAAGGTATGGGTCAAGCGGCGAACTTCAGGGAAAACCTAGGTCATAATTGGTTCTAGAATGGATGCAAGGGCACGAAGGTTTCGATTGCGATTCCCAAAGTAATGAAACGTCCTGGAGTTGTCGCATTGTGAACCGTTATGCTTGAGGTAGCCTCGATGCGAATGAGGAATCTTTCCTTTATCTGGTTCGTGGGGGCCGTAGTCTGGTGGATTGATGCCGCTGTGGCGGTCCATTACCGTAACAAGCCGCATGCCATCCTGGCGCTCGCCGTAGCCTGCGTCTTTTTCGCCGCAGGCATTATGTGGGTCAAGAGCACAGAGAAGCGTTAATGCTTTAGGAGTTCTGGTACCGCGCCTCGCTCAGGTCCAGTTCCCGCTCGATCACGCGTAGCAGTTCGTCGTTGATCCGGTCTTCATTGCGCAAAATCACCGCCGTCGAGCGCTCCAGTGCCCGTAGTTCCTGGGTCAGATTGCGCTCATACCGGGCCAGGGCGAGCTCTTGCTCAGGCTTCTCCTTGCCCCCGGCTTCGATCAGGGTGACGCGGCCACGGTAGTGGCGGATCATGTCCTCGTACAGGGCCGCATGTTCTGGCTTGGAATCTTTCGTCAGATCCTTGAGATATTCCAAAACTGTGTTCAGGATAAGCAGGCGAGCCTGCTGCTCCTCCATGTTGAGAGTACTGCCGGCCGAGAGCCCGAGCTTCCGGATCACTGCCGGCAGGGTCAGCCCCTGCAAGACCAGGGTGGCGAAGATCACGCAAAAGGTGAGAAAGATGATGACGTTGCGCTGCGGGAAAGGAGAGCCGTCCTGGAGTACCGTAGGCAGCGAGATGGCCGCCGCCAGCGACAAGACCCCCCGCATGCCCGTCCAGGCCACAATAAAGATTTGTTTGCCGGTGGGTTTCGGCCCTTCTTCCTGGTGCAATAAGTTGTGCCGGATCCAGGAAGCAATCGCCGCCCCGGGATACACCCAGATGATCCTCAGCGCGATCACCAGGATCGCGAAGGTAGCCCCGTAGCGCGCCAGTTGTCCGGCGGTAAGGTTGTGGATGCCGTTCAGGATGAGCGGAAGCTGCAGGCCCATGAGGATAAACACGATCCCGTTCAGGCCGAACTCCAGCGTCTTCCACACCGCGGAGCTGTCCAGACGCGCGTTGATGGACAATATCTCGGAGTTCTTGCGGCCCAGGTACAAACCGCACACAACGACTGATAGCACCCCCGACGCGTGAATGCCCTCGGCCGCGAGATAGGCCATATAAGGGGTTGCAAGCGAGAGTGTAATTTCAACCGGTGAATCGGTGATATTGAGCGACGCCTTGTGAATGAAGAAGGCGGCCAGCAGCCCGATCGACACGCCTCCGCTTATCAGCCACATCAGTTCCAGCATGGCAAGGCCCGGTGGGGGGCGCGTCCCGGCGACCACCATGGCAACGGTGAACTGCAGAGCGAGCAGCCCACTGGCGTCATTGACCAGGCTTTCGCCTTCCAGTATGTCCACAATTCGTCGGGGAAGGCCGAGGCGCTTGGCGATGGCTCCCGCGGCGATTGCATCGGTGGTGGATACGACTGCGCCGAGAACCGCGCCGAGCCGATAATCGAAGCCGGGGATCAGCAAGCCCGTGCCCAGAGCGATGCCAAAGACCGTGAATCCAACCAGGCCAAAGGCGAGCATAAGAATGCTGACCAGGTTCTTATGGAAGTCGCGCCATGAAGTGTTAAAGCCGCCGACAAAGAGCAGGGGAGGCAGCACAACCAGGAAGACAACATCTGGATTGAGTGCGATCCGGGGCAGATGGGGCAGGAGAGAGAGAACCACCCCACCGATGAAGAGCACGATCGGATAAGGAATTTTGAAACGCTGGGCCAGCGTGGCCAGCCCCGCGACCAGCAGCACAAGCAGGAGAAGTGTCAGCTCAAGGTGGTGTATGCCTGTGGCTTGCACGGGGCGCTCTCCAGAGAATCCAGATTAACTCAGTAAAGAGCGCCCGTACTTGTCTAAACAGTTGCCGAGGCAAAACTGGCTGCTTGCGCATGCTCCTGCTCTGCCTGTGTCACGCACTGCTCGAGGATATCGAGGCCAATGGTCGCTTCGTGCTGGTTGACGATGAGCGGGGGTGCCAGGCGAAGCGAAGTTTCTCCGCAGCCCAGCAGCAAGAGACCCTTTTCAAATGCCAGCGAGACGATCCGGTCGCGCAGTGCGGGAGCGGGCTCGCGGGTACTCTGGCTTTTGACGATCTCCACGCCGATCATCAGCCCTCTGCCGCGAACGTCGCCCACGATCGGGTGTTTCGCCGGCCACTCGCGCAAGCGGGAAAAGAAGGCCTCTCCCATGGTCGCCGCGTTGGCGATGCCCTCGCGCTCCAGGACGTCCATAGTGGCCAGGGCCGCGGCGATCGCCACAGGGTTGCCGCCGAAGGTCGAGGCGTGCGAACCAGGGACCCAGTCCATCAGCTCTGCGCGCGTCATGCAGATGCCCAGCGGCATGCCCGAAGCGATTCCTTTGGCGATACAAACCATATCGGGCTCGACCCCGGAGTGCTCCACCGCCCACCACTTGCCGGTGCGGCCAGCCCCCGACTGCACCTCATCCACCACCAGCAGGATGCCGTGCTTGTCGCAGATTCGCCGCAGCTCCTGCATGAAGATGTCGGGCGCTACTACGTAGCCGCCTTCCCCCTGGATTGGCTCCACGAAAATTGCCGCCACTTCTTCTGGAGGCAATGTGGTCTTGAACAGCTTCTCTTCGATATAGCGGGCGCAAGCCAGCGCAAATCGATCTTCTTCCTGCGGCCCTCCGCTGCAGCCACGATACGCGTAGGGGTAGCGGACGTGCGTCACTCCGGGAACCAGCGGAGCGAAACGCCGCCGTTGCTGCGGCTTGGAAGCGGTGAGGGAAAGAGCGCCCATGGTGCGCCCGTGAAATGCTCCGAAGAAAGCGATAACCTGCTGCCGGCCGGTGTGGTATCGGGCCAGTTTCAAGGCGCACTCGATGGCCTCAGCCCCAGAATTCCCGTAATAGAAACGGTGGGGTCCCGGCATCGGCGCGATGGCCGAGAGCCGTTCGGCAAGAGTCACCATGTGTTCGTAGTAGAAGTCGGTGCCGGAGATGTGAATCAGCTCCGCGGCCTGCTTCTGGATGGCGGCGACTACTTCCGGGTGGCAATGCCCTGTAGAAACCACGGCAATGCCGGCGGCGAAGTCCAGGAACTCGTTTCCGTCCACATCTTCGACGCGCAAGCCCCGGCCGCGCTTCGCCACCATGGGATAGGAGCGGGTGTAGCTGGGGGAGACGTAATGTTCGTCGCCCGCGACAATCGCGCGAGCTTTCGGTCCCGGCACCGGACCAATGAGTTTCGGCCCGTACTGGGCAAGAATCGAGCTGCTTTGCTGACCATTATTCTGCATAGTGCGTCTCTGCTTTCTCGGCGTTCTTTCAAGGCGAGTCAATCGTCCGCCGGTGGAATGCGGAAGCGGACGGAGGCAGGGCAGAGCTTCGGCGGAGGAAAAGCTAGTCGCCGCCGAAGAGACTAGGTCGGGTGCCGGCGGGGAGCACCATGGGGGAGTAGCCGGAGCCGGTACTGCACCGTCTGAGCGCCTGCGGCCTCTGGCTTTCCACCCACATGTTTCGTAACCCCTTGCACCCTAAGGTTACCACGGCCCCTATGGGGCCAGCGTGAGAACGGGGTTGAGCAACCTGCTTTGGGATTTCGCCTGACCGCGGACCGAGGGGTGCCCCATATCTCGCTCGTTTTTCGCGAGATGTGGGAGACTACGGGTGCCAAGTCTACAGTCTTTGCCCCTCCAGGGGCTGCCGAGGGGGATCTGCGTCTCCCACATCTCGCGAAAAACGAGCGAGATATGGGGCACCCCTCGGTCCGTGGTCAGGAGAGAATTCCGGGGCATTACTTCCGTTTCCAGCGGGCGCCGTCTTTGGAATCCTCAATCACAATTCCCAGCGCTGCCAACTCGTTACGAATGCTGTCACCCCGGGCGAAATTGCGCGTCCGGCGAGCCTGATCCCGCTCCGCAACCAGGGCGTCGATCTGTTGGTCAGTCAGCGAATACGCGGCCAATAGCTCGGGTGCCGCCTGGTCGCCTCGTCCGTCAGCTCGGGCCCACTCGAGGGCGCCACGAGAAATCTCCGAATCCCGGTCTTCGAGGATAGCGAACACCTCGTCGAACCGCCGCAGGGTTTCCTCAATGGGTGTGACGTTGCCGGCGTAGAGCTGGCCGGAATCGGCTGCCGAGTTTCCCGCCCGCACCAGTTCGAAGATGGCCGCTCGCGCTTCCGAGGTATTCAGGTCCTCCTCGAGCGCTGCGGTGAATTCTTGCTGTGCCCTAATTGTCTGGGCTTCCAGCTCTTTGTTCAGCCCTGCCGCCCATCCACCACCGCGGACCCGCTTTGCAAAGGTGCGCACCCGATCCACCGCGCTCGCTGACTCGGCCAAACCTTCCATAGTGAAGTTGAGGGGGTGCAGATAAGGGACGGAGATAAGCAGAAAGCGGATCGACGATGCCTTGTAACCCTTCAGCAGCAAATCGCGCAAAGTAAAAAAATTGCCTTCGGATTTCGACATCTTGCGCCCGTTGACCAGCAGAAACTTCACGTGCATCCAGTGGTACGCCAGGGTCTTCCCGGTGGCCGATTCAGATTGGGCAATCTCGTTCTCATGGTGAGGAAACATCAGGTCCTCGCCCCCGGCGTGCAGGTCGAAGCTCTCCCCCAGGTACCTGAGCGCCATCGCGGAGCACTCAATATGCCACCCCGGCCGTCCGGAACCGAGGCTCTCTTCCCAGTGGCGTTCCCCTGGCTTGGCGGCCTTCCACAGTGCAAAGTCCCGGGCCGAGTCCTTGTCGTATTCATCAAGATCCACGCGTACGCCGTCGTTGATGGCCGAAAAATCCTTCTTGGACAACTTGCCATACTCCGGAAACCCGGCAATGCGGAAATACCAGGACCCATCAGGCGTCTGGTAGGCCAGATTCTTAGCCTCCAGGCGCCGAATCAGGTCGACCATCTGGGGGATATTTTCCGTGGCCCGCGCCACGATCTCCGGCTGCTCGCAGCCCAACGCATTCAGATCCTCAAAAAAAGCCCGCTCATATTTCGCCGTGTATTCCTTGATCTTCACTCCGGCGGCAGCGGCGTTGCGGATGATCTTGTCATCCACATCCGTGATATTCATCACCTGCTTGATCTTGTGTCCCTGTTGTTTCCAGAAGCGGCGCAACACATCCAGTTGCAGGAAGGTGCGAAAGTTGCCGATATGCCCGTAATCGTAGACCGTAGGCCCGCAGACATAAATGCGCAGCGTCTCGCCATCGGATGGCTCGAGATCTTCGACAGAGTTGGAGAGTGTATTGAAGAGTCGGATGGTCATCCGGGTGCGGAGCTTACCTGACCCACATGGTAACTTCAGCGGCAATCAAACGTCCACCTGCAGCAGCCGCTTGATCTCGGGGATGGATTTGCCTTTCCAGTGGCGGGTGAAGTTCTCGAGCGAGCACAGGCTTACGCTGCGCATGCGATCCACATAGAGCGCGCCGGACAGATGATCGATCTCGTGTTGCAGGATGCGCGCGTGCCACCCGGAGGCGCGGATCACCCTGGGTTGGCCCTGGGCATCCAGGCACTCGACCTTTACCTTACGCGCCCGGGGCACCAGGGCCAGCAGGCCGGGGAGGCTTAGGCACCCCTCAAAAAACTCCACTTCCGCCGCCGATTCCAGCGTCAAAACCGGGTTGATGATCACCTGGAAAGCCACTGGCTTCCGTTCCCGTTCGGCGAGCACCTCGGGGCTCAGGTCTTTCATATTTTCCTCGCGGTCTTCAATCACCGCGAGCTGCAGGGGCAAGCCCACCTGGGGAGCGGCCAGGCCAACTCCCGGGGCATCGTGCATGGTCTCGCGCATGGCGGCGATCAGTTCCTGGGTACTGGGCAGCCTGATCTCCTCCGGCTGCAGAGGCCTCGCACGCCCTCGCAGGACGGGTTCTCCAACCGCTCTGATTTTCAGGATCACCGCTTCATTCCTTTCCCAACGCCAGCGAGGCATCGGCGGTCAAGTCGAGCGGCGCGAAACCGCGGGCCAGAAACCTGGGCCACGCGGCCGCCCCGATCATGGCCGCATTGTCTGTGGAGAGAGCAACGGTAGGGAAAGCAATCGGCAAGCCGCGACTGGCTGCCTCCGCGGTGAAGCGCGCCCGCAGCTCGCGGTTGGCCGCAACCCCGCCGGATACCAGGATGCTTTCCGCACCCAAAGCCTCCGCAGCCTGAAAAGTCTTGCGCTTGAGATCGTCAACCACCGCCCGCTGGAACGACGCGATCAGGCCCAGGGTTTTGCCATCGCACAGCGGGAGGGCCGCCAAGGGTCCAGCCAGGGGATCGGCGGCCAGGGCTTCCCGCCGCCGCTCGATCGAGGGGTACAGCTCGTGAATCTGCACGTAGCGCAGTACCGCGGTCTTGATGCCGCTGAAGGAAAAGGGAAACCGGGGTGCGCCGGACGGGGGATCGGGGCGATGAACCTTTTGCTTGACCTGGGCGAGCGTAAAGGCCACCGACGAGGGGTCGCCATAGGGGGCCAGGGCATCGATCCACGGACCGCCCGGATAACCCAATCCTAGAAGCTTGGCCACCTTGTCGAAGGCCTCGCCGGCGGCATCATCCAGCGTGGCGCCCACGTTGCGGTAGGAGAAGCTGTCCCCCTCACGCCGGGTCACGTAAAGATGCGTGTGGCCGCCCGAGACCACCAGGGCCAGGGATCGGCCGGAGCCAGCCCCGTCGTCCTGGTCAAACATCTCGCGCTGGTCAAACATTTCGCGCTGCGCCAGCAGAACAGCGTGAATGTGACCCTCGAGATGGTTGACGGCGATTAGCGGCTTGCCCAGGGCGAAAGCCAAAGATTTTGCATAGGCAACGCCCACCAGCAGTGCGCCCGCCAGGCCCGGACCCTCGGTCACGGCGATGGCATCCAGATCGCGGAACTGAATGCCGGCTTTCTCCAGCGCCGCGCGCACTACCGGTACGATGTTGCGCAGGTGTTCGCGAGAGGCGAGTTCCGGAACCACCCCCCCATAGGGCGCATGGATGGCAATCTGCGAGGCCACAATACTTGAGAGTGTGTGCCGCCCGCGCTCCACCACTGAGGCAGCGGTCTCATCGCAAGAGCTTTCGATGGCGAGGATCAGGCCCCTGAGTTGACTCACGTTTCTATAGTAGTAGACACAGCGAGGTGCGAATGCCAGGGAACCCGGCACAGGATGCGGCAGCACAGATCGTTGCCCGGCTGCGCGCCGCCGGCCATCAGGCGTACTTCGTGGGTGGTTGCGTGCGTGATCTGTTGCTGGGCCGCGAACCTGAGGATTTCGACGTCGCCACCAGCGCGCTGCCCGATCAGGTGCTCACCCTGTTTGAAAAGACCTTTGCTGTGGGCGCCCACTTTGGGGTCGTTCTCGTCTGCAACCACAGCGTAGGGAATGACGAGATCCTGACCGAGGTCGCCACCTTTCGCAGCGACGGCGTCTACTCCGACGGCAGGCACCCGGATGTAGTTCGCTTTTCCAGTAGTCCGGAGGAGGATGTGAAGCGCCGCGACTTCACCATCAATGGCATGCTGTTGGACCCAGCCAATAACGAAGTCCTCGACTTCGTTGCCGGCAGGAACGACCTGCGAACCGGGTTGATACGCGCCATCGGGGATCCCGGCGACCGCTTTGCTGAAGACAAACTGCGCATGTTGCGGGCGATACGCTTTGCCGCTCGTTTCACCTTCGACTTGGAACCAGGCACTGCGGTAGCCATCCGCGAGCTTGCTCCCGCCGTGAGCCAGGTGAGCCGTGAGCGGGTGCGTGACGAGCTGACTCGGATGCTCACTGAAGGCCATGCCCAGCGCGCCTTTGAGATGTTGGACGCGACCGGCCTGTTGGTCCAGGTATTACCCGAAGTGGCGAAAATGAAGGGAGTGGCACAGCCGCCCCAGTACCACCCGGAAGGTGATGTGTGGGTCCACACGATGCTGTTGTTAGCTGGGCTGCCTGCGGGCTGCCCCTCGGCTCTGGCCTGGGCCGCCTTGCTGCACGACGTGGGCAAACCGGCCACTTTCCGCGTGGCCCCGGATCGCATACGTTTCGACGGCCATGTGGAGACCGGGGTGCGTATTGCCCAGGAGATTTGCCGCCGGCTCCGCTTTCCCAACCACGAAACGGAGCAGATCCTCTCGCTCATCGCCAACCACATGCGCTTTGCCGACGCTCGCAAGATGAAAGAGTCGACCTTGAAGCGGTTCTTCCGCCTGCCGCACTTTGATCAGCATCTCGCGTTGCATCGGCTCGATTGCCTGGCCAGCCACGGATCCTTAGAGTTGTACGATTTCGCTCGAAAGCGCTTCGAAACCCTGCCCGAGGAACAGGTTAGGCCGCCTCTGCTGCTGACCGGCAAGGACCTGATCGAAGCCGGATATCGCCCGGGACCGCAATTCGCCCAGATGCTTGCCATGGCCGAGGATGCGCAGCTCGAAGGAGCCATACACACCCGCGATGAAGCACTCGCGCTCGTCCAGGAGCAATATCCCGTCCCCTGACTTCTGACCAAATCAGATCCTTTTGGATGCTGTGTTTTGGCCTTGTATCAGGGCACGACTTTAGTCGTGCCGCAAACGATTGAAAATACGTCAGGCTTTAGCCCCTGTCGAATCTTACCGGGCATAGCGAAAAGCCCAGGGGCCAAACAGGCTGCGGAAAAACCCACGATCGGGCAAGAAAGATGTACCTCAGGGCCTAAAGGCCGACGTATTTTCAACCGTTTATGGCCCGACTAAAGTCGTGCCCTGATACAAAACATGAGTTTTTCCGCAGCCTGTAAAGCCCAGATCTTTGTTGGGCCTCGACGGCCCGACTAAAGTCGTGCCGCAGATCCGGTGGATTCTAGCCTTCGCGAAAGGCGTGAAGGCTAGAATCTACCCGGAGCGCTAGCTACTTCTGGGTGTATTCGAAGCGCTTGTTTACCTCGTCCCAGTTGACGGTTCCCCACCAGGCGGCGAGGTAGTCTGGCCGCTTGTTCTGGTACTTGAGGTAGTAGGCATGCTCCCAGACGTCGTTGCCCAGGATGGGATAGAGCCCCTGGGAAATCGGATTGTCCTGGTTCGGCGAGGTGACCACTTTCAGCTTCCCGCCTTCAAATACCAGCCATCCCCAGCCGGAGCCAAACTGCTTGGCGGTGGTTTCATTGAACAGCTTCTTGAAATCCGCGAAGCTGCCGAAGTCCTTCTTGATCTGATCCGCGATTTTGCCCGTTGGGTCACCGCCCCCGTTGGGCTTCATGATGGTCCAGAACATGGTGTGATTCACGTGGCCGCCGCCGTTGTTGCGCACCACGCTGCGGATGTCCTCCGGGATGGTGTTTAGGTTGCGCAGCAGATCCTCCGGCGAGTGTTTTCCCAGTTCCGGGTGCTTCTCGATAGCGCCGTTGAGGTTGTTGACGTAGGCGGCGTGATGCTTGTCGTGATGAAGCTTCATCGTTTCGGCGTCGATGTGTGGTTCAAGCGCGGCGTAGTCATAGGGAAGTGGTGGCAGTTCGTAAGCCAAAATATCCTCCTGGATGGGACCAGTTTGCCCGGATCGGGCGTGATGTTGGTTAGGGTTACCGCTGGCGGGCCCGATTGCCCGCTCCAATAATGCGTCTCCATCGTATCGGATGCAACTCGGGGTGGTCAGGTAGCGTGTATTACGTAGCCGGGCATGGGTTTACACTCAGAAGAGTGCGTCGCGCTGCCAAATCGAAGCTTTTGGCCGCTTCTAACTTGGGCTTGAGAACAAATTTGCATTGACCCGGACACGAATAACCCGCAGGCAGCTTTTGCGTCAGGCGGGCGCTACCGGAGCGCTCGCCCTGGGCACGTCAGGTCTGGCCGTCGGCGAGGGCTTGCAGGACCGTCCGGCCGCGGCATCGAGCCCCGCCGAAACCGCCCCAAAAACCGAGAGCGAGGCAGCAGAAAAATACGCTCACCCGCCGGGCGTTTTCATCAACCGGCCGCTTACCCAGGTTTCCAGGATGGCCGAAGCCCTCCTCGATGACATGGCGGGCCGGAACTGCGATTTCTTCTTTAACGAGGCGAGCCCCAGGAGCGGCTTGGTGCGTGACCGTGCGCCGGTCGTTGGACGTTCCCTCAGCCGGGTTGCCAGCATCGCTGCCACTGGCTTTGGATTGAGTGCCTTGTGCATTGCCGCCAAATACAACTACCTGCGCCCCCTCGATTGCGAGCAGCGAGTGGAGAAAACCCTGGCCTTTCTCCTGGAAGAATGCCCGCACGAGCACGGTTTCCTCTACCACTTCATTGACCTCGATAGCGGACAGCGTCTGTTTGGCAGTGAGCTGTCCTCGATCGATACAGCGCTCCTGCTTTGCGGTGTGCTTCACTGCCGTCAGTACTTTACCGGCAACACCCGCATTGAAGCATTGGCCACTACGTTCTACCGCCGCATCGACTGGCAGTGGATGATGAACGGCGGCGCTACGCTTTCCATGGGCTGGCTGCCCGACCAGGGCTTCCTCAAAAACCGCTGGGATATTTACTCCGAGCTGACCACCATGTACCTCTTGGCGATCGGCTCGCCCACCCATCCCGCTCCACCCCAGGCGTGGGAATCGGTCCAGCGGCCGGTGGTCTCCTACGGAGGAATCGACTACATCAGCGGCGCCGCGCCGCTTTTTATTCATCAGTATCCGCACGCCTGGTGTGACTACCGCAACCAGCGTGACCGCCACGCAAACTACTTCACCAACTCCATTGCCGCGACCCGGGCGCATCAACTCTGGTGCCTGGTGCAGGGGCAGAAATTTCCCTGGATCGATCAGGATATGTGGGGCATCTCCGCCTCCGATTCCCGGCAGGGTTATCGTGTCTGGGGTGGGCCGCCCTCGATTGGGCCACTGGACGGAACGTTGGTGCCCTGCGCCGCCGCAGGCTCACTGGTCTTTTTGCCGGCGGAATGTTCTCACGTGTTATTAACCATGCGGGAAAGATATGGAGATAAGCTTTGGGGGCGTTACGGATTTGCCGATGCCTTCCAGCCCAAAGCCGGGTGGTATGGTGACGACGTAATCGGCATCGATGTGGGGATTGGTTTGCTGATGGCAGAAAACCTGCGCAGCGGCTTTGTATGGGAGGGCTTCATGAAGAACCGCGAGATTGCCCATGCCATGCGCGAAGTCGCTTTCCATCCTGATCCCGACGCCAACACCCAGGTCCTCTAACGGAACACGCGAGTTTTCCGGTCCTCACCGCGGTAATACTTTGTATCGCGGCTCCCGCGGGTAGCAAGGTCTGCCTTTCCCTCGGTATCCGCGTATCAGGGCACGACTTTAGTCGGGCCGTTGAAGGCCCAACAGATTTGGGCTTTAGCCCCTGGATTTTTTCTGTGCCAGGTAAGGGCAGCAGGGGCTGAAGCCCAATTTTCTTTCACCTCCTTTACGGCCCGAATAAAGTCGTGCCCTGATACGCGCAAAGCTGCTTAATTCCAAGTCCTTTGTAACTTCCCGAGCATCCATCCGTCATGTAAGCTGCAATCTCTCTCATTGAAAGTGGTGGTGAAGACAAGACGATGACGGATCAGGCTTCCAGCTATCGCTGGATCGAAGGCCAGGGCCATGCCTTTGGGCAACCCGGCGCAGAACCTCGCTGGACTTCCAGCAGAAAAGACGCGGTGGGCATGGCGTATTCCTCCGCCAGCCGCATCTGGTACACCATCTCCCATGGCATCCTGAACGAAATCTACTACCCCACCATCGACCGCCCCCAAACCCGGGATATGGAGTTCCTGCTCACCGATGGCCTCACGTTTGTGCACGAGGAGAAGCGCGATCTGGAGCGGACCTTTGAATATATCGAAGCCCATTCCTCGGCTGTGCGGCTCACCAACTCCGATCGCGAGGGGCGCTACAAGATCATCAAGGAGGTCATCGCCGATCCCCATCACCCGGTAGTGCTGATGCGGGTGCGCATGGAAGGGGACGAGCGGGTGCTGTCGCGGATGAAGGCCTATGCCCTGCTGGCGCCTCATCTGGATGTCGGCGGAGCGGGCAATTCCGGCTCGGTCCTCGACCTGGCCGGCAAGCGGGTGTTGCTCGCGTATAAGAACGGCATCTCCCTGGTCATGGCTGCAAGTTGCGGTTTCAGCCGCGCCAGTTGTGGCTATGTGGGCAGCAGCGACGGCTGGCAGGATCTGATGGACAACTTCCATATGGATTGGGAGTTCGGTTCCGCCTTCGAGGGCAATATCGCGCTCACCGGCGAGATCGACATAAGCAGGATCCGCGAGTTTGTCGTGGCTATTTCTCTCGGCGAGGGGCATCACTCAGCCTTAACCACCGTATTGAGTGCAGTGACCACGCCCTTCGAGCAGAGCCTGAAGCGCTTTATCGAACAATGGCACAGGGCTGCGATCCCGGAGGCTTTGAAACCCGCCTCCCAGGATGCTGGACGGCTTCTTCAAATCAGCCAGAACGTCATTCTGTCCCACGAAGACAAGTACTATTCCGGCGCCTTTATCGCTTCGGCTTCCATCCCCTGGGGCCAGCATAAGGGGGATGACGATGTGGGCGGCTACCACCTTGTCTGGACCCGCGACATGGTGCAGAGTGCCAGCGCCTTGCTGGCGTGCGGCCGAGTCGATACTGCTCGCCGCGCCCTGGTGTACCTGGCTTGCACCCAGGAACCCGATGGAAGCTTTGCGCAAAACTTCTGGATCAACGGAACTCCCTACTGGAGCGGAATTCAACTCGATGAGGTAGCCTTTCCCATCATCCTGGCATGGCGGCTCAGGAAGCTGAACGGGTTGGGGGAGTTTGACGTCTTTCCGTTTGTGGAGCGCGCTGCGGGATTTCTGGTGCGCCGTTCCCCCGTGACCCAGCAGGAGCGCTGGGAAGAGGCCTCCGGGTATTCGCCTTCGACGCTCGCGGCGGTAATTTGCGGGTTGATCTGCGCCGCCGATATCGCTCGCGACCACGGAGCTTCCGAGCTGGCCCTGTTCCTCGAAGAGCACGCGGACTGGATCGAAGCCCACCTCGAGGACTGGACCGTCACTAACGACGGCACTTTATTACCCGGGGTCAAGCGGCATTACATGCGTATTCGCCCGCCCCAGTGTGGAGATCCTTATGCCCAGGAGGGCTGCGACCACCAAACGGTCCGTATCAACAACCGTGGGCCCGGCGAACAAATTTATTTTGAAGCACGCAACGTGGTCGATGCCGGCTTCCTGGAACTTGTGCGCTACGGGGTGCGGCGCCCCGATGATCCGGTGATCATCGATTCACTGAAAGTCATCGATCACGCGCTCATGGTGGAAACTCCTGTGGGGCCATGTTGGAGGCGCTATAACCACGATGGCTATGGCCAGCGCCACGATGGCGGTCCTTTCCTGGGCTGGGGCCAGGGCCGTGCATGGCCGCTCTTGACCGGGGAACGGGCGCACTACGAGTTCGCGGCTGGCCACGACGTTAAGCCCTATATCAAGGCCCTCGAAGGTTTCAGCTCCCAGGGCGGCATGATGCCGGAGCAGATCTGGGATGCTCCTGACATCCCCGAGCTGGGGCTGAAGCTAGGCAAATTTACCGGGGCGGCGATGCCCTTGGTGTGGGCGCACGCGGAATATGTCAAGCTGCTGCGATCGGTCACGGATGGGAATGTTTTCGACTGCATCTCCGCCGTCGCTCAACGTTACAAAGGGGGTAAGCGGCCTCCACCGGTCGAGGTCTTCCGGCTCAATCGCCAACTGCGCAGCATTGTCGCGGGCAGAAAGCTGCGGGTGTTGGCGGACGACCATTTTGCTGTCGTGTGGACGGTGGATGATTGGCAGACTGTGCGCACGAAAGAGAGTGCCACCGTGGGCTACGCCGGCCATTTTGCCGATCTCGAAACCGAGCCCGGCAAAGCCGGGAAGGTGATCTTTACTCTGCGCTGGAAGAACGATCGCTGGGAAGGTCGCAATTTCGAAGTCCTGCTCGAGCCGGCTTGAGCAGGAGACCGCTAGGGAACTGGCGTCATCTTAAGCAAAAATGATCGCCGCGACGTGAACAGAAAACCGCAGTATTCTCGAAGGGAAGGATAAGGTTGCTATGAGTGAACTCGATCAGTTGTCCATCAATGCGCTGCGGTTTCTCGCCGTGGACGCCGTAGAGAAGGCAAAGAGCGGACATCCGGGGGCGCCGCTGGGCGATTCCCCCACGGTGTATCTCCTCTTTCATGAGATCATGCGCCACAACCCGGCGAACTCCAAATGGAGCAATCGCGATCGCTTTGTGCTCTCCAACGGGCATGCGTCGGCGATGCTGTACGCCGTGCTGCACCTGGCCGGCTACAAGGTCAGCATCGAAGATCTGGAGGGGTTTCGCCAGTGGGGTTCAATCACCCCCGGCCATCCCGAGTTCGGCGATACCGACGGTGTGGAAGTGACCACCGGCCCGCTGGGCCAGGGTTTTGCCATGGGTGTAGGCATGGCGATTGCCGAGGCGCATCTCGCCTCCATCTACAACCGGCCCGGATACGACATCGTGGATCACTACACCTACGTGTTCTGCGGCGATGGCGACTTGATGGAAGGCGTCTCTCACGAAGCTGCTTCCCTCGCCGGAACTCTCCATTTGGGCAAGATGATTTATTTCTATGACGACAACCTCATCTCGCTCGACGGGCCCACCGCGCTTTCCTTCACTGAAGACGTGACCGAGCGTTTCGCCGCCTATCACTGGCACGTGCAGATGGTGGACGATGCCAACGATCTGGAGGCTATCTCGCTGGCTATCAAAGCTGCCCAGGCAGTCAAGGATCAGCCTTCGCTGATCCGGATCCGCACGGTCATCGGCTACGGCAGTCCCAAGGCAGGCACCAACAAAGCCCACGGTGAGGCGCTTGGCCCCGAGGCCACCAGGGAAACCAAGAAGAAGTTGGGCTGGCCCGAGGACAAGAGCTTCTACGTCCCCGACGAAGCCAAGCAAAACTGGCTCCAGGCCGTGGATAAGGGCAAGAAATATGAGCAGGACTGGAACGACCTCTTCGCTGCATACAAGAAGGAGTTTCCGGATGTGGCCGCGGAGTTCGAGCGAGTGCAGTCCGGCAAGTTGGCTAGTGGCTGGGAGAAAAGCCTGCCCTCATTCCCCGTCGACAAGCCGATCGCGACTCGCAGCGCGGGCGGCAAGGTCATGGATGCCATCGTCAATGCCGTGCCTGAGCTGATTGGCGGAGCGGCAGACTTGACCAGTTCGACCAGGACGATTTTCAAGGAGAGCGCTAATTTTCATCTCGATCCCAAGGGCCGCAATATCTTTTTCGGCGTGCGCGAGTTCGGCATGTGCGCGGCGGTCAATGGGATGGCGGTTCACGGCGGCTTGATTCCCTACGGTTCAACTTTCTTTTGCTTCAGCGACTACTGCAAGCCGGCGCTTCGGCTCGCGGCGCTAATGCAGTCGCATTCCATCTTTGTATTTACCCATGACTCCATCGCGCTTGGCGAAGATGGGCCGACCCACCAGCCAATCGAGCATCTCTCCATGCTGCGGGCCGTACCCCATCTCACGGATTTTCGCCCTGCCGATGCGAATGAAACGGTTGCCGCCTGGCGCTTGGCCCTGGAACGGAAATTACCGACCTTCATGGCTCTTTCGCGGCAGGACCTGCCCGTTTTGGATCCTGAGAAGTACAAGGTTGCGGAGGGCGTGCGCAAAGGAGCCTACGTTCTGCAGGACGGAGGTTCGTCGCCGGATGTGTTATTGGTTGCGGCGGGCGCCGAGGTCTGGCCGGTTCTGCAGGCTGCCGCGGATTTGAAGAAAGACGGCATCTCCGCACGTGTCGTCTCCATGCCCAGCTTCCGCATCTTCGAAGAACAATCGGATGCCTACAAGCAGCAAGTCTTTCCCGATCATCTGCCGGCCTTGGCCGTCGAAGCCGGCGCCCCCATGTGTTGGTGGAAGTATGTAGGCCGCCACGGAGACGTGATCGGTCTGGAACGCTTCGGAGCGTCCGCTAAAGGGGCTAAGGTACTGGAAGAACTCGGCTTCACTCCGGAGAACATCAGCAAGCGGGCCAAGCAGCTGCTGGAGCGGGTACGCCCTGCTGCCACGGCAGGCAAGGCCTAGGAAACCGAGCGAACCGCAGGTCCCTCCACTACGCTCCCCCGGATTTCCAGTGGGACTTGGTGGCGTTGGCAAGCTTCATGCGCCTTTCTTTACGGAAAGGCGCATACGCGGTTCTCTCAAGGGGTGCGTGGCAGGAAATCCGGGTACGCTCCGGTCGGGATGACAATTCATTTCAGGGAACCAACCCATCCCTCGATGATGAATTGTCATTGGGGAAAAGTTAGCTCCCCAAAAGAATTGTCATCCCGACCGGAGCGTAGCGGAGTGGAGGGACCTGCAGTTTCCCTCGAAGACTGGAGGATGTAATGGCAGAGATCAGCACAATCCTGTGGGATGTCGGCGGTGTTCTGCTCACTAACGGATGGGATCATACGGAGCGCGCTGCGGTCCTGCAGCATTTTGGCCTGGCCCCCGAGCCGTTTGAAGAACGCCATGAGCTCGCCAACGATGCCTGGGAGAAGGGCTTGATGACCGCCGAGCAATATCTACTGCAGACGGTTTTTTACCAGCCGCGGCCCTTCACCCCCGCGGCTTTTCTGCAGCAGATGAAGGACCAATCCTTATTATTGCCCCATGGCGCAATGAGAATCCTTCAGGACCTGGCAGCATCGGAGGAAGTGGAACTGGCCTTGCTCAACAACGAGGCCCGGGAGCTCAACGACTACCGCATTGAGCGCTTCGAGCTAGGCAGGTATCTCGATGTTTTCCTCTCCTCCTGCTATCTGGGGTTGCGCAAGCCAGACCCCAAAATCTTCGACTTGGCGCTCGACGTTTTGCAGCGGGATGCCGAGGAGGTAGCCTTTATAGACGACCGTCCGGGGAACTGCGAGGCGGCGGAAGCTTTGGGAATTCACGCAATCTGCTATCACGATGAAGCACAATGCGTGCAGGCGCTGGAGCGGCTGGGCCTTAACACCGGCGTAAGGACATAGACATCAAATTGCGAGTAAGGAGCAAATCCCATGGCAACGACGGAAGTACAGTTTTCCCCAGAAGATCTGAAGGCCGCGCAAAGTGCCGAGCGGATTCCTGAACCTGCAGTAGTCGTCATTTTCGGCGCCTCCGGTGATTTGACCAAACGAAAGCTGTTGCCGGCCCTCTTCCACCTGGAGCAATCCGGTCTTCTGCCCGAGCAGTTCTCGGTAGTCGGCGTCGCTCGCCGTCCGCTGCAAGACGAATTCCCGAAAGACATGCGTGATGGCATCCTGCAGTTCGGCGGGGTGAAGGAAGGCGAGAAAAAGCTGGACGAGTTCATCGCCAAAGTGCGCTATCACGCGATGAACTTCGACGATCCTGAAGGTTACGGAAAGCTGAAGGCTCTGCTCGAAGACATCGACCAGAAGCAGGGCACGAAAGGGAACCGGCTTTTCTATCTGGCCACCGCGCCGGAATACTTTGCCGACATCATTGAGCAGTTGGGCAAGCACGGCATGGCAAAACCGCCTCAGGGCAAAGTCCACACCATCATTGAAAAGCCATTTGGCCATGACCTGGATTCGGCGCGCCAGTTGAACGATGAAGTGAATCGGGTCTTTGCCGAAGACCAGATCTTCCGTATCGATCATTACCTGGGCAAAGAGACGGTACAGAATATCCTGATCTTTCGCTTCGCCAACGGGATCTTTGAGCCGGTCTGGAATCGCAACTACGTCGATCATGTGCAGATCACGGCCGCTGAGGATATCGGTATTGAGGGTCGCGGCCCGTTCTATGAGAAGGCCGGCGCACTTCGCGATGTGGTGCAAAACCACGTAATGGAGCTGCTGTCGTTTGTGGCCATGGAGCCCCCGGTCTCGTTCGAAGCCGAGGCCATGCGCCGGGAAAAGGTCAAGGTGTGGCGCTCGATTCAGGCCATTCATCCTATGGATACTGTGCGCGGTCAATATGGTCCCGGGACTGTGGATGGCAAAGAGGTAAAGGGTTACCGGCAGGAGGACCGTGTCGATCCCAGCAGCGCCACGGAAACGTATGCCGCGCTCAAAGTTGGTATCGAGAATTGGCGTTGGGCTGGCGTGCCGTTCTATTTGCGGGCGGGCAAGCGGCTGGCAAAAAGGGTGACCGAGATCACCATTCAGTTCAAGCAACCTCCACAGTTGCTATTCAAGAACCAGGCGGGCGCGTGCAAGGAACTACAGCCAAATCTGATCGCGATGCGCATTCAGCCGGACGAGGGCATTTCCCTGCGCTTCGGCGCCAAGGTGCCCAGCCCGAATATGGAAGTTTGTCCGGTCAATATGAACTTCAGCTATTCGGATGCGTTTGGCAAATCGTCCGCCAATGGCTACGAGAGGCTGCTCCTGGATGCGATGCTGGGTGATGCAACGCTGTTTGCTCACCGTGATGGCGTGGAGGCCACATGGTCGCTGCTGACTCCCATCCTTGATCAATGGGCCAGCACCAGGCCCAAAGGCTTTCCCAACTATGCCAGTGGTACATGGGGACCGGATTCTGGTGACGAATTGATGGCGCGGGACGGACGCGCCTGGCACAAGCTCTAAGAAAACCAAAATTTGTATGCCAGAGAAAATAGAAGTTCTCTATTACGTGGATGACAACCTGGAGGCGGTGAGCCGGCGCACAGCGGAATATGCCGTCGAGCGCATTCTTGCCGCCGCCACCGCACGCGGTAAGGCGCGAATCGCAATCTCCGGAGGCCATACTCCCAAACATATGTTCGAGCTTCTGGCCGACACCGGCGCCCCCTACCGTGCGCAGATTCCCTGGGGCAATCTCGAGGTTTATTGGGTCGACGAGCGCTGTGTGCCCCCCGATCACCCGGACAGCAATTATCGTATGACACGCGAGGCGCTGCTCGACAAGGTACCCTTGAGCAGTACCCAGATCTTTCGCATTCAGGGCGAACTCCCCCCGGATGAAGCCGCGGCCAAATATGAGTTCGATATCCGGCAAAGCTTTCGCCTGGAAGGCGCGGAGATCCCGTCTTTTGATCTGCTTGCCCTGGGCATGGGCCCAGATGGGCACACCGCCTCACTTTTCCCCCACACCCAGGGCTTGCACGAGATGACCCGCATCGCCATCGCCAATCATGTAGCGACGCAGAAAGAATCGTGGCGCGTTACCCTCACCTGGCCTGTGATTAACCAGGCGGCGGATGTATTCTTTCTCATTGAGGGAGCCGACAAGGTGGATGCGCTCAAGCACGTATTTCTCGGGCCTTACGATCCGGAATCATTTCCATCGCAGTTGATCAAGCCCGCCGGCCGCCGCATTACCCTGTTTCTGGATTCCGCCGCCGGTGCCGCATTGCCTCAGCCAGGTCCGAATCAACCAGGCAGACTGGAGATCGCAGGATGATCCTGGCAGGAGATGTGGGCGGCACCAAGGTTGATCTGGCCCTATGCAAGTTCGATCACGGTCAGCTGCGGACTGTGCACGAGCAAAAGTTCTCCGCCAGGGAGTTTTCCGGCCTGGAGCTGATCGTCGAGGCATTCCTAAAAGGCTTCACGCAATCCCTCGCTGAGCCTTGTGAGGTGCGGGCGGCCTGCTTCGGTGTGCCCGGCCCGGTGCGTCACGGCCGTCTGAAGCTCACCAACCTTCCCTGGGAACTCGACGCCAGCCAGTTGTCCGTCGATCTGAAGATTGAACACGTCTTTCTCATTAACGACCTTGAGGCCAACGGGTATGGCATCGCTGAACTGTCGCCGGACCAGATTCTTGAGCTGAGCAAGGGCGATCCGGATGCGGAAGGAAATCGTGGGCTGATTGCCGCGGGCACGGGATTGGGTGAGGCGATTCTGGTGTGGGACGGGCGCACCTATCTGCCTACAGCTTCGGAAGGCGGTCACAGCGACTTTGCCGCGCGCAATGAGGAAGAGATTGCGCTGCTGCGCTATCTGCAAAAAAAGATTGGCGGCCGCGTGAGTTCAGAGCGCGTTATCTCCGGGCTGGGCTTGGCCAATGTCTATGCTTTCTGCCGTGACGTAAAAGGCCTTGAGGAACCGGCATGGTTAAAGGATCGCATGCTCAGCGAAGATCCCAACGCGGTCATCGGCGAGTTGGGCGAGTCGGGCGCCAGCGAGCTTTGCGTGGAGACTTTGAACATCTTCGTCTCCGCCTATGGCGCCGAAGCCGGTAACCTCGCGCTGAAAATTCTAGCCGTGGGCGGCATGTATGTGGGGGGAGGCATTGCCCCCAAGCTGGTCAAGAAGATGCAGGATGGCACCTTCATGAAGGCATTCACTGACAAGGGCCGGTTGAGTAATCTGCTGGTGCAGACGCCGGTTCGTCTGATTCTGGAAAGCCGGGCTGCCCTGCTGGGCGCAGCCGCCTATGCGGAGGCCCGTGCGGCCGAGATCGGCGGCCTCTCCGAGCGCGCACAGTCCGTACAGATGGCGACGTCCTAATGCATATCAAATCGCCGCAACGGTTTGCCGTAATGTTTCTTACGCTCGCGGTCGTGATGGCCTTCAGCCCGCGAATCGCGCTGGCCCATGCGGTGTTGTTAAGTTCCACCCCACAGAAGAACGTGACGGTGAGCGGTCCGGAGATAGCGATCAGTCTCAAGTACAATTCCCGGGTCGACGGCGCCCGCTCGACCCTAAGCCTGCTGAAGCCCGATGGCACAGTAGAGACGGTTGGCGGCCTCACTCAGCCTCGCCCCGACGTGTTGTCTGCGACCGGCCATGGGCTTGCGAAGGGAGCCTATGTGCTTCGCTGGCAGGTGCTGTCCAGTGACGGGCACATTACCCGCGGCGAAGTCCCTTTCCAGGTAAAGTAACCGGCTTGATCTGGCTGCTCCGCGATATCGATCTTCTGGTCACGTTGCTGCGTGCGGCGAATCTCTCCTTTGAAGCCTTGCTGCTTGGGGGCATCGTCTATCTCCTGGCCGTCGCGCGTCCCGCGAAGTCCGGCGCGCAAGTAGAATTCGTCTGCTTCCGCGGCATTCGCTGGTCTGCCATGGCACTGGCCCTCGCTGAGCTGGTCACGGTGGTGCTATCCAGTGCATCGTTGCTCGGCGACAGCGATCAACACTTCCGGGATCTGATTACCACCAACTTCTTCCTGGCTGGCTTGAGCGCATCGCTGCTTGCGGCACTGGTGTGGTTGAGTGCCCGTGTGAAAAGTGTCGTGGCGATGATTCCGTTGAGCCTGTTGCTGCTCGCCGCCACTGTCTCCACCAGCCACGCGGCTGCCCGCATGGATCACCGTTTGTTGCTGGCCCTCGCTACCGCGGCGCACCATCTGGCAACGGCGGCATGGATCGGAGCCATGCCCTTCCTGCTGGTTTCCTTAGGGCGCGTCGAGGGTGTCGAAGAAGCCCGGCAATGGCCCAGCCGCTACTCCCCGATGGCTCTGCTGAGTGTCGCCCATCCTGGTGCTGGCGGGAATGTACATGGCATGGTTCTACGTCGGCACGTGGAACGGCCTCTATGGAACCAGCTACGGCGTCCTGCTGCTGGCCAAAATCTACCTTCTGCTGGTCATGATCCTCATGGGCGCGGGCAACTGGTTCGTGGTGCGGCGCCTGAACAGTGATCCACAGCCACTGCTGGCGCGGCTGCGGCGATTTGCCGAGGCCGAGATCGGGTTAGGATTCACCGTCATTCTGGCAGCTGCCTCGATGTCATCGCAACCACCAGCGGTGGATGTTCCCGACCAGGTGTCGCTGCAGGTGATTGCGGCGCGCATGCATCCCGAAGTTCCCCGCATGAAGAGCCCGGCCGCATCGCGGCTCACCCCTCCCACTTCGATCCAAACGGCGGTGCACGAGGCAGAGTTCAAGGCGATGGGTGCGAGCGATGCCACGGACAGAGAATGGTCGGAGTATAACCACCATTGGGCGGGCCTGATCGTATTGCTTGCCGGGATGCTGGCCCTGTTGAGCCGCATTCCTGCCATGCGGTGGGCACGTTTCTGGCCGCTTTCCTTTGCCGGTCTTTCGCTCTTTATTGTGCTTCGTGCCGATCCGGAGAACTGGCCTCTAGGTCCGCGTCCCTTTTGGGCCAGTTTTTCTGCTCCTGATGTGTTGGCCCATCGCGCCGCCGCCTTGCTCATCCTGTGCTTTGCGGCATTTGAATGCGCGGTGCAGGCGGGCAAATTACGGGTTCGTTGGGCGGGCATGATTTTTCCCGCGATGTGTGCCTTGGGAGCCGCGGTTCTGCTTACCCATAACCACTCGGCCAGCGATAACACCGAAGACCTGCTGGCTTCGCTCAGCCACACCCCCATCGCCTTGCTCGGCGCCACCGCCGGATGGGCCCGCTGGCTGGAACTGCGGCTGCCCCCGGGACGCGCCTCCAGGATCGCCGGCTACCTCTGGCCGCTATTCCTGTCCGCCGCCGGCCTGGTTTTGCTGAACTACCGGGAGACCTGACCGCCAAAGGCATAAACTGTAACTGTGCTTACTACGGGAGACCGCATTTAATTGTTTTCAATACACCGCATTCCACTTGCCCTTGCCTCACTGTTGTTAATCTCACCTGCGGCGCTCATCGCCCAGCGGCTGCCCGGCGCAGCCCTTCCGCAGCACTACACCTTGCAACTGACGCCCAATCTGCAGGCTGCGACCTTTACCGGCCATGAAACCATTGATCTCACCCTGAAGCAGGCAGCGGATTCGATCGTGTTGAATGCCTGGGAACTCAAGTTCGACACAGTTGCGGCACAGATCGACGGCAAGACTTTGCCCGCGCAAGTATCGCTCGATCCCGGCCTGCAGCAGGCTACCTTTCATTTTGCGCAGACGCTGCCGCCTGGCCGGTCACCCTGAACATTGCCTATAGCGGCAGTTTGCATGGCGATTTGCGCGGATTCTATCTTTCCCGGTCCGCCACTCGGAACTACGCCGTAACCCAATTTGAGGCTACCGACGCGCGCCGTGCATTCCCCTGTTTCGACGAGCCGGCCTACAAGGCGACCTTTGACGTCAGCCTGGTCGTGCCCCAGGGAGATACGGCGATTTCCAACACCAACATCGTCTCCGATACGCCCGGTCCGATGGCAGGGCATCGCACCATCACCTTTGCCCGCACGCCGAAAATGTCAACCTACCTGGTGGCATTCCTGGTGGGCGACTTCAAGTGCCTTTCCGGCCAGAGTGACGGCGTGCCCATCCGCGCCTGCGCCACTCCAGACAAGGTCCAGTTCGCGCAGTTTGCTCTCTCCGGCGCTGAGTTCTTCCTCCACTACTACGATGTCTATTTCGGCATCAAGTACCCCATGCCCAAGCTCGACATGATTGCCATCCCGGATTTCGAGGCGAGCGCCATGGAGAACTTTGGCGCCATCACCTATCGCGAACAAGCCATGCTGCTCGACGAGAAAACCGCCTCCGTCAATGCAAAAAAGACAGTTGCCGTGGATGTCGCGCACGAGATGGCGCATCAGTGGTTCGGCGACATGGTCACCATGCAGTGGTGGAACAACGTCTGGCTCAATGAAGGCTTCGCCACCTGGATGTCGAACAAGCCGCTGGCCGTGTGGAAGCCGGAGTGGGAGATTCCCCAGGACGAAGCCTGCGGAGCTCAACAAGACCCTGGACCTGGACGCCGGGCAGATGACCAGGCCGATTCGTTCTCCGCGCCGAGACTCCGGGCGAGATCAACGAGATGTTCGACGGCATCGCCTATGGCAAGGCCGCAGCCGTCCTTTTGATGACGGAGAACTACCTGGGCGAAGAGCCTTTTCGCGCGGGCGTGCATCGCTACCTGCAGGCGCATTTGTATGGCAATGCCACCGCGGAGGATTTTTGGAATGCATTGCAGGAGTCAAGCGGCAAGCCGGTTGACAAAATCATGCAGAGCCTGGTGACGCAGCCAGGAGAGCCGCTTCTGACCTTTGGCCATGTGCGTAACGGGAGTGTATCGGTAACCCAGAAGCGCTTCTTTCTCAACCCCACCGCACCCGGCGATGAGCAGCAAACCTGGACCTTGCCGGTTTGCATAAAGAGCAGCGCCGATCAACCGGACTGCCCCATCCTCAGCGCTCGGGCGCAGCACCTGCCGGCGCCGCAAACGCCGGTCTTCTATGGTAATGCCGGCGGTAAGGGCTATTACCGCACTCGCTATGACAGCGACGACTATCAACAACTGGTGCGAGAGGTAGAGACCAACCTCACGCCAACCGAGCGGATCACTTTCCTCGGAAGCCAATGGGCGCAGGCCCGCGCCGGCATTGCTACGGTAGGCGACTTTCTGAATCTCGCGGCCGCAGTTCGTGATGACAACAGCTCGTTTGTGATCGATACTGTCTCGGCCGCTTTGCACATCGTCAACCAGCAAGTGGCCTCTACTCCGCAGGAGCATGAGGAGCTCGCTCGATGGGTGCGTACGAACTTTGCCCCTGCTTTGGCACGTCTCGGTGCGCCGGTGGCCGGGGATACGCCCGATAGAAATCTATTGCGCGCCACGCTCTTCGACTTACTGGGCGATATAGGCGAAGATCCGCAGATCATAGCCCAGGCCCGGCAACTCTCGGAGCAATACCTGCGCGACCCGGGCTCCGTCGAAGGAACCTTATCCGTCGCGGCGCTCACCGTGGCGGCGCAAAACGGAGACGCAACCTTTTTCGATCAGTTGCAGCGGGCCAACCAGACCGCCGGCGACCCGCAGCTTCGCGTTCAGGCCCTATTGGCGCTGGCAAGGTTCCGCGATCCGGCGCTGGCCGTCCGCGCCTTGGATTATGCGGTATCGCCCCAGGTCAGGAACCAGGATGCCCTGCGGTTAATCCAAATCGAGCTAAGCGATCGTCGCACCCAGGATGTGGCCTGGCAGTACGTCCGCCAAAACTGGTCCCGGGTGCAGAGGCAGATCACCACTTCTACGGGGGGCTACCTGGTTACATCGATGGGCAGCTTCTGCAGCGTGGATCGGAGCCGCGAGGTGACGGACTTTTTGGCCGAGCACGCCGTCCCCGCGGCTTCGCACGCACTCGATAAGGCCCATGACAGCATCGCGGATTGCGTGGAGCTGCGCGCGTTACAGGGGCAAAATCTGAAACGATGGCTGCAGACCGATGCCGCACACAGCCGGCCGACTCCACAGCCTTCAAAGGCTGCGGAATAAAGTGCCGGGAGCCCAGTCCTGGTGAGATTTTTTCCAGGAACGGTCCGCGGAACTGCAGATCCCTCCTCCTAATGACACAGGGAGAGCGGACGATCGGTTGAGTGCCGCGCCTACGGCGCTCGGATCCTCTTCGCGATCGATTTCCCAGCCCTTCCGGGCTGGGCTGACGTTTGGCGGCCGGCCCTCCGGGCCTTGCATCCGGGTGATGAATAGCGCCTTCAGTCCAGCAACCACTCTCCATGGGAGCGCCCCTCTCCCCTTTGTCATCCCGAGCGAACCCGGATTTCCTGCCACGCAGCACAGGACAGGGCCGCGTGTGCGCCTTTCAGTAAGGAAAGGCGCATGAAGTTCGCCAACGCCACCAAGTTCCACAGGAAATCCGGGGAAGCCGAGGGATCTGCAGTTCCGCGGACCATTCCTGGAAATGTTTTTTCGACAGAGGAATCATGGGCCTTTCGGCCCACCCAAGGTGATGAAATCAGTTGAAGGGGACGGCCTTAAGGCCGTCCATATGGCAACAAGACTTAGGTGGCTTTTAGCCACTGAGGGAAGGCTTTTTTCGACAGCGTAGCGTAGTGGAGCGACTGTCTAGATCTTTCGAGTGCCATTCCAAAACTCCTCGTGCAAGCGGGCGCGATCGGCGCCATGCAAATCCAGCAGCCTTTGTGCCGCTTCGCTGCTCGAGAGGCTCTCGACCGCGACTTCAATGGCCCGTACCTGGTGCCACGGGTAGACGAATTTCTCCCAGATGAGGAATCCAGAGCTCGCCCAGCCCTCCAGCAACCCGGTCACTTCCGTCTTTACATCCGTCTCATGCCGCACCGGAAGCAGGTCCACCGTTTCGCCGGTCACGAGATGCGCTTTAACGTGGGCAATAAGCATTGCTATGCTCCTTCGGAGGCGATGGCGTCCCAGGCAATGTTAGATGCGGAAAGAACGGTTTTCTCGTGAATAGCGCTTTACCGTAACCAAACGGGTTCAAACCGGCGGCGTATTGCACAAAGGTTGTAGGGCAAGACGCGATCTGTCACTTGAGTGGATACATTGCTTCTGCTTCAATCGTGAAGTGAATCCTGAGCCCCATTCCTCCCTTTCTTCCCCCCGCCAACCGGCCCCCGGCAAGGTCGTCGAGTTCTCGGACCTTCGCCTTTCCACCCCCATGACAGGTCAGCCCCTGGTCCTGCTCGAGTACCAGGACCAGCTCGGCGTTCGGTCGATCCACCATGTAGCCTTAACCTGCACCGGCAAGGGTCGGGGCGGTCTCATCTACTTTGGTGGTTACGACAAAGGCAAATTCAGCATTTTCCGGGCAGATTGCATTCACCGGGTGGTTGCGCTCTAACCGGCAATTCCGCAAACCTCTGATTGCAAAGAATAAAGTAGCTATCGCTGATTCCTTCTCAAGGTCCGTTCCGTGACCCCGGCCGAGCCATTTATTAATTTTTCTCTCCATTGTTGCTAAAAGCCGTTCCATTTTGCGACAGCAAGGTGTAGCCTTCTCGTACTCCCCGCCGAAAATTTGCAACTAAAGTGTTAGAGGGTGGCCAACCATTCTTGAGGCAGCCTCATCGTGTTTTGGTGACTCAAATTGGTTGCAAGTTAATACCGTCCCCGTAAACTGGGGTTGACCGAACGAAAGTTGTAGAGGAGGGCCGAGCCATGTCCGTAATGCCACTGAGGTTTCTCGCCAAATATACCCCGTTCTTTAATCTTGCTGTCCTGAGCGTCGCTTTTTGTGCATCGAGCGCGCGGGCACAAGCTCCCGCGGTCGTTATCGATGCGCAGCAGATTCTCAGCACCGCATTCACCACCCCGGCAAGTGTCGCAGTCTCCGCGAACGGCACAGTCTACGTTGCGAACCAGGGCACAAATCAGATTCTTGCGCTGATTCCCAACCCGCCGATGAACACCGCCATCCCCACTCCGGTCTCGACCGCTCCCTATACCTTGGTGAATCCGCAAGCTTTGGCTCTCGATGCCAACGGGGATCTCTTTATCGGCGATACCCCCACCCCGGGGCGGATCATTAAATTGGCCGGGGACGGAAAAGGAAACCCGGTCGGCCCCGCAACTCTGCTTTATTCCGGGACGGTCCTGGGCAACCCGATCTCCCTCGCAGTCGATAGTGCAGGCGATCTTTTTATCGGCGATTACCCGCTTACAGGCGCGTCCGCAGACATGGGGGCCATCTATAAACTGGCCTCAGGGGCCCCCGGAACCCCCGTGTCGGCGGGCATCACGGGCCTCCCGTCCCTAGTCACACCGGCGGCCCTGTTGGTGATCGGGACCAACCTTATTATCGCCGACAACGGCACCCTCTTGTCCGGCCCGAATGAGGATGAATTCGGTGGCGTGTACGTTGCGCCTATCGGCGGTGGAGCGGCCAATATAGTGCCCACGCCGGGGTTCACGCCCCTTTCGCCTTCCGGCCTTGCCGTGGATGCGGCCGGCAATGGCTACATCCTCACTTCCCTGCTCTTTGAAGGATCAACCCTTCCCAGCCAGCAGATTCTGGTCGTCCCTGTGTCTTCGGTTGATACCCCGTATCTCCTACCCAACACGGCGCTCAATACCAGCTCAGGCATGGCATTCGATCCATCGGGCAACCTCGACGTGGTCGCTTTCGCGGGCACCGCCGGGCAACTCGTTCAATTCGCCTTCGTGAGCCCCGTGAACCTGGGCAGCATCGCGATCAATCAAAACGGGACCCAGGTCTCATACAATTTCGGGTTCAACCAGCCTTTTACCTTTAGAGGGTTCAAGTTCCTTACCCAAGGCGATAACACTACGGAGGTCGTCCAGGCTACGGGAGGGACTTGCACTACCGGCAAGCACACCACTTTGCCTGGTCACGGACCCACCATCTCTGCCATAAACCCTTATATCTGCCAAAATGCGTTTTACGGCGTCCCGAACTTCCCCGGAAAGCGCACTTCCTCGATCGAGTTGAAAGGTAAGGCAGGCGCAATTCTTGATTCCACCCAGGTCTATGAAACCGGGCTCGGCGGAGCGGAGATTACCTATCCGCTCAATACCACGGCCACTGCTGTCAACCTGGAGCAGCCGCAGGCGGTCGCAGTGTCGGGGTTGAATAACAAGGTCTATGTGGCGGACTTCGAAGCGGGCGTGGTGTACTCGACCAACGGTGTCGCGGGTAGCACCTTGACTCCCGTTTCCACCAAGCCCATCACCCTCTCCGGGCCCGCCGCGCTGGCCCTGGACGGGATCCCGGCAATCTGTATATCGGTGACTTTAACCTCGGCGAAGTCATCAAGGTTCCGATACCCACCGGTGGTGCCTCCACGGTGATCAATACCGGAGGCCTGTTGCAGCATCCCCTCGCCATGACTTTCGATCCGCAGGGCAACCTGTATATCGGCGATGCGGGCAGCGGGGGAATCTTCGCCAGTTCCGCCAACCCTGGCTACATAGTGAAGGTACCGCTTGGAGGCGCTCCCTTTAAATTGCCCACTCCCTCGGTGGAGGTGGTTTTCCCCCAGGCTTTAGCCGCCGATCCAACTAACCCGGTTATGTGGATCGGCGATGGTGGCGACCCGTCCAGCGTTGGCCAGGTGGTTCAGGTCGCCTCCAACGGCAGCAGCGCAAGCGCCTTCCCCGTTGCCGACGTAACCAATCCAACGGGACTGGGCTTTGACACTGCCCAGGACCTTTACGTGCTGGACGGCACGGCCAATACCATCACGGTCGTCCCACCCGCTAGCTCGGGGGTGGCGCCTCACTTGGTCGAATTCAACAACTCTCTGCTGGCCAGCGCGAGTGCCATGGGCATGTCCGCGGGTGGGCAGAGCTTTATCATCGCCAATATCGGCGCGGGCAGCAGCAACAGCCTCGTTTATATAGATGGCAATCGTTCCACGCTTACATTCGGCGGCGTCAAAGTTGGAACTCCGAGCGGAGTCCAAACCGCTACCGAGTACAACATTGGCGATTCACCGATCACGTTGAGTACGCCGTTCTACACCACCAACGTGGCAAATAGTGCATTTAGCGTCCTGCCGAGTTCGACCTGCGGCGATGGCGTGGTGCTCCAACCTTCACAGTCGTGCACTCTTAATGTGCAGTTCACGCCCACCGCTCTTGGCCAGACCAGTCAGGACATAACTGTGCAGAGCAACGCCTACAACCCCAGCGCTCCCAGCGGAGCGCCGATCCTCAGGGTAGTGGGAACCGGAAAGTAAGACAAAAGCCCCTTATATCTGCCCACATCTCCGACGCGTTTATCGGAGATGTGGGCAGTATTTTTTGGGCAGATTGCATGTGCGGCCTGTCCGGCTGGGCCGTAAAGGAGTGAAAGAGAATTGGGCTTTACAGGCTCCGGCAAAACCAGGTTCTCACGCAGACTCTAAGGCCCAATTCTTTGCTGGGCCTCAAACGGCCCGACTAAAGTCGTGCCCTGATACGCGGATACCGAGGGATAGACAGACGTTCCTACCCGCGGGAGCCGCGATACAAAGCATTAACTTCGTGCGGACCAGCTGTCCCTCGCCTGCTAGCGGTGCCAGCTCAATTTCGGAAAATATGTCAGCTGGATGGAACCCGTGAAATCGTGTTGTGGTCCCGAGGCCAGCACAGGCACCTTCCAGAACTCCGCTTGCCCGAATGCATTCAGTTCCAAATTGTCTTTGAGCCGTAGCACGGCTTTGATATCGAAGTCATTTTGTGTGGTTCCCTGGGGAATGAAGGTCTTGGAGACCTTTAGCGTTGCGGTACCCCAGTTGGATGTACTCCTTCGGGCTCAGCCAGTCGGTCAACCAGGCTTGGCCACCCTTGCCTTCCCGCCCCATCCAGCTTCCTAGCATGTTGCCCTTGTTGGTGTAGCCGTCCTTATATTCGTACTCGTAATAGATAAACTGCCCCCCCTGAGAACTGCCAGTCGGATCTGTCGATACCGCCTCGGCTCGCAGGTCGACATGGGGCAGCTTGGGAATGTGCGACAGGTAGAGCCCTGGGTTCACGGCGGCGCGACGAGGCGCGGCAAGCGGGCTTACATCATCGTGAACGATGGAGTCGGAGTAGAGGGTCAGCCATTTCTCCACCCAGGGTAGTCTCCAGGTAAAGTCGAAGCTGGAACTCCGGAAACCAGGATCATTTCTGCCCTCCTTCTGGGCCACGCTTACGTTGCTGAAGCTGGTGAAGCTGTTCCAGAACGAGCCGAAGGTGAGAGGCACATGGCCTTCGCCCGCGAAAATAACAACCCGGGAAAAGCCGAATTCCACGTTCCTGGTCGGCTTGAAGCTGAATTTCTCGGCATGGATCCACGGGGCGTTGGGATAACGATGCCCCTTCAGCGAGCCAAAAATCCCTTCATATCGAAACGGCCCTATCACGTCCGAGACGCCAGGAATGTGCAGCGGCACAACGCGATTGATGCGCAGGGCATAAACAGGCTCGGCATTGTTACTCAGAGCCATGCTTCCGGTTTGTGTCGGTCCCCACCAGTCCTCCACTTTGCCCACAGAGAACTCGTGGTTGGCCACAGCAGTCGCAAAATTGGCGTTGATCAAGCGAAAAACGTTGGTCTGCGGAACCGGCTCCCCTGGGAGTAGCGGAGTGCTGTCCACCTGTGCGATCACCTCCTGCACAGATTCGGGATAGGCGCCCCGTCCCGGCGCGTGCTGGTACTCCCCCCGAACATCCAGGGAGAAGTGATAGCCCTCGCCTCTCCCGGTAAAGCCGTCCAGGTTCATAAAACCCTGCTCATACGGCCGTCCGTCGTCGTTAATCAGGGTCTGCCCAAAGTGGAATGAGTCGTTAATCGGGGGTCCTTTGATATACATGCTGCGGGTGTATACATCGGCAACCTCGGCGCGCGGCGCGGCCGGGCCAGCGTTCTCCCCAAACTCCTTGGCCAGGGCGAGAAAGATATTCCAGGCTTCCTGATCCTGCGGAGCATCCTGCAGCTTGGGGTAGGTCTCTTGCAGGATCTGCAGGCAGCTGGTGCGTGTCCACGGCCGCATCCCCAGGTATGCGGAGTCGGCATAACCAAGCGAGAAGAGGCGCTCAAAGGCTGGATAGATCCAGCTGTCGAGGGGCATATAGACCAGACCGTAGTCACTGCTTTGGGCGGGCTCAAAGCCGGAGAAGACCGGCTCCAGCGCCTGTGGCAATGGCGGCGTGGGCGCGGTTTGCTGGCATACCAGGGACAGCCACGGCGCTGCGCACATCACCAAAATCAGAGAAAATCGAAACAAGCCGCCGAGCCCACCTATATCGAGCATAGCGCAGTGAGATCAAATAAGGGCAATTACGGCGCGCGGAGAGCACGCGCGTGCCCTTTGTGGGAACCCCTGCCTAGGCTTCCCGCGTGGCCGACCACTGCGCGTGGCCATATTCACCCAGCGCCACCGTTCCGCTCATCGAATCCCCGTTCGCCGCGCCGCTGAACGAGTAGCGAATCTCATTTCCGCCAACCGGCATGACACTGTGAAAGCTTATCTCTTGTGCCTGCACCTTGCCGTTCAGGTTTCCGTTGTAAATCTCCCCTTGGTGAACGCCGGTCACCTCGCCCTCCTTCTGCTCCAACAGAAAGCGTTGCCAACCTTCGCCGCACAGGTAGTTCATTTGGACCTTCCATATTCCGGCGACATTGGCAGGCGGGCCCTGGGGAATTTCAGGTGCGGAGAACTTCGGCGGATGCGAAAGCGTGGCGAAGATTGCGTCCGCTACGATCTTGTCGTCTCCTGGCATCATCATGTAAGGCATGATGGTGAGCGAGCTCTCCATGTGGTCGGGACGCGTTCCGCTGGATTCATCGAACTGGATGCGAGGGCTGGCCGCGTCCAGTGTCTGCGCCAGCTCGGTCCCGGTGATCTTGAGTGTATTGCCGTCCCACTTGATGCGCAGCCGCGGCGCATGATTCGACAGATCCTCGGGCATCAGGTACTCGGTCGTCACCGAGGGAAGTGGCTTCACCTTCGTTTCAATATTGGCCAGCCAGCTTTTCCAGGTGTTCCATTCGGCATCGTGGTCCCGCTTGGTCCACATCTCAACCGCGGTCAGCATGCCCATGATCTCTTCCTTGCCAACCTTCATGGAGCGTCCCACATTGTGGTGCGGCGCCGCCTGGAACCATGCGGCCTGTACTAAATCCTTGCGTCCCAGCAGAAGTCCGGCGCATTGCGGTCCGCGTAGGCACTTGCCCCCGCTGTAGCCAACCAAAGTAGCGCCGGCAGCGAGATGAATATTGGGGATCGTAAGATTTTCCGCGGCCGCGTCTACAAAGACGGGGATGTTCCGCCCTTTGGCAGCCTGGCAGATGTTGGCGATGCTGAGCGGCCCGCTGGCAGCATCGGGAGAAGACAGGATATAGATCATTGCCGTCTGCGGCCCCATCGTGGCCTGCAGTTGCTCCGGCGAATCCACCTCCACCACTTCCACTCCGAGCAGTCGCGATCCTATGTCATAGGGATTGCGCGAGTGCTTGGGGATGATCACCTGGTTCTTGAGATTTCCCTTTACCAGGTAAGGCATCTTCTGCGACTTCTCCGGATCGGTGCCGGCGATCGAAGCCGCGGTTGCGCCCGCGATGGCGGCCGCGCAGCCGGCAGTCACAATGCCCCATTCCGCGCCGGTAATTGCCGCCAGGCGCGCGCCCACCGCCGCCATCAGCTCGTCCATGTTCACATAGTGGTGCGAGGCCTCTTCCATCGCCTGCTTCACTTCGGGCAAGGAGAGTGAACCGCTGATAATGGTGTATGTGCCCTTGGCGTTGATCAGCGGGCGCACGCCGATCGCCTCGTAGAGATTGGGGCCGGTAGGCACGGAAACAGGAGACTTCTCGGCGTGGCTTGCGCTGGGTAAGAGCGAGCCGGCCACTCCAGCCATCACCGAACGCTGCACAAATTTGCGTCTGCTCAACGTCGACTCAAACGTCTTGGCCATGCTCTTTCTTAACCCTCCAAACAAAGTGTCTGCCATGCCCGCCTTGCGCGTCAAACGCGTCTCTCGTCCCACCTGCTGGGATTCTTGACTTCATAAAGGATCAACAGTAACCTCGTCATCATTAGAAGGCCCCAGTAGTAGATAGCCGGCCCGGTCGCATTATCTCGCTTTGTATTCCTTTCTGAGAGGTCATTCCCATGAGTCGATTCGTGAGATTAGTGTCTTCGATTGCAGTCGCTTCCGTTGCGATCTTTGGAACAGTCGCGGCGTGGGCAGCCATCACCGGTTCGATTTCTGGGGTCGTGACGGACCCAGCCGGTGCAGTCGTGCCGGGGGTAAAGGTGATCGCCACCAGCACGTCGACGAACGTGCAGACTGTCGCCGTCACCGATGGAAAAGGTTTCTACAATCTCCCTACTCTCAACGTGGACACCTATGACGTAACCGTCAGCCAGCAGGGCTTCCGCGACTACCGCCAAACCGGCGTAAAGATCGATGCCAATTCCGCTCTCAAGGTCGATATCAAACTGGAAATCGGCACGGTCACCAATACCGTCAGCGTGAAGAGCGACACCCTGCAGGTGGAGACGCAGAGCACCCAGAATGGCGTGGTCATCGACGGCACCAAGATCACCTCGGTGCCGCTGAACGGACGTTCCTACATCGATCTTTTGAAGTTGCAACCAGGCGTATCGCCGTACTCCCATAGTCAGGACAGCGCCACGTCGGGTGTGGGCGCGACGCAGGTGTCGGGTGACCTGGACAACGGCCAACAATCCGTCAACGGCGGCCGCACCGGGTCGAATGCATTTATGGTAAACGGCGCTAATGCAGAAGAAGGCGTGCACAACGGCGCCGCCATGATCCCCAATCTCGACTCCATCGCGCAGTTTCGTATCATCACCAACAACTTCGATGCGGAATATGGAAACTACAGCGGCGGCCAGGTCAATGTCGTCACCAAGTCAGGAACCAACCAGTATCACGGGACGGTCTTCGACTTTCTGCGCAACACCGATCTTGATGCGAGAAATTACTACGCTCCAACGCGTGGCGTTTTCATTCAGAACCAATTCGGCGGAACGGCCGGCGGACCGATTCGCAAAAACAAGATCTTCTGGTTTGCCGACTACCAGGGAACGCGACAGATCCTGGGAGCAACCCAAAGCTATGCCGTCCCTTCCGACGCGGACCGCACCGGTAATCTCATAGACCAGATCGGCACCCCTGCTCAACCAGGATTCAGCGGCTCAGTCACCGGTGTCGGTTGGGCAAACCAGCTCTCCCAGACGTTGGGCTATCCCGTTGCTCAGGGAGAACCCTATTATTCTTTTGGCTGTACGGACACCGCAACCTGCGTCTTTCCCAATGCCGTCATTCCCCAGAGCGCATGGTCGCCGGTCGCAGTGAACTCTCTAAAGTTTGTGCCTTCCGCCAACGGAGTCGTTAACGGTGCGCCTAACTTCTCCACCTCGGCCTATAACGAGACCTTGAGCGACAATAAGGGGAGTGGCCGGATAGACATTCCTACGCGAATCGGCGCTGTGTTTGGCTATTACTTCTTTGACCGATTCCAGACTTTGAATCCGTATAGCCAGGTAAATGTCCCGGGCTTTGCCGCCACCAATCGGGGGCAAACCCAAATGATCAATTTAGGTTTGACGACTACGCTTAACTCGTCGACCGTAAACGATCTTCGTCTCGCCTATCTGCGCGATGTAAACCAGACGGGCCAACCCACCGCCGGACAGGGTCTGGGCATCTCCCTGGCCTCGCAGGGGTTTGTTACTCCGTGGGGCCCCGCGGGCGGCATCTCTCCCATTAACCCTGCCTATGAGGGTGTGTCCAATCTGATGTTCAACAACTTCCAATTTGGTGTGCCGCCGGATGCATTGAGGCAATACAACAACACCTTTCAGATCATCGACAACGTCACCAAAATCTTCGGAACCCACACTCTGCAGTTTGGCGCCAACCTCCACTACAACCAGATCAACGAGCGGAATTACGACTGCTATGACGGGTGTTTTGGCTTTAACGGGGCAGAGACCAACTACGACTTTGCCGATTTCCTGATCGGGGCGCCGGACAGCTTTGTGCAGGCCAGCCAACAGCTCCTCGACTCGCGTAGCAAGTACTACGGCTTCTATGCTCAGGATAGCTGGCGTGCGACCAGCAATTTCACCCTCAATTTTGGCCTTCGTTGGGAAGCCTCTACTCCCTGGTACGACACCCAGAATAAGCTCGAGACGGTTGTTCTGGGTGAGCAGTCGCAAGCTTTCCCCGGAGCTCCCTTGGGATTGGTGGTTCCAGGAGATCCAGGAATCCCCCGCACGCTCGGCCCAACCAAGTACACCAACTTTGGTCCTAGAATTGGCTTTGCGTATGCGCCGGATGTGAGCGACGGATTTCTCGGCAAGATTCTGGGCGGTGCCGGAAAAACAAGCATACGTGCGGGTTACGGTATCTTCTATAGCTCTATCGAAGACGCCACTGGATTCGTCGAAGTAGGCGACGCTCCTTATGGCAACTACTACTCTGTGTCGTCGACCGAGCTGGCCACTCCGTTTGTCGACCGCCCGTCGGGAACTCCGGCGGGACAGAAGTTCCCGTTCGTCTTTCCTCCAACCAACGTGTCTCCGAAAAATCCCGATACAACCTTCGACTGGGCGGCAGCGACACCCATCGGCGGATCCGACTACTATTACTACAAAAACAAGATGCCCTATGTTCAGGAATGGGAACTCTCTTTCCAGCGCCAATTGGGAAGCGCAACCGTGCTCAGCGTGAATTACGTCGGCACCGTCGGCCGGCAGCTGCTGACGTTTGAGGAATCCAATCCAGGGAATCAGGCCCTCTGCTTGCAATTGAGCAATTCAGCCAATGTCGCACCCGGTACCGCGACTTGCGGCCCGTACGGCGAAGACTCGGTCTACACCACCGCGAGCGGCCAGACAGTGAACGGAACCAGGCCCTTCGGGCTTAACTTCAATAGCAATCCCTACATGAAGACGGTGGTCAGCTCCAGCTTCAATTCGCTGCAGGTCAGCCTGGAGCACAATGAAAAATACGGCAACTTCCTGATTGGATACACCTTTGAGAAGTCGCTGGATAATGGTTCGGATTCCTTTGACGCAACCAATCCGATCAATCCGGGCCAAACCCGCGCGCTATCGAGCTTTGACGTCCCGCATAACCTGGTCGCCAGCTACACCGTGCAGTTGCCCTTCGATCACTTTATCGGCGGAGGGGATATTGCGAAGCGGTTCACCGCAGGCTGGGAGCTTTCCGGCGTAGCTACCTTTGCCAAGGGAGAGCCAGTCCAGTTAAATGAGAACGACGATAATTCACTGCTTGGAGCCTTTAACGCAAACGCAGATGCGCCCAGCTACGCGAACAACGGCAGCCCTCTTTTTGAAAATAAAAACCCGCGAAAGGGACTGCCATATTTCAACCCCAACTTCTTCGTCCCGGAGCCACTCGGGCAGGTAGGAAACGCCATGCGGCGATACTTCTCCGGTCCTGGCATCGACAACTATGACATGGCTCTGCTAAAGAGCACCGCCATCACCGAGAGCACCAAGCTGCAGTTTCGGGCAGAAGCGTTCAACGTCTTCAACCATGCGCAGTTTACGAATCCGAATGGGCTCGTCAACAACACCGGCCAGGGTGGTTTCGGTTATGTGACTGGTGCGAATGATCCCCGGATCATGCAAGTCGCGTTGAAGTTCCTGTTCTAAGGGCTTGTTCTGGAAAAGAGGTTTCTGTTCAATGGCAAGCTGGCGGCGAGGCAAATATTTCCGAGCCGCCCTGCTTGGATTGGTTTCCGCTACGGCCCTGCACGCTCAGCAGCCTGAGCCACCACCAGGTGCGGCTATCTTTGCTTCTAACTGTGCAACTTGTCACGGTGCGGATGGCCGTGGGGGGGAGCACGCGCCGAATATAGCCACAGCTCCCGAAGTACAGCGTCTAGCCGATCGTGACCTCGCCGGCATCGTCAGAAATGGAATCCCCGGCGCCGGCATGCCCGCGTTCTCATCGCTGCAACCTCAGCAACTGGATGCGGTCGTCAGCTACTTGAGAATCCTGCAAGGCAGGGGAGATATCGTTAAGCTCCCCGGTGATCCAGCCCGCGGCGAAGCTCTCTTCTTCGGCAAAGCGCAATGCTCTGACTGTCACATGGTCAAAGGGAAAGGAGGGTTTATCGGCAGCGACCTTTCCTTTTACGGAGCCGACGCCCGCCCAGATCAAATCCGTGCCATCATTCTCGATCCTGACAAAAATCTACCCTCGCAAAAAAAAGCAACCACGGTGGTCACACGAACCGGTCAAAAGCTTACCGGGATGCTCAAGGTCAACGACAATTTTTCCCTATCTTTACAGACGCCGGATGGGGCCTTTCATTTCCTGCCCAGATCAGAACTCGTCCAGGTCGATATCGGCTCTAGCTCCCTCATGCCTGCCGCATCCAAGCTGAGCGACAAGGAAGTAGACGATCTGGTGAGCTATCTGCTCCATATTGCGGCCGAAAGCCCTTCATCCCAATCTTCAAAGGCAGACGACGATGACGACAATTAGAGCCTTGCTGATCTCACTGGTGCTCTCCGCGGTCTTTGGCCTTGCAACCAACAGCCTTGTTCATGCACAACAAGGCAACGGCAACTTCGCGCTCGAGCCCCTTGAGCCGGGATTCTGGAACCTGTTCGATCACCAGGCACAGCTCACCAAGGTTGCTTCCGGTTTCGGTTTCACCGAAGGTCCAGTCTGGGATCCGGCCGGCTATCTGTGGGTGAGCGATGAAACACTCAACAAGATCTTCAAAGTGAGCACGGTCACAGGGCAAAAGCAGGAGATCATCTCCCTGGGAGATCCCGACGGCAACACCTACGACCGGGAACATCGGCTTTTGGATTGCGCCAGCGTTCTGCGTGCGGTGATTCGCCTCGCACCCGATGGCAAGAGCTACAAGATACTCGCTGACCGCTATCAGGGCAAGCGCTTGAACAGCCCCAACGACGTGGTGCTGGGTCCGGATGGCGCGATCTATTTCACCGACCCAACCTCTGATCTGCCTAAGGGTCAAAAACAGGAAATCCCCTTTAAGGGTGTTTACCGTCTTGCCGCCGATGGCCAGGTGCAACTGCTTACCAAAGAACTAGAAGAGCCCAACGGGCTCGCCTTTTCGCCCGATGGGACGAAGTTTTATGTCGACGACGACGAGCAACGTAACATCCACGTTTACGATTTCCACGATGGCCATCTGAGCAACGGGAAAGTCTTCGGCATCGAGCCAGGCGGTCCCAACGACGGCGTGCCCGATGGTATGCGGGTCGATCGTCAGGGCAATCTATACGTAACCGGACCTAAGGGAATCTGGGTGTGGGATCCTCTCGGCCATCATCTGGGAACCATAGTCATACCGGAGCAGCCGGCGAATCTTGCCTGGGGTGACTCCGATTACTCCACTCTGTACATCACCGCGACCACGTCCGTGTATAAGCTCCCCACCCGCGCCCATGGGTTCATCCCTTATTTGTGAGCCGAAATGATCCAGCGATTCCTCCGCGTCTTCGTATGTCTGCTATCGATCCCGGCATTCACCGCATCTCTCTCCGCCCAGGCGTTCAAGGTGATTCAGCCACCGGGATACACGGCTGGGGACGCTGCTTATAGCCCCGGTCTTCTGGCCAATGGCACGCTTTACGTATCCGGCCAGGGCAGCGGGACTCCCAGTGACTTTGCCGGTCAGGCCGTCCAGGCTCTCAGTAAGGTGCAAGGGGTTCTGCGCAGCGCAGGGATGGATTTCGGCAACGTCGTCTGGATCAACATCTATCTGACCGACGCCCACAATATGGCCGCGCTGGAAGATGCTTATTGGAAGACGATCGGAGCGTCTCCTCCGGCACGCACCGTGTTGACGGTTGCCGCCCTGCCAGATGGAGAAATGGTTGAGATCAACTGCATCGCCGTCGCCGATACCAGCCATCGCAAAGCCATCTGGCCTACAGGTTGGCCGCACGGGCCGCATACGGATCCGCCTGCCATCCAGGCTGGTGAACTCCTGTACTTATCCGCACAAGGGGGAAACCCAAATTCCGATTTCTCCACAGAGACGAAACAGGCTCTCGACAACGTGAGCACCGTTCTCAAAGCTGCCGGCATGAGCATGAAGAATGTCGTATGGGTGAATCCCTACATGAGCGTCAGCGGCCAGTATGACGTCATGGGCAAGGTCTATTCCACATATTTCGAATTCGGCAACACGCCAGGCCGCGGAACCATTCAGGTTGTGGGCCTCCCCGGGGGTGAACACGTTGTTTTTAGTTGTATCGCGGGAGCCGATCTCAACAAACGCAAAGCCGTGCGTCCAAGGAATATGCCTCCCAGCAAAACCGCGAGCCCTGGAATCCTCTATGGCGATACCCTCTATCTTTCGGCGAAAGATGGATTCATTCCCGGCCAGGGCATGGTCACGCCCCTCTTTGATTTGCAACTGCGGCAGTCCATGCGAAATCTCCTGGACGGTTTGGAGGAAGTCGACATGGATTTCTCCAACGTTGTCTTCAGCACCGTTTATCTGCGTGAGATGAAAGATAACGATCAAATGAATCAGCTCTACAGCAAGTTCTTCAAGGGTCCGTATCCTGCCGGAACAACACTCCAGCAAAATCTCGAGACCGGTGAAGAGGCCGCGGAGCAAATTTCCTTTATCGCCGTGGGGCGCCAAAAATGAATCGCTGTGTGAGAGCTGCTTACCTCCTGGCAGTTGTTCTGGCTGTGTCCGCGGCATACGCCGCGTCTCCCTGCCAGGTTAAGCCGGTTGTCTTCGAGGGCTGGCAAGCACAGCAGGTTACAAACGACTGGGTGCAGCTGACATTTGTTCCTCAACTGGGCGGCCGTCTCATGCAGGTTAGTTTTAGCGGTCATCCTTACCTGTTCGTGAACCCCGTCTACAAAGGGAAATATATCTCTCCGGCAGAAGCGGCGGGCCGCTGGATAAACTATGGCGGTGACAAAATCTGGCCTCTGCCTGAGGGCAACGACGATGAGCAGCACTGGCAGGGAGCCTCCACTCCTCTGGATGATGGCCCCTATGCCTTCACTGTGCTCGCCCAGGGCACAAGGTGCACCGTACGTCTGCAAGGTCCGCCCGATCCGCCCACAGGGTTGCAGTACACCCGGGAGATCAGTCTAGGCAGCGACTCACCTGAGATTTCCTTCCACGCAATCACCAGGAACTTCACCGGTCACTCCATTACCTGGTCCGTGCAGTCTGTCTCCCAGTACAACTTGGCCGACGCCAACGACCCCCAGCAATACAATCACAACTTCTATGCGTTCACTCCCCTGAACCCACACTCCGCCTACCTGCTTGGCTATCATGCGCGGGATGGCCTCGCCAACGACCCTGCGTACGGCGTCAAGGGAGGCTTGTTCCAGCTGAACTGGAAGTATCTCGAAAGCGAAGTCTGGCTGGATTCGACTGCGGGTTGGGTTGCGCTGGTCGACGGTGCAACCCACTATGCGATGGTTGAAAAAACCCGGCACATCGAGGGAGGAGACTATCCTAGCAAAGCCACAACCATTTTTTATAAGAACGGGCCCTCGGTGGAACTTAATGAAAAAGGCATGCCTTATCTCACCTCCACCAGCCTTGAAAAGACGCCGTACTACATGGAAGCGGAGCTAAACAGCCCCATGGCTGTACTGGGACCCGGCGAAACCTACACCTTCGACACCAGCTGGTTTCCCTCTCGTCTCAGCGGCGACTTCAACACCGTGACGGACGCGGGCCTGGTAGGGACTCCGCTCGTTGCCCGGCGTGACGGCGGCAAGCTTGATCTATCCGGCAGCTTTGGCGTCTTCTTCCCGGGAGAGCTCAAGGCTTTCCTCTACGATGAAGGAGGCTTGGGAGTGAGTGAAGTGTCTCTCGGGGCGGTTCGTCCCCAGGATCCGGTCTCACTTCACCGGGCAATTGACGCGGCCAAAAACATAGCCCGTGTTTCTCTTCATCTCATCGATAGCAGTGGCGTCGATCGCGGGGCGCTGGGAGAGGTATTCGTTACTATCAACGGTGAAGGGCATTGACCGCGTGAAGCTTACCCGAATGTGGGTTCTGATCATTTGTGCATGCACCGCCCCCTATGTTTGGGCGCAGACTAAGGACGACTGGCCTTCTTACAACGGTGACTACACCGGAAGGCGTTATAGCGGTCTTAGCCAGATCACTCCGCAAAATGCCGGGCAATTGCAGGCGCAATGGGTCTTTCATGCCAGAACGCCAGGCGTCCTTGAAGCGACGCCCGTGGTGGTGGATGGCATCATGTACTTCACCGGTTCCAACGATGCCTTTGCGCTCAACGCGCAGACCGGAGAAGTTCTCTGGCACCATTCACGTCCGATTTCCAAGGGCCTTATCGATGATGCCTCCGGCCATATCAATCGTGGCGTGGCCATATCCGGCACCCGGCTCTATATGGAAACCGACAACGCTCACCTCCTCTGCTTGGACGCCCGCTCGGGCAACCTGATCTGGGATGTCGCCTACGCGGACTGGAACAAGAACTACGGAGCCACCGGCGCTCCGCTAATCCTTAAGGACAAGGTATTGGTGGCGACCTCTGGCGGTGACGACGGCGTGCGCGGTTTTCTCGCTGCCTTTGATACGGTGACCGGAAAATTAGTGTGGCGCCTGTGGACCATTCCGGCTCCGGGTGAGTTTGGCTCTTCCAGCTGGCCGGGCGACGCCTACCTGCACGGCGGCGGCACCGCATGGATGCCCGGCACTTATGACCAGGAGTTGAACACGCTCTACTGGGGCACCGGCAATGCTTCGCCGGATTACGATGGGGCTGTTCGACCCGGGGATGACCTATATACCGCGAGCCTGTTGGCCATCGATCCGGACACGGGCAAGCTCAAGTGGTACTTCCAATTCACGCCCCACGAGCTTTATGACTACGACGCCGTAGAAACTCCGGTGCTGGTAGACACGGATTATCAGGGCAAGCCGAGAAAGCTGGTTGTCGAAGCTAACCGTAATGGTTACGTTTACGTGCTCGATCGTACCGATGGAAAATTCCTTTCGGCTACCCAATTTGTCAAGCAACTGACCTGGGCTAAGGGGATCGATGCGAACGGCCGTCCTACTTCCACCGATTTGCGGCCGAGTGCGGAGGGAACGCTCATTTGTCCCGGAGTTGAGGGGGCTACTAACTGGTATTCGCCCTCGTACAGTGAGGTGACTCATCTCTTCTATTTCATGTCGCTGGAGAGTTGCTCAATCTATCTGCTGAAGCCGGCGGGATTCGAAGAGGGCAAGGAGTACTATTCCACTGGAACCAAGCGGAATCCGAGCGAGCGAAGTGAGCAAACGCTTCTTGCCTTCGACCCGCGGGCTGGCAAGTTCGCCTGGCGCTATCAGCAAGCGAGTGACTCACATGGCTGGGGCGGCGTGATGACGACTGCTACCGGCCTGGTGTTTTACGCCGACAATTCCGGCTTTTTTGAGGCGGTGGATGCGAAAACAGGCAAGTCGTTGTGGCACTTTAACACCGGCCAAAGCCTTCATGCGTCCCCGATGAGTTATGCGGTTGGCGGCAAACAATATGTCGCCATCGCCGCCGGAAGCGACCTATTCAGCTTTGCCTTACCGTCCGCGCCATGACGGTGACTGCGTTCTCCTGGCCTGTGGGTGCACTTCTCTCTCCGTGGGTCTGGTCCTGAATGGAAGCGCCGCCCTACCCTTTGTCATCCCGAGCGCAGCCGAGGGATGGTGGCGCAGAGTCGATTATTTCGGATGTTTTCTTCAAACCTCCAACAAGACCGTCATCCTGAGCGGAGCGCCTCACAGATTCATCGGGGTGACACAGCGCTTGAACGCGCGGAGTCGAAGGACCCCGACGGTGCTTATCTTATCGCTGCCGCTCGAAGCTTTTCGACCACCGAAGCCCGGAAGAGGCTCTTGCTGCGGTACCCACTTGATGGTCACGGACACATCTTTTCGCGCACTGTATTCCTCTTCGATCCCCAGGTCTGGCAGTTCTTGTTCTCGGCCCTAGAAGACAGTGACGGGTCCGCGAGGTGCGGGCTTCAGTGGTTGAAAAGCTACGAGCGGCAGCGATAAGATAAGCACCGTCGGGGTCCTTCGACTCCGCGCGTTCAAGCGCTGTGTCACCCCGATGAATCTGTGAGGCGCTCCGCTCAGGATGACGTTTTTGTGGGAGTTTTGAAGAAAAACACCCGAAACAAGTTAGCGCTTATGGGCCACCCACTCAGGGTGATAAATATCGGTTGAAGGCCCTAAACCAACTCTAGATCAATCTTCTTAGCGTCCGCCTCCAGCGGCTTAATCCGGAAGCTGCGAATCTGCCCGGCGCGAATACCCTCCGGCTTGGCGGCGATGTTGCTGGGTCCGCCTGTCCAGCGCGCCTTCAGCATGGAGCTCAGCGATGACAGGTCCACCTTGCCTTCGCCCGATCGTGCTTGCCCGGCGCCGCTCTCCCCGGCGATGCGGCAATTCCCCTCGATGCCTTCACCCAATTCCACTCTCGCCAATCCTTCCGCCACATCGAGAATGCGCCCGCTAACCACGCTGCCTGGCGGGTGTTCCGCAAGATATTCCTCCGCAGTCACGCTGGTCCGCTGCTTCATGCTCAGCCGCAGCTGCCGCTTTGCCTTGTCCACTTCGAGCACCTGGGCCTTGACCACCTGACCCAGCCTAAGCACGTCCTGCGGGTGATGAATATGTTTATCGGCGCTGATCTCGCTCACGTGAACCATGCCTTCGACTCCATCCGCAAGCTGAACAAACGCTCCGAATTTAGTGAAGCTCGTAATCGGGCCTTCAATCGCCGAGCCCGCCGGAAACTTTTGTTCTATCTGCGCCCACGGATCGCCCAGTGTCTGCTTCAGGCCCAGCGAGAGGCGGTGCTCGCCCATGTTCACTCCCAGCACCACCGCCTCCACGGTGTCGCCCGTCTTGAGCACATCGCCGGCCTTGCGCACCTTCTTGGCCCACGACATCTCCGACAGATGGATCAAGCCCTCAACCCCGGGCTCTATCTCCACGAATGCCCCAAAGTCGGCAACCCGGGTCACCGTACCGTGTACCCTGTCGCCGGTCTTCAATCTTGAAGCCACACCATCCCAGGGGTGGGGAAGAAGCTGTTTCATGCCCAGCGATATCCGCTGTTTCGCCGGGTCAACCTTGATCACCCTGGCCTCGATCTGTTGCCCAACCGAGAGCACGTCCTCCGGCTTGTTGACGCGGCTCCAGGAAATATCGCCAACGTGCAGTAATCCGTCCACTCCGCCTATGTCTACAAACGCGCCATAACCGGTCAGGCTCCGCACTTCGCCGTGCACGATATCGCCCTCTTTGACCTCACCGTACCGCCGCTCTTTCGTGGAGCGCTCCTCTTCTTCGCTGAGCACGCGGCGGTCAACCACCACATCTTCTTCGCTCGCCTCAAGCTTGATAATGCGGCAACGAATCTGCTGCCCGACCAGCTTCTCCAGGTCGGCGGCGTCGCGAGCCCCACTGCGCGAGGCGGGCATGAACGCTCGTACGCCCACATCCACGCTCAATCCGCCTTTGACCACCCCGGTCACGGTGCCCGCGATCGCAGTCTTGTCCGCAAACGCCCGCTCCAGCGCTGACCAGTCTCTGGGCTGTTCAACCTTGAAACGTGAAAGCTCGTAGTAGCCTTCGGCATCCCGGCCCTTCACCGCCACCAGCAATTTGTCCCCGGCTTTTACCGCTTCGTTTGCGCTCTGGAAAGGAGCCAGCGGCAGTACGCCTTCTGTTTTATAACCGATATCGAGGAAGACCTGCTCGGCGGAGACGGCGACAACCGTCGCCTCGATTTGCCTGCTGCCGCCTTCCGCGGGACGCGAATGGCTCTGCTCGTACTCGGAAAAAATTGCGCCGAAGGACTCACTGCCTTCCGGGCTGGCTTCTGATTCCGTGTTCTCAGGTTGCGAATTATCGCTTGTAGGCATAGCTGCTGATAGCGCTCAGGATACCATCTGGCCGCCAGCCGCGTTCATCGTCCCCCATCAACATCCTCTTCCCGATCCCGGGGAACAATCATCAGGTGCCTGAGTGCGGTGCCACGCAGCAGGCTAATGTTCTGCGGCTTGCCGGCGCGCTCGGTGGTCAGCAGACGATGCAGATCGTCGATACCGCCCACAGGTTGGGCGGCAAAGCCGACAATCACGTCGCCTTCCTCCATGCCTGCGCTCGCAGCGGCCCCATTGGGCGAAAGCGCCGTGGCCATCACCCCCGTGGGCATCGGCAGCTTGTATTCATACGCCAGCCGCCGTGGGATGGGCACATTTTGTGCTGCAATCCCAATCGAGCTGCGGCGCACCCGGCCATGCTGCAGAATCTGCGCCACCACATACTTTGCCGTATCGATCCCCACGGCAAACGAGAGGCCCTGAGCGCCAAGAATCGTCGCCGTGTTCACCCCGATCACACAGCCGGCAGAGTCCAGCAGCGGCCCTCCGGAATTGCCGGGATTGAGCGGCGCGTCCGTCTGGATGATCTCTTCCATCATGCGGCCTGAGGCTGCGCGCATACTGCGGCCCAGCGCGCTGACCACGCCCGCCGTCACCGAGAACTGAAAGCCGAACGGATTGCCCACAGCGATGGCAATCTGTCCGATGCGCAACCGCTTGGAGCTGCCCAACAGGGCAGGGGAGAAGACCGCATGGTCGGTTCTGAGCACTGCGATATCCGTATCCCGATCCTCCCCGATGAGCACCGCTCCACTTCGCCCGCCATCCGTAAATGTGAGCGAAATCTTCGCCGCCTGGTGCACCACATGGCTGTTGGTCAGGATCAAGCCATCGGGAGTGAAAACAAACCCGGAGCCTGACCCATCCTGGCCCGGCCGATTCGACCGCCGTGCGCTTTGAACATCGATCTTCACCAGTGATCCGCTCACCCGCTCGACGGCTCGCGTCACTGAAAGGGAGTAGCTGTCCAACAGGTCGCCGTCATCCATTCTTCTGGAGACCGCATCGGCCTCGCCGCCAGGTAAAGATTTGTTTTCCATTGGTTTTCCTCTTAAATTGCAACCAGGCCACGCGTCACGCCAATTGTGACCGCTTCTGTTCGCGTTCGCGCGCCGAGCTTGGCTAAAACGGAGCTTACGTGGAATTTCGCGGTATGTTCTGAAATCCCCAGCAGTGCAGCCACTTGCTTGTTTCTGTTTCCTCGCGCCATCAAACGCAAGACCTCCACCTCTCGCGCGGTCAGGTCTTCTGTAATGACCATGGCGTCTGCTGGTCCGGCGGGTGAACGCGGCAGCGTGACAGAAAAACCAGCCACGGTCGCTCGAATGGCGGCCACCAATTGTTGCGTGGTGACTTCCATGGGAAGAACGGAATATATTTTCATCCGCCCCGCACTGCGCACGATTCCCGCGCCAGGGTCTGCCGCAAGCAGCACTGTGGGCGTTTCAGAAAACACCTGCTGCAGTGCACGGCGATTGCCCATCCTGGCCAGAAAAGTCTCTCCTGAGGCGATCACGATCGCATCCGGGTTGTCGCTCTGCACACGAAACAGAAGAGTTGAAGCAAGCGCGACAGCCAGCAGCGTTAATTCCGGGGCGGTGCGCAGAGCCGCGAATCGGCTTGCCTGGGCCATCGACTCCACGCACGGCAATACCAGGAATGGCTCGCGTTTGTGATCCTCAGCCACGATCCGCCAGAACAACCTTTAGATCCATTTTTACGCCTCCGCGGATAACCGTCACCGGCACTGTCTCGCCGACGTTCAAGCTCGATAGCCGATGCAGCACATCGTGTACGTTGTGAACCGGATGGCCGGCGAAGGATTGCAAAAGGTCGCCCACCACGATTCCCGCCGATGCGGCAGGCGCTTGAGGTTCCACATGCAGCACCAGCAAAGCCTCTCCTTCTCCGAAGTGTGAGCGCAGAGCTTCAGGTACAGGAACCGCCTGCATCGCGGCGCCCAGAAACGGGCGCGGCACGTGGCCCCGTTCGAGAATCGCGTCTACCACCCGATCGATGGTGGTTGCAGGCACGGTGATCACTGCATTGCGCGCCAAAGCCCCGCTGTTGATGCCCAACACGCGGCGGCCTTCGTTCACCAGCGCGCTGCCCGACTGGCCTACGTAGAGCTGCACATCCGGACGAATGAGCTTATCCATTTGCCCCCCGCGCCAGGTACGCCAACTGCTTCCCAGGCGCGCAATAATTCCCGCGCTGGCCGATATATCGCCCAGGCCGGAGCGGCCAATGGCCAGCACTACCTCGCCTACGCGCGTCGGCTGGTCGCCGATCGTATCCACAGGCTTGCCTGCGGCGGTGTCTGCGCGAAGCACAGCGAGGTCGGTTCCCGCATCAGAGCCGGCAAGCGTGGCAGGGGTTGGTTCCCCGTGTTGAGCGATGGTGAGTGTGTCACTACGGCGGAGCCCGTGACGCACTGTCACGATCACGCCCGGCCGCCAAACCACTCCGCTGGAAGTGGAGCGGCCGCCTCCCCCGCCGCCTCCATGGACAGTCACGATACTGTCCTGGATGGCTTCAACTGTTTCCGCTATCGACTTGGAAAGCCCACTCCAAACCCCTGCGCTCTGCGTTCCTGCTTCCATGATCTTCTCCATAAAGACAAGATCATGCTGACACTTCAATGCGCAGCGCACATCGCCCATATGACTAGGGCAGCTGGTCGGTTTAGTCCTTCTGGTGGAAGACTGCATTGTTGATGTCCGGCCACACTTCCTTGAAGGCGAAGGTGCAGCCATCAATGGCAATGTTCGTCACCCATCGCTGGTAGGTCTTGGTGAGGGTCCGTTCCTGGCTTGGATAGTAGAAATTAGCAACGCCCGAGAACGCGCCCGCTCCCAGGATCTCGCTGATGTTGAAAGTCTCATTGCCGCCATCGGTGCGAGTGATCACTACGCGCGAGAATGCGTACCCCAATCGTTTTGCAAAATCTCCCTTGCCCAAGGTGTAATACCTGGTGTCTTGGTGTGTGAGTGAGGGAATAATGAACTCGACGAAGGTATTCTCGTTAATCGCATCTGCGAGTGTATGCCAGTAATACCTGCCATACCCTTTGGCCCCCTGGCGAAATTCAGGGTAGGAGTTGTCCGCCTGGGCAACTGCAGCCTGACCCGCTACGAAGATGAACGAGGAGTAGTCGAAGCTGTCGAGCATTGCAGTTTTGAATTTCTCTTTCACCGGTTGCGGCGGCAGATGTTGATCTGCGCTCACAGCGCGGAAGTTCGGCACAACATAAAGAATGCGCTTGGTTTGTCTGCCTTCGGCGAGCGGATCTTCTGCCGGGGTCGCGCTCGCCGCAGGCGCCGCGGCAGAGCCTGCCTGCACCTGCTGCTGCACGCCCGCGCCAGGGTCGTCGGGCAAGTCGACATCTCCAGCATCGAACGATACTGTCGTTAGATAAGCAACGCTAACATGCTGGCTCTGCGCCTGCATCTCAAGTTGTGCGCTTTGCACAGGACCTTCTTCCGCGCTCGCCCTGGCTCCGGAGCAGATACCACCCAGCAGAAGCACAATAACGAGAACAGATGATCTCTTGGCTAAACTCATGCAAGCCCTTTGATTCCGATCGTGTGGGTTTGGGTGCAAGCTAACTGTACTCTGTGGGATCTTCCGCCGGCAGATCTGGGCGCGATATCACTTGCCATCGCTCGTATACAGGTAATTGCGCTCACTTACGATGACATTCTTTAGTACTGCATTCTCATAGAAGACGGTCTCATATTTGGACGTTCGAACCAAATCAGAAGTGTGCGTTAGACGCAAAAAAGTTCCTTCCAAGGGACTCCCTGACTACAACCTTTAGGGGACGAGGTACTTTCTCAGCGCCGCCAGGCCTTCTTCGATCGCCTGGGGTTCAATGGCATACCCAAAGCGGACGTGGCCCTCGCCCTGCCCGCCAAAGACAACGCCAGGAACAGTGGCTACGTGTGCTTTGCTGAGCAGCATCTTGGCTGCGGTGCGGCTGTCCTTGCTGATCCTTGTCACCCGTGGAAACGCATAGAAGGCTCCCTGGGGCATCTCGCAGGGCAGGCCAACTTCATTCAAGCCCTTTACCAGCAGATCGCGTCGCTGCCGGTACTCGTCCCGCCGCCTGTCGAGCTCGCTGCGGGGAACACGCAACGCCTCCAGGGCAGCCCACTGGGTCATGGTTGAGACTCCATTGATGGAATACAGAACCAGCTTCTTCAACCCGCTCATGAAAGGCTCGCTGGCCACGGCGTAGCCCACGCGCCATCCGGTCATCGCGTAGCTTTTCGAGAAAGTGTAGGTAGTGATAGTGCGCTGCGCCATTCCCGGCAGCGATGCAATCGAAAAATGTTCCCCGTCGTAAACCAGATCCTCATAAGCCTCGTCTGCTATCACCAGCAGGTTGTGTTTTCTGGCAAACGCCGCCACCTCTTCCGCTTCCCAGCGAGAGAACACTGTGCCTGCGGGATTCTGCGGAGTGTTGTAGTAGATCGCGCGCGTGTGCGAGGTGGCAAAATCCTCCAGGGTCCGGGTCAAGCCTGCGCTGCGCGCAGTTGCCGTCGGTACCAAGAGCGCCCGCGCCTGGCAGCCGGTGATCATCTCCCGGATTGGCGTCCAATAGGGAGAGAACAGCAACACATCGTCGCCCGGGTCGAGGACCGCCTGGAAGGCAACGTAGAGGGCGTGCGCCCCTCCGGCGGTTACGATTACATTTTCCGCGGAAACCGCGAGCCCGTTACGCTCGTTCAGCTTTGCCGCAATCGCCTGGCGCAGAGGTTCAATCCCTGAGGAGGGCGCATACCGGGTCTTGTTTTCAACCGCCGCGCTCAGCAGCGCGTACTTCACTGAATCCGGAGTTTCAAAGAACGGCTCACCCCCATGGAAAGCGTGCACAATCTGGCCGGCCGCCCGCAGTTCCATGACTTTGTTCCGCACCTGGACGATGTCCGAAAAACCGACTTCATCCAGACGCCGGGCCAATCGTAATGCCTCTACCGCCATGATTGCCCTCTTCCCGCCCCATTGCTAAGGTTTAGCAATGAAGTCCAGATATCTCTACCTTGCGGCCTCGGTGGCTTTTCTGGCCGGTGCGGCCGTGGAAGCGCCGCACAGCGTCACGGCCGCCGTTCTTGATGGCATTGCAGGAGCCATCTTCCTCTTTCTCGGAGTGGGTCCCCAAAAACGGACATGAGCTAGACTTTGATGAAGATTTTCTTCCGGTACAACAGCAGCACGGGAACGAAGCAGACAAGAACGAAAGCAATGGCGTAGAGCAGCGAACCGAACGACGGATTGACCAGAGGGAAGAACCAGTTCTGGTAGATGTAATGTTGCAGATTCGTGGTGGTGGCCCCGGTATGCACAGGGATGGTGTCGAGCGTGGCGGCGAGAAGCTCGGAGAAAACATATGCGGCAATTGCATTGGATCCGAAGACCAGCCAGGGATACGTCCAGCCGCGCGTCCACTGCTTGATCTCTACCGCATAGAAGCAGACGGCAAGCAGCAACAAAGTGCAGCCTGCTGCGAAGAGCACATAGGAGCTGGTCCACAGCTTCTTGTTGATCGGGAACCAGACATTCCATAGGTTTCCCAGCAGCAGACCGCTGATCGCGCCAACCAGCAGGCCGGTTGCTTTGGCAGACAGCGATTTCGGCCGTCGCAGCCAGATACCGGTAAGCACGCCCAAGAGGATGGTGCCCATCGCGGGAATGTCGCTGAGCAGCCCTTCCGGATCGCGCACTCCTTCATAGAGTCGGCCAGGAAGGAGTTTGCGATCCAGGTAGGCTACCCAATTCTGGTTGGGGTCAAGCAGGGCCACGTTATGGGTAGGCACGCCGATACCGGGAATCGGAACCCAGCGCATCAGGATCCAGTAACCCAGCAAGGCCGCCACTACGGTTGTCGCGGCTACCCAGGCCCGGCTGTTCCACAGATAGAGAAGGCTGGCGAAGAAGAAGCAGATCGCGATGCGCTGCAGCACTCCATAAATACGCAGCGTGCCCAGGTGAAACAACGGAAAGCCATTGACCACCAGCCCGAGGAGGAAGAGGATCACAGATCGCTTGAGCACGTGCAGGCGCAGTGCGTTTTTCGACTCGCCGCGCGCCAGCCGCGACTCGGTCGAAAATACGATCGAGATGCCCGCGATGAACAGGAACGACGGAAATACCAGGTCAGTCAACGTCCAGCCATTCCAGGCGCTGTGTTCCAGCTGGCTGTAGCTGTACCTTCCGCTGCCGCCGTTGTTGACCAGAATCATGAACGCGATGGTGATGCCGCGCACCACATCGAGCGAGACCAGTCGCTTTGTTGGGTTCACCATGGTCTGCGGAGCGGTGCTTACCGCTTTCTTTGTAACCGTGGTTGCCATGCTCGTCCCTTCCTTATTGGGAAGTGTATCTGCTGCTCGAAAGGAGTGTCGAGCAGCCAAGGGAGTAATTCCGGACTCAGTCGCACAAATCGCCGGACCTGCGGTTAAAGCTTAGTCTACGTAGACAGCACACCTGAATACACTGCCATCCCGGCGACTGCGTCTACACCGATCGCGTCCAGCGCATCGATCTCGGCTTGCTCCCGAATGCCACCGGCCACAATCAGCCGCCGCATGGTCCTCTGTTTAAGACGCTGAGCCACCTCGATAGGAAAGCCCTGCATAGTCCCTTCCCGATCGATATGGGTGTAGAGAAAGGCCCCGCAATAGGGCTCCAATTGCGGTAAGGCCTCGTCAGGGGTAAGCTCCACCTGGTCCTTCCACCCTTTCACCGCCACTCGCCCCTGTTTGGTATCCACGCTAAAGACAAGTTGTTCTATTCCCACCGTCGCCGCCAGCTTGCGCGCAAAGGCGGTGTTCACCAGCTCCGCTCCACCGAACAGCGCCGAGCCCACAATCACCCGCCGGGCCCCCGCGGACAGCACCGCGGCCGCTTTCTCCACCGTGCCAATGCCGCCCCCTACCTGGCAGGGCAGCCGCCGGGCGATCCGGGTGATCAGTTCGCTGTTGTCGCCCTGCCGCATGGCAGCGTCCAGATCGATCAACTGCACCAAAGGATAGGGTTGAAAGCGCCTAATCCAGTACTCGAAGTCGTCAAATGCCAGCTTGAGCGTTTCTCCCCGCACCAGCTGCACGATCCGGCCGCCCATCAGGTCAATGGATGGAATCAGCATGGCAGCCTCATCGCGACGCCCAGCTGTGCCAGCTCCTGCTTGAGCGCCCGCGCGTCGGCGATGCCAAAATGAAAGATGCTGGCCGCTAGCGCCGCATGCGCCTTGCCCGCCTGGAATACCTGGGCAAAGTGCTCTGCCGATCCAGCGCCGCCAGAGGCTATCACTGGAATCTCCACTGCCTCGCTGACCATGGCAGTCAGCTCACAATCAAAGCCTGCGCGGGTGCCGTCGGCATCCATTGAGGTCAACAGAATTTCGCCGGCGCCGCGTGCTTCGGCTTCACGCGCCCATTCCGTTACCCGCCGTCCGGTGCGCGTGCGTCCGCCGCTGACAAAGACCTCCGCCTCGTCAACCGGCCGAGCCGCGACCCGTCTGGCGTCAATGGCCACGATCACTGCCTGTGCACCAAAACTTCGACCAATGGAGTCGATCAGCTCAGGATGGGCGATCGCCGCTGAGTTGATACTTACTTTGTCGGCGCCGGCATCGAAGACCGCTGCAGCTTCTTCCGCCGAGCGTATCCCGCCACCCACGGTGAACGGAATGAATAGCTCCTTTGCCGTGCGTCGTACCGTATCCAGCAGCGTCCCGCGGCCCTCGTGGGTGGCCGTGATGTCGAGTAACACGATCTCATCGGCGCCCGCCGCCGCATGCCGCTTGGCCAATTCCGCCGGATCCCCGGCGTCGACCAGGTCCACGAACTGAACCCCCTTCACCACGCGTCCGCTGCGCACATCCAGGCAGGCGATGATTCGTTTGGTCAACATCAAAACTCCAGAAAGTTCTGCAGAACCCTCAGTCCGGCTGCGCTCGATTTCTCGGGATGAAACTGCACCCCCATCACGTTCTCGTGCTCCACCGCCGCGGCGAACATCTTGATGTATTCGGTGCTGGCCGCAATTGGATTCGCGCCATCGCGCACGATAGTCGCGGGAACGTAATACGAGTGCGTGTAATACACAAATTCGTTCTGCTCCACGCCGGCGAACAGCCGCGTAGGAGACGAGGTGCGGGTCAGAATATGGTCCCAGCCCACGTGTGGAACCTTATCGCTGCCCTCCGGAAATCGCTCGCACGAGCCTTGAAAATAGCCCAGCCCCGGCTGCCCCGTCGCCTCCGTGCTGCCGGTAAGAAGCCACTGCATGCCCACGCAAATTCCCAGGAAAGGCACTCCCCGCGCAATCACCTCGCGCAGTGCGTCGGTGATTCCGGTCTCATCCAGGCGGCTTGTAGCCGCAAAGTGACCCACACCCGGCAGAATCACTCGGCTGGCGGTCCTCACCTCGTCTGCACGATCCGTCACCGTGACATCGGCGTCAAGATATTTCAGCGCTTTAACTACCGAAGTCAGGTTGCCCGCCTTGTAGTCGATCACCGTGACTGGTATCACAGCAGTCCTTTGGTGCTGGGCAACATCTTGCCCAACTGCTTGTCTTTCGAGCAGGCAACGCGCAGCGCCCGCGCAAAGGCTTTGAACAGCGCCTCGATCTTGTGGTGGTTAGAGCGGCCATACATGGTGGCAACGTGCACGTTGGCCCGGGCGCCGCGCGCGAAGCCCTCAAAAAAATCCTCTACCAGCTCGCTTTGCAGATCGCCCACCAGCCGCGTCTTCACCTTGGTCTTGACCACACAGGACACACGTCCGCTCAGGTCAACCGCGGCGACGCCCAGGGTCTCATCCATCGGCATCAGGAAATACCCCGCGCGCAGAATGCCTTTCTTGTCGCCCAGTGCTTGATCGAAAGCTTCGCCCAGGGCAATGCCCACATCTTCCACCGTGTGGTGCTGGTCCACGTCCAGATCGCCGTCGCATTGCAGTTCGAGATCGAAGGCCCCGTGGCGCGTGAACAGCTCCAGCATATGGTCGAAGAAGCGGATGCCCGTCTTGACCTTGTATCGCCCGCTCCCCTCCACTACCAGCTTGAGCGAAATTTTGGTCTCGGTTGTCTTGCGCTCGATAACGCCCCGGCGGGCTTTCTTCGCAGCCATCATGCTTTCTCCCACCCGATCTCCTTCAGAGCTTCGCCCATAGCAGCCATGGCCTGCTTCATCTGCGCCCGCGTCCCCACCGTCATGCGCACACATCCGGCGCAACCCTGGTCGTTCGACCGGTCGCGCGTGAGCACTCCCCGTTGCTGCATCGCGCGCACAAACTCGCCGTGTTTGGGCCCGATCTTCACCAGGATAAAGTTGGCCTGGGAGGGCCATTGGGGAACACCAAGCCGGCACAGGCTGTCCACCATCTCGGTGCGCGCCGCCTTTACCTCTTCCGCATACCACTGCAGGTACGCTTCATCGTCCAGTGCCGCCGGCAGGCATGCCAGCGCCAGTGAGTTCACGCTGTAGGGCGAGATGACAGTCCGCAGCCACTGCTGAATGCCGGTGGGGGCGGCAAGCATCCCCAGCCGAAGCCCGGCGAGTCCGTATGCCTTGGAGAACGTGCGCGCCACGATCAAATTCGGCGCCTGTCCCACCAGGTCCATCACGGTTTGCCCGCAGAAATGGTAGTAGGCCTCATCTACCAGGACCGCTGCATGCGGTGCGCGATTGAGAATCTGCAGAATCTGCTCCCGGCTAGCTACAGTCCCGGTGGGGCTATTCGGGCTGGCGATCGCGATCAAGCGGGTTTGGGGAGTGATGGCTGCGAGCAGCCCTTCGAGAGGGAAGGCAAAGTCCCCGGCGGATGGCACTGTCTTGACGGTCGCATCCGTGCACGAACCGTAGACCTCATACATGGTGTAGGTCGGTGTGGGAAAGAGAAACTCGTCTTCCCGGTCGAGATATGTCTGGCAAAGCACGTGGATCGCCTCGTCCACCCCGTTGGTAAGCAGAACCTGTTCAGGCTCAAGCCCAAGGTGTTGTGCAACCTTGGCTTCTACCTGGGCTCGCTCGGGGTACTTTGCCAAGTCGGCGGCGGCGATTTTTTTGAGCGCCTCCAGCACGCGCGGGGAGCAAGCGACGGTGTTCTCGTTAAAGTCCAGCCGCAGCCCTTGCCGGCCGCTCAGTGGTGGATGGTACGCCCGCATCCTCTGCACTGCGGCCCGTGGCGTGGGCGTCTGTTGCAAAACGATCTCAGCCATCGATCCCCCTTGCTCGCACCGCCTCAGCGTGGCCGTGTAATCCCTCCGCATTGGCCAGCGCAATGGCCGCTGGTCCCAGCCTCTGAAGTCCAGCCTGCGTATATTCCTGCACCGTGATCACCTTCAGGAAATCCATCACGCTGAGCCCGCCCCGCACCTGGGCTACTCCACCGGTGGGCAGCGTGTGATTGGGTCCGGACACGTAGTCCCCCATGGGCTGCGGAGAGTAGCGGCCGATAAACACTGAACCCGCATTGCGCACCCAGTCGAGGTCCTGGTTGCTATCGACGGTCAGATGTTCGGGGGCCAACCGGTTGGTAATTTCGTGCGCCTCGTCGACCGAACCCGCCACCACCGCCAGTCCATTTCGCTCGATCGCCTGCTTGGCAATGGGATTTGTCTTTACCCGCTGGGTAACCTCTCTCACCACCTCGCGCGCGAGCGCCCCGTTGGTGGTGATCAGAATAGCCAGCGCCTCAGGATCATGCTCGGCCTGCGCCACCAGGTCGGCTGCGATCCCCACCGGGTCGCCGCTTTCGCTGGTAACGACAATCTCTGTCGGGCCGGCCAGCATGTCGATTGCGCAATCGAAAGCCACCATTTTCTTGGCTGCGGTTACGTACCAATTCCCTGGGCCAACAATCTTACCGACTCGGCGGATGCTCGCCGTGCCAAAGGCGAGAGCGGCGATTGCCTGTGCGCCGCCGATGCGGTAGAAGCCGCTCACCCCGAGCAGCGCCGCGGCTGCCAGGGTCTCCTTTGCCGGCTTGGGCGAGACCGCGACGATTCGCTCTACTCCGGCCACCTGCGCCGGGATTACTGTCATGAGCAGGGTAGAGGGCAAGGGGTAGCGCCCGCTGGGCACATAACAGCCCACGGCCCCCAGGGGACGTACCCGCTGGCCGGTGGTCAGGCCGGCGCTGGTTGCGCTCCATTCCTTAGGCATCTGCCGTTCGGCGAATCGCCGAATATTGCCGGCTGCGGTTTGCATCGCGGCCTGCAGCGCCTTGGGTGTGGCTTTCCAGGCCTCCTCCATCTCGGCTTGGCTAATCTCCAACGGCTGTTTTGGGGCCAGGCCGTCGAGTTTCGCCGCGTAGCGGCGCAGGGCCTGGTCTCCGCCTTTGCGCACGTCCTCCACAATTCGCCGCACGACCGGCATTGCGCGGTCCGTGTTCCGGGCGCCGCGCAGCTCCAGCTCGCTCAGCATCTGCCGGGTCTGTCCGCCGCCGCGCCCCTGTGTCCTCACCAGCCTCATGCAAATGCCTCCACCTCACGACAAAGCCTTTCGATACCAGGCAGCACAGCAGGTCCCTCCACTACGCTTCGCTCCGGTCGGGATGACAAGTTATCTTGAGATCGATGATTCTTGGCAACAACTTCCATTTGCAACAGAATTGTCATCCCGACCGGAGCGTACCCGGATTTCCTGCCACGCACCACTTGAGATAACCGCGTATGCGCCTTTCCGTAAAGAAAGGCGCATGAAGTTTACCAACGCCACCAAGTCCCACAGGAAGTCCGGGGGAGCGCAGTGGAGGGACCTGCGGTTCGCTCCACCAGCATCAAACCCAAATGGAAGCGCCACCCTTCCCTTTGTCATCCCGAGCAACTAACTTGCCTGCGGCAAGTTGAGGGAGCGATGACACCAGCTCTCTGCATTAGCCACTAAGGTCTGGGTGCCCCATTCAAGCCTTTTTTTGGCTTGAGTGGGGTTGTTGCCATCCTCGCCGTGTCATCCCGAGCGCAGCCGAGGGATCTGCAGTTCACCCAACGCTAGTAAACAATCTTATTCAGCGGATACTCCACAATCCCGGTAGCCCCCGCACCTTTAAGTTTGGGAATTACATCGCGCAGTACGCTCTCTTCGAGCACCGTATTCACCGCCGCCCAACCAGCATCGCTAAGCGCGGAAACCGTCGGTGAATCCAACGCCGGAAGCATTGCCAACACCTGCTCCAGGTTCTTCTTCTCCACGTTCATCATCAATCCCACCCGGCTTTGCGCGGCAATCGCGCCGTTGAGCATCAGCGAGATATTGTCGATCTTCTGCTTCTTCCAGGGATCCGCGTACGCAGCCCGGTTGGCGATCAAGTGGGTTTCGCTTTCCATCACCGTATCGATGATCCGCAGCCGGTTGGCGCGCAGCGAGCTTCCCGTCTCCGTCACCTCCACAATGGCGTCCGCAAGCATGGGTGGCTTCACTTCCGTTGCTCCCCAACTGAACTCCACTTTTACCGGAACCTTCTTGCTCGCGAAGTAGTTCTTCGTCACCTCCACCAGTTCGGTCGCGATCACCTTTCCGCTCAGCTCTTCGGCCTTCTGAAAGGGAGAATCCTCAGGCACCGCCAGCACCCACCGGACCTTGGTGTTGGTCGCCTTGGAGTACGTGAGTGAGGTAACGCTGGCCACTTCCAGCCCGCTTTCCACGACCCAATCAATCCCGGTCAGACCCGCATCCAGAACGCCCTTCTCCACGTACCGTGCCATCTCCTGGGCGCGGATCAGCATGCATTCGATCTCGCCATCGTCGATGCCAGGAAAATACGATCGGCCATTGGCGTAGATATGCCATCCGGCGCGCTCAAAAAGCGCAATGGTCGCGTCCTGCAGGCTTCCCTTGGGAATCCCCAGCTTCAACTTACCTGCCATTCCGGGCCTCCATCTTCGCCGCCGTGGGCACTTCGATCGCCCGGGTAAAACAGCTCACCGTTCCCTCGTGGCAAACCAGGCCGTCACCTTCGACGGTCACCCGGAAAAGCACGGTATCCTGGTCGCAATCGGTTGCTGCCGACACCACGCGCAGCCGGTTTCCGCTGGTTTCTCCCTTCATCCAAAGCTTCTGCCGGGTTCGGCTCCAAAAAGTCACAAAGCCGGTCTCTAATGTTTTTCCGTAGCTAGCCTCATTCAGGAAGCCCACCATCAGCACCTGTCCGCTCTCGGCATCCTGCACGATTGCAGGCAGCAGGCCATCCATCTTCGCAAAATCCAGTTTCACAGCTTCACTCATCGCTCTCCCCCTTCTTCACAACCAAACGCAGAAAAGCCCGCCAGCGCATCGCGCCGGCGGGCTTTTCCTGATCCTGGTTTCCTGCCCTTTACCGCTGGCCGGAACCGTCCGCCGACACGCTCCTCACGTGATGATGGGCATGACGATGATGGTCGGTGCGGACTTGCATATCTATAAGAAAGCTAACCGTCTCCTGCTCCAATGTCAACCTACGGCGACCGCCCCCTTCTGCTACCATGCCGCCTATCGGGTCCATGCAAACCAACCTCGCCAAACTCCTGTACCTGTTGGTGGCCCTATTAGCCGTAGGTTCCTCGCTTTTCTACGTGGCCAGCACGGCAGCCGCCTTTGACAGCCTGCTCAACGCCAACCGCGCTCGCCCGCCGCTGGATTACTCCCACACCTCCCGTTTTCTGGTGCAACCTCTGCCGGAGTCGCGCCGCGCCGGCATGGAGGCCGTGGACGAGGTCGTCTCCGTGAATGGCGTCCCGTTCACCGGCATGGCCGGCCTGATACGCCAGACCTACCTCGCCCGTCCGGGACAGATCGCCTCCATCGTCTATCACAACCGGGGAGGCGGCATGCACACCGCCAAGGTGGGACTGATGCCTCATCGCAGAGGTCCTCCCATCTTCTCCGACTGGCTGATCAACATTGTGCTGGTTCTGCTCTTTCCCGGATTCTGCTTATTCCTGGGCTTTTGGGTAGTGCTGGCAAGGCCGCTCGATCGCAATGCCTGGTTCCTCCTCGGGATCATGAATGTGGCGCCCGTCTTTGTCGCTCACACCGGATACTTTCCCGGCTTTCTCACGCCCTTCACTATCTTCTGGCAAATCTTCGCTGAGCAATGGATGCTTATCTCGCTCATCCTCTTTAGCATCTACTTCCCCGTCCGCTCCCGCGTGGACGCCCGCTTCCCGTGGATCAAGTGGCTCCTCATCATTCCCCAGATTCCCCTCGTCCCTCTCAACGTCGCGCTTGAGTACGGCGTCCTTTATCACATCCGTTTCATCCAACCATATCTTTCCTGGGTCGATCCGCTGGAGACCGCGGGAAATGTCTTCGCGGCGATCTCTCTGTGCATTTTCATTGCCTCGATCATTGCCAAGCTCTTCTACGTGCCTGCGCCCGATGCCCGCCGCCGCCTGGCAGTCATGGCCGCGGGTGCGCTGCTCGGCCTTACCCCGGTGCTGGTTATCCTGGTGCTTTCTACTTTGACCGACAAGCCATTCACAGACCTGGCGCCTCCCTGGGCTCTGCTTACCGTGACTGTGCTGTTTACCCTTTTTCCCCTTTCTCTCGCCTACACCGTGATCGTGCAGAGGGCCCTCGACCTGCGCATCATTCTCCGCCAGGGCACTCGCTACGCCTTTGCCCGCGGCACGCTGTGGGTTCTACAAACCGCCGTGGTCGCCTTCCTGGGTTTCAGGCTCTTTCACTTTGCGACTGCCTCCGGCCGCGCTGCCGTGCTCATCTCTCCACTCATATTCGTCGTCGTGGTGTTTTTTGTGCGTCTGCGGATCGCCCGCCCGCTTTCCCTTTGGATTGACCGTCGCTTCTTTCGCGAGGCTTACTCCGTCGACCAGATACTCGTCGAGCTTTCCGAGCAGGCACGCAGCTTCAGGGAAACAGAACCCTTGCTGCGCACCATTACCGAGCGCCTAAGCCAGACCTTGCACGTCGACCGGATCGCTTTCCTGCTGCGCCGGGGCAATCTTTTCCAGCTGCAGTATGCCCAGGGCACTCCCGATGCCCTCGACCTCGCCCTGTCGGAAAACTCCTCCACTATCCGGGCCCTGACCATCGACCGCAGCCCGAAACAGGTCTACCGCGAGCATCCCGATCCCTGGCTGGCGTTGGCCGCCCCCACTGAGGTCTCGGTGCTCAACCGGCTGGAGGCGGAACTGCTGTTGCCTTTGCCGGGCCGCTCCAGCCTGATCGGGGTGATGGCTCTGGGGCCCAAGCGAAGCGAGGAACCCTATTCCCGCTCCGATCAGCGGTTGCTTTCTTCCGTTGCCTTGCAAACCGGGCTGGCCATCGAAAACAGCGCGCTGGTCCATAGCCTCGCGGAAGAATCAGCGCAACGCCAGCGCATCGACCGCGAAATCGAAATCGCCAGGCAAGTGCAGCAGCTTCTCTTGCCGCAGACTTATCCCGTAGTTGCGGGAGTTGAGTTCGCAGGCTTCAGCCGTGCCGCGCGGGAGGTCGGCGGAGATTACTACGACTTTATCGCCCTCGAAAATGGCCGTCTTGGTATAGCCATCGGCGATGTCTCGGGCAAGGGCATTTCCGCCGCCTTGTTGATGGCATCGGTGCGTTCCGCTCTGCATGGGCTTACTTTCAGCGGCATGCTCGACCTGGCCCGGCTCATCGAGGGCCTTAACCGCATCATCTACGACTCGTCCACTAGTAATCGCTTTGTCACTTTTTTCTTTGGCGAATACGATCCCTCGACGCGCATCCTTGACTACGTCAACGCCGGGCACAACGCGCCGATACTGTTGCGTCCCACGGCTCCGCAGAAGGATAGTTATTGTGACCCGGAGGCTCCCTGCATGATTCAGCGGCTTGAAACGGGTGGCCCGGTGATAGGCATCTTCAGCCAGGTTCAATATGAGCAGGGGCGAATCCAGCTGCAGCCGTTCGACGCCTTCATCGCCTTTACCGACGGAATCAGCGAAGCCATGACGGCCGATCTTGAGGAGTGGGGAGAAGAGCAGCTGATCGCGGCCGCGAGAATGAGCACGCATCTCTCCGCCGAAGCCATGGTCAGCGTCGTGATCGCGAGCGCGGACCGGTACACTGCGGGCGCACCACAGTATGACGACCTTTCGCTGGTCGTCCTCAAGGTTCTTTAAAAATGTATCTTCCCCGGTTGGTTGTGTTCTCGTTGTTCCTGGTGGCCGGCTCTTCTCTGCACGGGCAAGCAACGCCGGCGGAGTACGCCACTTTCATGAGCCATGGCAAGGCCGTCTCCTGTGCGGTGTATGAAACCCGTGATGTCACTGCGACGATGATCTTCCTGCGCGGTTCGAGCCCTGCCGATCTTGCTATCGCCAGGCTGCAGGCACGTTTCTTTGCCGAGCACGGCTTTCGCGTCTTGTTGCCGGACTATCTCAGCGCGACAATTTCTGCCGAAACCACCGCCGTCAACTATCGCCGTTGGGCTCAGGTGGTGGGAGACATCGTCGCCGAGTTGCACGCGCTTCCCGTACAGCGAAACAAGAAAATCGCCCTTGCGGGGCAGGACCTGGGAGCCTCTGTCGCTCTGCTGGCTGCCTCGCAAAAACTGGGCGTCGAGGCTGTCGCCGAGTGGTCTGGTCTGCTTCCCAATCAATTCTTTTCCCAGGTGCAGAGCCTTCCCCCGCTGCTCATCGTGCATGGCGAGCAGGATAAGCAGGTCCCGGTCGTCAACGCCCGCCAGCTTATCCGCCTTTGCAAGCTCAAAGACTTCACCTGCGATGCGGAAATCTACCCCACCGAAGGCCACGTTTTTACCGCTCGTGCCATGGACTCCGCCAACCAGCGCACCCTGGCCTTCTTCCGAACCTATCTCTGGGCAAGCCTCCCCAAGCGCGCCGAGTAAGGGGAGGGGTACCCCACGTTTCCCAGAAGAATCGTAGGTCTTCGGCCCATAAGCGCTAACTTGTTTGGCAGACGATAGAAGTCCGAGAAGACGCTATTTTTTGCATCTCCAACTCACCACAAAATCGTCATCCTGAGCGGAGCGCCTCACAGATTTATCGCGTGGCACGGCGCTTGGGCGCGCAGTCGAAGGACCCCGAGGGTGCTTATCTTGCCCATGCCGCTCGGAGCTTTTCAACCACCAAAGCCCGCTCCTGGCCGACCCGCCACGGTCTTTCCAACGTCATTCGCACGGTCAATCCCGAGTTCAAAGACCTTGCACAGGCCTGTTCTCGGGCTTCGGTGGTTAAAAAGCTCCGAGCGGCATGGGCAAGATAAGCACCGTCGGGGTCCTTCGACTCCGCGCCATCAAGCGCTGTGTCATGCGATAAATCTGTGAGGCGCTCCGCTCAGGATGACGATTTTGTGGGAGTTTGGACGAAAAACATCCTAAAAAAGTTAGCGGTCATGAGCCTTCGGCCACTCAAGGTGATGAAAACGCCTTCTGTCCAGCCGCCACTCTCCAGGGAAGCACCGCCCTCCCCTTTGTCATCCCGAGCAATCTGACTTGCCTGCGGCAAGTTGAGGGAGCAAGAACATCGCGAAGGTTGATTATGGGGAATGCAAGTGTCACAAATGAATTGTCATCCCGACCGGAGCGAAGCGTAGTGGAGGGACCTGCGGTTCGCTCGGCGAGCATCCAACTCGCCCGGAAGCCCCTTTTGTTCATTAGGAGCGCCCGAGCGAAGCCGAGGGATCTGCAGTTCCGCGGACCATTCCTGGAAATGTTTCGCACCGAATTAGGATCTGTAACTGCCAGGAGTGCACTCTAACCTACAACAACCCAGCAACATCCTCCGCAGGATCCTTCAGCCCTAATCCAGTCATCCGTCGCCGCGCTGCTTCCTCCATGTAGTAGTGCAATCTGCTTGCAGCCGCCGCGTACCCCAGTCCCTCTTCCCGTATGTTGGAAATGCAATTCCGCTCCGCATCCTTCCTTCCCCGTCGCGGCTCCCAGGTAATGTAAACCCCGAGAGAATCGGGCGAGCTTAACCCCGGCCGCTCCCCAATCAGCATCACGGCTAAAGGTGCCTGGAGTGCTTCGCCGATCGCGTCCCCAACCGCCACGCGGCCCTGTTCCACCACGCACACCGGCGCTAGCCGCCAACCGCCGATCAAGGGCAACACCGCACCCAACAACTGCAATGCGTGCCGCTCCACCGCCAGGGCCGAGAGTCCATCCGCGATCACGAAGACAGCATCGTATTCCCCTGCCGTGAGCAGCGCCGCAGAATCCTCGTTCAAAGCCCGGCCCAGATCCGGCCGCCTTAGGTAGGTAGCCCGGTCCCCGGCCTGGGTTTTAAGCGCGAGCGCCGGCAGCCCGCACCGGCGCAGTTCATCGCACAGCATACGCACGTCAATCGCCGCCCGGACCGCATCCCGCGCTCGCGCATGCGCCAGCTGAAAGTCGAGCAAAGGACGCGTCGCCAAGCTCACGCCGCTTCGTTCCAGCGCGATCCGCGCAGGCGTGTAACTCCGCAGGGCCTCCCGTGCAGCCTGCGACAGCTCCGCCGGGGTCAGATCCAGGCCGGTTTGCGCAAGCTTCGTCATTCCATCCCACTCATGCCAGAAAAGCCGGCACACTCAGCCGCAAGCGGGCGTCGCTGTGCAGCCACGCCTCAAACTCCGGAGCCGGCCTTAACCCCAGCGCCCGCCGCAGGTACAGCGCATCGTGGAACGAGGTGCTCTGATAATTGAGCATCACGTCGTCCGCCCCCGGCACCCCCATGATGTAGTTCACGCCGGCTGCGCCCAGCAGCGTCAGCAGCACATCCATATCGTCCTGGTCGGCCTCGGCGTGATTGGTGTAGCACACGTCGCATCCCATAGGCAGGCCCAGCACCTTGCCGCAAAAATGGTCCTCCAGCCCAGCGCGAATAATTTGCTTCCCGTCGTACAGATACTCCGGCCCGATAAAGCCAACTACCGTATTGACCAGCATCGGCCGATAGCGCCGCGCAACCGCGTAGGCCCGTGCCTCACAGGTTTGCTGGTCAACTCCATGGTGGGCATCGGCAGAAAGCGCGCTGCCCTGTCCCGTTTCGAAGTACATCACGTTATCGCCCAGCGCTCCACGTTTCAACTCCCGTGCTGCGGCGCAGGCTTCATCCAATAGCGCAAGGCTCACGCCAAACGAGCGATTGGCGTCTTCTGTGCCGGCAATCGATTGAAAGACCAGGTCGACCGGCGCGCCGTGCGCGAGCGCTTCCATCAGTGTGGTGACATGCGCCAGAACGCAGCTCTGCATCGGGATGGCATACTTCTGCCGCACATGGTCGATCAACTCCAGCAGGGTCTGCACACTCCCCACATTGTCCGAGACGGGATTGATCCCGATCACCGCATCTCCCGAGCCAAGCAGCAAGCCGTCGATCATGGACGCCGCGATCCCCGCCGGGTCGTCCAGGGGATGGTTCGGCTGCAGCCGCGTGGAGAGCCTTCCCTGGAGGCCCACGGTAGTCCTGAACCGCGTGACCACGCGTATCTTCCGCGCCACCAGGATCAGATCCTGCACCCGCATCAACTTGCTGACCGCCGCCACCATCTCCGGGGTCAACCCAGGCGTAAGGGCGGCCAGCGCCTCCCCCGTTACGCCATCGGAGAGCAGCCAATCGCGAAAATCGCCCACAGTGAGCGATGCCACGGGACGAAAAGCAACCGGATCGTGGCTGTCGACAATCAGCCGGGTGACCTCGTCGTTCTCGTAGGGTACGAGTGCTTCGTCGAGAAATGCCTGCAGGGGAAGATCGGCCAACGTCATCTGCGCCGCGGCACGCTGTTCACCGCTCTCCGCTGCAATCCCTGCGAGCGCGTCTCCCGAACGATAAGGGCTGGCTTTGGCCAAAAGATCGCGCAGGTCTTTGAACTCGTAAGTGAATTCGCGGATCGTTCGGCGCAGCCGCATGGTGTGGATCATAGTAATACCCGCCCGCCTGATATCCTGCAATCCATCTTCGCCATGCAGACTCGATACCACCACATTTGCCGAGTAATCCTTGCCGGCCTCCTGCTCGCGCCTCTTTCCCTGGCACAGACTCCGGCTGCGTCTCATCCCGTCGTTCTCCATGCCGCGCGCCTGCTCGACATCGAAACCGGCCGCGTCCTTACCCCCGGAGAAGTCCTGGTCGAAGGGGAGAAGATTGTCGCCGCCGGCCCCTCGGTAGCTCACCCTGCTGGAGCGGAGACCATCGATCTTGGCGATACCACGCTGATGCCCGGATTGATCGACGCCCACGTCCATCTCTTCCTCCACCCCGGAGCCGAAGATCTGCAGACTGTGATGGAATCCGTGCCCCAGCGGGTGATCATGGCCACGCTCGCCGCCAAAGCTGACCTTCTGGCCGGCTATACCGCCGAACGGGACATGGGTACCGAGGGCGCAGGCCCGGCTGACACCGCCGTCCGCGACGCCATTGACCAGGGGCTTATTCCCGGACCGCGGCTGCGCCTTAGCGGCAATGCCATCAACATCCTGGGTGGCCACGAAGACGCGCTCCACTTCAACCCCGAGCAGCACGTGCTCCCCAATGCCACCTACGCCAACACTGCCGATGAGCTGGTGGCCGTCATCCGCCAGCAGATCAAGGACGGCGCCGACTTTATCAAGATCTACGAAACCGGCCGCGACTACTTCAAAGACGGCCAGTTTCACACCATCGTCCAGTACACTGAACCGCAGCTGGCGGCGGCCGTAGTCGAGGCAGCCCGCCTGCAGACCCGGATTGCCGTGCATTGCACCGGTGAGCCCGCCGCTCTCTATGCTGCCCAGGCGGGTGTAGCCTCCATCGACCATGCCTACCAGCTCAGCGACGAAACCATGCGCCTGATGAGGGAACGGCAGATCTATGCCGTGCCGACCTTTGCCATCTCAGAGTATTTTGCGGCCCACGCAGCCTCCCCACAGGAGGCAGCGTTCGAGCATCAGCTGCTCGACTTTCACGTGCAGGAGTTTCACCGCCAGCTGGCCCACGGCGTGCCCATGGCCGTGGGTTCCGACGTAGGGCCCTTTCCTCACGGAACCCAGGCGCGGGAACTGGAGCTGATGGTGCAATACGGTATGAAGCCGGTCGACGTGCTCCAGGCGGATTTGCTCAACGGAGCCCGGCTGCTGGACTGGGAGCACGAGGCCGGCGCACTCAAGCCCGGCTATTATGCAGACATCATCGCCGTGCCCGGCAACCCGCTTGACGACATTCGCGTCCTAGAACGCGTCTCTTTTGTGATGAAAGGCGGAGTGGTCTACCGCCGCTAGGGCAATTGATCTTCCAATTAGACTTGTATAGTATCCTCAGCGGTTACGGAGGAGGTTCCTCCGCGTTCGTTCCGGGCCCAGCTGCATGCAATGTTGCTTTGGCTGCAATGGCATTGAGATCTAAGGAGAGAGCATGAGAACAACAGTGGTGGCGCTAAGCCTGATGGGCCTGATGGTTCTGCCTGCGTTTGGACAGGACAAGGAAGCGGATCGAGTAGAGGCCGCGGGAACTGTAATTTCCGAAATCATGAATGTTCCAGATGACATTCCGCAGAGCGTAATCGATAAGGCGGATTGTGTGGTGGTGTTGCCTTCCGTCCTGAAAGCCGCCTTTATCGTGGGCGCTAGCTACGGCCGTGGCGTGTTGACTTGCCGCAGCGGCCCGCACTTTCGCGGCCCGTGGAGTGCGCCAAGCATGATGGCCCTCGAGGGCGGGAGCTTCGGACTGCAATTGGGTGGCCAGGCCACCGATTTCGTCCTCCTGCTCATGAGTCCCAAGTCTGCGGATAACATTCTTACCAGCAAGGTCAAGATCGGCGGCGACGCCTCAGCGGCAGCCGGCCCGGTTGGGCGCAATGCTTCCGCGGAAACGGATGTAACCATGCGAGCGGAGATCCTTTCCTACTCGCGCGCTCGTGGACTTTTCGCTGGGATTTCTCTGGCCGGTTCCACTTTGCGTCCTGACAACGATGCCAACAAGAATCTTTATGGGAAAGATGTGAGCGCAAAGGCGATTGTCTTCGACAAAGCGGTACCGCCTCCACCCTCCGCGGCCAAGTTGTTGCGCACGTTGAACAGGAAGTCTCCCAAGAATCTGTCGAAGCCGCAGTAGGGGCAGGGTTGAGAGGTGGCCGCGCGCACCTGCTTGCGCGGCCCCAACACCCGCGATTAAGGAGCGATCTATGTTTCGACTGTTGTGGGAAGCAATCATCGGCCTCATCGTTGGCGCTCTGGCGAAGTTCATCATGCCCGGAAAGGATCCCGGCGGCATTTTCATCACCATGTTGATCGGGATCGCCGGCGCCTTGCTTGCGACGTTTATCGGCAGCCACGTAGGGCTATACCGGGAAGGCCAGCGCGCCGGCTTCCTCATGTCGCTGCTGGGCGCGATCGTGCTGCTGGCCATTTACCGCTTGTTCAAGGGAAAAACAGCCTAGCCGAAGGCGAGTAACCCCTGTGGGCCACTTTTGCCGCCAGTGGCCCTGCATTCCCTGTGTCGTTTGCCACGGGGTAACGTCCCTCCTTATCCACGGGTTCCACAGTTCTGCATCCTCCCTGCGCCTTGTTCGTTCCTGCCGCCGGGCGTAGCCTCGTTTTGAAGGGGACGGCCTACCTCGCCGCAGCGAGCTGTGGCTTTACAAGTTTGGGAAAAACTCTTGCTTTGTATCAGGGCACGACTTTAGTCGTGCCGTAAACGATAGAAAATACGTCGGGCTTTTAGCCCCTGAGGTACGCCTTGCCGCTCAGATGCCGGGTAACTGAGTTGCATCCTTCTGAGAAGCCAAAACCGCGCGGCTAGCGGCCTTCCGGCGTTGTCCACAGCGAATTGCCAAGCTTTTAGCGGCTGGGTGGGGGGATATGCTTGTAAACTACTAGATGTAGTGGTTATGGCTTGACACACGCCATAGAGAGCGGTACTTTCGCATCTCACGGTCTTCTTCTTTTAACCGTCGCTTAACCGTTTTGTGGGAGTTTTCTCCGCTAAAAACCTGGGCTACTGGCCCTGCTTTGCTGTCATTCTAAAATTGTGAGGATCATCTAATGACCGAGGCCACCAATTCCCCAACTTCCGCCGCTGTGAAGGGCTGGGCCGCCCACTATAGCCACTCTGTGCCGAAGCCTGAACCCGCGAACGGAGTTCGCTGCGCCCGCCTCTTCTCCAAGCCCGGCATTTCACCCTACAGCGAGGTCACCTGGGAGCGTCGCACAGCCTCCATCACCGATGCCACCGGAGGGGTGATCTTCGAGCAGAAAGACGTCGAAGTGCCCGCCGACTGGTCGATGACCGCGACCAACATCGTGGCTTCCAAGTACCTCCATGGACACGTTGGAACGGCCCAGGGTGAGTTCGGCGCGCGTGAAACCGGTGTCCGTCAACTGGTCGCCCGGGTCGCCGAAACCATCCGCGACTGGGGTGTGGCCGGCGGCTATTTTGCCACCCCGGAAGACGCGGCGATCTTTCATGACGAGCTGGTCCATTTGTTGATCACCCAGAAAGTGGCCTTCAACTCGCCCGTCTGGTTCAACGTGGGCTGCGACCGGCTGGAGCCAAATTCGGATGCGCAGAACTGGCACTGGAACCCCCACAGCTGCGCGGTCGAGTTCTCCGTTACCGGCTATCGCAATCCCCAGTGCTCCGCCTGCTTCATCAACTCGGTTGACGATTCCCTCGATTCCATCCTGACCCTGGCCAAGACCGAAGGCATGCTCTTCAAGTGGGGATCGGGTACCGGGACCAACCTTTCCAGCATTCGCGGATCGATGGAAACCCTCTCCGGCGGCGGCACCGCCAGCGGCCCGCTCAGCTTCATGCGCGGCTTCGATGCCTTTGCCGGTGTCATCAAGTCCGGTGGCAAGACCCGTCGCGCGGCCAAGATGGTCATTCTCAACGCCGACCATCCTGATATCGCCGACTTCATCGAGTGCAAAGCCAAAGAAGAAGTTAAGGCTTGGACGTTGATGCAGGCGGGCTACGACGGTTCCGGTCCAGACTCTGAAGCCTACAGCTCCATCTTCTTTCAGAATGCCAACAACTCCGTTCGTGTGACCGATGAGTTCATGCGTGCGGTTGAGCGCGACCAGGACTTCACCACCCGGACCGTCAAGAGCGGCGAGCCCGTCACGACCTACCGGGCCCGCGACCTCATGCGCAAAATCGCCGAAGCTACCTGGCAATGCGGCGACCCGGGCATGCAGTACGACACCACCATTAACAAGTGGCACACCTCCAAAAACTCGGGCCGCATCAATGCCTCCAACCCGTGCTCGGAGTACATGTTCCTCGATGACTCGGCGTGCAACCTGGCCAGCTTCAACCTGCTTAAATTCGTCACTCCAGCCGGCGCCTTTGACGTGGACGCCTACCGCCATGCCATCGACATCATGATCACCGCCATGGATGTCCTGGTGGACAACTCCGGCTATCCCACCGAAGCCATCGTGCGCAACTCCCACGACTACCGGCCCCTGGGGCTTGGTTACGCCAACCTCGGCGCGCTGCTCATGGCCTTCGGTCTGCCCTATGACAGTGACGCCGGCAGAGACTTCGCTGCTGCCCTCACCGCCATCATGTGCGGCCAGGCTTATCTGCAGTCCTCAGTCCTGGCCGAAAGGGCGCCGGCATTGGTTTCCGCCACCCCGCTCTGTCAGCAGGCTCAATATGCCAACGGTGCTACCGGCCTGAACCAGCGAGGCGGTGCGTGCCCCGGCTTCTACGTCAACCGGGAGCCCTTCCTCGACGTCATCCGCATGCACCGGGCAGAAGTAAACAAGATTGGCCACGCCAACTCGGCCGAGCCCTTCACCACGCCCCAGCTCGCGTCGCTCATTGAGGCCAGCAAAGATTGCTGGGACCGGGCCCTGGCCCACGGCGAGCAGCATGGCTACCGCAACTCGCAGGTCACGGTGCTTGCCCCCACCGGCACAATCGGCTTCATGATGGACTGCGATACCACCGGCATCGAGCCCGACCTGGCGCTGATCAAGTACAAGAAGCTGGTTGGCGGGGGCATGATCAAAATCGTCAACAACACCGTGCCCGTCGCCCTGTTCAAGCTCGGTTACACCAATCCCCAGGTCGATTCCATCGTCAGTTACATTGATTCGACTGGGACGATTGAAGGCGCGCCCGGCATCAAGCCGGAGCACCTTGCCGTGTTCGATTGCAGCTTTAAACCCAGCAAGGGGACGCGCTCTATTCACTCCTCCGGCCACATCAAGATGATGGCCGCCGCTCAGCCGTTTCTCTCCGGAGCGATCTCAAAGACAGTAAATCTGCCTCACGACGCGACCCTTGACGACATCATCCACGCCTATACCGAGGCATGGCGTCTAGGGCTGAAAGCGGTGGCCGTTTATCGCGACGGGTCCAAAGGCGCTCAGCCGCTCAACGTCTCCGATGGCAACAAGGCCAAGGTCATCAAGAATGCGTTGGGCGCTGAAACCAATGCGGATGCGGCGGTCAATGCCGCCGCCGACCGGGTGCTCGCTGCCATGGCGCAGGGCGACACCGCCTCGGTCAGCGACGACCTCCGTCTGCTAGAAGACAAGGTCTCAGCCCGGCTCGAGGTCACTGCCAACTCGATCGTGACCGCCGCCAATGCCTTCTCCACCTCCATCGCCAACGCCGTCAATCTGGGTCAGGCCGCCGCGCTGCGCGAGGAGCCGGAGGCGACACAAGGGCCGCCGCGCGCCGTGCGTCATCGCCTGCCCGAGGAGCGTCCCTCGCTCACTCATAAGTTCTCCATTGCCGGCCACGAAGGCTACATCACGGTGGGCCTCTACCCCAATGGCCAGCCCGGTGAAATCTTCATCAAGATGGCCAAGGAAGGCTCCACCGTCTCCGGGCTCATGGATTCCTTCGCGACTGCGGTTTCGCTCTCGCTGCAGCACGGAGTCCCGCTCAAAGTGCTTTGCGAAAAGTTCGCGCACACTCGCTTTGAGCCCTCCGGCTGGACTGGCAGCGAGCAGATCGGCTTTGCCAAGTCCATCATGGATTACATCTTCCGCTGGCTCCAATTGCGCTTCCTTTCGGGACATCAATTGAGCTTGTTCTCCGGCTTAGCTCAGCCCCCGGCGGCGCCAAGCCTGACGCCTGGCTTGACGGATGACACGTCTGGTTCCGAAGCGGAGAGATACGAGCCGAGGTATGAAACCCGGCCGCCGGTGAGTGGTATTGCGCATGAGCCTGGTCAGGGTGGCGCGACCCTGCCTTCCTCCAGCTACAACGTGGAAGACCGGGGAATCTTCGGAGCGCCCGAAACTCGCAAGGGTGGCGGAGCCATCTTTCACGCGGCCGACGCCATGAAGGAATATCTCGACATGGGGGACGCGCCCAGTTGCCATACCTGCGGCGCCATCATGGTCCGCAACGGCAGTTGTTACCGCTGCATGAGCTGCGGCTCAACCAGCGGCTGCAGCTAGCTGGATCTAAAACCACGGGTGCCTTATCCTTGGCATTTCTCCGCCAATGGTAAGGCACCCTTCCTTCGTTCCCGGCGTGAACCCAGGGCAAGCTTATGCTCAATCGCGCGTACCGCACCAGCTTCGCGACCACACTGCTCGCCTCCTCTTTCCTCCGGCTTTGCGCGCAACAGCCGGTCCACACTGCCTCGGGCGCGTGGCCCGATCCGCTCATCATGGCCAGTGGCCGGCCTGTCCACAGCGCGGAGGAGTTCGTCTCCTTACGCCGCCCCGAAATCCTAAGCCTCTTCGCCCAGGATGTGTTCGGTGTCACGCCATCCGCCAAGCTACCGTCACGAGTACAGATTGACTCCACTGGATCCGCCCTCGGCGGCTTGGCGGTGCGCAAGCAGATTTCGATTTCCTTCGGTCTGCGAGACCAGGTAAAAGTGCATCTCCTTCTCTACCTGCCTGCTCATGCGGCTAAACCTGCAGGGGTTTTTGTAGGACTGAATTTCGATGGAAATCAGTCAGTCGATGCCGATCCGGGTATTCTGCTATCGCCAGTTTGGCTGCGCGACCCTGCCCTGGCGGGGGTGCCGTTGGCCAAGGAGCTCGCCGGGCACGTCCGCAGCACCAGTGCCGCAGGAACTCGCGGCAGTGCGGCTCCTCAATGGCAAGTGCGTAAGATCCTCCAACACGGCTTCGGGCTCGCAACCGTGTACGCCGGCGATTTTGACCCGGACTTCGTTGCAGGAATTGGCTACGGCGTTCGCCCCCTCTTCTTCACTCCCGGCCAGCAGCTTCCAGAAGCCACCAGCTGGGGCGCGCTGGGCGCCTGGGCCTGGGGAATGAGCCGCATCGTCGACTATCTGCAGCAGGACCCTGGCGTCGATCGCGGCCGCATCGTCGCTTTCGGCCATTCCCGGCTCGGCAAGGCGACGCTATGGGCCGCCGCGCAGGACACTCGCTTCGCAGCCGTCATCTCCAACAACTCCGGGCAAGCCGGCGCGACGCTTTCCCATCGCAAGGTAGGTGAGCCCATTGATCACCTTATTCTCGCTTTCCCCTATTGGTTTTGCCCCAACTATGCGCATTACCTGGGAGATGTGGATGCGCTGCCCGTGGATGGTCATCTGCTTCTGGCGGCGATCGCGCCTCGTCCTTTGTATATCGCGAGCGGCGAGACCGATCCATTCTCCGATCCCGAAGGAGAATTTCTGGCGGCCCGTGCGGTCACTCCGGTCTACCGCTTGTTCGGGAAAAAAGGCGTCGAGCAATCAGCCATCCCTCCTCTCAATCACCCGATTGGAGGAACCGTTCGTTACCACATACGAACCGGTGGCCACGATGTGACCGCCTATGACTGGGACCAATATCTCCTGTTCGCCGGGCAATTGCCGTGAGGTCAGAGGGTTGGCGCATACATCTGTTTCAAGTCGCGCATCCGGCCGCGGGTTATCTGGATGAGGCAGCGGGTCCGGGCGTTGGGCTCGGTCGACCCCGGATGTTTGATGGTACCCAGGTCGTAGACCTTCACCATCGCGTCGCACGCTGACAGCCGGTATTTCTCGAAGACGACCTGAGTCCCGTCGAGCGCCAGGGCATTGGCATCATTCGGGGAGTCTTCGATCAGTGCTTCCCTCAATGCGTCGAAAAACAGCGTGTAGTTCTTGTAGGTTTCCACGCGAACATCGTTAAGACACTCGTTGCGGTCTTCCAGCGTGGTCGAATCCGTGCAATCGTTGCCTTCGTGCCCCATTTCAGCTCGGTACGCCATATCGGCAATACGCTGCTGCTTGCCGTCCTGGGCTGCTCCGTTCGGGGAATAGCACAGCACCGGAAGCAGGAAAAGAGTAGTGGTCATCAAGCGCTTCGTCATCACGACAAACCTCGCCACAATCTTATGGCGTTTTCACAAATTGCTTTACAGGCCACAGAAAAAACTCTGTTTTGTATCAGGGCACGACTTTAGTCGGGCCATAAACGCTTCAAAATACGTCGGGCTTTAGCCCCTGAGGTGCGCTTTTCCATGATCGATCGACATGGAACCTGCCTGTAACAACCGTATCTCAGGTGGTTGGATTCTTCTGGGTTAGCGGGAGGAGCGAAGGAGAAGCGCCCGGGGAAACGCAGCTTTTTCAGCCACATCTCCCCGAGCCGGGGGAGCTTGGTAAAAGCGGAAACTTAGTAGCCGAGGAATTTGCCCATGGTGCCGTAGGTTGGTTCGCGCCGTTCCTGCAATTCGACCGGAACCGGGGTATCCTGCCAGCGCCCCGTCGGATCCGCCTGCACTGGCTTCTTCGCGGCCAGCGGCTGGCCTTTTTGCGACCAGTTCCCGATCGCGGTCACGATCCGGGCTGCGGCCAACCGTCTCGATGCCGCATCTCCCTTGGTCCCGCCCTTGAATTCGCCCAGTGATTGCGGTGCACGCCCATCTTCCAGGGCACTCAGCGTCCAAATCTCGTCATTTTGCGGTGACAAAACGAAAATTGCCCTCAGACTGCGCACAATAAATTCAACTGTAGGTTTGCCGTCCTGCAGATCCAGCCGAGGATCCAGTTCCAGCTTTTCCTTGCTGGTGAAGTCGAAAGCGGCCTCGATCCGGGCGGATAGCTCCAGCAGCTTGCCCTCCCGCTCCTTTTCCCGGATCCGGTCGTTTTCTTCCGCCAGCCTGCGGTCGGTTTCGACCACCAGCTTGCGTGCCTGCTCGAACATATCCAACAAAATCTGCTCCATTCTGACACCCTCGGGAGCAGTATGCTGGCTTTAGATGTAGGCTGCCATACAACTATTGGCTAACATTTCGAGGCTCGGCCCGCCTCAGTAACGCTTGCGGTCGCGGTTGCCGCCGCCGCCCCCGCCGCCGCGGCTATCCCGCCCACCACCACCTCTATCCCGGCCGCCGCCGCCCCCACCGCCCCCTTGTTTGGGGCGATAGCAGCTTTTGCAATAGACCGGACGGTCCCCGCGTGGCTCGAATGGCACCGTCGTGGTCTGTCCGCAGCTGGCGCAGACCACGGTTGTACCCGTGCTCGTGCCGCCGCCCGGGCTGGCACTGTAACCGCCCTGCGGCTGGGAATGGGAGGGAGCATGGCCGCCGCCTGCGCCCTGTTTAGCTTGGCGGCATGGTTTGCAGCGACGGGGCGAGGAGTAGCCGCGTTCCTGGAAAAACTGTTGTTCACCCGCGGTAAAAACAAATTCCTGCCCGCAGTCGCTACAGGTTAGTAACAGGTCGCTGCCGCTCATGGCTTCGTCCCCTTTCAGCGAGTGTACTGCCGAACGCCCCACGCGCAGTGGAATGTTACACGCAAAATCACAACCCGAGGGAAACGATTTAAACCGACACAGCTCCAGGACGGAACCGATGGTGCGCTACAGCGTTGTAGGCAATAGAAATCCGAGAACACGCTGGCTTTTTTAATCTCCAAGTCACCACAAAATCGTCATCCTGAGCGAAGCGCCTCACAGATTTATCGGGTGACATATTTCTTGACGGCGCGGAGTCGAAGGACCCCGAGGATGCTTATCTTACCCCATGCCGCTCCGAGCTTTTCAACCACCGAAGCCCTGATGTGCCAAAGGCTGCAACATCTTACATCCCGTCGTAATTCGGGCCGCCGCCCCCCTCGGGTGGGACCCAGGTGATGATCTCGTACGGATCCATGATGTCGCAGGTTTTGCAATGCACGCAGTTGGCGAAGTTGATATGGATCTCCTTGCCGGCTGGTTCACTTGCCTTTTCCACCATCTCGTACACTTTAGCCGGGCAGAAATGCTGGCACGGGTTGCCGAATTCCTGCACACAACGATGGTTACAAATATCCAGATCGCGAATCACCAGGTGTACTGGTTGGTCATCGTCGTGGCGCGTCCCTGAGTGGTAGACATCGGTCAGCTTGTCGAAGGCCAGCTTCCCGTCGCCCTTCGCCGGGCCCAGGGTCGCTTCTCGGCCGTAGGTCGATCGTCCGATGGAATCCAGATGGCGCATGTTGCGGTAACCGGCGTGGTTTTTGAAATCCGGGCCAAGGTTCCTGCCGCCCAGCACCTGCTGAATCCCACTCCGAACCAGCCCGGGAAACAACCCCTGCTCGAACCCCTGGTGAAAATTGCGTACTGGGTACAGCTCCTCTTTTATCCAGCTGCCCTCAACCCGGCTTTGGTATGCGGCCAGTGCTGTACTCGAATTGTCCCCCACCCGCATCGATTCGAAAGCGGTCTCCGCCGCCAGCATCCCGCTCTTGATCGCCAGGTGGATACCCTTGAGCCGCTGGGAGTTGAGCAGGCTGGCCGAGTCGCCCAGGATCATCCAGCCCTTGCCCGTTAGTTTCGGCATCGTAAGCCATCCGCCATAAGGCATGCTCTTGGCGCCGTAGCGGACCATCTTGCCGCTCTCCAACAGCGGCCGCACCAATGGATGCACTTTGAACGACTGAAAAACGTGGTGCGGATCGAGCCGCGGATCCTGGTAATCCAGCCCCACCACGTACCCGACCGAGGCCAACGTGTCGGAGATGCCATAGATCCACGCGCCCCCATACTCCTGCCAGGTAAGCGGGTATCCCAGGGTATAGATCACCTCTCCTTTGCCCACCCGGCCCGCGGGGAGCTCCCACAACTCCTTGATCCCCACGCCGTAGGTCTGCGCATGTTCCGGATCTTCCAACTGGAAACGCTCAATCAGCTGTTTGGTGCACGAGCCGCGCGCCCCCTCGGCCAGCACGGTGATCTTCGCGTGAAGATCGTAGCCAGCCTCGAAGTTGGATTTGGGATTCCCCTGCTTATCGACCCCTTTGTCATCAGTGCGAACGCCGGTCACCCCGTCAGCATCGAAAAGCAACTCGCTCCCGGCAAATCCGGTAAAGATCGTGATCCCTGCTTCCTCCACCTTGGTGGCCAGCCATTTAACGAACTTGTTGATGGAGATCACGTAATTCCCGTGGTCCCGCAAAGGCGGCGGTACGATGGGGAACTTGTAATGGCCCATTTCGGTCAGAAAGTAGACCGACTCCTTGATGACTTCCGCGTCGATAGGAGCCTCGGCCTCAAAGCCGGGGAGCAACTCGCGCATGGACCGGGGGTCTAGCAGCGCTCCAGACAGGCAATGCTGTCCAGCTTCCCGGGCCTTCTCCAGAACGTAAATGTTTTCCTTGGAAAGGGGCGCGACTGTCGAGCCCTTGAGAGCCAACTGGTCGTTGTGGGCGTCGATCAGTTGAGACAGGCGCAGAGCACAAGCCAAACCGGCCGGGCCGCCACCGATGATGACCAGATCCGCCTCCATCTGTGGGCGGTCGATGCCCTCGATCGGTTGGCGGAAATGAATCATATTTTTGGGGCTTAATAAACCTGTACCCTGCGGACTCTATCCGTAACGAAAGCCGGGTGCCCCATATCTGCCCGGTTTTGGCAGATGTGGGATTCCGCGGCTGTCCGCCGTTCACTCTCCACTGGCAACCGGTCTTGATGAAAATACGTTGGGCTTTACGACTTAGGACTTCGCTTTCCTGATCTCTTCGGTCAGTGCCGGAACCACATCGAAGAGGTTGCCCACGATACCATAATCCGCGATCTCGAAGATGGGCGCCTCTATGTCCTTATTGATGGCCACGATGGTGCGCGCGCCCTTCATCCCCACGATGTGCTGAATCGCGCCGCTGATGCCCAGCGCAATGTATAGCTTGGGCGCCACGGTCTGCCCCGAGCTGCCGATTTGCCGCTCCAGCGGCAGCCAGCCGTTATCGCAGATGGGGCGCGAGGCAGCCACCTCGCCGCCCAGAGCTTTGGCCAGATCTTCGGCGAGGGCGACGTTCTTTTGCTCCTTGATGCCTCGCCCAATGGCGACGATCACCTCTGCCTGGGACAGGTCCACCGCCTGCTTGGCTTCCTGAAAAACCTCGTGCGGCGTGATGCGCAGCGCCGCCGGCTGGGCGGCTTCTACCTTCTCTACGGAAGCGGAGCCGGCCTCTGCCTGATCAGCGCGATAGCTTCCTATTTGCAGCGTCGCCAGCCACGGAGCTTCTCCGGCGAAGGCCACATCGGCCACAAATTTTCCCTGGAACATCTGCCGGGTGAACAGCAGCTTGCCGTTTTCGTGCTTGTAGCCGATCGCGTCGGAGATCAAAGTGCGGTCCAGGGCAAGGGCCAGCCGGGGTGCGAAATCGCGTACCTGGTAGGTGTGGGGAAAGAGCACCAGCTTCGGCTGCCGGCTGGAGATGAATTGCTTCAGGGCGTGGACGTAAGCGTCCGAGGTATAGGCTTCGAGCGAGGGCGCTTCCAGGTCGTATACCTTGTCGACCTGGTACCCCGCCAACTCCTGTGCCAGGGCGGCGGTTTGGTAGCCCGGTAAAACCACCTCGACCGTCCAGCCGGTCTCTTTGCCGATGGCTTGGGCAGCGCTGAGGGTTTCCAGTGAGACGCGGTTTAGCTTACCTTCCCGCTGCTCCGCGACCACCATGATCCGATCTGCCATCCGCTAGAACTCCGGAGCGCCGCGGCGCAAATAAGCGCCGCTAAGCCCGGTGATTCCCGAGACCATCAGCGAAAAGACAAAATAGTAGAAGACCGGATGTGCCCATCCTGGCGCGTACGTCAGATCCTGGACGATCCATAGCAACAGCATGGTGGCGATGATCCCGAACTGGCCGGCGATGACCATGAGCATGAAGCCGCGGGTTCTGCGTTTATCCAGTCGCTCCACCTGGTTGGGTGTCAGGTTCTGTTCTTCGACCGGAATGAGTGTATTGGCCATGCCGTTTCCTCTTGCGTAACACTGAATTGTACTAAATCACGCGCGCTTCATTCTTCAGTTGCTCCACCAGCTTCCGTGCCACTTCGGCCGCGGGACCCTCCAGCATTTTCGTCTTTTTTTGCTTTATCGGCACATAGAGCCGTTCGATCTGCTGCTGGTTCTTGCCCACTTTCGCCTCCACCTCAGCCCAGGCCACCTTGCGCAGCGGCTTCAACCTGGCCTGCTTGATACCGATCAGCGTGGCATAACGCAGCTTGTTGATGCCGCTCTGGATGGTGAGAACAGCGGGCAGGGGAATATCCACGTGCTGGTAACGCCCGGCTTCAAGTTCGCGCTTCAGGCGCAGCCCGGTATCCGTCTTCTCCATGCCGATGATGATGGTGGCGTGGGGCCATCCCAGCACCTCGGCCAGCAGCACGCCGGTCTGGGCATAACCGAAATCGTCTGACTGCAGCCCGGTCACAATCAGGTCGAATGTTTCCCCCGCAATCGAGGCGGCCAGCGCGCGCGCGATATTGGCTGCATCCAGCGTGGCGAAGCGGTCGTCTTCCAGGTGAATGGCACGGTCCGCGCCCTTCGCCAGCGCTTCTCGCAACACCTGCTGCGACCGTGCCGGTCCGGCCGTCACCACCACCACCTCGCCCCCGTGCTTTTCTTTTTGCCGCAGCGCTTCTTCCAGAGCGTAGGCGTCCGGCTCGTTCACTTCATAGGACACGTCTTCGCGAATCCAGGTGCCCGCCTCGTTCAGCTTGAGCGGTGCATCCTTCTGCGGTACCTGCTTGATGCACACCAGTATTTTCATAGCTTTAAAGGAACGCCACCGACTGCAGGCTCGATACTTCAAAGCGCTTGCGGCAGCGAATATTCTTGCAGCCGACGGTATCGTCTTTCCGCACCATATAGGACTGGGCCTTGGCGAAGCGGGCGCGGTCTCGTTCGTCGGGTCTGCCAGGCAGCTGGTTTTTTTTGCGCCGCACCAGCCATCCCACCTCATATTCTTCGGCCTTGCCGCAATGGGGGCAGGTCAGCGTGTGTTTTCGCTGTTCAGCTTTTTCCTCGAAGAAGTCCCGTTCTTCCATTGGCCTCAGCCCCGCTTTCCCGGCGTCAGAAAACTCCTGCGCCGAAATCATAAGAGCGGTTGCACACCAGAACTGGTTGTGACCGCTTAAGAAGTATTCCATACTCGCACAGGGAATCCATAACCGCAGCATTAGGATGGCTGTATGGCGAAAAGGAAGCGCCGGCCGGAAAAATTCTCAGTCGTCAAAGCGGTCAAGGCCAACGCGCGAGAACGCGTAGGGCAGCCCCGGCCGGAGCGTGTCATCGATGATCAGAGGCGGGAGAACCGCCGCAAGGCGAAACACCGGCAAACCCTGCCGCAATTATTGAGCGAAGAAAGGGAGAGTGGATGAGAGCGACGGGTGTGGGGGGTGTCTTCCTGCGTGCAGCCGATCCAGAGAAGCTCTACGCGTGGTATGAGGAGCATCTGGGCATTAAGCGCACCGAGGGCGGCTTTGTCTTCTTCAGCGAGGGACCTCGGGAGATGGGTGTGCTCGCCTTCTTCCCCTTGGATACCTCCTATTTCGGTCCCACCGAACAGCAGGTCATGCTCAATCTGCGCGTGGACGACCTGGATGCCGTCTTGGAAAAACTGCGTGCAGGTGGAGCCGACATCGATCCCAAGCGCGAAGACGACGATTACGGTCGCTTTGCCTGGTTTAACGATCCGGAGGGCAACCGCGTGGAACTGTGGCAGCCCCCGCAGCCCTGAAAACTACGGCGCACCCGTAAGAATCAGAAGAAATGGCTGCGCCGCAGTCGTATTCCGGGTAACTACCAGCTACTTGGCGTGGGCGTGTGCGGCTTCGCTCGATGCTTCATGGGCGGCAATGGAGTGCTCATGAGCCTTGGTGGAGTGCTCGTGGGCTTTGGTCGCGTGCTCATGGGCTTTCTTGTGGTCGCCCTTGAGGTGGTGATCGGCAGCCAAGTGGTGGTGCTTGGCTGCTTCTTCGTGGTGCTCCGCGGATTTGTGGTGTGCTTCGTGTGCCATTTTGGTTTTTCCTGTGGGAAATCTCCCGGCGCGATCCTACTCGCCCGTTTGTGAAATCGTCGTTGCCTGTAGCCGAAGATTCACGAAGTTCGCAGGAAATTCACGCAGGCGCAAAAATGCCCCCCATCCCTGGGAGGCATTTGCCCGCGTTTGCTAGCAGTTTCGCAATTGGTGTAGACCGAAGCGATAGGCCTTTTCGTGGTTTTCTCCCAAGGAAAACCACACCTCGCGATCTTTAAAAGGCCACAGTAATTGCGAAACTGCTTTAAGCAGCGGAGACGACGAAGGGATCGACGATCAAGGGCTCGATCGCGGCCTGGGGCAAGATCTCTGGCATGCGCACATCGGTATAGCGGCCGGCGGCGACGTCGACAAACACGACATTGGCGGTATCTTCCGTCCGGGTAGTGCTGATGTGGAGTTTGCGAACGGCCTTGATTGCCACGGTTGCCAGAAGAAACCGGTTCTCGATCTTAATTCCGGCAGAATAAACCAGTTCAGAGCGCATAGAGCCTCACGTTTTTCGGGTTGAGTATCCTCTAAGGGGACTCAGGCTCAGGAAGACAGGACTCAAGCCGAAGCGGTACAAGCACTCTTTCCAGCATACAGGCGTGCCTCGATTGTTCCTATCTAATTCGTCACCTGGAGGGCCAATCCGTCAACCCGTTGGTAACCAACAAGTTTCAAGGCAGGCCTCAGCAGCGCCCGGCCAGAACCTCCGCCAAATGGACGGCATGCCGCGGTGTATTTTGCCGGATCTGCTCCCGGCAACTGAATCCGTCCGTGACCAAAATCGTTTCCGCAGCCGCCGAACGTACCGCGGGCAGAAGCACCCGCTCGCCCAGCGCCTGCGAGACCTCGTATTTGTCCTTTTCAAAGCCGAACGGGCCTGCCATGCCGCAGCAGCCGGAATCCAGCATGGTTACCTGGGCTTTGGTGGCCTGCAAAAGCGAAAGCTCATCCTGCATGCCCACCAGCGCCTTGTGGTGGCAATGGCCGTGCAGCACGATCTGCCGGTCATTCAACTGGGGAGGCCGGTAGCCTGCCCGGGCGAGAAATTCGCTCAGCAGAAATGTCTGCTTGGCCAGCCGCTGGGCGCGCCCATCGCTGGGAAAGAAGTTGATCAGCTCGTCGCGGAAGACGCTGGCGCAGCTCGGCTCGAGCACAACGAAAGGCATGCCGGCGTCGATCTGCGGGCCCAGGCGCTCGAGAATGCTTGTGAGATAGGCGCGCGCCTGGTCGAGAAAACCGAAATCGTAAAGCGGGCGGCCGCAGCAGATGTGCTGCGCTGGGAACTGTACGTCGAATCCCGCCGAACCGAGCACCTCGTGAGCCGCCCCCAGTACCTGGGGATGAAAGTAATTGTTCCAGGTATCGGGCCACAGCATCAGCGGTGTCCCTTTTGCGCTTCCGCCTCCGCCCGCCACCTTGCGGTACTGCGACCGGAAGCTTCGCCGGGCAAACTCCGGCAACGTGCGCTGGGGCGCCACTCCCGAAAGAGCTTTCACCAGGTTGCGGATGCCGGGTGTCCGCATGGGCAGATTGGCCAGCCCCGGGGCGATGGCGGCCAGTTGCGCCCAGCGGTCCATAAACCCGAAGAGGTAGTGCTGCAGCGGGTGCGCCCGCCCCTGGTAATGGTGTGCCAGAAACTCCGATTTCCATGTCGCCATGTCGACGTTGACCGGGCACTCCGTCTTACATGCCTTGCAGGAGAGGCAGAGATCGAGGGCTTCTTTTACCTCTTCATTGCGCCATCCGTCGGTGATCGTCTTGCCTTGCAACATCTCCCACAGCAAGTGGGCCCGGCCGCGGGTGGAATGCTTCTCCTCGCGCGTGGCCATATAGCTCGGGCACATGGTGCCGTGGTCGTGCTTGCGGCAGGCTCCTACGCCTACGCAGCGCAGCGTGGTTTCTCCAAATCCGCCGGGATCCTGCGGATATTGGAACCAGGTGTCGACTTTCTTGGTGCGTACTGCGCCCCCAGGCGAAGATTGTCCACCGGATCGTAAACCGCAACCGGATCGATCATCTTGCCCGGATTCATGCCGTTGTCCGGGTCCCACAACGCCTTGAACTCCCGAAAGGCCTTCATCAGCTCGGGGCCATACATTTTCGGCAGCAGGGCGCCGCGGGCTTGCCCGTCCCCGTGTTCGCCCGACAACGATCCTCCATGGGCCAGGACGATGTCTGCCGCCTGATCGATGAACTCGCGATACTTGGAGATCCCCTCGGCGGATTCCAGATCGAAGGTGATGCGCAGGTGGACGCAGCCCTGCCCGAAGTGTCCGTACATCGGCGTCTTGTACTCGTAGCGCTCGATCAATCGATAAAGCTCGCGCAGGTAGCTGCCTAGCTGTTCCGGCGGTACGGCGGAATCCTCCCAGCCCTCCCATCCCGGCTTTTCCCCGGGAACAAAAACGGTTGCGCCCAGGGCAGATTCGCGCACATGCCAGACCCGCCTGGCTTCGGCTTCGGTGTAGCGCCGGACCGTGCACGTTTTGCCAAACCCGAGCCCCGCCTGGGTGAACTCCTCCGCGATCTTGTCGGCTTGCTCTGCGGAGTCGGCGCCGAACTCGCACAGCAGAAACCCGCACCCTTCGGGCAGCAGAAGAACATCTTCGACCGCCAGGTGCTTGCGGAGCATGTAGTCGACCAGCAGGCCATCGAAGCCTTCAAGGCCAATCGGCTTGTACTTGAGCACTGCCGGCACGTGGTCGGCGGCGATGAAGGGGTCGGCAAACCCTAGGACTACCAGGCGGCGATGCTGGGGGCTATGTTTGAGCGCGCAGCGGGACTCGAGCACCGTGACGCACGTTCCTTCCGAGCCCACCAGCGCGCGGGCTACGTTAAATCCGTTTTCCGGCAGCAGCTCGTCGAGGTTGTAGCCTGAAACCCGGCGGGGAATTCTAGGAAAGCGCTGCCGGATCAGGTCGCCGTAGGTATCCCGGATGCGGGCCAAGCCGGCATAGATCTCGCCCTTGCGGCCGCCGCCGGCGATGATGGCCTGAAGTTCCGCTTCCGTCGTAGCGCCCACTGTCATCCGGGTGCCGTCGTACAGCAGGATGGCGAGCGATTCGATATTGTCGACCGTCTTGCCGCCCATGAGCGCGTGTACGCCGCAGGAGTTGTTCCCGATCATTCCCCCCAGCGTGCAGCGGCTGTGAGTGGCGGGATCGGGGGCGAAGGTCAGGTCATGTTCTTCGGCGGCATCGCGCAGCCGGTCGAGCACGATTCCGGGCTGGACGCGGGCGAACTTCTGCGCCGGGTCGAGCTCCAGAATCGCGTGCATATATTTCGAGAAGTCCACGATCACGGCCACATTGCAGCACTGGCCGGCCAGGCTGGTTCCGCCGCCTCGCGAGAGCACAGGTGCGCCGGCTGCACGGCAAGCCGCCACGGTTGCCACAACGTCGGCCTCGTCGAGGGGCAAAACCAGCCCGATGGGAACCTGGCGGTAGTTCGAGGCATCGGTGGCGTAGAGCGCACGGGACGCCGCATCGAAGCGGACCTCGCCGCGCACCACCTGGCGCAGTTTCTCTTCCAGTTCGCGAGCCGCCGAAAAAGACTCGTGCCGGTGCGGCTCGCGTGCTGTTTGCTGCAGAATCGGAAAAGCAGATGGGGCGACCATGAATGAAGATGGTATCAAGAGGGCCTGCGATTGAAGGGGACGGCCTTCAGGCCGTCCATAACTGCTTTGAAATGACCGCGGCTTTAGCCGCCGAGGGGATAGCCTTCCCCTCAAAACGGCACTTTTCCGCCAGCCTGCGAGGCCGTGCCCTGTACAGAGACACGCAACACCTTGGGGAATTGGGGTCGTTCGGCGAGATTTAGTTTGGCGCCGAAAATCGCCACTGATTCAAGGCCCGGACCCGGATTTCCTGCCACCCTGCACTGGAGAGAACCACGTGTGCGCCTTTCCATGAAGAAAGGCGCATGAAGCTCACCGAAGCCACCAAGTTCCACAGGAAATCCGGGGGAGGGCCGACCACCAAACATCAGCCCAGCCCGGAAGGGCTGGGAAATCAATCCCTAAGAGAATCTGAGCGCCGTAGGCGCGACACTAAACCTGTTACAAACTCAAGCTGATAGCAAATCACCAGTCGATGTGAAACTCTAGACCCACTCACCCATGGAAATCTCCTACTGGTACCGGCGGGTCTTCCTTTTGGCCATCCCGCTCATCCTTTCCAACCTGACCGAGCCGCTGCTTTCCATGGTGGACACGATCCTCTCCGGCCACCTACCCAGCCCGGCGGTTCTGGGCGGCGTGGCGGTGGGAGGCATCTTTTTCAACTCCATCTATTGGAGCTTCGCATTCTTGCGCATGGCCACGACCGGCCTGGTCGCTCAGTCCCATGGGGCGGGAGACCAGGACCAGCTCATGCACCACTTCGGCCGCGCGCTGATCACCGCTCTCCTCATAGGGGTTTTGATCCTCGCCCTGCAGAAGCCGCTCATCTCTGTAGCGCTGGCGCTGCTTGGCGCCAGCCCTGAAGTGCATCGGAACGCGCTGGTCTACTGCAGTATCCGCATTTGGTCGGCGCCGGCAACGTTGGCTAACTACGTTATCCTGGGCTACCTTCTTGGCCGGCAGCATGCGCGAACCGCCTTGCTGGTGCAAGCAGTGATCAGCGTCGTCAACCTGATCCTGGCGTTGACGCTGGTCTTGTGGTGGCACTGGGGCGTCGCCGGCATCGCCACCGCGACCATGACCGCCGAATGGACCGGATGCATTCTCGGTCTCGCCCTCATGCTAGCCATGGGCGCTCGTCCAATCCACATGCGTTACAGCGAACTGGTCGACGGCGGAAGCCTGCGCCGGCTCTTCGCCCTCAACCGTGACATCTTTCTGCGCACATTGAGCCTGGTCGCAGCTTACGCCTGGTTTACCCGCACTGGCGCACGCTCCGGCAATGCGATCCTGGCTGCCAACGCAGTGCTCATCAATTTTCTCTGGATTGCCGCCTACGGGCTTGATGGGTTCGCCAACGCCACTGAGGCGCTGGTCGGCGAGGCCATCGGCGCAAGGCGTGTGGCAGACTTTCGGGCCGTGCTTAAGGCCAGCTCGGTTTCGGCTTTCGCGGTTGCGGCTGCGACCTCGTTTCTTTATCTGCTTTTCGGCCGCAACATCATCGCCGCTTTCACCAACCAGGAAACGACGCGCGCGCTCGCCGCGCAGTTTCTTCCCTGGCTGGTCGTCCTGCCCCTGGTAGCGGTGTGGAGCTTCCTGCTCGATGGCGTCTTCATCGGGGCCACGCGCGCCCAGGAACTGCGCGACAGCATGTTGATCTCCCTCGCCGGATTTCTCGGGCTGGCCGTCGTGCTGACGGCTCGTTTCGGTAATCACGGCCTTTGGTGCGCGATGTTGGCCTTTATGGCTCTGCGGGCAATCACACTAGCCCTGCGTCTCCCCGAAATCGAACGGAAATCCTTTGCCATGGCTGAAGATCCAGTCGAAGCATAGCGCGCAAATTGAGCTATTGTGAATCATATGAAGATTGCTCTCCAGTCCTCTCTTCTCCTGGCTGCCCTGTCATTAGTGTGTGCGCCGCTGGTTGCCCAGACGATGCCGCCGCTCAAACGCCAGCCCACTCCGGCCAAGGTGGTCGAAGAACACATGGCTGCCTTCAGCGGTTGCGACTGGCCGCGCTTGATGGCGCAGTTTCCTGAGAATGTGGAGTTCTTTGGCCCCAACGGTCAGGTCATTCGCGGCAAAGCGGCCCTGGGGCAGATGTTTGCTCAAGTGGTGAAGCCACCTTCACAGGGTGGCACCTGCGGTTTGAAGGTGGTTGCCGAGCACACCTTTGCGGTGGGAGATGTAATCAACGTTCAGTGGCGTGCTGACTCTCCACTACTGAAGGAGCCCTATCGTGGGGCCGACGCCTATGAAACGCACGATGGGCTCATGGCTGCTCAGGTGACCACCTGGAATCCTGCTGATTTGAAATGGAAAGTACCGCCGGCCGCTTCTCATTAGTAGCGATAAATTGTTTTATCTCCAAACCGCGAGTACCCCGCCGATTATCAGCAGACCGGCGAGCCAGTAGCCGGAATTGATGGCGAAAAGCTTGAAGGGGCGGTTTTCGTAGATACCTTGAGGGAACTGGATCGCGGCAATGAATCCCAGCCAGCAAAGAAAGCCGACGAAGGCGCCTGCGACGTAAGGGGCCGCTGCAGACCAGTAAATGACATGCAGCAACGCGAAGGCGACAAGCAAGTCTCCAATGAAAGAGGAGATCATCCCGGCAGCGAGACCCTTCTTGGCATGACCGGGGACGATACCGAGGGCGGCCATCCAGGGCTTGGAGAATGTAACGGGAGAGTACCAGAAAGCACCCAGGAACCACAGGATCAAGGCTGATACAAGCACAGCCCAGTGGTTGACATGGTGCAGATGATGGATGGACAGGTCCATAGGCTTTCTCCGGCCGGAATATAGGGTTGATTGACTCTGCCGGAGGAGTGGAGTGGCTGTCAAAACATATTTTTGGAGACCTTGATCGTAACCTTGTGACGGAGACTCTTCTTAGTGTCCAGTGCTGATCCCAGGCTTATTATCATCTGCGGTTTGCCGGGGGTAGGAAAGACAACACACGCGAGACTGCTTGAAGCCAGCCTTCGTGCGATCCGCTTTTGTCCCGACGAATGGATGGATGCACTTTCGATCAACCTCTACGACGAAAGAAAACGGGGAGAGATCGAGGCTTTGCAATGGGCGTTCGCTCGTAAACTCCTTGGGCTGGGCCTGACCGTGATCCTCGAGTGGGGAACGTGGGCAAGGAGCGAGCGCGACCAGCTACGTCTGCAGGCGCGTGACCTGGGAGCGGCTGTCGAGTTGCACTATCTCTTCGCCCCTGTGGATGTTCTCTTGCAGAGAATTCAACACCGCGGAAGAGAGAATCCGCCAATTCTGCGAGATGCTCTGGAACACTGGTGTGAGATCTTTCAGGTACCCTCCCCCGAGGAGATGGCGCTCTTCGACCGTTCCCTATCGCTGGACATGAGCGCATCCAAACGCTGAGGAGAAGTGACAGTAATGAAGAGCCACACGGAATACCTTGTTTTCGAAACCAGGAAGCGCAAAGAGATGGTGCACATCACCGACCAGGTGGAGCAGATTGTGCGCAGGAGCGGGGTGCAGGACGGACTCTGCTTTGTCTCGCCGATGCACATCACCGCCGCCATTTACGTGAACGACCTGGAGAGCGGGTTGATCGACGACATTGGAAAGTGGTTAGAGGAGCTTGCGCCGGCGCGGCCGAACTACAAGCATCACCAGACCGGTGAGGATAATGCCGATGCTCACCTGAAGGCACTGCTGCTGCACCATGAAACGACGCTCCCGGTGACCAACGGCAAACTCGACCTCGGAACCTGGCAGAGAATCTTCTACGCGGAGTTCGACGGTCGACGGCCCAAGCGGGTGATCGTGAAAGTACTCGGAGTTGAGTGAAAAAGGGCGACTACAGGCGCGGCCGTCGCAGCTTCTCTCTGGTTCCGGCGTCTTCTTGAGGCGCGTCCGTTCCGATATCCAATGCAGGCCGCAGGTCCGGTGGCAACATTCCATGCCGAGGGGCACCGCAAACAGGACACGCTTCCGCTTTCAAACCAATCTCTGCTCCACAGCATGAACAAAAAGCCGCCATGTGTTTCTTCTCCACACTTGCTGTTTCCCCTTTGATGAACCCAGAAACTGAGAGGATTCAAAACGGAACCAAGGACTGTGGGGGCATCAGCGTTGACCTAATTTGGGAGACATCGAGTTTCGAGAAGACGCTGGTTTTTTGGATCTCCGAGGGGTCACCACAAAATCGTCATCCTGAGCGGAGCGCAGACTGGTTGATGGAAGATGTCAAAACGCATGCAAGGATGCACGCGCGACCATAGTGCGTACCGAAGCAAGATCCTGTTCTCGGGCTTCGGTGGTCGAGAAGCTCCAAGCAGCATGGGCAAAATAAGCGCCGTCGGGGTCCTTCGACTCCGCGCCACCAAGCGCTGCGTCACGCGATAGATCTGGGAGGCGCTCCGCTCAGGATGACGGTCTTGTGGGAGTTTTAACGAAAAACATCCCAAACAAGTTAGCTTTTGTGGGACTGTGGGCTGCACCCCTAAGAATAGACGCAGGTACACCCCTAAACAGACACGACGGAACGCCCTTCCTTTTATTGGGGTGGTTTCCAACTGAGAATCTCATGACATGAGTTTCCCGGCGCGCCCTTCCGCGTGTTGACGGTAGCGTGTTCGTAAGCCTATAAAGTTAGCCGAATCCGCGATCACCTGATGCTTGCGCTTTCTTTCTTTGCACGCGATTTCTCGTCAATGGCATCCAGCATCGCTGGATGGGAGGTTGAAAGACGATGATCCCGGCAGCCTTTGAGTATCTGCGCCCAAAGACGATCCCCGAGGCCATAGGATTTCTCCAACAGTACGGGGACGACGCCAAGATTCTAAGCGGCGGGCAGAGCCTCATCCCCATGATGAAGTTTCGCTTGGCCAGGCCCACCTATCTCATCGATATCAACCGGATCGCAGGATTGTCCTACATCCGGGAAGAGGGTGGATACCTGAAGATCGGCGGGTTGACGCGTGAGGCCGACCTGGATAGCTCCCCGCTGATCCAAACAAAGTATCCCATCCTCGCCGACACTGCGCGCGTTATCGCCGATCCGCAAGTCCGCAACATGGCGACCCTGGCGGGCAATCTTGCCCACGGTGATCCGGCCAATGATCATCCGGCGACCATGCTGGCGTTAAGAGCTGAGATTGTGGCGTCCGGTCCGCAGGGTGAGCGAATCTTGCCCGTTGACGGCTTCTTTGTCACCCTGTTCACCACCCAACTCGAACATGACGAGATTGTGACGGAGGTTCGCATCCCGGTGCCGCCGCCGCGTAGCGGGGGAGCTTACTTCAAGCTGGAGCGCAAGGTCGGTGATTTTGCCACCGCCGCGGTTGCCGCTCAATTAACCATCGACGCGGGTAAAGTCTGCCAAAGCGCCGGCATCGGCCTCACCAATGTGGGCGCCACGCCCGTGAAGGCCGCCAAGGCGGAAGAATTCCTGCGCGGAAAAACACTGGACGAGGCCAACATTGCGCAAGCCGCACAACTGGCGGCCGAGGAGGCGCAACCCAGTTCCGACTTGCGCGGCCCCGAGGAATACAAGCGAGGCCTGGTGAAGGAACTAACGCGTCGTGCGTTGGCGCGGGCTTACGAGCGAGCCGGCAAGTAGAGATATTGGAGAGGAACGTGGCATGGCGGCAAAGCAACTGATTCAAATCAAAGTGAATGGCCGGAATCGCGAAGCCATGGTCGAACCGAGGCTGTTGCTTGTCCACTTTATCCGCAACATTCCCGGGCTCACCGGCACCCACGTCGGATGCGACACTTCGCATTGCGGCGCCTGCACCGTAGTGCTCGATGGCAAGACCGTGAAATCCTGCACCATGTTTGCCGTGCAGGCGGATGGCCGCGAGGTGATGACGGTGGAAGGCCTGGCCACCAACGGTGCGCTCCATCCATTGCAGGAGGGCTTTAAGCAGGAGCACGGCTTGCAGTGCGGCTTTTGCACGCCCGGCATGCTGATGTCGTCCTATGTCCTGCTGCAGAAGAACCCTTCGCCCAGCGAAGAAGAAATTCGCTGGGGCATCTCGGGCAATCTGTGCCGGTGTACCGGCTACCAGAACATCGTGAAGTCGGTTCAATTTGCGGCCGCCAAGATGGGCCAAGGAGAGAAACATGACCTGCCGGACATCGCCTGAAGTCGGAGGTATGGGCCACTCCATCAAGCGCAAGGAAGACCTTCGCTTTATTCAGGGCAAGGGCAACTATGTGGACGATGTCCAGTTGCCCGATATGCTCTATGGCCACCTGGTGCGCAGTCCCTACGCCCACGCGCGCCTCAAGGGCGTGAATACCGAGAAGGCGAAGCAACTGCCCGGCGTCCTGGCGGTGATCACCGGCGAAGATCTTGCCAAGGCGAACCTCGCCTGGATGCCGACCCTCTTCTTCGATAAGCAGATGGTGCTGGCCACGGGCAAAGTGCTGTTCCAGTCGCAGGAAGTAGCCTTTGTGGTTGCCGAAGATCCCTACACCGCTGCGGACGCAGCCGAGCTGGTGGAAGTGGATTATGAAGAGCTGCCGGTACTGGTCGATCCCCACAAGGCGCTCGATGCCGACGCCCCGATTCTGCGCGAGGATCGCGAGCAGAAGAGCAATCATATTTTTCACTGGGAGATCGGCGACCGGGCGGCGACCGACAAGGTATTTGCGGACGCGCCGGTTAAATCCAGCGTGCATGCCATCTTTCAGCGCTGCCATCCCTCGCCGCTTGAAACCTGCGGTTGCGTTGCTGACTTTAATCGCGCTACCGAGCGGTTGACCATCTATCTCACGTCGCAGGCCCCTCATGCCCACCGCACATTGTTTGCCATAGTCGGGGGAATTCCGGAGAACAATATACGCGTGATCTCACCCGATATCGGCGGCGGCTTCGGCAACAAAGTGCCCCTCTATCCAGGTTATGTCTGTGCCGTAGTAGCTTCGTTGACCATTGGGCGGCCGGTCAAATGGATCGAGACACGCTCCGAGAACCTTCAGTCAACCGGCTTTGCGCGCGACTACCACATGACGGCAGACCTCGCCGCAACCAGTGAAGGCAAGATCCTGGCGATGCGCGTGAAGACGCTCGCCGACCATGGCGCGTTTAATGCGGCGGCCCAGCCCACCAAGTTTCCCGCAGGCTTATTCAGTATCTGTACCGGAGCCTACGATTATCCCACTGCCTTCTGCGAAGTCGACGGAGTGTATACCAACAAAGCGCCGGGCGGCATCGCCTATCGCTGCTCGTTCCGCGTAACCGAAGCGGCATATCTGATTGAGCGAGCCGTCGATGTACTGGCCCAGGATTTAAAGATCGATCCGGTTGAGCTGCGGCGCAAGAACTTCATCTCTCCGCAGAAGTTTCCCTATAGCTCGCCGCTCGGCTGGTCCTATGACAGCGGCAACTACGATGCTGCGATGAAGTTGGCCCTCGACACCATCGGCTACGATGCGCTGCGAAAAGAGCAGCAGGAAAAACGCAAACGCGGCGAATTGATGGGCATTGGCATCTCCAGCTTTGTCGAGGTTGTCGGCGCAGGCCCATCCCATACCTACGACATCGCCGGCATCAAGATGTTCGACAGCGCCGAGATTCGAGTTCACCCGACGGGCAAGGCCATGTGCCGCATGGGCACCAAGAGCCAGGGACAAGGGCACGAGACCACCTACGCCCAGATCGTCGCCGAGGAACTAGGCATTCCGGCAGCCGACGTGACGGTGGAGGAAGGTGACACCGATACGGCGCCGTACGGCCTCGGAACCTACGCCAGCCGCAGTACTCCTGTCTCCGGCGCAGCGACTGCCATGGCAGCACGCAAGATTCGCGGCAAAGCCCAAAAGATCGCCGCCCATCTTTTGGAATGCAGCGAAGACGACCTGGAATGGGAGCCGGGAAAGTTCTCTGTGAAGGGGGCGCCGAGCAAATCAAAAACCATTCAGGACATCGCCTTCGCCGCCTACACCAATATGCCGCAGGGCATGGAACCCGGGCTGGAAGCAGTGGACTATTACGATCCACCCAACCTTACCTTTCCCTTCGGCACTTACATCTGCGTGGTGGACATCGATAAGGGAACCGGTGAGGTCAAGGTGCGCCGCTTTGTCGCCGTGGACGATTGCGGCAACATCATCAATCCCATGATCGTGGAAGGCCAGATCCACGGCGGCTTAACCGAGGGATTCGCCATCGCTTTCATGCAGGAGATCAGCTACGACGAGAGCGGCAACGTGCAGGGTGGTAGCTTCATGGACTACCTGATACCGACGGCGGTCGAAACTCCCGTGTGGGAGACCGGCAAAACCTGTACCCCTTCGCCGCATCATCCCATCGGCGCCAAGGGTGTGGGAGAATCGCCCAACGTTGGCTCTCCGGCAGCCTTCGTCAACGCCGTGGTCGATGCTCTCTCGCACCTGGGAGTGAAGCACATCGATATGCCGATCGCGCCCTGGAAGGTGTGGAATATTCTCAAGCAGAAAGGCATGGTCATTTAGCCTATGGCGATGCAAATTGAAAAAACCTTTCAAGTTGAGGAGCCGGTCGACCAGGTTTGGAGTCTACTCAGCGATCCCCGGCGAGTCGCTACCTGTGTTCCTGGCGCGAAGATTACCGATCAAGTGGACGAGCAAACGTATAACGGCACAATCAGCGTGAAGGTGGGCCCCAGCGCGACCGACTACAAAGGTGAACTGCAGATTGTTCGCCTCGATGCCCAGAACCACGAGATTGAAATCGTCGGCAAAGGCCGGGACGTGAGGGGCCGCGGAAGTGCGTCGATGAAGATGACAGGCAATGCGCGCTCTCTGGAAAACGGCGGCACAGAAGTGACCAGTGTTTCTGAAGTGAACGTCGTCGGCATCCTTGCCCAGATGGGATCGCGCGTCATCCAGGAGGTTTCGAATATCATATTCGCTCAGTTCATCAAGAATTTTCAGGCGCAGCTGCGGACTCCCTCCGCGGCGCCTGTGGAGGCAGAACCGCTGAGCGCCGCCTCGGTGGCCGTGGCTGCAGCGAAAGGAATCTTTCACCGCGACCCCTAAAGTCAGCGCGTATGGAGGCAGGACTGAATCATGATGCCAGGCTCACCCGCGCAGTCCACCGCTTCATCAATTCACAATCCCGAAGACTTGCTGCAAGGTTTCGAGCGCCTCGGCTACGTAGCCGACCTGCCGCTGGCAACTTCGATCTATCTCACCATCAAGCTGCACAAGCCGCTTCTCATCGAGGGTCACGCCGGTCTGGGCAAGACCGAGGTGGCCAAGACGCTGGCCTCGATGCTGGGAACCGAACTGATCCGCCTGCAATGTTATGAAGGCCTGGATGTTAGTTCCTCTCTCTACGAGTGGAATTACCAGAAGCAGTTGTTAGCTATCAAGCTTCAGGAAGGAACGGAGCGTACCGTTGAAGAAAAAGAGAAGCACATCTTCAGCCGAGAGTTTTTGTTGGAGCGGCCGCTGCTGAAATCCATTCTCTCTCAGGATGCGCCACCGGTCCTGCTGATCGACGAGATCGATCGTGCCGATGAGGCTTTCGAAGCATTCCTGCTCGAGCTGCTCTCCGACTTCCAGGTCAGTGTGCCGGAGATGGGCACCATCCGGGCAAGGCACTTGCCTCATGTCATTCTCACCTCCAATCGCACCCGCGAGTTGAGTGACGCCCTCAGGCGGCGCTGCCTCTACCACTGGATCGATTACCCGAGCATGGAAAAGGAAATGAGCATCGTGCGTGCGCGCCTGCCGAATATCGAGACGGAGTTGAGCATGCAGGTGGTCCGCTATGTCCATGCGGTGCGGCGCCTGGATCTGGCGAAAGCACCCGGCGTGGCAGAAACATTGGATTGCACCCAGGCAGTGCATTCGCTGGGAAAGCACCGTCTCGATGCCGAAGGAATCGAGGCGACCATGGGCTGTGTTGCTAAGTCCATGGAAGACGGCGCGAAACTCAGAGCTGTGGGTGTCGATACTCTTGTCTCGCAGATCTCCTAAGAAGAGAGGGGGCACAATGCGCCAGGAACACGCGGAACATCTCGCCGCCTCGATCGTAGAGTTTTGCCGCCTGCTGCGAACCCATGGTTTCTCCGGTGATCTGCGCCAGGCCTTAACCGCACTCGAAGCCGCAACCCATATCGACATCGCCGGCAAGCAGTCCTTCGCCTGCGCGTTGCAAGCGGCGCTCTGCTGCAACAAGGAGGAATGGGAGAAGTTTCCTCAGCTCTTCTGGCAATTCTGGGGTGAATCGCACCCGCGGCCTCGTTCTGCTGCCGGCGAGTACAAAGGACCCTCGCAGAACAACACACCCGATCGCCCGGACGGCTCTTCTGTCTTCCTCGGGCAACCCGGGAACACTGCCCCGGCGGCGGAGGAAAAGGGAAGAGCTGTTTATGGTGCAAGCACACAGCATCGATTGAAAAAGGTGGACTTCTCCGAGGTCCCTTGCGACGACCTTGGCGCATTGGAAGAGATCTCCATCCGGCTGTTGCGGCAGATGAGTCTGCGGCTCTCCCGACGATTTAGCATCAGCCAGCGCGGCGCCCGGATTGATCTCCGCAGAAGTATCCGCCGAAGCATCTCCCTGGGTGGTGACCCAATCGCGCTCGCCTACAAGGCAAGAAAGCGTGCCCGGAATAAGTTCGTCATTCTCGTCGACATCAGCGGATCAATGAATTTCTACAGCTTGTTCCTGGTCCGTTTTGCCTACGCGCTGCAGGCGAACTTCCAGCGGGTGGAGACATTTCTATTCAGCACCAGCGTTGTCGGCATCAGCGATCTGCTGCGGACGAGCAACCTTCCAGACGCATTGCGGCGGCTGTCGAAGCGCGCAGCAGGCTGGTCGGGCGGCACAAAAATTGGCGAATCCCTACGCCAGTTCAACCAGCTTTACGGCCGCAAATTGCTTACCCGCGACACCGTATTCATTATTCTGAGCGACGGCTGGGAGACCGGAGAACCCGCACTCCTTGCCGATCAGATGCGAGCCGTGCGTCGCCGTGTCCTCAAGATTCTTTGGTTGAATCCGCTCCTGGGGCTGAAGCAGTATCAGCCGGTAACCCGCGGCATGGCAGCCGCTTTGCCTTATGTGGATGTCTTTGCCCCTGCGCACAACTTGGAGAGCTTGCTTGCACTGGAGAAACATCTGTAAGCAGAAGGAGTGGGTTCCGTGTTCGATCAGTTTCTGAGCAAAGCGGGCGAGATGCTGGCCAGCGGGCAATCGTTTGCGATTGCCGAGGTGGTGCGTCACCTTACCCCGATCTCGGGCAAAGCCGGGGATCGAGCCATCATCTCCGCCGACGGAACGATTTGGGGCTGGATTGGCGGCGGTTGCGCGCAACCGGCGGTCGTCAAAGAGGCGCTAAAAGCGCTCGAAGATGGCCGGCCAAGGCTGCTGCGCATCAGTTCATCGTCTACTCAGGATGAAGGAGTCGTGGCTTACAACATGAGCTGTCACAGCGGAGGCACCCTCGAAATCTACATTGAACCTGTTCTGCCCAAGCCGCATATCTTGATTGTCGGCCGTTCTCCGGTGGGCCGAACCTTAGCCAAGCTTGCCAAGGCGGTCAACTACACAGTCTCGGTTGCCAGCCCGAATGCCGATCGAGAGAGTTATCCGGACGCAGACGAGATTCAACCGAATCTGAATCTCGGCACGTTGAAGATTCGCCCACAGACTTTCATCGTCGTCTCAACCCAGGGAGAGTACGACGAAGAAGCGCTTGAACAGGCGCTGCAGACAAGCGCGGCATACGTTGCGTTCGTTGCCAGCAAAGCTAAATCAGCCAGAATCATCCAATCTCTTAGCGAGCGAGGCATCGACAAGGCGCGTCTGGACCAGGTGCGCGCGCCCGCGGGTTTAGACATTCACGCCCGTTCCCAGGAAGAAATTGCGGTGAGCATTCTCGCTGAGATCGTTCAGCGAAGCAGGAGCCAGGCGATGCAATCCATCGAATCGCAGGTGCCGCCGGAAAAGCGGGAAGCAAAAGATCCAATTTGCGGGATGACGGTTAACATCGAGCGGGCAAACTACAGGTCGGAATTTGAGGCCCATTTCTTCTACTTCTGTTGCGCCGGTTGCAAACAGACGTTTGACAAGCAGCCGGAGAAATATGTGCTTGCGAATCTCCCCGGCTGAAATTCGCAGGAGGTTCAGACTCGTCCAAATCAGGCTAATTCACCGCCGCTAAAGGTTCTGGACGGGTGCCCCATGTTCGCCTCAGCGTACATGGGCCGAAATGATGTTTTCGAATGCTTTTACCCTAGTTCGGATTACTCTCTCGGGAACAGTAGCTGGCGCGTCTAGCGAAAAGCATTCGAAGGGACTTCGCCCCATCGTTTTCGGCCCACGTACGCCAATGCGAACGTGGGGCACCCTTCCTGAGGGTTGGGCTTTGCTTCATTCGTAATCTTCCGTCGCTACATCCACGACAACCTTCCCGAGCGCTTTTCCGGATTCCACAACCCTGTGGGCGTCCAGCGCCGTCTCCAGGGTGAATCGGCGCGAATCCAACAGCGGTTTCAGTTTCCCTGCATTCGCCATCTTGGTGGCCTCGTGCAGGATCTCTCCATGGTGAGCGCGTCCCTTCCCGGTCAACATCGGCAACAGGGTGAAGACACCCGAATAGGTCGCACCCCGAAACGACAATGGGGCAAGTGCATGTGTGCCCCAGCCCAGGCAACTCAGGACATGGCCCGTGTAAGTGCGTACCGCGGCAAACGAAGCGTCCAGCGTCGCACCGCCCACTGTGTCGTACACGATATCGAAGCCCTCACCGTTCGTATGCTCCGCCAGGTATCCGTCTAATGTTGTGTTCTGATAGTTGATCGCCGTTGCGCCGAAGCGCTCAGCAATTGCTATCTTCTCTGCCGAAACAGTTGCGAAAACCTTTGCGCCCGCCGCATGCGCGATTTGAACCGCGACATGCCCCACGCCACCGGCCCCAGCGTGAATGAGCACTTTCTGGCCGGCATGCACATGGGCCCGATCGACGAGACCCTCCCACGCGGTAATAAAGGCCAGGGGCAGTGCAGCGGCTTCGCGCATCGAAATATTGTCTGGCTGCAGGGCGAGCAGATCGGCATCGACAGCAGCAAACTCCGCCAGAGAACCCTGCAATCCGCCGATGCCGCCAGTTAACCCGTACACCTTATCCCCTGGTTTAAAGGCTTTGACAGCAGGGCCCACAGTCTCGACTATGCCTGCCAAGTCCATCCCCAGAACGGCGGGCAGCTGTACCTTTGCGTGGGCCGCACTTCCGCTTCGAATCTTGGTGTCGAGAGGGTTGACTCCGCTGGCCATGATTCGCACCAGAGCCTGGCCTTTGCCTGGAACGGGACGCGCGATTTCCGTTAGCACAAATGCGCTGTTGTAGCTTTCAAGAACCAGAGCACGCATGGTTGGCGATTTTGTCATGTTAAAGGCTCGATCACACCCATACTTTTGAGACTTCGCATAACTTTACATTGTAGAATTTGCGGCGAGGCATCCAATAAAAGTCACCGCTGTCGGAAATGAGGCTCGATGTCAATGTTTGGTCCTGCATCGTCGATTCCGGTATTTTCTGTTCGTAGGCTGTTTCCCCTGGCCGCCTTGCTCATTTTTGGACTTTGCTTTTGCGCCCGGGCCGCGCAAGCCGAATCCGCTTACGTGCGGGTAAGCCAGGTCGGCTACGAAGCCGGCGAATCGGCTGCGCGCGCTTATCTCATGTCCACCGCCGCCGAGACCGGCGCCACTTTCAAGGTTGTGGCTGCCGGTGGCGGCACAGCCTACGCGGGGAAAGTCGGGCCGCTCCTGGGCACCTGGTCGAATAGTAAGAAGCTGGTTTACCAGGTCTATGCGCTTGACTTTGTCGTTCCGCGCGGCCGCACTTATACGATTTCCGTCTCCGGCCCGGTGAGCGCCCATTCCCCGAAGTTCGCAGTCGATCGTCCGGATGTTCTTTACCCCGGATTGCTGGTCAACACACTTTTCTTCTACCAGACGGAACGGGACGGTGCAGACTTCATCCCCAATGCACTGCGCTCGGCTCCGGGACATCTGAAAGACAAGAACGGCGGGCTTTACCTGACTCCTCCGCTGGATGACAACGACGAGATCAACAACGTGCCTCCGGCCAAGCCCCTCAGCTCCGCGAATCTGCCGAACATCGATGCCGACGGCGGTTGGTGGGACGCCGGCGACTACGAGAAGTATGTCGAAACCGAGAGCTATACCACCGCGCTCATGGAGATTGGGGTTCGCGATTTTCCCAAGCAGATGGGGACAGACGCGCCTCTTAACCCGCCGGCGCCTCCCAATTCAATTTCGTACGCCGGCGATAGCGGTCGCGGAGCACCGCAGTCCTCGGACTTCAGTTCGGAGGCAAAGTTCGGCATCGATTGGCTCTTGAAGATGTGGGAGGGTTCCAGGCAGACTCTTGCATACCAGGTCGACAACACCCAGGACTGGAACTATTACGGATATGGCAACCCCACTTCCGCCGCCGGCAACTGCGGGGGGACGTACAACACACCCTACTGCCTGATCACCGAGTACGACATTTGGACGCTCCCACAGGCGGCGGACAACTTCCAACAAGCCGGCGACCCCAAACCTTGCGATCCGCTTACCACCTACTACATTTGCAATCGTCCGGTGTATGTAGGCCCACCGTCGCAGCCTTTAATCAGCCCCAACATTGCTGGGCGGCTGGCCGCCGATTTTGCGGTTTGCTATCAGCTCCACCGCAAGCAAGACCCCGCGCTCGCTGATCAGTGTCTCAAAGATGCCGAAGAGGTGTTCGCTCGCGCCGACACTCACTACACCGACCCGGCGCCCTCGGTCGACTCGGGCTCCTGCTCGAACTGTTTGCTCACCATCGCTCCATTTGACGGTTATCCCGAAACTGTCTGGGACGACGACATGGAGCTGGGCGCCTCCGAACTATACCTCGCCCTTCGTTCCGCAGAAGATGGAAATGATTTTCCCTCCGGCTTGCTGCACACCGACCCCAAGGTGTATTTGCGGCAAGCCGCCGGGTTTGCGAGGAACTACATCACGCATATCTATGAGCCAGGCTATACCGACACGTTGAATCTCTACGACGTGAGCGGGCTCGCCCACTTTGAACTGTATCGGGCGCTTAAAGACGCGGGAGATCCGGACGGGTTGGAGGTGTCACAGCAGGTCATGCGGAAACAACTCCTCGATCAGGTGGACGCGGCCATCACGCAAGCTGGTTCGGACCCATGGGGCTTCGGAGTTCCATGGAGCAACGGGGATACGACGTCCCACGGCGCGGGCCTGTCAGTCATGGCCAGCGAGGCCTACTCCCTTACTGGCAGCGCGCGCTATAACACGTATGCGCAGCGTTGGCTGGCCAATATCCTGGGAACAAACTCCTGGGGCTCGTCCTTTATCGTGGGCGACGGCAGCACCTTTCCCAATTGCATTCAACACCAGGTTGCCAATCTGGTGGGCGCGCTGGATGGGACTGCAGGCGGAACCCCTATTCTATGGGGCGCCGCGACCGAGGGACCTGATAGCTATACGACTTCCGGCGTGGTCGGGGACATGATCCTTTGCCCCGCCAATGGAGTCGATACTTTCAAGAAATTCAATGGAAACAGCGGAACTTATGATCCTTCGCAGACTGCGCTCTTCCAGGACAATGTGCAGTCCTACAGTACAACCGAGCCGGCCATCGACCTTACTTCGACTTCCTTTTTGATGTGGTCCTGGAGAATGGCCCTGCAAACCAGCCCCTGAAAGGCCTCACAGAGCTAGGGATTGCGAGTTCTCAGGTGAGCCGAGCACTGCGCCGAAAATGGGTTGGCTAGAAACGTTCCAAAGATCCCAGAAACAATCACTGTTCCATCCGAATTAAAATGGGAGGAACGGAACTCGCCATCCGGAACGTCGTTCAGCCGTTGCCACCGTTCCCCGCCATCCTTGCTCAAGTACACGCCGGTGAGCGAGGTCACCACTTCTCGATTTGGCCTGGATGGGTCCACCTCTATACTGAAGGCCCGGATGTTGGGCCCCGCCTCATCTTCATTTCGATGTAAAAGAAAGTTTGCCTGGGTCACGCGCTGCACGGCATCTGCGCTGGTAGGGTTGTAAACTCCCCAACATGCCGCCAGATGAGGGCCTCCCACGGTACTGATCCCCTGCACCGCTGAATCGTCACCCACTCCGTCGATGCGCAACCATTCCTTCGCGCGAGCCTTCAGCTCGAATGCCTGATCGCCGGTGCCCACATAGAGAGAGCCTGCGCTTTTTAGATCGCCAAATTGCATGGAAAGAATATCCATATCGGTGGGCAGAGGGGGCAATCGCCCATCTTCGATCCACGAGCCATCGTGGCCTCTGCGGTAGATAAGGATTTGCGGGTTCAGGTCAAAGTAGCCATAGCCAACGATCAGACGCTTTCCGTCGGCCGTTATCTTGACCACATTTGCGGTTATAGGATCGCCCTCTCTCTTTGGAATGATCATCATTGGATCGGGTTGAGAAACTCGGGGTCCTTCGATCGATCTCACCACGGTATCCGGCGTGCCTGACTGCGGAAAAACCTGAAAGGCTCCCCTTTGCGTTGTGATTACAAACTCGCCTCCACCGGGAAACACACTTAGCCCATTACGTTCGCCCTCAGCTATGTCCGCATCGAAATATCGGGAATCCACGCGCGCAACCCGCGTCCATGTCTTTCCGCCATCGTTTGATTTCGATATGTACATAGCCCGATCCTGAGCGGGAACCTTGCTGCTTAAGTCCGCAGTGAGACCCCACACGGCGCTGCGATCTTTGGGCCTCGGAGCGGGATCGGCGGCCATGGCTTCAATAAAATCGCTTCCGAACTGATGGCTTCCGGGAAGACTCCTCACCGCGTGAACATGACAACTGTCCAGCTCTCTTTTTGCATCCTCGCCTTCAGTAAGGTAACTGTCATGGTATCCGGCCCCTGGCGACAACCCCACACTGACTGGATTCTGCCCCCAGGTCATCATGGGAGCGGCCATCAGCAGGAATAGGAATTTCCATTTCATCTCCAAGTAGTCTAAAGGGTCGAAGCGTTGGACTGGACAGCGAGAGATACGGCGATGCACACTAGCGGCGGAGCGGAGGCATGAATGAAGAAATTGTTGGCAGAAACGGCGGATCGAGCAGCGCGCTACCTGGTGGGGATTGCAAATCGAAACGTAGCACCTTTGCCGCCGGACGTGGCTCGATTGGAGGCACTCGGAGGGCCGCTGCCTCAAGGGCCATGCGATCCTTCAGAGGTCCTGGCGCTGCTGGATGACGTCGGGTCCCCAGCCACGGTAGCAACCGCCGGAGGACGCTACTTCGGATTTGTCATCGGAGGCTCGTTGCCTGCGGCGCTCGCAGCCAACTGGCTGGCGGGAGCGTGGGATCAGAATGCGGCCATGCAGGTGATGTCTCCCGTGGCGTCGAAGCTGGAAGAGATTGTCCTCCAATGGATGGTGGACCTGTTGGGCCTCCCAGAGGGATCGGGAGCGGGATTTGTTACCGGCACAACCATGGCAAACTTCACCGCCCTGGCGGCAGCGCGAACCGCCCTGTTGCAGCGCGCTGGATGGAATGTAGAGGAGGACGGACTATTTGCAGCGCCGCCGATCCACCTGGTGGTCGGCGAGGAAGTTCACGTCTCGCTGCTGAAAGCGCTATCCATGCTCGGTTTGGGGCGCTCGCGCGTGACACGGGTTGCGGCCGACGCCCAGGGACGGATGCGGCCGGAAGCGCTACCGGAGCTCGATGATCGCACAGTGGTCTGCATTCAGGCGGGTAACGTGAACACGGGCGCGTTTGATCCTGCAGGAGAAATCTGCGCCCGTGCGCAGCAGGCAGGTTCCTGGGTACACGTGGATGGCGCTTTCGGTTACTGGGCAGCCCTCTCCCCGCGCTACGCGCCTTTGCTGGCCGGCGCTGGTGCTGCCGATTCCTGGGCGATCGATTGTCACAAGTGGCTGAACGTGCCCTATGATTCCGCGGTTGCTGTAGTGGGTAAGCCGGAGTTTCTCAAAACCGCCATGGCGATGAGCGCCGCTTATCTAACACCGGGCCGCGGGCGCGAGCCCTGGCACTTCGCACCGGAAGCTTCGCGGCGGGCGCGTGGTGTGGAGTTGTGGGCGGCGATGCGTTCCCTGGGGCGTAGCGGGCTAAGCGAGTTGATCGAGCGAAACTGCTTGCAGGCGACGATGTTTGCAGATCGTCTGCGCGCGGCGGGCTTCACCATCCTGAACGAAGTGGTCCTGAACCAGGTGTTGGTCTCGTTCGGCAGCGCGGAGCAAACAAGAAGGGTGATCGCGGCTGTTCAGAGCGACGGTACCTGCTGGTGCGGAGGAACGGTGTGGCATGGGCACGCGGCGATGCGCATCAGTGTATCCAGTTGGGCCACCACAGATGAGGATGTCGAGCGGAGCGCGGCAGCAATGATCAGAATCGCAAAGCTTACGTTGGCTTAAGCGGCCTTCTCAGAGGGATGCGCGTTTCACTTTCCGATCGCACGCCCCTCACCCAAGCACGCGCTCCCCCCGCCAGTTCGGGATGGTCTTTCTCGTTCCATGCCGGCCGATCGTCGCGCAAGAAGGTGAGAAGCCGGCGGCGGCGCAGTTCAGCACGTGCCGTGTCCTCCAGAAAGGCGCTCCGGCCACGACGGCCCACCAGCGAATCGATCTCTTCGATCAGATCCTGAGGAAGAAGAATACGTGCCTTCCGCGATCCCATAGGAACCCTCATTCACAGTGTGCCATAGGTGTACTCACGGCGAGTCTTACCTCAGGGCACTCTACATTTCAGGGACGAGGTGGATGATATTTCAGAAGCTCCCTTGGATGCGGTGTTTTGGCTTTGTATCAGGGCACGACTCTAGCGTGCCGTAAAGGAAGCAAAGAGAATTGGGCTTCAAGCCCCGGTGAGAACCGGGATTGGGGTTCCTCTGCATGAACCCCCAGGTCTCAAAAGCGAGACCTGGGCCACCCACCACCCAAGGTGATGAAAAACGCCTTCTATTGGAAGCGTCGCCCTCCCCTTTGTCATCCCGAGCAGCTAACTTGCCTGCGGCAAGTTGAGAGAGAAATGACCAAGAAAAGCTTGGGTGCCCCATTCAAGCCGTTTTTTGGCTTGAGTGGGGTTGTTGCGGACCAAGCCATCCGCTCCGCGTCATCCCGAGCGCAGCCGAGGGATCTGCAGTTCTGCGGACCACTCCTGGAAATGTTGTAGATTCTAGCCTGCGATCAAATCCTCAGCCGGCGCTCTACCGGAAATTCTCAGCAATAGCGAGACAAGCCCCGCGACCCCAAGGTTGAGCACCAACGCGGGCAGAGCGGCATATATGCCGTAGATGTGTCCGCCAATGTGGAAGGGATAGACCGAGCTCCTGAGCCCGAGAGAAGCGGCCATTGCCGTCCCGGCAGCCATCCCCGCGATCCACCCGTAGAGTAGAGCAGAACCGTGAAAGAAGCGCGTAAACAGCCCGCCAACCACGGCCGGCAGAAGCTGCAGAATCCAAACTCCGCCCAACAGCTGCAGTTCAATGGCGAACTGCGCGCGCACAAACAGGACAAACGCCAGCGCGCCCAGCTTGATCGCCAGCGATATCAGTTTGGCTATGGCGGCCTCCTGCTCGCCGGTCATGGCAGCTGGGAAGAACGAGCGATGAAGCAGCTCTCCATACAAGTTGCGGGTGAAGAGGTTGGCGGTGGCAATCGACATAATCGCCGCCGGGACCAGCGCGCCGATGCCAATGGCGGCCAGGCAAAAGCCGGCAAACCAGGAGGGAAACATAGTGGTCAGCAAAAGCGGAACGGTGCTGGATGAATTCGCAGTATGAATGCCGGCGGCAATCGCCACGTAGCCGAGCAGCGCGATCAAGCCGAGTAGAAGGTTGTAAGCCGGCATCAGCGCGGCATTGCGGCGAATTACGCGGTCGCTGGCCGCGCTGAGCGTACCGGTGACCGTGTGGGGATAAAGCATGAGGGCCATCGCCGATCCCAGGGCGAGCGAGGAGTAGCTCATGAACTGCGCCGGTTGCAGGATGATCGACGCCGGCGGCGTGTGCCGCGCCAGCGTGGAGGATGCCACCGCGAAAACATGGCCATAGCCGCCCAGCCGTACGGGGATGACGAGGACCGCCGCCAGCACCATGATGTAAAGCATCACGTCTTTCACAATGGCGATAAGGGCCGGCGCGCGCAGGCCGCTGGAGTAAGTGTAGGCGGCGAGAATGATAAAGGCCGCGATCAGCGGCCACTCCCCGCGTATCCCCAGGGCAGCAATCACCTCGCGCATGCCGATCAGCTGCAGCGCGATGTAAGGCATGGTGGCAAGAATGCCGGTAACGGCCACTGCCACGGCTAGCCAACGGCTTCGATAACGCCCACGCACGTAGTCAGCCAGGGTGATGTAACCGTTGCGGTGGCATATACGCCAGAGAGGGGGCAGTACCAGCATCATGATGGGGTAGCTCATGATGCAGTAAGGAATGGCGAAGAAGCCGATGGCGCCGGCGCCGAAGAGCGCGGCGGGAACGGCAATGACGGTGTACGCCGTGTAGAGGTCGCCGCCAATCAGGAACCAGGTGATCAGGGTGCCGAAGTTGCGCCCCGCCAGCCCCCACTCATCCAGGTTGCTCAGCTCCGAGCGTCGCCAGCGTACCGCCCAGAATCCGGCGCCGGTCGCCAGCAGGAAACAAACACAGAAGACGCTAAGCGCTACGGGTTGGATGGATGCAGGCAAGGTCCAATGCTAGCGTAGCAGCGCACCACTGGAGCCCGTCCACTCATCCACCACCACCCCGAGATTGTTGAGGGTCTCGATGGTGGCCTCGACATTGCGGCGAATGGCGACGCGCTCGCTCTTGGGGGCGGTGGGAGACTCCTCGATCGCAACCACGCGGCCGTAGGGCCAGACATCCGCCGACAAAGAAGCCAGGGCCTGGGGCAGATCGTCGGGCCGCACGTCGACTTCCTGCTTGCGGGCTTTGGCCGGGCGCAAGAGACCTCCGCCGGCGACTCCATTCGCATCCCCCTGTAACTGGTCCCGATAGATGATCGTCAGGGTGACGGTCTGCGGGTGGACCACAAGAAATGGGTTGGCATATGCATCCTGGGTGCGCACGGCGAGGTAGCGATTCTTAGAGGGCGGCGGAATCTGCTCCAGTTGCTGCCGGGCCTGGTCCATCTTGGTCTGCTCGGCCCGTCGCGCCTGCCGCACAGTAGCCCGCGACGGCTCGGAGTTTGACGCTGCTACCTTGCACCCGGTTGCGCCGGCCAGCAGTGCGCACAGCAAGGCGAGCTGCACAGGCGATTTTTTTGAGCGCCATTGCCGGTGTCGGGCCACGCATCAAGCATAGCAAGCCAAACGCAGGATGGCGCGGACGATGCGCCTACCGGTTGTGACCATTGGTTCATTTCCCACTCCAGTTCGGCGCGCGCTTCTCGAGAAAGGCTTGCGTGCCTTCCGCCTTGTCGCTGGTGGAGCAGGCAAGACCAAAAAGCGAAGCCTCCAGCTCGAGTCCGCTGGCGAGCGGCAGATCATAGCCGGCGTTCACCGCGCGGATGGAATCACGCACGGCAAGCGGCGCCACGGCTGCAATGGTCTGGGCGATCTGCTCGGCGCGCGCCAACAACTGATCCGGCTCGACCACTTCATCGACCAGGCCCAGGCGTAAGGCCTCAGCGGCGGTGATGGCCTCCCCGGTAAGAATCATCTTGAGCGCCGCGCCTTTGCCGATCAGACGCGGCAGGCGTTGGGTTCCCCCATAGCCGGGGATGATGCCGATCTTGACCTCGGGTTGCCCCAACCGGGCGTTGGAGCTGGCGATCCGCAGCGTGCAGGCCAGTGCCAGTTCACAGCCGCCGCCCAGGGCAAAGCCGTTGATGCAGGCGATCACCGGCTTACCGCAGTTTTCAATCAAGCTAAAGACTCTCTGCCCGCGGGCAGCGGCCTGCTCCCCTTCGAGTGGCGTGAGAGGGGCCAACTCCCTGATGTCTGCGCCGGCAACAAAGGCCTTCTCCCCCGCCCCCGTAAGCAGAACGGCGCGCACCTCGGCGTTTTGCCGGATGTCGAGGAAGACCTGTTCCAGCTCGGTCATGCTCAGGTGATTCAGCGCATTGAGCACTTTAGGCCGGTCAAGGGTCACGACCGCAATCGGAGGCCGTAGTTCGTAGCGAATGTTTTCCATGGTCGATGAACTCCCTCTACAAGGTAACAACTGACGAAGCGAAGGCGGAATGTCGCTGTACGAAGGGCACGAATGAACAGGCTAGGCAAGAACGCTTTGTAAGAGGGGCACGGCTTCACAGGCTGCGGAAAAACTCATGTTTTGTATCGCGGCTCCCGCGGGTAGCAACGTCTGTCTATCCCTCGGTATCCGCGTATCAGGGCACGACTTTAGTCGGGCCATAAACGATTGAAAATACGTCGGCCTTTAGGCCCTGAGGTACGTCTTTCTTGCCCGATCGCGGGTTTTTCCGCAGCCTGTTTAGCCCCTGAGGTACGCCTTTCCCGCCCGGTCTCGAGTTTCTCCGCAGCCTGTCAAGCCCTGCCCTTGGTGCGAAGGACCCCGGCCGCCCCGGTGGTACTCTCAGAGAGATGATTAAGGGAATCACCATCGTGCGGCCGGCCGGCTCGCCCGAGGCCTACGCCAGGCTGGCCAGCTTCTTCTCCGCGCTCGGCTTTGAGGGTGGCCGGGGTTGGGAGCAGGAGCTAAGCCGGGGCGTTTCCTTTCTTGCGCCGCTTGGCAATCTGGAGTTTGCCGATGGCATCGCGCCCAGTGCCGCGGAGATCATGGTGGAGGTTACCGGCCTTGACTCGGTTCAGGCCGTAGCCCACGATTGGATGGTTCGCACCTGGGGTGAGCACGAGGCTGCCCGCAGGCTCACCGCCGTCACCGAGACCGGCTGGAGGGCGCGGCTATTTACCGCGGAACCAGCGCCCGGCCACTCCATCGCTTTCTGGGAATGGGACGATCCCCACAAAAGCAAGCCGTTGGCCGTGGAGGGCGATCTGAGCGCCCACGGCATGCGTTTTGCTGTGGTGGTGGCGCGCTGGAATGCGGTGATTACCGACCGCCTGTTGCAGGGCGCCCTCGACGCCCTCTACCGCAGCGGAGCTGCCCGGCGCGACGTGCAGGTGATCCGCGTGCCAGGAGCGTGGGAGATACCGCTGGCCGCGCGCAAAGCGGCCCTGCACAGCCACGTCGATGCCGTCGTTACCCTGGGAGTGCTGCTGCGGGGTGAAACGGCGCACTACGAGGCTATCTACAACGAGGTGGCGCGTGGCATCGGCCAATCGGCGCAGGAGACAGGCATCCCTCACGCCTTCGGTGTGTTGACCTGCGAGACCCTGGAGCAGGCGCTCGACCGTGCCGGCCTCAAGAGCGGAAATAAAGGGTTTGAAGCCGCGATCGCAGCCATTGAGATGGTCTCGCTCGACCGCAAGCTGGGCCAGCCCACGCCGGCCGACGGGCAGAATCATGTGCACCTGCCATGAGCGCTCCCGGTAAGCGCCGCAAGTCACGCGAACTGGCGATGCAGATGCTTTTTCAGGCGGATGTAGGCAAGCAGACACCTGACCAGGTGGGCAAGACCTTCTGGGGATCCCGCGAAGACGTGGACGCCGAGACTCGCGGTTTTTCCGAGGATATTTTCCGCGTAGCCACTGCCCGCAATGAAGAGATTGATGAACTCATCCAGGCTCACTCCGCCAACTGGCGCCTGAGCCGGATGCCGGCCGTCGATCGCAACGTGCTGCGGGCGGCCATCGCCGAACTGCTAGGCTTCCCTGACACACCCGTACCCGTGGTCATCAACGAGTCGCTGGAGATTGCCCGCCGCTACTCCGCCCCGGAGTCGCTGAACTTTCTCAACGGTGTGCTCGATGCCATCGCAAGGCACAGGAAATCCCCAGGCCCCCTGGCTCCGGCAGCCGTCGACAAAGACGAACGTTCCTAGCTTCGACCTCTCGCCGAGCTGTCCAAAAAGAAGACAAACAGACAGTGCGGGCACTGCACATGCAAGGGATCAACGCTGATCAATGATTCAGTGGGTGATGAAGCGCCGCAATCCTTGCAAACGACGACAACGGGTTCCGCCGAGGCGTTGCGGGTCTTGGTGGTCGACAATTCCATAACGTAAGGCACATACCATTTACGAGTCAGCGTACCCTTTTGGATTGCCTTTACGTTTTGTAGACCCTGACGAGCTTTTGCGCCGTTATGCGGCGGAAAACGCCCGGCTTGAGGTTAACCTAAGATCCAGCACCCCTCTCTGCGCAGAACGTTTGGATGTATTTGTCTGGTGATTCCTTTTGCCATAAGAGGACGCCAACCGAATCGTTCGGAAGGCTCATCCGTCGAACGTGGTAGCGTTCAGAAAGCCAGGAATCCAAACAATGGCGCTATTCGTACGACAAGGACAAGCGTGATCATTTCCTGCCGGCTGCGGTCCTCTGCATGGGAAACAATGGTCTTGGTGCTCTGCCTGTCGGCTGCCGTTCAGGGCCAGACGGCTCCTGCCACCCCCACGCCTCCAGCCGGGCCGCCCACAACCTCGATACCCGATTCCCCGGCACCGGTTCCCGGAACCGATGTCAAGACCGCGGCAAAGCCGGTTTCGCAACAGGACAAAGCGGCCCAGCAGGTCGAGCAGGAGGAGCATCAACGAATCCTGGGCGTGGTGCCTAACTTCAACACCTCCTACATCCAGGATGCAGCTCCGTTATCGAGAAAGCAGAAGTTTAGCCTCGCCTTTAAGAGTGCCACCGATGCGGGAAACATTGGAGTGGCGGCTGCCGATGCAGCCTACAACGAATGGACGGATTCATTCCCTGAGTACAAGCAGGGGATGAAGGGCTACGCCAGGTATCTGGGGGCTTCTTACGCGGATACATTCGACGGCACCATGTTAGGGAATGCGCTGTTTCCCGCGCTCCTAAAACAAGATCCGCGTTTCTTTCGCAAGGGAACTGGGAGTTTCAACTCTCGACTTTGGTATGCCATAGGGACCACGTTTTGGTGCAGGAACGACAATGGAGGCCGGGGTCCAAACTACTCAAATCTGCTCGGCAATCTAGCTGCCGGCGGCATTTCCAACCTCTACTATCCGGCGTCGGACCGGGGTGTGTCGCTGACCTTCGAGCGAGGTTTTACCGTCACTGCGGAGGGCGCCATCGGAGGGGTGTTCGAGGAATTCTGGCCCGACATCGCGCACAAGATTCTGAAGAACAAAATGACCAAACTCCAGCCAAACGTTCCTCCGCCCGCCCCGCCTCAATAGAGCGGGCAGTTTCTCACCTCAAATCCATCACTACGATGCGGCCGTCCGATTCAAAGCTTCCCCCCGTGGCCGTTTTGGCGGTAGTCAGCGGATTCGGCGGCAGCACATAAGCCGCGCCTGCCAGAACGCCGGCCCCGGAGAAGCTCTGCTCCAGAAAGTCGCGCTCCTGGTCTACATTGGCATCGATGTGGTGGGTTATTCCACCATTGCGCTGGTCTTTCTCAAAGCCGTTATCGTGCGTAGCCGACCCCACCCACAGCGGCTCTCCACCTACCGTCTCAGTCGTTTTCCACACCCGTAGGTGGTGACGGATTGCCGCTACCTCCAACGGCGCGGCCCGGGCGAACGACAGGTCTTGCGACCTGCCGAAGAGATACAGAGTGCTCATCGGCATCTCCGTATAAGCCGCGTGGGAGAGGGTGGAAACCAATCCGTGGAGGACGGCGTCCTGCGTGGTCTTGTCTACCTGTACCCATCCGGCGGCGGCGAAGGCTTTGGTCACCTGGTCCTGGGTGCCAATTATGGAAAAATTCACCATGTCGCCTGGGTTGCCCTGCAGATCGCCTACCCGGCGGGGAACGTTGGCATACAGTTGCGGTGAGAGAAGTTTAGCCAGGTCGGGCGCGGAAACAGTCTTCTGCGCCGTCTGGCTCGACAGCTTCATCGTGACCGCGATGCTGCCCGATCCGGACAGATCCGAGCTGAGGTTAAGCCGCATATAGAGATGGCCCGTTGCGGAGACATCCACATCCTTGCTGGCGCCGATGAGGAAGGGAACCGCCGCGTCTCCATTGCCGACACGTCCGATCAGGGCGCCGCTATTGGCGGAATTGAGCGGATAGACGCGGATCAGATCCTTCCATCCCCGGGTCAAGCCATCGGGCGGCGCTTGCCTTCCGTCGGCCAGGGTCAGATTGCCGGTGGCGGTAAAGCTGAGCTGGTCTGCCGGAGTGACCTCGACTCCAGTGTCGGTCCAATCGCCGTTTTCGATGGTGAAGGAGTAGGAGCCCTTCCGAGCCTTGAGCACAGAGGAATCGGGGGCGGTCGCTTGAATCACCTCAACCGGCGGATGCGCGGCGCCGGCTTGCGCCTGCAGTGGCGGCCAACCAGAAACCTCTACCAGGAAGAAAATCACGCAAGCGAGTACTTTCTGTTTCATGCTCATAAGACGTTCAGCCGAGTGAAAGAGACACCAAAGGAAAGGGCCCCAGCCATTCAAGACTGGAGCCCAATAATTGTACTGAAAATATTTAGTAGCGATACGTTTCTGGCTTGTACGGGCCTTCCGCCGCCACGCCCAGATAGTCGGCCTGCGCCGGAGTCAAGGTCGTGAGCTTCACCCCAATCTTCTCCAGGTGCAAGCGCGCTACTTCCTCATCCAGTTTCTTGGGCAGGGTGTAAACATCCACCTTGTAGACGTCCTTGTTCTTCCACAGGTCGATCTGCGCCAGCGTCTGGTTGGCGAAGCTGTTGCTCATCACGAAGCTAGGGTGCCCGGTAGCGCAACCTAAATTCACCAGCCGGCCTTCGGCCAGAACGTAGATGGTGTGCGCCGGCTTTCCCTTGCCTGCGGGAAAGTTGTACTGGTCCACCTGGGGCTTAACGTTGATCTTCTTCACTCCGGGCGCGCCGTTCAGGCGATCGATCTGGATTTCGTTATCGAAATGGCCGATGTTGCAAACGATGGCCTGGTCCTTCATCTGCGACAGGTGCTCCAGCGTCAAAACGTCCACATTGCCGGTGCAGGTTACGTAGATGTCGCCGCGTCCCAGAGTTTCTTCGACGGTGGTGACTTCAAAGCCTTCCATCGCCGCCTGCAGGGCGTTGATGGGGTCGATCTCAGTGACCACCACCCGCGCACCCATGCCGCGCAGAGAGTGGGCCGAGCCCTTGCCGACATCGCCGTAACCACAGATCACGGCCACCTTGCCGGCCACCATGACGTCCGTCGCGCGCTTGATGCCGTCCGCCAGCGATTCACGGCAACCGTAAAGATTGTCGAACTTCGACTTGGTCACGGAGTCGTTGACATTGATAGCCGGCACTAGCAGCTTGCCCTGTTCCTTCATCTTGTAAAGCCGGTGGACGCCGGTTGTGGTCTCTTCCGAGACGCCGCGCCACTGCTTCGCGACCTCGTGCCAGTGGTTGCGATCTTCCGCATAGATCTTCTTCAGCAGATCCTTGATCACCTTCTCTTCGTGATTCGAAGCAGGGGTATTGACCCAGCCGTCGCCGGCTTCCAGCTCATAGCCCTTGTGGATCAGCAGGGTCACATCCCCGCCGTCGTCCACCACCAGCTCTGGTCCCTTGCCTTCTCCATGATCCAGGGCCTGCGCGGTGCACCACCAGTAGTCTTCCAGCGATTCGCCTTTCCAGGCAAAGACCGGAACCCCCGCCGCCGCGATCGCGGCCGCCGCGTGGTCCTGGGTGGAAAAGATGTTGCAGCTTGCCCAGCGCACACTCGCGCCCAACTCCACCAGCGTCTCGATCAGCACCGCGGTCTGGATAGTCATGTGAAGAGAGCCGGTAATGCGCACCCCGGCGAGAGGCTTGTCCGCGGCATACTTGCGGCGGATCGACATCAGGCCGGGCATTTCGTGCTCGGCAATCGAGATCTCTTTGCGGCCCCAGTCGGCTAGGGAGAGATCAGCTACCTTGAACGTGGGAGCTGCTGCAGTGCGGTCGATCGTTGCTGGTACCATGTTTGTCTCATCCTCGTATCAATACATCATAATATATTGATACATTATTAGGGAAGAGCCATGGCGTCAATCGTAAAATCCCTGCGGGTCCTGGGTGATAGCAACCGCCTGCGTATGTTGCTGTTGTTGGCGCGGGAGGAGCTCTCCGTTGCCGAGCTCCAGGAAATTCTGGGGATGGGGCAGAGCACCATCTCGACCCATCTGGCGCAGCTGAAGCATGCTGGCCTGGTGCAGGATCGGCGCGCGGGTAAGAACATCTGGTACCAGGCCAAGTCTGAGGGCGAGGTACTGTCCCAGCTGCTGGCTTCGCTGCGGCAGGCCCCGGAAGAGCTCCCGGAAGCGGAGCACGATCATGCGGCCCTGGATCTGGTGCTGCGCAAGCGTCAGGATAAGACCCGGGCATTTTTTGACGACATGGCCGGACGGCTGGGGCGGGAGTATGTTCCTGGGCGCTCCTGGAAGAGTATTGCCGAGGCATTGTTACAGTTGCTTCCGCCGATGGTCGTTGCCGATCTTGGAGCCGGCGAGGGCGCCTTTTCGCTGTTGTTGGCCAAGCGTGCGCAGCAGGTGATCGCCGTCGACAACTCGGACAGGATGGTCGAGCTCGGCAGCGGACTCGCGATGAGAACGGGGAGGACACTGGAGTATCGCAAGGGAGACCTGGAAGCCGTGCCGATCGCGGATGGTTCGGTTGACCTGGCGCTGTTTAGCCAGTCCTTGCACCACGCACTCCATCCAGCGCGGGCAGTCGGGGAAGCGTGGCGCATTCTAAAGCCCGGGGGTCGCATCGCGATCTTGGATCTAGTGCAGCATCGCTTTGCCGAGGCGCGAGAGTTGTATGCCGACGTCTGGTTGGGCTTCAGCGAAGTGGAGTTGGAGAAGCTGCTGGGTAAGGCCGGCTTCGCAGATGTGCATACTGCCGTTGTGCACAAGGAAACCGAAGCACCCTTCTTTCAAACCCTGCTGGCCACCGGCAACAAAGGTTTATAGCAACTGACGTGGATGGAAGCACCGCCCTCCCCTTTGTCATCCCGAGCAGCTGACTTGCCTGCGGCAAGTTGAGGGAGAAATGACACCGCAAAAATCGCCATGGATACAAGGCCCGGAGGGCCGACCGCCAAACATCAGCCCAGCCCGGAAGGGCTGGGAAATCGATCCCGAAGAGGATCCGAGCGCCGTAGGCGCGGCACTAAACCGATCGTCCACTCCCCCCGTGTCATTAGGAGCAATCTGACCTGCCTGCGAAAAGTTGCGAGAGGAATGAACGAGGTCCGGGAGGGCTGTTATTACTACCGTCACACCAAATGGAAGCGTCCCACTCCCCTTTGTCATCCCGAGCAACTAACTTGCCTGCGGCAAGTTGAGGGAGAAATGACCAAGAAAAGCTTGGGTGCCCCATTCAAGCCTTCTTTTGGCTTGAGTGGGGTTGTTGCGGACCCCAACCCTCCGCTTGTGTCATTAGGAGCGCAGCCGAGGGATCTGCAGTTCAACTTTGGGGTGCAATGAATTTGTCATCCCAACCGGAGCGAAGCGAAGTGGAGGGACCTGCTGTTCTCATCTCGACCGGAGTGAGGATCTTTCCGCTTGCAACAGAGCTTTCTTGCGCTCGATGCCCCAACGGTAGCCGGTAAGCGAGCCGTCGCTGCCGATCACACGGTGGCAGGGAACGGCGATGGCCACTGGGTTGGCGGCGCAAGCCCGGGCCACAGCCCGCACCGCGGCCGGTTGACCGACCGCCTTGGCCAGTTCCGCATAGCTGCGTGTCTGGCCGCGCGGAATCTGCCGCAACGCCCGCCAAACTCGTGCCTGAAACGCGGTCGCGCGCACATCGAGCGGCAAATCGCCAGCCGCCGGATGATCGGTCATGGCGGCGAGAATGCCCGTTACCTGTTCGGCCATTCCTGGAGCATCCCGAATAACCTCCGCCGCATAAAACTGCCGGCGCAGCAATTGCTCGAGCACGGCTGGGTCCTCGCCTAGCATCACGCTGCACATACCGCGGGCGGTTGCCGCAGCCAGCAGCAATCCCAGTTCGCAGGGCACCGTAGTAAACCGGATCGTCTCGTTTGCGCCGCCGTCACGGAAACGTGTGGGGCTCATGCCCAGATTCTCGGCCGCCTGTTCATAAAAACGGCTTGAAGACGAATACCCGGCCTGATAAATAGCGGCAGTGACGCTGGCTCCAGGGGCCGCGAGGCTGTGCCGCATATCGGTCGCCCGCAGTTGTGCCTGATAAGCACGTGGACTGATACCCATCACCCGGGTAAATTTCCGCTGGACAGTGAAGGGGCTGCTCTTGGCCACTCGCGCGAGATCGGCAAGCGTTACTGTTCGCTCGAGATGGTCGGCAAGATAGCGGCAAAGCCGCGCCACCGCCGCTGCCTCGCGGGGCTCACCCAGGGGAGCGCATCGCTTGCACGCGCGGTAACCCGCGGCCAACGCCCCTCGCGGGTCCGAGAAATACTGCACATTGGTCTCGGCAGGGCGCCGGCTCGGACAGCAGGGCCGGCAAAATATCCCGGTGCTGGCCACGGCGTAAACGAAGTTGGCGTTTGCGTCGCGGGCCAGCACCTGTTGCCATGCCCGGGTGGGATCGAGGTCGAGTTGCTGATTGCTGCTCATGCCAGAATCATGAACCGAAGCAGCACACGACGCTATCCGTATCTTGCGGGTTAATTTTTTGCAGCCAGCTGGGGCTGTCCCTGCAGGCCGGCCGCTTCGCGCAGTGCCTGGGCTTTATCCGTTGCCTCCCAGGTAAAGTCGGCATCGGCGCGCCCGAAGTGGCCATAAGCTGCGGTCTTGCGGTAGATGGGCCGGCGCAGGTTAAGGCCCTCAATAATGCCCTTCGGGGTCAGTTTGAAGTTTTCGCGAACCAGCTTCTGCAGTGTCGCGGAGTCCACCACGCCGGTGCCAAAGGTCTCTACCAGCACACTGACCGGATCGGCCACGCCGATGGCATATGCCAGCTGCACTTCACAACGCTTCGCCAGCCCTGCGGCCACGATGTTCTTGGCGATGTATCGCGCCATATAAGCCGCCGAGCGATCCACCTTGGTCGGATCCTTGCCGCTAAATGCGCCGCCACCGTGGCGTCCCATGCCGCCGTACGTGTCGACAATGATTTTTCGTCCGGTTAGACCGGTATCGCCCATGGGACCGCCGATCACAAAACGCCCTGTCGGGTTGATGTGGTATTTGGTGTCGGCATCGAGCAGACTGGAGGGCACGGTGGCCTGGATCACGTATTTCAGGATGTCGGCGCGCAGCTCCTCGGTGGAGATGTTCTCGGAATGCTGGGTGGAGATGACAATGGCATCGACCCGGATGGGATTTTGATCCTTGTCATATTCCACCGTCACCTGGCTCTTGCCATCAGGCCGAAGATAAGCGAGCTGTCCGCTCTTGCGCACCTCAGTCAATTTCCGGCTGAGCTTGTGGGCCAGGGAGATCGGCGTCGGCATCAGTTCTCCGGTTTCGCTGGTGGCGTAGCCGAACATCATGCCCTGGTCGCCGGCTCCGCCGGTGTCCACGCCCATGGCTATGTCACCAGACTGCTTGTTGATGCTGGAGATGACGGCGCAGGTATTAGAGTCGAAGCCGTAAAGAGCGTTGTCATAGCCGATCGACGCGACCACTCCACGCACCAGAGACTGGAAGTCGACGTAGGCTTTGGTCGTGATCTCACCGGCAATGACGACCAGCCCTGTGGCGGTCAGCGTTTCGCACGCCACACGGCTGAAGGGGTCTTGCGCGAGACACGCATCGAGGATGGCGTCTGAAATCTGGTCGGCGATTTTGTCGGGATGTCCTTCAGTCACCGACTCGGACGTAAAAAGAAATCGATCGTTTTGTGGCAAAGAGACTTCCCTTCTGTTCCAGAGCAGCATGCAACTCTATGGATCTTTTATGACGGTATCAGAGGGGAATCGGCCACGCAAAGGCTCAGGTCCCGGCGCACCGTAGCCGCCGTGGTACGCGTCACGTGCGCAGGCGTAGTGACAGAGATTTTCCGGTGAACATAGCTCCACACGAACCAACTGAGACCAGCTACCAGCAGGAGCAGGACCCCTATGCCCGTCCACCGCAGCCGCTGATCGGGGCGGTCCCCGCGTCCCATGTCGCCGCGGGCTTTGCTGGCATTTTCCGCAAAGCGTACCCAACCGTCTTCATCCTGCAAAGTGCCGGTCGACCGGTGCGCCGACAGGTAGCGGTCGACCCACTCCTGCTGGTCTAGGCCTACCACCCGGGCATATTCCCGGACCATGCTCTTGTTAAACACTCCTCCGGGGAGAACGTCGAAGTGCTCTTCTTCCAAAGCAACCAGGTGACGATTGCTGATCTTGGTGACCCGGGTGATGGCGTCCAGCGTGATCCCGCGGAACTCCCGCTCCTGTCGCAATGTGTCGCCGAAATTACCCATACATCACACCCATACGCTTATGCGATGGCTCCGCCGGACAAAGGACGCGGGTCGGGCGAAAGATATTTCTGCGCCGGCAAAGGAACGTCAGCCGCATATCGCCGCCTATCTTGGACGTGCGCCGACATTGTCAACCATAAAGCGGCTCGCATGCCAGGTCAAAAACAAATCCCTATAGTCCTTTAGTTTGTGCGCGCTACAGCATCTCTTGAGTTACTGGAGGCCGCCAGCAGGCCACCGCAGACAATTTTGCTACACTCGGCTTGCCAGGCGAATAACATGAATAGGTTAGTTATCGGAAATCTGCTGCATCGGCCCTTGCGCTCGTCGATCAGCATTCTCGCCATCGCCATCGAGGTCATGATGATCTTGTCCATCGTGGGCATCATGGTGGGGATGGTCCAGGGATCCCGCACCCAGACCAACGGCATTGGGGCGGACCTGATCGTTCGGCCTCCCAATCAGACATTCCTCGTCGGTGTGAGTGGGGCCCCGGTTCCGGCGAAAATTGCGGATGTGCTGCGCAAGCTGCCGCACGTCGCTGTTGCGTCCCCGGCGATTCAACAGATCTCGACGCTAACTGGGGTAGAGACCATTTGGGGTATCGATTACGACAGTTTCAATGCCTTGAAGCCTTTTGTTTTTCTCTCCGGGGGGCCTTTCCAGGGCCCCAACGACGTGATTGTCGATGATTTTTTTGCCCGAAGCGGCAAAGGCTACCACGTTGGCGACATCATCCCTGTCGTCGGCCACGATTTCCGAATCTGCGGCATTGTCGAGCACGGCAAAGGTGGACGCAAATTCCTGCCGATCAGGACGCTGGGCGCTTTGCTGACCGCCGAGAACAACGCCACCCTGTTCTATGTCAAAGCCGATAACCCGGAAAATGAAGACCTGATCAAGCAGGAGATTCACGCAACTCCGGGACTTTCCCAATATGGCGTGCAAACGGTGCAGGAGGTGATCGCGATGTTAACTCCAGACCATCTGCCCGGTTTCAATCTCGCATTGCACATCGTGATCAGCATTGCGGTTGGCGTCGGCTTTCTCGTCATTTTTCAGGCGATGTATACCGCGGTGCTGGAGCGAACCCGCGAAATCGGGATCTTGAAGTCGCTCGGTGCTTCCCGGTTTTATATCGTTGATCTTGTTTTGCGGGAAACGGCATTTCTTGCCTTTGTCGGCATTGCTCTCGGCATCGGCTTCGCCTGGGTATTGAAGGGATTTATGAGCGCCCGCTTTCCCACCCAACCCTTTCCCGTCACCATGGATTGGATGGTGACCGCTACTTTGATAGCCTTTTGCGGGGCGCTCCTGGGCGCAAGCTATCCAGCGCTTAAAGCTGCTGCCAAAGATCCGATCGAGGCTCTCGCCTACGAGTAGAAGGCGGACAGCAGACTTGCCCAAAGTTCCTTTAACTCCCTCATGAACCAGACGATCGGTTTGGTGGCGCGCCTACGGCGCTCGGATCATCTTTGGGATCTATTTTCCAGCCCTTTCGGGCTGGGCTGACGTTTGGCGGTCGGCCCTCCGGGCCTTGCATCCATGGCGATCGCCGATGTCATTTCTCCCCCAACTTGCCGCAGCGCTTCCGTAGAGAGCGATTGCTGGACAGGAGGCGTTTTTCATCACCTTGGGTGGCCCGCAGGCCCATGATTCCTCCCGGGATAACAATTCACTTTGGACACTTGCATTCCCCAAAATCACCTTCGCGTTTTTCATTCCATTCTCGCCTTGCTTGCGGCAAGTTGGGAGAGAGACACCGGCAGTCGCGACGGGTGCAAGGCCCGGAGGGCCGACCGCCAAACGTCAGCCCAGCCCGGAACCCGGATTTCCTGCCACGCAGCGCTGGACGAGGCCGCGCGTGCGCCTTTCAGTAAGGAATGGCGCATGAAGTTTGCCAACGCCACCAAGTTCCACAGGAAATCCGGGGAAGGGCTGGGGATCCATCCCGAAGATGAGCGAGCGCCGTAGGCGCGGCACTCGACGATCGGGATCGGGAATGTCTCCTGGTTTTTATAAAATTCGATAAAATTCGATCGTTTTGGGCCTTTTGGGGCATTCGGAGAGAGTGGATGGGTTTTGGTTTTCTTTCAAGAGGTCATCGGCGCCGCGGGGCAAAGGGGTTCTTTCGGATAGAGAAGGGGACCCTGGTGTCTGGAGCAACAGCGGCATAAGGCGGCGATTGCGTTTCCGCGAGGCTAGAGCCATCGGGGAGGATGGACTCGCCGGGGCCGAAGATAGGGCCGAGGTCCGGAGGCGCGTCTGTCGCTGAGCCTGCATTGGGTTCGGGAACGGGGCGCCCATCTTCTTCCTCGGCTTCTTGTTCAAGGACAGGGTTGGGCTGGGGATCGGTGGTTTCCCCCTGCTGTTTGCCAAACCAGGGAGGGTGATAGATATGCACGTTTGTGGGCGGAGGAGCGGGGTTCTTCTCCGCAGAGCCGGCACGACGGTCCGGGATCAGGCCTTCGATGGCTACGATCATCGACATCAGCCTTGACCTGACCGGTAATGCTGCCTCGGGTCATCTCCGAGCTTAGGTTGGCGAGTTCCCAGAGGCGGCCCAGGACTTGCTCGCGGCCCGGGTTCAGGGGGCGCAAGCCTTCGGTTTGCTGCTCGACGATTTGTTGCTGCATACGGGCACGGTGCTCGAGCATGTAGGCGCGGACACAGGGTTTGGATTTGATGTAGGCGGCGGTGTTGGGGTTGAGGCCTACGGCCGCGGCGGCACGCTGGTCGGTCATGGTTCCAGAGAGGACCAAGTGGGCAAAGGCTATTTCCTGATCGGTGATGAGGTCGCTTACTTCATTTTTGGGCATAGGTGGCTCCAGGTGGTCGGGAAGATTGAGTCCACGAGGCATAAAAAATCCCGCCGGGGCGGGATGTCTTTGGTTGGCTGATTTGTGACAGGGATCGGGTGGGACACCGGACAGCGGTAAAACTGTCCTTCGCTCGCGGGTAGGCCGAAACTACCGGCAACTGCCGGCCAGAGAGCGTGACGCGAGAATCCGCTGCCTGCCGAAATCGTCTTTTAACAGGGTATCCCCGCTCCGGGATCGGATAAAGGCGCCGGGTTGCTATTTCAAACCGGAAGTACCGTTTCGGAGGTTACGGTTGTTTATTCGAGAATGGGCGGAGGGGAAAAGGACCGATCCCTCCTACTAACGCGTTGCGAGGGGCCCAGGTTGAGTGCCGCGCCTACGGCGCTCGCTCATCTTCGGGATGGATTCCCAGCCCTTCCGGGCTGGGCTGACGTTTGGCGGTCGGCCCTCCGGGCCTTAAACCTGTGGCGCTGAAGCCCTACAGCTAAGCACGAGCGGCGGAAAGCTGCTGCAAAACGGCCTCATGGTTGCGTGCGCGCGCATAGTCCGCCGGAGTCTTGCCCTGATCGCAACATAAGCAGGGGTCTGCGCCTGCCTCAAGCAGTATCCGAGTCAGCTCTTCGAGCCCGGCCGCCGCTGCCTGGTGCAGGGGGGTGTAGCCTCCAGCCTGGGTCATGTTGACGTCGGCTCCCTGGGCGATGAGGATGCGCGCCGTCTCGCAATTCCCGCTCAAAGCAATGCAGGCATGGAGCGGCTGATTCTTCATGGGGTTGCGCGAGAAGCGATGTACGTGCGCTCCGTGCGCCAGCAACAGAACTGTCGCCGGTGGTCCGCCGAATGCCGCCGCCAGGTGGAGAGGCGCCCAGCCGTCCCCTGAGGTCTCATGGACCAGCATGGCATTCTGCCTTAGCAGTTGCTCGATGCGGTCAGAATCCCCCAGGGCGGAGGCCTCGAATATATCCAGAGTGGGCAAGCGAGTAAGCAGGAAATCCCTGATCAGCGGCTGGCGGTTATAAATGCTCCACAAAAAAGCAGAGACGCCCTGGGCGTCTCTGCATGCAACAAGCGATGGTTCTTGCTCCACGGCGGCGGCGACTTCAGCAGTCTCGCCTCCGCGGATCAGGTTGAGAAAACGCTGGCTCACCGCTTCAGACTAGCATCTGATCCCGACGATTTGGGTGAGTCCGTATCGTCCACGGAGGCTGCCAGCACGGTTTCCTTCGAGCCTTTGATCACCGAGCCTGGTTTGGTCCGGTTGGAGTAGATGCGGAAGGTGACAACCAGATCAATCACAACCGGTACCGGCTGACCGTTCAGGGTCGCCGGGCGGAAGTGGGAACTCTTAACCGCGTCCACTGCCTTCTCGTCGAGCCCGAAGCCAATCGGGCGGGCAATCGCCATCTGCCGCGGAACTCCGTTGGCGTCGACAACTGTGCGCAACAGCTCCATGCCTGCAATCCCATATTTCTGAGCATATTCATTGGAGCTGGGATCGATGCTGTTCAGAACCTTAGGCGGCGTCATGCCTTCGCTGACAACCTTGATGCTGCCGTCGGTGGGCATGTACTGGCGGTGCTCGCTCTTGCTGGTGAAGTATTGCTGCCAGTAGTCAGGCAGATGAGACATCATGGCCTGGTCGATGTCACTGGCAAAGATATTGTCCAGGGCCTTGTTCATCAGCATGGCGCTATGCGCCGGAGAGACGGCTCCTGGGGCATCGCTGGCGGCGCTGTTAGGGGCCGGTGGTGGGGTTGCCGCGGCCGTTGCTGCATTCGGGGCCTTCGAAGATTGCGCCGCCGCCACATTCTGCGGCGCGGGCGCATCCTTCTTGTTCTTTTCTTTCTTCACTTTGGGCACCACGATGAGCTCGCGGTCGATAACGATGTGGACCGGCTTCTTGGAAATCTTTACCTTGTCAAACGATTTGGTGTCGTCCTCATACGGCAGCGCGCCGAAAAAATGCAATCCATAGCGATCGGCTTCCAGATCCAGTTTGCGTTTGGAAAGCTTTACTTTCCGGATCTCGAACGCGGAAAGGGTAAAGGAGCCCACTGCGGGTGAGCCAATGACTTTGCCGTTCTCGTCGAACTGCAGCTCATCGCCCAGATAGGAGCCGCGCAGGAAAACCAGTTTGCCCACATAGCGGGTCTGCAGGGCCTCTTCCGTAAGCGGAGGGGTTGACTTGAGCAGCGCCTCTTCCGGCGTGGTCTTGGGAACAGATGTAACGGTAGCAGTTGGGGCAGTAGCCACTCCGTTGCCGGCTGTCTGCTGGGCCATCGCGGGTGTGGTAAAAGTGCCGCACAATAATGCTGCGGACATTAGGGACGAAAGCTGCTTGTCAAACTTCATAGGTCTCCTTGCTCGTGCAACCGGGCGGCGCGACTGCTACGCCGTAAAGTCGGAGCGAGCGCCCGCAACTTATCGCAGCTGCAGGCTTGTAGGGTTGCCCGCCCGCGAACCACCTGCGACGGAAGAGAGAGCGTGTGTTTGGGCTTGGGCATTTTCGGCCATCAGCATGATCGCCAGGGCCAGCAATAACCCGATGCGGATGAGCGCGGCTACCAGGGACTCAGAGGCACGTTGTGTCATATCGGGGGAACCTCAGATACATTCCAAAGAGAGCGTATGATGTCCGGAATCAAGGGGAAATGCCTCTTTTGTGCACAAGTAGTACACAAACCCACGTTGACTCCATTGCCCGATTGCGTTAGTCTGGTCTTCTTGCGCAGTGCCGCATCGGGCCCTCTGTATCCGCCGTCTGATCCGAGAGAAGTTGAGCCCTGATTCAAGGTAAACTGATCTGGAGCTTGAGCGAGGCCAGGCAGCCTGCCAGGAAAGCGCACCCGAAGAAGCGCTTCAAATCTAAAACTCTTCGCCACTCAAGCGATTCTGAATCTTTCGTTTGCGGGAGAGCAGTTGCTGGCCGCGAGGTTTTCGCCGCGGTGTGCAGCGCCTGCCCGATGGAAGGTTCCCTGGGAGAACTGGAACGATGTCTACGTATTTTCCGAGCTCGCACGATATCACCCGCAAATGGTTCGTGGTCGACGCCAGCGGCAAAACCCTGGGACGTCTGGCGACCGAAGCGGCCAGCATATTAGCCGGGAAGAAAAACCCCAAGTACACGCCCTTCATCGACATGGGGGATCACGTCGTCGTGGTCAATGCGGAGAAGATTGTGCTGACTGGGCTCAAGAGCCAGCAAAAAGTCTATCGCCGCTATACCGGATTTCCCGGTGGGTTGCGGGAAGAGTCGTTTGTGCGCCTGCTGGCGCGCCGGCCGGAAAAAATTGTCGAAGACGCCATCAAGGGCATGCTGCCGAAGAGCAAGATGGGACGGCAGATGGGCACCAAGCTTAAGGTTTACAGGGGGGATAAGCATCCCCACCAGGCACAACAGCCTGAAGTTTACGAGCTGGCGGCGCGATAGCTTCCGCTCGATACAAAGAACAGGATGGTCATGGCAGATTTGGTTCAGTACTACGGAACAGGCCGTCGCAAGGCTAGCGTGGCGCGCGTTTTCCTGCGCCCGGGCAGCGGCAATTTTGTCGTTAATCAGAAACCTTTCGAGACCTATTTCGTTACCCATCAGCAGCGGGTTTCCGCCAAGCGGCCGTTGGAGTTAGCGGAGCTCTCCGCCAATTTCGACGTATTGGCCACGGTCAAGGGCGGCGGCGTAAGCGCCCAGGCGGATGCGGTGAAGATGGGCATTGCCCGCGCCCTCCTGGGGTTCAACCTTGAGCTGCGCAAGACCTTAAAGGCGGACGGTCTGCTGTCTAGGGACGCCCGCATCAAAGAACGCAAGAAGTACGGACAGAAGGGCGCCCGTAAGCGCTTCCAGTTCAGCAAGCGCTAAGGGTAAAGACGTGCAATACAAAATCTTCCCCGCCCGCGATTTGAGGCGCGGGCGAGGGAATAAATCCCGGCAAGCTGGGATGCAAATCAAGAGGAGGTAGTTTGGCCACTATTACGATGAAGGAGCTGCTCGAAGCAGGAGTCCACTTCGGGCATCAGACCAAGCGTTGGAACCCGCGCATGAAGGAATACATCTTCGGCGAGCGTAACGGGATTTACATCATCGACCTGCAAAAAACCTTGAAGATGTTCAAGGAAGCCAGCAAGTTCGTTACCGACCTCACAGGGCAGGGTAAAGTTATCCTTTTTGTCGGTACCAAGCGACAAGCGCAGGATGCAATTGCCGAAGAGGCAAATCGTTGCGGCATGTTCTATATCAACCAGCGCTGGCTGGGTGGACTGCTGACCAACTGGATCACCGTACAGAAATCCGTCAAGCGCCTACAGGAACTGGATGAGATGGCCACCGACGGCCGCTATGAGCTGCTGACCAAGAAAGAGGTCATCCGGCTCGAGCGGGAACGCAAGCATCTGCAGGCCAACCTGGCCGGAATCAAGAATATGCGCCGCTTACCCGACGCTCTGTTCGTGGTCGACTCGAACAACGAGGCGATTGCCGTGAAGGAAGCCCGCAAGCTGGGCATCCCGGTGGTCGCTGTGGTGGACACGAACTGCGATCCCACAGTCGTCGACTACGTCATCCCGGGCAACGATGATGCGCTGCGTGCGATTCGTCTTTTTACCTCCAAGATCTCCGATTCCGTGGTCGAAGGGGTGCAGATGGCGGGCGACAAGCGCGCCAGCGAGGCTGGGGTCACGGCAGACGAGCAGCTCGAAGCTGCTCCGGTAGAGATCGCCGGTCTTGAGCCTGGCGCCGATGAGTCGGCAGGCGATGGAGAAGTGGTCGATCTGGAAGCTGCGCTTGGGGGAGGTATCCGCAAGGCCCCCGGTGTAATCACCGCCGTCGATGAGCCGGAAACCGTCGAGCGAACGCTCTAGCTACCGCTTTACAGCCCAAAATTCCACATCTATGGCCCGAAACCCGGCCTGTTAACAGGCCAGCAAAGGAATTGCAAGAGGATGTCAACTGTGACTGAAAATATCTCCGCCGCACAGGTCAAGGAGCTTCGCGAGAAGACTGGCGCGCCCATGATGGACTGCCGCAACGCGCTCGCGGAGGCCAAGGGTGACCTGGACCAGGCTGTTGTGGTTTTGAGGAAGAAGGGCATGGCTTCTGCCGCCAAGAAGGCTTCGCGCAGCACCTCCGAAGGGGCCGTCGGCACGTATATCCACGCCGGGGGCAAGATCGGGGTGCTGATTGAAATCAACTGCGAGAGCGACTTTGTCGCCCGGACGGAAGATTTCCAGGAGCTGCTGAAAGATATTTCCATGCACATCGCGGCTACCGACCCGCGGTATATCCGCCGCGAAGACGTCACTGCGGAGGATCTGGAAAGGGAGAAGGACATCTATCGTTCTCAGGCGGCTGCCACCGGCAAACCGGCCCAGGTGATCGAAAAGATCGTGGAAGGCAAAATGAGCAAGTTTTACGAAGAGGTTTGCCTGCTCGATCAGCCCTTCATCAAGGACCAGTCGTTTGCCATCAAGGACCTGATTGCGCAGAAGATCGGCAAGCTGGGAGAGAACCTCAGCGTACGCCGCTTCGCACGGTTCAAAGTGGGCGATCCGGTCTGGACCGTGGCTCAGATCAAGCCCTGAAGGGGACGGGCTTCAGCCCGTGAAGGGGACGGGCTTCAGCCCGTCCGTAATCTTAAGAATAAAACCGGCTTTAGCCGCCGGGGCTCCGAGGGGGCCGGGAGATTCCCGGCCCTTTTCTTTGCGCCAAAGCCCGTCGGTTCCGCATCAAAATGTATGTCAAATGGCCTCTCTCCCAAGGGATAGCCGCTCTTTTGAGATGTGCGATACTTTGCATGAATGTACAAGAGAGTCCTGCTCAAATTGTCGGGAGAAGCACTGGCCGCTGACCGCGGCTTTGGCGTAGACGTAGCCCGTCTCCATGAGATCTCGCAGGAGATTTTGGCGGTCCGGGATCTTGGCGTGGAAGTCGCCATTGTCGTGGGCGGAGGCAATTTTTTCCGCGGCGTGGCGGAGCAGGCGCGCATGATGGACCGGGTTTCCGCTGACCAGATGGGAATGCTGGCCACGGTGATTAATTCTCTCGCCCTGCAGGATGCTCTGGAGAAGTGCGAGGTGCAGACCCGGGTCATGTCTGCCATTGAGATGAACCAGGTGGCCGAGCCATACATCCGGAGGCGGGCCATCCGGCATCTGGAGAAGGGTCGAGTGGTCATTTTTGCGGCAGGTTTGGGCAATCCCTACTTTTCGACGGATACGGCCGCTTCGCTGCGCGCCATGGAGATCAAGGCAGATGTCTTGCTCAAGGCCACTAAAGTGGAAGGGATTTATGACGCCGATCCTGTTATTACCAAAGACGCAGTTAAATTTGAGCAAATTACCTACATGGAAATCCTGCGGCTCGGTCTAAAGGTTATGGACAGCACTGCCGTGAGCCTGTGCAAGGACAACAATTTGCCTATGATCATTTTCAACATGAACCGGCCAGGAAACATCCTGCGGGTGGTGAGCGGAGAGAAGGTCGGTTCCCTGGTGACCGCCTGACCCCCCAAAGCACACTTGCGGAACGCACTCCCGCATTTCAGGCCAAAGCTCGACTGGTCGCTGCAATGCCGGCGGTACAGGCTCCGGCCGGCCCGGTTCTGGTTCCTCCTGCTCCGGTTGCAGCTCCTCGGCGGTCCCAGTTGCCGGCGCTCACCGGAATCCGCTGTTTTGCCGCCCTGAACTTGGTCTTTTTTCATTTTGCGGACCCCCATTCCTTTGGGCCGTTGAGTCCGGTGGTCAACGGCGGGTACATTTCGGTCAGCTTCTTCCTGCTGCTTTCCGGCTTCATCCTCACGTATAACTACGCGGATCGCGCCCAACGTGGAGCGCTTACTGCGCGCAGCTTCTGGTCCGCCCGCTTTTCCCGGCTCTATCCCGTCTATGCCTTCAGCCTGCTGCTCTCAGTGGGCATGCTGATGCAAGAGATCCATGCGCACACCCGGGTGGACTTTGGCCTGGGATTGATTCTCACTCCGCTCCTGTTGCAGGGATGGCATCCTGCTCTCTCGACCTTCTGGAACACACCGGCATGGACCATGTCCACCGAGGCGTTCTTTTATCTTTTGTTTCCATGGCTGATCACGCGCCGCCGGCCCCGCCAGGTGCGGTCGCTGGTGATGATCCTGGTCGCGGTGTGGCTCTCCGCCCTGGTGCTTCCCGCGCTCTACATGCACTTCAATCCCGATGGTGACCTTCACCCCGACCGTTACTCGGTCGGAATCTGGATGCGGGCGTTGAAGTTTATGCCTTTGCAGCACCTGCCCTCGTTTCTCTTTGGCATGGCACTGGGATTCTTGAACGAGAAGATCAGGCCGGAGAGCCGTAAGCGGCTGGCGGTAGGGATTCTTGCCTTTGCGGCCCTGTACCTGCTTCTTTGCCTGGGCGACCGGCTGCCGTACGCCATGATGCACGACGGTTTGCTGATGCCCCTCTTCGCCGGGGTTATCCTTTGCCTGGCGGGCCGTAATTGGATTGCGGGCTTCTTTGGCCTGCTCCCTTTCATTGCGATCGGCGAGGCCAGTTATTGCCTGTATCTTTTGCACTTCAATCTCTGGACTCTGTTGCACGACTCACATTTTCTGGAGAAGAGCGGCCTGATCGTCTTCGATCCGTGGATCTCGTACGTGCTATTGATTGTTGCCGCGCTGCTCACCAAGAGGCTCATCGAGCGGCCAGGAAGAAACTGGATCATCCGTCGCCTTCAGCCCAGCAACTGACCGCGAGCTAAACAGCGGGTTTAGTGCCGCGCCTACGGCGCTCGGATCATCTTCGGGATCGCATTCCCAGCCCTTCCGGGCTGGGCTGACGTTTGGCGGTCGGCCCTCCGGGCCTTGCATCGACCGCGTAGACGATCCACTTCAAACAGACTTGTCATCCCGACCGAAGGGACCTGCTGCTCTCTCTAACCGACAACTGATGCGCAGGGGAGCACTTTTCTCTCCTTTGTCATCCCGAGCAGCTAACTTGCCCGCCCGCCAAGTTGAGGAAGAAATGACACTACGAACATCGCCATGGATGCAAGGCCCGGAGGGCCGACCGCCAAACGTCAGCCCAGCCCGGAAGGGCTGGGAATGCGATCCCGAAGATGATCCGAGCGCCGTAGGCGCGGCACTAAACCTGTCCCCACCCTACCGCGTCTGCAATCGCAACTGCTCCGCAACCAGGTGCCTAGAAATGAAAAATCAGATCGCTGGCGACCGTAAGCTGGCTCTGCCGTTTTCCCCGGTCGTACGACTTCCGATCCCAGGCGTGATCGAAGCGTATCTCGGGCCGCATCTGTATCGTCGATCCGATCCAATGGCTCAGCATAAAAGTGTTTTCGGTGTATTTCGTGTTCACCCCCGTACGCTGCCCTTTCTTATCGTTGAGCAAGTCGCTGCGGAAGCCGACGAAGTCATGATCGGATAATTGCTTCAAGACGTAATTGACAGCGGCGTACTCGGGCGCTAAACAGGTCTGCAGGCCCGGGCGGCACGCCGCTCCGTAGTTGTTGGCCTGGGGCTTGATCGGCCCGCTGGTGCTGGGCACGTCGCGCTGGTACATCAGGTAAGCCTCGGTCGCCGTGTGCCATGTTTTGGAGAACTTGTGATACCAGGTGCCGTCGTATTGCTGAAGGTTGTTGTAGGCGTACTTGCCGTCGTTAATACCGTTGGCGCAAAGATAGACATTGTTGTTCACCGAGCTGGTGGTGCGGCTGACGCAAACGGTTGCTGAAGGTTTCGCATCGCTGGTCCACAACGCAACATCATGGCTTCCCGTGATGCCTGCCTGCACCAGCCAGCGGTCGCTCACTTGCACCGTAGCCAGAATGCCGGTGTCGGTGAACGGATCCACCGCGTACAGCAAGGAGTGGCTGAACATGTAATTATTCGGCGTAAGCTGCGCTTCGATCCCTGGGATGGAAATAAAGCGGCCGGCCCGGATATTCATCCCCTTGGCTACTTTGGGCACATAGATGTCGATGTATTCAAGGATCGGATCGAAGCCATACTGATGGTCATGCACCAGCAGTTGGCTGCTCAGATAGCCTTTGTCGGTGGTGTAGCGATAGTCTGTTCCGTAAAACGCCGTCAGGTGATAGCCGATATCCACGTGCTCCCGCTGCACGGAATCAGGCAGGCGCTCCACGTAAACGATCAGTTGATTCATCTCAAAACGATTGGAGTAAACGTCGTTGGCTTCGGGCGCGTTGCTGTTGGTGGACGTGCTGAAGTTCAATGTAGGTTCTACCCATCCGTAGACTTTAGTGCGGCTGCGGGCACCGTTCCACGCAGTCATGAGTGGATAGCTATTGGTGTCCGGCTCGCCGATGACCGGCGAGCCTCCATACGACCAGTCAGAGTTGGGGAAGGGAGGAGATTCCAGCGGAGAGGGTAGCCCGCGCCTCGGCGGGGGCGGACCCTGCGCTGCGGTTCCGCGCCAGTCTTCGCGGTAGAACTCACGCAATCTGCCAAAGAAACTCCGCGCCGGCTGCGGAGTTGGATTGTCGGGCACGGCCGCCGGCTGCTGGGCGGAAGAGCTGGCTACGGTCAGGAACACCCAGAAGAGTAGAAGGAGTTGCGGCATGGAAGCTGGAATGAGCCGGAGCCGATCACAGGAACGCGCGAGTTTTCCGGTCCTCGTCGCGGTAATGCTTTGTATCGCGGCTCCCGCGGTTAGCAACGTCTGTCTATCCCTCGGTATCCGCGCATCAGGGCACGACTTTACAGGCTGCGGAAAAAGTCGCTTTTCTGAAGGGGACGGGCTACCTCGCCGCAGCGAGCATCAGCCCGTCCATAACCACTTGGCAATGAGCGCGGCTTTAGATGGGATACTTTCCCCCTCAAAACGGACTTTTTCCGCAGCCTCTTTAGTCGTGCCGCACAGGCCAACGCAGATCTGGGCTTTTAGCCCCTGGGTTTTTCGCTACGCCCGGTAAGGGTAGGCAGGGGCTGAAGCCCAATTCTCTTCCACTCCTTTATGGCACGACTAAAGTCGTGCCCTGATACAAAGCCAAAACACAGCATCCAAAGGGAGCTGCTGCGGTTGAAATAGACGCTTAATCCGCGCCTCCGCTTTACGGCTGCACCACCTCAATGGCATGGTTGCCATGGGTAACGGCAGCCGTACCGGTGGGCTGCCCAGTGGCCTTAAACGGAGTGTTCTGTACCGCAGACAGCTGCCCGTTCCCGGGGTTCAGGAAGAGACCAGATGCCGTGTTGCCCAGGAAGTTCGCGGTATAGACATAGCGGCCCTCGGCCGGTTCGATAATGATGGACAGTGGACCGGCATCAACCCCATACGTAGTCGAGCCGGCGATCTGCGTGGCATTTCCGGTGGCGCGATCAATGGCATAGGCACTCACGTCGTTGGCGTTGTAGTTCGCCACATAGGCGTAAATACCGCGGGGATCGACCACCACCGCATCAGGCAACTGGTCCGTTTTGAAGGGGGTCTGCATGGCGATCAAAGTCCCGTTGATCTGTACCAGGAAGCCGATCATCTGATTCGCGGCCCCATCCGTTACATAAAGAAACTTACTGGTCGGATCGCTGGCAGCCGCATTCGGAGCCACGCCAACGGGGTAAGTGCCGATCACACTGAGTATGCCACTCGATGCAATCTGGAAAGCGGAGATGGTGGCATCCGTTTCATTCACCGCGTACACGTAGTTTCCGTTCGCCAGCACATTCACAGCCACCGGACTGTTGCCTACCGGAAAGAAGGCGCTGGTGCCATTCGCAACCGGCGTGCAGAGGCTTCCCGTGGCGCCCAGGCCCCCATTAGCATTGATCGGGAAAACGACCAATGCCCCGGGTCCCGGAAGATTGGTGCTGTAGTTTGGCTGGTAGGTCTCAACGATAAACAGGAAGGTCCCGGCCTTGTTCACCGCCAGTTGAACCGGATAGCTGCCAGGCATGTTGCACGTCTGCTGGGGATAGAGCTTACCGTCGGTTCCAATTGCGAATTCAACCACGGTGTTGTCATCGTGGTTGATCACATAGAGATTCTTGCCGTTTGGGGAGGCGACATCGGCCACCGGGTTGCGGCCACCGGCGCTGTAGGGCGAATCGGGAATAGGTATCAACGCCCCCGCTTGGCTATCCACTTTGTAGACATTGATCTGTCCTGGATTGTTCTTGGAGGACGTGACGTAAAGGAAGTCAATCGTATTGCTGGGTCCGCACGCAGTAACACCGAAGCCAAGACTTAGGGATACAACAGAGGCCAGTACGATCCGGCCGAATTTACTAAACTTCATGCGCTTCCTTCATCCTGGCCAAAGAAAAACATGGAACAGGGCTGCAGCTCGCAGCAGAGCTATGGATAGAGAGTCTTTTGAGTCCCACTTGCATTGTAAAAGCTTGAGCCCCTTTCGGCCACTTAAGCCCCTTTAGAACAACGTCCCGCTGGCAACACACCAGGTCGGCTGGCCGGTGGTGGCGAAAGAGGTAGCCTTTCGCAGATTGGTCAGGGTTCCGGTTGCGGAGTTAATGACTGCGCCGGTCACTGTACTGTCCGAATAATTCGCCGTGTAAAGATACTGGTTCGACGGATCCTCAAGAATGCAGCGCGGAGAAGACCCTGAGCCGAAGGGCACCGTGGTCGCCAGCGGCGTCAATCTGCCGGTGGTGGGATCAATGAAGAACGCACTTACCGAACTTGCCTCGCTGGTTGCAGTGAGGTTGGGTCCCATATTCGCGAGATATAGGAATTTGTTTTGGTGGTCGACGATCATGGGACCTGGATTCGCCACGGTGCCCGAGTTGTCTACCTGCCCTCCAACCAGCGATTGGAGCGCACCGTTGGTACCCTGCGTGTACGGCAGGATTTGGCCGGCTGTGAGCCCGTTCTGCGCATCGATCAGGTACACGTACTTGCTGCTGGCATAGATGTATGAAAGCTCAGTGGCGCCGGTGGGAATGGGAGTATTCTGCGTTAGCGTCAACTGGCCGCCGCTTTGCCCATACACAAAGACAGCCTGCGAAGGATCGGCGGCGCTCCCGCTGCCATTCTCGATGACGTACAGATACGTGTTACTCGGAACCACGACAAAATTGATGGGTGAGCTGCCGACCGGAAAATACGGGAGATTGGTGCCAGTAGTTGGATTTTTCACCTGCTGGTTGGTGATCAGCGAAAGCCTGCCGGTGTTGGGGTCGATGTTGAAGGCAGTGATATCGCCACAGAGCGACGCCGGCGTTGTAACCGTATAGCTGCAGTTTGTAGGGTCGGGAACGGTTGAATCGAGCACAAACAGATGCGCGCCGGAAGAGTCCGTCTGGAGCTGAACCGGTTGGTTGCCCTGGCTGGTGTATGCTGCCTGGAAGCTCAGCGCGCCCTTGCCACCGATGGTGAAGAGGGAGATGTTTGCTCCCGTTTCGTCCGCCGGCGTGCCGGTTGGACAGGCAACCTGCGAGGTGCCACCGCACCCGGCATTCAGAACATAAAGAAACCGCCCCGCATTGGTGATTAGAGCCTTGATGGGATTGAAGCCGCCAGAGGCAAACGGAGAGTTGGGGATTGGCGTCAGTTGGCCCAGATTGTTATCGATTCTGAAGCCGGAAATCTGATTGTATTGTGAGCCGGTGACGTAAAAATATCCGACTGCGTGATCCGTACTGCAGGAGGTTACTCCCAATCCCATTGCAAGGGATACTGCCAGGGCCAGACTGATCTGGCCGAATTTCCTAAACTTCATGTGTTTCCTTCATCCCGGTCGCTGTCGCGGTCTAGGGCTGCCCTTGCAGCTAAACTTTATAAGAAATGGATCCTAGGGCTAATTGTAAAAGCTAGAACCACTTTCGGCTAGGGCGGCTCGCGCTTCCCAGGCAGATCACCATAGGGTGGCAGGAGTTCTCCGGCTACATCGGAGCCCCCGTCTGGTAGCTCATTCAGAAAATCTTTACATGGAAGGTGAGATATTTCTTGGGATTCTCGCGAATGGCCGCAATCAGCCCGCGCGTCTCCGTCAGCGATTGGTCGAGGTTGTTGTACAAGGACGGATTGCGCACCAACTGGCCGACGGTGCCCTCGCCGCTGTCCACGCGATTCAAGACCGAATCGAGCTTGTCGACCGTGTCCCGCAACTTGGTGGCGAACTGTGGATCTTTGGCGATCATGCCCAGGCCGCCTTTGCCGGCGTTGATGTCGGCGAGGAGCTGGTTTAGGCTGGCCACGGATTGGCTCAGGTTGTTGGCCATAGTCTCGTCTTTCAAGAGCTTGCCGACGGTGCCCTTGCCCTCGTCGACGCTGGTCGCCATCTTGTCCAGCTTGTCCACCGTATCGTTAATTTGGTTGAAGAGTGCGTCGCTGGCGAACAGCTTGCCGATTGACCCCTTGCCATTAGCGACCGAATCCACCAGTTGCGACAACTCATTCAAGGTAAGCACTGCCTTGTTATAAAAGTCAGGGTTGTTGATCAACTCGCCGATCGAGCCCTTGGTTGAGTTAAGGGTGTCGGCCAGGTGGTCGACCTTGGCCAGAATGGTGTTCAACTGCTCGATGGTCCCCTGGCTGGACTTGATGACATCGGAAAGATTTGGGGTCTCGTTGGTTTTGAGCTCTGCGTTGTTCTGAACCGGCGGCCCGGTGGCCGTCTTGCTGTTGATGTCGACCACGGTGTCGCCCAAGACGCCGATGGTTTCCAGGCTGGAGGTGGAATCCGCATGCACCGCATCGCGATATCTGGCGCCGATCTTCATCGTTACTTCGACCGGAGTGAGCTTGCGGCTCGGCACGATGTTGATCCCAGTCACATTGCCGATGGTCACCCCTTCAAGGTTGACCGGAGCGCCGTTTTTAAGTCCCGCGGAATTCTCAAAATAGGAGCGAAGCTTGATCTTGCCGGTGAATATGCCGCCGGTGCTGCCCGTCATGAGGAAGATGAGAGCAGTCAGGGCTGCCAACGCCACCAGGACCAGAACGCCCACTTTCAGTTGTGACCACTGGACTTCCTGCTGGCTTGGCACAGACCCCCTAGGGTTGAAGCGACGTCGCTCGAGTTTTTCCCGCTGCGACTGAGCATATCAAATGGCGCTTTTGCTGTTCCTGAAGAGCTAGCCTTCCAATACCACGCTGGCCATCGCCAGGCTTGCAGTGTGGGTGAGGGAAAGCGAAATGGTGCGCACCCCAAGTTCTTTGGCCAGGAAACCGGCCCGCCCGCGTAGTTCGAGAACCGGCCGCCCCCCGGCGCGTGGCCCACCTCGAACTCGTTCCACGTGACTCCCCTGCTGATCCCGGTTCCCAGTGCTTTCGCGCCTGCCTCCTTGGCTGCGAACCGGGCCGCGAAGCTCTCCGCGCTGGCACGCTTGCGGCTGCAATAGGCGATCTCATGATCGGTGTAAACGCGGTGGAGAAAACGGACGCCGTAACGTTCAATGGACCTGGCGATGCGCTCGATCTCGATCAAATCCACGCCAGTCCCGATCAACATGCAGATCACATTACCATGGGCTGATCCACAGTCATCCCGGCACACTCGAGGTGTGACCAGAATGCCTGACCCTGGTACCTGTCCCGCGGTTGAAGATCACCTTTATAAGGCCGATTAAGACATCAGGCGAGGTATATTCAAGGTTCCCCCCCAAGACAAGATTTGATTACCGGTACAACTGAAACCCCTATGTCCGATTCCCAGACTGACGATGTTCTGTACCTGACCGCGCTCTTGTCCGAAGACCAGTCGATGGTTGTACCCCGGCTCAGCGGGCTCATTCCCGATTGTGGAGCATGGATACGCAGCCGCTCTTATGTCGAGCGTGATACGGCTCGCCTGGTGTTTGAATTTCCCCGCGATATCTGCGTCGAAATTTACAGTGCGCTGGTCTCCGTGGGGCTCCAGCTCACCGAAACCTCCCATTCCCTTTTGACCGAACTCTGCCGCTGCACTCCGCATGTATTCGATCCGTCGTCGCGCAGGGTCCCGGCAGTGGATGGGGCAAGCCTGGACGCGGAAACCCGCTACATCTGTTCGCTCGAGATCATCAAAGTGCAATTGCAGATCTGGATGGTTAAGAACGAAGAGATGGCAGCTCAGCCTGGCGGCAGCCATTGCTTTGCAGCCTGATCTTTATCCGGCATCTACCAGTCCATAGCGCCTCTGCCACGCCCCAATCAGCCGAGCCTTCACCTTGCTCTTTTCCTCTTCGGTAACCTCGCCGGCGACTGATCCGAACGTTGCCGACTCAGCCTTCGCCAGCTCCAGAAGGTCGCGATCGCGCACCAGGTTGGCTATCCGAAAATCCGGAAGTCCCGCTTGCCGAGTGCCGAAGAAGTCTCCCGGGCCGCGCAGCTGCAGGTCCAGCTCGGCCAGTTCAAATCCGTTCTGGGTACGCACCATGGCTGCCAGCCGCTCCTCAGCCTGGGGTGAGATTTTGCCCCCTGTCATGAGAATGCAGTACGATTTGGCCCTTCCGCGCCCGACGCGGCCGCGCAGTTGATGCATCTGGGCCAGCCCAAACCGTTCTGCATGTTCAATCACCATCATGGTTGCATTTGGCACATCCACACCGACTTCCACCACGGTGGTAGCAATCAGCACATCCAGCTCCCTGCGCTGAAAACGGCGCATCGTGACTTCTTTCTCGTCGGCATCCATTCGTCCGTGCAGCAGACCCACGCGCAGACCCTGGAGCGCCCCCGCTTTCAGCTCCTGATACATGTCGGTTGCGGCCTTTAGCGAGGGAGTGGAGACCCGTTTGAACAACAATCCCGGTGGCGCTTGCTCCGGTTCCCCGGATTCGCTGTCCGCGAAATCCAGTTCGGGTTGATCCTCTTTCGCGCCTTCGATGACCGGATACACCACGTACGCCTGGTGCCCCAGCCGCACCTGTTCCCGTACCAGGGCCCAGACCTCGGCGGCCTTATCGTCGGAAACCTGGCGGGTGAGAATGGGCGTGCGGCCCGGGGGCAGTTCGTCCAGCACACTGAGATCGAGATCGCCGTAGAGAGAAAGAGCCAGCGTTCTCGGGATGGGGGTCGCCGTCATGACTAGGACGTCCGGTTCACCGGCGTTGGGCTTCTTCATCAACCGGAGCCGCTGCCCGACACCGAAGCGGTGCTGTTCGTCGACGACGACCAATCCAAGCTTGGCGAAATCGACCCGCTCCTCAATCAGGGCATGGGTTCCGATCACCAATTGCGCCTCGCCGCAGGCGATCGCTCCCCGGTTGGCGCGCTTGCGATCCTCATCGAGCGAGCCGGTCAGCAGTACCACCTTGTAGGGTTGCTGCGACCGCTCCAGCAGCTTGCGCGCGCCCAGAAAGTGCTGCGTGGCCAGAATCTCCGTGGGCGCCATCAGGGCTGCCTGGTAGCCGTTCTCAATGGCCACCAGCATGGCCTGCAGGGCCACAATGGTCTTTCCCGACCCCACGTCGCCCTGCAGCAGCCGGCGCATGGGCTCCGGGGCCCGCATGTCGGCCACAATCTCGCCCAGCGCGGTCTTTTGCGCCTTGGTGGGGTGGAAGGGCAGCACCTGGCGCAACGCCGAGCGTACCGCTTCATTGGTCTCGAAGGGAATGCCTTGCCGCTGGCGAAATTTCTTCCGCTTTAATTCCAGGCCCAGTTCGAGGTAGAAGAGCTCTTCGAAGATCAAGCGCTTCTGCGCCGGGGTGGTCCAGGCTTGCAGTTGGCTCATCGGGGTTCCTGGCTCCGGGAAGTGCGCCCGGCGCAGTGCATCTTCCCGGTTGGGCAGTTGCAAACGACGGCAAAGCGCCTCGGGGAGTGTCTCGGGGATGCGCCCTTTCAGCTCTTCCAGCACGCGCCAGATGACCCGGCGCTGCCACCGGGAAGCCAGCTTGTTGCCCAGCGACTCGTAGACCGGCGCGATTCGGCCTACCTCCAGCAGCTTGGACTCGTCGTCGTCGTGGTCATCGGGCAGCACTTCCACCTGGGGCTGGATCATCTTGAAGCTGTTGCTGCTGCGCGAGGCTTCAACTTTTCCGTATAGGGCGACCCATTGTCCGGCTTTGAAGCGATCTTTCAGGTACGTCCCGTGAAACCACATGCATTTGACTTTGCTCAGGCCCTGGCCCACGGTCATTTCAAAGATGGGCATGCGCCGCGTGCGCAGCAGAGCCATCCCCCGCACCTCACCGATCAGGCTGGCCATTTCGCCGGGAACTAATTCCTCGATGGCTTGGGGACGCAGGCGGTCTTCATAGCGGAAGGGGAGGTGGTAGAGCAGGTCTTCGACGGTGGTAATGCGCTTATCCTGCAGCGTCTGGGCGATGCGCGGGCCGATGCCCTTGACGAACTGAAGGGATGTTTCGAGACTCAGGGCCACACCAGCGATGCTATCAGCGGCGGGGGAGCAGGATTGGGGTTCCTCTGCATGACCCCCAGGTCTCAAAAGCTAGACTTGGGCCACCCACGGGCCCTTTCGGGGGCTGGATGATCCGAGGTCTCACGCAGGGTCCGACTAAAGTCGTGCCCTGAGACGCGGATACCGAGGGATAGACAGACGTTGCTACCCGCGGGAGCCGCGAGACAAAGCCAAAACACAGCATCCAAAGGAGCTTCTCTGCTTGAAGTATCATCCACCCTCACCCCGCAAAACCATGAGTGGGTGGCCTCAAGGTCTCGCTTTTGAGACCTGGGGGTCATGCAGAGGGACCCCAATCCTGGGCTACCGAGCGGAAACGCCTGCCCGCCGCCTGTGGGTGGCCGTGTCGATCATGTAGACGCACCTTGCGTCCACGTGCTCGACCATTTGAAATACCTTATCGAGTTTGTCGTCCAAGGTCGGTTTGTTTCCAGATCTCGGCAGAGAATAGTCACGCGAAGGTAGAGCAAACTTGTGTGTGTTCATAATGAGTATCTGTATACGTGATCCCAGGCTTACGGAAAATGCGCCAATCTCACTATTACCTCCACCCAAAGAGGGGAGCAGGGACTCCCCGTTTGATCAAAGCCCGGGTTACCTCTCGTAATCGCAACAAAACAGGGTGTATTTGGTGAAAGATTCGAGGTTCAGCTTCAGCCAGCGGCTTACCATTGCCGTGGTTCCGCGGCTGCTGGCCTTGCTGCTGCGGCTGCTCCATCGCACATTGCGCTACGAGGTTGTCGTCGAGCCGGGCGCCGAGCCGCCGAATCCGCCGGCGCGGCAGGTGTGGTGTTTCTGGCACCGCTGCCTTATCTCGTGCGCTTGCTATTTTCACTCCGCAATCCATCCGGTTGGTGGCTACCCGGCGGTACTCATCAGCCGCAGCTTCGACGGCGAACTGATTGCACGCACCATAGAACGGCTGGGCTTTTTGACGGCGCGAGGCTCCAGCACACGCTTCGGCAGCAGCGGGCTGTCGGCGCTGGCGAAGGCGCTCAAGCGCGGGCATCCGGCGGTGTTTACAGCGGATGGCCCAATCGGCCCGGTGTACAAGGCGAAGCCCGGCGCAGTGAAACTGGCGCAGTTCACCGGATGTACTATCGGCACCTTGTATGCGCACCCTGAGAAAGCGTGGATCCTGCGCTCATGGGATCGCTTCATGATCCCCAAGCCTTTCTCCCGGGTAGCAATCAGTTGGGGCCGCGATGTCGAAGCGCCTCGGACCGGCGACCCGCTGCTACTCGAAGCCACCAGGCTGGAGGTGGAAGCGGCGCTGGAACGCGCGCGCCTCAATGCTGAGCGGCACTTCCTCAGGTGATAAACATGCAGTCGCCGTAAGAGAAGAAGCGGTATCCGTTTTGTACTGCGTGGCGATAGGCGGCCAGCGTCTTTTCTCTCCCGGCAAACGCGCTCACCAGCATCAGCAATGTGGACTGGGGCAGATGAAAGTTGGTCAGCAGGGCGCCGACCACCTTAAAGCGGTAGCCCGGAGAGAGGAAGATGCTGGTTGTGCCCGTATGCGGCTCCAGCCTGCCGATCGCGGCACAGTGCTCCAACGCGCGCACCGTCGTGGTGCCGGCCGCCGCCACGCGCCGCCCCTCGCTGAGCGCCCGATTAATTTGCAGGGCCGTCTCTGCGGGCAGCGAATAGCTTTCGGCGTGGAGCCGAATCTGCGATACCTCCGGAACCCGGACTGGCTGAAAGGTGCCCAGCCCTACGTGGAGGGTCAAGTAAGTGATGAGAACCCCTCGGGCGCGGATTCGCTCCAGAATCCGCGGGTAAAGTGCAGCCCGGCGGTGGGTGCGGCGACCGAGCCGCGTTGGCGGGCAAAGACGGTTTGGTAGCGCTCTCGATCGAGCGGCTGGTCCGGGCGGCGGATGTAGGGGGGCAGCGGGACATGTCCCAGAACCTCAAGCCGGGCAAAGAAATCCTCCACCGGCGTGAAGCGAAGCAGGCGCTCGCCGAACTCTCCATGGGCCGCGACCGTGGCGTGCAGCAGCTCTTCTCGATCGGGTGCCGCGAAGGCCAGCTCCTGCCCCGTTGTCATCCTGCGCGCCGGGCGTACCAGGGCGCGCCATTCCCAGTCGCTGAGCTGCTCGGTCAGCAGCACTTCCACCTTGCCTGCGGTGGCCGGCCGCACCGCAAAGAGCCGTGCGGGGATTACCCGGCTGTCGTTCAGCACCAGAACATCGCCTTCTTTCAGCAACTCAGGCAGGTCCTCGAACCACAGGTCCTGCCATGCACCGCTGCTCCGGCTCAGGGTGAGCATGCGGCTGCCCCCGCGTTCGGCCGGGGGTTGTTGCGCGATCAGCTCAGGCGGAAGCTCGAAGTCGAAGTCGGAGACCAGCACTCACCGATTGTATGAAAGGGGCCGTTCGGCGGTATCCTCAAAGAAGGAGGAGAGGGCAAACTATGGCGACCACGACCTTTGTTCCCGTTGAGGTTTATCTCCGATCCTCCTACGAACCTGACGCAGAGTACGTGGACGGCGAGATCGAGGAACGCCCGATGGGAGAATGGGATCACACATCCTGGCAGCAGGCAATTCAATTATGGTTTTCGCAGCATGGCAAGGAATGGGGTATTCGTGTCCGCCCGGAGTTACGGATACGGGTAGCTGCGACACGATTTCGAGTTCCCGATGTCACGGTGGTGGACCGCAGCCGGCCTATCGAGCAGATCATCACCCACCCGCCGTTGGCTGTTTTTGAGGTTTTGTCTCCCGAGGACCGGGTGCAGCGAATGAAGCGGAAACTGGAAGACTACCGCGCAATGGGGATCCCGGAAATCTGGGTCATCGATCCCCAGGACAGTACCTTTTACCGCTACGAAGACCTGCAGCTGCTGCGCAACGACACCTTTTCCCACGCGGAAAAGGGAATCGTTTTCGACATGAATCAGCTCAAGCAGTTGCTCGACTGACCTCCTATAGACTCGTCAAACCATGGCTTCCCCTACCAATCTGCCCGCCACGCTGGAAAAACCGGTTGCCACTAAGCCGCCGATCTTCCTGCTGGACGCGATGTCGTTCATCTTCCGCGCCTACCACGCGATGCAGCGCCAGCGGCCCATGTCTACCCGCTCCGGTGTGCCTACCGCGGCTACGTTTGTCTTCGTCAACATGATCAACAAGCTCCGCCGCGATTTCCAGCCGGAGTATTTTGCCGCCGTCTTCGATGTCAGCGGTTCTGTCTTCCGCGATGAGCGGGCACGCAGCATGGCGACGGTGCGCAAGTGGAACATCAAGACGCAGGTCTTTGACGAGGTCGATTACGGCGGCTACAAGGCCAACCGCACCGAGATGCCCCCCGACCTGGCGCAGCAATTGCCATTCATCCGCCGGTCGCTCGAGGCCTTTCGTATCCCTATTCTCCAATCCGAGGGTTTCGAAGCCGACGACGTGATCGGCACCCTGGCGCGGCAGGCAGCCGAACAAGGACACAACGTCTTCGTGGTTTCCAACGATAAAGACATGCTGCAGCTGGTCAACGACCAGGTGAAGGTGCTCAACCCGGTCAAGGACAACCTGATTCTCGACCGCGAGAAAGTGGTGGAGGTACTGGGGGTGACGCCGGAGCAGGTCATCGACGTAATGGCTCTGCGCGGAGACTCTATCGACAATATTCCAGGCGCTCCTGGAATCGGAGACAAAGGCTCGGTTGAACTGATCCAGCAGTTCGGTAGCGTCGAGGCGGTGCTCGAGCACGCCGCCGAGGTCAAGCGCAAAACCTATCGCGAATCGCTGCAGAATAATCGGGACACCGTCTTGCTCAGCAAGGAACTGGTGACCATCCATTGCGAGGTGCCTGTCGAGCTGGAGCTCGAGAACATGCGCACCCAGCCTCCGGATGTGAGCGCGTGCCGTGCTCTGTTCAACGAGCTTGAATTCACCACCATGCTCAAGGAGCTGGCCCCGGAAGAGCAGGCGGTGCCGCTCACCATCATCCTCGACCCCTCGCCGGAAGAAGCTAGCCGCTTTGCTCAGCTGGCCCGCGCGCAGGGCTTCTCGCTGGCCTTCGACACCACTCTGCTTGAGGTGGCATCGGAACAAGTGGCAGAGGAGGAGAGCGAGGCGATCGAGGAGGAAGAGCCGGAACTCAAGACTATGTCGCTCGGGCTGTTTGATGCCCCGCAGGCGGCGCCTGGCCAGCCACCCGCCCCTCGGACGTGGAAAATTGCAGTCAGTGCAGAGCCGGGCAAAGCACTTGTTTTTTGTCTGGACGCGGAGTCATCCGAGAACCCGGAGGCCCTGCGTGCCCTGCTGGCCGACGAGCAAACGCCAAAGTCGCTGCATGACCTCAAGGCGGCGCTGCGTATCCTGGGACCCCATGGGGTTGGACATGAGATGAGGCTCGCCGGTCCGATCGATGACCTGATGCTTTATTCGTACCTCATCAACCCAACCCACACTACGCACCCGCTCCCCGACGTAGTGGCGCGCTTTAGCGGTGGAGCGCTGCCGCCGCCGGGGGATGAGCTTTTACCGGCATCGGCGAATGCTATCCGGGCTCTCGCACCGATGCTCAAAGAGGATGTGCAGACGCTGGGTGCGGCCCAAGTCTATCGCGACATCGATCTGCCGCTGGTTCCGGTCTTGCTGCGCATGGAACAGGCCGGCGTGCGCATCGACGCGGCGGTCCTTTCGGCCATGTCTGACCGGTTAACGGTGGAGATGCACAAGGTCAGCGAGCAGATCTTCGAGGGATCGGGCCATCGCTTCAACATCAATTCGCCCAAGCAGCTGGGCGATGTGCTGTTCAACAAAATGCACCTGCCCAAACCCATCAAGTACGGACGGGGCAAGGTGGTTTCGACCGCCGTGGATGTGCTGGAAGAGCTGGCGGAGCATAACGAGGTTCCGCGCCAGGTGCTGCAATTCCGCCAACTGGCCAAGCTCAAGTCCAACTACATCGACTCCTTGCCGCAACTGGCCGACGCGGAAGGGCGAGTCCACACCACCTTCAACCAGGTAGGCACCTCCACCGGACGCCTGTCTTCCACCAATCCGAACCTGCAGAATATCCCGATCAAGACGGAGCTGGGCCGCGAGATTCGCGCGGCGTTTATCGCGGCCCCCGGAAACCTGCTCATCTCCGCGGACTACTCGCAGATCGAGCTGCGCCTGATGGCGCACTTTAGCGAGGACCCTTTGCTGGTGCGCGCCTTTGCCGAGGGGCAAGACATTCATACCCTGACTGCCTCAGAGGTATTTGGCATAGCGCCCGAGGCGATGGACAAGCAGACGCGGGACCGGGCCAAGGCTGTCAACTTCGGAATTGTCTATGGGATTTCTCCCTTCGGATTGGCCCAGCAACTCGGCATTGAGCAAAACGTTGCCAGGCTTTACATCGAAACCTACTTTGCTCGCTACAGCGGCGTGCGGCGTTACATCGATCGGCTGCTGGAGGAGACGCGCCGTGAACAGCGTGTCCGCACGCTCTTCGGAAGGGTGCGTCCGATCCCAGACATGCAGAGCCGCAATGCGAACTTGCGCGGTTTTGCCGAACGCACGGCGGTAAATACGCCGCTGCAGGGAACGGCCGCGGACCTGATCAAAATTGCCATGATCCGCATCGACCGCCGGCTCAGAGAAGAAAATCTTCAAACCAGGATGACGCTCCAGGTGCACGACGAACTGCTCTTCGATGTTCCGCAGAAGGAAGTCGAGCAGGTAAAGCAGCTGGTGCGCCACGAGATGGAGACAGTGATTGAGCTCAAAGTGCCCATTGTCGTGGATTGCGGTGTAGGCCCGAACTGGCGCGACCTTAAGTAACGAAAGCCAATTGGGCTGACTTAACCGCAGGTCCCTCCACTACGCGCAGCGCGCTCCGGTCGGGATGACAATTTTGTTGGAAATTGGGAACTGCTTTTGTTGCAAAATTGGGAGCTGCTGTGAGAAGTCATCGATTTCAAGATGAATTGTCATCCCGACCGGAGCGCGCAGCGCGTAGTGGAGGGACCTGCGGTTAAGCGCGGGGTAGAACCGCCGCTCACTCCCCGGGCTTGTTGGTCAGGCCCCCGGGCGCCTCATGGATGTGATGGATGATAATGGTGTCCCCTTTGAACTCAACCTTGTCGTAGTCGCGGCCCGTACTCTCCACGTAACAGCCACAGTCTGTATTTGCATGGTGGGCCTGCTCGATGCCCTCGGTCGTGCCTTGCAGGGCGGCCTTAGCCTGGATCAGCTTGGCCTGCGCGTCGGCCACGGCCTGGTTTGCATCGGCCAGAGCCTTCGCCTCGGCTGGCGTGAGCTTCTCGGTCCGGTCCACAGGCACACTTGCATCGGGCGCGGAAGCCCCTGCCAGACCGGGAGCTTGCGGCTGCATAAGGGCGAGCAAAAGGATGGCAGTGATCATATCGGGTCCCCCTGTCTTGATGATAACGGTGTTCAAAGCCCAATTTCTACCCGGATGGCCTGGGCGATGCGGTCCGCGTGCTCGCGCATCCGCTGCTCCGATTCGGCTTCAATCATCACCCGCGCCAGGGCCTCGGTGCCGGAATAACGCACCACCACCCGGCCATTGCCGTCCAGATCCGTTTCTGCCTGCTGGATGCTTTCGACTACGGCCGGTATCTGCTCCAGCGGCCGCTTCTCCCGCACCCGGACATTGACGATCACCTGCGGAAAAACGCGCAGATCGCTCAGCAATTCATGCAGGGGTTTACCAGAACGTGCAAGCAGGTCGAGCACCATCAGGGCTGTAAGCAGTCCATCGCCTGTCGTGCTGCGGCGGAGAACGAGAATATGGCCCGACTGTTCCCCGCCCAGGCTGGCCTGGTGCTTCTGCATCATCTCCAAAACATACTTATCGCCCACGGGGGCGCGTAACATGCGGATGCCGCTGGTGCGCAATGCGGCTTCCAGCCCCATATTCGACATGGTTGTGGCCACTACCAGGTTGCCGGCGAGCTCAGCCTTGGCCTGCATATCGCGCGCCATCATCAGCATCACCCCGTCCCCGTTCACCACCCGCCCATGGGCGTCGGCAAACAGCGCACGGTCGGCGTCGCCGTCGAAGGTGATCCCCAGATCTGCCCCTAACTCCTTTGTTTCCCGCGCCACTACTTCAGGGTGCAGGGCGCCGCAGTTTTCGTTGATGTTCCGGCCGTCGGGGGATACGTGCGTCAGGTGAATCTCGCCGCCCAGCGCGGGAAAGAGCTCCGATGCAATCAACGCTGCTGCCCCATTGGCGCAGTCGATCACAATCCTCTTGCCTGCCAGGTCCAGCCGGGGGACCACGTTGCGTAGAAAATCCTCGTATTCAACGCGAAAAGCCTTCTCCACCGGCGGCGCACTTTGCTTTTCCAGATCGGGCGGGAGGGGCTCGTTTAGCCGGCGAAAGATTTCCGTCTCGATGACCATCTCGGTGGTGTCCGGCAGCTTGTAGCCGTCGCCTCCGAATACCTTGATCCCATTGTCCTGCCAGGGGTTGTGGGAGGCGGAAATTACCACGCCGGCGGCGAGCTGATGCTTGCGCGCCAAGTGGGCCACGCCTGGCGTCGTGATTACGCCGGCGTTCAGCACCTCGGCGCCCGCGCTGCGCAATCCTGCTGAAATCACACCCGATATCCAGGGGCTGGATTCGCGTGTGTCGGCCCCCAGCAGCACCCTGGGGACGGGGTGTAGCGTCTTCAGCGAGGATGCCAGTGCCACCCCAACGGCGAAAATAGTAGGCGAGTCCAGCGGCGGCTCGCCGGCGACCCCGCGAATACCGTCCGTCCCAAAAAGTTTTCTCATGAGTTGCTGGACTTCCTTTCCAGCACCCGGCTGGTTAACGTGCTGTTCGCGAATCGTGTGCTGATCAGGGCGCCGTCGTGGGTCGCCGAGGCCTCGCGGACGAGCGCGCCTGCCTCATCGAAGACCAGCGCGTAGCCCCGGTTCAACACCGCCAGAGGTGAGAGGCTCTGCAACAGCCCTTCCGCCTTGGCATGTCTACCCTGGCAGCGGAGCAGCAGCTCCTGTTGCGCTCGCCCCATGCGTCCATCCAAGCGCATTAAGGCGTTCCCGCACCATACGCATGCGATGGCTTACATCCTGTCGCAGAAGTCTGGATTCGAGCTGCTGTAAGGCTTCCCCGGTCTTGCGGGAGTTACGGTGCCATGCGGCGTCCAACTGGTACTGCAGCTCATCCACCCGCTGCTGGCGGCGCGCCAGGGCATTGCGCATCCGCGCAAAAGCCGCCGGAGCAGAGAGCCGCCCGAACCGCTCCTGGGCCCGCATCAGCAGGTAGCGGCAGGCCTGGGTCAGGCGCCGGTGCAGTTGCTGGAGCCGCTCTTCCACCTTATGTTGTGCTTCGGTCAGGAGCTCCGCCGCCGCCGAAGGGGTGGGCGCGCGCAGGTCGGCGACGAAATCGGCGATGGTGAAATCTGTTTCGTGGCCGATGGCGGAAACCACCGGCAACTCGGATTTAGCAATCGCTCTGGCCAGCAGCTCGCTGTTGAAAGGAGCCAGGTCTTCAAGCGAGCCCCCGCCGCGGGCTACCACAATCACATCCACGGTGCGCGCCTGGTTGAAGAAGGAGATACCAGCCGCGATCTCCAGGGCGGCTGTCTCACCCTGCACTGCCGAGGGGTAAATTTGCACATGCAGCGACAGGTGTCTGCGCCCGGCAACATTCAGAAAGTCTCGGATGACCGCGCCGGTGGGAGAGGTAATGATGCCAATGCAGTGGGGAAAGGCGGGCAGGCGCTGCTTGCGCTCCGCCTCGAAAAGGCCCTCCTTCTGCAACCTGGCCTTCAACTGTTCGAAGGCGATCTGCAGAGAGCCTGCCCCTACCGGCTCGACAAACTCGGCCACCAGCTGCATCTGTCCGCGCTGCTCGTAGACTGAGACCCGCCCGCGGACCAGGATTTGCAGACCATCTTCCAGCCGGAAGCGCAGCAACATTGCCTGCCGGCGGAAGAGCACGACCGGCAGTTGGGCCTCCCCGTCTTTCAGGGTGAAGTAAACATGGCCGGAAGGGGCGGCACGATAGTTCGAGACCTCACCTTCGACCCACACATCCGCGTACTCGCGCTCGATGTGGTTTCTTACCTCTCCGACCAGCTGGCCGACTCGCCACACTCGCCGGAGGTTGGCCGGGGCCTCCGGGAAGACCAGCCCAAGCTGGCTCAGCGATTCCTCCGGATTGGGCACAGATGCCTCCACCAAACGTCGAGTCTACGCTACCGGCGGAAGCGCGAGAGCAGATAGAAGACCAGGGACAGCACGATACTAAGGAGGATCGAGGTTCCCAGCGGGAAGAACACGGAAAGGTTCTTGCCCCGGTAGGAAATGTCCCCGGGCAACCTGCCCAAGGGGACACCTGTCCTGCCCAGAAGCAATAAAAGCCCCCCGGCTATGAGGAGTAGAAATCCCAAACCGATGAGCAGTCGCCCCAGGTCGTTCATGGTTCTATTTTAGGCTTAGTAATTGAGCGATTGATTGCTCCACTGCGCTTCGCTCGAAAACACTTCCAGGAATGGTCCGCGGAACTGCAGATCCCTCGGCGTTGCTCGGGATGACAAAGGGGAGGGCCGCGCTCCCATGGAGAGCGGTTGCTGGATAGAAGGCGTTTTCATCACCCCTGGTGGGCGGAGCGACCTGCGGTTCGCTCATCCAGCATCCGATGCAGAGGAGAGCGCCTTTCTCCCCTCTGTCATCCCGAGCAGCCAACTTGCCTGCGGCAAGTTGAGGGAGAAATGACACGGCAAAAATCACCATAGATGCAAGGCCCGGAGGGCCGGCCGCCAAACGTCAGCCCAGCCCCGGAAGGGCTGGGAAATCGATCGAAGAGGATCCGAGCGCCGTAGGCGCGGCACTAAACCGCGCTGTGTCATTAGGAGCAACGCCGAGGGATCTGCAGTTTCACTCGCCCAGGATCCAATGCTGATGAAATCCCCGGCTCACCCCAGCTCAGGGCTGGCCAGAGGGTCCGCGGGCGATCAGGATGGCCAACTCCGCAAGCAGAACCTGCAGCCGCTCAATCTCCACCTTGCCGGGCGGTGTTGTCTGGCCGAAAAGCCCTTCGGCTTCCCGGGCCAGGTCGGTGCCCCGGGGCAAGCCAAAGGTACCCAGGACCCCAGCCAGTTTATGGGCGGAGTCCACGGCACGCTGCTGGGTTGCCTCGTCCATCCGGTTCTCGGTTAGGAGCGCGCCTGCTTTCTGTAGCAGCGCGGCGCGTTCCGCCACGGTGTGCCTGCTGCGCTCCCAGAGCGCCGAGAGCATGGTTTGCAGCTTTTGCTCCTGAGTCTGCCCGTCCGGCGAGGGAGACACGCTATCTTGCGGGGGGATGCGATCTTTCATGGTCAACGGATCATTCCCCTTCTTTCCAGCCTAACGCGGCTGAAATTTGTCTCGCCAGGGTGAGAGGGTCAAAGGGCTTAAACAAGATCGCCTCCACGCCCATTTCGGCAAATCTGCGCTGATCCGGGCCCTGCACCTTTGCCGTTAGGAGCAAGACGGGTATGTGAGAGGTTTTGCCGCTGGCCTTGAGCCTGAGCAGCGTAGTCGGCCCATCCATCTCCGGCATCATGACGTCCAGAAGAATTGCATCCGGCTGCTCGACAACGGCACGTTCGATCCCTTGCTTGCCGGAATTGGCGAGCACTACATCCCACCCCGCGACCGTCTCCAGGCTCATGGCAGCCACCTAGGCGGATATCGTCTTCGTCGTCGATGATTAAGATGCGGCGGGTCATAGGTACTGAAACGGATTTTCAAAGACCGGGAGTCGTGCTTTCATCCCATCCCAGAGGTACTTGGTTCACTTCATGTTGTTGCCGCAGCATCGATAACACCACCGTCTCCACATCCTGCAGCTGAACGCGCGCTTTGGTCAGGAACTCCGTATTCCCCAACCGCAGCTTACTCCGTTCCGCCTCGCTCAGGTCCTGGGCGGAATACACCACCAGGGGGAGCTTCTTCATGTCGTGTTGTTGGCGCAGCCAGTCGACTAGTCCAAAACCGTCGCCGTCAGGCAGCCCAATGTCGAGGATCAATAAGTCCGGTCGAGATGAGACGCACAGCTCCATAGCTTTGCGTTGCGTGGAAGCATGGTGGACCTGAACGCCGGCACGCTCAAAAGTGGCCAGGATTACCTTGGCTAAGTCGGCGTCATCCTCTACCAGTAACACACGAGAGGGTTGCCTTTCTACGCGCAGCACCCGGGAGAGGGCTGCCAACATCGATTCTGTCTCCAACGGCTGCTCCAGCCAGGCATCGGCCGCCCTCTCCACCTCGGGATCGTTGAGCGCGCCAAAGGCGCTTAGCACCACCACGGGAATCGACGCTGTGCGCAGATCGTCGCGCAACAGGTGCAGGGTTTCCCAGCCATGAAGGCTGGGAAGGCTCATATCCAGCAGAATGGCCTGGATTGGCGTTTGCCGGGCCACCACCACGGCTTCATCGCCAGTGGCGGCCTCGAGCACCGAATAACCATGCTGCTTGAGGCTCTCGGCCAGCGTCGCTCGACTTTCCGGGTCTTCATCGCAGACCAGCACCGATGGCGTGCTTTCCAGCTGGGAGGCAGTGCCGCCGCCCAACCGCAACAAATCGGGGTCTCGCGTGACCGAGGGCAGGAACATGCGGAAAGTCGACCCGCGATCGGCATTGCGCTCTGCCCAGATCCGTCCGCCGTGTTGCAAAACAATAGTGCGACAGATGGCGAGACCCAGCCCTGTGCCGCCCTTCTGCCTGGCATCCGAGGCGTCGACCTGCTGAAAGCGGTCGAAAATCGACTCCAGCTTGTCCTTTGGGATGCCCCGGCCGTTGTCGATGACGCTGATGGTCACCCCATCCAGCAGCCGCTCCAGCGAAACCGTAACCTGCGACTGCGGAGGAGAGAACTTGATGGCGTTGCTCAGAAGATTGGTCATCACCTGTTGCAGGCGATCGGGATCCACTTCCACCTGCACCGGCCCCGCATCCAGCAACAGCTGTACTTTGGCGGCTTCGGCCATGGGCGTCATGGCGTCGATGGCCTGCTTGGCCAGCTCCTCCAGGTCGCAGCTGCGATAGGTGAGGGGTGCGCGGCCCGACTGCATACGCTCCAGGTCGAGGATGTCGTTGATCAGGCGGACCAGCCGGTCGGAGTTGCTGACGGCGATGCGGAGCAGGTTCGACGCCTTTTCACCCATTTCACCCAGCAGACCCGTCGACAGCAGGCCCAGCGACCCGCGAATCGAGGTGAGGGGGGTGCGCAGTTCATGGCTCACGGTGGAGACGAACTCATCTTTCATGCGGTCCAGCGCATAGCGCTGGCTGATGTCGCGAAAGCTGAGCACGCTGCCCACCGCCACATTGTGTTCGACCATGGGCGTGACGGAGAACTCCACCGGGAACGAGGCCCCATTCTTGCGATAGAACACATCCTGTCCGCTGGTGCCTTCGCGCACCAGGAAGGCGCGCCCGGTGCGGCATTGATCCGAACACTTTTCCCGCCCTTTACGCTCTTCATGCACTACCGAGTGCACGGTGCGGCCGATCAGATCGAAGGCGTGGGCGCCCAGCATATTGGCCGCTGCCGGGTTCACGAAAACGATACGGCCCGCGGAGTCGGTGCCGAAGATGCCGTCCGCCACCGAATTGAGGATGGACTCCTTTTGCCGGTTCAGTTCTTCCAGGCGGCTCTCTTGTGCCGAACGCGCCATAAATTGTCCGATCGACGCGCAAACGGTTTCCACCGTCGCCATCATCTCGCGATCTTCCCGCTGCTTCTGCCGGCTGAAGAACTCGACCACCGCGATGACCTGGTTGCCCACGCGGACGGGAACGCCCCAGCCGGTGACCAGGCCATCCACTGCGGCGGATTTGGCGCGGGAAAAGTTGGCGTCCTCCTGCAAGTCCTCAATCCAGCAGGGGCTCTCCGCTGCCCATATCTGGCCGGGTAGATCTTTGCCCTTTTGCAGCACCCGCCCGATGCTGTCCCGGTGAAACTCAACGCAGGCCCGATCCGGCGCATACCAGCCGGCCAGATAGCGGGTGTGGAGGTCGCTGCTGACGAACCAGAGGCCCGCCATATCGAAGCCCAGGTTGGTTCCCAGCGATTCGAGCATGGCCGGCAGTGCCTCGTCGGAGGTGGTGGATTCCCCCACCACCTGGCTGACCGCGAGCTGCATCGCCAATCTGCGTTCGCGCTGGTATTGCGCGGTGACATCGCGGAAGATGCAGCGCACCGAGACCGGTTCGCCGCGGTCCTGGCGGCAGCTCAGGCTTGCTTCCAGTTCGCGTACCATCCCGTTTGCGTCTTGCACCCGCAGATTCGCTCGATCGATTCGCTCCCCGCGCAGGGCGCGGTCAAACAGGCCCGCCGCATCGGCTTGCATCTCCAGCGGGAAGGCTGCCTCGAAACTGTTCAAACTCTCAAACGCAGCAGCGCTCTTACCAAAGCATGTCTGCCAGGCCGGGTTGACGTACAGGTACTTGGCTCGCGGGCTCAAGCGTGGCAATCATTTCCTGCGAGTTATCGAACAAGTCACGGTAGCGTTCTTCGCTCTCCCGCAGGGCGTGCTCGGCGCGCTTGGTCGCCGTCAAGTCGGTGGCGATTGCCAGCAGACCAGTCAATGCCCCCTCGGTGTTGCGCACCGCGGAGAGATAAACCATTGCCGGGAAAGTAGTTCCATCCTTGCGGCGGCAGAGAATTTCAAACCCGCGGACACGGCTCACGGGAAAGCTGGTCACGTATTGCACGTAGTGCTTCAACTCCGCCGAAACACTCTCCAGGTCGATCGCCGGGGAGCGGTCCAGGCGGGAAACCAGCAGCTGGCCCACGCGCTCCAGTTCCCCTTCGGGAAAGAGATCATGGGCGTTGAGCTGCCCGACCACCTCGTGGAAGCGGTAGCCAAGCATTCGTTCGGCGGCTGGATTGAAAATCAGCAGGTTGCCTTGCAGGTCGGTGGCCAGGATCATCGGGCCGGCGGAGTCCAGAATACTGCGCTGCAACTGGGCTACCTGTTGCACCTGCCATTCCGCTTCATCCTGGCGGGAAGCATCGAGAAACCTATGGACGCAGAGCGCGATGAGAAGAACCTGGGCGCAGGCCCAGGTGATCACCGCTGCGGAAAGGTCACCGCTGTGGCCCAACAGCAATACCAGGCCGCCGTAGGCAGAAAGCAGCAGCGCAACCGCGAAAAATATTGTGGACGGTAGCCTATCTCGAAGCCAGGTCACGCTTACTCGATCGATGCGGGTCTAATTAATGAGCTCTCGCCAAGTCAGCCGTCCATCAAAGGTGACGATACTGGCCCATGCTAACTGCCCGGAGTATACGGCGACTCGTTTCGGTCGACACAGTGACTAAAAGGAGTCCTACGGAAGCATGCAGGAAGAACTCACGCACCTCCAACGGATCTGATCGGGGGAAAACCGCAGTGGATTAAGCAGCGCGTTCCATTTATGTGAGATCGCCGACGCACTGGCTTTTCTTCAACATTAACCGCGATGGAACGGAATCACATTGGCACGGCTCTCTACTAACTTGTCTGACAGGGCCGACATACGGCCAAGGGACCAGAAACCGAGGAAAAGTACGAAATAACAGACACCAACAACACCAACGACGATCGACAAGGTGAACCCCCAAAAAGATTATCTAGTTGGGGGATGAAATGAAGTATACCGGCTTTGCGCCGCGAGCCTAAAAAAAACAGCAGGCTTGGCTGCCACTTTAGGACTAAGACGAGCCAAGGGAGAGACGTATGTCCTATCCCCCGCCAGCTACAGTACCAGGGTTAAGCAGTCACCGGTTCCAACAACCGCGACCAGCGGCGTTGCTTCCGCTCCGCGTGTGCCTTCTTATGGTACGCATAGCCCGTAATTAGTGGCAGTGCAAGGGTGGCTTCGCTGTACACCATCTGCTCGTAGGTGGTGTCTACTTTGCCCCAGGAACTGGCTTCCTTCAGGGTGCTGGACGAGAGTGCGCCGTCGCGCACGTCCGCGACCGTGATCTGGATTGCGTACTTGTGCATGGGCGCATCGAGGCCCAGGATCTCCGCAGCCACGACGATGTCCTGGGCGAAGTTCTTGGGCACGCCGCCGCCGATCATCAGCAGGCCAGTGGTGGGGTTGGCGATCTTCAGCTGCGTCAACTCGTAGAAGTCCTTCACCGAGTCGATGGAGACTTTCGGCTTGTCGCCGCGGTCATGCTGGTGCGCCACCAGCCCGAAGCCGGCCGAGCAGTCGCTAAAGGCGGGCACGAAGATCGGCACATCCATCTGGTAAGCGGAAAAAATGATGCTGTCGACCCCTCCCTTTTCCGGTGTCTTGCCCTGCTTCTTCCAGATAAGCGCCCATCTCCCGGATAAATTCGCGCGAGCTGTAGGGCCGAGGGTCCAGGGAGTCGGCAATGATGCGGCAGGTATCGTCGCACGCCCGCAGCTCTTCCTCGTCGATGAGCGTGTCGTAGATGCGATCGATCATCAGCTCCCGCAGCGTGGCGTCTTCCGTTCCCTGACGGTAGAGGTCGTCGGCGATCCAGTGCTTGTAGCCCAGGGCCTCGAAGAAATCCTGGTCCACCATGTTGGCGCCGGTGGAGACGACGGCGTCGACCATGTTGTTGCGGATCAGATCCACAAAAATCTGTTTCAACCCGGCGCTGATCAGCGATCCAGCCAGGCACAGAATCACGCCACAATCCTGGTCATGCAGCATGCGCTCGTAGATCGAAGCAGCCCGGGCAAGATCACGGGAGCTGTAGGCCATGGACTGCATGGCATCCACCAGCGGAACGACATTATGCTGCTTGATGTCGATGTGTTGGATAGGGGTAGTGAGAAGCTCTTTTTTCGTAGGCATAGCCTCTTAAGAATAACAAAGCGGGGGCCGGTGGTTGTTAAATTCCGCGATATTCAAAGCACGGGCAAAAGCGCGGCCAGCAAGGCGGTCAGCTGCTTCTGTGCGCGGGCTCCTGTCTCCATCACTTCATGGTGATTGATCGGCTGATCGAGAATACCGGCGGCCATGTTGGTGACGCAGGAGATGCCGAGCACTTCGATGCCCATGTGCCGGGCCACGATGACTTCGTGCACCGTTGACATGCCGACCAGGTCGGCTCCCAAGGTACGGAAGGCCCGGATTTCCGCCGGCGTTTCAAAGCTGGGGCCGGAGACGCACAGGTAGACTCCCTCGCTCAGTTCGGCAGCCGAGTGGGCCAGTCGACGCAGCCGTATGGAATACGAATCGGTCATGTCGAAGAAGCGTGGCCCGAGGCGCTCGTCGTTGGGGCCGGCGACAGGATTGCGTCCAGTGAGATTAATGTGATCGGAGAGCAGGACAAGTTGGCCCTGCTTTAGATCCTGCCGGATACCGCCGGCGGCATTGGTGATCACCAGCGTAGTGATCCCCAGGCGGCCGAGGACACGTACGGGAAAGGTGACTTCTTCTGGCGTATATCCCTCGTAAGCATGGACGCGGCCTTGCATCACCGCAACCGGCGTTTTGGAGAGCGTACCCACAACCAGGCGGCCGCTATGGCCCTCGACCGTTGGTCGTGGAAAATGCGGGATGTCCGTGTAAGCGATTGCGGCCGGCTGCTCAATCTGGTCGGCGAACGAGCCCAGCCCGGAACCGAGCACGATAGCGACGCGCGGTGTGACAGCGATCCGCCCGCGAATCGCTGCGGCGGCCTCTTCCGCTCTTTCAAATATCCCTTCTGCCAAACCCTTCCTCCTATGAGCAAGCGGGTGGGCCGCTGCTTGCCAGTGAGTATTCGCTGCAGTTCTCTTAACCCCATTACCGCAGCAGGACAGAAACAATCGAAGCCGACATCAGGTTGGCCATCGTCCCGGCAAGCATGGCTCGCAGTCCTAGCCGGGCCAGATCATTACGCCGGTTCGGCGCCAACGCTCCAATGCCGCCAATCTGCATTCCGATGGAGCTAATGTTAGCGAAGCCGCATAAAGCAAACGTCGCGATGGTAAAGGAACGAAAGTCGAGCAAGGACTTCTCCGTTCCCAGCAACGCATAGGCCACCAGCTCGTTGGTAACCGTCCGTGTCCCGAGCAGATTGCCCACCAGGTGCGCGCTGTGCCAGGGAACTCCAATAAGCCAGGCAACGGGAGCGAACAGGAAACCGAGAATCACATTCAGGCTGGAGGGGAACGGAATATGGTGGCCGCCCAGAAAGTTGTGGATGCCCCCCAGCATTCCATTCAGCAGCCCGATCAGCGCCAGAAATGAGATCAGCATGATACCCACGTTGAAGGCCAGGCGGCCGCCGTCGATGGTTCCGCGGGCAATCGCGCCCAGCAGGTTCTCCTCCTTATGTTCTTCGTTGATGGGCATCGTGACCCGGCCCAGAGTGGCAGGCGTGTGGGTTTCCGGTACCAGCATTTTGGCAATGAGCACGGTCCCTGGGGCGGTCATGATCACCGCCGCCAGCAGATGTTTGGCCTCAATGCCGTAGAGGATGTAGGCCGCCATGATCCCGCCGGAAACATGCGCCATCCCGCTGGTCATGATGGTCATCAATTCGGACTGCGTTGCCCCGGGCAGAAAAGGCCGAATGCTCAGCGGCGCTTCGGTCTGGCCCATGAAGATGCTGGCGGCTACGTTCAGCGACTCGGCCCCGCTGATACGCATGGTCACCTGCATCAGGCGAGCCGCGGCCTTGATGACGATCTGCATGATGCCCAGGTGGTAGAGCACGGCGAAAAAGGCGGAGATAAAGATAATGGTGGGCAACACCTGGAAGGCGATGATGAGGCCGAACGAGGAGTGCTGCTTGCCCAGGTCGCCAAAAACGAAGCCGGAGCCGACAAAGGCATAGGCGAGCATGCGGTTCACCGCGTCTCCGGCAGCTGCCAAGGCCCTTTCTCCGGCGTCAAACCGCAGCACGAGCACGGCGAAGATCCACTGCAGGCCAAGTCCCCAGGCGGCGGTTTGCCAGCGTATGGCCTTTCGGTTGGTCGATAGCAGCCACGCCACCGTTAAGATGACCACCAGCCCCAGCAAGCCCGTCAATCGTCCCAAGCGGTTCTCCTTATTTAGCGGTGTGCAGTATGAAACGGTGCGGGAAGACCTCTTCGAAGGGATAGTCCTCCCAGCCCGAGTGGCCGCGAAAAACTACCCGGGAGGCGGGCAGCATGAACTCGCTCAACACCTGCAAACAAGCCCCGCACGGAGGACTAGCCGCCTGGTTGAGATTGGTGATGGCACAGGCAAGCACGCGCATCTCCGGTCCGTGTTCGGCGACGGCGCGAACCACGGCCGAGCGTTCCGCGCAAATGGTGAGACCGTAGGAGGCGTTCTCCACGTTGGCGCCGCTCACCAGGGCTCCGTTCTGCAGCAGCAATGCGGCGCCCACGCGAAATTTGGAGTAAGGCGCGTAGGCCCGGCCGGCGGCATCGGTCGCAAGCGTGGTCAACTGGCGCAGCAGCTCCGGGGTAAATCCAATCTCGCCTGGTTGCATTGTCCCTGAGCGTAACGGCAGCCGGGCGGCGACGCAACACAATCCGTGTCGGGCCGCTTCCGTATAGCCTGCGTAAGAACGGCGTTGAGGAACCTGCTTTGGGATTTCTCCTCACCACGGACCAAAGGGTGCCCCATATCTCGCTCGTTTTTCGCGAGATGTGGGAGAAGCGGCTCTCGATTGGCGTATTTTCGATGGCCCAGGAACTAGAGGGAAGGAGAAGCGTCTCCCACATCTCGCGAAGAACGAGCGAGATATGGGGCACCCTTTGATCCGTGGTGAGGACAGAATTCAGCCTGAACCTCGCGTCTGTCCGCTCGGATTTGCGGCCTATGGAAACTGCGGTGCAACCCGGAAGAGCCAACAGCTATCCTTGATGCAGGCCACTATGGCGGTAAAGAAGCGAACTCGACCGGAAACCAGCGCCCAGCCACAGGATGTCCTGGGGCTCTTTCACCCGGTGACCGCGGCGTGGTTCCGCGCCGTCTTCGAGCAGCCCACTGCGCCGCAGCGGCTAGGCTGGCCGGCGATAGCGCGCGGCGAAAACACCCTCATTCTGGCTCCCACCGGCAGCGGCAAGACGCTGACCGCGTTTCTCTGGTGCCTCGACCGGCTCATGCTGCGACGCGCGGCCTGCGAGACCGAGGGATGCCGGGTCATCTACCTTAGCCCCCTGAAAGCCCTGGCCGTGGATGTAGAGCGTAACCTCCGCTCACCGCTCGCCGGTATCGCCAATATGGCCCGTCAGGCCGGCGTCGCTTTCCACCAGCCGGAGATCAGTATCCGCACCGGTGACACATCGCAAAAGGACCGTAGCCGCTTCCGGCGCCATCCGGCGGAGATTCTGATCACCACGCCGGAGTCGTTATATCTGCTGCTCACCTCGGATGCCGCTGCCAGCCTGCGCCACGTGGACACCGTGATCATCGACGAAATCCACGCGGTCGTGCCTACCAAGCGCGGTGCGCACCTGGCCCTCTCGCTGGAGCGGCTGGAGGCGATCACCGAAGGCCGGGTGCAGCGAATTGGTCTCTCCGCCACCCAGCGTCCGCTGGAGGAGGTGGCGCACTTCCTCGGGGGAACTCTCCAGGGTGCCGAGCCGTCTGGCGACGATGTTCGCCTATCGTCCGGTCACCATCATCGACGCCAGCGAGCCCAAGAAGCTGGATCTGCGCATTGAAGTTCCGGTGGAAGATATGGCCCGCATGGGCCAGCGGGAAGAGCTGCCCAGCGGGGCGGCTTCACAAGGTCCGAAGCGCACTTCCATCTGGACCGCCATTCATCCGCGCCTGGTGGAGATCATTCGCGAGCGCCATTCCACCATCATTTTTGTCAACAGCCGCCGCATCGCCGAACGGTTGGCCGGCGCGATTAATGAACTGGCGGGCGAGCAGCTGGCCCGCGCCCACCATGGCTCCCTCGCGGCCGCGCAACGCTCCGAGATCGAAGAGCAGTTAAAGGCCGGAAGGCTGCGCGCGCTGGTCGCGACCTCTTCGCTGGAGCTGGGCATCGATATGGGCGCGGTCGACCTGGTGATGCAGATTGAGGCGCCGCCTTCCGTGGCCAGCGCCATGCAGCGCATTGGCCGCGCCGGGCACCACGTGGGCGCGGCCAGCGAAGGCGTCATTTTTCCCAAATATCGCGCCGACCTGGTGGCCTGCGCCGCTGTGACCCGGGCCATGCACGAGGGCCTGGTGGAATCAACTCGCTTTCTGCGCAACCCGCTGGATGTGCTGGCGCAGCAGATCGTCGCCATCGTGGCGCAGCCTCCCGCCTTAGCCCTACGAACGGCGGCGGAGCGGAAGCAGCCGCCCCCGCTGATCGAGATCGGCGTCGAAGAAGTTTTCCGGCTGATTCGCGGCGCCGCTCCGTTCAGCAGCCTCACCCGCAATGCCTTCACCGGCGTGCTCGATCTGCTTGCCGGCCGCTACCCCTCTGACGAATTCGCCGACCTGAGGCCGCGCATCACCTGGGACCGGGTGCGCGACACGCTGGCGCCCCGCGAGGGGGTCAAGATGCTCGCCATCCTGAACGGCGGGACGATCCCCGATCGCGGGCTTTATGGCGTATTTCTCTCGGGCGCCGAGGGCAAGCCGGTCCGCGTGGGCGAGCTCGACGAAGAGATGGTTTTCGAAAGCCGGACCGGCGACACCTTTATCCTGGGCGCCTCTACCTGGCGGATCGACGAGATCACCCACGACCGGGTGCTGGTTTCACCGGCGCCGGGCCAGCCCGGCAAGATGCCGTTCTGGCATGGAGACAACGCCGGACGGCCGCTCGAATTTGGCCGCCGCATCGGCCAGCTAGTGCGCGAACTGCGAGCCATGCCGCGGAATGCCGCGTTGAGCCGCCTGACCCGCGAGCATGATCTCGATTCCATGGCGGCGGAAAACCTCATCCGTTTCCTCGCCGACCAGGAAATTGCCACCACCACGGTTCCCGACGATCGCACCATCGTGATCGAGCGCACGCGCGACGAGATGGGCGATTGGCGCGTTTGCGTGCTCACTCCGTTCGGCAGCCGCATTCACGCGCCCTGGGCTATGGCGATCTCCGGCCGCATTCGTGCCAGTGGCGGTGCGGATGTGGAAGCGATGTGGGGCGATGATGGATTCGTGTTACGCTTCCCCGACAGCGACGCGCCGCCCGACTCCGACCTGATCCTGATCGACGCGGACGAGGCTACGGACCTGGTGCTGCGCCAGCTCAGCGGCACAGCACTGTTCGCCGCCAAGTTCCGCGAGAGTGCCGCCCGGGCGCTGCTCTTGCCGCGGCGGCGCGCGCAGGGCCGTGCGCCTTTGTGGCAGCAGCGCAAGCGAGCCTACGATCTGCTCTCCGTCGCCTCCCGCTATCCCTCGTTTCCCATCCTGCTCGAAACTTACCGCGAGTGCATGCGCGATGTCTTCGATATGCCGGCCCTGCTCGAGACGCTCCGCGCCATCAGCCAGCGCAACGTGCGTGTGCATGTGGCCGACACCCGCACCCCTTCGCCCTTTGCCTCCTCCTTGCTCTTCAGCTACGTGGCCAACTACATCTACGATGGAGACGCGCCGCTGGCCGAGCGCCGGGCCCAGGCCCTCTCCATCGATCAGGAACAGTTACGTGATCTGCTGGGCGATGCCGACCTGCGCGAGCTGCTGGACTCTGATGCCATTGCCGAAGTGGAAGAGCAGCTTCAGGGGCTGCTGGAGACGCAGCGCATTCGCTCCGCGGACGGCATCCACGATTTGCTGCTGCGCATCGGCGATCTCACCCGCGACGAGCTGCTGCGCCGTCTCGCCGACCCGGAGTTGGCCGGACATCTGGAGAGGCTACTCCGCGCCCGCCGCCTGCTCGAAATCAAGATCGCCGGGGAGAAGCGCTTGATTGCCATTGAAGACGCGGCTCGCTATCGTGACGCGCTGGGCATTCCCCTTCCTCCCGGCATCGCGACGGCCTTGCTGCAGCCAGTGGCCGCCCCGGTGCTTGAACTGGTGCGCCGCTACGCCCGCACCCACGGTCCCTTCACCCTGCGCGAGGCGAGCGAACGCTTTGTCCTCGATGCGCCGCAGGTAGAACGCGCCTTGCAGACGTTGCTCCTCGACGGCCGCATTGTGGAAGGGGGCTTCCGCCCGGGCGGTGTTTACCGCGAGTGGTGCGATGCCGAGGTGTTGCGCCTCATCCGGCGCAAATCCCTGGCTCGTCTCCGTCGCGAGGTAGAGCCCATCGAGCAGCAGGCACTGGCGCGCCTCGCGACTCATTGGCAGGGAGTGCTGCAGCGCCGGCGTGGTCTCGATGCTTTGTTGGACACCATCGAGCATCTGCAGGGCGCGCCGCTGGCCGCTTCTCTACTCGAAACCTCTATTCTTCCCGCCCGTCTCGCCAATTACTCCCCCGGCAGTCTGGACACCTTGATTGCCGCCGGCGAAGTAGTCTGGTGCGGGCTCGATTCGCTGGGTGAGCACGACGGGCGCATCGGCCTGTTCCTGGCCGATAAGCTCAGGACTCTGCTCCCTCCCCGTCCCGCGCCAACGGCAGAAAACCCTTTGAGCCCGCGTGAGCTTGCTTTGTTGGATCAGCTGGGGAGGAGCGGTGCCGCGTTCTTCGCCCAGTTGCACGAGGAGGTCGGCGGGGGATACCCCGGCGAGACCCTCGATGCGCTGTGGAACCTGGTGTGGCGCGGCCTGGTGACCAATGACACCTTTCACGCCCTGCGCGCTTATGTCGCCCGGCCGGCCACTTCACGCCAGCCCAAGCGCCAGCACAACCTGCCCTCCTTCCGCTCCCGGCGCACCACTCCACCGAGCGCCCAGGGCCGCTGGAGCCTGGTGCCCGCGTCCGCAGCCTCTCCCACGGAATGGAGCCACGCCTTCGCCAACCAGTTGCTCAATCGCTATGGCGTGCTCACCCGTGAGTCGGCGGCCAGCGAGAATCTGCCCGGAGGCTTCAGCGCCATTTACGATGTGCTCAAGGCGCTGGAAGAGAGTGGCCGCATACGCCGGGGGTATTTTGTGGCTGGCCTGGGGGCGACGCAATTTGCTCTGCCCGCGGCGGTCGACCTGCTGCGTTCCCTGCGCAGTGGGCCGCCGTTGGAAAAGCCGGAAATGGTAACTCTGGCGGCGACTGATCCGGCGAATCTATATGGCTCTGTGCTGCGCTGGCCGGCGGCCGGCGAAGAGGATGCCACGCGTGGGCTCACCCGCAGCGCAGGCGCCAGCGTGGTGCTGCGTAATGGTGAGCTGGTGGCGTATCTACGCCGCAATAATCCCAACTTTCAGGTCTTCCTGCCCAGCGAGGAACCGGACCGTTCGACAACCGCGCGCGATCTAAGCCAGTTTCTGGCTAGCCTGGCCCAACAGGAGATGGAACGCCGTGAAGACCAGCGGGGTGGCATGCTGATCTCACAAATTAACGGTCAGCCGGCGGGCCAACACTTCCTGGCGCATTTTCTACAGGAAGCCGGTTTTCATCTTGCTGTGCACGGCCTCAACTTTCGCCGTGCAATGCTGGCCGGCGCGACCAACTCAATTTGAATGCCTGAAGGCGACACAATTTTCCGCTCTGCCCGCGCGCTGCATCAGGCGCTTGCCGGCCGTCAGGTCACGCTCTTTGAGACCGCCTATGCGCCGTTGGCCAGCGTCGACGATCAGACTCCGCTGACCGGGCGCACCATCGAGCAAGTGGAGTCGCGCGGCAAATGGCTGTTGATCCATTTTTCCGGCGACCTCATTCTGGCGACGCACATGTTGATGAGCGGCAGCTGGCACATCTACCGTGTGGGTGAGCGCTGGAAGCGGGCTCGAAGCGACATGCGCATTGTCTTGGGCACCGCTGATTTTCTGGCAGTCGCCTTCAATGTGCCGGTAGCCCGCTTTCACACCGCGCGCACTCTGGAGCGGTTCGCGGGAGTTGCGGGTCTGGGGCCCGATCTGTTGGGCCAGTCTTTTGCGGCGGATGAAGCCGCGACCCGTCTGCTTGAGTACGGGAGTGAAGAGGTTGGCAATGTTCTGCTTAACCAGCGGGTAATGGCCGGGATTGGAAATGTCTTCAAGTCTGAGATCTGCTTTGCCTGCGGAGTGAATCCCTTTCGCCGGATTGATAGCTTGCGCGCGCAAGAGGTGGACTGCCTTCTCTCCACAGCGCGCCGTTATCTCGCGGCAAGTGTGACTTACGCCGGAGGGCGGCGCACCACGGGCTCAATTGACCCTGCGGCCAGGCTCTGGGTCTATCGTCGCGCCGGGTCGAGCTGTCGCCGCTGCGGCAACACGATTCTGATGCGCAAACAAGGCCTGGGCGCCCGCTCCACCTACTGGTGCCCGGATTGCCAGAAAGTATAAAGCACCGTGACGGAGACAGATAACAGCGGGTCCCTCCACTACGCTTCGCTCCGGTCGGGATGACAATTTTGTTGCGACGCGGGATTCATCCTAAGAAGTTCTCTACCTCAAACAAAATTGTCATCCCGACCGGAGCGAAGCGTAGTGGAGCGACCTGCGGTTCGTTTTTCTAGCATGCGATGCAGAGGAAAGCACCTCGGGGATGGGGTCCGCAACAACCCCACTCAAGCAAAAAGAAGGCTTGAATGGGGCACCCAATCCTTCTTGGCTAATGCAGAGAGTCCGGTCATTTGCTGTGCTTTCATTTGGTTCTGTTGCCGGAGGAACGAACCGAACGGGAGCGCTCTCTGGACCCGCAACAACCCCATTCAAGCCTGCTGTTGGCTTGGGTGGGATAACTACCCGCTAATGAGGCTGGTTGGGATCTGGCGTCGCTGGCTTGTTATCGTCCCCTTTAGACCCAAACAGCCGCCCAAAGAAACCCCGTTTCTTCTTCTGCTGTTGATCGGCATTGGGCGGCACTGTCCCCGGCTGGGGTGGAGCTGCCGCGGCCTGGGAACCCACCGACGGCGGAGGCAACGCCGGCATCCCGACGGGAGCGGGAGCGACCGTAGCCTGCTTGCCAATGCCAAAAATCCTCTGGAACACATTCCGCTGATCGCCGGCAGCCTCATCGCACGTCTGGGCCGGCGCCGTTCCGTCAAGAAAGGCAATGTCGTAGTCCGTGGGACAACTCGCGTCCGCGAGCAGATTGGTGACCTTATCCAGCCGCACGATCGAGACACCCGCAGGCACCGAGAACTCGCGGGTATCAGAGTACTGCGGCAACTGGACAGCGCGCTTCATGAACCCGGCCCAGAGTGGCACAGCGGCCTTGGCGCCATCCAGCTTCAGGTTGGTATAGTCGTCGTTCCCTATCCAGACCACGCAGAGCAGATTGCTGGTGAACCCGGCGAACCATGCATCGTTCTCGGTTCCGGTCTTGCCGGCTGCAGGAGCAGTAAAGCCGGCCGCACGCGCACCTGCGCCCGTTCCCGAGTTGATCACAGCCTGCATCAGGGACACCGTCAAATACGCCACACGCGGATCGAGGATCGGTTTGGAGTTGGGCGTGTAGTCATTCAGCACATCGCCAGAGGCTGAGCGCACAGAAGCCAGCATCCAGGGATCGATCTTCACTCCGCCATTGGCGAAGACGGTGTAGGCCCCGGCCAAATCGAGTGGGGTGACGTCGTACGTGCCTATCGCGACGGAGGGTGTTCCGCGGGCAGATTTGATCCCGGCATCCCGGGCCAACGCCGCCACGTTGTTGTAACCAACCATCTGCGCCAGCGATATGGTCGCGTTATTTTCAGACTCTGCAAGAGCCGTGCGCGCGGTGATGTCTCCCAGGAAGCGCGTGTCATGGTGGTAATTAGCCGGGGCATAGCCGCCCTCAAAGATGGTAGGGTCATTATTCAGCTTGGTGATGGCGGTAAAGATCCCGCTTGGCCTGCCTGGGTCGGGCGGAGCCGGATCTCCGCCACTTGCCCGGCGGAGTTCTGGGCGGCGGCTACCTGTTCCACGTCTGCCTGCGGCTGCGGAGGTGGCTGCGTCAGTATGGTCCCAGCCAGGCTGGTATTGAACGCCGCTGCATAGACAAACGGCTTGAATGCAGAACCGGGCGGCCTGTGCTGCACCGCGTGATCGAGCTGGCTTGCCCCATAGTTCCGGCCCCCCACCAGGGCCAGAATCTGGCCAGTATGCGGATTCAGCGCGACCAGCGCAACCTGAGGATAAACGATCGGCGAGTTATCACCCTGCTTGACTCTTCGCGCGTGCAGTTTTTCCACCTGCAGATCGACCGCCTTCATGCCTTGGGCCACTGCGTCCGACGCCTCTCGCTGCAGGTCCGGATCGAGCGAGGTGTAAATACGCAGCCCCTCATGGTTAAAATCCGTGTCCCCCAGGTGTTGCACCAGCCGGTCGCGTACCAGGTCGACAAAGTACGGCGCCTCACCCGCATCGATGTTGATCTGTGTAAGATTGAGCGGCTCAGCCTTGGCGCGGGTCGCCTCCTCTTGGGTAATCTTGCCCGTTTCCACCATGGCGTCGATCACCAGGTTGCGGCGCTGCATAATCCGCTCGGGATGGCGGTAGGGGTTGAGAAAACTCGGGTGCTGGATCATGCCGGCGAGCATCGCGCATTGCGCCAGGTCCAGATCCTTCACGTCTTTGCCGAAATAGGTCTGCGCCGCCTGGCCAAAGCCGTTGATAGCAAAACTTCCCTGCTGGCCTAGCGGAATCTCATTGGCGTAAAGCGCAAAAATCTGCTGCTTGTTGAAGCGATGCTCCAGCTGAAAGGTAATCGCAATCTCGATGATCTTGCGCTTCACCTTCCTCTCCGGCGTGAGGAAGAAGTTCTTGGCGAGCTGCATAGTCAGGGTGGATCCACCCTCCTTCCGCCGGCCGGCTCGCAGATCGTCGCGCAGCGCGCCCAGCATCCGGAAGTAGTCCACGCCCCCGTGGTCAAAAAAACGCCGGTCCTCGATCGAAGTCACCGCATTGACAAGGTTCGGTGGTAGCTCATCGTAAGTGACCAGGCGGCGCTTGGTACGGTTCTGGCCCTCGGAGAGGCCGGTGATGAGCTGTGGTTCCAGCTCATAGGCTTCCAATGACTGGCCGCCATCGCCGGAGATCTGGCTGACCAGGCCGCTGTTGAAGGTGACGGTGGCGCCCTGCTCGGAGTGGTACGACTGCGGCCCGGGCTGGATGGTGATGCTTGCGTTGTTGAGCGAGTAGGTCCCCATCTGCGAGCGTTCACGATCGCGGTCGCTGCTGTAGCCGGCGTTGCGCAATTCCTGGGCTACCACCCGCGCGCTCAGCGTCTGGCCGACGCGTACTTCCTTAGGAGCCGCGTAGATCTTGGCCGTCTGCTCGAAGGGCTTCTGCAGCCGCTCATCCACAATGTGCTCATATTTGATGTAGTAGTAGCCGAAGATCGACCAGCAAACCAGGAAGCCCAGCAACAGCGTGCCGCCCACCACAATCAGGGCGATGTTGCGCAGCGGGTATTTGAGCAAGCTTGCCTGCACCACTTTGATTTTGACTGCCAAGTTAAGAACTCCTCAAAGGTGGGAGCCGCTTCGCGATCTCTGCGATGGCCACGTCCTCACTGGACGCCTCGGAGCGGGTTACCAGCTCCACCCGGCCTTCTGCCACTTTCTTGCCTACATTCACCCGGTAGGGAATACCTACCAGGTCGGCATCTTTAAATTTGACGCCGGCGCGCTCGTCCCTGTCATCCAGCAAAACCTCAAAGCCCGCGTCCTCAAGTTGCGTGGCCACCCGCTCGGCGGTGGCTGCCAGGTTTGCGTCGCCCATGTTGGTTACGGTCACCACCACATCGAAGGGTGCAATCGAGCGGTCGAGCCAGAAGCCGTTGCCATCATGGTTTTGCTCGATGGCTGCCGTTAGGATGCGCTCAATCCCGATCCCGTAACAGCCCATGATGGGCGTGACCTCTTTACCATTCGGGTCCAGGACACGAACCCCCATCCCGTCGGAATACCGGTAACCCAGCTTGAAAATATGCCCAACTTCGATCGCTTTCGCCACCTTAAGCGGATTGCCGGGCGGACACTGGGGGCAACTTTCCCCCTCCGTCACATTGCGCACGTCGGCTGTCAGGGTAGGAACAAAGTCCCGGCCCCGGGTCACATTGCGCAGATGATATTCCTCCCTGTTGGCTCCGGCGACCAGATTGCGCCGGGACTCGAGCGCACGATCCAGTACGACGGTAACTTTGCCTGCTTCCGCTTCGTCCTCGGCCGCCAGAATATCCAATCCAATCGGTCCCAGGTAACCAACAGGCGAATGAAAAGTCTTGAAAATCTCTTCTGGTTGCATCGGCCGTATCTCCCTGGCGTTGGGAAACAGGCTGGCTAGCTTGGCTTCATTCAGGGAGTGGTCACCCCGCAGCAGCACCACCACCGGGCTGGCGATCTCCGCCGCCCCCGCCTTGGCCTGCGCGCTCAACGCCATGTACGCCAAAGTCTTGATCGAGTGGACCGGCGCCAGTTGGAGAAACGACCCTACGTCCTCAATCGTGCGCCGGCCCGGGGTGTGCACCAGTTCCGGCAGATCGTCCCCCGGCAGATCTGCCACCGGCGGCAGCTGCGAGGTAGCTTTGTCGACATTGGCCGCATAGCCGCACGCGGGGCAGCTGGCAATCAGGTCTTCCCCGGCCTCGGCGTACACCATGAACTCCTGCGATGCTGAGCCGCCCATGGCGCCGGAGTCAGCCTGCACCGCCACAAACTCCAGCCCGCAGCGGGCCAGAATCGCGCGATAGGCCGCATCGTGCTTGTTGTAGCTCGCATCCAGACCGTCCGCGTCCAGGTCGAAAGAGTAGCTGTCCTTCATGATGAACTGGCGTACCCGCAGCAGCCCGGCCCTGGGCCTCGGTTCATCCCGGAACTTGGTCTGAATCTGGTACCAGATCTGGGGTAGTTGCTTATAGCTCCGCAGCTCTTTGCGCGCGATATCCGTCATCACCTCTTCTTCGGTCATGCCCAGCACCAGCCAGGCCCCTTTGCGGTCCTGCAGCTTGAACAGGTTGTGCCCCATGATCGTCCAGCGGCCGCTCTCTTCCCACAACTCGCGCGGGTGCAGCGCGGGCAAAAGGAACTCCTGGCCGATGCGATCCATCTCTTGCCGGACGATCGCCTGAATCTTGTTAATGGAGCGCTGGCCGAGGAAGAGGTAGGAGTAAATTCCGGCGCCTACTTGACGGATGTATCCGGCACGCAATAGAAATTTGTGACTGGCTACCTCGGCGTCGGCCGGGGCTTCACGCAGGGTGGGTATGAACAGCTTCGACCAACGGTGCAAGGATACTTTCCTCGGGGCAATCCACTAATTCTAAATGGTCCAGCGACGGTTCACGGCGGTATTCACTGGACTGTCATCAAACCGGGCGGTACGCTTTTTACAATCACGGTTGCTATGTATAACGAACCTTTGACCTTCGAAGTGGTTCCAGGCAGTACGGCAGAGACCCGCATCTTTCGCCTTCACGGCCCCATCACCCTCGCCAATCTGTTCGAGTTTCAGAAGATTCTCATGGGCGGCACGGAGAAACTCACCATCATCGACTTCACCGAATCGCCTTACCTGGATTCTGCCGGGCTCGGCGCCCTGCTGAATTATTACGTCTCCGGCAAGCGCCGCGGCCGTACTCTCCGCTTCGTCGCCGTCAACTACCGGGTTGCCGAGCTGCTCAAACTCACCAGCGCTCATACTCTGATCCAGACTTACGACAGCATTGAGGCGGCCGAAGCCGCCCCCAGCTAGCGGTTTCGCAATTGGTATAGATCGAAGCGAATAAGCTTTACGTGGTTTTCTCCCAAGGAAAACCACTCCTCGCGACTTTTATGAGACCAAAGTAATTGCGAAACCGCTTTAGATCAGTTCAAGTCCCCACAAATCATGAAGATGGAGAACGCCGGCCACGTTATGTTGAGGGTCGACGACCACCAGCGAAGTGATCTTTTTCTCTTCCATGATGCCGCGCGCGCGCGCCGCAAACTCGTGGGCCCCGATGGTTTTGGGCGTGGCGTTCATGGCTTCGCCCGCAGTCATGGACAGCGCCAGCGGTCCCTTCCGCTCCAGCAGCCGGCGCAGGTCCCCGTCGCTCATGATGCCGATCAGGGTCTGCCCCTCCGTCACCGTGGTCATTCCCAGGCCCTTGCGGCTCATCTCGTAAATCACCGCGGGCATGGGTGTGGCGGCGGTGACCATAGGAACAGCATCCCCGGTGTGCATCAGCTCAGCCACCCTGGCCAGCTTTCTGCCCAGCCGGCCGCCGGGATGTAAATCGGCGAAGTCTTCCGGGCGAAAACCTTTCTTGAGCGAGACCGCGATCGCCAGAGCATCCCCCAGGGCAAGCATCACGGTGGTTGACGCGGTAGGGGCCAGGCCCATCCCGCAGGCTTCCTGTTCCACGCTTAGATCCAGCGCCACGTCGCTAGCCAACGCCAGGGTCGAGTTCATGGCACAACAGAAACTGATGAGGGCATCGCCCACCCGCTTGATCGCAGGCAACAAACGGAGAATCTCGTCAGTCTCGCCGCTGGACGAAAGAGCCAGCACCAGGTCACCCTGGGCCAGCATACCCAGATCGCCATGCAGCGCTTCCGCCGCATGCAGGAACAAGGCCGGGGTGCCGGTGGAGTTGAAGGTGGCGACGAGCTTTTGCGCGATAATCCCGCTTTTGCCGATGCCGGTGACCACCACGCGCCCACGCCGCCGCCCGCAGTCCACTGCCAGCTCCACCGCGCGGGTGAAATCGGCCGACATCCCGTCTTCCAGACGGGTGGCAAGTCGAAGCAGCGCCTCGGCTTCTATGCGTATCAATTGGGCTGGAGTCAGCGTCTTCATCCCTTCTCAATGCAAAACAATGATCGTAGCAGGACCGTAAATTAGAATGGGTCATGGCACACTCGTGTGCAACCGGCTGTTTCCCGGAGAAGGTAATACAACGTGAAGCGCAATCAATGGGTCATTCTTCTGGTTATCGCCGCGTTCGCGCTCATGGTGTGGTCCGGATATGCCAACTACAAGCGCCGCAAGCAATACGTACAACGTCAGGTTCAAGGCGTACCGGTTCCTGAAAGTGCCAACAATCAATCGGTGCAACAGGATGTCGCCGCCGACGAGGGCTTGCCCGATCTGCGCGGCAAGCGCGCTCCCGACTTCAGTTTGCGGACCGTCGAGGGAAAGAAGGTTTCCCTCTCCGACTACAGGGGGAAAGCGGTATTGATCAACTTCTGGGCGACCTGGTGCGCGCCCTGCAAGATTGAAATGCCCTGGCTGGTTTCTCTGCGCAAGCAGTATGCCGCGCAGGGCTTTGAAATCCTCGGCGTCTCAGAGGATGATGCCGACACTCCCCGAACCAAGCTGGCGAAATTCGGCCAGGAGGAGGGTCTGAACTACCCTTTGCTGGTGGGAGACGACGCGGTATCGCGCAAGTATGGCGGGGTTGAGTTCCTTCCTACCTCCTACTTTGTCGGCCGCGACGGAAAAATCGTTGCGGAGACCGCTGGGTTGGTCTCAAAAGACGAAGTGGAAGCCAGTATCAAGAAGGCCTTAGCCACCGGAGGGCAGTAGCGTGTTCCGGCCGGCTATGGTGATGGCCGTCTGCGCGTTGGCAGCGAGTCTGTGCGTCGCGCAGGTGCTCAAGGACCAGCCGTTGCCGTTGCCCGATGGCGCCGATCGGGCTGCCGCGGTCCAGTTCCTCGACCCCGAGCAGGTTACGATTCCGGCGCGTCATGCCGCGCAGTTTGATCTTCACTTCCGCGTGGCTGACGGTTTGCACATCAACTCCCACGCCCCTTTGGAGAAGTCGCTGATCCCGGCCCGGCTGGCGGTGGTCGAAGGGCCTGGTCTGAATGTCACTGCGGTCGATTTCCCGCCAGGCACCGAGTACGCCCTGCAGCTGGCTCCCCGGGAGAAGCTTAGCGTGTACACGGGCGAGTTCATTCTGCATGTCCACCTGACGGCGCGGCCCGGCCGGCATCTTCTGAACGGAGCCCTTCGTTACCAGGCATGCGACTCGAATGCCTGCATGCCTCCGCACACGATTCCCGTTTCCGTGACTGTGATAGCCCAGTAGGGGCATGTGTGTGAGAACTGCAGATCCCTCGGCTGCGCTTCCTAATGAACAACGAGGCTTCCGGTAGAGTTGGATGCGCGTCGGTGGCGGGTGCCCCACGTTCGCCTCAGCGTACGTGGGCCGAAGAAGATGGGCGTAGCCCTACCCTTGCTTCTTTTCCACCTGGAGATTCTCGCGCCCGTTTAGGAAAAGCATTTGAAAAATGCCATTTTCGGCCCACGTACGCTGAGGCGAACGTGGGGCACCCGTCCGACCCCTCGACGACTACTTTGGCAACTTTCATTCCTACCTTAACTGCCGCAGGCAAATCTGCTGCTCCTAATGACACGGAGTGGATGTGTTGGAGTCCGCAACAACCCCACTCAAGCCAAAAGAAGGCTTGAATGGGGCACCCCAAGATTTTCTTGAGGGAGGGCGGCGCTTCCATTTGGTCATTGTTCATCCAACACGCGATGTTCATTGCAACATGCGATGCAGAGGGAAGCGCTACCGTCCCCTTTGTCATTCCGAGCGCAGCTACTCCCTAACCACATCCTGCGGAGTTGGTATCGAGGCGGCCGCCCTTAGCCGTTTCACCACTCGCTCCTTGCCCAACGAGGCCATCACTGCAAACAGGCTCGGCGCTACGCCCTGACCAGTCAGCGCGACCCGCGATCCGTTGATCAGGGCGCCGGCTTTAACTCCCTTCTCCTCGGCAAAGGCCCGCAGCAACTGCTCCGCCGCCGCCTCCGTAAATTCGTCCAGGCGGTCGTATCGGTCGCCCAGTTCCACCAGCATCCCGCGGACCTTCTCGTCACCGAGAAATTTAGCCACAGCAGCTGTATCGTATTCGTAAGCATCGCTGAAATAGCCCCGAAACGCTCCCGCGAAATCTTTCAGGCTGCGCGCTCTGGGCTGTAGCAAAGCAATCGCCGCAAGAATCTCCTGGTGCGAACGGTCGGGCCGGAACCCGGCGCTCGCCCACTCCTCTTCGATCAGCGGCAACAACTCCTGCGGCGAGTATCGGCGGATCCATTCGGTGTTGAACCAGGCCAGCTTGTCATTGTCGAAGACGGCATTCGACCGCGCGATGCCGCTGAGCGAGAACAGTTCGATCAGCTCGCCGGAAGCGAAGACCTCCTTGCCGGCGCTGTTGGGTGTCCAGCCCAGCAGGGCCAGAAAATTGCGGAAGGCTTCCGGCACGATGCCCATCTCCCGGTAAGCCAGCACGCTGGTGGCGCCATGACGCTTGGAAAGCCGGCTCTTATCGGGTCCAAGAATCAGCGGAAGATGGGCGAAGACCGGCAGAGGCTCCCCCAGGGCCTGGTATTGCAACACCTGCTTGGGTGTATTGGAGATATGGTCGGCCCCGCGAATGATGTGGGTAAGCTTCATATCCAGGTCGTCGGCAACCACGCTCAAGTGATAGGTAGGTACGCCGTCGGAGCGCAGCAGAACGAAGTCCTCCAGTTCCGCGTTGGCGAATTCCACCCGGCCGAAGACCGCATCGTCAAACCCGGTCACGCCGCCCTCGGGCACCGCAAAACGCAGCGCGCCAGGCTCGCCATTCTGAAAACGCCCGTAGGCCACCGATGGATCGATAGCGCGGCACCGCCGGTCATACATAGGAGGCCTGCCGCGCAGCTACCGCCTCCGTCCGCCGTTGTTCCAGCTCTTCTTTTGTGCAGAAGCAGTAGTAGGCATGCCCGCTCTGCCGCAGCTTCTCGGCCGTGGATTGATAGAGAGGCAGCCGCTGGGATTGGAAAAACGGTCCTTCGTCCCATTCGAGGCCGAGCCAGCGCATGCCATCGAGAATGCCCTGCACCATGTCCTGGGAGGAGCGCTCGAAATCGGTATCTTCGATCCTCAGAATAAAGACGCCACCGGCGTGGCGGGCAAAGAGCCAGTTAAAGAGGGCAGTGCGCGCGCCGCCTACATGCAGAAAGCCGGTAGGCGAGGGCGCGAAACGAACACGAGGGGTTTGGGAGACGTCTGGCATCGCTGAGACGATGCTAAATGTTCTAGGGCCGCGGTTGGTAGGGAACCGGCGGCGGCGCGGGATAGACCTGCGCTGCGGGAACTACATTCCATCGCGAGAAGGCCAGGAAGTACAACATGACGATGTTGATGACCGGCAGGAATATCAGCAGCGCGAGAAAGGGGCTGAAGCCGGCCTTCTTGAAAATAAACCAGTACGGAATCAGCACAATGATGGAGATAAATACGCCGAAGAAGCCAAAGAACATTAGAAAAATCAGGGAATGGAAGTGCCCCAGTCCATAGGTCGGATACATGGCTTAAATCTCCACAGTAAGGTGGTGGCTAGCTTACCTCTCGCGCCGAACGGCGGCAAGCGGAATACGCGCTGGCGGATTTCTTATAGCTGTGCCGCGAGCCGCAAGGATGGCGCGGCTTTTCCGTCAGGAAAAGACGCTCTTAACGATATCTCTCGCACTAGTAACAGGAAATCCGCCTTAAGTGATGTCTTCGGTATCGAAGGCCGGCAGCGGCACCATGCGTCGGCTCTTGCTGCGGCCGGTGGCCTCGCCCACCAGCTCGCTCACTACCTTTTCCACTGTCTGGGGATCGTCGATCTCCGCTTCCAGCAGGCCGATGCCCGTCGTTGTCATCCATTGCTTCCAGCAGAACCACGGCGTGGGCCTGCGCTACATGATCCTGATTCAAGCCCTCCGGCGTCTTGGCCTTGATGCCCACGGCGTTTGGCAGGATGTCTAGCAACTCGGCCACCCTCTGCCGCATATCGCCGGAGATGGGCCCGATCTTGGGCGCAGCCAGCACCAGCGTGGTGTCGACGTTGACGATACGATAGCCGGCAGTCCGCACTTCTTCCAGCGCCAGGTTCAGGAAAATCGCGGAATCCGCATCCTTCCAGCGAGCATCGCCGGGGGGAAAGAAACTGCCGATATCCCCAACTGCCAGCGCGCCCAGCAGGGCATCGGTAATTGCGTGTAACAGCACGTCTCCATCGGAGTGCCCAGCCAGGCCTTCCGGGTGATCGATCACAATGCCGCCTATTTTCAAGGCACGCCGGCCTGGAATGCGTGCGAGTCCCAGCCATAGCCTATTCTCATGCTCATCGTTTTTTCGTTCTCCGCGTTGGTACGGCCTGCAGAGCATGCTGCAATTGCCGGGTCGTCAGGACCGGTGTTGCAAGTAAAACTCGGCCAACTTCAGATCGCCGGGATGGGTGATTTTCAAATTCGCCGGAGAGCCCATGACCACTGCGACCTGCGCGCCCGACCGCTCGACGACGCTGGCTTCATCGGTTCCCAGGAACCCGTCCGCTTCCGCATCGGCGAAGGCCTGACGCAGGACGCTCCAGCGAAAACCCTGGGGCGTCTGTGCCTGCACGATGTATTCCCGGGGAATCGTGGCTGTCACAATGGCCCCGCGGGCGGTACGTTCCACCTGCTTGATAGTATCCACTGCCGGTAGTCCTACGATCGCCGCGCCATAAATTTCTACTGCTTCGATGGTTCGCTGGATGGTCGCGGGGTCGATCAGCGGCCGCACCGCATCATGAACCAGGATGATGTCATTGTCGTCCGCCGAAAGTGCCTTGAGCGCCTGGCTCACCGACTCCTGCCGCGTATCCCCACCTTCCACCACCCGCACCCGCGAGGCCAACGCATGCTCAGCAATCAGCGCTTGCATGCGGCCCATTTCCGGTTTGCGGACGGCGACGATAAATGTCGCTCACCCGGGGCACAGCGGCGAAGGCCCGCAAGCTGTGCACCAGAACCGGCAGGCCGTGGAGGGAAAGAAACTGCTTGGGAGCATTGGGAGTGGCGTGGCCCGGCGCCATGCGCGTGCCCATTCCCGCTGCCGGTAGAATCACGAAAACCCGCATAAACCTCGGAGTATAGCAGCACGTACCGCCGCGAGCACTCTTCCGCTTAGCCCTCGACCGGCTCTACGTAGAACATTTCGTTGGTTCGGCGGAAGCCGTTGCTTTCGTACAGCGGTTCACCGGCATCGGTCGAATGGAGCGCGACCACCCGAATCTTTTGTTTGCGGGCCTCGGCCAGTGCCTGATCGATCAGCTGGCTGGCCAGCCTTTTGCGGCGATGCTCCGGCTCAACATAAACATTCAACAGGTAGCCGCGCTTATCCTGGCGCGGATCAAGCGGGTGCGGTGGCCAGTCGAGGACGATCAAGCCCGCTCCGGCAACCACCTTGCCGTTTTCGCTGGTCAGCCAGCCCATGTATCTTCCATCGGCAAGCCTGGATTCCACCCACGGTTGAAAGTGCTCCGCCATTACATCGAGAATCCTGTTGTCCTGGCGCCCGGCATCGACGAACATGCGCCGCCGATGGTGGGTGATGACGGCCGCGTCTGCCGGCGTCGCTACTCGTATCTCGTACATGCCCGCAGTATAGAGCGGTTCCGGTTACTGTGTGTCCACTGCTGAACGGATCGGTTCTCTCTCCCGTTGTGAAACCGCTCTAACATAGGCGCAGAGATGCAGCCGCCAACTCTCCGCACCAGTCTTTTTCGTCCCGGCCAGCGGATTGCCGTCGCTGTCTCCGGGGGCGCCGACTCCGTGGCCTTGCTGCGCCGCATGCTCGAGGAGCGCCCCAGCATTGTCCTTTCCGTTGCCCACGTGCATCACGGCATTCGCGGAGCCGCCGCCGACGAAGACACGGCATTTGTCGCGGAGCTGGCGGCGGCTCATGAGTTGCCATTCCATCTGCATCGCACCGATGCGCCGGCCGCGGCCGCTACCCTCCATGAGACCCTGGAGGAGGCCGCACGCAATCTTCGCTATGCCTTCTTCCGGCAGCTGATGGTGGATGGACGGGCGGACGCGGTGGCCACCGCGCACACCCTGGACGACCAGGCGGAGACGGTGCTGCACAAGCTGCTGCGCGGAGCCTGGACTGAGGGGCTCAGCGGCATCCATCCGGTTCTCGAAGACAAGCCGGGACGCATCCTACGGCCTTTCCTCGATAACAGCCATGCCGAGATCCAGGCCTGGCTCCTCTGGCTTGCCGCAGCCCTGGCGCGAAGACGCCAGCAATCAGGACCAGGCGCATACCCGCAATCGTATCCGCCTGCAGTTGCTGCCTTTGCTGCGCACCTTCAATCCTCGGATTGCCGAGCAACTGGCGCGTTTGGCGTCGATCTCCGCTGACGAGGAATCATATTGGCAGGAGGAGTTGGGTCGCCTGATGCCCTCCCTGCTGTTGCCTGGCCGGCCAAGCCGAGGCGGGGGGCGCTCGGCCAGCACCCATCCCGAGGAAGAAACCGTGGGGATGGAGCTGGCGCGGTTGCACGCCCTGCATCCCGCCGTCTCCCGGCGGGTTCTGCGTGCTGCCGCCCGAGGCCTGGGGGCTCGGCTCAGCTTCGAGCAGACGGAACTGCTTTTGGCGATGGCAGACCTGGCGCCGGCCGAGGGTTCCCGCGCCCGCAAGGCTGAGCTTCCTGGCCACATTACGGTTGAGCGCAGCCCACGGGAGATTCGTTTAACCCGCAGGGCCGTCCCGCCGGCCGCCCCTGCTGGTCCGGCGTATGAGTTCATCCTGCCGGGCGAGATTCGGGCGCCCGAATACGGTGTATGTGTACGCGGCGAGGCAGAGGCTATTGCTTCGCAATCCGCCGTATTGCGGCCCTGGAGGGCCGGCGATCGGGTTACGCTGCGCCACAGCCGGGGTCCAAAGAAGGTTGCAGAGGTTCTCGACCGGCTCCACGTGATGGGCGCAGCGCGAAGAAACTGGCCCGTAGTCGAGTCTGAAGGAGAAATTGTCTGGATGCGCGGGGTTGAGGTTGAAGCGCCACGCTTCCGGTTTACCGTCCAAACCCTGCCCGAATGACCAGGGTACCAGGAGGTAACTCCGTTGTCAGTGCCCTTTTCGTATAACTTCGGACACGCTTTCCTTAGGTTTCGCAGGCGTTTCCGGCTTACGCGGAGTAGAATAAAAAATGGCGCAAGGGGCGGCGGGTGTGGTGCACTTACGGGTTGTTGGCCGTATCCAAATGCAAAATGCAAGTCTTAGGAATCCGCGGCAGGTTACCGTCGTCTAATAACTGTCGTCTAGTAAAAGGCTGCAAGAGCTTTCCGGTGTAGCGGTGGCTACGCCCGGAATGATCCCTTCCCTAAGTTGAGGCGCAGTAGAAAGAGGGTTTTTCGTGAATTCAACGGTCAAGACAATAATTTTCTGGGTATTCATCCTGGCTTGTCTGGTTCTACTTTGGCAGATAGTCCAGAAGAGCACGGGCGTGGGTCATGACCGGGAGATCTCGTTTTCTCAATTCATGCAGGATGCCCAGTCGGCCAAGATTAGCGACGTGACGGTCCTTAACAATGAAGTTCGCGGCCACTATGCCAGCGACCGGGAACCATTCCACAGCATCGTCCCCGCTAACTATCCTGAGATGTTCAAAATTCTTCAGGATAACAAGGTCAGCATCACGGTCAAGGATTCGCAAGGTAATTCCTGGCTACCCATCCTCCTCAATTTCGCTCCCATCATCGTGATCGCGGCTTTGTGGTTCTTTATGCTGCGGCAGATGCAAAGCGGCGGCAACAAGGCCTTGTCCTTCGGCAAGAGCAGGGCCCGCCTGCTCTCCATGCAGCAGAAGAAGATCACCTTCAAAGATGTGGCCGGTGTGGATGAGGCCAAGGAAGAGCTGAAGGAGATCATCGAGTTTTTGCGGGAAGCGCAGAAGTTCCAAAAGCTGGGTGGCCGTATCCCCAAGGGAGTCCTGCTGGTCGGACCTCCTGGCACAGGTAAGACCCTGCTGGCGCGCGCGGTAGCCGGCGAGGCCAATGTTCCGTTCTTCTCCATCTCAGGTTCCGACTTTGTCGAGATGTTCGTCGGCGTCGGCGCCAGCCGGGTACGCGACCTTTTTGAGCAGGGTAAGAAGAATGCGCCCTGCATTATCTTCATCGACGAAATCGACGCAGTCGGCCGTCACCGCGGAGCCGGTCTCGGTGGTGGGCACGATGAGCGCGAGCAGACCCTCAATCAGCTGCTGGTCGAGATGGATGGTTTTGAGTCCAACGACGGTGTCATCCTCATCGCCGCTACCAACCGCCCCGATGTGCTTGATCCGGCTCTGTTGCGCCCCGGCCGCTTCGATCGCCGGGTAGTGGTGGGCAGGCCGGACGTGCGTGGGCGCGAGGAAGTATTGCGCGTTCATGCCAAGAAAGTTCCCTTGGCGGAAGATGTTGATCTGCGCATCCTGGCTCGCGGCACCCCTGGGTTTTCTGGCGCCGATCTGGCCAACATGGTGAATGAGGCAGCGCTCAATGCAGCCCGCGCCAACCGCAAGGCTGTCCACCAGTTCGATTTTGAGCTGGCCAAAGACAAGGTCATGATGGGCGCCGAGCGCAAGTCCATGCTCCTGTCTGAGGATGACAAGCGCGACACGGCATACCACGAAGCCGGCCACGTTCTGGTAGCCGCCATGCGCGATCATGCAGACCCGCTGCACAAGGTAACCATCATCCCGCGCGGTATGGCTTTGGGTGTGACCATGCAGTTGCCTGAGGAAGACAAGCACACGGTCACCAAGGATTACCTCGAAACCCAGCTCGCCATCCTGATGGGCGGCCGCTGTGCCGAGGAGATCTTTATGAACCGCAAGACCACTGGCGCCGGCAATGACATTGAGCGGGCGACGGATTTGGCCCGCAAGATGGTTTGCGAGTACGGCATGAGCCGTATGGGTCCGCTGACCTTTGGCAAGAAGGAAGAGCAGATCTTCCTCGGCCGCGAGATTGCGCAGCACCGTGACTTCTCCGAGGAAACGGCGCGGCAGATCGACGCTGAGGTGCGTAGCCTGGTGGACGAGGCCTACAAGTCGGCTTATTCCATCCTTGGCGACCACAAGGACACCATGCACCGCATGGCTCAGGCCTTGCTCGACCGTGAAACTCTGGACGCCAATGAGATCCGCATGATCATCGAGGGTAAGGATCTTCCTCCGCTGCCTCCGTTACCGCCGTCGGGCAATTCGACCGGTGACGTGCAGCACGTGATCAAGCCGGAGCCCGGTCGCGCTCCTGGTTTCGGCGGCGAAAGCCAGCCTTCACCAGCCTAGTCCGCATCGTTTGACACAAAAGCCCCATTTCCAAGGAAATGGGGCTTTTGTCGTTTAGGGTAACGAGCCATGGCCAGAGTCCCTCGGGTTGTTATCCCCGGCACAAACGTCACGAAATCACGAGGGTTTTAGAGTCTGCGCGAGAACTGGGATTGCGAATCCAGCCCCGCAGGGGCGACCTGAACTTCAGAGCTGTCCAAATTAGCAAGAAAACCGCTTATCAAACGATGTAGTTTGCTGATTTCATTAGGAAAGCTTGGCCAAAGCCAAATCGGGTTGCCCGAATTGTGGGTTCGAAGAGCTAGCTTTAACCGCAGGTCCCTCCACTTCGCTCCCCCGGATTTCCTGTAGAACTTGGTGGCTTCGACAAACTTCATGCGCCTTTCCCTACAGAAAGGCGCACACGCGGCCCTGTCCAGTGCAGCGTGGCAGGAAATCCGGGTTTGCTTCGGTCGGGATGACAATTCTGTTGCAAAGACAGAGATTTCCTGAAGAATCTTCGATTGCAAAACAGAATTGTCATCCCGACCGAAGCGAAGCGAAGTGGAGGGACCTGCGGTTAAAGCGGTTCGGACGCTCAGTCAGGGGTTTGTCAAAACCCTAATTTGGACAAGTCTGCCTGAACTTAGCCCAGGACGCTAGTCTTGGGAACGCGTCGCAACAATGGGCTAGCTAGTCCCGGGAGGGACGGCTGAAACGGGTGGGAATGGATTCAGCCGTCCCTTACGGGACTTCCCTGGAGGGGGTGGCGAAAACCCAGGACTGTCGTCCTGGGCTAAGGTCAGGTCGCCCCTGCGGGGCTGGATTCGCAAAACCCAGTTCTCACGCAACCTTTTCAGCCCCTGGGGTAGGTCGCCCGGTCAATTGGAATCGAACGCGGATGCGACAATAGACCCAGCATGCGCGGTTCTCTTGTTCTGCTGGTTGCCCTGGCTTTGCCTGCCATCTCGGGTTGCGGATACCACACCCTGGGATCCGCTGCGCATCTGCCGGACGCGGTGCACACCCTTGCCGTCCCCATGTTCAAGAACAAGACGCAGTTCTACCACACGGAAGTTGCCATGACGCAAGCCGTGGTTCGCGAGTTTAACAATCGCACCCGCCTCAGCGTCACGGCCGGCTCCTCCGATGGCGCCGATGCCAGCGTCAATGGGACCATCATCGCCGAATCGGTGCAGCCGCTGACTTATAGAACCAACACCACCACCGCGGTGGCCGGCCAGACCACCAGTGTCACGTCCAGTTTCCTGATCACCATCACCGTAAATATTCTGGTGACCGATCGTGACCAACGGGTCCTGTACCAACACAACAACTATGTTTTTCACGAGCAGTTCGAGACCACCACCGATCTATCGAGCTTTATCGAAGAAGATTCTCCCGCGGTCGAGCGGCTCTCGCGAGACTTTGCCCAGGCGCTGGTGAGCGATATTCTGGAATCCTTCTGATGCCCACGGACGACGCAAGCAAACTCCGCAGCTTCGCTTCATCGGATCGCTTCGTGGCCGAGGTAAAGTCAAAAGCGCCGCTGCGTCCTGGGTACGTGCTCGCGGGTGACGAAAGTTTTCTCTACGAACGCTGCCGCCGCGCCATCGTAGACTCACTCATCGACCCAACGCTGCGCGAGTTCTCTCTCAGCGATCTTGATCTGGCTGAGACCAGCATTTTTCATGTGCTCGACCTGGCGCAAACGCCCTCCCTGATGGCGCCGTTTCAGGTCATCTTCGTTCGAAACCTGAAAAACCTCTACACCCGCGGCGCCAAGAAAGATGAGTTCGCGGCGCTGAAAGACTACTTCCGCTCGCCCAATCCCCAGGCCGTTCTGATCTTTGTCGCCGACCACCTGCGTATTCCTGCCGACCTTAGGCGGATGGATCTTCAGGACAAAGACCGCTATGAGCGTATCCGCGAAACGTTGGGCGATGATTGTGGCCTGGTGGAACTGGCCCGGGTGGATGAAGCGGATGCCGTGCGCTGGCTGATCGTGACCGCCGACAGTCGTGGGCTGAAGCTCGATCCCGATGCCGCCCGTGAGCTTGCCGATGCCCTGGGCGCGGATATGATGCTCATTTCCAGTGAATTGGAGAAGCTCATGCTCTACGCTTCTGACCGGGGGCGTATCACCCTCGGCGACGTGGAGACCCTGGTGCTGGCGGCCAAGCAGCGCTCGCTCTACGAGCTGACAGACGCCATTACGGCGCGGGACAAACCCCGCGCCCTGGCCCTGCTGCATGGCTTGCTGAATGCCTCCGACGGCGGGGAGGACTCGGCCATCGGACATCTCTATATGCTCGCTCGGACCTTTCGTCAGATGGTTGTCATCCTGGAGAAGAACGTCCGCGACTCGCGCGCCATCTGGCAGGCATTATGGCAAGGTTTTCGCATGCCTCCCTTTGCCGCCGAGGATCTGATCCGCCAGGCTCGCCGCTATGGCTCGCGCCGGGAACTTACCGGGATGCTTCGCCTGATCGCCCAGGCCGATTTGGAGTTGCGCTCCTCCCCCCCGGACAAGCGCCTGGTACTGGAGCGCCTGGTCATCGAACTGGCCAGCGAGCCGCGTCCCCGGGCCTCGGTAATAGCCTCAGCCCAGTACGCGATGGATCTGTGAAAACACAAACCCTTTTGCTATCGCAAAGTGTATTTGTGCGTCTCTGATCAGTAGGCCCGATTTCTTCTACACTGAAAGTTGCAGGACTAGAAGAATGATGTTGAGCCGCCTTCTTTCGCCCACTGTGTTGGCGCTGGTGCTGTGCCTGGGCGGGGCGCCCTGGACTCTCTCGGGCTCATCGCATAGCAACCCGCCGCCTCCCCCGAGTCCCGAGGAACGCATTCCGGTTGATCCGTTGGGCTATCGCCCGCCTGGGCAGCTCTACCTGCTGTCGAAAAAGGTTTTCAGCTCACTCAACTTTATCGACGACCATCGCCTGCTGTTCACATTCCATCAGTACCGGCTATTGCAGCGGGAGAGAAACCCCCAACCGTCGGAGGACGACCAGGTCATTCGCGCCGTGGTTCTCCGCGTCGCGGACGGGCAGGTCTTGGAGTCCTCGGAATGGCGGATGCATGACCGCGGGCGCTACCTGTGGTCACTGGGCGACGGCAAGTTTCTCATCCGCGAGCGTAATTCCTATTTGCTCACCGATTCGTCGTTGAAGCTGCACCCTTATGTCGACGTTGCCTCTCCGGTTTACGCGACGCAAGTCTCCCCGGACGGCCGCATATTGGTGGTCGAGCATGAATATGAAAAGCACACGCCTGAGGAACACACCAGGCTGGAAGAACAGGCTGCGAAGTTTGGCGATCCGCCGCCCCCAGAAGACACCCAGATTTCGCTTATGGATGTTCCTTCAAGACACGTACTGGCCGCCCTGCATACTCACTTGCCCGTCACTGTGCCCATCACCTCCACCGGATATATAGGTGTGGGGCAAGGTAAGGGCCAGGATGAATTCGTGGTGAGCTTCATTCCATTTGACGGGCAGCCGCTCGTCCTGGGCAAGGTGGCATCCACCTGCACGCCTCACGAGAGTTTTCTCAACCCCAGGGCATTGCTCATCGAGAGCTGCGGTCCTAAGTCGCCGGATATTTATCTCGACGCCTGGACGATTGACGGAAAGAAGCTCTGGACCGGCCGTCGCGAGGGCCATCTGGTGTGGCCCACCTTCGCCCATTCGGAAGCAGGGGATCGCTTTGCCGTCGGCCTGCTGCGGGCGACCCACTTTGTTGACTTGGCCGACTCGCTGGACGACGAGGATGTGCGCGAGCAGGTAGTGCAGGTCTTCGACTCGGCAACCGGGGCCCTTTTGCTGACCACCAATGCCTCGCCCATCCTGACCTCGGGTGAGAACTTCGCGCTCTCGGAGGATGGCGAGCACCTGGCGGTGCTGCGCGCGGGCGCGATCGAGATCTACAAAGTCCCCGAGCCTGCAGCGCCGGCGCCGGACAAAATCGGCCCGCTGGCGCAGAAGAAGTAAGCCTGGGATTTCTTAGGATGTCTTTTGGGTGAGGGCTTTCACGCGCGCATGCAAGCGGCTCTTGTAGCGGGAGGCGGTGTTCTGGTGCAGCACACCCTTTTGCACGCTCTTGTCGAGCTCCGAAACGGTCTTACTATATTGCTCCGTGACTGCTGAGGAATCGCCCTGGGTAATAGCCTCGCGCAGGGCGCGAAGTGACTTGCGAACCTGACTTTTGTTTGAGCGGTTGACAGCCGTACGTTTGACTGTCTGACGGGCGCGCTTCAGCGCCGACACATGATTTGCCATGGTAAACCCTTAGCTTTCTTTAAACTGGAAGCAGGCGGAAGAATTTCCGAATCGCCCACAAACCTCAAGTTTACGGGGTTTGACGGCAGGGGTCAATCTCTACCGCCTGCTGCAGCCCGCGGTCACCATAGTGGACCGGTAACCGCGGATAAGGTGATATGGGCCGCCCCTCCTGCAGCCTACCGTCACCATAGTGCATCCAAATAAGTGACAATTCACGGAATAGGCGTTGACGTGTTGTCCGCCAAACGCTACTCTGTGCCCATCCACGGGAAATATCTGGTGATTACCGCCAATCCGGCTAAACATCCGATGCAAGCGCAGTTTCCTGTCCCGCTGTGCCACAGATCTGAAACCAACCCCCCGCCAATCATGTCAGTCCTCATGGAACTGATAGGAGGTCATTTCACCGCTTGATGAAAAAAGCGCTGGAAATCACGCCCAACCTGGAGCCCCTGTTCGGGACTCGCGATGAGAACCTCAGACTACTCGAGCAAAATCTGCATGTGCGCGTAGATTTGCGGTCCGATGCCCTGCATGTGGAGGGGGCGCCGGAAGCAATCGCCCGCTTTGAAAGAATTTTCGCCGATTATGAGCACTTGCGGCGCAACGGTACGCTGCTGTGTAACGGCGAGTTGCACGGCATGCTCAAGTTAGTGACGGCCGATCCGGCGGTGACCCTGCGCAGCCTGGTGGAGAGCGGCAAGCAGCGCTCCGCCGGCATCAAGCGCATGGTCCAACCCCGGTCCATCAACCAGAGGCGCTACTTCGAAGCCATTGAAGAATGCGATATGGTCTTTGGTGTCGGCCCGGCGGGCACCGGTAAGACTTATCTGGCGGTCGCGATGGCTGCTTCCGCTCTGCTCGCCAAGAAGGTGAGTCGCATTATCCTGGTGAGACCCGCGGTCGAAGCAGGGGAGCGTCTGGGCTTCTTGCCCGGGACACTGCAGGAGAAGGTGGATCCGTATCTCCGTCCGCTTTACGACGCGCTCTACGATCTGCTGGAGCAGGACCGGGTGGACAAGATGCTGGAGCGGAACGTGATCGAAGTAGCCCCGCTGGCATTTATGCGCGGCCGCACCCTGAATGATGCGTTCATCATCATGGATGAAGCGCAGAACACCACCAGCGAGCAGATGAAGATGTTCCTTACCCGCCTGGGCAACAACTCCAAGGCGGTGATCACGGGCGACGTAACTCAAATCGATTTGCCCAACCCCAAGAAGAGCGGGCTGGTGGAGGCGATCGAGATTCTCCGCGGAGTCGATGGCATTCGCTTCTGCCATTTTGAAGACGGCGATGTCGTTCGTCATCACCTGGTGCAGCGGGTCATCCGCGCCTACGACAGCTTTGGCCGTGCGCAGAGGGAATTGCCGCTGAGCATGCGCGAAGGTGTCCCGGCCAAGTCGGCGCCAAAGCCACAATAGGCTACGGCATACAATAGGGCCTGCGGTAAGACGCGGCAAGATGATCGTAATCGAAGCTGCCCAGGCGATGGCGCCGGCCTCCGCTCTTGGCAAGCGTGACCTCAACCGGTTTCTGGCTAGCGCTCAAGAAGCGCTAGGGCTTACCGGAGAATTCTCCGTCCTCCTGACGGGAGATGAACGTCTGCGCGCACTGAATCTTCAATTTCGGGGCAAGGACAAAGCTACCGACGTCCTCTCCTTCCCGGCATTGCCGGAGGCAGCGAACGGCGGCCGGGGCGGTGACTTGGCCATCTCTTTGGAGACTGCCGCGGTCCAGGCGGCGGAGCACGGACACCCTCTGCAAATGGAAGTTAAGATATTGATTCTGCACGGCCTGCTGCATCTGGCTGGTTTTGACCACGAACGTGATCAAGGGCAGATGCGCCGCCGCGAAAGCCGGTTACGAAGGCAGTTTGCTTTGCCGGCGGGCCTGGTGGAGCGCAGCCGGCGTCCGAAACGGGGCGGGAAATCATGAACCTCCTTTCCGCGCTCGTCATCACCCTCCTGCTCGCCATTCTCACCCTCTCGTCTTACGTAGCCCGTCTGTATGCGGAGACGGGCAAGTTTCTTTCCGGCGAGTTTCAAGAGAACATCGACGTCTGGGAGCTGAAGATCGAGCCGCGGCTGGGGCTCAGCCGGGAGCGGATTTCTCTCTCCGCCGCGGTACTGACCCAATTCTCCCTGGCGTCCTTAGCTCTCTACTTCGGCGTACTTCTCTTTGCCGGCAATGACGGGGCTCCGCCGAGCGCGGCCGAGGTGGCCCAGGCGGTGCTTGGCGCTGTCCTGGTGATCGTTCTCTTCAATCAATTCCTCCCTTTCGTGTTTTTCACCCGAACCGGCGGGCTATGGGTAGTACGTCTCACCTTCGTTATCCGCGTGCTCTTGTACATGGTTATGCCGGTCACCCTGTTCCTGGCATTTTTGCTGTCGATAGCGGCACTGGCGGAGCCGCGACCTGGCGACATCGAGGAAGATCCAAGCGAGGCGGCGGTCGAAGCCCTGATCGAAGCGGGAGAGGAAGAGGGAATCATCGAAGAGGGGGACCGCGATCTGGTCCGCTCCGCGGTAGAGTTTGGCGACAAGGTGGTGCGGGATGTCATGACTCCGCGGCCGCATGTTTTTGCGGTTCCCGCGGACATGACGCTGGAAGCCTTTATCTCCGGGCTCAAGGAGCATCCCTATTCGCGGGTTCCGGTGTTTCGCGGCTCGCTCGATCACGTGACTGGGATTGCCTTCGCCCACGACCTGCTTCATATCGCAGATGCGGCGGCCCGCACCCAGACTGTCGGCAGCATCCAGCGGAAGGCCGCCCTGGTCCCGGAGACCAAGCGAGTCAACGAGCTGTTGCGGGAGATGCAGCGCGAGAAGCAGCACATGCGCATTGTGATCGACGAGTATGGGGGAGTGGCCGGCGTGGTCACCATTGAAGATCTGTTGGAAGAACTCGTCGGCCGCATCAGCGACGAGCACGAGTATGACACCGAGAAGGATGTGCCGGTGCACGAGGCTGGGGGCACCTGGCTGGTTCCAGGCGATCTGGAAGTAGCGCGGCTTGAGGACCTGTTGAGCGACGGCTACCAGGTCGCGCAGGAATACCAGGCTGCCACTGTGGCCGGCCTGGTAAGCGAGATTGCCGGACGAATCCCGCTTCCGGGTGAGGTGATTGTGGCCGAATCCTTGCGGTTCGAGGTGGTCGCTTCGACGGACCGCAGGGTAGAGCGGGTTCGTGTATCTGCGGTTGAGAGCGATGATCGCTAGGGGACTACACTAGGGTGTGCGATCTGGTTTCGTTTCCATTCTCGGCCGTCCCAATGCAGGCAAGTCGACACTGCTGAATGCGCTCATCGGCGAGAAGATCGCGATTGTCAGCAACAAGCCTCAGACCACGCGCAACCGCATTCAAGGGATCGTGGAAGTGCCTGCCCGCAAGGGCAGAAGCGCGGCCCAGATCGTTTTTGTCGACACCCCCGGGGTTCACCGGCCGGGCTCCCAATTGGACCGGCGCATGATGCAGGAAGTTTACGAGGCGCTGGAGAGCCGGGACATCGTCATCCTCATGGTGGATGCCGCTCGGCAGAGCGAAGTGCCCGCAGGCTCTTCGGCTCGCGCGGAACGCGAACGGAGTGAAGACGAGTTTGTGTTGCAGCTTATTCAAAAGCTCGATTGCCCGGTGTTCCTGGTGATCAACAAGATCGATTTAGTGTTGCGGGCCAAGCTTCTCCCTCTGATCGAGCGATTCAGCGCCTTGCATCCCTTTGCGGAAGTGATCCCGATCTCCGCCCGCAAGAAGGATGGTCTCGATACCTTGTTGATGAAGCTGGTGGAGTGTCTTCCGCAGGGCCAGAGGTACTTCCCCAAGGAACAGTTCACCGATCAGCCCGAGCGCTTTCTTGTCGCTGAGTTGATTCGGGAGCGGATATTGCTGGAGACGGGGGAAGAAGTTCCCTATGCTTCCGCGGTAGTGGTGGAACGCTTCGAAGAGCCGGAGCCCGTTGCCGCCAAGTCATCGAAATTGCCCTTGACCCGAATCTCTGCGGTGATTTACTGCGAGCGTTCCGGGCAAAAGGCAATTTTGATCGGCAAGGGTGGGAGCAAGCTTAAGAGCATCGGCGCGGCCGCGCGTAAGGAGATAGAGTCCTTGCTGGGCACGCGGGTTTATCTCGAGTTGCATGTGATTGTCGAAGAGAACTGGCGAGAATCAAGGTACTTTGTAGACTCCCTGGATTGGCGAAAACAACTGGAAGATCTGGCCAATGCCAAGGGGAAGCCCGCAAAGGCGTCGCAGAAACCTTAAACATTTCCAGGAATGGCCCGCAGTTCGCCCAAACCGGCATCCCGTTTTAATGAAAGCGCCACTCTCTCGCAGCCTGCCCCTACTCGCGAACGCTAATGCCCAGGCTCTTCATCTTGCGGTACAGATGACTGCGCTCTAATCCCAGCGCTTCCGCGGCGCGACTTACATTTCCGTGGCACTCGTCAATCTTCTTCAGGATGTAATCCCGCTCGTAAGCCTCCCGAGCCTGGTGCAGGGTGCTGAATTCCTCCCCCTTGCGGCTGTTTCCTCTGAACACCAGCATGGGCAGATGCTTCCGCTCGATGCGTATCGTGTGGGGGTTCAGGATCATCACCCTTTCGATTACGTTCCTCAGCTCGCGTACATTTCCCGGCCAATGGTATTGCTTGAGCACGGCAATCGCCTCGTCGCTCATTTCAATGCGTGGACGCCCATACTGCCGACCAAACTCTTGCAGGAATTCGCGGACTAACAAAGAAATATCCTCTTTCCGGTCGCGCAATGGCGGCACGTAAAAAGGAATGACATTCAACCGGTAAAAAAAATCCTCGCGAAAATTTCCCTTGGCGATCTCCTCTTCCAGATCTTTGTTGGTCGCGGCAATCACCCGGACATCGACCTGTATGGTCTGCGTAGCGCCCACGGGAGTAAAGCGCTGCTCATCGAGCGCGCGCAGAACTTTCGCCTGCATCTTTAAACTCATATCCCCAACTTCATCCAGGAAAAGCGTGCCGTTATCCGCGCGTTCAAAGGTGCCGAGCTTTTCCATCGGGCCGTTGGGAATCGCGCTATGGCGATAGCCAAAGATCTCGCTCTCGATGTAGTCCTCCGGAATCGCGGCACAGTTCAACTCCACAAACACCCGGTCGCTGCGCAAGCTCTCGCTATGGATGGCCCGCGCGATCAGCTCCTTACCAGAACCGGACTCGCCATAGATAAGAACCCGCCCATTCGTGGGAGCCATCAGCTTGATCTGCTGGCGCAGCGCCTTGATCGAGACGCTCTCGCCGGTAATAGGCACATGCATCAGCAGCTGGCGCTTGAATTCCTGGTTCTCGCTGCGCAGCCGCCGGGCTTCCACGGCATTCTTGAGAAGAATCAACGTTCGATCGATGGAGAGAGGCTTCTCCAAAAAATCGAACGCACCCAGTTTCGTTGCCCGGACCGCGGTTTCGATAGTGCCATGACCGGAGATAATGATCACTTCCGGCTTGCTCTCAATTTCCAGCGAGCGAATCTCCGTCAGAACATCCAGACCGTCGCGATCAGGCAGCCAGATATCCAGCAGCAATACGTCGTAGGAGGCATCCCGCAGCAGCACCAGGGCTTCGGAAGCAGTGGCTGTGCTGGTGACGGCATACCCGTCTTCTTTCAGGATCTCTCCCAGGGATTCGCGGATTTCCGCCTCGTCGTCGACGATCAGAATGTGGTTCATGAGGGCGTCTTGCCATTAGCTCCAACCAGGGCGGCTTCGAGCACGTTCTTGGCATCGGCCAGCGGCAGTTCGATAATGAATCGCGCTCCTGTAGGGCTATTCTGTTCGGCACGAATGGCCCCGCTATGTTCCTGGATAATCTTCGAGGCGATGGCCAAACCCAGGCCCGTGCCGCGTTGCTTGGTGGAGAAGTAGGGCAGGAAAAGACGCTCGCGCATTTCGTCGTTGAGGCCATGACCGGTATCGGCGACGACGATCTCCGCGGTGGTGTGCCCTTCGATCAGCCCGGTTTCTATGGTCAATTCACGCAGCAGGCTGTTCTGCATTGCCTCGGCGGCATTGTCGATCAGGTTTGCCAGGGCGCGCTTCAGCGCCTCCGGATCCGCGAGCACGGGGGAAATGCCGCTCCCCAGGCGCTTCACAATGCGAATGTGCTGCAGTCTGCCGGCAAACAAGGCAAGAGAGCTCTCTACTATCGAGTTAAGGTCACAGACCTTAGGCCTCGAAGTGGGGAATTGTGCCAGGGAAGCGAACTGGTCCACCAGCCTGCGCATGGTTTGCACAGAACCCAGAATCACCTCGCTGCACTTGCGAATAACTGAGTCTGAGTCTGGTGTAGGCCGGTCGACATGCTTGCGGATTCTCTCCGCGGAGAGCGCAATCGGTGTCAGCGGGTTCTTGATCTCATGCGCTACGCGCTGGGCTACTTCCTTCCACGCCACCTGGCGCTGGGCATGCAGAAAATCCGTGACATCTTCCAGCACCAGAATGCATCCTTCCCGATCATTCCCAAGTTCCAGCCGGGCGATAGTAGCCGTCACGTTCAGAGCGCCCCGCGGCCCGGGCAGCTCGATTTCCGTGGCCGCCAAGCCCATACGCTTGCCGCGTCGCAAGAGCACGATCAGCTCGTCGGCGATCTCGCGGGGCAAAATCGACTCCAATGGCATGCCCGCAAGGTCGTGGTGCTCGCGCGGGCTGAGCAGGTTCCGTGAGGCGCGATTCGCCTGAAGCACACGCATCTGCGGATCGAGCGTGATGACCGCGCTGGGGATGGTTTCCAGTACCGTCTCGAGTTCGCTGCGGCGCTCCTTGAGCGCCCGGTTTGCCGCCGAAAGCTGGGTGGTGGAGGTTTCTGCCAGGGCGCGGCTTTCTTCCAGGTCTTCCGCCATGCGATTGAACGACCGCACTAACTCTCCAAGCTCTTCCGTCGCCGCAACCCTTACCCGGTGAGCGTAATGCCCGGCGGCCACCGCATCCATGGCGTCCGCCAAAGCCTCCACCGGCCGGGTTACCTGCTTGGAAAGGAACAGGGCCAGCCAGCTGCTGGCGAAAAAGACCAGGGTCGTCAGCAGGAACAGCAGCAGCAGGTAGGTCCAGCGGATCCGGTTACGGGCGCGGTACAGGATCTGGTAGTCTCGCGCGCCGGAACGAATATCCTGCACGGTTGCGCTCAGTCCTGCCGGTAGAGGCAGGCCGGCGACCACCACGCCTCCGTCCCCGGTGCTGGCTGCCCCCAGCACGTATTCATCTTTGCCGGCCACGAGCATGGGGACATCGCTGCGATGGGCGGCGCGCAGAACGGTCGCGGTTAACGCCTCCCGTCCCTGGGCGACATCGCTTTCCGCGTCATCCATCCAGGAGCGAATAATGGCTTGGCCGTTATCCTGGGGCAATTGAAATTGGGCGATAGGGGCCCCGTTGCGGAAGACCACGGCGAAGCCACCTTCGAGGGTAATGCGGTGGGTGCCAATCTCCCGCAATAGAGCATCGGTGTTTCCCGTTCCCATCGAGTGATTCAGGGTGGGGGAGCTGGCCAGCGACTCGGCCTCAGCCCTGGCGTTTGCCGCGGCGTACTGAGAGAGTTCGAGCGCCACCCGGGTAGAGCCCTGGCGCAGTTGTGACGCCGGCTGCGAAAACCAGCGCTCCATGGCGCGATTGAGAAGACCGAAGCTGAACAGGAACATAAACACTGCCGGCGTGAACGAGAGCAGAAGAGCGCCCACCAACATCCGGCTGCGAATTCTTGAGCCGAGAACCCGGCTACGCTGGTCGGCCAGCAGCTTCACAATGTTGCGGGAAAGCAAGACAAGCAAAGTGAGCAGCAGCAAAAACGCGATCACGGAAAGCGCCGTAAACAGGAAGATCTGGCCAGTGCCGTGAGGGCGCAGGAAGGGGGGCAGCGGGTTGAAGGCATTTACCGCGGTCAGGGCCAGGATAAGCAGGAACATGCCAACCCCGAGCGCTGCGATCACACCCCTGCGGTGCTGGGATTCTGTTCCCATACTGGCTCCCCGTGTGTCTACCAGATTACAGCGCCGGGTAAACTCCCGCATATCGAGAACAGAGTCTGCATGAGAACGGCGTTGAGCAATCTGCTTTGGGATATCTCCTCACCACGGACCAAAGGGTGGCCCATATCTCGCTCGTTTTTCGCGAGATGTGGGAGAAGCTGCTCTCGATTGGCGTATTTCGATGCTCCAAGAGCTAAAGGGAAGGGCAGCGTCTCCCACATCTCGCGAAAAACGAGCGAGATATGGGCCACCCTTTGGTCCGTGGGCAGGACAGAATTCAGCAACGATGGGTTCTCCTGCGCAATCTTTTGACGGCTACAGGGAGTTCATCTTGAGCAGAAATTCGGCGTTATTGCGGGTTTTGCCCAGGCGGTCCACCAGCAGCTCCATCGCCTCCACCGGGGAGAGCGGATTGAGGACCTTACGCAGCACCCAAATGCGTTGCAGGTCTTCCTTGGGGATCAGCAGCTCCTCTTTACGCGTGCCGGAGCGCTGGATGTCGATGGCGGGAAAGACCCGCTTATCGACCAGCTTGCGGTCCAGGATGACCTCCATGTTGCCGGTACCCTTGAACTCCTCAAAGATGACCTCGTCCATGCGCGAACCAGTGTCCACAAGGGCGGTGGCAATGATGGTGAGCGATCCGCCTTCTTCTATGTTGCGCGCCGCGCCGAAGAACCGTTTGGGGCGCTGTAGAGCATTGGAATCGACGCCGCCTGAGAGTACTTTGCCGGAGGGCGGGACGATCGTGTTGTAGGCCCGCGCCAGGCGCGTAATCGAGTCCAGAAGAATGACCACGTCGCGCTTGTGCTCCACCAGCCGCTTGGCCTTTTCGATGACCATCTCGGCCACCTGCACATGGCGGGCTGCAGGTTCGTCGAAGGTGGAGCTGATGACTTCACCCTTCACCGACCGCTGCATATCCGTCACTTCTTCGGGCCGCTCGTCAATCAGCAGAACGATCAGGGCGACTTCCGGGTGGTTGGTGGTGACCGAGTTGGCAATCGACTGCAGCAACATCGTCTTACCGGTTCGCGGGGGAGCGACGATCAGGCCACGCTGGCCTTTGCCTACAGGGGTTAGCAGGTCAGTGACGCGGCCGCTGGTGTTTTCGTGCACCGTCTCCATCTTGATGCGTTCCTGTGGATAAAGCGGGGTAAGGTTGTCGAAAAGGATCTTGTTGCGGGTCTCTTCGGGAGACTCGAAATTGATGGCCTCGATTTTGACCAGGGCAAAATATTTCTCCCCCTCATGGGGAGGCCGCACATTGCCACTGATGGTGTCGCCGGTTTTCAGGTCGAACTTGCGTATCTGCGAGGGCGAGACGTAAATATCGTCGGGGCCGGGAAGGTAGTTGTAATCAGGCGAACGGAGAAAGCCGTATCCGTCGGGAAGGATTTCAAGCACCCCTTCGGCAAAAATGTGGCCTTCTTTTTCGCTCTGGGCCTGGAGGATCTTGAAGATAAGATCCTGCTTGCGCAAGCCGCTGGCGCCTGGGATTTCCAGGGTCCGCGCAATACGGCTTAGCTCGGTTATGTTCTTTTCTTTTAACTCGGAAATGGTCATTGTCACCTACGGGGGGAGCGGGGGGTTTGCCGGGAAGGAATCTTGCTGGTGTTAAGCAGGTTCGGGTGTCTGGCGGAGGTCGATGATTCGTTGAAGGGGCCCAGAACAGGCCGCGCTTATGCTGCGCGGCGCTGCTGGATCTGAGGCGTTTGAGGAGCTACGGCCGGTGCTGCCGCCGGGCTCTCGTGGTGGAAGCGAACTAAGACTTCATTCGTAGTGTCTTGAAGGCGGGTATTGGGCTTGTGCAGCTTACGCGTTGCCTTCGAGGCCAGCTGACACAGTGTATAACGATTTTCAACGTGGGCAAGTGCCCCAAAGATAAGATCAGAGCGCATATCTATTCTCCTTCATCCTTTGACCGTCCATATGCGCATTTTCAAGGCAACCGAGAACTCGCCTTGCGCAGCGTCGATCGATTTTCTATTTCTATGTGTTAGACGCGACTGCCCTCTTACGGGAACAATTTTTTCGTCTGGGTTTTTGTCGTCCAACCGGTACTGGAATGATTCCCTGCGCCGCAAAATCAGCGCTTCCGGCGGAATTCCCTCGCGCGGAACCTCATGCAGAGACGCTGTCGGTCTCTGTCTCAGGTTGCGCATGCGTCTCAAACTACCTGCATGTCGCGCTGCTATGTCCTCTGGGCCCAACGAGTCCGTCACCCCGGACGCTCGATTACCTTCTTCTGAAGCGGAAAAACCACAGAAAGATGCCAGACCAGCAATCTTCCTGGCTTCTCCAAATCCGGTTTTTCACTTTGCCGGGAAGAGGGAGTCAAACTGACGATGGCACGAAATTCATGCCCGAAAGTCGCGTTCGCGTTAAGCCATGTAGAACTTAACCCGATCTAAAGCGAGGGGTCAACACTTTTTTTCATAGAAATTACTCGCTTGGTTCCCAAAAATGGAATATCGGGAAAAGTTCGCTGCCAGCCCTCTCTAGGCAAGGTTTTGCCAACTGCGTACCATGGCGGAGAGCAGGCACCCCTTCCGCCGCCGCCCTGTATGACCAAAAAACGACTTCCTGACACTCCCCCCGAAGCTACAGTACCCTCGCTCTCCCTGGAAAAGGCAGAGAAAGGCCCGAAAACCTCTATGTGGGAACTCTTACTTCAATTGCGTGTCTTGCTGCCCTACCTCGCCCGCCTGGTGCCCCTGCTCGATCGAGGCACGGGGAGGTCAACCCCGGATCTTACTGAGCTTACTAGGGGAATTGCCGAGATGCAGACCGGCAGCCGAGATTTAGAAGTCCAGGCCAGGAATCAGGCACTGCAGTTAGAGCGAATTGAACAGCAGATGGCCCGTCTGCGGGTGGTTCATGAAAACAGCATCGAAGAGAGCCGCGCCCTTACCGCCGAGTTGCGATCGTTCCGCCGGTCGATGCTGATTATCGCCATCGTCGTGGTCGTCCTTCTCGCTGCATGCGCCGGGATGGTTCTCTTCCTGGTGGTCCGTCCCTAGAGTCTCGGGCAAGTTTTCCTCAGGTTTTTATAGGGCTACAATTGTTTTCCGCAATACAAAGTCGATTTGCAGGCGTGGACAATTTGTAACGAATCACCCCAGCCTTTCTGTTGCCAGTTGTCTTTATACGGGACTAGGATACGCGATAGTTCGGTGCAGTCCTCTTCTGGGACGTGCCAGATCTCCCCTACGAAGTCGTTCCAGGCCTCACGAAAGTAAAGAAAAGCTGACGACTTCCTTCGTCAGCGTGTGTGGAGTGACTCTCTATGGCATGGTATGCCTATTGCATTAGTGAAAAGCAGGCGTTTCCTGAACTCAGCCGTCATCGAAAACCAATACCAATGGAATCGGTGATGGGAATCTCAGGAAATCAGATCTTCCTCTATCCAGCCAGCGACTTAGCAGTCATCGTAAGTGAACATCATCCCTCAGAAAATTTAGATCAGAAGGCAGCCGTCGAACACGCACGTGTGATCAGCGACTGTTTTAAAGTCTCCACCGTTCTTCCTTTCCGCTTTGGCACTGTTTTTGCGGACGACGAAGCCCTGAGAAAGTCGATTCGCTCCAACCAGCGGCAGTTTCTTGCCAATGTTGAGCGTTTGCGCGGTAAGGCCGAGATGCACCTCAAAGTCCTTCTGGACGACTGCTGCCGCGAACAAGGCAGCCCGGTTCCGATGGACCGTGTGGGCAAAGAATATCTGTCCAGTTTGCGGGAGAGCGCCACTCGTCAACGCGAACGGCAGACCAAGGCGCGGGCAGTTTCGGTGCAGATGCACCGGATGTTCAGCCCGCTCGATGAAGAGATCAGCTGCCGCAGAATGGATTCCGGCAAGATGCTTCTCGACATCGCTCACCTGATCGACCACAAGGGTATCGAGCGCTACCAGAACAAGTATTCAAGCGCCAGCCAGCAATTGAAGGACTGCCATATGCAGCTCTCCGGGCCTTGGCCGCCCTATCACTTTGTGCAGCGGCTAACTCGTCCGGTGCATGTGCAAGCTCACGCGGTACCTGCCTAAGACAAGCAAGAATGACTCAGGCCAAACCCCGGCATCCGCCGGGGTTTTGTTTTGAGAAAACCGCCGCGAACTCTCTTTTTGGATGCTGTGTTTTGGCTTTGTATCGCGGGGACCCGCGATACAAAACATCAGCGCGGTGAGGACCGGAAGACTCGCTCGTTCCCCCAGATTTGGTGAACGGTCGATACCGCTAACCAACTTTGTTGGCTGCAGGCATATCCTGCTTACGGCTTAGGACGAAACTGCGGGAGCGCCGGCCGGCGGCCGCGTGATCGATCTTCCGCCAGAAGGCCACAAAGTAGTCCACTGCGGAGATTATGGAGACCAGCACCATAAAGTAAATGGCGGCGAACGCAATCCACTCTACCGGCAGGATGAACCAGCCGAAATGCCAGGAATACCAGCCGTGAGCCAGGATAACGGCCACCACCGAAACAATCTGGATAACCGTTTTCAATTTCGCCAGATCGCTGGCTTCGATAGTGAAGCCTTCCGAGCTGGCGATCGAGCGTAAGCCGCTGACCAGAAACTCGCGGCCGATCACCAGCACCGCAACCCAGGCCTTCATAAGATGGGGGTTGAACTGCACCAGGCAAATGTAGGCCGCGGTGATCATCAGCTTATCCGCCAATGGATCCAGCAGCATGCCCATGGTGGTGATCTGGCCACGTTTGCGCGCCAGATATCCGTCGACCCCGTCGGTGATCGAAGCCAGGATAAAAACCAGCGAAGCAGCAATTTCCTGTTCACCGTGAAAGCTATGAAAGGGAAAGTAGCTGGACAGCATCCAGATGAGCAAGGGAATGCAGCAGATGCGGCTCATCGTGATGGAGTTCGGCAGATTCACGATCGACTCGATTGGTTGAGGAAAGGACCGCGTTCGCCCTTCTACTCATTATGCATCAGGCGCCCCTGGTCGAAAGGAACCGAAAGGGGCCCGGCCTTCGGGCCCCAGTGACTCGATTCACGCGTAAATACCGCGTTGCTTGATGGTGAAGGCAACCCGGTCGATGGCCAGCATGTAGGCGGCAATGCGATTGTTCACTGCATGCGCTTCCGCGTAGCGGACCACGTCGCCGAAGCTCTCCGCCAGGATGCTCTCCAACTGCTCGTTGACCACGGCTTCTTTCCAGAAATAGCCCTGCCGGTCCTGCACCCACTCGAAATAGGAGGCGGTGACACCGCCGGCGTTAGCGAGAATGTCGGGAATAATGAAGATCTTCTTATCGGCCAGGATCTCGTCGGCAACAGCGGTCGTCGGGCCATTGGCGCCCTCGCAGACAATGCGCGCCTTGATGCGATCGGCATTGCGGCTGGTGATGACATTTTCGGTGGCGGCGGGGATGAGGAGCTCGCAGTCAGAAACCAGCAGGTCAGAAGAATCCACAGCCTCTGCGCCTCTAAACCCCAGCACTGTCCCATTGCGCTGGCGGTATTCGAGCAACAGGTGGATGTCGATCCCGTTGCTGTTGTAGAGTCCACCGTCGTATTCGGCGATGCCGATGATTTTGTAGCCTTTTTCCATCATCAGCTTGGCGGCGTTCGAGCCCACGTTGCCAAAGCCCTGGATGACCACCCGGCATCCTTCGCGTTGCATGTTCAAGTAACGCAGGGCCTCGTCGCAAACCACGCTGATGCCGCGCCCCGTCGCCTCCCGGCGGCCGCGCGAGCCCCCGATGTTCAGCGGTTTTCCCGTCACCACCGCGGTCACCGTCTGCCGCATGTGCATGGAGTAGGTGTCCATGATCCAGGCCATGGTCTGCTCGTTGGTGTTGATGTCGGGTGCGGGCACGTCCTTCTCCGGCCCGATAAACTCGATCAGCTCCGAGGTGTATCGCCGGGTCATCCGCTCCAGCTCGCCGATCGACATCTTCTTGGGGTCGCAAATCACGCCCCCCTTGGCGCCTCCGAACGGGATGTTGACCACGGCGCATTTCCATGTCATCCAGCTGGCCAGCGCGCGAACTTCATCCAGGGTCACATCGGGGGAATAGCGGATGCCCCCTTTGCCCGGACCGCGGGCGATCGAATGCTGTACCCGGAAGCCGGTGAACACATCAATGCTTCCGTTATCCATCATCACAGGGATGTGCACGATGACCTCGCGTGCAGGGTAGCGTAGTACCTTCCAGAGCCCTTCATCCAGGTTGAGTTTTTGTGCGGCAAAGTCAAACCGAGCAGCCTGGGCTTCCCAGGGATTAATCTCCTGCTCGAGCGATACGGTTGGCATAACTATCTCCGAAAAATGGACTGCCTTGGCAGTCCGTTGAGTCCCACCGCGGTTGAGCCGTTCGCGCCCGGGCGGGACGGCGCAGGCACTCCGGCGGGGCGAAATCGAGAGCGAGAGATGCAGCTCAAAATTCCGCTCCCGGGCGAGCCCTGCGCGCTCTCGCGCCCACTTAGCCGGGACCTCTTTCTCGAGCTAGCCCAAACCTATCGAGTATAGGCGTCCCAAAGAAGCTCGGGCAAGCGCCCAACGGCATTCCCCATGCTTGAGATGCCCCACTTAGGACACCCGGCGCATTCCTCTTCAGGGGGAATGCTCTACTCTTTAACTGCTGCAGGCTATGGCCATTTAGTATGAGCAGGAATGCTGGCAGACACAGCCATTTCCCCTTCGCGGGCTGAATTCCTCCGCCTGGCCCAGGCCCACAGCCTGGTCCCGGTCTACCGCACGCTCACGGCGGACCTTGAGACCCCTGTTTCCGCCTTTTTGCGCCTCGCCTCCGATGAACCCCAGTCCTTTCTGCTTGAATCCGTGGAAGGGGGCGAAAAAGTAGGCCGCTATACCTTTATCGGCGTCCGGCCCTATCGCACCATTCTGTCCCGGGGAAAGTCGATCGTCATCGACGAGCGCGGCAAGACCCGGTCGTTGCAGGGAGATGTCTTCGCTTTGTTAAAGGAACTGCTGGCCGGGCAGACCCCGGCGCATATCCCCGGGCTGCCGCCTTTTACCTCCGGCGCAGTCGGATTCTTCGCCTATGACGTCGTGCGGCGGCTTGAGCGCCTGCCTGAGTTGGCCAAGGATGATCTTGGCGTGCCGGATGCTTGCCTGATGTTCTTCGATGAGGTGTTGGCGTTCGACCATGTGCGCAAGCAGATTCAGTTGATGGTGACCGCCGATCTATCCCGCCTGAAGCCTGCCGCTGCCTACGCCGACGCAAAGGCTCGGTTAGCCCGGCTGGAGAAGCGCCTGGATCGGCCCCTCCCCAGGCCGCGACAGGCTAAGCCACGGGGCAAACTCTCCGTTACCAGCCACACCCTCAAGAAGGATTTCCTGGCCGCGGTCGCTCGGATCAAGGAGTACATCGCCGCCGGCGACATCTTCCAGGCCGTGCTTTCGCAGCGTTTTGAACTGAAGCCGGGAGTCGATCCTTTTTCCATCTACCGCGCTCTGCGCATCGTCAATCCCTCACCGTACCTGTACTTCTTGCGCTTTGGCCTGGAGGCTCGTAAGGCTGCTCCGCCGGCCTGCCTGGTAGGGTCGTCTCCAGAACTGCTGGTGCGGGTGCAAGGGCGTCATGTCGAGTACCGTCCCATCGCGGGAACGCGGCCTCGGTCAGCCAACGAGGAAGAGGATCTCCGCATCGAGCAGGAGTTGCTGGCCAACGAGAAGGAACGGGCCGAACATGTGATGCTGGTCGATCTGGGGCGCAACGATATCGGCAGGGTATGTGAGTTTGGCACCGTGCGGGTGAGGAGCCTGATGCACGTGGAACGCTATTCTCACGTGATGCACCTGGTCAGCGCTCTCGAGGGGCAACTTAAGCAAGGACTCTCTGCGGTCGATGCGTTCTGCGCTTGCTTCCCGGCCGGCACGCTGAGTGGCGCACCCAAGATCCGCGCCATGGAGATCATCGAAGAATTGGAGCCGACGCGCCGAGGAATCTATGGCGGCAGCGTCTTCTACGCCGATTTTTCAGGAAACTTCGATTCCTGCATTGCTATTCGCAGCATGCTGATGAAGGGCGATCAGGGGTACATTCAGGCGGGCGGAGGCATTGTCGCCGATTCCGTGCCCGAGGAGGAATATCAGGAGTCGGTCAACAAGGCCAAGGCGGTAGTTCGGGCCGTCGAAAGAGCGCGCGTCGTAGCCGCAGGCCAACCCCGCAAATAGCTGCGTTTTGGATCCAGCCTCTCTCCCAAGGCTGGGTAACCCATAAGCGCTAACTTATTTCGGACGTTTTTCCTCAAAACTCCCACAAAATCATCCTGAGCGAAGCGCCTCACAGATTTATCGCGTGACGCAGCGCTTGATGGCGCGGAGTCGAAGGACCCCTAGGGTGGTTATCTTGCTCATGCTGTTGGAAGCTTTTCAACCACCCAAGCGCGAGACAGGATCTTGCTGCGGTAAGCACTTGAGGGTCACGGGCACATCTTTTTCATGCACTGCAAAATGCCAGCAGTTCTTGTTCTCGGCCCCAGGAAAGGCCGTGGCGGGTCCGCCAGAAGCGGGCTTCGTGTTGAAAAGCTCCGAGCGGTATGCGCAAGGTAAGTACCGTCGGGGTCCTTCGACTCCGCGCCATCAAGCGCTGTGTCACGCGATAAATCTGTGAGGCGCTTCGCTCAGGATGACGATTTTGTGAAAGTTTGGACCCAAAGCATCGAAATAAGTTAGCGCTTATGGGTGGGTGGTCCAGGTCTCGCTTTTGAGACCTGGGAGTCATGCGTCTACACTAATGAAGACAGTGGCCCGTATGGTCTTCGTTCTCGACAACTACGATTCGTTTACCTACAACCTGGTGCAGTACATGGGTGAGCTGGGGGCCGAGATGACCATCCGGCGCAATGATGAATTGACGGTGGAGCAGATCGAGGATCTCGAGCCGGAGCGCATCGTGCTTTCCCCGGGACCGTGTACCCCGCAGGAAGCCGGCATTAGCATTCCGCTCATCCGGCATTTTGCCGGCAAAGTGCCCATATTGGGTGTTTGCCTGGGCCATCAGGCGATCGGGGCTGCCTTTGGCGCCAACGTAGTGCGGGCGCCACGGTTGATGCACGGCAAGACCAGCCCGGTAGAGCACGACGGCCGCAATCTCTTCGCCGGCCTTCCCAGTCCCATGACTTGTACCCGTTATCACTCATTGATTGTTGCGGACGAGGGCTTGCCCGAGGAGCTCGAAGTAACCGCACGGGTCCAGAACGGCGGCAGCAACGGAACCATCATGGGTCTGCGTCACCGCCGCTTTCCCATCGAGGGCGTCCAGTTTCACCCCGAGAGCGTGCTCACCGTCGACGGCAAGAGCCTGATCCGGAATTTTCTCTCACTGTGACAATGCGCATTCTCCTCGCCGCCTCTCTTGCTCTTGCAGCGCTGCCGCTGGCCGCCCAGCAGCCTATCGGACGAACCTCGGCCACCGAGGTGCAAGTCTCCGGGGCCGTCGATATTTCCCACGGCGAGACACTGTTAGGGAATGGCAGCCAGATCACCGCCGGAGACCAGGCGGTGAACATTGCCCTGCAAAGGGGCGGTGGGCTGCAACTGTGCGCGACCAGCAGTGTTCACCTGGCCAAGGACCGCTCCATCGACGACCCCGCGAGCAGTGCGCTCATGATGGCCCTCGATCGCGGCGCGATCGAAGCCAACTACACGGTGGGCAAGTATTCCGATGTCTTGCTTACCCCCGATCTGCGCATCCTTATCTCCGGGCCGGGCCAGGCTCAACTGAGCATCCGCGTGAATATCAAGGGCGACACCTGCATAGACAATCACGGCACAGACGCGCCGTATGTCACGGTCAGCAGTCAACTGGAGGGTGGCGCCTACCGCGTGCTGCCCGATCAGCGCGTCAGCTTTCAGCATGGCAGTCTGCAGGAAGTGGTGGATCATGAGCCGGAGCCCTGCGGCTGCCCGGCCATGCCTGTAACCTCTGTGGCCAGTAGCGGCAACTCGGCAACAGCCCCCGCCCCGCCAGGACGGCCCGTGGGTGGCCCTTCTTCCACGGCTGCAGACACAGCTTTCCCCATTGCGGAAAGCGAAGGGCTGGCAGCGCCTCCCAAGCCATCCTCCGTGCCCACCGTTCCTCCGGGGCAAACGCACGCTCAGGTTACCGTGCCGCTTACCTACAACGGAGAGAATCCTCCTGCCGCCCCGGCTGCGTCTGCCGGCTCTGAGCCTGCACCCGCAGCGGCTCCCCCTGTGCCGGCCACTACCACAGCGCCCCCTGCCGCCACCGTGCAGCCGCCACCCAGCGTGGCGCCGGCCGCCCCGGCGCCCGCCGCCACCCAGGCACCCCCGACACCTACGTCGTCGCAGCCGGAGATCGCATCCGCGCCGGCAACCCCCAAACCGCCGTCCAATGGTTTCTTCCATCGCATCGGCCATTTCTTTTCCCGAATCTTCTCCCAATAGCGGTCGCCGCCGTTTCCCGTGGGCAGGGGCTACAATCGATGGTTGGGGTAACCCCATTACAGCGGTCAATGAAGGAGTTTTTCTTTTATGGCGATTCCCGCCACACAGATGCGTCCGGGCATGATCATCAAGCACAACAACGAGTTGCATACGGTCTTCAGCGTCGAACATCGGACCCCCGGAAACCTGCGCGCATTTATCCAGGCCAAGCTACGCAACCTGAGGACCGGCGCCATGTTCGAACACCGTTTCCGGTCGCCGGACCCCATCGAGCGGGTCATCGTCGACGAAGTTCCGATGGATTTTCTTTACTCCGACGGTGACGACTACTACTTCATGAACACCGAGGATTACGAGCAGACGAACCTGAAGGGCGCCACTCTGGGCGACGCCATTGAGTACCTCATCCCCAATCTTCAGATCAAGGTCTCGTTTTTCGATGGCGTGCCGGTTGGTATTGAGCTGCCAGGAACGGTGGAAATGACCGTGGTCGAAACCGAGCCTGGCCTAAAATCTGCCACCGCTTCTTCTGTCACTAAACCGGCCAAGCTCTAGACTGGCCTGGTGGTTCAAGTGCCCCCATTCATCAACGAAGGGGAAAAGATCCGCGTTGACACCGCTGAAGGCGCCTATCTTTCCAGGGCATAGGCCCGATCCTTATGGTCCGGCATTACATCGTCAAAGGCCGCGTTCAAGGAGTTGGCTTCCGCTGGCTTGTCCATCGTGAAGCAGGAGCTCGCGGGCTCAAGGGCTGGGTCCGCAATACCGAGGCGGGCGAGGTAGAGATTATGGTCGCCGGAACTTTGGAGCAATTGGCGGAGCTGCGAGCCGTGCTGGAGCGCGGCTCGCGCGGTAGCCGTGTCGATGCGGTCTATGAGACCGACATGGACGAAGCAATGGCCGATGGCCTCGAATCATTTCAGATTGAAGGAGCCTGGTAAGTACGCATGCCCCACCCCGAGATTAACTGTGAGCCCCTGAAATCCCTTATTCGAACCATCCCCAATTTCCCTAAACCAGGAATTCTGTTCTACGACATTACCACCCTGCTCAAGGACAAAAAGGGTTACGCGACCCTGGTCGACGCATTGGCCGCGCACTACATCGGCTTAGAAGACGTGGATCTGGTGCTGGGCATTGAGGCTCGGGGATTCATCTTCGGCCCGGCTCTCGCCTACCGCCTGAACGCCGGTTTTGTGCCGGTGCGCAAGCCCGACAAGCTGCCTGCGGAAACCGCTCGGGTGACCTATGACCTGGAGTATGGGACGGACGCGCTCGAAATCCACCTCGACGCCATCGAGCCCGGGCAGAACGTTCTGATCGTGGATGATCTGCTGGCCACCGGTGGAACCATGGAGGCAACTGTGAAACTGGTCCGCCGGCTGGGGGCCAGGATTGTCGGTCTCGCCTTCGCCATAGAACTCGACTTTCTCAATGGGCGCGACCGATTCAAGGACTACGACGTCTTCAGCCTGTTGCACTACAGCGAGTAGGCCGTTTGGCTAGATAACTCTGCGGCGGCCACCCAGAAGGTGGATGACCAGGGCCACCGCCGCAACGATAAGCAGGATGTGCAGAGCAAAGGCAGCGATGTGAAACAGCAGAAAGCCGCCCACCCAAAGAAGGATCAGAATAATCGCCAGCGCCAGCCACATTGCCAGTGCACCTCGCGCTGAGTATCTCACCCGGAGACGTAAGATGTCAGGAGACAAGGAGCAATCGACGAACATGCTTCTGGGCACATCTTGCAATCGAGTTTCTGCGGTGGCGTTGTTGTGCGCGCTCGCGCCCCTATCGCTCGCCGCGGCTCCGGCCCAGTCCGCCGGAGTGACGGCTCTGACCCATGTGCGGCTGATCGACGGCACGGGCCGCACTCCCGCGGAAGATGCAACCATCCTGATCGAAGGCAATCGCATCAAGGCCATTCAATCGGCGGCAGCCGCAGTTCCTGCCGGCGCACGGGTCCTCGATTTGCATGGCGATACAGTGATGCCGGGCCTGATCAACGCACACGGGCATCTAGCTCTGGTTGTCAACGGCGAGAATTCGGCCACCGGCTACACCGAGGAAAATGTCCTCGCGGAATTGCGGCAATATGAGAGCTACGGCGTCACCACCATGTTGTCGCTGGGGGTAAACCGCGATCTTCTATATTCCATCCGTCAGCAGCAGCGCGAGGGCAAACTTGATGGAGCGACCGTCCTGACCGCGGACCGCGGTATCGGTGTTCCGGACGCTGCCCCGGGCTTGCCCGCGGCCCCCGATCAGATCTACCGCCCGGCGAGCGCCGCTGAAGCCCGCGCGGCCGTGGACGCGATGGCCAAGCGGCACGCAGACATGGTCAAGGTGTGGGTCGACAGCGTGGGAGGAACCAAACCCTCCATGCAACCTGAAATCTACCGGGCGGTAATCGAGGAAGCACACAAGCACCATCTACACGTGGCCGCGCATGTCTATTACCTGGCGGATGCCAAGTCGCTGGTTGACGATGGCGTGGACGTGCTGGCCCACAGCGTCCGCGACAAGCCCATCGACGCGGAGTTAATTTCAGCGATGAAGCGCAGGGGTGTCCGGTACATTCCCACCTTTACCGTTGACGAGTCGTTCTACATCTACGCCGAGCATCCCGGCTTCATGCAGCTTGATTTCTTCAAGGACGCTATCTTCCCCCCGCTGCTCGCCACCCTCACCAGTGATGCTTACGCCGAGAAGATAAATCGGGATCCGAAGACCGCGCAGCACAAGGCGGATTTTGCCATGGACCAGCAGAACCTGAAGGCGGTTTACCAGGCCGGCGTGCTGGTTGGTTTTGGCACAGACTCCGGCGCGATGCCTACGCGGATACCTGGATTCTCCGAGCATAGAGAACTGGAAGACATGGTGCAGGCGGGGCTCACACCCATGCAAGCCATCGTATGCGCGACTAAGAGTAACGCTGCGTTGCTGGGGATCGAATCGCAGCGCGGAACACTGCAGCCAGGTAAACGCGCCGATCTGATCGTACTGGCCGCCAATCCCCTCGACGACATCACCAATACTCGATCGATCGTGACCATCTTCCACGATGGGCGCACGGTCGCTCCCAAGGTACCCGTGGTGATGGCGCATTAGAAGAATCCCGTAAGCAACGCTTCACGTGCGAGAACGAAGGGCACGGCTTCAGCCCTGTGTGCACAAATCGCTTTAACCGCAGGTCCCTCCACTGCGCTTGCGCTCCGGTCGGGATGACAATTCATTTGCAAAGTGGGAGCTGTCTTGAGAAATCATCGATTTCAAGACAAATTGTCATCCCGACCGGAGCGAAGCGTAGTGGAGGGACCTGCGGTTAAGCGATTTGTGCGCCTGAATTAGGAGGAATCCGCCTCCTTCTAGCCCTTCGATTTTCTGACCGTGGGGCCGGCTTCGCGAACCGCGGCGGGCGCGTCAAATTTGGAGAAATTCTTCTCGAACTTCTCCGCCAGCATGACAGCCTGCGCATCGTAAGCGCGCGCATCCTTCCACGCATTCCGCGGGTTCAGCAACTCCGTAGGGACGCCCGGGCAACTGGTGGGAATGCTTAAGCCGAAAGCCGGCTCGGTGACAAATTCCGCGTCGCTCAGGCGGCCCCACAATGCGGCGGTAACCATGGCCCGCGTGTGCTTCAGGCTCATGCGCTTACCGGTTCCAAACGCGCCGCCGGTCCAACCGGTGTTCACCAGCCAACACTGCGCGTTGTGCCGCTGCAGCCGTTCGCCTAGCATCTTCGCGTAGACCGCGGGAGCCAGAGGGATAAACGGCGAGGCAAAGCAAGTCGAGAACTCCGGCACCGGCTCGCTGCCCAATCCTGCTTCGGTTCCCGCCAGCTTGGCCGTGTAGCCGGAGAGAAAGTGGTACATGGCCTGCGCGGGATTCAGCCGGGCAATCGGCGGCAGTACACCAAACGCATCCGCGGTAAGAAAGAGCACATGGCTGGGATGACCACCCACGCCAGGAATAACAGCCTCGGAGATGTACTCGATAGGATAAGCGGCGCGAGTATTTTCTGTGTAGCGGATATCGCTGTAGTCCGGAGTCCCGGTTTTGCTATCGATCACCACATTCTCCAGCACCGCGCCAAAGCGGATTGCGTGGTAGATCTGGGGTTCCTTCTCCGCGGACAGATCGACGCATTTGGCGTAGCAGCCGCCTTCGATGTTGAAGATGCCACTCTCGCTCCAGCCGTGCTCGTCGTCCCCTATCAACCGCCGTGACGGATCGGCGGACAACGTAGTCTTGCCCGTACCGGAAAGCCCGAAGAAGAGCGCCGTCTCCCCGGCTTGCCCCAGATTGGCCGAGCAGTGCATGGGGAAGACGTCGCGGGCCGGCAGAAGGAAATTCATCACGCCGAAGATCGATTTCTTCATCTCGCCGGCGTATTTCGTGCCCCCGATGAGAATGATGCGGCGGGTGAAATCCGTGATGATGAAGGTGCTGGAGTGGGTGCCGTCGCGCTGCGGCACAGCCTCGAATTCGGGAGCGGCGATCACCGTGAACTCAGGCCTGTGGCCTCCGAGTTCGGCTGCCGGGACCCGAACGAACAACTGCTTCACGAACAGAGCGTGCCAGGCGTACTCGGCGATGACCTGCACCGGAAGCCGGTATTGATCGTCAGCTCCGGCATACAGATCCAGGACATACAGGTCCCGCTCGCGCATGTGGGCCACGACCCTGGCCAGCAGAGCTTCAAACTTTGCCGGGTCGAAGGGCTGGTTAACTTTGCCCCAATCCACGGTATCGTTGGTGATGCCATCCCGCACGATAAATTTGTCTCGCGGGGAACGTCCCGTCCGGGCGCCCGTGAGGGCCACCAAGGCGCCATTATCAGCCAGACTGGCCTCGCCCCGGGCAATCGCCGCTTCCACCAGTTGCGGGGTGGAGAGGTTCCTGTGGACATGGGAGCCTTCCACTAGCTTCCCTGTCAGTGCGGTTACCTTGACTGAATCCACGCAGGCACCTCCATGGCCACCGCTGTAGGCAAGCACGAGTTTACCCAAGCGTAACCACTGGAGCAAACCCTTGCGCTGCTTTCGCCAGCCTTAGGAAGCAGGCATCACCGGCAGTTCCGGCAGCAGGGAGGAGTGCTTCGCCTCTTTCATCACTGCGTCCACCTGCTCCAGGACTTCGGCGATGCTCATGGTGTACATTTCGCGCCCGTTGTCGTACCCACTCTCGGCGGCCTGCTTCAGGTAGCGGCCGGCTACCTGGGCGGCCAGACGGTCGGTGATCACGTGGCCGGAACGCTTTTTCTGTTCCACCCAGGCGTCCGCCGGCATGGCGATCCAGACTGGCCGGCCATTTACCTCAAACCGGATATCCACCGCGTCCGCGTGGCGCGTTGCGATCGCCACTACGTTCGCTGTCCAGCGGCAGTGCAGGTCCTCGCGGGTCCAATGATCGGTTACATGGAAGTCTTCATACATGGGTACTAGCCTAGAGCATTTCTTGCGATTGCTGCGTCTTATCAAGGTGCCTTTGTGCTATTTTCTTCATCATTCTCCCCGGGGACAGATACCCGATTGGGCTGGCTTGGGCGGTCTTGGGTTGGAGCAGGTGAAAGAAACAGGAAATATTTTAAAAAGAAAGAAAATTTCACCGGAAATCCGCGTCCAATTAGGCGACACTAGGAAGCGTTTTCAAAGTTACGAGGATCTGGAGGCAGTTGCGAGGTGCAGTCGTTCTTTAGCGGAACGCCTGCGTAAAGTGTAACTGCTTGCCCGACAGCAACTTTGAAAAACGCTGTAACGACATTTTGACCGTGTTGAGGAGTAATGAAAATTGGTGCATAATCCCGAAACAATACAACGATTTGAACAGACCCTCCGCCGCCAGGAGAAGCAGTTGGAGCACTCCATGATCTCGGCTGTGGAGCAGGGCCGCGAAGTGGCAGCGGACAGCGCGCTGGATGCTGCCGACCAGGCTGTGCAGTCTTACCAGAAAGAGATGCTTTTCAGCCAAAGCACCAGCGGGCATGAGCAGCTGGCGCTGGTCCGCCTGGCTTTGAAAAGGCTCGATGAGGGTACTTACGGAGAATGCATGCACTGCGGCAAGACCATCGGTCTGAAGCGGTTGGAAGCCCTTCCCTGGACCCCCTACTGCATCGACTGCCGGGAGAAGATCGAGAACGGCGAGATCGAAGACCCAGTCGCTGCCGCCTGAGTCGGGGCCGTTGTGTCAAGGCGCGCCGAGGTACGTCCGTTTGACCGGCAAACTTCGGCGCTGCTAAACTTTAGAGGCCCACGCAGACGGCAGAAGGCATAGCCCTGCGACCCTTCCCACAAATGGCTTCTAAAGGAAATTAGTTGGATACTCAGACACGTCACGCGCTCAAGCACGACCGTTTAGTTGACGCCACCAAAACCAGTGTCGACTGGTTTCAAGAAAATCGATCGATGGTTATCCGTGCGGGTGTAGCCGCAGTCGTGTGCCTGGCCATTTTGGTAGCTGGGTCGGTGGTTTACAGCAATCGCTCGGCCGCCGCCGACCTGGCTTTCGGCGAGGCGATGGATACCTACAACGCCCCTCTCAACCAGCCTGGCCAGCCGCCGACTCCCGGGGAGACGACGTTTGCCACCGTCAAACAGCGGGCGACCTTGGCCAACCAGCAATTCGTGGATCTCGCCAACAAGTATGGGTTCTTTGAGGCGGGCAAGACCGCCCGGTACTTCGCCGGATTGACTGCGATGGACCTGGGTCAGACGGGGGCAGCGGAGAGCTATCTGACAAAGGTTGCGGACGGGCACGATGCCCCACTGGCGTCGTTGGCCAAGCTGGGGCTCGCCAACCTGTACCAGCAAACCAACCGCAGCAGCCAGGCGGTAGTGCTTTACAACCAGCTGATCGCGAAACCGACCACCACGGTGCCGGCCGATGCAGCGCGGTTGCAATTGGCGGCGCTTTACGAAAAGACCAATCCCGCCGAAGCAAATAAGATTTACGCCCAGCTAAAGACTTCGAAAACCGCCGCCGGTCAAATCGCAACGCAAAAACTACAGCAGAAATAACCAACGGATTGTAGGCAGGGAGTTTTTCGCCGCGATTCTTCGTTCGGAAGTCTCTTTGTGCCACGGGACCAATGGGTGCCCCACATCTCGCTCGTTTTTCGCGAGATGTGGGATACGCGAACCTTTATGTTCCTCGCCGGTAGGGTGGAAAACCGGCCGGTGAAGCGCCGTGGTCTCCCACATCTCGCGAAAAACGAGCGAGATATGGGGCACCCGTTGGTCTGTAGCACGAGAACAAAAAAAGCGGCTCTCAATGCGTGGCCGTTGCCCCCGGTTGCTGCACGGCGTCGGTCTGGAATTTTTTATACTGGTCGAAGCGAACTTCGACATCCGCCCGGAAGCCTGCCACCAGGAAGGCCCGGGCCTGCAGATGCAACGCAATCGCCGTCGGCAGCCACGCCTCGTTGCGAATAAGCGCCTGATCGAAGACCATATTGCTCCCCTTGGCGACCGAAGCCAACAGGCCGAAGCCAACATGGTAGTTCTCGTCGAGGGTCGCACTCATGCGCGAGACCTCATGCTCTGCCTCATCAATCCAAATCGTGCCGCTTACCTTCTTGAGCGCCTCTTCGTCCCGGCCATGGGTCTTGGAGTGTTGATCGCCCGCGAAGTCGAAGACAATCGTATCCCGCTCGTTCAGGCGAACACGGCGAGGCTTTGAAAAAGTAACAATTTGCAGCACGCGTGCCACGGTGAATTCATCCTTGTCAGGATCGACGTAGCCAGGCTGCGAGATCTTGAGGACCTCCTTATTGACCCGATCCTGTTCCTTGCGCGCCTGCTCCGGGCTCAGGTCCTTGCCGTCTTTGCGAACCAGCTTTTGCACCTGATGGCCGTTCACAAAAAAGACCTCATGCTCTTCCGTTTCGACCTTTTTCGTGTTCCCCTTGCTATCCAGCTGGCGGACGGTCTGCACCGCGCGGAAAGTATAGTTTTCGCGCACTTTGTCCAGCTGCTTTTGGTGAGCTTCAACCTCCCGCAGCATGGTTGCCGCGTCCGGCAAAGCGGCGGGGGAGGCGGGCGGAGACTGCATAACCCCACACCAAGCGAACCACAGTAAGGACACCAGGAAAAGAGACATCTTGCCCCTTACCGGTCATCTTAGCGTAGGCTGTTACCACTGTTTCTCATGCGAAAGGAATCAAGCGATGTTGCATCTGCTGTTGAAATGGATTCTGGGCGCCTTGGCCCTGTTAGCGGTGACGTATCTCGTGCCCGGGTTTCGAGTGGTTAGCTTGCCTTCTGCCCTGGTGGCCGTCCTGGTCATCGGCTTTCTGAATATGACGTTGGGTTTGATCTTGAAAGTGGTGACCTTTCCTTTCGCGATTCTCACCTTGGGACTGCTCTTTTTGGTAATCAACGCGCTCATGCTCATGCTGGCGAGCAAGATCTCCCCGGGATTCCAGATCTCAAGCTTCGGCGCCGCCTTTGTCGGAGCAGTGGTGCTGGCTGTGGTCCACGTCGTGATCGAAGCGGTGCTTTAAAGCCTTCTCATTGAGTCGAGTCAGGAACAGGAGCCGGGGGAGGGAGAGCGTGAGGCGCGGCGACGCCGCGCGGTAAAGGAGCCAGGGTTCCGTTCGGCAGCAGCGCCCGTCCCGATCTGGACCGGCCGCGTCCCTGGTTAACCGGCGTGGGCTGCACGGGAACTGGCTGATCGGGTACGTGAACCGCTGAAGCAGCGCCAAACCCGCCCGGCGCGGGTGTGGCCACTCGGGGCGGGTCGATCGTCCGAGTGCTCTGACTGCTCTGCAGATGGGCATGGGTGTGGAACACCAGGCCGCGCCAAACCGGGTTGAGCGCGATGGCGGACAGAGCAACGCATGCTGCCAAAGCGCACGCCGCCTGGGTCCTGGTTAAGGAAACCCTGGTTAAGGAAAAGCGGCGCCGGGGGATCTGCAGATGACGATTTATGCGCCTCTCCAGCCCGGAGGGGGGCTCAGCACTTCCCAGGCGACGCAGCGTCTCGTCGATTTCCGACTGTATGCTCATTGCAAGCTCCCTTCCTGCTCCAGTAACTCCGCCAGCGCGTGCCGCGCACGGTAGAGCCGGGAGCGTATGGTCGATTCGGTTGTCTTGAGGACCAGAGCAATTTCGACCGTAGATAGCTCTTTGACCGCAGAAAGCAGCAATACTTCGCGCTCCCTTGCCGGCAAGGTGTCGATGAGCCGAAGAATGTGGGAATGGCGCTGGGCCGTGATCACCATGTTTTCCGCACTCTGTTGACCGGCAGGCAGAACCCGCGCCAGGTCTTCAAAATCATCGGTCTCGGGGCGCGTCTTGGCTCGCCGCTTGCGGTCGAGGACCAGGTTCCATGCAATGCGAACCAGCCACACACGATAGTCACGCACCTCAGCCAGCTTGTTCCGGTGACGGAGAACGCGCAGGAAGGTTTCCTGCACTACATCTTCCGCATCGGCTGGGTTGCGCGTGACCGAATAGGCCACGCGGTAAAGCGTGGTCGAATACTCCTCTACCAGGGCGGTCACCTGGGCGTGCGCATCGTGCTCTGGTTTGGCCACTCGCTCGGCCTCCAGCCATCCGACGAATTGTCCTTCAACGGTTCCCATAGCCTGTCTTTATCGGCACCTTATGCTGAACCAAGAGACTGTCGTCTATAGAGACGCATAATACGCCATTTCCGCTCGGTTTCTTGCTGACTGCGGACGCTTACGGTATCTATGATCATTCGTCATGCGCGCCGCTGCTTCGCGATCCCGTTACCTGATAGCGGTCTGCTGGTTCATTACAGCCGCCTGCGTCCCCATGGCCGGCGAAGAGCGGGTGGTCGATCTTTCAGGTACCTATCAAGGGCATGCGCCTGCGGCTGATCCGGCCAAAAGGGTCTATACCCTCACCCTGGCCGCCGATGGCACGGCGATCTTGACCACGCTCTACATCGGCAGAGACGACACCATGCAGCATGGCCACTGGACGCAGAAGGGTAGACAAGTTGTTCTTTCTTTTGATGAAATGGGTGCCAACCCAGGTTTCCGCCCTATCGTGTTTCGTCACCACGGCCACCACCTCACGCCTATCGCGTGGGATGCGAGTGAGTGGGGACGTGCCGGGCCGCCGGTCCTTCACCGGGAGCGCTCCGCGCAGGGTGGCTTCTGACCATGGGCGCTTTTTACAACATCATGCTGGGATATTTCTTCGGCTTCGCGCTCGGCGTTGGCTCCGCCTTGGCCGTCTTTTACGCCATCTATTCCGGCGGATATCGGAAGGCGGTTGAGCACTCACTGCTGCAGCAAAAGCCGAAGCGCTACCTCGAGGCCATGGCTGCGGCTGAGCGGCTTAACCGGGATACTAAGAATAGTTGATCCTCAGGTCTTTCAACGACGGCAGAAAGGCAGGGTGCACCTCCACCTTCAGTCGTCCTGCCTGCACCCCGGGGTCGGCTGCCACAATGGCTAACGCCTCCGAAGAGGCTTTGGCGGCAATGACCAAAATGCCGACAACCGGCCCGTCGTCGGTAATCGGCCCTGCCAGCAGATAGCGCCCAGCTTCCACCTGTTCCCGCATGAATGCCAGATGGCGAGGCAGCAGCTCGGCCGCCTCGGCGCCCTGGGTATCGTCCCACCGTTCACCTTTCACGAGAAAGCCGATGAAATAAGGCTCCAGGTCACGAGGAATATCCTTCATCCGCTGCTTTTCTTTGGGTGGCGCTTCCTCGGTCATGCCTCGCTCCCCCCGATTTCCTGTGGAACCTGGTGGTGTTAGCGAACCTATATGCGCCTTTCCTTATTGAAAGGCGCACACGCTGCTCTGTCCGGTGCCGCGTGGCAGGAAATTCGGGGTCTACCTCGACGCCTCTTGTAATAGCTGATGCGCTGCTTCAGTTTTACCTTCTTTTTGCAGCAGGGCCGCGTGCTGGCGCAAAATGGCCCGTCGCTTCTTCTCGGCGGTTGCGTCTGCGGATTCCGATGGCTTACGGAAATTTTCCTCGGCCGCACGATAGTCGCGGTCGGCCTTATCGGTTTGACCCATTTGGGCGTAGAGCATGGCCCGATGCCAGTAGGCTACGCTCCATTCCGGCGAGCCCGGCTTCACTGCCTTGGGCACGATCAAAATCTCCTGGTTGAACTCCTCCAGCGCCTCCTGCTTGTGGTCGAAGGCGGCGAGGGCGATCCCGTATTCATCGTGCGCCATCATCTTATCGAGCATACGCAACTGTGGAGGATACTGCTCGGCCAGATCGCGCTGCTGTTTGCAATAGTCCAAGGAGAGCGGATCTTGCGCGGTGAGCAGGTTGACGCACTTGACCATTAACTTGCCTACCTGCTCGCTCAGCTGGTCGGCTTTTTCCTCATCGCTCATGGGAGGGGTGGTTGCGGTATCACCCGGATTGGCGGGAGCCGCGGCCTGCTCCCCCAGCAAGGTTTGCTTTTGCCCGGCCATCAGCAGCAGGGCCACGCAGCAGCAGATGCAAACGCGCATAACACCCCCCGTGTTAGTTGATTATGCCGGATAGGCAATCGAGTTTGGCCCAGCCATGCCCCCGGGTTAATAACACTATTGTGTAGCTAAGAGCTTTTGTGCTTCACGGCCATTCGATTCAGCACGGTCGCGCGCTGGGCCCGGACCCGCTGGCGCAATTCGCTAAAGTGCTGCGCCATCGCCTGATCGCCGGCGGCTGCCGCGATGCCCTTGGTTAAGGTATCTTCCGCGGTGGCTAGATCGGCCGCCGCGTGCTCCCACTGCTCCAGTTGCTGATAGGCAGTGGCCCGATGCCAGAAGGCCACCGCCCACTGCAGGCTATCCGGCTTCACCGTGCTCGCCGGCAAGAGCGCGATCTCGCGGTCCAGGAACGGGAGTGCCTGCTTGGGCTGATGGGCAACCGCCAGCAGGGCAATGCCATATTCGTCGTCGGCGACGATACGCGCCATGCGTTCCGTGGCAGGTGCGCTTTCGGCCTCATCGAGTTGCGCTTTGCACGCCGCTACGGCTCTCGCATCCTGTGCCTGCAATAACTCCGTGCAGGTGCGGCCGGTCGTCACCTGAGCGGCGGCGGCCCCGAGAAGTGATAGTATGGCGGCCCCGTTCAAGACGGCCCGGCCTGCGAAGAGTGCCACCCTGAATCTCCCTTAAAGTGATTTCGCGATGCCATAGAAATGAAGGTGAACCTACTGCTTATTTCCGCCGGCGCTTTGCATGTCGTGCAGCAGGACGACGTCGGACTCGGTATGGGTACGCATCACGCCGAGGCTCTTTCCGTCGGGCGAATATCGGAAATACTGGATCACGTCCCCCCGGAAATTTGTAAGCTGGCGGCCGGCAGATCCATTGAGGGGTTGCATCCACAAGTTCCCCGTGCCCTTTTCGAAAATGATGTAAACCAGCGCCTTGCCGTCAGGGGTAAATTTCGGAGCCTCAGCGAAGCGCGGGTCGGCATCCAGAAGGCTGACGCGCGGTTTGGGGCCGGAATCGAGCGGAACCATGACCAACTTGCCGGCTGTCCGGGGATCTTTGCTGGCGTGGAAAAACACCAGCAACTTGCCGTCGGGCGAGAGCCCCAGCCCAGGCAGGCTGAGGAGACCGTTGGTCCCGGGTACTTCCTGGGGAGTTCCGCCTTCCATGCCGACGCTCATGACCTGCAATGGATCGACGCTCTGGTAGTAAGCCCACTGCCCGTCCGGCGAGCAGATTGCGCCAACATCCAAAGGGCCAAAGCTGAGTTGCTTTGGATTGGAGCCATCGGCGTCCACACGCCAGATGTTGGTCTTCTTGTTCCCGGCGTGGTTAGACCAGGTGAGCAGGACATATTTCCCGCCGGCACAGCTGACTGGGCGAATGACCTGAGACGCAGGGTCTCTCAGCAGGGTGGCCCGATTGCTGCCGTCCACCGACATGTGTAGCAGGCTGCCGCCATCTCCAAAGTAGAGATCGCCATCCTTCCCCCAGCCGAACATGGCCGCTTCCTTGCTTTGCGCCCGTGCCGGCTCAGGTGGGCTGCCCGAAAAGCCCTGAGCGGGCATCAGATAGAGAGTCTCTCGTTCTTGTCTGTTGGACTGTCGCTAATGTCTTGCCGTCGCTCGAGAGGCTGAGCGTCTGATAGTTACCGGTGTCGTTGGTGATGGCGCGGAACTTGCCCCCTGGGTTGGCAACAAAACCTACCTGGGGGTGGTCAATATAACCGAGGTGCGTGTCATATATCGCCATGAGGCCGCGGCGGTCCGGCAACCAACTCAATTCGTTGAGCGGTAGGTCATCGAAATGGGCCAGAGTTTGCGACTGCGAAGACACGATGTCGCGCATTTGTATCAACGCTTGTCCCTGGCTGGGACCCAGGATAGCCAGCGCGATCTGGCGAGCATCGGGGGACCACGCAACGAGATGGGAATAAAAGGTGGTAGGACCAGCGGCAACGATTTTTTCGTCCGTTCCATCCAGATTGCTGGTGATCAGTGAAAACTTCCCGCTCTCTGGATAATTCGAACGGGTGAAGGCCATCCGCGTACCGTGGGGGAAAAGGTCGCTCCGGAGTCGTCCTCCCGAACCACTACCTGCGGTGTGCCGCCGAGCACAGGCGCTCGCAGCAGATCCAGGTTCTCCCGCGTGCCCGTAACCCTCTTTAGGAAGTAAATATAGTTGCCGTCCGAGGAGAAGGTGAGTTCTGCGTAATATGCATCCGCCGGCGCCACCACCCGGGTATCGCTGCTAGTGGCTATGTTGCGCAGCCACAGGCTCTGCTTACCATCTTCTTTGACGACACTGAGAAGATACTTGCCATCAGGCGAGATCGCCGTCGCGCTGTAGTTTCCAGTGTTTGTGATCTTCGTGATGGTGAAGTTCTGGAAGGGAATGGGGGCAGCTCGATGAATGACGGAATACAGACCGATTCCTGTCGCGCACAGCAAAATCAGGCCGGCAATCGTCCACGGGGAAAGATACCATTTGGAACGTTTTCCAGTTCGGCCGGCGGAATTGGCGGCCTGGTGCGTAGGCAAGGTCTGACCGGCCGATGAATGGCCGGAATCGACCGAAACCCGGCTGCTCGAATCCAGGTCTCGCTTCAGCCGCTGCAGGTCGGTGTGTATCTCAGAAGCGTGTTGGTAGCGCAGGTTACGGTCCTTTTCCAGGCACTTCGCTATGATGCGCTCCAGTTCGGCCGGCAATTCCGGGTTCAGACGCACGGGCGCAACCGGCGTCCTGTTCAGGATGGAATCGAAGACCACCCCTATGCTTTCGCCGCTAAACGGGAGGCGCCCGGTGACCATCTCGTAGAGCACCACCCCGAACGAAAATAGATCGGTGCGGCTATCCAGCTCCTTTCCCCGGACCTGTTCGGGCGACATATAGTAGCTCGTTCCCAGGATCACACCGGTACTTGTGTCTTGCCAGCCATCTACCGAGGGGTCAGTCTCACCTTGGGCAAGGCCGGCAGACGGGGTGAATCTCGCCAGGCCGAAATCGAGGACCTTGGCGTGCCCTCGCCGGGTGAGAAAGATATTCGCGGGCTTGATGTCGCGGTGAATTATGCCTTCAGCGTGCGCTGCATCGAGCGCGTCGACGATCTCGATGGCCAGCGAGAGCACCAACCCAACTTCCATCGGTTCGCCTGTGATGCGCTGCTTCAGCGTCATCCCATGCAAGAACTCCATCACGATGAAGTGCTTGTGGTCCTGTTCTCCGTTTTCATAAATCGTGCAAATGCCCGGGTGGTTCAGAGCAGACGCTGCGCGGGCTTCGCGGCGGAAGCGCTCGAGAGACTCCGGATCTTGAGCTACCTCGTCGGGAAGAAACTTGACGGCGACAAAGCGGCCAAGGGAAAGGTCTTCGGCCTTATAGACGACACCCATACCGCCATCGCCCAACTTCTGCACAATGCGGTAGTGCGAGATGGTCTCACCGATCACGAGATCCTCGGCTGCGGGAACGGGGCCCACGGATAGAATAGCGTCTAGGATGTCTGCCCGGCTCTATTACGCTGATCCGTCGCTCGCCTCGTTCGACGCGCAAGTCTCCGATATTCGCGAAGTTTCCCGGAGCCAGGGACGCTCGCTTTGGCAAATCGCCCTGGACCGGAGCGCTTTCTATCCCACTAGCGGCGGCCAACCGCATGATACCGGCATGCTCACCGCGACCTCCTCGGGTGGTGTGCTGCTCGAGGCTCCTATCCTTGCGGTGGAGGAGGACGAGCAAGGCGAGGTGTGGCACACGACACCGAAGCCATTGTTGGCCGGGACTGTAGTGCGTGGGTATGTTGACTGGGGTCGTCGCCGCGATCACATGCAGCAGCACTCGGGCCAGCACCTGCTGTCTGCAGTTGTCTATCGCCAGCTCGGCGCGGCGACGGTTTCTTTCCACCTGGGGGAGATGAGTTCGACCATCGATATTGCCGGTGAAAGCATTTCGCCGAAGCAGTTGGAGCGGGTCGAGGATGCGGTGAACGAGATCATCGCGGAAGATCGCGCGATCACAATGCGTACCGTTCCGCGCGAGGAAGCGCAGATGCTGTTTGCCGCCGGCACTCTGCACAAGCTGCCGGAGAGGGAGGGAGACATCCGGCTGATCGAAATCGACGAGATCGATCTGAACGCCTGTGGAGGCACTCACGTTCAGGCCACGGGCCAGATCGGCGGCTTGCTGATCCGGGGCACGGAACGGGTGCGGCAGGCGCTTCGGGTGGAGTTCGTTTGCGGCCTGCGCGCGGCTGTGACTGCGCGGCGGGATCTCGCAACGTTGACCCGTACCGCTGCCGCCCTGTCAGTGGGTCGTCTGGACGTGTCGGAGGCTGTGGAGAGGCTATTGGCCGAGGGCAAGGCCGCTAACAAAGTGCGCCAGAAGCTCACCGAGGAGCTGGCCGGCTACCACGCCGAGAGCCTGATACTGGAGCATCCAGCGCAGAAGGGGCGCAGAGTCGTGCGGCGGGTGCTTACTGAGCACGATGCCGGCTATCTGAAGTTGTTGGCGTCCCGGCTGATTGCAACGGCTCCGCAGACCTGCGTGCTGCTGGCCGCTACCCGCGAGGAGCCAGCCCGGGTGGTAGCGGCGGCCAGCGCTGATCTGAAGATCGATTGCGGGACCCTGCTACGCGAGGCGCTCGCGGTCTACGGTTTGCGGGGCGGTGGTTCGGCCACGATGGCGCAGGGTCAGATTCCCAACGCCCATTTGGATTCCCTCTTCGACCGCCTCGAAGGTTCTATGAAGGAAGCATGAGTCGCCGCCCGGCGACCCAGCCCGCACCGCATTTCCTCTGTGGACTGCTAAAAAAGTGCTCAGTTGTTCCTGTCTCGTGGGCTTTTACAGGCTGTCGAAAAACTCGGTTTTAGGGTAGACCGGGTCCTACTTCCTGCAAAAGAGGCTGCGCTTTGACGCTCTAACCGTTTTAGTCCCCGCTTTTTCTCTGCAGAAGGTGCGAGTTAAGCGAGTTATGCGAGTTAATTCCCGCGGCGTCTCGGTGGAAGTGTGCTTTTTGAGCGCAGTATGCGCCCCAAGGCCGGGTGAGATCCGGGATTGGGGTCCCTCTGCATGACCCCAGGTCTCAAAGGCGAGGGCCACCCACTCATGGTTTTGGATTTAAAGGGGCCAAACTAACCATCCCCGATTCGCATCTATACACGTGAATGAAGTTGGGCTTTCCCCTAAACCCCGGCGCGATTGGGCCAGTTTAGGGGAACAAAAGGAGCATAAAATTCATCAGCAGCCTTCTCGACTTATTCTCTATAGAGACTTGTTTTCGTCCACATGTGGAATTATATTGGATTGAGCGGGAGAATGAGGCTTTATGGCCAGCTACCCTACCTACACCGCCCCTGGGTACCGGTTTGAGACCGTTCCCGATCTGAGTTTGTTCCAAGTCCGTGAGCGTTTGAGCCAATCTGCGACGGATGGCTTCTTCGCCATCATCGAGAAATGGCAACTCCCGATGGACTCGGCGGGAGAGCTTCTTGGCGGTGTTCCCCGGTCAACCCTATACAAGCTTAAGACAGCCGCAGGCACACTAAAGCAAGATGAGTTGACAAGGATCTCTTACGTTGTGGGTATCTACAAGGCCTTGCACATTCTGCTTCCGGATGAAATGGCCGATCAGTGGATGACCCGGCCGAACGATAACCACTTATTTCGTGGTATGACGCCTCTAAGCTACGCGGTGCGGGAAGGAATACCAGGATTGCATCAGGTTCGCAGTCTACTTGACGCAGCGCGAGGTGGCCAGTAGTGACCCACCCGGCCGAAATTGAACTGGCCGCTACCCATAGACTCGTCCCTTCTAAATACGCCGGCGGCAGCGTTTTAGAGACCTTACCGTTGCCGCCAGCCGTGTTGTCGGAACTCAGCGAACTCGATGCTGCGACCAACGGACGGAAGCTCGCGGAGCGGGGCGGGCTACTGTCGATAGGCCCTGGCGAGCTCCTCTTAGGGGTACCCGAAGCGCAAATCGTCAACGCTGCATTCTGCCATCCGGGCCCGGACGGCCGCCGCTTCAATGACCATCGGCGAGGAGCCTGGTATGCGGGCTCAGAGATTGAAACCTCTTTCGCTGAGGTTGCTTTTCACAAGCGTCGCTTTCTGGAAGATGCTCGTCTAACGGGGCTGGCGAATTTTCAATATCAGGATTTTTTGGCTGACTTCTCTGGAGAATACAGCCAATTCGATGACGTTGATCGAGAGAGCTGTCTTCAACCTGAACCGGTTCCGCAATGTTACCGGCCTGGGCAAGCTCTCGCCAACACGCTGCTCTATTCCGGGTCGAACGGAATTGTCTACCCGAGTGTGCGAAGTGCTGGAGGCACCTGCATAGCTTGCTTCCGTCCCGCTCTTGTCTTTCATCCCCGCCGGGCGGCCCGCTATAGCCTCTCGGTAGGGGCTGGTGTGCCGTGGGACCCTACGCGGGTTCAGCAGGTGGCCAGTTCTTAAGGCGGTTTGGATTCCCTCTTTCACCGCCTCGAAGGTTCTATGAAGGAAGCATGAGTCGCCGCCCGGCGCAAGAGCCCGCGTACCGCATTTCCTCCTTGGACTGCTAAAATAGTGCTCAGTTGTTCCCGTCTCGTGGGGCTATAGCTCAGCTGGGAGAGCGCCTCGTTCGCAACGAGGAGGTCAGCGGTTCGATCCCGCTTAGCTCCACCAATGAATCAACAATTTGCGGTAGGGGTATCGACTCCAGCGGCACTTTTGTGTCGTTGTTTGTGTCGTAACCCTTCGATGTGCGCTCCGAATTCCCCTCTTTACCCCTTCCCATTGTCAGCGCGTCCAGAGCGTTTCGCTTCGCGTCCAGCCGAACGTGCGAGTAGTGAGCGAGCATCTTGCGCGAGACGTGGCCCGCAATCGACATGATGGTTTGATCGCTGGCCTTGGACTCGGCCAGTTCCGTGATGGCCTGATGGCGGAGGTCGTGGAACCGGAAGCCCTCAAACGGACTCTTGAGCTTGGCAATGCTCGCCTTGCAGCCCGCGCACGTCTCGCTGGAATTCTGGAGCAGCCCGCAGCCGGCGCACTGAATCGCCCGCGTGAGCCGCCGCCACGCCGTGCGCCAACTCTTGATGCCGCGCGTGGGTCGATCTTAGCTCTCCCCTCTGGGACGTCGCCCGTCTGCCTTTGGTCAAGCTTGATGGCTGGGAACAGGAAGTGACTTGGCTCGGCCGCTCCGAGAGTCTGTGAGCGTTTGTAAAGCTCAGAATCACCGCCCAGGCATCAGCGTTCAGAGGGATCACCCGCTCACCGGCCTCCGTTTGTACTCTTCCGCACCGTAAGCGAACGCCCAATCATATCCACGTCGCGCCAGCGCATCTCCTTGATCTCGCATCCGCGCATCGTCGTGTTGAGGGCCAGCCGTGCGGCACACGCGACGGTCTGCCACTCAGGGCGAGCACCGGCCCGTTTGCAATAGCTTGACCTTTTCCTCATAGGTGAGCGCCCGCCCGATGTTCTGGCGAACTGGCAGCGGGTGAATGTCCTCTGAGAAGTGGTGCCAGCGCTTCGCCCGCTTGAGGACTCCCCGGATGATGTCCAACTCCCGATTGATCGTCGCATTTGACCGCCCCGCCGTCTTCCGGTCGCGGATATAGGCGGACAACCTGCGCGAGACGTCATGCGCCACACGGCAACGTCGCCAAGGGCCTTGTTGATAGGCTTCACTCGCTCCCGCTCCGTCTGAATGCTGCGAGGGGCAAGGTGCGGGATGCGATCCGCAAGGAACCGCTCCGCCGCGTCGGAAAAGGGAAGCCGGGAGAAGTCGTCTTTGGTCGCAGCCAGCTTGCCCGCCTTGGCCTCTGCAATCAGTACCCGTTCTTTGCGCTGCGCTTCGCGCCAGTCGCTTGTATCCAGAGATTCCGGAACCGCTCACCGTCAACGAAGAAATGCGTGTGCCAAGTGCTACCGCGCTTTTTGAGTGCCATTCCGTTTCCTTTCTTCTTTCCGTTTGCGTTGCTGCCACTCCCTTGCTGTCTTCCGGTGCGCACACTCGTCAGAGCAGAATTTCTTCTCATGGCGCGTGACCGGTTGAAACACTTTCCGGCACTCCGCACAGAACTGCCATGGGTGCTTCTGGACCACGTCTTGCCAGATCATCCAATTGAGAGCATCAAACAACGACGTGAGACCGAGTTCCGCCCTTAAAACGTTTCGCCTTCCGACTCGTTCTACGAGAAACCGGGGCGACGTGAAAGGTGACCACAGAAGAAGCCCGTTGTTCACAACAGCGAACGTTGCTGTTTCGATTTGATGAGAGGTCGCGCCTTCCAACCAATCCCGAAAACTCTGATCGAATCCCGACTGCCTGTCTCCAGGAATCTGAAGAATCTGACGGATAGAAGATAGGGAAATGTCATCGAGAGACGTCGTGTGCAGCGTCTCAAGCAGTCGCATCAAGGCGGGTCGCTGCATCTCTCTGTCTTCGACGGATGCGATCACTTGGGCTGTGGCTTGTAGCTTGTCCCGTTCGTTGCGATAGTTCTCGATCGGCTGACTATTGCCCCACTCTGACTCCCAGGGATAAGAGAAGTAGAGCGGACCCCACTTCTTCACAAAATTTCGCAGAGCGGTGTCATCGTTTGCCTCGATGAGCAGACGATGGGGCGTCTGTTCATAGGCCTCATAAAAGCTGTAACGCGAGGCCGGACTCAGTTCCCATTTGACGGTCTCGCTGATGAACTCGACCCGTGAACATCGGTACCAGTATCCGCCTGCCGCCGTGTTGATATGATGTTGTATTTTCATATCAATGCAAGTCTGTGCCACTCTGTGCAAGAAGTCAAGAGGAGACTTGCAAAATGGCTATCAGCTTTTCCGTAAAGGTGGCGTCAGAACAATGCGGACTGTCGGAGCGAACCATCCACTCGGCAATCAAACAGGGACGATTGAAGGTGATGCGCGTCGGACGGCGTGTGCTCATCACCCCTGCCGCTCTAAACGATTTCCTGAACGGTCGGACAGGAAAGAGCAAGGGTGGTGCTCAGTGAGCAGCCAACGACTCTTGACGCTGCAAGAAGTGGCCGACATGCTCCGGCTCAGCCCGCACACGATCCGGGCGATGGTTCGCCAGAACCGTTTACGGCCTGTTCGCATCTGCCGGAGGCTGCTCTTTTCCCAGGCGGATGTTGATCGACTTGTGGCCGGAAACAGTGGCCCGTGCGGAGCCACAAAACAATGACCGTCGGGACGGTGATTGAGTGTGTGGAGAAATTCATCCGCCGTTTCTGTATCCTGCCCGATGCAGCATATCTCCCGGCGGCAACCTGGGCCGTCGCAACCCATGTACCCCTGGCGTTCGATGCCTTCCCCTACATCGCTCTCTTGTCGCCCGTAAAGCGATGCGGCAAAACTAGGCTGCTGGAAGTCTTGGAGTTGCTCTGTGCGAAGCCTCAGCGCGTAACGACGGTCAGCAGTGCCTCGCTCTTTCGGATGATGGAGGATGTGCCCACTCTCCTTCTTGACGAAGTTGAGGCGCTACGGAACAGCAAGCCCTCCGATACAACACAGGCAGTCCTTGCCATCCTCAATGCGGGACACAGAAAAGGCGCGACTGTTACGCGCTGTGAACCGCCCACTTGGGAGGTGCGACATTTTCCCGTATACGGACCCAAGATATTTGCAGCAATCGGTGGACTGACGGACACGCTTGCGGATCGCTGCATCATTATCGCCATGCAGCGCAAAACCCGGTCACAGGCCGTGGACCGCTTTTTGCAGGGGAGAGCAAGGGCAGATGCAGAGCCGCTAAGGGAGTCGCTTGCCGAGTGGGCGAAGAGTTGCCAGGAGTCCGTTCGCCATGCATACGAAAGTATGGACGATCTGAAGTTTCTGTCTGACCGGGACGCGGACCTTTGGATGCCACTGTTCGCTGTCTGTACCGTTGCCGCGCGGGAGAGGTTGGGAGAACTCCGGCAATGCGCTGTGATCCTCTCAGGTGCAAAAGCCGCTGATGATGTGGAGGACTCGCTTTCGCTCAAGCTGCTGGCGGACGTGCTGAAGGTCTGGCCCAAGGAGGCCGCGCACATCGCAACCGCATCGTTGCTCACAGCGCTCAAGGCGATTAGCGAGAGTCCTTGGGCCGAACTAGAGTTGACCCCGAGGAGACTTTCCCTGATGCTCCGTCCATTCGGCGCGGAGCCGCGTCAGATTCGCACCGGGGACGTAACCATGAAAGGCTACTTGAGAACGAGCTTGCAGGAGGCATTTTCCCGCTACCTTCCCCAAAACGGCGCGTTATCCGAAACAAGGGAAACAACCCAAGTAAACACTGGGGAAGAGAAAGATTTGTGACTCGAAACAGAGCCACAGTGTTTCGCATCGAAAAAACGCCTAAACCCGCAGGAATGCTGCATTGTTTCGCTTGTTTCGGAAAAGCGGAGATACTGGCAAGCCAAGGCAGGACGACGTGCCATCCATAACAATCGGCGAGGAGGCTACCAACAAGAACGACTCTGCTCAGGGGGAGACTTCTGCCATACTTGAGTCTAGGCCATGCCCACAGGCTACCAATAAACCCAAGGAAATGTGGTATCGAACCGTGCAAGGATGGAAAGATCGGCTTGAAATCGTGGCGTTCCTCTTCGCTATTGGATACGCGATTATCACTTACTTTCAGTGGCGCGACGTTAGTAAAAACTTTCGGACGGATGAACGCGCCTGGGTTGTCCCATCGGACGCAATCGACGAAAAAACCAGCACGGGAGAGACCTATTTTAAGGTCACTTTCAAGAACTCGGGGCACACGCCTGCACTCCGCACTCACGCCTGGATTGGTACCACTCCGGACTTCAACAAGATTCCGGACAGAGACCCCATAGTCATAAAAGGCCAGATAGACTCTTTGGTCCTGGCCCCGGAGGGTACCGGTAACACCTCTACTCCTCCCTTCCCAGATGAAGTGATAGACAGCATAAGGCACGGAGCGCGACTTTACATTTACGGGACCGTCGCCTACGGAGACGTTTTCGGCAAAGACCACTGGAGCCAATTCTGCTTTTATCCCGGATTCGACATGAAGGGATTCGGCCCTTGCTCCAAGCACAACACAACTGATGATGCACCAAAGAAATAAAGCAGCTGACCGTCACGGCTGACACCATTCTTCGCCCGTCGGGCGATCAAGTATGGAGTTGCCCTGTTTCGGTGCAGTCGCACGGTGGGAGCGCGCCAAATGCGATTGGATCGGTTCAAAGCCAAACAGGACGGTTTCAGGTGGTGGGCTAAACTCTGCAATGTCCATTGCCTCGTTCCTGGCGGACTCCAGGGCCCCGCGGAGGGTCACGTGAGCAAGCGCAAGGGAACCCGGAACGACGGCAACTGCAAATCTGCCGCGCCAGGCCACAATATCACCGGTACGATGAGAACCATTGACGCAGCAGGAAGTATTCGTTGATCGGCTGGTCATCAACCATGGCAGGGGCCCGGGGAGCCTCGGCAACAATGCTTCCCAACTCCAACTCCTGTGAAAGGACAGCTTCGAACTGTTGTTGCGCGGTTGACTTCGGGCCCCATTCCACGAAGTCGGAAACGGCGGCAATCGGCATGCGCGACGCCAGGACCGAGCTCGAAGTAGCCGGGATCGGTTCCATGCTGGCAAGAAAGTGAATTCCGAACTTCTGATCGTACGATCGAAATGCTCGCACATATGGAAAGGATTCCATCAAGGCTTTGGTTACAGATGCGGCCGTAGCTTTATCACCCATGGCTTGCGGGTACCAGGTTTGCAGTATCCCATTCTTCCGCAGATGCTTCTTGATGATTCCGTAGAATTCACGCGAGTAAAGCAGGCTGGACCCCGCCGCTTGCGGAGGGGGAGGCGGGTCGATCACGATCACATCATAGGTCTGATTTGAACCATCGAGGAATCGTCGACCGTCGTCAACGACAACTCGCGCTAACGGAGAGTTCATCACTTTTTCTGCGTCGGGGTAGTAGTACGGAAACACAGCGGGAACGCTGGGGATCAAATCTACCGAGGTAGTGGGGACGTTCCAGCTCAACATGGATTTGAAGCTCGTGCCCATTCCAAAACAGATGACCAGGCCGTTCTGAGGGCGCTGGGCCATGAAAGCCATCGGCAGGTGGGCGATGTACTTGGTGATCGGGGTTATGCCGGTCATGCCCACTCCGTTCACGAAAAGGAACCGGCTGTTGCCTCTTCCGGTTGCAATTACGGTGGCAGCGTAGTCTCTTTTCACTTCCCGATCCGCAAATCTGGATTCGTAGTCCTGGCTGATGACAAAAAGCAGGATTGCGGCAATGGCCGCGCATAGTAAGTAGATTCTTGGTTTGAGGCTTGATTCAACTTTTGCCGACTCAGACGGCCTTCTAAGCAGAGTGGTACCTGCAATGACAAATAAGGGAATCGAAAGGGCCATAGTCGCCATCCGTTCTCCCAACCAGGGTAGAAGGCAAAAACCGGCAACCAATGGGCCAAGAATGGACCCCGCAATGTTGACTGCGTAAGCGGTTCCAGCTCGATCCGGATCGCCCGACGACCATGAATCTACCAACAAGGGTGTCAGGAAGCCCGCCATCGCGCAGAAGAATACGATTGTGATCACACGCAGGCCACCGGCTGGGAAGCCGTCCAGATGGATTCGCGGATCAGCCGCAATCAAGGGAATCACCGCAAAAAACGCGAGGAATGTCCAAGCCCTGGCGCTCTCGCTGGCGGGGTGGGAGCTGGCCTGCTCTCGATACGCACGCGATCCAGCGAGCGTGGCGAGAAGATATACCACGAGGATGCCTGCGAACGCATATACGACATTCCCCAGGTAGGGGGGGAACTGGCGTATCCAAACCACCTCCAAACCCATACTGACGAGTCCGGTCGTAAATAGGAAAACCAGAACGGTGCCCTGGGGAAGCCCGTAGAGCCTGTTTTGTTTTGCTGCTGCAGAGTTCGATTTTTCAATCGATGGGACTGAGGCCACAGAAGAGCTGAGCGAGAAGGCCAGTATTGCCAGAATTGCATTCAGGCTGCCGGCAACATAGAGCGTTCCCCGGAATCCGAATAACTCAATCAAAACGAATGCTGAACCGATAGTGCCAAGAAGCGCGCCAAAAACATTGGCTACATATAAGTAGCTGAAGGAACGTTGCGATGCAGCGCGGGAGGTTTGCCTGATAACCGCCATGAGCAGGGGAAATGTGGAACCCATGCATGTACACCAGGGGACGAGAGTAATGGCGATCCAGACGCCCGCCAGAATGTAGTAGCGTGAGCTTTGCCATGTTCCGAGGCTCCCCATGCGCAACAACAACAGCCGGCCGAGCTTCAACTGGATAGGAACCGCAAGTGACGAGATCCCGACAACCAATTCAGCAATGGAATAAAAGCGTAGAGTTCGCGTTCCATTACCGGCGAGAATACGGCGAGTCAAGATTCCGGCGCCCCAGGAACCCAGGCCCAGGCCAGCCATGAACATTGAAATGACCATGGAGGCAAGGGCCGTGGTCACCCCAAAGCTAGCCATGGCAAGCCGAAGCCAGACCACCTCGTAAACCAGCCCGCAGAAACCAGAGATTACGAAAAAAACGAAGCACCAGCGCAGATTGAATCCAGAGAGGTCACCTTTGTTGGCATCTGGTGTTCGCACCCTCTGCAAAACAGTCGTTCCAGTCATTCCATCGTCCTCACAGCTTGGCCGAAGTTTCGGATTGGCCCGAAAGTTATGGTTTGGCGCATTCGACCTTGTGCGGCATTTGGCCGACCCTGCGGATTCCCATGCGGGCAGGATTTTTGAGAGTCGGTGTCGTAGACGTAAGCTTCTTGGGCTGAGGCTGCGCCGGTACAGAGTATGGTCATCAGGCAGATGGCAGGGTGGATAGGGCGCATAAATGAGTCTCCATTGTGCAGGGCCTGAGTTGCGTCCGAAGGGTACCCCAGGCTGACATGGGAAACGGGAAGGACCTTCTCCTCGAAAATGCTTCCCGTCTCCAATGCAGTCGACTTAGCCAGCCCTCCCCCGAGGTTGGTTCGTTCGACTGCCGTCAAACATTCCAAGAGAAGCAATTCTCCATCCAAATCACTGAACGCCAACGAAAGCACGAATTCAGGGCGTTAGGGGTCGTTTTTCATCCTGCTTAGTGTGTACGGCTGTTTACGGGCGGCATCCAGCGTGGACACCGCTCCCCCGAAATCCTCACTCGAAGAGGAGCGCATTGGTGGAGGTTTAAAAAGGCCCCGATTTTCGACGCGGAGTGCGAAACATCTCTTTGGCTTAATGTCTAGAGGATTGCCAAGGGGGCTTGAAAACAAGCCTGCCTGGCCTGTTTGAGCGCGTCTGAAGGACCTTGCCCTGCCAGGAGCAGAAAATTGGATTTGCAGTGACAGAGTTATAGGGAGGATTAGGGATTTAGGCGCACATGGCTGGTTCCGCTGCTGCCATTATCAGGGGGGTGGTTTGTGGCTTTTGAGAAAACCCCGTGTCCTTGCGCGGCCGATCCCAATACGGGCTCTTACACTTCCCGCAGCGCAGGGGCCGGCCGGTCCCTCTGAAACACCAAGGCTCACCGCATCGAAGACATTGCTTGATTTCCATGCCAACAGTATGCACCAAAAGTGTGCACCACGATGGACATTGCAAGCGCAAGCGGAGTAAGGGGTCCAGGACGTCATAACCAACGCGCGCGGCGGGTCTGGACAAGTTATAAGTTCACCGGATCATCCCATCGGCCAACATCCAGCATTCCGCTGCGCCAGCAGCCCGGCCAGCACCAGCGCCATGCTGGAGGGGTTCCGCTTGCCGTCGAGCCACAGCTTGACGGTGACGGCAGAGACACCAAAACCACGGGCGATAGACGCCAGCGACTCGCCAGCGGATCGCCTGGATTCCAGCCACGTCACGAATTGAGAGCGAGTCCGCATGAGAAAAGGCTCGGTTGCGGTATTCAGCGAGTAGTACAGTTCGACGATCTGCCGCGCCAGTTCGCCCTTGGCGAATTTCAGGTATTCGATTGCTGTCTTGCCTAGCCCTGCCGCACGCAGCAGCCGCGCTCGATTAGTTTGGGGCCGCGCATCAACCGGCAGCCCGAGTGACAGGCAGGCACGGCGCAAGGGGGACAACTTGCGCTTCGGAAAGTTGAAAACCGCCCCACGCGCCGATTTGCTGGGACAGGTAGGCATCTTTTCTCCAATTAATACTTTGCTTCCAACAGCATATCCCGGCCCGTGATTTTTCGGCGTCAGCTTTCGGAAACCGGCCAATATGGGTTAACAGCTTTGCATCGTTGAAGTTGGCAATTCCAAGCAGGGGAATAGTGCGGAAAAACAGAATCACGTCACACGCGCGACCCCGAAAAAGGGCTTTCAAATCCCGCTGATTTTGCCGGACTTTATTCCCTTGCATTATCGACGGGTAGTGTCCTGTTTTTACCTCTCGGTCATAGGCAAAGATGAAGGGCGGGGTTTGGACAACTTCCACAACTCCGGCAAACCCTGCTGTGGGATGTTTACCAGATAGTAAAAGTTCATGTCTTTTTTTTCCACCACGATGTTGATTCTCCCGGGAATTTTTCTGTCCTATTTCTTCTGTGCGGAAAGCGCAAAGGCGGTCCAAGGCATAGGGGAGGGGGCGGGGCCTGGACAACTTCCGCAACGTGGGCAAGCGGGTCGAAGGCAAGCAACTTGTGTCGTTGTTTGTGTCGTAACTGTGTCGTCCCTGCCGAGATTCCTGCGAATCGTTCCATGTCGCTCAGTACCGCTCAAGTCGGCGGAAACCCCTGTAAAGACTGGGGTCTAAGCTCACTCGGTGTCATCTGGTATCTCTCCGTCTAAGGTCGCGTCCTGAATTCGCAACGAGGAGGTCAGCGGTTCGATCCCGCTTAGCTCCACCAATGAATCAAATAATTCGCTTGCCGGTAAGAGGGGGCGTGATCTCCGCTGCCCCGCTGCAACAACACAGCCAACTTACCGAAAATGCAACTTCGCAGGCGGTCAGACTGTCCATGTCTAACGGGACTGCTACGCTCTAAATCAGAAAGGTCTTGCGTTTCGTGGTAAGCAGAAGGAGTTGATGGGAAAACAGGCGCTTCAAAAGTGGAGATTGTCATTAATGTTATTGTTGTTGCCCCTTCTGAACGGATGCCTCGTGCACACCCGGATCGTAAAACGGGCGAAGACGCCGAGTGTGGTGATGACCGCAACCGCAGACCAGCTGGTCAAGGTGATCAACGATCGCTGCGAGGAGATCCATTCGTTGAGCACAACGGTGGATTTCCAGCTGACTGAGGGCGGTCCGCGTAAGGGAAAGGAGCAGACCTTCACCTCATTCAGCGGGTACATTCTACAGCGCAAACCAGGGTCGCTGAGGGTAGCCGGAAATTTGCCTCTAGTGGCGTTGCCGGCCTTTGATATGGCTACTGACGGCGAGTCCTTTAGGCTGTGGATTCCCAGTCGCAACAAGGTATTTGAGGGGTCCAACGCGGTTACGAAAGAGTCGTCCAATCCTCTGGAGAACTTTCGACCAAGTGTTTTTGCTGATTCGTTGTTGGTTGGCTGCATTTCGCCCGATGATCTGGTGACATTAACCTCCGAGACAAGGACTGAGCTGGATGCGAAATCGAAGCAGCCTACGATCCAGCCGGATTATGTTCTTACCGTGGTACGGCGCAAGGGCAACAGCCAGGAACTGATTCCGGAGCGTGTAATTCATTTCAGCCGGACCGATCTGCAGCTTTATCAGGAAGATATGTACGACGCGAAGGGCACAATTCAGACCACGGCCATCTACGGCCCGATGCAGACATTTGGTCAGCAGAAATTTCCGGGCTCGGTTACCATCAAGCGCCCCCTAGAGGAGTTGCAGATTGTGATCACCATTGAGAAGTTGACGGTGAACCTTGCGATATCAGACGACAAGTTCAAACTGAAGACTCCAGAAGCAGTCACGATTCAGAAACTGGACTAGGTAGCGGAAACCGCTAACAGGTCGCTTGAATGTGCGACGGATGTGCTCCGCAGCTCGATCTCATTGGTGCCAAGGTATTCTGAATTGTTGGTACCGTGGGCCAATCCGAGCGAGGTACGGGTTTGAGAACGCAGAGAGCTATTCTGCCGGGTTTTCTACTTTGCCTTTTGGCCCTCGTCCGTTTGCCCTGTGCTGATGGTCAATTTGAAACCTCGCAAGTTCCAGTACAAGCCACGGTTTCGTCTGAGCCTGTCAAAATGCAGGCGGACGCACATCCGGAGGGCATAATCCACCTCGACGTTGCTGCGACAGACCGCGAGGGCAAGCCGTTTTCAGGTCTTGCTGCGAAGGATTTCACGCTGACGGACAACGGCGTGCCACAAAAGATCGTTTCCTTTGCAGCATCGAACCAACCCACAAATGAAAATGAGCGACTTACTGAAGTGGTGCTGGTTCTCGATGAGGTCAACCTTTCGCCCGTGCAGTTGGAACTTGTGAAGGACGAATCGATAAAGTTTCTGCGGCAGAATGGTGGACATCTCGGTGAACCCACATCTGTTTACTGGTTCACAACCTCCGGACTGTACGCAACGGCAACCCCCACGACCGACGGCAACGCCCTAGCCGAGGATGTTGCTCACCACGCTTCACACCGCACGGTCTGGGCAATTTCGCGAAGTCATGATCCATTCGCGACAGCGGAATCAAGACCCGGAGAGGTATGCCAGCTTTGCCAGCCACAGAGCTACGCACGGTGGGTTCGAAGCTTGCGAGCGGTTTACTCCATCGCCATCGAGCGAAGAGGCGCGCCTGGCCGAAAGCTTTTGCTGTGGATGGGCTTCGGGTGGCTGCCAGTTCACGGACCAGAATACAAGGACGCTGCTTTTCCCTGGCTGGTGGAGCTTTCCACGCGCATACGTGAGGCGCGGATGGTCATCTCCGAAGTCACAGCACGGACCGAACCGAGGGCTTTCAACTTCACATTCTCCCCGGTCACAGACCGGACCGAACCGACGACTTTCGACTTTAAAAACACTTATAAGGACTATCTTGCGGGGGTTCACACGGTGTCGGAGCTGGAAGAGCGGGGCTTTGGTCCGTACTCACATTTTGCGCTTCCGGTATTAGCCATTCAGAGCGGTGGCCTTGTTCTGGATGAATTGTCAGAGATCTCGCGCTCTATCGAACATTGCGTTGAGGATGCGCGGGTGTTCTATACCATGTCTTTTGACCCGCCGTATGCAGCCCAGCCGGATGAATATCACGACCTCAAGGTACAAATCGAGGCGCCTGGATTATCTGCACGCACGAACACCGGCTATTACGATCAGCCGGTTTTCTACTATCAGCCTTCCTTCGCGGCCAGGCGAGTCAGTGTTCACGAACTGGAGCAGATCCTGGACACAGCCAACGCTGAGCAAGACGGCGAGTTGGCAAAGCAACTGGCGGGTCTGGAGTTGAGCGAACGTCTCAACAGTAACCTGCTCTTACTCTGGAAGAATCGGCTGCGCGGCAAGAAGTCGATCGCGGCACTGGTAACTCTGGCCGATGAGTCTGTGTTCCTGGACCCTCCCGCAACCGAGATTCTCTCCGACCCGGCACCCGATCTTGACACGCAGCGCCAGATGATTTTAGGAACAGCGAAGTATCTGAAGGAAGTGATTCCTAAACTGCCGGATTTTTTCGCAATACGCACCACGACCGAGTATGAGCAACCGTCGCCCCAAAAAGCAGATACCTGGAAGACCGCCCTGGCTGACCAGTCATTGCGTGAGGCGGTCACCGAAAAGGCAACTCTCCTCTATCGGAACGGCCATGAGGAACAGCATACAGAGAAGAGGCAGGCTAGCCAGAGCGCCAGGAGAAGGGACCTCAATCTGATCGGTGTTTTCAGCCCGGTTCTTGGCTCCGTGCTCGGAGATGCCACGCGCGGCGATAGCATACTGATCTGGAGCCATTGGGTACAGGGTGAACGAGGAAGGGAGGCAGTCTTTCGCTACTTGGTGCGCGCCGAGAATCCTCATTACAACGTTACGTACTGCTGCCTTGTGGGTGGGAGTACCTTTCTGATGTCGCCGAGATACCTCGGAGAATTGACGATTGATCCTGGAACCGGAGCGATTCTTCGACTGACGATGGAGGCCCAACTGGGATGGATTCATGAGCCGAATCTGAATCCGGTACAGCCCGCAAAGGGATCGGCGGCGATGATCGAATACGGGCCCGTCGAGATCGGTGGAAAAGAATATATCTGTCCGCACCGCAGCGTCGTGATTATGCGAGTTCGAACCGTGACCAGTGTGACCCTCTGGGATCAGACATTTGATATCTATGCGCCGTACGAGACGCGATTGAACGATATTGTGTACACGGATTACCACAAGTTCGGGGCGGAGGCTCGCATGCTTCCGGGATTCGACGTTGTACCGGACGCGACAGCAACTCCGGCAGTCAACGGCCAGTCTCCCACGAAGCCGCCGCCAAACCATTGAACTAGAGTCAGGCAAGTATTCCGTTTCGTCGAGCTTCCTTTCGGGCCGGACTCCTGCTAAGCCTTCTCGGCTTGCTCCTGACTGCGAGTTGTTGGATCGACGCCTACCCTTTGGTGCGGGCCGCTAATGCTAATGGAAGCTTTTCTACTCCCGGACTCGAGCTGGCCTGGACGGCAGCATCCATCACATCCATCATAAGCACGGTCCTCGCGTTATCTGGAAAAGGATGGCCGAGGGCCGAGGATCTTACTCGCAGTGAGCTGAAACGGCATCCTCCATGGAGCGTACAGGGACGCGGACTACGGCAGGCCAATCAACTTCTTTAAAACGATCAGCGCCATCGATATTCTTACCTTCGTATCTACACTTCAGATGGCTAAAATGCCTAAATTTGCGGGCTTCCCCCACCAAAGAATCAACAATTTGGGACATGTAGGGTAGATCTGGCGGCACGTTTGTGTCGCAACCCTTCGATCTTCGCTCTGAACCGCTGTGAACGCCTGTCGGGTCGTAGACCAAGCGATGGAACAGAAGAGGAAACGCAGTCTCTACAATCGCACCCATGCACCCGGGCATCGCCACGGAAGACGATCCTCACCTGGACCAAAATGCCGAACCCAAGGGCCGCAGTGGATCACTGTTTCCCGCGCCCACTGCCCGTCTTATGCAACTAGATAAGTCAATCCTCATAAACTAAACCGCCCTGAATTGTATCTATACAAGTGACAAGGTTTAATCAACAGGCCGCTTCGCGGTGATCAGCCTCAGGGCTAAGCCACCTTGATGTTTGAAAATTCAATAGGAGGTTTCAGCCGCATCCTCCGTCCGCTCTGAAACTGGAGGCGGAGGCCGCCAACCGGCCTCCGCCACTCTGCGTGAGTGCAGCGCCACGGAAGCAGTTTCGCAATGGGTGTGAAACGAACCGGATCTCCTGGAGCGTGATGGGCCACAAAAATGCATGCGGATTTGCGTAATGAAAGGCGCACATAACTAGTCTCGGCGAGTTCCCCACCACAGGAGCTGGAAAGTCAAAGGGCCTTCTCGTGGTTTTCTCCAAAGAAAGCCACTCCTCGCGATCTTTACTAGGCCACAGTGGTTCCGAAACTGAATTAGTGCGCTTAGTGCGCACCTTTTAGCCATTTCCCGAGAACCCGGTCCCTTGGCAAGGCCGCAGCACCGCCAGGAGCTCGCAGGAACGCAGAAAAATCCCCCCGCCCGAGGGATTATCACGCTTACCACGCACATTTTAGCCATTTCCCGGGAACCCCGGCCTTTGAGTAGGCCTCAGCAGCACTGGAGCTCGCAGGAACGAAGAAAATCCCCCTGCCCGAGAACTCAGAGCGCATAGAGCGCACCTTTTAGCCATTTCCCGAGCCCCCGGCCCCTTGGCAAGGCCTCCGCACCGCCAGGAGTTCGCAGGAACGCAGAAAATCCCCCTGCCCGAGGGCTTACCACGCTTACCACGCTTACCACGCACCTTTTAACCATTTCCCGAGAACGGCCTATTGCGAGCCGCTCAAATTACTCTCCACACTTTCACGATCACCAGCTCGGCATATCGCTCAGCATTCCCCAGGAAGATCGACCGCTTGAGCCAGTCGTACTGTCCATCCGGAGGATGAAAGCGTGGCGTTGTCCTGAAGTAGTACTGGCTGGGGGCTACGGGTTCGCCGGCGGCGATGCGATCCAGCACGTCCTGTGCGCCATGGCGAATTCCCGGATTGCACACCTCGACCCGGACCGCATCCGCTGTCTCGATCACGTAGTGTGCATCCACCAACGTGAGTCCGTCGCGGTCAACAAACTGCCAGTCGGTTCCTCCGGGCAGCACGCGACCGGAAATCCCGGGGCCGCGAAAGGTCCCACCCGTGACCGGGACCATGCGCCTGAGCCCGAAGGAACCCCACCCCAGTTCGAGTGCCGGGCCGACGTTGACTCGCAGTTCGAGGGCGAACTCGAGCTGCGGCGATAACCTTGCTTCGACCATGTACGTCCCCCAAAGCCGTTGTGCATTCAGCCCCAAACTTCGCGTGCGACGTCAACCACAAGCTGCAACTTGGCCCACTGCTCTTCCTCGGTTAGTAAGTTTCCCTCCATAGTTGACGCGAACCCACACTGAGGGCTGATGGCAAGTTGCTCCAGTGGAAGGAACCGAGCTGCCTCATGGATCCGCCTGAGCAGACCTTCTTTGCTTTCCAGTTCGGGTCGTTTACTGCTGACCAGTCCCAGCACCACAACTTTCCCCTTTGGTACAAGTCGCAGCGGCTCGAAGGTGCCGGAGCGCTCGTCATCGTATTCGAGGAGAAAACGATCGACAGCCAGTTCGTGGAAGAGACGCTCGGCGATGGCGTCGTAACCTCCTTCCGCGTACCAGTGACTGCGGTTGTTGCCGCGGCAGAGGTGAATTGCGAGGGTGACGCCGGGATGCCGGCCGGCCGCAAAGCAGGCGTTGTCGGCGTTGAGGGAGGCGGTCAGCATCTGCGCCGGATCGACCCGCAGTTCCTTCTCCATCCACGCAGTCCACTTGGGATCGAGATAGTAGCTGTAGCGCGGCGCATCGATCTGCAGATAGGAGATGCCGCTGGTGGCCAGCGTGCGGATGTCTCCCGCCATGATGGTGGTGATGGCGCTGAGCAATGCATACGGATCGTGGTAGATCGCGTCCGTGATGCCGTATTTGAACGAGATGGCCGGAAATTGCGTCGCGCTGGGAAGGGTGATTTTGATTGGTCCGGGAGCGTGATCTTTGAGGAAGGCAAGCTCCCGCCCGGTAAGCGGCTGGAGCTGCTTCAGCGTCGAGGTGACGACACCATTGACGCTGCTGACGGTTGCGGTGGAGTGTTGCGCCTTTTCGTCATCGTCTTTCCCGTCATTGTCTTTCCATCGCCGCGGGACGGCGTCGCCGAAGTCAAACCCTTGCACGGCGTCGGTGAAATCGCTCATGAAATTGGTGCGCCGCAGTTCACCGTCGGTAAAGATGTTGAGTCCAATTTCCTTCTGACGCTCGAGAGCCTGCAGAATATGACGGTTCTCGACGGCCTCAAGTTCCGAGGCAGCGAGTTGCGAGTTGCGGGCGCGGAGCAGGTCCACAGGGCGGAGCAAGCTGCCGACATGGTCGGCGCGAACGGGAGAAGACATAGGCAGGTTCCTGATAATCAGTGAATGTGGGATTACATGAGTATGCTGCGCAGTGTTCGGGCGCCTTTCTGCAAAGCGGGGAGGCAGCGTTGCATGAGGGTGCCGCGATCCACACGCGAAATATGAGTTCCAACGTTGATGGCCGCGACCACCCGGTTGCCGCGCGTGAAAACCGGAACGGCAATGGATCGCAAGCCGGGTTCGAGCTCCTCGTCTACGATGGCATAACAGTCCTTTCGTACCTGTAAAATTGCTTTCCTGATTCGTGGGATGCGGGTGAGGGTCTTGGGCGTATAGGCCCGAGGCTTGAGATCACGCAGATATGCGGCAAGTTCCTCGTCGGGCAGCGCGGCGAGCAGAACGCGCCCCATCGAGGTGCAGTAGGCCGGCAGACGGCTGCCGACAGAGAGTCCGGCGGCGAGAATACGGCTGGCGGCGGAGCGGGCGACGTACACGATCTGACCGCCGTCAAGCATGCTCATCGAGGACGACTCGTGCAGTTCCTCAGAGATCTGCTCCAGGACGGGCCGGGCGGCTTCCACTACCGATGAGGACGAGAGGTAAGAGCAGCCGAGGCGGAGGACCTGAGTCCTGAGCCGGTAAACCTGGCGGCTGCGCTCAACGTAGCCGAGAAGTTCGAGGGTGAGCAGGATGCGGCGGATGGAAGCGCGGGAGAGCCCCGTGGATTGAGAGATTTCGACGATACTCCGGCCGTCGTGATGGCCCTCGAAGCTTTCGATGACCCGAAGCCCGCGAGCGAGGGAGAGGACGAAGTCGGGGTTTCCCGCCTGGGAGGCGAGCTCGTCGGCGGGAGCCGCGGGTACAGCGATCGGTGCGGATAAAACCTGGCTCATTCGGGAATCGTTACGTGCCTCTAAGGAGGTCCTCTTTTAGTGAGCGATTATCGCACATCTTGTACAAGATCGCATATTTGGGTAATAATGCGGCGGTCGGTGAAAGGGGGGCGGATGGCGGACTGGCTTACGTTAGGCGAAGCAATTGCGGCGCATGTACACGACGGCGACAGTGTTGCCCTGGAGGGGTTTACCCACCTCATTCCGTTTGCGGCCGGCCACGAGATCATCCGCCAGGCCCGGCGGAACCTGTCCCTGGTCCGCATGACGCCGGATCTCATCTACGACCAGTTGATCGGGGCCGGATGTGCAGGGAAGCTGACGTTCTCATGGGGCGGTAACCCTGGTGTTGGTTCTCTGCATAGGTTTCGCGATGCCGTGGAGAATGGCTGGCCCGGTCCGCTCGAAATCGAAGAGCGGAGCCATAGCGACCTGGCCAATGCGTATGTTGCGGGCGCCGCCAACCTGCCATTCGCAGTTTTGCGGGGGTACGCGGGATCGGATTTTTCCCGGGTCAATGACCGAATACGCAGCATTACGTGTCCCTTCACCGGGGAGGTGCTGGCCGCTACACCCGCGGTCCGGCCGGATGTAACCGTGATCCACGCGCAAAAGGCGGACTGGAAGGGCAACGTGCTGTTGTGGGGAATCCTAGGCGTGCAGAAGGAGGCAGTCCTGGCCGCAAAGCGGGCGATCGTCACCGTGGAAGAGCGCGTGCGCTCGCTGGATGCGCCGCCGAACGCCTGTATTCTGCCCAGTTGGGTGGTGACGGCTGTGTGTGAGGTGCCGCGTGGGGCGACTCCGTCCTACGCGCATGGGTATTACGACCGCGACAACGTGTTCTATCGAGCCTGGGACCAGATCTCCCGCAACCGCGAGCGCTTCACCGCGTGGGTGGAACAAAATATCCGCAACACGCAGAGCTTTGCCGAGTACCTTATGCTGCAGAACGACGCGGATGTGCGGGCGGTGTACCCGTGAACGCCGTGTATTCCGCGGACGAAATGATGACGGTGGCTGCGGCGCGCATGCTGCGCAACGGCGCAGTGTGTTTTGTGGGAATCGGGCTGCCGTCGACCGCGGCAAATCTGGCGCGGCTGACCCACGCGCCGGAAGTGGTGCTGATCTACGAGTCGGGACCGATCGGCGCCAAGCCCCCGGTGCTGCCGCTGTCAATTGGGGACGGCAACCTGGCCGAGACGGCAGACACGGTGGTGTCCACGCCGGAGATTTTCCGCTACTGGCTGCAGGGCGGCCGGGTTGACGTAGGATTTCTAGGCGCTGCACAACTGGATCGCTTTGCCAACATCAACACCACCGTCGTGGGCCCGTACGCGAAGCCGAAGGTGCGGTTGCCGGGAGCGGGCGGGGCGCCGGAGATCAGTTCCTCGGCCAAAGAGGTTCTGATTATCGTGAAACACTCGAAGCGCACGCTTGTAGACAAGCTCGATTTTGTTACATCGGTCGGGTTTCTCACAGGAGGCGATGCGCGCGAGAAGCTAGGCCTGCCGGGAAACGGACCAGCGGCCGTGATTACCAATCTGTGCATTCTTCGGCCTAATCCCGAATCGCGGGAGTTGGAAGTTGTGAGCGTACATCCGGGGGTAGACCGAACCACGATTGCAGAGAGCACAGGTTGGGAGATTCGATTCTCAGATGAGTGCGGAGCGACAGAAGCCCCGAGAGTTGCTGAGCTTGACGTGCTTCGCGAACTCAGGGCACGGACTGCAGCGGCTCACGGCGTGCTGGGGGACGAGGCGTGAGGCAAGTCTTCGTGTGCGATGCGGTGCGCACGCCGATTGGCCGTTATGGCGGCGCGCTGGCGCAGATACGCGCGGATGATCTGGCCGCCATCCCGATTCGCGAGTTGATGAAGCGCAACCCCGGCGTTGATTGGAGTGCGCTGGATGAGGTGATTCTGGGATGTGCCAACCAGGCCGGGGAAGACAACAGGAATGTGGCGCGCATGGCTTTGTTGCTGGCTGGTCTTCCTGAGAGTGTTCCGGGAACGACCATGAACCGGCTTTGCGGCTCGGGCATGGATGCAGTGGGCACGGCGGCGCGTGCCATCGCCTGCGGAGAGGCGGAGTTCATCATCGCCGGCGGAGTGGAGTCGATGTCGCGTGCGCCATTCGTTACCGGCAAAGCAGAGTCGGCGTTTCAAAGGTCTGCGGAGATCTTCGACACGACGATCGGGTGGCGCTTTGTCAATTCCCGAATGCAAGAGACCTACGGTACGGACTCCATGCCCGAAACGGCGGAGAATGTGGCCCGTGACTGCTCGGTGGAACGGGCAGCGCAGGACGCGTTTGCGTGGCGCAGCCAGATGCGGGCGGCCCGTGCGACGGGGTGCGGCTTCTTCGCGGAAGAAATCGTGCCGGTGGAGACGCCCGGCAAAAAGGAAAGCAAAATCGTATCGCAGGACGAGCATCCGCGGCCGGATACCACGGTTGAGAGGCTGTCTGCGCTCAAACCGCTGTTTCCCGGCGGCACGGTAACCGCGGGGAATGCTTCTGGCGTGAACGATGGGGCTGCCGCGATGATCGTCGCCTCGGAAGAGGCCGCCCTTCGCCACGGATTGCGCGCGCGTGCACGGATTCTGGGGATGGCCACCGCCGGTGTCCCTCCCCGGGTCATGGGCATTGGGCCCGTGCCTGCGACCCGGAAGCTGCTCACGCGCCTGGGCAAGAAGATCGCTGACTTCGATTGGATTCAGTTGAACGAGGCCTTCGCCAGCCAATCGCTCGCTTGCCTTCGGCAATTCGGCCTGCCCGATGATGCCGAGCATGTCAACGCCACGGGCGGTGCGATTGCCCTGGGGCATCCGCTGGGAATGAGCGGTGCGCGGTTGGTGATGACGGCCGCGCATCAGTTGCAGAAGTCCGGCGGCAAGCTGGCCTTGGCAACCATGTGTATCGGGGTGGGCCAGGGTATTGCGCTGGCCATGGAGCGCGTTTGAGGAGAAGTATGATGAACCCGTCCGTCGTAGAACTGGCGATACCGGGAACACAGCCTGAGTATCATTTTCCTCCCTACCTGTCGTCGATTCCGCGTTCGCCGCGCATGCCGCTGATTGTCTTGCCCGAGACGCTGACAGAGAGGACGGGACCGGTGTTTGGGCACGGTTTTCTTCGCGAGCGCGATAACGATCTGACGGCGCAGCATGCAGGCGATCCGATCGGGGAACGGATCGTGGTGCATGGCCGGGTGCTGGATGAAGACGGCAGGCCGGTACGCAGAGCCCTGGTTGAGGTGTGGCAGGCCAATGCGTCGGGGCGCTATCAGCATAAGGTGGATACGCACGATGCTCCGCTCGATCCCAACTTCACCGGCGCGGGGCGCACGCTCACAGACGAACACGGGCGCTACTGGTTCAAAACGGTGAAGCCGGGCGCCTATCCGTGGGGCAACCACTACAACGCGTGGCGGCCGGCTCACATCCATTTTTCGCTTTTCGGCGCAGGCATTCTCTCGCGGCTGGTAACCCAGATGTATTTTCCGGGAGACCCCTTGCAGCCGCTGGATCCAATCTTCAACAGCATTCCCGATGCGGTGGCGAGAGAGCGCCTTGTTTCGCGGCTCGATATGGAGCGGGCGGAGCCTAATTACCTGCTGGCGTACTCCTGGGATGTTGTGCTGCGGGGAAGAGGCGACACGCCGTTTGAGGAGAGGCATCGATGAGCGGCGACCCCGTGCAAATCCCAGTTGGTTCACAGACGGTTGGGCCCTACTTCCGGATCGGGCTTGATTACCTGGTCGAGCGAACGCCAGTGTTCACGCTGGAGACGGCCGGAGCCATCGAGATACGCGGCCGCGTCTTGGACCGCGATGGCGCGCCCGTGCCCGATGCGATGCTGGAGTTTTGGAGCGTGGCAAAGGTTGGGGAAGAGGAGGGTGTTTTCCCTGCGGGCTTCCGGCGCGCGGCGACGGACGAGGACGGAAATTTTTCCGTCGTCATGGCCCGCGGACACACGCCACACATGCTGGTTCTGGTGTTTGCCCGCGGATTGCTGCGACACCTGGTCACGCGTGTGTACTTCGGCGATGAGCGGGCCAATCAAGGCGATCCGGTGCTTATGACGATTTCCCAGGAGCGGCGCGCTACCTTGATCGCCCAGCCGGATGAGAGTCGAGCGAACTTGTACAGGTGGGACGTCATCCTGCAGGGAACAGGTGAGACGGTCTTCTTTGCGTGGTAGCGAGCCCGGTCTGTTCGCATGATCAATGAAGCAATGAACTCGTTTCTTTTCTCGACCCCGGAGATGACCCGCGTGTTTTCGCCAACGGAGCAGTTGCGCGCCATGACCCGCTTCGAGTGGGCGCTTACTTGCGCGCTCGAAAGCAACGGGCGAGCGGAGGCCGGTTCCGCGGCGGTGCTGGAGCAGTTGCTCAACGCCGATTTTGTTGACATGGGTGCTCTGCTGCTTGCGGCAAAGGACGCCGGAAACGTCGCCATTCCCTTTGTGCGGCAGCTTACCGCGGCGGTAATGGCGCGGAGCGAAGCTGCGGCGCGATCGGTTCACCTGGGGGCGACCAGTCAGGACGTGCTCGACACGGCGGTGGTGTTGCAGATGCGGGAGGCCTTGCATCTGCTGCAGGCAGCGCTGGCGCGGCTGGACGAAGCTTTGCTGGACCAGGTGAGAAGGCACAGAGACACGGTGATGCAAGGCAGAACCTGGCTGCAGCCTGGTCCACCGGTCACGCTCGGTTTGAAGCTGGCAGGGATTCTGGTTGGGTTGCGGCGCGACCGGGAGCGCATTCGCCTAGAAGCGAATCGTGTGCTGGTGATGCAGTTTGGCGGAGCTGTGGGAACCTTGGCCTCCCTGGGAACGGCAGGAGGTGCGATCTCGGCCGAGCTTGCCCGGCTTCTCGATCTGGCTGAGCCCGAACTGCCATGGCATGCGCGGCGCGACAATCTGGTTGCGATGGTCCAGGTGCTTGCGATCCTGACCGGGACGCTGGCGAAGTTCGGCAGGGATGTTGCGCTTTTAATGCAGGCCGAAGTGAGTGAGGTATCGGAAGGCGCCGGCGAGGGACGCGGCGGTTCGTCGACTATGCCGCACAAGCACAATCCTGTGGCCAGCGCAGCATTGATTGCGATCCACGCGAAGATGCCGGGACTGGCGGCTACCATGCTGCATGCCATGCCGCAGGAACATGAGCGCGGGCCTGGCTTGTGGCAGGCGGAATGGGATACCGTGCCGGAGGCCTTCCGGCTGGCATCGGCTTCGCTCGCCTATGCAATCGAGATTGCGGAAGGGTTAAAGGTTGATGCGGCACGCATGCAGGCGAACATGGAGGCGACGTTGGGATTGCCGCTTTCGGAGGCAGTGAGTGTGGCGCTTGCGCCCAGCTTGGGACGGGTTGCGGCACACGATCTTCTGCGCAGGGCTGCGGACCGGGCGCTGTCGGAGAATCGCAGGTTGTCCGATGTGCTGAAGCAGATGCCCGAAGTGAAGGCGCACCTGAGCGATGCGGAGATCGATGAGTTGCTCGATGCCCGCAACTATCTGGGCAGCGCCCAGCGATTCATCGCACGAGTTTTGGGGGACCAGGATGGCAACGACTGAGAGCGGCGGCGCGCGTTTGTACTACGAGGTAAGCGGCAACCCGGGCGGCACAGTCCTCGTGTTTGTGAATTCGCTTGGATCGAATCTGCATATGTGGGACAAGGTGCTGCCGGCTTTAGAGAGGAGGCACCGGGTGCTGCGCTTCGACATGCGTGGTCACGGTAAGAGCGCCGTTTCGCCCGAGCCTCTCACAATCGAGCAATTGGGACGCGATGTGCTGCGGCTGCTGGATGAGGTGAAGGCGGATCGAGCCAGTGTGTGTGGACTTTCGCTGGGAGGGATGGTGGCGCTGTGGCTTGGGATTCACGCGCCGGGGCGTTTGCAGCGGTTGATCTTTGCCAATACGGCGGCGCGCATCGGGAACCAGGAGATGTGGGAGCAAAGAATCGGGACGGTGCAGGATACGGGGATGTCTCCGCTGGCCGCGGCGACGCTCGAGAGATGGTTCACGCCAGCCTATCGTGCGCGCCATCCGGAGGAGATGGAGCAAATCCGCCAGATGATCGCAGCGACAGATCCCCAAGGCTACTTAGCATGTTGTGCGGTGCTGCGCGATGCCGATCTTCGCGCGCAAATCGGGGCGATTGAAGCAGCAAGCCTGGTGATCACCGGAACGCATGATCCGTCGACACCTCCCAGCGATGGGCGTGCGCTGCACGCAGCCATTCGGAAGTCTCGGTACCTGGAGTTGAATTGTTCCCACCTGTCGGCGTGGGAGTGTGCGGATGAGTTCGCCGCAGCCGTAGTGCAACATCTAGGCTTAGGGGAGGAAACCGATGGATGAACGGGAACGGCACGAAGCGGGCATGCAGGTGCGGCGGAGCGTGCTGGGAGATGCGCATGTGGATCGTGCCCAGGCAGCGAAGAGCGATCTGGATGCGGAGTTCCAGGATCTGATTACCCGCTATGCGTGGGGAGAAATCTGGACGCGGCCAGGCCTGCCGCGGCATACCCGCAGCCTGCTGACCATTGGCTTGCTGGTCGCACTGAATCGCGGCGAAGAACTGCGCCTTCATATGCGTGCTGCCGCGAACAACGGCGTCACCGCGGAAGAGATTCGCGAGGTCCTTCTGCATTGCGCGATCTATTGCGGGCTTCCCGCTGCGAATTCGGCGTTCCACGCGGCCCGGGAGATCCTGAACGAGAAGTGACTGACGAAGCATGGCGCGGTTCGAGACACAGGTCGGCATTGTGGGAGCGGGTCCAGCGGGACTGATGCTCTCTCATCTGCTGCACCTCAAAGGGATCCACTCCATTGTGCTGGAAGTAAAGTCACGCGCCTACTGCGAGGAGCGAGTGCGGGCCGGGGTCCTGGAGCACACCAGCGTGCAGATGTTGCGCGAAGCCGGCGTGGGCGAACGACTCGAACGCGAGGGGCTTCGCCATGAGGGGATCGAACTTGGACTGCACGGTGTGCGGCACCGAATTCCGTTTGTGGAGCTCACCGGCAAGTGCGTGACGGTTTATGGCCAGCAGGAGGTCGTCAAGGATCTGATCGAGCGGCGCCTTGCGGATGGCGGCGATGTGCGTTTCGAGTGCGGAGAAGTGTCTCTGGAAGGAATCGCGTCGGGAAGGCCAAGAATCCGCGTGAACCGGGATGGACAGATGGATGAGATCCACTGCGAATACATCGCAGGCTGCGACGGGTTCCACGGTATTTGCCGAGGCGTATTCCCTCAAGGCGCACTGAGCATCTACGAGCGCGCCTATCCCTTTGCCTGGCTGGGCATCCTGGCGGAGGCGGCGCCGTCGCGGGAAGAGCTGGTCTACATGCACCATCCGCGAGGTTTCGCGCTGTACAGCATGCGCTCGCCACGCATCACGCGGCTCTATCTGCAGTGCGCTCCGGATGAAGATATCGCGCAGTGGAGCGATGACCGGATCTGGAGTGAATTGCAAACTCGCCTGAGTTGCACGGATGGGTGGGGGCCGACCGAGGGCCGGGTTCTGCAGAAGGGCGTGACCGGAATGCGGAGCTTTGTGGCCGAGCCGCTGCAGTTCGGCCGGTTGTTTCTTGCCGGAGATGCGGCGCATATTGTGCCGCCTACCGGCGCCAAGGGCATGAACCTTGCGTTTGCCGACGTGTACCATCTGGCGGAAGCGCTGGGCGCGTTCTATTGCGATGGGGACGGACGAAAGCTCGATAGCTACTCAGAGACTTGTCTGCGACGGATCTGGAAGGCGCAGCGCTTCTCCTGGTGGATGACGTCACTGCTGCACCGGTTCGAGAACGAACCTGCATTCGACCGCAAGCGTCAGCTTGCGGAATTGGAGTACGTGATGACCTCGCGGGCGGCAGCTACTTCGCTTGCGGAGAACTATGTGGGGCTTCCGCTCGAGGCCTAGTAGGAGCGACCCAACGCGGATAGAGAGAGGACGAACGCAATGGCTACGTCACGAGGTCTCAGGCCGTCGGTTTACCGATGGAGTTGTGAGCTTGTTTTCGGCGGGTAGTTCGATCCTTCCGAGCTAATAGCTGAAAGCCGTTCGATTTTGTTAACAGATTAGGACGGAACTCGGGGTTGGTAGTACGTTGCTGCTCCGTGACCAAGCCAGCCCGAACTCAGTTGATAGGTATAGGGTGCCTGCTCTGTCAACCACCACAATCGTTGAGCCGTTTGTGGCGATGCAACCGGTGTCGGCGATACCGTTGATCCACGTAGGCAGGCCATTTTCGACGGCCACTGTGTCTCCATCCGGTCTGACCGGCCGACGATAAATTCTTCCTTGGGTCGCAAAGTGATCCGTCGACGCGGAGACAAGGATGTCATCGCCCGAGAACGCTACCGCAGAGCAGTATGGTGCGTGTAGACCGTCGCGTTCTATGGTCCAAGTTGCTCCTGCGTCGTGGCTAATGCAAAGGCCGATCGCCGACGCCGCGACGACGATGTCCGGATCTACCTGGTGCGCGCGCACCTCATGAACATCGCTGTTGATATCTATGGTGGGTTGCCAGGTTCTTCCGCCATCCATTGAACGCGGAATGCCTCCCACGTGAACGTTGGCGAACAGTATGCTCCCGCTCGAGTTGGCCGCAACCGAGCGAATGCCTAGCGGTGGCCCGAGACGCTGCCCATTAACAATTGCCGAACCAGCAAACCAAGCATCCCGCCCCGCGATGTTATCGAAACCATCGATAGGATCGAGTACACCGCCCCCATGGCTCAGCCGCAGCATGCGTGCATCGTCCGTTCCTACATAGATAGCGTCTCCGACAGCCATACAGCACGAAAGCTCGAACTCGCTCGTAGCGACGGTTGCCCATTCGCCGCTTGGTGCACGCCTGCGCAGCGAATGTCGTCCGACAATGGCGAGCGCACCGTCGCGCCCATCCGGCGCGAGCCCTCTGACGCGCTGGTTCGCAATCTCTTGCGTGCGCCCATCGCCGGTAATCGCGAACAGCCCTTCGCCCCAGGTCGCCACAAGTATCGTCGGTTTCGTCACGGATCACCTTCCTCTCCCGGTTGTCGCGGGAATCGGAGTTGCTGAACGAGGGCATAGGTTCTCTTCCAGGAGCCATTGTGATTCGCCCAACCTGCAATCCCAATCAATGATTCTCCCGCAAAGCCAGCATAGCGGAACTGATCCGAAGCCGGATCACTCAAATTCGCGGTTGATCCCGGATGACGGGCAATACGAATGCAATCCATATGGACGTTCCACATTCTTTCGTTCGCAAAAACCGATTGATTGCGTCCTTTCGGGACGGACGCAGTAACCCCTAATACACCAGACGGTGGTTGCTCCGCCACCGAAACTCCCCTGTTACCGAAAACTCCCCGAGGTTGGAATGAACGAATGATAACTCGTCAAGTCACTCATTGACGTTGCGCTCGAAAACCGGATTCCTGACAGATGACGGGCAAAACGGATCAGATCGTCACTTGCCTCTTTGACAGCGTGCGCATAGCGGCACGAGTGCTTCCAGGTGACCGTTCCGGATTTCACCGGGACATACCTGGAGAGTGATCTCGTCGCCGAAGCAACCGCAGCGCCAGCACCGGCTACCGTGGCGATGTATGACCTCCATTCTCAGGCGCGACCAGCTGCGCGAGACGCCGCTTGGGGTGACAAGAGAATGAAATACTGGAGAGGCCATCGACCGACCAGCCGGCGCACCATCGAGCAGGGCCTGTCGGATGCCCCGCGCAATTTGATGAAAGCTGGTCGCAAATTGCACGGGCGGACATCTGGTTTCCAGGGCTCCGGCTTTACGAGGAAGAATCTTGAAACGCGGCATAGTATTTTGTTTTATTGCCCAGGCTGAAGATGAAGAACGCCACGATCCTGGTGTCTTGTCTCATCTGTTCGACAAAGCAGTGACAATCTCTACAGAGCATCGTCATTTCTCTGATGCTTTTGTCAGTTCGCCGCACCGGATGAGCTGCGAAGGACGCCTTTCCCCTCGCGAAACCGCAGCCGGCGCAACGTGGGCCGAAACCGCTGGAACGCAGAAGAGCAAGACGAAGGCTCCTAAAGAAGTCTCCGCCGGTATGAAAGAAGGTTAGGGAGCTGCGCATAAACTCCATGAAAGAAGTCTCCTGTTGCGAATGGTTCACTCTCAAGGAGAGGATTTGCCTGTCAATCTACCCCGCGGTCCGGCAAATTTCTCTCCTCGGAATCCACACCGGTTGGGAGATACTGGTGATGTTTGCATCCAGAATTCCTGCAGTGCCAGGGTAGATTTGAGGAGAAATCTACTCTTTAGGGGTGAATGGAACAGCGCAATCTAAAATGGCGTGCGACGGCCGAAACGGTCGAGGCTCACCACCTTTTGGCTACCCGTTACCCGCAACTGCTGCAATGGGCAACCGGACTGGCGCGTGGCGACAGAAGCAAAGCCGAAGAAATAGTGCAGGAGTTCTGCCTCTACGTCACCGTGGTGAAACCGGATCTGAGCGAAGTTGGCAACCTGGACGGGTATCTCTATACTTGCCTGCGCCACATTTGCACCTACGCTGTGTGGCGCAAGGAATCGTCAAAGAGCGCCAGCTATTTCGTTCTTCACTTTTTTCACGGCTACGGCCGGCAAGAGATCGCTGAGCTGGCCCGGCTGCCTATTTCGGCGATCTATAACAAACTGAAGGTTGCGCGCAGCGAGATTTTCTCCTACCTTGACGATCCTGGCAAGTTACGAGTAGTGGATCGGAAGGCTCCTCCTCTGCCTGTTCTGTCCTGGACGCTGTCGCCTACCGCGGAGCTTTTCAGAGAACTGCGGCAGACGATTCTGCAGGCACGTCACTCAGACTGCCTCCCTGAAGAAGAACTGCTTGCGCATTACTCGTCCTCTCCCGCAAAGCCGATTTCCTGCCCGTTGCTGGCGCACATCGTGAGCTGTGAGCGCTGTCTTTCGGTGATCGATCGCAATGTGAGGCGGCCGACGTTAAAAGACCGTGAACCACTGGATGTGTTTGGCTTTTCTCCGGAGAGTGGTGGCGAAGCTCCGGCTGCGGGTGGTGTGAGCTTCGAGAGGATGATGCAAGCGGTGCACAGAGAGTGGGCACGCGTCCACCAACACAGGCCGCACAAATTATCAATCGCCCTAAACGGAGTGGTTATCGCGAACCACGACGTCCGATCGGAGCACAATAGGCTGTCGGCGCGGATCGAACACCCGGAGAAGGCCCAGTTTGTCGAGGTGTTTAGCGAACAACATTTGCGCCTGGCTCTTCTCGCCGTCGGCGAACCGCCGCCGCTGGGCTTAGCCCTCCGCACCCAACGGGTCGGACTCAGCGACTCGCGCTGGCTGGAGTTGAGCATCAGCTTCGACGGGCTGGGCCTGTACAGCGAGGTCACGTACCTCGACCCAGCATTGGCAAGTGTGAGCGTGGATGAGGACGCTGAAGAGTTTCCATTGGTCTCCGTGAGAAGGACGCAAGAGCGGGTGCGCTGGTTTGATTTGCTGCGTGCGCACTTCGTCCGCCCTGTGCGCGTCATGATTTCTTACCCCGCGTTTGGTTGGGGCGTTGCAGTCGTTTTGCTGATCGGCAGTGCAGGCTACTTGACCTATCGCCACGCGTCGGCGCCAACAGATGCGGCGGAGATATTGAATAAGTCGATCACGATACAAAGTACCCTGCTCCTGGGAGAAACCGAGCACCAGGTGGTGAGCATTGAGGAGAGGGCTAACGACGGATCGGTACTGCAGCAGGGAACGGTGGACCTATGGAAAGACGGTGACGGTAGCAGATACGTCCGACGGCTTTATGATACGCAGCACCGTCTGATCGCAGTGGAGTGGCGCAATGGAGGTGACAAAGCCGGCTCCCGCAGCCAGGTGGCGCCTGGTGCGGAGGATTCTTCGATCGGTCTTTTCTGGGATCAGGAGCTTTCCGCGAAGTCGTTCGCAGCTTTGCAAGAGGGCGCGCCGCAGGTTCGCGCCATCGACGACGGCTATGAGCTGACCAGGATCGGCCCAACTGCTGCTCACCCGCAACTAGTCTCTGCAACGCTGGTGCTGGACCATCGCTTCGAACCGGTCCGCCAGATCATGCGCGTGCGAAGTGGCGAAGAAATCCACGAGCTTCGCTTTGTACAGACGACGTATGAACGCAAGCCGGTGCGGTCGGTGCCGGATTCCGTCTTCAACCCGGAGAGCGAACTGCAGCCGCTGCATGGTAAAGATGGCCGATCGTCCTCAGGCCAGCCGCACAACCTTGTCGGTGAGAGCAATGCTCGGTCGGCCGAGCTTGAGATTGCGGTCTTATATCAGCTGCATTCCTTAGGCGCCGATACGGGTGTACCGATTGAGGTGCGCAGAACCCCGGATGGCCATATACGCGTTTCAGGTACGGTCGCGACTGAAGGGCTCAAGCAGGAAATTGATAAGCGCCTGCGGGGGCTCGCAGGTCACCAGCTGCTTGATTTGAGACTTGTGTCCTCGCGCGAGATAAAGGTTCCTTCCCCAGGATCGAACCGATCCACTCCGGTGGATGCGTACGAGGTGACGCAGCCAGGCTTTGCGGGAGATCTGAGGATCCGGAGCTATTTTGAGGCGAGGGGCCTCTCCGGCGAACGTTTAGACACCGCGGTTACGCAATTTTCCAGAGACGCGCTGCAACACGCCCAGCGGGCACTGCAACATGCGTATGCCGTCGACAGACTGGGAAGCTCAATTTCTGCCCAGGAGCTGCGCTCGATCAGCTTGAACACTCAGAAAGAATGGACGGAGATGGTGAACCGCCATGCTCAGGAGCTGGCGACGGAACTCCGCTCGCTGCATGCGCAAATGGCCGAGATATCGTCCGCGGGCTCGGAGCGCGGCGCCCCAGACACGGGAGCGATGAGCATCGATGACCCTGCACAATTTGCCAGGACTTCGGGTCTGCTCCTGCGTCAGGTTCGCGAGCTGAATCGGCAGGTCGGTGAGTTCTTTACGTCGAGCGGAAGAACCGCGAGTCAAGAAAACCTGAATGCTTCTTTAAGGACCATCATGGATACTATTCCCGTGCGGCAGGCCGAGGAAATTGCGGAGTTCGCCGCGCGATTGGGCCGCTCGCCAGGTGGCAAGAAGATCGCGACCCAAAGCCGGTGAAATGTAGAAGCATGGTTATTCCTCCTCGTACCCCCAGGATCAACTCTTTCTTGCTGCTGGTTCTGTGTACGGCCTTCCGCGCCTGGGCGCAGTTCGGTGCAGCTACCGTCGTCGGCGTAGTGCAGGACTCCTCGAAGGCGGGAATCACAGATGCGAAGTTGAAGCTCATCAATACCCAGACGGGAACAGAAAATGACTCGGCAACCGACCAGGCAGGAGGATTTCTATTGCCTGGCGTCATTCCGGGGCCCTATACCCTGCAGATAGAGCGTGATGGCTTTGCCACCACGCAGGTGAATGGAATCGAGCTAGACGCCGGCGACGCCAAGAATCTTCTGATCCGTATGAAGGTCGGTGCGGTTACAGAGACCGTAAACGTCGATGCTAGCGCGCTTACGCTGAACAGGTCGAACGCATCTGTAAGCACGGTTGTGGATCGTAAGTTGATCGCCAAGGTTCCCTTGAGTGGGAGAAGTCTGCAGGACCTGATCTCTTTAACGCCCGGTATAGTGACCGAAAGCCCCCAGGCCGCGACGCAAAGCGGCACGCAGACGCAAGGAGATTTCAGCGTCAACGGGGAGCCGACGGAGTCTAATTTGTTCTTCGTAGATGGGGTTTCCGCGAACATTCGGTCAGTACTCGCCTCCAGCGGCTCACACACCGGATCAAGTGGATCAATCGCCGGATCGACAGCGTTGGGCACGACCCAAAGCCTTATTTCGGTGGATGCGTTGCAGGAGTTCCGGGTTCTCAGTTCAACCTATTCGGCCGAGTATGGCCGAACCCCCGGGGGGCAATTTACTTTCCTTACGCGCTCGGGCGGTAACGATGTGCATGGCAGCATTTATAACTACTTCCGCAGCAATCTCCTGGATGCGAAAGACTGGTTTTCGACCACCCGCGTGATCGTCAACGGGGATCATAAATATAGCGAATATATCCCAGCGGGATACAGCCAGAATGATTTCGGGGCAACCTTGGGAGCACCGATCGTTTTGCCCAGGATCTACGATGGTCGTAACCGTAGTTTTCTCTTCCTCTCGTACGAGGGTCTCTACGTGGATCAACAGACACCACAAACCTATTCCTTTGCCCCTACACTTTGTTATGGCCTTGGTCCCACTGCCTGTCCCGGTGTTCCACTCGAAGTTGGGGCTGCACTTCAAACCTTTCCAATCGGTGCGCCTACTGCCACCAATCCGGGGCTGGGGTATGCGACAGTCGACGGTTTTTCGTTCCCGTCGCATGTGAATGCTTCGAGCGTTCGTGTGGACCACATCTTCTCCCCCAGGTTTTCCATATTCATTCGCTACGGGGATACGCCGAGCGATGGCGCGGCTAACCAGCTCTACTCAGTGACAACCTACCGCAACAGGACCCAAACCGTGACCCTCGGAGCAACCAACCAGTTAAGTGCCAACCATAGCAACGAATTGAGGTTCGGATATACGGGATCCAACGCCAACTCAGCCGCCATCACGGAAGACCTAGTCTCTACCGGAGGGGGACACGTCTCAAGTAATCCCAACGGCGATCTCAACGCCGATCTTGGCGCCTCCAACGTCTATGGCCCCGCAAGTGCGGATGCCTACATCCACATCACGGGTGTGGGTGATAGCGATAGCAATACTGATCAGGCCACTGGTTCGCTCGATGAGTGGAACCTTCGAGATACGTTCAGCGTGACGGCGCAGAACCACCTATTGCGATTTGGCGTCGATCAGCGCCACATTCGCGCCGGGATAAGTCCTCCGGCGTTGTCGGTTCTGTCGGATTTCTTCACTCTGGACTCGCTGGTCGAGAATTCGGCCTCTGACCTCGTGGTCACCCGGAGCACACCTGCGAGGCCGGTGTTGAATGAGTTCTCAGCCTTCGCGGAAGACGAATGGAAGATATGGCCGTCGCTGAGCTTATCTCTGGGCCTGCGATGGGATGTGAACCCGGCTCCAAAAGGGCAACATGGTCAGGATGCGTACACCGTCCTGGGAGACGTAGCTGCTCCCGCCACACTGCAGCTGGCGCCCCGAGGTACGTCTCTCTGGCACACGGGTTGGTTTAACCTTGCACCCCGGTTGGGAGCAGCCTGGGTCGCCAGGGGCCAGCCTGGCAGGGAGCTGCTGGTTCGTGCCGGGGGCGGAGTGTTCTTCGATACGGGGACGCGGGTAGCGCTAAGAGCATTTGATGGAATCGGCTTCGCAACTTCCGCTTACTTCCTGGGTGCGCCTGTCCCTGCGACGTCGTCTCAAATTGCTTTCCCGACGGCGGTGACGGCACCGTACAGCAACATGCAGGCGTTTGCGCTTTCTCCCCACCTTCAGCTGCCGTATAGCTGGCAGTGGAATCTTGGCGTGGAGCAGGCGCTGGGCAGAAACCAGAGCATCACGGTTTCGTACGTCGGCGCCGCTGGGCGGCGGCTACTCCAGGAGCAGCGGAGAAATGTCAGTGCGGTTAATCCTGATTTTGGAGATGTAACCTACTTTCCTTCCGGCCTGAGCTCGAGCTTTCAGTCGCTGCAGACAAAGTTCCAGAGGTCGTTGTCTCCGGGAATCGAGGTGCTGGCGTCCTACACGTGGGCCCACTCTTTAGACTACGGTTCGACCGACCCCGCATACCCGCTGCAGTGGGGAAATTCCAATCTTGATGTACGCCAGAATCTGGAAGCAGCGGCCTCGTGGAGTTCGGCGCCCGCGCGACGCTTTCTAAGCTTCAGAAGAGCATTGGAAGGCTGGGAGGCGGATGGAAGGCTTATTGCACGAACCGGCTTTCCGGTCGATCTACTGGGCAATTTCTTTTTTGATCCTGTTACCGGAAAGCCTTATTACAGCGGGGTAGATCTGGTTCCGGGCAAGCCGTTTTACTTGCATGACTCCCAGTTGCCTGGAGGCCGCATGTTCAATGGTGGCCAGAACGTTTCCGATCCCGCCTTCGTGCTCCCGGCCGGCGCTGCACAGGGAGACGCTCCGCGGAATTTTGTTCGTGGCTTTCCCGCGGTGCAGGGAAACCTGGCGGTTCAGCAAAGCGTCCGGCTTCCGGAACGATTGAATGTTCAGATCAAGGCAGAGACGTTCAACGTGTTCAATCATCCTAATTTCGGATATATCGACCCGTCGTTATCCGACTTGCTTTTCGGTCAGTCCACCAAGAAGCTCGACCAGAGCTTCGGTAGTTCTGGCGCTCTTTACAATCAGGGCGGCCCACGGGCGATTCAACTTTCTCTCAAGCTGGAGTTTTGAAGTTTCAAAGCCAAGGGGCAGAGACGGTCAGGGATTCGTAACAATCAGCGCGTCCAGGGCCACCGCGCCCATTCCTTCCGGGTAGACCACAACAGGATTGATGTCGATTTCCTGAATGGCGGGGTACGACCTCACCAGCGAGCCAAGCGCGTACACAATTTCCGCCGCGGCCCGCACATCCAGTGCGGGTGACCCGCGGAAGCCGCGCAGCAATACGCCGCTCTTGAGGGTGTAGAGTTCGGCGATGATTGCTTCCACTGAGAGTTCCGGCGGCAGCAGCTTCACGTCTTGCAGCGCCTCGGCGAGTACCCCGCCAAAGCCCACCAGTAGCACCGGGCCCCAATCCGGATCATTCTCCGCGCCAATAATGAACTCGATGCCCGGCTGCCCCATGCGCTCGACCAAAACGCCATCGAGAACAAGGCCGGGCTTCGCGGCACGGACATTTTGCTCCAGCCGCCGCCATCCCGCAACCAGGGCAGACTCATCGTTCAAGCCCAGCACTACGCCGCCTGCGTCAGTCTTATGCGGAAGATCGACCGCCTGGGCTTTCAGGGCGACAGGAAATCCGATTTGTGCGGCGATGGATTTGGCCTCTTCGAGCGTTTGCGCCAGAGCTCCTTCGGGTATTGGGATACCCAGCTCGGCGAGCACCCGCTTACTTTGATACTCCGGCAACACACCACTGCCTAAGAGAATGCTGGGCTTTACCCCCGAGCCCTCAGGTTTACGGCGGCTCTCATGCGAAGCAAGATCGGTCAGCCGTGCGAGTGCTCGGAGAGCGCGCTCCGGGGAAGGAAAGAAAGGAACTCCCAGGCTTCGCAACTCCTCCACATATTCAAACGGGAATCGAGCCCCTTCATCAAGGCTGGCGAAAATGACAGGCTTCGCCGGCCGCAAAGCGCGAATAGCGTCCAGGATCGGCGGAAACTTCAGGTTACTGGTGACTTCATCGGTAAGAATGATGGCCAGCACAAGGCTTCCGAACCGGTCTTCATTGAGCAACGCGGTAATGGTTCGCCGATAAAGATCAGGTTCCACCAGCGCTTGTGCTGTGAGGTCCAACGGGTTCGTCGCTGGAATGAAATCGGGCAGCGCGCTTTGCAGGCTGGCAGCAGCCGTTCCGCTCAACTCCGGCAGGTTGAGCCCGATCCGCTCGCATAAGTCGAGCGCCACTGCCTTGAACGCTCCAGATTCCGTCAGAATGGCTGCACCGCGGCGTGGCAGCGAGGGGCAACGGACCAGCAGGTGCGCTACGTCCACCAGCTCTTCCAGCGTATCTACCAAAATCACTCCGGCGTGAAGCACTTTTGCGCGCATCACTTGGTAGTTGGCCGCCATGGCTCCGGTATGCGTGGCCGCTGATGCACGGGCGGCGCTGCTGCTGCCGGGGTGGAGTAGAACAATGTATTTACCCAACGAACGCGCCCGAGCCGCCAATTGCAGAAAGCGTTGTGGCTGGCGGAATTGTTCAACGACCATGGTGAGGATGCTGGTTCGCTCGTCTTCCAGCAGGTGCTCGACAAAATCCTCCACGCCGTTGGCTGCTTCGTTGCCGGTTGAAACGGAATACGAGATTTGCAATCCGTGATGGTGCAGGTTCACGCCCAACACTGCAGCCATGGCGCCGCTTTGCGAAACCACGGCGACGCCTGGCCATTGGAACGCCGCCCCCGTTTGCGTGACCACAAAAGTGAGCGGGATGCTGTCTACGTAATTCACCATGCCCAGGCAGTTGGGTCCCTGGATCACCATGCGATGCCGGCGCGCGATTTCTGCCAGTTTCTCCTGCTCCGCTCGCCCCGATTCGCCACTTTCGGCAAAACCGGAGGCGAAAATGATCAGACTGCCTACCTTCCGCTGTGCGCAGGCAGCGGCTGCTTCCAGCACTCCACCGCGCGGGACGGCAAGCACTGCACAATCGATCCCCTCAGGCAGCGCATCGATCGACGCCACGCACGGGCGACCGCGAATCTCCGCCCGCTTCGGGTTCACGAGATAAATATCTCCCACGAAATTTGCGCGCTCGAGGTTGGAAAGAACACCTTCACCGAGCGATCCAGGTGTCGCGGACGCCCCGACCAGCGCAATGGAACGCGGACGCAAGAGACGACCGAGCGAAGATGTTGAGACGTCTGCGTGAGTAGTGTGGCTCAATTTCATCTCCTGGTGTGGGTCGATAGGGACGGCGCGCTAAAAGGGATAGTGACGTGGCTCCGTCTGCACCGTGATCCAACGCAGATCGGTGAATTCCGCAATGGAAGCCTTCGAACCGAAGCGTCCGTAGCCGCTATCCTTCACTCCTCCGAAGGGCATGTTGGCTTCATCGTGTACGGTAGGACCGTTGATGTGACAGATACCCGAATCGATCTTCGCAGCAATGCGAAAGGCGCGGGCAGTGTCCTGGCTAAACACAGAAGCGGATAATCCATAGGGAGAACTGTTGGCAATGTCGATGGCCTCCTCTTCGTTCTTGGTATGGATGATCGCTACCAGCGGCCCAAAGGACTCCTCGTCATAAAGTTTCATCTTCGCCGTGACTCCATCCAGGATGGTAGGCTGCATGACCGCCCCGTTCACCTGTCCGCCGGCAACTAATCTGGCTCCCTTCTCTACAGCGTCCGCCACCAGCCCTTGAATCCGCGTGGCGGCCTCTCGACTGATCAAAGTGCCGAGGACCGCATCCTCGCAGCGCGGATCGGTGGCGTGGATTGCCTGCGCCCGTGCAGCCAACTTCTCCACAAACAGATTGGCAACCGGCTCTTGCACCAGCACGCGCTCGGTCGACATGCAAATCTGCCCCTGGTTGGCAAATGCGCCAAAGTTGGCCGCAGCCGCTGCGGCATCGAGATCCGCATCCTCGAGAACCAGTAGCGGAGCCTTTCCACCGAGTTCCAGCAGCACCGGCTTAAGATGCTTCGCTGCTATCTGCGCGACGGTCCGCCCAACCGCAGTTGAGCCGGTGAAGTTCACCCGCCGCACGGCAGGATGGGCAATGAGCCGCTCGACAATCACCGGAGCATCCTTCGGCGCATTCAGGATGACATTGATAACGCCGTCTCCCAATCCCGCCTTTTGCAGTGCTGTCCCAATCAGGCGGTGTACTCCGGGACAAGATTCCGAAGCTTTGAGTACCACGGTGTTTCCGCAGGCCAGCGGCATGGCGACCGCACGCACACCCAGGATCACCGGCGCGTTCCAGGGTGCGATACCGAGCACTACACCGCAAGGCCGTCGGATGGCGAGAGCGAGATTGCCGGGCACATCGGTGGGTAGAACCTCCCCATTGATCTGCGTGGTCATGCTCGCCGCTTCACGAAGCATGGAGGCGGCCAGCATTACATTGAAGCCGTACCATCCCCGAGTTCCCCCGGTTTCCGCGATGCCCGTCTCGATGAACTCCCCGGCCAGCGAGGCGATCAAATCTGCCGCGGCATTCAGACGACGTCTGCGCTCCGTTGGGCCGAGAGCGCTCCAGGTCGGAAACGCGGCCTGGGCCGCCGCTACTGCGGCATCTGCATCTTCGATCGTGGCTGCCGCGGCGCGTGACGCAACCTCTCCAGTAAACGGATCGATGCGGTCGAACGTAGCCCCCCTGCTTGCCCATACCGATCGGCCACCTATCAGCAACTCAACACATCGCATGTTTCCTCCAGGTGTGACAGCAGCCGTTCAGCGCTTGTAAGACTCGAGCCCCGGCTTGATGCTCTTTTCGTCCAGAAACTGTTTAAGGCCCTTTTCGCGGCCGTGCTCCGGGTCGCGTTGCTGGGCCTGGTCCAGTTTGGCGTAAAGATAGTCCTCACTCTGCTCCCAGGTAAGTTCACGGCAGCGCTTGAATCCATGTTTGGCTGCGCGCAGAACGACCGGGTTCTTCTCTATTAGTTTGCGCGCGAGGGCGACAGTTTCCTCGCGCAGCTTTTCAAGGGGCACAGCGCGGTTGACCAGGCCCATCTCAGCAGCCTGTTTTCCAGTGAACGTTTCTCCCGTCATGATGTACTCGAGCGCCTTGCGCTGTCCCACGGTATCCGCCAGCGCCTTGCTTACCAGGTTGCCAGGGGGGATGCCCCAGTTGATTTCTGACAAACCAAAGACCGCGGTTTCCGAGGCAATTGCAAGATCGCAGGCCACCAGCGGAGAGAAGGCTCCACCAAAACACCATCCGTTTACCATGGCGATAGTTGGCTTGCTATACATGCGCAGCAACTTCCACTGCCAGGTGGACGCGTCGCGCCGCACCTTCTCTTGTAAGATCTCCGGGGCCTGATCGATCTCGCGAAAATACTCCTTCAGATCCATTCCCGCCGACCAGGATTCACCCGCCCCCGTAAGTACCAGTACCTTAACCGCAGCGTCGAGTTCGAGCGTCTCCAGCACATCGCGCATTTCCAAGTTGAGTGTGGGACTCATTGCATTGCGCTTCTCCGGACGATTCAGGATGACCCATCCAATTCCCTCCTCGGCTTCTACGCGAACAGTCTTCCAGCGACCCTCATAATTCGACATTGCATCCTTCCTCTTCGATGTCTGACCTGCTCCATTAAGAACCCTTATGGTTTGTTGCATGCGAAATTCGCGGCATCCTCGGTGCTGCCACTTCCTTTGTACCGCGGAATTTCGGGGTAGGAACAGAGCGGGCGGCTTCGCCCAGCGAACGCCTTTCCTGTAGCCATGATTTTATCCGGGGCCTCATCTTTCTCGACCCAATTTTCTATCGCTGTCAGACCGTCAAAATCGTCGAGCGCCGGACCACCCATGCAGTGATTCATCCCCGGGATGAGATAGAGCCTGGCAAATGCACGGGCATGATCCATGCCGCCATTATCATGCGTGAGCTTCTGGTAGTAGTGGATGAGATCGTTGGCGGAAAAAACCGGATCGCTCATTCCGGTATAGAAGATGATCTTGCCGCCGCGTTCGCGGAACGCGGCCATCTGGGTTGATGTGGCGTCGATATTGTCTTGCGACTTCTCGATGCGCGGCGGATCGGTGTCAAAGTTAAATGCAAAAGGACTGGCCAATGGTGGCTCCCCTGGCTGGAGGGCGATGTGATTCACAAATTGCGGATAGATCAAAATGTTGATCGCCGGCATCTTCTCCGTGCCGAGTATCCACGCCCGCCAGCCTGGAGCGTCGACTCCTGCGTCATACGGCCAGCCGGAGTAAAGCGCGACGCCCGCGGAGTTCTTGGGACCGGCGAAGGTTTGCTGAATCGCATGCACCTGGCCGGGAGAAAGACACGAATCGTTCTTCTCCCCGTTGCACTGCAGAACCGCGGGATCAAATCGGCATGCCTCCGGGTTTTCAATGAGCCCGTCGGTCAAACCATCGAGCGCATCGCATGCCTTCAGAATTGCCGTCGACATGAGCTTTAAGTCGGAATCAGAAAGCGCCTGGTAGAGCTGCGGAATCCCCTGCGCATCTTTGGGAGCAATCTCGGCAAAGCGCGCGGTGGCCCAGGCCTCGGCGATCGCTGCTCGTGTGAGGTCGAAAGCGGGGTCGCCGGCGACAATACCGTCGAAATCGGTGGGATAGCGCTGCGACGCAATCATCGCTTCGCGGCCGCCATTGGAGCAACCCACCATGTAAGAGTGCTGTGGCAAACGACCGTAATATTGGGCCACGATCTTCTTTACCACCGTCGCCACCCGATCGGTGGAACGATATTGGTAATCTGCAAGCGCCTCCGGATCCGATCCGAAGGCGGCATCGGCAGGGTTCCTGCCTTGATGTCCTCCGTCCGTGGAAGCAACCGCGTAGCCACGACTCAGCGCATCCTTTTGCCCGGACCCAACGCCCGGCGCTCCCACCGCAGGATTGATCATTCCGTCGAGACCGCCTCCGCCCTGGAACAGCAGCCTGCCGGTCCATGTATCCGGCAGCCGCAGCTCGAAGCGATCGCCGTACTCCACTCCATCCACGCCGGTGTGTTTGTTGACTTCCCCTTTAACCAGGCAGTGCGCGGCTTGCGGCCCAAATGGGGCTACGACAGTTCCCTCGGGCGCCTCTTCAGCGCTGAGTACCAGCGTGTTCTCCAGATGTATCGTTGTCAACGCCGCACAGTCTTTGGCTTGCGGTTTCTGCGCGGTAGCAAGCGCCCAGCCGCCACTCAGAATCATGGCCAGCAGCGCCGCGTTGAAGTTCGTGCCCTTCGTCTTGTTTCTCATCGATACCTTTCGTTGGGCTTATCCTCAGGGGCTAAAAGCGCCGTTGATTTTGCGAGGCTTACGTACGGGCCAAAGCCCGTACCCTTCAAAACGATCATCTGCGTCAGACACACCGCTAGAACTTGAACTTGATGGCAAATTGCAACTCGCGCGAGGTGCCCACGGTATTCGTTATCTGGCCGGCAGTCGGGTTCGCAATTCCTGCACCGCTGGCCGACACAGCGGTGTAAAGCGTTTGGTTGGGCAAGCCGAAGTTTGGATGATTGAACAAGTTGAACGCCTCCGCCCTCAATTCGAGCATCTTTCCCTCGCCAATCGAAGTGTCTTTTACTAACGATGTGTCAACGTCCACGTATCTTGGACCGACAAGTGTGTTGCGCCCCAAATCCCCCAGAAAGCCTGCGGTCTGCAGGGCGAAGGCTGAACTGTCGTACCACTCGTTGACATTCCGCAAAACCAGATTGTTGCTCCGGCCGGAGACCAGATTGGGACGTTCGTCTGGTCCCTGACCTCCCGCTGGGTTGTTCAGATCCACCTGGTCAAAGCCATCAATCACGGTGAAGGGACTTCCGCTGCGCGCGCTGAAGAGGCCGCCAATCTGCCATCCCCTGGTCAAACGCCCTCCATCAAACGGCAGCAGATAGAGCGCATTCCCCACCAGGTTGTGCATGATGTCAAAATCACAGCGCCCCTTGTCAGCGGCCAGATCGTACGGGTTTGACTGTGCCTGGTCAGGATCGTTGGTGTTTTCGAGCGCGGTGGAATGGGAGCCTTCATCGATGCACCTGGAGTAGGTGTAGGCCGCTTGAAAGATCAGGCTTTTACTGAAGTTGTGGGTCGCATAGAGTTGCAGCGAGTTATACCAGGAAGGCCCCACGGGACGATTGAAAGACAACCCGCCCAGGGTCGGATTGGCGCGAGGTGCGTTCAGGAAGTAAGGCTGCCCATTGACGGTTTGCGGAATCGGAGGGTTCAGGTCGTTCTGAACCAGAAGATGGTATCCACGCGAGCCGACGTACGCGGCGGTAATCACCGTCCCACCGCGAAGCTCTCGCTCGACGCTCAGGTTGTACTGCCAAAGAAAGGGAGAGATCTGCGGGTTGTACTCCAGAGCCTCGCCGATGGTGGGAATTGGCACTGTGATCCCAGCAAATGGAACCGGATAGGAACATGGGACACCGAAAACACAGACAGAAACGCCAGTCTGGTAAGGCCCGGCAAAGAGGTAGGCCGGATGATATGTCCTGACCTGGATCGGATCATGGAAGAGTCCGCTTCCCGCGCGGATCGCGGTTTTGTGGTCGGGAAACGGATCCCATGCCACGCCAACGCGCGGATCAAAATTCTTGAGGGAGGGGTTGGTTTGAAACACATGGGACACAGGAGTGCATCCCGTAGTCGCTGGGTTGGTGATGTCAATAAAGGCGCACAGCTCGTTGTGGATCTCGACCGGATTCGAGACGTATTCGTATCTAAGACCCAGGTTTAACGTCACCTTGGGCGAAACCTTCCAGTTATCCTGAAAGTAGGGTGTTAGATCCACTTCACGGAAGCTCCGGCTGGAATTTGCCTTGCCAGGCAAAGCTCCGAGCAGGGTGATTGTCGGATCGGCCGGGCGCACTTCCTTGCCCTCCAAAAAGGTCTCCAGATTGGGGAAGCTCCACCCCTGGTCATCAAAGAAGCCGTTGGAAAGCGGACTCTGTTGCCGCAGAAACCCCAGCCCAAACTCAAAAGAGTGGGTGCCGCGGGTTAAGAACACATCGTCGTTCAGCATATAGCTGTTCTGAATTTCATAATCGGGGGTGAACGCGGTCGGTCCGATCCCGCTGATGCCCGGGACATTAACGCTTCCATCCTGGCGGGTCTCCCCGTAGGAGGCGAAAAACGCTAGAGCCGGATTCGTATTGGTCACAAACGCGCGCATCTTAGTCCGTACGAAGGAGAAGCGTGCATCATTTGCCAGGTTCGAAGATAGAGAGCCGCGGTCGCCAATCGTGAGGTATTGATTGCGTCCCTGCGATTGCTCTGGGTAAAGGCCGAGAGCGGATGCAAAAGGCTGCGTCAGCGAGCCGTTGTCGTAGACATAGCGGACGAACGCCGAATTGCTTGGCGACAGAGTGTAGTCAACTCGCGTGTTCACGTAGTCTTCGTTTGCCGGCTGCGTGCCGCGCAGAACGATCTGCGCGATGCCTCCACCCAACTCTGTCGATCCGGGACCAACCGCCGGATACAGATTCAGGATGGCCTGCGAGGCCGGATCTACCGGTACTACCGCCGTGCCACTGCTGCCGCAAGGCAGATCGGGAGCAACCGCACAGGGCACAATGCCCTGTCGCGCCAAAGCGTCCGGCACCGTAGGCAGAACAGTGCTCCCGAGAAGTTGGCGAATTCCCTCGTAGTTGACGAAGAAAAACATGCGGTCGGTCTTGATCGGACCGCCCAGGGTGCCCCCGAATTGATTTTGACGGAACGGGTCTTGAGGAAAGTTCGTCGTGTTGAAGTAGTTGCGGGCGTCAAATGCGCTATTGCGCAGAAAGTCGTATAACTCGCCGTGATACTGATTGGTTCCGGAGCGGGTGGTCGCGTTCATCACGCTGCCGCTTCCCCCGAACCGTGCGCTGTAGGAGTTGGTAAGCAGCTGGAACTCTCCGATGGCTTCCACGCCCAGCGACGTCCCGATGATACTATTGCCGGCTCCGTGACCCCAGAAGCCCTGAATTTCCGCTCCATCCAGGAGCAGATCCTGGCCTTCCGGGCGCGATCCGGCTATGGAATAACCCGGGGCGCGCCCATAAAACGATGTCTGTGCGCCGGAAGTAATCGTCTGCACACCAGGCGCCAGCAGGATCAATTGTTCAAAGTTGCGTCCGTTCAGCGGCAGGTCCTCCATTTGGCGCTGGCCAACGAAGGCTGAGATTTCGGCGGAGGTCGTCTGCACCTGAGAAGGCGTTTCGCTTACCGTAACTGTCACGTTTGCCGTGCCCACGGTCAGCGAGAAATCGACAATCGGATTGCTTCCTACGCTGAGCACGACACCTTTACTGACATGCGTCTGGAAGCCGCTTGCTTGTGCCTGCACGTCATAGGTCCCAACCACCAGATCAGGCGCCTCATAGAGTCCATGCCCATTTGTAGTTACTGTCATCACTGTGCCCGTAAGTACATTGCGAATGGAAACAGTAGCTCCCGCCAACGCGGCGGAAGTTCTATCGGTTACGGTGCCGGAGATCGTGCCCGTTCCCACCTGCGCCAAAAGCATGCAGTGAAGAGTGGACAGGCCGATGAGAAACAGCAGAAAGGGAGTTATCCGTTGATATCTGTAGAGCACATACACCTCCAGTGCGGCCAAAGCGGGCAGCCACGGACGGGAGACACTCTCGCATCGCGTAGGAATACTTGTCAATACTTTTCGTGAACGTTGTACGATACTTGTTAGGTATCGAGACGGCTCGTCTGTTCCCTTTGATTTCTGCTCAGTTGCAGATTCCGGGATAGCTGGCCTAGCCAGGGGTGATTTTGGTGATTCGCAGGTGAGAAAATCCGGATGCTACAATCCGCTTCGTGGAGTTCCGCCAGTTACGCTATTTCGTTGCGGTTGCCGAACTTCTGCACTTCACCCAGGCGGCGCGCCGCCTGCGCATTGCGCAGCCCCCGCTGAGCCGGCAGATCCGCGCACTGGAAAAAGAACTGGGTGTGCAGTTGCTGGAGCGGAGTTCGAGCAAGGTTTTTCTCACCCACGCCGGCAGCATTTTTCTCGAAGAAGCGCGTGCCATCCTGCAGCGTGCTGAGCAAGCCATCGAGGCCGCAAGGAAGGCCAATACAGGCAAGACCGGCACGGTCCGCCTGGGCATTGGCATGGGACTTGGGGATGCTGCGAGCCGCGTCATCAATGGCCACCTGCCGCTGTTCCCGGATGTCGAACTTGATGTCGTAAACATCCCATCCGGCTTTCAATCAGAGGCATTGATCTCCAGAAAAATCGATGTCGGCTTTCTGCGTCCGCCCATCAACAAGTCCTTTCTGACATCGGAGAAGATTATTACGGAGCGTCTATCGGTTGTATTGCGCAGGTCCAGCCCGCTTGCCAAGCAGAAACGCGTCGGCCTGAAACAGCTCGCCGGCGAACCTCTCCTGCTGATCGCACGGAATATCTCCTCAGGCGTGTATGACAAGACTCTTGACTTGTACCGCGAGGCTGGGCTCAATCCCAAAATCATTCCAACGGAAACGACACCTCATGATGAAGCTGGAGCCATTCTGGTGAATTCCGGCAAGGGTATTTACATCGCTGTGGGCAGCCATCCTTGCCACCCGGCGTTTGCCGATCGGTTGACCGCTATTCCGCTCTCCAATCCTTCCGCGGCGGTTGAAGCGCATGTTGCATGGCGGAAGGATGAGTCAAACACGACGGTGCTGAACTTTGTCGATTTCGCACGCCAGATGTTTGCATCGCGAGAGAGGGATCGTCACTAAGGGCATTCAGCAGGCACAGGGCATCGGGTCATTACTCCGTCCTCAGTGCGTGCATTGGATTGATCTGTGCTGCCCGCCTTGCCGGAATTGCGCAAGCGGCCAGCGCCACAATCAACAAGAATAGCGATGCCGCAGAGAGAGTAAAAGGATCCAGGCTTGAAACGCCATATAAGATCTTTGAAAGGCTTTGACTGGCAAGGGCAGTACCCGCCACGCCGATTCCAAGGCCACATAAGGTGAGCACAAGTCCCTGGCGCACGATCAGCCAAAGAACATGAGAGCGCGAAACTCCCAACGCCATCCGTATGCCAAGCTCCTGATTGCGCTGCGCAACCAGGTAGGTGGTGACGCCAAAGATCCCGACCACGGCAAGCAACAAACCGAGCCCTGCAAAGGATGTCAGGATCCCACCGGTGAATCGCTGGTCTGAGGTTTGGTCTTCGATGTATTCGGTCATCGGCTCCATCTGGTAGAACGCGAGCCGCGGATCAATTGCATGAAATTGCTGCTCCAGGGTTCTCTCCATCAGGTCAGGAGCGATTTCCGAGCGAACGATGACTTGCTTAAACCCAAAGTTGACGCGCGGGTCGAGCTTGAAAAGCGTGATCAGTTGCGGCTCGACCGGGAGTGCAAGTCCGGCATTCTTTGCGTCTGCCATGACCCCAACCACAGCGGCCGGCAGGTTCGAGTCGCCCATCCACTCGTCTTGGGCTCCCAGATTCCGAGGCGCACCAAGTGCAATGCGTTTTCCCAGGGGATCTTCATTGGGGAAATAGCGGTTGACGAAGGCCTGATTGACAATGGCAGCAGAAACGGTTGATTCACGGTCAGTCTCTTGAAAATCGCGACCTCGCAGAAGAGGAACTCCGACCGTCTTGAGGTAGTGTGTACCGGTAACCCCGAACAGTGTCGATGGGATGTCTTGAAGCCGTAAGACCGGCTTGCCATCGATCGAGAACATCATCCTCCAAACCTCGGATAAGGGGTAAATGGTGGTGATAGACGCATCTTGAACGCCTGGAACGGAACGAAGGCGATCCGCATAGGCGTCGCTAAACCGCGTCATCTCCCTGGGAGAAGGGTATCGAGATTCAGGGAGGAAGAAATGAGCTTTGAGCAAGTGATCGGCGCGAAATCCAAGATCCTGATTCTCAAGCCGCCGGATGGTCTGGATGAGTAAGCCGGCCCCGATCATCAACATCAACGACAACGCAACCTGGGCGATAACCAGGATCTTTCTGAACGACTGGCGCAAGGGCGCGCTGGTGCCCCGCCCGCCTTGCTTCAATGAGCTCGCAACATCGATTTGGGTATTCAGGATCGCGGGAGCGAGGCCGAACAACAGACTGGTGCCGACTGCGGCCAGGAACGTGAACAATAGCACCCGCCAATCCAGAGTAAGATCGGCAAGCTGGGGCATACTCGGAAGATGATTCCTGCGCAATAAGATGTCCGCGCCCCATGCAATTGCTGCTCCGGCTCCGCCCCCGAGAAGCGCAAGCAATGTCGTTTCCACCAGAATCTGGCGAACCAGCGTAATTCTGCCGGCGCCGAGCGCGGTCCTCATGGCAAATTCTCGTTGCCGGGCGGTGTTGCGTGCGAGCAGCAGCGCGGCCAGATTGGAGCAGGCGATGAGAAGGATCAGAGTGACCGCTCCCATGAGCAGATAAAGATGCGGCCTCAAGTCGCCTGCGCGGGATTGGATCAATGGCTGGACAGCTGCGCCAAATCCACGGTCGACCGGATAAGTCGCGGCAAGATTGGCGGCAATTGTACTGAGGTCGGCTTGCGCCTGTTCCATGGATACGCCAGCTCTGAGTAGTCCTACCGTTTGAAACCCGCGTCCGACACGAGACTCCTCGTCCCAGATCTTCGGATCCGGCATGAAGGGTTCCCACACCTGGAGGATTAACCGGGAGCCATTCATCCAGCCAGGAATTGAGTCGGGCAAAACGCCGATGATGGAATACGGCTGGTCATTGATGCTGAGAGTCCGTCCGAGAATCTTGGGATCCTGCGCATAGTGGCTCTGCCAGAATGATTTCGTAATTAGTGCGACGTGATTGCGTCCGGCTCTCCCTTCGTCAGGAGCAAAGAGGCGGCCAAGAATCGGACGAACCCCGAGTGCGTCGAAGACATCCGAGGAGCCGAGGCCGATCTCAACCTGTTCGGGGTTAGCTCCTGCGCTTGCCGTGATGACGTTCTTGGGCCATTGGTCATATGCACTCAATTTCTCGAAGGTGTGACTCTGGGCGGCAAAGTCTCTGACATCCAAGGCAGAGGGCCCGATTTGGGCCCCATTCTGCACAGAGAACACGCGGACCAGCCGGTCCGCTCCTCGAAACGGCAATGGGCGGAGCAGAACCGTGTTGAGTACGCTGAACACAGCGGTGTTTGCACCAATTCCCAGCGCAAGCGTCAAGATTGCCGTAAGTGCAAAAGAAGGGCTCTTGGCTAGCTGTCTGAAGCCGAAGCGGAGATCACGACCTATTCCCTCCAGAAACGGGGCTCCACGCTGGATGCGGTAGCTTTCGCGTACCTGGGTAACTCCACCGAACTCCTTCAGCGCCTTGGTGCGTGCCTCTCGTTCCGGGAGACCGCGGCGGACATTCTCTTCGACAGCGAAATCGATGTGTGTGCGCAATTCCTGATCGAGAGCCTCATCCAGTTCTCGTTTCCGAAAAAGCGCGACCAAACGGCTGAGCAAAATGCGGAAGAGATCCATCTCAGTTCCTAACTGGACGGGGCAAGAAACCGGGCCATGGTCGCGGCGACGCGCTCCCAGTTCTTGGTCTCCTGCTCCAGCTTTCTGCCATCTTTCTTACCTGTTGTCTGTCTACATATAGGGTGGAGCCTAAAGGATCAATTGTCAACAGCCGAGTATTCGCGAAGGGAACTTAGTGGGGTTGGCGAACTTCATGCGCCTTTCCGTACTGAAAGGTGCACACGCGGCCCGTCCTGTGCTGCGTGGCAGGAAATCCGGGTTCGCTCCCTATGAACAAGCAGGCCTTCCGATCAAGTTGGATGCGCTTCGAAGGAACCGCAGATTCGGCAACAGAACCAAATGAAAAGCCATCCCCTTTGTCATCCCGAGCGTAGCCGAGGGATCTGCAGTTCACTTGGTCTTCGCCACCAAGGTACACGGCAAAAAAAATGAATTCTTCGCTGCTAATTAGGAAAACTGCAGATCCCTCGGCTGCGCTCGGGATGACAAAGGAGAGGGCGACGCTTCCATGGAGAGCGGTTGCTGGACAGAAGGCGTTTTTCATCTCCTTGGGCGGCTGGCGGCCTTCAGGCCCCGACCAGATACACGACTCTATCAATGACGCACTACGCTCGTGCCCTAATGCCTTCTTCTCACAAGGGCTTGTTGCGGAACAGCCGCTCACGAATTGGTGAACGCGCGCTTCAAGGCATCATTCCAGGCGATATGAAACTGGCGAGAAATCGCCGCATCAGGAACGATGATGTCGAACCCGTGGAACGCTCCGGAGACAAGGCTAAGCTCTGTTGGCACGCCGGCTAACACCAGGCGTCGCGCATATTCCAGGTCTTCTGGAGCGAAGAGGTCGATGGATCCGACTCCGATAAATGTGGCTGGAAGACCCTTTAGATCCGCCACCCGAGCTGGCACGGACCCTTCGGGCACTTTGTTGGAACCCGCTGGAACGCCAAGCAGGGAAGACCACCCGAAGCGATTTTTTGATTCGGTCCAGATGTAATGACCAATGTAGGGCGGAAGGTGGCGCGTCGAGCCGGTCCGATCATCCAGCATCGGATAGATCAGAACCTGCAGACATATTGGTATCTCACCGCGGTCTCGCGCTGCGATGGCCAAAGCGGCGGCATGGCCGCCCCCGGCACTCTCTCCCTTAATGGCAATCCGTTTCGTATCCACGCCCAGCTCCTTTGCGTTGGAGAAGAGCCAGTGGAGCGCTGCATAGTTATCCTCAAGAGAACCTGGGAAATGTGTTTCTGGGGCGAGCCGGTAATCAACGGACACGCCCACGCAGTCATGGGCAATTACCAGATCTTGCAAAGGCCGTTTCTCTGCAGCCGCAGTACCGGTGACATAACCTCCTCCATGGATATGGAGAACAGCGGGTTTGGAGGCGCCTGGCGAAGTTCCGGCTACATAGACCCGGATCTTCGGAGAGCCGGCGGGACCTTCGATCATCTTCTCCTGAACAGCCGGTTCCGAAAGAAGCGGAAAACTCCATTGAGTCTCAACCTGGCGTTGCATGGGCAACGTCGCCGCATTTAAGTCAGGCATCGGAAACTTGGTGAGAAGGCCCTGGAGGGGCTCCCGAAGTTCGGGGTTTACATAGCTGATTGGATCCTTGAGAGGTCCCGCGCCCGGCGCAATTTGGGCCAATCCAGCGCCTCGTAACAGAGTGGCCGCACCCATGGTGCTACCGATCGAAAGCAAATCTCTACGCGTGAGCATCCTTACTCCTTTAAAACGATGCTGCCTCCAAGGAAATACGGGCATGCAGCCGAAAATCTCGCGAAGACTCACCGATCTTGAACTCATAGTTTCCGGCCGATAACTCCCATCTATGGCTGCGGTCATTCCACCAGGCAAGCGACTTCACGGGTAAGGGGATGGTTACGTGTTTTTGTTCGCCCGCTTGCAGGCTTACCTTGGCAAAGCCTTTCAACTGGGAGGGCGGTTCTTCCGCTGCGGCCGGCTCTCCCACGTAGACCTGCACCACGTCGGAGCCCGGCCGGGATCCCACATTCTTCACTGCGAGCACGATCTTTACACTATCCCCATTGCGGCTCACCCTCAAATCGCTGAATCGGAAGGTGGTGTACGAAAGCCCAAACCCAAACGGAAATAGCGGTTCCTGGTGGTGCTCGTCGTACCATCGATACCCGGCTAAGATCCCCTCATTGTAGTGAGCAACACCATTGACTCCTGGATACTCTTCAGGTTGCGTGGCGGGTCCCTGGTCAGGACTCGCGGCGAACGTCATGGGCAAACGTCCTCCCGGATCGGCATCACCAAAGATCAGCGAGGCTGTGGCCGCCCCCGATTCCTGGCCTGGATACCAGGTCTCGAGGACTGCCCCCACTTTTTCAAGCCAGGGCATCGCCACCGCGGTGGACGTATTGAGAACAACCACGGTCCGTGGATTCTGCGCCGCGACGGCCTCGATCAAGTCGTCCTGATCGCCGGGAAGATTAAGCACTTGCTTATCCATCCCCTCGCCCAGTTGTTCACCGGCGAAGACGATGGCTACATCGGCCGCATGCGCTGCCTGCAGCGCCTGTGCCATTTCCTGCGGATGAGGAGGAAACCATCCGAGATGCACCTGGCTGCCGAGTAACGCGTAGTCATTGGAGTGCTCCAGCACCAGCGAGACTGGCTTACCGGTATCCAGATGAATGGTCCCCAGCGCCGTCGCATTGAAGTTGACGTGTTGCAGTTGCACCACCGGTTTCCCGTCGATCGAGAGTGTGGTGTCGCCCCCGCCTTCAAGGGAAAAGACATACTCTCCGCTCAACGGTGGATCGAGTGCTCCTGTCCATCGGCCAGACCACGAAAGTGTGGGAGGAGCGAAGGAAATAACCTGCTTACCTAGTTCTGGCGCCGGAAGATGGTCGAAGTCCACTGCAGGATCAACGCGGTTCGCGGCCGGCGGACCACTCATATCGCTGGAGCGGAAGTAGGAAGCCGTAAATCCACTTGCGATACGTCCCCCCTGAGTATGGGTAAGGGACGAATGCCTGCTCCAGCCTTGACATAGGTCACTTTCATCGATGATCCCGCGCGCTGAATGATGGCATCTGCAGGTACGCTCAGCTTCTCCACATAGACCATGGGGCCCTGCTCGCCTGTAATCGCGTCGGGACCCGCAGCCACACCGATCAGAGCAATCGTCTTTACCTTGTCCGGGAGTGATGGGGAAGGAGATGGTCCTTGTTTTTGAGGAGAACCGAACCCTCTTCGATTAAGCGCTCCGAAAGCGCGATATGTTCCGGCGTCGATACCCTGTTCGCGGGAGCGCCGGTAGGCGGATGATCAAAGACGCCCACCTTGAAGATAGGCACGATCGTATCGAAGAGGATGCGGTCGATAGTCTGCTCATTCACCTGGCCACGGTCGTAGAGAGCTTTAAAGGAGACGCCAAAGCCCAGGTGATCGACGCCGGCCTGGATGGCCTTCAGGGGATCATGCAAAGCGAAAACTGCGTCCGGAGTGATATCGCCGGTCAATCCCCAGGAGCGCAGTTCGGGTAGAACATCCTTGTTGTTGCAGGCGAAGGTGCCATTGATCTGGTTGTAGGAGCACATGGCTGCGCCGGCGGACGACTTCTCAACCGCCGCTCGGAAGCCGGGGTAATAGATCTCATGCAGCGCTCGCTCTGAGATGATCTCGTTGATCCCGGTAAAGTCCGGAAATGGCCGACCCGATCCCAATCCTGATTGTTGGCCACGAAGTGCTTCACCATGGCAATCACGTGCAGCGACTGGATCCCTGAAACTTCCGCGGATGCCATCTCCCCCGTAAGGAAGGGATCTTCTCCGTACGTCTCAGCGGATCGGCCCCAGTGCCAGGTACGCATGATGTTCAGCGTTGGTCCGATGATCTCAGACAGGCCCTTGCCGCTCCACTCCTCCGCTAATGCGCTCCCGAACTGAGCGGCCATGTCGCGATCCCAGGTGGCTGGCCACAACTATCTCGTTCGGGAATGCGGTGACGCCGAGTGCCGACGGCGGTGGAGGGCCGGGGAATGGACCACGCGCAATGCCATTTGGGCCGTCGGCGGCCCGGACCTTGAGAAAGCCCGCTCCTTTTTGAGCATCCGGGCCGGCTATCCAGCCTCTGCAGCTTCTCCGGCAGACTCATACTGTGGATCACTTCAAGCGTGCGACATTCAGGAGTTTGCTGAGCATCACGCCACGGCTCCTTGCCTGCCGGAACGGAACAGGAAGCGAGGCTGGAAGCTCGCGGTTGCAGACTGGCACGGCGCGACGCTCACCGTTCCGCAGCCCAGCAAGAGCGTTGCAATTGCACGGAACAATAAACGCATCTCGACTCCTTTCAGTCAGTTCATCTGGAACGAACCGGCTTGTTCCAGCAGATCCAGCAATGCCGGACGTGGCTCTGAGATCAGCTGCTCGCCCGAGTTCCCGATATTGAGAATCGTCTCTCCTTCGGGCGAGTATTGCGGCCAGCTCAATAGTGCCGGGTGAAGAAGGAGAGCTGTTACGGGCGAAGGCGATCCATCGATCTGCATCTCGCCGTGATACAGATAAGTCTTCCCGATTATCCTGCGCATCACCAGAGAGGGTTCCGAAGACGTAGCGGATCTCGGCGGTGTGAATCGCTCCCGGCAAAGCGCCACGTTGTGCATCCGGTACGTAGCAGAAGTAGTAGCGAAAAACCGGAAGCTGATGCCGTGCAGCCTCCCTCGCGATGATGCGTGTATTCATGGTCGCGAAACGGTCCGTACCGATCTGCGCGGCCCGCAATTCGTCATTGCCCGTGCCATAGCCATCGGTTAACGTGCGCGCCCGTTGCCAAAGACCTCCCATTTTCTGCGGTACGGTCCCATACCAGGCCGGCCCGAAGAAACCTGCTTCGAAGTTATTGGTCCCGATAAGTATAGGCACTCTGGCGAAGGCGCCTCTGCGGAAAAACTCCGTCATCTTCATGGGAACGACGGCTCCGTCGATGTAAGGCATCGTCGCCGAGCGAGAGAGTGGAATCTGCAACAGCATTGACGCCGGCACGGACCGCAGCTCCGCCGCGGTGGAGTGAGGAACCGAGCGCACCTCCACCGCTGCTGCCATCTGCTCTTCGACAACGTTACGGGAGACCTCGGGTAAGTCCAAAGCGCCGGATTGAATGATGGCCTTGGCAAAAAGACCTTGGGCGGCAGCAGCCCCCATCAGATAGGCAATCGGAAGCGCCTCCCGCGGATTCACCAAAAGCTGTGACGTTGTCAGCGTCGCCACCGAAAGCAGCGATATTTCGCTGCACCCAACGGAGCGCAGCCATTTGATCGAGCAGGCCGAAGTTCGCTGAGGGCTCCGCGAGTGCCGGATGCGGAAACACGCCAAAGATGCCCAGGCGGTAATTCACGGTCACCACGATGACCCCGTGGCTGGCCAGAGAGCTTCCGTCGTATTGCTCGAGCGAAGTGCCGCCAATACGAAATCCGCCGCCATGAAACCAAACCATGACGGGAAGAGGACTGCCTTCACGCTGCGTTGGCCGCCAGACATTGAGCGAAAGACAATCCTCGCTCATGGGGCGGTCGACCAGACATGACTCGGGCGCGCGGGGCGCCCGCAGTTGCAACACGCCGGCCCGAACTGGGTAGCCTGTCGAACGCCGGTCCAATCCGATACTGGTTGCGGGGCTTTCCAGCGCAGTCACCGATCGGGGCTGCCGCATAGGGAATGCCCAGAAAGCGCTCCGTAAGACCATTGCGGACCCCGATTACCATGCCATGGGTCGTTCTGACAGACGGCTGTGACATGGCTTGGATCTCTCCCCTTCAGCACAAGCCAGGGCAATTATGGATAGGAGTCCAGACGTCGCAATGCCTACGGTACCAACACGTACCATTTACCAGGCGATAGCCACAGTATCAAAGACAAGTGCAAAGTGTAAAGATGCACCAACCCGTTCTCTGATGGGCAATCTCGGTCCTCAGATGCATGGAAGAGATCTTCCGTAGGCTTTACAAATTGCCTTTAGGTCTGTTATCAATTGTCTGCTATTTGGTACCAACTGGTACCGGCTTTCGCGCCAACGTGCAAAAGGTAGACAATGAAGCATAATCGAACTGCCCGGAAATCAGGCGCCATACAAACTGGATACGGGCGAAGGCCTGCGCTACGCCTTTGGAGGCCATCTCGCCACCGTCATCGCTCGTCAGAAGACATCGGTATCCCGATGGCCGGAGCGATCCTCACCGGCGCGAAGGGCGCCACCTTTCCGGTACATCGGCATCGCAGCACGCATGAAGCGTTCATCGTGGTGGAGGGTGTTGTGTCGCTCATTCTGGATGAACAGACCTTCCAGCTCTTTCCCGGCGATTACGTGAACATCCCTCCCGGTACGCCCCACGGCTGGTCTTATCTTGACTACCACGGAAAGCTGTATGGTTGGACCTTCGCCGGCAACGCTAATCAAATGTATGAGCGGATAGGCAAACCGTTCGCAGCCAAGGTGTACCCGGAGTCGACGGAAGAACCCGATTGGGACAAACTGGACGCAGCCGTGGATACGGAATTCATCCAGGGCCACAGTTCCGGCACCGGGTATGCAGAAAAGCTCAATGCGCTGCCTGAGGGCAATGTCCCCTATGTGCTCGCCGGCGGGGAAGGTGACCGGTTCCTGGCAGCCGATCAGCTGTTCACCTTTCTAGGGGACCGGCGGCACACCGGTGGCGTGTTTATGACCATCATGAACGAGGGCGCCGCGGGGGATGCGATTCCTCCTCACTACCATGAGCACATTACGGAAACGTTCTTCTGCATCACCGGCGCCCTGAAGATGTTCGTCGACGGCGAATTTGTCACCCTATACCCTGGAGACTATGTCCACGTACCTCCTAAGGCGGTTCACTCCTATCAAATCGTTAGAAATGACACCCGGTTCCTTGGGTATCTCAGTCCCGGGTCTTTCGATTCGTTCTTTCGCTACCTGGGCGTGCCATACGAAGGCTATATTTACCCTCCCGTGCCTCCGCCCTTCGATTTCAGCCGGGTTCTTCAGCATCTTGGCGAACTCGATCTGAAACTTATGGGGAAGCCCGGCGGACCTCCCAGGGGAGGGGCTAACCGCGCTCGCTGCTAAACTGACGCCTATACGGAGAAATAAGTGCGGAAAGCGACAGCCAAGCAGGAACCCCACAGGCAGCGCATCCTCGATGCTGCATCAGGCGTGTTTCTGGAGTGTGGATTCGAGCAGACCAGCACGGCGGAGATCGCCCGGCGCGCGAAAGGTGTCAAAACGGGAGCTGTACTTCCACTTTGCCGACAAGCGCGCTCTTCTCGCAGCCGTTATCACGGAACTACAGAGTTCCATGCAGTCCCGGATGGACGTCCGCTGGTCGTCGAATGAAGACATGGAGATAGTTCTACGCAAATCAGCGGCAGCGATTCACGACTTTATCCTCTCTGAGCGCTTTGGCAAGCTGGTGCGCATCGTTGCAGCCGAGTCTTATCATGATCCGGCAGTGGCCAAGCAATTCTTCGAATTGGGGCCGCTAGCGGGCAGGAAGGCAACCGCCACGGTTCTTGAAAGCGCAGATGGAGGAGGGCAGGCTGCGTAAAGCAGACCCCATCAAGGCGGCGGATGATTTCCTGGATCTGGTCGTAGGGGCGCAACGCATGACCGCCGTTATCCTTGGACAGGTGGACCCTGCCGCGCGCAAGCGCGATCACATCCACCACTCCGTTGAAGTTTTCTTGATGATCTATGCGACCGCCAAGACCCCACCGGCAACGCGGCGACGTCACAAAGATGTGAGGTTGTTCGGTAATTGACAAGGCAATGGTACCGTACGGTACCATTGCCTCGCCGCGGTCGTGGGCTGGATCGCTTTGCGCCGCGCACAAACCCGATGATAAAAGGGGAGACATGAGACTGGCCAGTTTCCAGAACGCGGGTGTAGACACCTGGGGAATCGTTGATGGTGAAGAAGTCATCGATGTTGGGTCGGTCCTCCGGGCGCGCTTCCCAGACCTGAAGTCCCTCATCAGAGCTGCGGCGTACGAGATCGCGGTCGAAGCCAGGGATCAGCTTGGCGATTGCCATTAGCCACACTGAGTTGGCTGCCGGTAATCCCGAATCCCGACAAGATCCTGTGTGTGGGTCTCAATTACGAGATGCATCGTAAAGAAACCGGCCGTGCTGAGGTGAGCCATCCCACCATCTTTGCGCGATTTGCCAACAGCCAAACCGCACATCTGAGAAACATTCTCCGCCCCAGGGTTTCCAGTAAGCTGGATTTCGAAGGTGAATTGGCTCTGGTTGTGGGAAAGGCCGGCCGCTATATACCGCGTGCCGAAGCACTTGAATTACGTCGCTGGATACGCTTGCTACAACGACGGCAGCATACGCGACTGGCAGAACCATACTCACCAGTTCACGCCGGGAAAGAACTTTCCCCAGACGGGCGCGTTTGGGCCCTGGATGATGACGCCGGATGAGATCGGTCCGCTGGAGGGTCACCGCATCCGCACGCGCTTGAATGACCAGGTTGTCCAGGACGCGTTGCTGGGAGAAATGATCTTCGATATACCCACTATCCTGGAATACTGCTCCTCCTTCACGCGCCTGGAATGTGGCGATGTCATCGCGACAGGAACTCCGGGCGGTGTCGGTGTTAAGCGCACACCTCCCCTGTGGATGAAACCCGGCGATGTGGTGGAAGTGGAGATCGAGGGCTTGGGCACCCTGCGGAACGGCATCGCAGAAGAGTCCTGAAAGAGCGATCAACCATGAGCCGCTTTCCCGTAGCTGAAATCCGTAGTGTTGATCTTGGCACTCCGGATATAGTCACGTCCGAGCAGTTCTACACCACGGCGTGGGGGCTCGAAGTGGCTGCGCGCCAAGGCTCCTCGGTATATCTGCGCGCCACTGGCAGGGATCACCATGTGCTGGCTTTGCATCCGCATCCCACCGCGGAAGTATTCTCTGTAACCTTCCGTGCAGCTTCCGGCGAAGATCTGGAACGGTTGGTATCGTCCGTCCAGGCAGCTGGGGGTCAAGTCCTGCGTCCCCTCGCACCCAACCACGGCCCGGACGGTGGCCAGGCGGCTACGGTGAAGACTCCCGAAGGCTACGTGTTTCGCTTTATCAGCGGTGACACGATGCACTCTTCCATCCGGCACGCGCAAGGATTTCCCCTCCGTCTGTCACACGTCAACCTGAACTGCGTCGATGTGGACGCAACCCGGATCTTCTTTGAAACTGCGCTTGGCTTCTGCCTGACCGACCGATCCAAAATGATGGCTTTCCTGCGCTGCAATAGCGATCATCACGCTGTAGTGCTGGCGGATTCGGGGGTAAACGGGCTCAACCATATTGCATTCATGATGCCCGACTTTGATTCTGTTATGAGAGGTGCGGGGCGCATGATCGATCACGGCTACCCCATCGGCTGGGGAGTCGGGCGGCACGGCCCGGGGAACAACATCTTCGCCTACTTCGTCGATCCCGTCGGCTTCGTCATCGAGCACACGGCGGAGGTCCTTCAGGTCGATGACAGTTACATACCCCGCGGTCCGGACCAGTGGATCTGGCCTAAGGGAAGGACCGACCATTGGGGCATCGCGCCGCCTAAATCTGACCGTGTGAAGCAGGCCCAGTTGGCCATTCGCTTCGCCAGTGTCCGGGCGAACCCGGTCTAAAGAGATGCAAGAATTCGACGTGGTCATCGTAGGTTTTGGACCCTCTGGAGCGGTTGCTGCATGTTGGCTCGGGCAGGCGGGAATCCGTACCTTGGTGATCGACAAGAGACAGACGATCTGGGAGATGCCTCGTGCGATCGCGATCGACCATGAAATCCTGCGCGTCTTCCAGAACATCGGTGCGGTGGAACAGGTTTTGCCCTACACCGCGCCTTTTCCCGCCTCCGAGCACTTCGGCGTAAAGGGCCAACTTATCCGGCGCATCGATGCCGTGCCGCCCCCCTATCCACTGGGATACGTGCCTACCATGGTATTCACCCAGCCACCGGTAGAAGCTATGCTTGCGCGCGCGGGCGGCCGAGCATCCGAGCGTAACCGTAGAGCTTGGGCTGGAGGCGTTTGCACTGACGCAAACTGGCCCACAAGTCACCTTACAACTGAGACGCAGTGACGGCCAGGTGCGCGCTGCCACGACTTCGTATGTGATCGCGTGCGACGGCGCCTCCAGCCCGATTCGGCAACTCCTCGATTTGAAACTGGATGACCTTGGGTTCGACGAACCGTGGATGGTCGTCGATGTCCGGGTGAATGAAACCAGTTTGTCGAAACTGCCCAGAACGGCTGCGCAGTACTGTGATCCTACGCGGCCCACAACCTTCATCGTCGGCCCCGGCAATCATCGCCGCTGGGAGATCATGATGCTTCCTGACGAGAACCCTCTCGAGATGGAAAGCGAGACCAGCGTGTGGCGCTTGCTCTCACCCTGGCTCACCCCGCAGGACGGCGAACTATGGCGCGCCAGCAGCTACCGCTTTCATGCTTTGGTTGCGGCAGAATGGCGTAAGGGCCGCGTATTCCTTGCGGGCGATGCCGCGCACCAGCAGCCGCCGTTCATCGGCCAGGGAATGTGCCAGGGCATCCGCGACGTGAGCAACCTGGCATGGAAGCTTGAGGCAGTTCTGGCTGGTCAAGCCGATGATAGCCTTCTGGACACCTATGCCGAGGAGCGGCGTCGCCATGTACACACCCTCACGGCACGCATCAAGGCGATTGGCCACCATATCTGCGAGCGCGATCCCGAAGCGGCCCGGCGCCGCGACGAATCGCTGCTGGAACAGGGTGGCGGAACGGCCCCCACCGTCACCCGCCAGGAGATCGTGCCCCCTCTCGAAACAGGACTGCTTTCCGACCGGCCCCATGCAGCAAACGGAACCCTCTTTCCTCAGCCGTGGATCGTGTCCACGGCAGAAGTGAAACACATGGACGATGTGGTCGGACATGGATGGCGCCTAATAATAGACGGCCGAAAGCTGCCCGGGCCCGTGGCGTTTTCCCAATCGCCGGTTACATCCGCCGTCATCGGTGGACCAGGCCTGCGGGAGCAGGATGCAATTCTGGCTACTTGGTTCGAACGCCAAAATTGCGTGGCCGCTGTCATCCGCCCCGATCATTATGTTTACGGAGTAGTGGAAAGGTTCGACGATATCGCTGCGGCTCTGGCGATCCTGCAAAATCGCCTGGCTGTTTTGGACCCACTGAAAACGAAGCATTAACCGCAGGTCCCTCCACTACGCTCCCCCGGATTTCCTGGTAGCGGCACTGGAGAGACCAAGCGTGTGCGGTTTTCTGTAAGGAAAACCGCATGAAGCTTGCGGCGCCACCGACCTTGACAGGAAATCCGGGGGAGCCGAGGGATCTGCAGTTCACTCGGTCTTCGCCACCGACGTTGCGTGGCAAAAATGAATTGTCATCCGACTGGAGCGCTGCGCAACCTTTCCAGGGCGCTGAAAGTGGATCCAATCATTGACACTACACTAGGAGTAGCGATCGACTTTAATAGGATTTGTGAATGCGCTCTCTGTTACTGATTACTATTTCCGCCTTGGGATTGGCGCTTCTGATGACCGCCGCTATTTCTCAGAACACGCAAAACGCCCCCCCGGCCGCCGCTCCTACCCTTTCGCCCGAGCAGCGGGCCGCTGCGACGCGCGTCTTTCTTGGTCTCGGTACCGAGCCGGACAAGGCGGCCGCAGCGCGCGGCGCGCCGTTGTTTCAGCAGAACTGCGCCTTCTGTCATGGACCGCAGGCTCGCGGCGCTGAAGGTCCCAGCCTCATTACCTCGGACGTCGTGCTCGGCGACGATCATGGGGAGCATCTTGTCCGGTTCCTCAAGAGCGGCCGCCCGGAAAAAGGTATGCCGGCCTTCGTCGGCGTGCCCGACGACCAGCTCAAAGACATCGCCGAATTTCTCCATCTGCAGGTCGAGGATGTCGCCAACCGCGGCGCCTACCATGTGTTGAACATTCTGGTTGGCGACGCCGTTAAAGGGCAGGCGTATTTCGCCGCCAACTGCGTTTCGTGCCATAGCGTCGCCGCCTTCGCCCATATCGCGAGCAAGTACCGCTCGCCCGATCAGCTCCAGCGCGGCTGGGTGTGGCCGGCGCGTCCCGCCGACAATTCTCTTGCCATCACCGCCACAGTGAAGACAGCGGACGGCGCCACCATCTCCGGCCGCGTCATCCAGGTCAGCGACTTCCAAATCACATTGGTGGATAGCGATGGCCGCACGCATGTGATCGAAAGGGGTACTGGAGTAGATGTCCGGATGAAGGATCCGCTCGCGCCGCATCAAACGATGATCATGACCCTCAAGAATGAAGACGTGCACAACGTCACTGCTTATTTGGAGACGTTGAAATGAGGCTGGCCACCGCTCTTTGCGCCGCCGCACTGGTGGGTCCAGCCCTTGCCGCGCCCAGCGTCTCGCTCGACCCGGCTGCGATAGGAAACCCTCCCGTCGACAGCTGGCCGACTTTCAATGGCGATTACACCGGCCAACGCTACAGCACGCTGACCCAGATAACGCCTGCCAATGTGAACCAACTTACCCAGCGATGGGTTTACAAAATTACCGGCCGAGGCACCCAGCGCGGCTCGACAGCGCCCGCGATCAAATGCACTCCGCTGCTGGTGGACGGCGTTCTCTACATCACGATTCCGGATCATTTGTTTGCCGTCGATGCGCGCACCGGCAATGACTTGTGGCATTTCGACTGGGTAGATCATGGCGGTCATTTGATCGGCCAACGCGGCGTCGGCATCTGGAAGACCACAGTTTATTTCCTCACGCCCGACAATTGGTTGATCGCCCTCAACACCACGACTGGCAAGGAGCTGTGGCGGAAGAACTTTGCCGACGCGCGTAAGCAATATTTTTCGACCTCTGCCCCGCTGATCGTAAGAAACCACGTGATTGTCGGTGTCGGCGGAGACGCAATGGACATGCCCGGCTTCCTCGATTCCTTTGATCCGGCAACTGGCGATCTGCAATGGACATGGTGGTCTACGCCGCGCGCGGGTGATCCTGCGCTCAAGACCTGGCCCAATGAAACCGCTTCAGAGCATGGCGGCGGCATGACCTGGATGCCGGGCACCTATGACCCCGAGCTCAACCTGCTGTTTTGGGGGACGGGCAATACGAATCCTGTGTTTGCGGGCCAGGGGCGCCCCGGGGCGAATCTATGGACGGAATCGATCGTCGCACTCGATGCCGACTCCGGCAAGCTGAAATGGTATTTCCAGGTCTCGCCGCACGACACCCACGACTTCGACAATACATCGACGCCGATTCTGTTCAACAAGGTGGTTGACGGAAAGCCGCGCAAGTTGTTGTCGCAAGCGGCGCGCAACGGATTCTTTGTTACCCTTGACCGCGTCACCGGAAAATATCTTGTGGTGAAGCCCTTCGTCCCGCTGGATTATTATTCAGGCCTGTCGCCGGAGGGCGAGCCAATCCCGATCCCGGACAAGGATCCCACCGTTGGCGGCTCGATCAGTATCGTGAACGCCACCAATTGGCAAGCGCCCGCTTATAACCGGGACGCCGGTCTTTTCTATGTAAATGCCGTCGAAGGAAAAGCGATTTATTATCTGACCGACGATAGTGCTCATCCGTCCGGCTACGGCGGCACGGGCACGTATGTTGGCATTGCCCGGCATGTGCTGAAGGCGATCGATCCGCTCACCGGCGACGCTGTCTGGACGCATCAATATCCGAATCTGAACAATGCGCCCACCACGACAGCTCCCAGTATTCTCACCACCGCGGCCAACCTGCTCATCACCGGCGACGATCAGAAGAACTTGATCATCTTCAGCGCTGACAAAGGTGAGGTGCTTTGGCACCACGAAGTGATTGCGAACCAGTCAAATGGGCCGATCACCTACATGCTCGACGGCAAGCAGTGGATCCTCATCGGTGCTGGTGATAGCCTCTACGCCTTTAGTTTGGCTAAATAGACGCGGGCACAGCGCCGGGCCCATCCAGCTTGGAATTGCGCCGTGCCCGGATGGCTTTTGTCGAACTTTTCTTGCCCAGCTTCTTTCTCGCCGGGCCGGTTGATTCGCGGACGACCAGTTCTGGCTCTACGGCCATATCCTTGGGCGTCTTGGCTGCCGGAGAAGGCCGGAGCTGCTCCAGCAGTATCTGTACGGCTAATTCGCCCATTTGGCGAAGCGGCTGCCGAATGGTAGTGAGCCTTGGTGTCTGGAACGCTGCCTCTTTAATGTCATCGAAGCCAACTACAGACACATCCTCAGGAACCCGTAACTGGGCGTCGTGAAGCGCGCGAATGGAGCCCAGCGCAGCAATATCGTTGAAGGAGACAAGCGCAGTGAAGCTGCGATGGTGGGCCAGCAATTGCTTAATGACCGGATACCCCAGCTCAGGCGAGGTTAGATTCTTGTCCAGCTGGATGGTCAATTCGGGACGAATCGATAGCCCAAGATCCCTTGCCACCTTAACAATGGCCTGCCACCTTTCATCAGAATCTGAGCTGAAAGGCTGGCCGCGCATAAATGCAATGCTTCGGTGCCCTAGATCGTAAAGATGACCAAGCGATAGTTCCGCGGCCCGGTGATGGTCCAGGGTCACGTTCGTGACCCCGCTGATAGGCCGGTGGCCGGCGACCGCAACCACCGGGAGAGGAAGCTTATGCACCAACCGGGTATCGATCGCAATCAGGCCCTCGGCACCGCGTGCGATTAACATGCGGGGATACTGCTCAATAAGATCAACGCGGTGCCGGTGATGGGCAATGAAGTAAAAATAACCTTCCTCGATGAGGCGGTCCCCAATTCCCGTCATCACCTCTCCGTGATAGCCGTCGGCAAGTACGGGAACAAGGATGCCAATGGTCATGGTGCGCCGGCTGCGCAGCGAGCGGGCAAGAAAACTGGGCTCGTAGTTGAACTTGAGCGCTGCGGCCCGGATGCGTTCCCGTGTCGCTTCCGGGATGGAGCGCCCGGGCACCTTATTCAAGACCACCGACACTGTGGCCGGATCAAGCTTAAGGTAAGCCGCAAGGGTCTTGAGACTGACAGGCTTGGGGATGCTACCGTCGCTCTTGGGCTTGCCCATGTTGAAGGTGGGACCTCATCGGAAGGATACCTCGTAGACAAGTGATTGTCTAAAAAAAAGGTGTTCGGCATTACCGAATGGGGCGTCTGGGCACAACAATCCCTTCGCCCTCCTTTACGCTATAGAAGCGGTCGGCCACCAGGTTCGTAAGTGTCTCTATCCTTCCGGACGGCCAGAAAATCTCGAGTTTATCGACCTTCTCATGGTTAGCCAGGCCGAAGTGAATTCTCAGATCGTTCTGTGAAAGGTAGCTGCCTCCACTGAGGACCTCGTCTTTTTGCACAAGATCCCCCGCAGTGGCTCGTACCTGAGTATTGAACGCTAGCCGATTGGTTTTTGTTCCCTCCAACGCAAAACTGATCCAGTGGTTGCGAGGGCCTCCCTGTGGCTGAAGGATCATCGGCTCGCCCTCGAGATTCTCGATCACGATTTCCAGATGGCCATCGTTAAACAGGTCGCCGACCGCAAGGCCCCGGCTTACCTGGGGAATCTGAATCGCGGCCCCAGCAAGTTTGCTTATATCGCGAAACCTGCCATCGTGCTGGTTGAGATAAAGGAGCTTAGGTTCGCGAAATTTAGTCCCAATATCCTTGGTGTCCACCTGCGGATACACGTGCCCGTTGGCAAGAATCAGGTCGGGCCATCCATCGTTGTCCAAGTCGAAGAAGGCGTCTCCCCATCCAACGTAGGGAGTGGAGCCGCGGGCGATGCCGGATTCGTAGGAGACATCGGTAAAGCTAAGGGCTCCGTCGTTACGAAACAACGCGGCGTACTCTTCGCTGAAGTGAGTGATGGCAAGAGAGAATAAGCCCTTGTGCTGATAGTCGCCCAAGGCAACTCCCATGTTGGCCTGTTCGCTTCCATCCAAATTGACCGATACTCCTGCCTGAAGCGCGATGTCGGTAAAGTGGCCGTTGCCATCATTGCGGTACAGATAGTTAGGCTCGCCGTCGTTGGCTACAAACAGATCCAGATGCCCGTCGTTATTGAAGTCGCACCACACAGCTGTCAGCCCGAATAAATTCCGGGAATCGTCCACGCCGGCTTGTTTGGAAACATCGCTGAAGGTTCCATCACCGTTGTTGTGGTAAAGGTTGTCGGGAGACCCTTTCAGGCCGCGCGGCCCGCACTGCACGGCGATGCCGTGATACTGGCAAGTCACCTTGGAACCGAATGCCGGAAGATCCTTAAGACTTAGATCGACGTAGTGTGCGACAAAGAGATCTGCCCATCCATCACCGTCGTAGTCGCCAAACGCTGCTCCGGTTGCCCAGCCCGAATCGCTGCCAAGGCCGGCCTTAGTGGTTACATCGCTGAATGTGCCATCGCCATTGTTGCGATAAAGAACGACGCCTCCGAAGCATGTGACCAGAAGGTCCGGCCATCCATCATTGTTGTAGTCTCCGATCGACGCTCCCATCGCCCAGCAGGGATAGCCTACTCCGGCTTTTTCAGTAACGTCGGTAAAGGTGCCGTCGTGGTTGTTGTGGTAAAGTGCACTGCGCGCTTTCTTGCCGGCAAGCGTCATGTCCACGCCCGGCGCGTTCGTAAAGTAAATATCCGGCCAGCCGTCGCGATCGTAGTCTATGAGCGCAACTCCCCCGCTCATCGATTCCACAATGTATTTCTTCTCCGGAGAAGAGAGATGATCGAAATGAATATTTGTGGAGCGTGTGATGTCGACGAGCTGGGGGACGTCTGGGGGTGGCTGCGCCTGAGAGATCCTAGGTGGGCTCGACTGCTGTCCTCTACTTACGTTGAACGAGCCATAGGCCGCAAATGCAATCACGACAAGAGCGGCAACACCTCCAGCGATGTTGCGTGCGGGTTGAATGAAATGCCTCACGCGGGCAGGGGATGGCCAATCTCCCAGTGATGGCCAAAAGGATCAGCCACGCGTCCGATCCGCCAGCCGTGCCCTTCACTCACAGCATAGATTTCGGCTGCACCCGCCGACATGGCTTGGGCAAAAACCGCATCGGGATCCGCGACGGTTAAGATCATCCGGACTGTGCTTCCGCTCAGAGACTCCGGGCTGTAATTGCCGTGTTCCGGAGACTCGTCGCTGACCCAGAATTCTGCGCCGTTGATGGAGAGTTTCGCCACTACGCCTCCACCCGCATCCAGGCGATACACCTCAGTCGCTCCGAAGGCGGATTTATAAAACTCGATGGCCTGCGCCGCATTGCGAACCGATAGCCACGGCGCGATCGAGCACTGAATTGACGCGGAACTGCTCATATCCTCTTAATTTACACTTGCCGCTTGCTTGTGCTCTGTAACCTTCAACTCGAGCGGAGGCGAGGCGTGGTTGGTCGACGAATTCGACTCGACTTCACCTACCACGTAGATTGGCTGCTCGATCGGTTTGGCCCAGTCCTCGGCCCGCAGCGTAAAGGTGCGGCTGGTTTGGGTTTCCGTTACCAGTACGCCATTTAATCCAACATTCACTACCTGGACTCCGCGGGGAAGGTTCTTCACATAGCAGGGCACACGGCCCTTGTAGCCATTCTGCCGCTCGACATGCAGGGTAACAGTCACCTGCTGCCCGGGCTCAAGTGAGACCTGCCTGGTGTCTGTAGTGACCACCACATCCGGCGGCGGAATGACCGAGGCGAGCTGTAGCGGCAGAACCTGATCCAGGTCCGCGTCCAGCATGGCATTTACGTTGGCCGACCTCACGACGTCGCGGCCGCTGATGGTCGCGTGGCCCACGATTTGCATCGTAGTCGGCGGTGAGTCCAGGGAAGCGTCCGCGGAGGCCGAGAGCACCACCACCGTCGAATCTTCTCCGGCGGAGATCTTCGCGGCACTCGCCGTGACCCCGGGAGGCAGGCCTTTGACCTCGATCTCGATGGGGCCCTCATAGCCCTGCAATCGATCGGCCGAAACTGTGAGCGGCATATTGCCTCCCTTGGGAATATTGGGATTCTCAGGCGAGGCCGTGAGTTGATAGCTGGGAACAGCTTCGCGAATCGACAGGCGATAGGCAAAGTCGGGTCCACCTATGCCGCGAACGTCCTTTAGGTGCAGCACGTATTCCCCGTCGGCGGGTGCTACGAAGTCGATGCGTGAATCCGCGCCGTATCCGGGACCGCCGTCATCGTTCCGCCATGTGAGATGGAAAACAGGCAGGCCGTTGGAGGGAAACTCGGCGTCAGGAGGCAGAATTTGCGCCCGGTATACCGGCGTGTTCACGGCATGCACGACCGGGGAAGTGCCCAGAAAGGCTTGACGTAGATTGCCGATCCCTCTCATGTCAGTGTCGGCGTCGGGCTGATCTGCAATGTATTCAATCTGGTCGAGCTCGTCCCCGATCATCAGGTAATCGCCGACATGAAGCCCGGTAGTGGATGTCAGGCGGACACCGGTGGTGCGCGAATCCCGATCGCTGAGCGTAGTCGTGGTCTGGTTCAAGCAGCGAATGGTCGCGCGCGGAATCGCACTTCCTTGCGCATCCAGAACCTCGATCACCGAATCCAGCGGAGAGCCCACTCTTGCCGCCTCTACATCAATCGTCAGTTGCTGCCCCTTGCTGGCGCGGAAGCGGAAATAATCTTCATCGGCCATCGCTCCGCCCATCGTTCCACTATCGACACGGCCGTTAATTGTGACCGGTATAGTTACCGGTTCCGCTTGGGCGATAGAGCTATTTGGTTCCCGTTCGACAATTTCGGGCAAGCTGCCAACCACCAGCCTCACCTGGTTCAGCGGGAGCCCTGCATTCCCCGTGAGCGTGAGGGGCACGGTCTTAGCGTCATCGGCCTGCTTCGGCGCCTCGACCTTCAATTCGTGGACTCCACCCAGGTTGACTCCCTCCACGGCCACGGCCGATGTTTCTCCCGCGCGCACGCCGAGAGGAAAGTATCTCGTGACGTAGGGCAAGGCGCCTGCGTCCACGCGATAGTAATCGTTCATTCCTCCGCTGCCTTCGCGGTCCGAGATGGTGAGGGTGTATTTCCCGTCCTGCGGCAGCCGGAAATTAAGCGTGGCGTCTGGGCTGGGGTCGTGTTTTCCTGCCTCCGCCAGAACCCGGCCATTGCTGTCGCTTAGGGTGAGCAGCGATTCGAGCCGGGATCCAAGCGTCGAGGCGATCACTTCAAATACCAGGTCCTCTCCGGCCTTGCCGTCGAATTCGTAATGATCGCTGTCGCCTGGTGCAGCAATCGTCCCCACCAGCGTCGCCGGCAACACCGCTGGCTGAGCTCCCGTCTTTTCGCCCTTCTTCACCTCGGGGAGCGATCCTATGTCCAGGGGAAGCATGTTCGTCGTCCCCAGCGGCGTCTGCACACGGAAGTGATAAAGATCCGGCGCTACCTCTTTGGTCACCGTGATTTCCAGCAACGCCGACTGCTTTTTGGCCTGCGGCACCGCGGCTGAGGTGGAAAACCTGTGCCCGGCTGCCTCCACGGGAAGATCGGTGATCTGCGAGATCTTGGCCGTGATGCCTGGCGCATCGAAGATCACTGCTTTGGCGCCCGAAAGGTTGCGGCCTTCGAGGGTGAAGGTGGCAGTGCTACCGCGCTCCATGCCGACAGGCCATATCTTCGCAAGGCTCGGAGGGATGACCGGGTCCTCGGCGCGCAGCGGCAAAACGGACGCGATCGCTACCATCAGAAATGGGACGCAATGTAGGAGCTTCATTTCACTTCGTACCTTTCGCTTCATTTCGGATATGCGGTATCCACTTCATGCTCGATGCGTTGTAAGAGGGTCAACCCAGGTGCATCGAGACCGCCTTTGAGACTATGCGACCAGAGCAGTGTGTCTGAAGGAGAGACCATATAAACCGACAGCAGATCGTCGGGGGGGCCGGCCTCGGCGTCGACTCCCACAGCTGTAGAGTCAGCGCCGCGCGTCGGATCCGGCGGGGATGGATTCCTGTTCTGAGGCTGGCGCCTAATGCCTACCTCCACACCAGGACTTACGCTGGCGATCCGCCCCTTGCGAACTAAAAACACCAGGTCAGCTTTATCGCGGTCGTATACGACCGAATAACGGTTCCAGGCCTTCAGGCCCTGCTCCACGCGGTAGATGGCATCCCGGTCGTCGGGTATCACGTGTGGATTTAGTGCGTCGCCATTGTAAGCCTGCACATAGACGAACACCGCGTTCTTGAAAACCGCCGGGATGTTTTCTTTCTGGTTTTTGGCCTCCGCGACAATCAAAAGGGATAGTGATCCCAGTAGTAGAAGAAACAGACAGCGCTTCATGCTGCATGACCTCTTACGACGAGTCACAAGTTACTGGCTCGCCACCTGTTTTTTTTCGTCTCCCGCAGCAGGCTGGCGCGGTGCAAAGACCGTCCATTGTCCTGCTGGTACTTTGTCATTCTTCACGTCGTACAAGCTCAGGGTGCCGTTGAAGCGGCCCGCAGCCAGAAATCTGCCATCGGGGCTGATCGCCAGCGCCTGCACCCATTCCGGCTGGTGATCGATCACCCGTAGAGGGTCGAGCGTCGCCGCGTCGCGAAATCTTATGGAGCCATCGGAGGAAGCGGTGATGATGGTCTTGCCGTCGGGAGACCATACCAAAGCCAGAATGCTGTCCTCGTCTCCAATCAGCGACTGCTTGAGCGTGCCCTCTGTATCCCCGACTTTCCATATGTAAATCGTCTTGTCGTAGCCCGCGGCGGCGACATGCTCGCCAGAAGGGGAGTAGGCAACGCCGGTGAGACCATCCAGGGCGTCGCTCAAGGTGTACAGACGATTTCCGCTCGACACGTCCCATATCTTCACGGTTCGGTCTTGGGACGCTGAGGCCAGGTGCTTGCCGTCAGGGCTGAAGGCCAAAGCAAAGACGGCATCGATATGGTCTTGCAGGTTTTTGAGTTCCTTGCCGGATGCGACATCCCACAGCTTTACCATCTTGTCGTAGCTGCCGGAGGCGATGATCTTTCCATCCGGGCTCCAGGCGACGGAGTAGATGCAGTCCTTGTGACCCTGCATCGTTTTGAGAAGCTGATGGGATTGCAGGTCCCATATCTTGATCTCGCCTGAGCGTTGCGGAGGGCCGCCGCCCGCGGCCAGCATCTTCCCGTCAGGACTAAAGGCGATCGAGCGCACATAGTCGGCGTGCCCAGAAAGCGTGGCCAGCTCTTTGCCGGATGATGGATCGATCAGGCGCACCTCGCGATACCCGCCTACGGCAAGCAGAGCACCGTCGGGAGAAAATTTCAGCGAGGCTACCGGAGACACCACCGGAACAACGGGCCGGATGTCGGGGAGCACGGCGGGGGCAAGAGTCGTAACCGCACTGCCTGCGGCTGGGCCCGCTGCACCGGCGTTGATCCATGCCTTGATGGTCGCGATGTCCGCAGGGGGGAGCGGGTCTCCGCCGTAGGGCATTCGGGGCGCAATCTTCCCCTCGAGCATCCGGATGATGCGGCTTCCGTCGGCATTGCCCGGAACGATCGGTGCTCCATGCGTCCCGCCCTTGATCAACGTGTCATAGCTTTCCATCACCAGGCCGCCCATGCGTCCGCCGCTGGAATGGCATGCCAGGCAATTCTTTTGCAGGATGGGAGCAACCTGCGCGTTGAACCCCGGCGTTTCGGCCGCCATCGCACACGCGCTCGCGAAGATGACGGCGAGGCGGACAGCGTTCATCACGAACCGGCAATTTCGCATACTACTTCGATCTCCCTCTCACCGTCGCGACTCTTTCGACTTCGAAAGTCGTTGCCCTCAGCGGCTAAAGCCACTATGTGGCTTTAGAAGCCACTGAGGCCTGCAATTCCTTCAACCAGCATCCGGTTCTCTCATTCAATTAGTGGTTAAACATGAATTCCTGGCTGGTAAGCAGTGACCATGTCATGTCGCGCAGCGCGGCGAGCCGCGGATCATCCACTCCGGTTACTTTCTGTTGTTCTGCCGAAGCCAGCGCGCCGGTCAACGCTTTCCGCTCCGAGTCCTTCGGGTGGCGGCTGTACGACGCGAGATACAGGTAGTCCACGATCTGCTCATCGGAGAAGCCGAGCCGGTACATCATGTCCACTGAGTTATCCGGATCGCGCAGCTTATTGTTAAGCGTATCCCCGTTGATGATGTGCAGCGCCTGGGTAATGGTGGGCACCGAGGTGCGTTCGCTCTCCCTGGTTTGCTGCCGGATCGGCCGGCCAAAGGCAGTCAGGAAGTAAGAAGTAACCGCGGTATCCGGCAACTGCAGCGCGCGCATCCCCGTGGCATAACCATCGAATTTCTCCGGCCTCTGGGTTACCTCGGAGTACGCATCCAGCAGCACTTCAGCGGGCAGGCGCTTGATAACGTAGTGCGAGCCATACTTGTCATCGTCGGCATTCTGCTTCAGAGGCGCGGACGAAGTCTGATAGGTTGCGGACTGCATGATGGTGCGGATCAGGTAGTTCACATCGTAGTTGTGGGCGACAAAGTCCTTGACCAGCGCATTGAGCAATGCGTCGTTGGTGGCCGGGTTGGTGTCGCGCATGTCGTCTACCGGCTCAACCAGGCCGCGGCCCATAAAATTGCGCCAGATCCGGTTGACCACGTTGCGGGCAAAGAACGGGTTCTCCGGCGAAGTAAGCCATTTGGAGAAATAGATGCGCGTGTCCCCCGGCGCCTCGATAGAAAGCTGCTTGGCATCGAGCGGCTTAGGCGGCAGCACCATCATGAAGCGGTCGTCGCTGAATTCTCCTGTCGGCGCGGAGTAGATGGTGACATTGTTGAACAGCGGGCCTACGGCGGGGCGACTGCCGCTGGGCGCGAAGGTCTTCAGCCGCACCCGCGCGAACAGATTCGCCATGCCGTAGTAGTCTTTTTGGGTCCACTTAGCCAGAGGATGGTTATGGCAATGGGCGCAAGTGATGTTGATGCCCAGGAAGGCCTGGGCCATGTTCTCGGAGATATCCAGGGGGTCGCGGTGGATCAACCAATAGTTGGCCGCGCCATTCTGCAACGTATTGCCGGTGGCGGTCACGATCTCCGTGGCAAACTGGTTCCACGGTTTATCGCTGGCGACACTGTTACGAATCCAGTTGTAATAACTCCACATCTCTTCGTTGGAGAGATGGTTGCTCGAAACCAGGAGCAGGTCCGACCACTTGTATGCCCAGTAGTCCACGAAATCCGGCCGTTTCATCAGTTCATCGATCAACCGGTTTCGTTTCTCCGGCGAGGAATCTTTGAGAAATCGCTCGACCTCCGCCGGACGGGGCAGAAGGCCGGCTGCATCCAGGTACACCCGGCGCATAAATTCGGCGTCGTCGGCCTGCGGTGACGGCGGAATATGTAACACCTGCAGGTGCTTGAGCACCGCGTCATCAATATAGTTGTGCCGGGCTGCCTTCAGAAAAACCGCATCCTTGAGCTTCCATGGGAAGGGAATGCGCAGCCGGGCAAAGGTGACGTGGCTTTGGTACCAAACCGTCACCGGAGCTTCGCCATTGCTGTGCATGGTCACGCGGCCATTGTTATCGACAGTGGCGACGCCCTCGTCGCCGCTGTCATACTTGGCCCAGCGAGTCACGTCGGCGCTATGCCCGTCAGAGAAGTATGCGGTCACCAGCAGTTGCTGCTGGGCGCCGGGACGGAGGGAGGCCTCACCCGGCAGCACTTCGATCCTGGTAACCCGAGCGTCCGATTCGCTGGGCGCCGGCATCGCCTGGGAAAGCCATCCGGAAATCACTCTGTACTCAGGCGAGTCGACCGGAAATCGTCTTCCGCCGCCGTGGGGTATGGTAAGAGTCGGCTTCAACAGGATAAGGCTGCGTGACGGTTCCATCATCTCCGTGCGCCGCGCCAGGGCCTGGTGGGTGAGGGTGTAGTAATCCACCTCGGGATCGTAGCCGCGCAGGGTAAGCTTGAAGCCGTTCTTTCCCGCTGCCGCGCCATGACAGGGACCCGAGTTACAGCCCATCTTGGTCATCACCGGCAGCACGTCGTTGCGAAAACTCCAGGTGGTTGCGTCCTCGAAGTCTTTGACGGTAACCGTGGCCGTCGCTCGATGGCCTCCGGCCGTAGCGCTGATCGTCGCTTGCCCGTCACTCTGGGGAAGGGTGAAATTGTCCTTGTCGATGATGGCAACCTTAGGATTCGACACAGTCAAAGTAGCCAGTGAGGTCAGCTCCTCCTGGTGTCCGTCGGCAAAGCTTCCTTCGACCAACACCCGCTGGCTATAGCGCGGGCCCATGATCGAGATCGAGCTGGGCAGGATCACAATCCTGGTGAGCCCCGCCAAAGACTGATGGGCGGGGAGTGCCGCCTTGATCGACGCCTTACCGGCTCCTGGCTTTGAGGACGCAACTGCCGGAGGACGACTCTGCGCAGAGACGGCCGGCGGCGCCTGGGCCAGAAACAGACTGGCGCCAAGCAGAGCGAAGGCGCCCGTCAAAACCAGGATCGTGTTGCGTCTCGCCATAGAATTCCCGTCAGATCAGCAATTCATCGATCGGATCAAAACCGTGGTCCACCACCCGCACTTCGCGGCCCTGTGGAGTCTTCAATATGGTGTCGATCGGCACACCCAGGCACTTATATATTGTGGCGGCGACGTTAGCCGGCATCACCGCCCGATCTTTGGGAGCGGAACCGATTGCATCCGAGGAGCCAACCACTTGCCCACCCTTGATTCCGCCTCCTGCCATCACCACGGTCCAGCACTGCGGCCAATGGTCGCGTCCGCCGGCGGGATTGATGCGCGGTGTGCGGCCAAATTCACCGGTTGCCAGCACCATCGTCGTGTCCAGCAGGCCGGTCTTGCTTAAGTCTTCGAGCAGGGAGCTGTAACCGTTGTCAAACATGGGGCCAACCAGCTCGCTGTAACAACTGATGGGGCTAAAGGGAGCGGAACCATGGATATCCCAGGTGATCTCATTAAAAACGGTCTCGAACATGTTAAGGGTCACAAAGCGCACGCCCCTTTCCACCAGCCGTCGTGCCAGCAGGCATCCCTGGCCGAAGCGGTTCATGCCGTAGCGCTTGCGGACGTCGTCAGGCTCCTGGGCCAGATCGAAGGCCTCGCGCGCCTTGGTTGAGGTCATCAAGGTATAGGCCTGATTAAAGGTTGCATCCATTAGCTTTGAGTCCTGGTTGCTCTCCTCAAAGTAGGCGACGGACTGGTCAATCATCTCCCGCCAGCTCCGCCGCCGGTCAACCCGCACGGCGGAGATGTAATCGGGCGGCAGCATGTCCGGCACCCTGAAGTTGGGGTCGGCGGGGTCGGCATTCAAGACGAATGGATCGTAGGCCTTGCCCAAAAAGCCGGCAGTATCGCCGTGAGGCAGGTTTCCGCCCAGCTGGCCGATGGTGTAGGGCAGCAAGACGTTGGGAGGCATGTCGCCTTTGGCGCCCTTTTCAAACCTCAGCACCGAACCGTAATTCGGAGATTCCAACCCGCCCTGGAAGAGCCGTCCCGTCTGCATCATCTGGCAGCCGGTATCGTGCACCGCGGCGGCGGTATGGTAGCAAGAGCGCAGCAGGGCAAACTTGTCCGCGTGGGACGCCATGCGGGGAAAGATCTCCGAAATTTCAATTCCGGAAACGTTGGTTTTGATTGGCTTGAATGGCCCGCGGATGGACGCCGGCGCGTCCGGCTTCATGTCCCAGGTATCCAACTGGCTGGGGCCGCCCACCAACATCAGATGGATACAGTTCACATCCTTGCTGGCCGGCACCGCCCCCATCGCCTTGAGGCGAAAAAAGTGAGGCATGGTCAACCCCAGGAAGCCGAGCGACCCCGCATGCAGAAAATCCCGCCGACTGACACCGTCACAGAAATGAACCCGTTTGTCAGCGTCCAGTCGAAACATCGCAGTCCCTCCCGGGCCGTGTCCATCGGAGGAATCATCGAAGCTTCCTCCGCAGGAACCTGCAAATGCCCGATGGGGTTACGATCAGCAATATACTCTCTCGCATCTATCGCAGGGAAGCCGCTGCTTCAAACTGCCGCACCAATCCAGATTGTCCTTGACCTTCGAGTTCGCTGTTGCGTATAAGCAACACATCCCCCCACATTAAGTTGAGACGGTAATAGCAGCATCGTATCCATCGCGATGCCCGCTGAAGGAACGTGTCTGTATACGGCACTTTGCGTGCAGAGAGATTGGAGATCCTGGTGATCCAGCGGACAGTTTTGATTGGTCATTTGGCAGTGTTGTTCCTGGCAGCCTTCTTTGCAGCTACCCCGCTCCATGCCGAGACCGCGGACCGCGTGACGCTACCCGTCGATGCCACCCAGGTACAGGCGTTGCCGAACCACGTTCCGGCGTGGGCCAACCGAAACAACGACATCGGCCTGGTTCCAGCCGGCCAGACCCTCGATCAGCTAACCATGGTCCTGGCACGCTCGCCGCAACAGGAGCAGGAACTGGAACAGCTTCTCTCAGAACAACAGAACCCGGCCTCGGCCAAGTACCATCAATGGCTAACTCCTTCCGAGATGGGCGATCGCTTCGGCCTTTCCCAGGGAGACATCGACACCGTACGCGGCTGGCTCGAGTCCCAGGGTCTGCATGTGAACTTTGTCACCCCTAGCCGGATGTTCATCGGCTTTAAAGGCACCGCGGCCGAGGTGGGCCGGGCCTTCCAAACAGATGTGCATTACTACAATGTGAAGGGCGTCCGGCAAATGTCCGTTTCCTCAGACCCCAAGATTCCTGAGGTTTTGGCGCCGGTGATCACGGCCGTGCGCGGCCTCTACACCCTGGAAGAGCACCCGCTGCACTCGGCTACGACCGTGAGGCAGTCGTCGCCCCGAATAAGTACGACGACTGGCATCCACATCATCGGGCCCGCGGACTTCGCAACCATCTACGATCTCCCCACAAACTTGAACGGCTCAGGTGTCACCATCGGGATCGTAGGCCGTTCACGGACCGATTTCACCGACTATCAAAACTTCGAGAATTTCACCGGCACCTCATTTGCGAACCCTACCGAAATCATTCCCACCGCATTCGGGGGCGTTGATCCAGGTCCGGCGTACACCACGCAGCAACCGTCCAGCGTTGACGTTGGGGACCAGGGGGAAGCGACTCTGGATGTGACGCGCGCGGCCACCGTCGCGGAGGGCGCAAATATTCTGCTGGTGGTTGCCACCAACGCCAGCGGCGGCATTGAGCCCGGCGTCCAGTACCTGGTCAACACGGAGCCGGTTCCCGCGCAGATCATCAACATCAGCTTCGGCGCTTGTGAGGCGAAAGTGGGGCCTACTGGCGTGTCGTTTTTCAACCCCCTGTTTCAGCAGGCGGCAGCGGAGGGAATCTCGGTGTTCGTCTCCGCCGGCGATTCTGCCGCAGCTGGTTGTGACCAGGACTTTACTACGCCGCCCGCATCCCCCGCTTACCCCATCAGCCCTAATTACATCTGTGCTTCGTCCTATGCCACCTGCATTGGTGGAAGCGAGTTTAACGACAGCAGCAACCCGTCGAAGTACTGGAGCTCCAGCAACGGCGCCGGCTACCTGTCTGCCAAGGGCTACATTCCCGAGGGGGCCTGGAACGAGCCGTTGGATTCCAACAGCCAACTGCAAGTGGCCGGCGGTGGAGGTGGCGTCAGCCAGATCATCCCCACCCCGTCATGGCAAGCGGGCGCAGGCGTGCCCAGCGCGCGATCTGGACGCTACACCCCTGACATGGTTTTCACCGCTTCCCAGCACGACGGTTATTTCGGTTGTTTAGCCGCCGGCGGAGGCGGTTGTGTTTCAGGCGATTTCAGCTTTGAAATTAATAGTGGGACTTCGGCAGCAGCTCCGGATATGGCGGGTGTAACCGCGCTGCTCGATCAGAGTCAGGGCGGGGCTGTGGGCAACGTCGCGCCGTCGCTGTACGCAATGGCGGTCAGCGCTCCGTCAGCATTCCACGATGTAACCGTTGCGACCAGCGGCGTCACTGACTGCACCCTGAGCACCCCGAGCTTGTGCAATAACAGCGTTCCCGGAGCTACTTCTCTGACTGGCGGCCAGGCAGGCTATGAGGTAGGCGTCGGATACGATGAGGCCACTGGTCTTGGGTCTCTGGATGTAATCAACTTCATTAACAATTTTGTGTCCACGGCGGCCAGCCCGCTGCAGTTCGTCAAAATGACACCCTGCCGGATTGCGGACACGCGCAACCCAAGCGGGCCGTTTGGTGGTCCGATCTTGGCCGAGGGAACCAGCCGGGAGTTCGATGTTCCGCAAAGTGCCTGCCAAATCCCGACCAGTGCGGTGGCGTATTCACTCAATGTGACGGTCGTCCCCGAGGGCGCGCTGGGCTATCTGACGATATGGCCTAGTGGGCAGTCGCAGCCGCTGGTATCGACGCTGAACTCCGACGGGCGCGTCAAGGCCAACGCGGCCATAACTCCGGCGGGAACCAATGGGGGCGTCAGCGTTTACGTCACAAACGCGACCCATCTGATCCTGGATATCGACGGCTACTTTGTGCCCAAGGGCACTGCTTCAGCACTGGCGTTCTACCCGGTGACCCCGTGCCGGGTAGTGGATACTCGAAACGCGGCTGGGCCGCTTGGAGGACCGTTCATGGCCGGCGGCAGCACCAGGGTCTTCCCGGTGCAGACCAGCAGTTGCGCCCTTCCCGCCAATGCGCAGGTGTATTCGTTGAATGTGACGGCGGTGCCGGAAGGCCCGCTCGGTTACCTGACCATGTGGCCCAGCGGAGCGTCGCAGCCTTTGGTTTCGACACTGAACGCATCCACCGGGGCAGTCACGGCCAACGCAGCGATTGTGCCGGCCGGTAATAGCGGAGACGTTTCTGTCTATGTATCCAACTCCACCAACGTGGTGATGGATGTGGACGGATATTTTGCACCGCCAGCCAGCGGCGGTTTGTCGCTCTACACCACCACTCCGTGCAGGGTCCTCGATACTCGGCAAACCACCGGAGCCTTCGACGGAGCGCTTACCGTTGGAGTAGAGTCGAGCGCGTGCGGACCGTCATCGGCTGCCCAGGCATATGTTTTGAACGCTACAGTTGTGCCGCCGGGCGGTCTGGCTTATTTAACTTTGTGGCCGAATGGAGAGAACCAACCCGTGGTCTCTACCTTGAATGCCAGCGATGGGGCGATCACGTCCAATATGGCCATCGTGCCCACAAGCAACGGGAACATCGACGCCTTCTCCCACAACCCCACCCAACTGATCCTCGACTTATCCAGCTACTTCGCACCCTAGGGAGGCGCAGTCATGCAGGGGTGTTGAGTGCTGGCTCGCGATACTAGGCCCGCAAGCGACTACATTCTTGCACGATCGGTGAAATCGGCCACGAAAGGAATCTAGTTTCCGGATGCTGTAAGGTTCAAACACTGCACAGGGATTATCGGCATGACGATCAATCGGAAAGTTTCAATTTGCAACGTTGTGGGTGTGTTGCTGACGGCCTGCTTTGCCGCTGCCCCCATCCATGCGGAACCCGCGGATCGCGTGACCCAACCCGTCGATGCCACGAAGGTACGGGCGTTGCCCAACCACGTTCCGGCGTGGGCCAACGCCAACAATCTTATTGGCCCGGTTCCAGCGAATTCGATGCTCGATCAGCTGACCATCGTTCTTTCCCGCTCGCCGCAACAAGAACAGGAGCTGGCAGCACTTCTGTCGGAGCAGCAGAATCCGTCTTCGCCGAATTACCACCACTGGCTAACCCCCACGCAAATGGGAGAGCTCTTTGGGCTCTCCACGCAGGACATCGCCGCCGTGAGCGCCTGGTTGCAATCCCAGGGTCTGCAGGTGAACTGGGTTTCGCCGAGCAGAACATTTATCGGATTCAAGGGCGCCGCGGTGGATGTGGGCAAGGCCTTCAAGACGCAGATGAACTACTACAAGGTGGATGGGGTGCAGCGGCTCTCGGTTGCGTCGCCGCCCATGATCCCCGAAGCCCTGGTCCCGGTAGTTAAAGCAGTCCGCGGTCTTTATACCATCGAGGAGAAACCGCTCCACACGGGCGTTGCGGCGCGATCAGCTTCGCCGAAGGTCAGTTTCGGCGGCAGCCACTACCTGGCGCCGGCGGATTTCGCAACCATCTACGATCTCCCGACAAACGTGACGGGCTCCGGTGTGGCCATCGGCATTGTCGGCCGCTCAAGGACCGATTTTGCCGATTTTCAGAACTTTCGCAATCGCACTGGATCCACCTTCCCGAATCCCACGGAAATCGTCCCGACCGCGTACGGCGGGGTTGACCCGGGTCCGGCGTACACCACGCAGCAGTCGTCCAGCGTCGACATCGGAGACCAGCTGGAGGCGACGCTGGACGTCCTGCGTGCCGGCACCGTCGCGCCGGGCGCAAAGCTTTTGCTGGTGGTGGCCACCAATGCCAGCGGCGGCATCGCGGATGATGCACAGTATTTGGTCGAGACCGAACCGGTTCCCGTGCAGGTAATGAATCTCAGTTTCGGCCTCTGTGAATCTGCGGCGGGGCCGTCAGGAGTGAGTTTTTGGGATACCTTGTTTCAGCAGGCCGCGGGGGAGGGAATTTCCGTCTTCGTCTCCTCCGGCGACTCCGGCGCATCTGGTTGTGACGCCTCTTTTAGCCCGCCGCCTGCGAACCCATCACCCAATAGTCCGAATTACATATGTTCCTCCAGTTATGCCACCTGCCTCGGTGGAACTGAATTTAACGACGCCGGCAACCCCTCTCTGTATTGGAGCTCGAGCAACGGCAATGGCCTCTCCTCGGCGCTTGGTTACATTCCTGAGGGAGGTTGGAACGAGCCCCTGGACTCTAATTCCAATCTGCAGGTGGCCTCCTCCGGTGGCGGTGTGAGCACCATTATCCCCACTCCCGCCTGGCAGGCGGGTACCGGAGTGCCCGCTGCCAGGTCTGGCCGTTACACGCCGGATATCGCGTTTTCGGCTTCCGCCCACGATGGCTATTTCGCCTGTTTCGCCGCTGCTGGATCGAGTTGTGTTGCCGATCAGGACGGCAGTTATAGCTATGAATACTTCTTTGGCACCTCAGCGGCAGCTCCGGACATGGCGGGTGTGACAGCACTGCTCGATCAGCAAGAGGGATCGCCTGCGGGAAGTCTTAATCCGCGGCTCTATCAAATGGCCGCTAGCGTGCCCGCGGCATTCCACGATGTAACCGTTGCGACCAGTGGCGTGAAGTCTTGCAGCATAAAAACTCCGAGCATGTGCAACAACAGCATTCCGGGACCCACTTCGCTGACTGGCGGACAGGCCGGCTTTCCCGTGACCACCGGCTATGACGAAGTAACCGGTCTGGGCTCGCTGGATGTCTCGGTGTTTCTGCAAAATTTTGCCGGCGCATCGGCCAGCCCGCTGCAGTTCGTCAAGGTGACACCATGCCGGGTTGCGGACACGCGGAATGCCTCCGGGCCGTTTGGTGGTCCCGCCTTGAGTGCGGAAACCAGCCGGGAGTTCGATCTTCCGCAAAGTGCCTGCAATATCCCATCCAGCGCGGTGGCGTATTCGCTCAATGTGACGGTCGTCCCCGACGGCCCACTTGGCTACCTGACAATCTGGCCCAGTGGGCAGGCGCAGCCGTTGGTATCGACGCTGAACTCCGACGGCCGGGTCAAGGCCAACGCGGCGATCACCCCGGCAGGAGCCAATGGCGGCGTCAGCGTTTACGTGACCAACACGACGCACGTGATCCTGGATATCGATGGCTACTTTGCACCCAAAGGGACCGCGTCGGCACTGGCGTTCCATCCTGTGACTCCATGCCGGATGGTGGATACTCGAAAGGCGGTGGGTCCGCTGGGAGGCCCGTCCCTGGGCGCCGGCAGCAGCCGCAGCTTTCCCTTGGCCACCAGTAGCTGCGGTGTTCCCGCAGACGCGCAGGCCTATTCACTGAATGTGACGTCGGTTCCGAACGGTCCGCTGGCTTACTTGACGATATGGCCCAGCGGGCAGTCGCAGCCACTGGTGTCCACGCTGAATGCGCCGACCGGAACGGTCACTGCCAACGCGGCGATCGTGCCCGCGGGGAGCGACGGCGCCGTGTCAGTCTATGTAAACAACGCCTCTGATGTGGTGCTGGATGTGAACGGATACTTTGCCGCGCCGGGAGATAGCGGCTTGTCTCTCTACACCACCACCCCGTGCCGGGTGCTCGACACCCGGCAAAGCTCCGGGGCCTTCAACGGAACGCTTGAAGTTGCAGTAGCGGCAAGCGCGTGCGCCCCATCGTCAACCGCCCAGGCGTATGTTGTGAACGCTACCGTTGTGCCGCCGGGCGGTCTGGCTTATTTAACTTTGTGGCCGAATGGAGAGAACCAACCCGTGGTCTCTACCTTGAATGCCGGCGATGGAGCGATCACGTCCAACATGGCCATCGTGCCTACCAACAACGGGAACATTGACGCGTTCTCGTCTAACCCTACCCAACTGATCCTCGACCTCTCCAGCTACTTCGCCCCTTAGGGCGAAGTAGCTGGAAGGCATGGCAGGATAATTTGAGATCCCCGTTGACTGTGATGGCCAACGCCGTCTCCGGCCATTGACATTCCGGCGCACCTGGGATCAACATTAGCCCCAAGACAATCCCCACCCGCAAGGAGTTCCCATGCCCATTACCGCTACCGAGACGACGGCTGCAATAAGCAGGCCCGCGCTTAGTTCCGCCGCGGCCGCATTCCTGGCCAAGAAACATCAAATGCTGATCGATGGCAAATGGGTTGACGCCCGCAGCGGCGAGACCTTTGCCGTCGAGGACCCCGCGACCGAAGAGATAATCGCCCACGTTCCCGCCGGAGACAAAGCGGATATCGACCTTGCGGTTGCAGCCGCGCGCCGCGCTTTTGAAACCGGGCCGTGGTCCCGTATCTCGCCTGCGGCGAGGCAGCGCCTGGTCTGGTCGCTGGCCGATCTGCTCGAGCGCCATGCCGATGAGTTTGCCGAATTGGAAGCACTCGACAACGGCAAGCCGGTTACCAACGCGCGCCGCGACGATGTCGGCGGCTCGATCGAGATGCTCCGTTATATGGCGGGATGGGCGACGCGCCTGAATGGCGAACAAATTCAGGTTTCGACGCCGGGCAACTGGCACGTCTACACCGTTCGCGAACCCGTCGGGGTGGTCGGCCAGATCATACCCTGGAACTTCCCGCTGATGATGGCAGCGTGGAAGGTAGCGCCGGCTTTGGCGGCGGGATGCACCATCGTGCTCAAGCCCGCGGAGCAGACCCCGCTTTCGGCGATCCGCCTGGGCGAACTCATCACCGAGGCCGGTTTCCCCGACGGCGTGGTGAACATCGTCACCGGTTACGGTGAGACCGCCGGCGCTGCCCTCGCCGAGCATCCTGATGTCGACAAGGTGGCCTTCACCGGCTCGACCGAGGTCGGCAAGCTGATCGTCAAGGCGGCGGCCGGCAATCTCAAGCGAGTCTCGCTGGAACTGGGCGGCAAGTCACCCGCCATCGTCTTCCCCGACGCTGACCTGGAGCTAGCCATCGCCGGAACAGCCAGCGCGATCTTCTACAACCAGGGTCAATGCTGCACCGCGGGCTCGCGCCTGTTCGCTCACAAGTCGATCTACGAGAAGATCGTCGACGGCGTCACTCGGGAAGCCGCCAAGCTGAAGGTCGGTCATGGCCTCGATCCCTCAGTCAACCTCGGACCGCTGGTCTCCAAGGAGCAGCATAACCGCGTAACCGGCTTTCTCGAGTCGGGCCGGCAGGAAGGCGCCGAAGTCGTCACCGGGGGCAAGGTAATGGGCAATCAGGGCTATTTTGTCGAGCCCACGGTTCTGGCCCAAACCAATCGCTCCATGAAAGTGGTGCGCGAAGAAATCTTTGGACCGGTGGTGTGCATCCAGTCCTTCGACGATTCCGACCTCGACGCCGTGGCCAAATTCGCCAACGACACCGAGTATGGCCTGTCCGCAAGCGTTTGGACGCAGAACCTCAAGGCCGCTCATATGATGGCGCGCAAGATCCGGGCGGGCACAGTCTGCATCAATGCCCATAATTACGGTGACCCCGCTTGGCCGTTCGGCGGCTACAAACAATCCGGTTGGGGCCGCGAAATGGGCAAGGAAGTCATGGAGCACTACACCGAAACCAAGGCGGTCGCTGCCCGGCTCTGACGGTTCCTGGATTTCCTGTCGAGGTTGGTGGCGTTGTCGAGCTTCATGCGGCTTTCCGTGAAGAAAGCCGCACACCCGGGTGTGTCTGATGCCGCGTAACCGGAATCCGGGTTCAGACTTGTCCAAATTAGCGAGAAAGCCAGCCTGTTGGAGCAGTTAGTCAACTGATTACACTAGGTCAAGCTTGGCCAACATCAAATCAGGTCCCCTATTTTGGGCCCACCGAAAACGAAGCATTAACCTGCGGTTAATGCGATTTGTGCGCCTGAGTCAGGAGTTAATCCCGATTCGTCCCTTGGCTCAAAACCCCAATTTGGACAGCTCTGATCCGGCTTAGCTTCCGCCCCCATAGGTGTTGCACGCGCTCACCTGCCCGCCATTGAACCCGCGGTTAAACCAGGCCATCCGCTGCTCCGATGTGCCATGGGTAAAGGAGTCCGGGGTCACGTAACCCCGGGCCATCTTTTGCATGCGGTCATCGCCGACGGCGGCCGCGGCTCGCAACGCGGTCTGCGCGTCTCCCTGTTCCAGAATCTGCCGGTCGGCCGTCGAGTGGGCCCAGATTCCAGCAAAACAGTCGGCCTGCAGCTCCATGGCTACGGATAGCTGGTTGCGGGCCCGCGGATTTTGCTGCTGCATCGCGCGCACCTTGCGTTCGATGCCCAGCACGTTCTGCACGTGGTGCCCAATTTCATGTGCAATTACGTAGGCCTGGGCAAAGTCCCCTGACGCTCCAAATTGCTTCAGTTGGTCCCAGAAGCCCAGGTCCAGATACACCTTCTGGTCTGCCGGGCAGTAGAAGGGGCCGGTCGCCGATTGCGCCGCGCCGCACCCCGACTGCGTGTAGTCGCGGAACAGCACGAGTCGCGCACGGGGATAGCGGATATTCTCCTGGGCTAGAATGCGGGTCCAGGTATCCTGCGCATCGCCCAGCACAAACGAGGCCAGCTGCGCGGAGCGGTCTTCCTGTGGCGATGCCGCCCTGGATGGTCCTTGTTGTACGTGGGTACCGCCCCCGCCGGCAAAGTAGGCGCCGATGTAATTGCGGCCCGTGACCAGGCTAATCACCAGCAGGATCACAAGCCCTACCAGTCCAATGCCGCCGCCGCCGAATCCGCCGCCGGATTGGCCACGCCTGTCTTCAACGTCGCTGCTGAGACCGCCCGGAGTCCAACGCATAAAGTGCTACGAGTGTAGACGAGTTCGTCGAACCGGCGGTGAAAAATGGAAGGGGCTGGGGTTTTCCTGATTGACTACATAAAGGCCAGCGCGATGCCCAGCAGCACGGCAAGCACTTGATAACCGACAACGCGCAGGTTGCGTGGGGCGGGGGAGACCATCCAAACCTCTTTCCTTTCCTCCGATTATCGGCGGGTTTGGCGAACAATTTTCCTCCCTCATCTACAACCTTAGTGGACCCGGGAAAACACAACGTAATTCCGGTTGATGTAAAGCCTGTACCGGCTGGCTGCGGTGTCGTCCAGAACTTGCAACGGGGTAGGCCGCTTTAGTTCGCTATCGTGCTGGCTGCCGACCGTGAACAGATCGTGGGCGCCAAGATCCATCACGAGGAACCGGTTTCCCTCGATAAAACCCACGCCGTAGGCTCCCGGTTTGAGCGTCTGCCCGTTGATGTCGAGACTTACCTCGGTGATGAAATAGGCTTGGTATTTCTGTTGCACCGCGGTCGAGTAGCCCGAAGTATCGACCAGGGCAGACAGCACAAACATGCCATCAGGCAGCTTGACTCCACCCGAGTTGCGCGCCTGCACGGTTGCTACCTGCCCACGGAAGAACACCGTCGCGGGCATCAGGTTGGTCGTGTCCGCCGCCTTCAATATGGCCGGGCTTGCAGAGGAGTCAGCTGCGTTCGTCTTGACCGGAAGGGAAAACGCCGCTAAGGCGCACAGCAACAAGAGGCTGATGGAGCGGATCGGTAACATGGGGCATCCTTACTGATAAGACAGAGATGAATGTACCATCGCGTTATCGTCCTGCGGCGTTGAGCATTCGTCGCTGCATCCAAGTCACCTGGAGCGTCCGTGCCACTTCGCAAGCTACGCAAGAAGCCTAATCCTGAACCGCAGGCAGGTGGATCCCAGGGACAAACCGAACTGGACCGTCCAACGGCAGACGAGATCTATGAGCAGGTTTCGTGCAATGCACGGCACGAGCTGGATCGGTCGGTAGTCGGCTTGCTCATCTCCGGACTGGCCGGTGGCATCACCATGGGGCTGACCGCCCTGAGTACCTCGATTGTGATTGCCCAGCTAGGGCAAAGCCCGGCCGCCAGGTTTATTGCCGACCTCTTGTATCCCATCGGCTTCATCGCAGTGATTCTGGGGCGCGCTCAGCTCTTTACGGAAAATACGCTCTATCCCGTTGCACTAATGCTCGCCGAACGGCGCCATGGCTGGAAAACTCTCCGCCTGTGGGCCATCGTTCTTCCCAGCAATGTTCTGGGAGCGTTCCTCTTCGCGCTTCTCGCCGTGCGGACCGGTGCGCTTCGCCCCGAATTTGTAGCGGCGATGACACGCATGGGGGTCGAGGCCGCAGGTGTGACCACGAGCCACGTCTTCTGGAGTGGCGTGATCGGCGGCTGGATTATCGCCCTGGTCGCATGGCTGGTAAGTGGCAGCCACTCCATCACCGGCTCTGTCATGCTCATATGGCTGTTGACGTTCGTCGTGGGACTCGGGGGCTTTGCTCATTGCATTGCCACCAGCGGCGAGATTCTGGCCGCGATTCTCGATTATCAGCTCGCGCTCTCCCGCTACTTCGCCTGGCTTGCCCCGGCAACGTTGGGTAATATCTGCGGCGGCGTGCTGCTGGTTACTCTGCTGGAGTATGGCCAGGTGAAGGGTGGAGAGGAGGGAGAATGGTAGATACCACGAAAAAGAAATCGGCTCCGATTGAAAGCTACGCCGTGATAGGCGACTGCGAGACCGCCGCACTGGTCGGCCTGGACGGTTCGATTGATTGGCTCTGCTGGCCGGACTTTTCCTCCGACTCTTGTTTCGCCAGCCTATTGGGGTCGGAAGAGAACGGTCGTTGGTTGTTGGCGCCCGCTGTCCAGGTCGAAAAGACCACGCGCAAGTACCGGGAACACACGCTCATCCTGGAGACGACCTTCGAATGCGCTGAGTTCGCGGTGGTGCTGATCGACCTCATGCCGATTCGCGGCGCCAACTCCGACATCGTGCGCAGGGTAAAGGGAATTCGCGGAAACGCGCCGATGAAGATGGAACTGTCTTTGCGCTTTGATTATGGAGCGACCGTGCCCTGGGTAACCCGTCACGACGGTGGAATCCGCGCCATCGCCGGGCCTGATCTCGTAGTGCTCCGGACCACGGCGCCGCTTACCGGTGAGAATTTGACTACCGTGAGCGAGTTCACGGTAAAAGCAGGAGAAACCGTCGATTTTGTGATGACCTACGGGCGCTCGCACCTGCATACGCCACGCGCCATTGATGTAAACAAAGCGATCGAAGACACGCAGCGCTTCTGGCAGCAATGGGCGGCGGCCTGCACTTACCAGGGACCGTATCGCGACGCAGTGGAGCGTTCGCTGATCACGCTCAAAGCGCTCAGCTACCGGCCGACAGGCGGGATCGTAGCTGCGGTCACCACCTCGCTGCCGGAGCAGTTGGGCGGTTCACGGAATTGGGACTATCGCTACTGCTGGCTGCGCGACGCGACATTCACTCTACTGGCCTTGATGGACGGAGGGTACTACGACGAGGCCAAGGCCTGGCAGCAGTGGTTGCTGCGGGCGATTGCCGGCAGCCCCGACCAGGTTCAGATCATGTACGGCATCGCCGGCCAGCGCTACCTGCCTGAGCGAGAGTTGACCTGGCTGGCGGGTTATGAAGACTCCAAGCCAGTGCGCATTGGCAACGCTGCTTCGGAGCAACTCCAGCTCGATATCTATGGTGAGGTGTTGGCTGCCTTTTATCACGCGATGAACCGGCTCGGACGGGATGGGGAGCTGTCGTTTGCCATGCTCCGCCGTCTTGTGGAGCATCTCGAAACCATCTGGCAGCAGCCCGACGAGGGCATTTGGGAAACCCGCGGCGGACGGCAAAACTTTACTTATTCCAAAGTGATGGCCTGGGTTGCGTTTGACCGCGCCATCAAGGCGGCTGGGATCTTGCATGCGGGCGCTCCGGTGGAACGGTGGCAGAAGGTGCGGGCTAAAATCCATGACGAGGTCTGCAGCCAGGCATACAACGAAAAGCTGGGCAGCTTTGTCCAGAGCTACGGCTCTGAGCATCTCGATGCGGCCTTGCTGCTGATGCCGATGACGGGTTTTCTTCCGGCTGAAGATCCGCGCGTGCGGGGCACGCTCAAAGCAATCGAAGGCAGCCTGATGTCCAGTGGCCTGGTGCTTCGCTACAACACAGAGAAAGTTTCGGATGGCCTGCCTCCCGGCGAAGGCGTTTTTCTCGCATGCAGCTTCTGGATGGTGAGTGCCCTTAAGATGCAAGGTCGCGATGCCGATGCCAAAAAACTTTTCGAGCGGGTGTTGTCCTTGGCCAATGACGTTGGTTTGCTCGCTGAGGAATACGACACCACTGCCAAACGCCTGGTGGGCAACTTCCCCCAGGCGCTCTCGCATATCTCTCTGGTAAATGCCGCCTTCAACCTCGCCACCGGAGAGGTCACACAGAAATAGCCAGGCCGGCATCCAACCTTTATCGGTGAGGAACAGCATGCACGTTTTTGAGGTCTGGGCTCCCAAGGCCCGCACCGTCGAAGTCAAAATCGGAAACGCAAAATTCCCCCTGGCTCGCAAGGAGAGGGGCTGGTGGTCCGGTGAAGTCGCCACGGCAGGGCCCGGCACCGACTATGGCTTGGTGCTCGATGGCCTGGAGCCGCCGCTCCCCGACCCTCGCACCCGGTGGCAACCGAACGGTGTGCACGGCGAGTCGCGGGTGGTTGAGGACAGCGCGTTTCGCTGGAGCGACCGTGGCTGGCAATCGCCTCCTCTCTCCAGTTCCCTCATCTATGAGTTGCATGTCGGTACATTTACTCCCGAAGGAACCTTCAAAGCAGTCGAGTCCCACCTGGACTATCTGAAGGAACTGGGCGTGACGCACCTTGAGCTGATGCCGATCGCAAACTTTCCGGGAAAGCGTGGTTGGGGTTACGACGGTGTCGATCTGTATGCGCCGTTCAGTGCTTACGGGGAGCCCGACGACTTCAAGCATCTGGTAAACGCCTGTCATGACAAAGGGCTTGCCGTGCTGCTGGACGTGGTCTACAACCATCTCGGTCCAGTGGGCAACTACCTGGGCAAGTTTGGGCCCTATTTCACTTCGAACCACTCCACGCCGTGGGGCGATGCCGTCAATTTTGAAGAAGCTGGCGCGACTGAGGTACGGCGCTTCTTGATCGACAACGCCCTGATGTGGTTGCGCGACTACCACCTGGATGGATTGCGCCTGGACGCGGTGCACTCATTCAATGACCGCTCGGCGATCCATTTTCTGGAGCAGCTTGCGGGCGAAGTGAGAAGGCTGGAAGCAGCATTGGGCAAGCATTTCATGTTGATCGCGGAAAGCGATTTGAACGACCCGAGGATTGTGAAAGCGGAGGAGGCGGGTGGATACGGGCTCGACGCTCAATGGAGCGACGATTTTCACCATGCTTTGTTCTCTGTCATCTCCGGCGAGCGTGAAGGCTATTACGCGGATTTCGGCACACTTGCAGATTTGGCAAAGTCCCTCCGTTGCGTCTTTGTCTACGACGGCAACTACTCTGAATATCGTGGGCGAAACCACGGCCGTCAGGTTGTGGGTCTTTCAGGTCACCGCTTCGTGGGCTTCGTTCAGAACCACGATCAAGTGGGCAATCGCGCCAAGGGCGAACGCGTTAGTCACGAAGCGGGTGTGGGCCGCGCCAAGATAGCCGCCGCGCTGGTGCTGACCGCGCCCTTCGTGCCCATGCTGTTTCAGGGCGAGGAGTTTGGCGCCTCTGCTCCCTTTTTGTATTTCACTGACTACGACGATCCAGAGCTGGGACGGATGATCTCCGAGGGACGTAAGAAAGAGTTTGTTGCCTTTGGCTGGAGTCCGGAGGAGATTCCAGACCCCCAGGGCGAGGAGACCTTCACCAGATCCAGGTTGAATTGGTCTGAGTTGAGTGACGAGCCTCATGTCTCTCTGCTGCGATGGCACAAAGACCTGATCGCTTTGCGGCGCAGCCGCAGCGAACTAACGGACGGGAACCTGAACGCAGTGGGTGTCCAATTCGACGAACAGGCGCAGTGGCTGGTGCTGGAACGCGGTGCTCTCCACATCGCCTGCAATCTCGGACGCGAGCCCGTCGAGGTAGAAATAGGCAGCGGCGCCCAGGTGCTGCTGGCCTCTGACGAATCAATAAGCCTCAGCGGAACGAACATCAACCTCGGCCCCGACAGTGTCGCGGTGTTTCAGGTGACAAGCCAAGCCTGAGCCTCACCCGGCATCAGCTCAACGGGAAATGGGCGCTTTCCTCTAAATCGGTTGCCGGTTGAGTGGAACTGCAGATCCCTCGGCTTCGCTCGGGATGACAAAGGGGAGGCCGGTGCTTTCATCGAGAGCGTAGTGGACGGAGCTGCAGTTTCCCTCAACCGATGCAAAGGAAAGCACCGCGCTCCCCTTTGTCATCCCGAGCAGCTAACTTGCCTGCGGCAAGTCGAGGGAGGAACGAACAACGCGAAGGTTGATTGTGTGGAATGTAAGTGTCACAAATGAATTGTCATCCCGACCGGAGCGAACCCGGAAATCCGGGTGAGCGCAGTGGAGGAACCTGCGGTTCACTCGACCAGCACCCAACTCAACCGGAAGCCCACTTGTTGTTCATTGGGAGCGCAGCCGAGGGATCTGCAGTTCCCTTCAACCAGCAACTGATGCAGAGGAAAGCGCCCCCCTCACCCTTTATTACCCGACCGGAGCGTAGCGCAGTGGAGGGAGATTTTTATCTGCCTAAATGCCACAGAAAAAGTGTCATATAACCACCGACAACCCCATCGCCAAAAGCAAGCCAATAATCGAGATCAAGGTCTCGGTGATGGACCATGTCTTCATGGTATCGGCCACACTCATATTGAAGTACTGCTTCACCAGCCAAAAGCCGCCATCGTTGACATGGGAAAAGATGGTCGATCCCGCGCCAGTGGCGATAGCCAGCAACTCAGGCCGAACGCCTGGGCTGTGCAGGAGGATGGGAGCGAGGATGCCGGCGGCCGTGGTCAAAGCGACGGTGGAGGACCCAGTAGCCAACCGAATGAGCGCCGCGATCAGCCATCCCAGCAGCAGCAGCGATACGTGGGCGTGCAGTGCGACCGCGACAATCGCCTGGGCGACGCCGCTATCCTGAAGAATCCGGCCAAAGCCGCCGCCCGCTCCGATCACCAGCGTGATGCTCGCGGTAGGCGCCAGGCATTCGTTGCAGAATTTAAGAATCGTCTCCCGGCTAAAGCCGCGCATTTTCCCCAGGGTAATAAAGCTCACCAGGACCGCAACCAGCAAGGCAATGTCGGCGCTGCCCAGCAAGTGCAGAGTCCGATTGACTACCGTCCCCGGCTTAGCCAGTTGGTCGGCCCAGCTGCCAATCATCATCAGCAGAACCGGCAGCAGGATGGTGGCCAGCGAGACACTAAAGCCGGGTAATCCGCGATCCGTCTGCTGCTCGGCAAACTCCTCTGCCATGGGATTGTGGGGGTCGAGATGAATTCTGGGCGCGATGAAGCGGGCATAGACCGGGCCTGAAATCGCTGCCGCGGGAATGCCAACCAGCAGGGCGTATAAGATCGTTCGTCCCACGTCGGCGTGGAAGATGATGACCGCCAGCATAGCCGCGGGATGCGGGGGCGCCATGCAGTGGACCACGGAAAGCCCAGCTAGCATTGGCAGGCCGACCGTCACGAGAGATTTCCCCGTGCGCCGGGCAACGGTGAAGGCAATCGGGATGAGCAGAACAAAGCCCACCTCAAAGAAGACGGGCAGGCCCACGATCAGCGCCGCGCACATCATTGACCAGGAAACATGCTTCTCGCCAAAAAGATGAATGATGGTCTCCGCAACGCGGTCGGAGGCGCCCGATTCCGCCATCATCTTGCCCAGCATCGTGCCCAGGCCGACTACGATCGCGATGTGGCCGAGGGTGTTGCCGGTCCCCGTTTCGAAGGAAGAAACAATGGTCTCCAACCGCATGCCGGTAGCGGCCGCTAACACCAGCGAAACCATCAGCAACGAGAGAAAGGGGTTCAGCTTGACCACGGCGATCAGCAGGATCAGCCCAACCACCGCGCTGGCGGCGGCGAGCAGCAGAAAGAGGCCGTGGCTGTCGAGCATGGGAGGGGTCAAGGGTCAGCTCAATGAGGGAGAAAGCGTCCGGCTCTTTGCCCAGTGGCCGCCCCATTCTTATAGGAAAGCACACCGTTGACCCATACTGCCGCGACGCCTTCGGCGGCGCAGACCGGGTTGCTGAAGGTGGCCGTATCCCGGATAGTCTCCGGATCGAAGAGCACCAGGTCCGCGTGATAGCCTTCGCTGATTCGTCCCCGCCCCGCCAGTCCAAACCGCTGCGCCGGCATCCCGGTCATTTTATGCACCGCTTGCGCCAGCGGAAAGAGCCCCTGTTCGCGGCAGTAATAGCCCAGCACGCGAGGAAAGGTACCCCACAGGCGGGGGTGCGGCCGCGGATCGTGGGGCAGCCCATCGGAACCGATCATGCTTGCCGGGTGTTGCAGGATGCGCCGCACATCCTCTTCAGACATGCTGTGGTAAATGGCTCCGGCGGGTTGCAGCCGTTCCGCCGCTTCTCTCTGCCCCACGCCCCAGGAAAGCGCAATCTGCTCCAGGGTTTGGCCGGCTATTTCAGGATGAGGCGTGGACCAGGTGATGACGATACGCACCCGTTCATCCACCTGGCGCAGATCGAGCGTGCTGGAGGAGGCCGCATAGGGGTAGCAGTCGTATTGCACCGGCTGCTCAGCCTGCGCCGCGTCGAACGCCTTCAGGACCTCGCCGCTTCTGCCCCAATTCTCCACCCCTGCGCACTTCAGATGGGAGATCACCACTGGGACGTGGCAGTGCCGGCCTGTGTCGAAGGTCTCGCTCATCGCTTTCAGGATCGCTTCGCCCTCTGTGCGCATATGCGAGACGTAGATCGCCCCGGCGGCAGCGAGCGGCTCGGCCAGCGACCAGATTTCCTGCGGGGGCGCGGAGTTGGCAGACAAGTAGGCGAGGCCCGAACTCAACCCCAGTGCGCCGTGGTCCAGCGCTTCCATTAATTGCGTGCGCATGGCCTGGATCTCCGCCGCGGTGGCAGCGCGGTCCAGGGCATCCATATGGTTGTTGCGCAGAGCCGTATGGCCCACCAGCGCGGCCACATTGACGGCTGGCCTGGCTGCATCGACCGCCGCGGCATACACGGCAAAAGTGGGATAACGGAATGCGTCCGCCTCCCCCAGCAGATTCATCGGATCGGGGGGTGGGCCTGCCAACTGCACCGGCGCTGCGCTGATGCCGCAGTTGCCCACGATCACCGTGGTAACTCCCTGCGACAGCTTCGCCATCATCTGCGGATTGCGGATAACACTGGTATCGTCATGCGTATGGACGTCGATGAAGCCGGGAGAGAGCACCCGCCCGGCGCCCTCCATGATCTGATCGGAGACGTAATCGGAAAGCTGCCCGACTGCGCAGACAAGATCGGCGTCAATGGCAACATCGGCGGTTTCAGCTTCGCCCCCGCTGCCGTCAAGCACGCGGACGTTCCGGATGAGAGTGTCACAAAACATATGAACTCCTACCAAGATATACGCACCGTGCAATCCGCCAAGCCGGAGACCACCATCAAGCCCTTCCACAAGGGTCTGGGATGGATGCAGCAGGCTATGGAGCCTGGCGACATCGTCCGACTGGGTTGGAACCTGCTGCGAGAGGACCTGAGCTTGCCTGCAGCCGTCCTGAGCCACGAGAGACTGCGTCATAACCTGCATTGGATGGAGCAGTTCATTGCTGCTTATGGGCTCAAGCTGGCGCCCCATGGCAAGACCACCATGGCTCCCAAGCTGTTTAGCCTTCAGCTGCAGGCGGGCGCCTGGGGTATCACACTTGCCACCCCGCACCAGGCGCTGGTTGCGTACAACCACGGCGTGCGCCGGGTTTTGATGGCCAACCAGCTTGTGGGGAAACAAAATCTGGCTTTGATCGCGCGACTGCTCGAGGACCCTCACTTCGAATATTTTTGCCTGGTCGATAGCCCGCAGCAGGTAGAGCAGCTGGGCGAATTCTTTCGCGGCCCCGGCAGGCGCCCCCAGGTCCGGCGCCTCCAGGTACTGATCGAGCTTGGCGTCGACGGCGGCCGCACCGGAGTGCGTGACCCAACACAACTGCAATCCCTGCTGGCGGCGCTGGATCGTTGGCACGAGCATATAGCTTTGAGCGGGGTCGAGGTATACGAGGGCATACTGAATACGGAAGAAGCCGTGCGCGCTTTGCTCCAGCGTGCGGTTGACCTCACCCGGCAACTCTCGCGGGAGCATCGTTTCGATCGTCACCCCAGTGTGCTTTCGGGTGCTGGTTCCGTCTGGTACGACGTGGTCGCCGAGGTCTTCTCCGCTGCAGGCTTGGGTGATTCCGTCGAAATTGTCTTACGTCCCGGGTGCTATCTGACCCATGATGCGGGCGTCTATCGCGAGGCCCAACGGCTGATCGAGATGCGCAACCCAATCGCGCGGCAAATGCGCGGAGGACTGCTGCCGGCTCTCCAGCTTTGGGCCTATGTGCAATCGGTGCCCGAGAGCCGGAAAGCCATTGTCACCATGGGCAAGCGCGATGCCGCATTCGATTCTGGATTGCCCGCCCCCATTCTGCATTACCGGCCCGGCAACCAAGCCCCTGCCGTTGCTCCCTCCGGCTGGAAGCTGGTCAAAATGATGGATCAGCATGCCTTCCTTGAGCTTGGGGAAGGAGACGACATCAGGGTGGGAGACATGATTGGCTTTGATATTTCACATCCCTGCCTCACCTTCGACCGGTGGCGTTATTTGCCCGTGCTCGATGCCGCATATAACGTGCTCGATGTGGTAGAAACCTTCTTCTGACGGAGTTATCCGCAGAAAAGGGTCTAGACTGTTCAGACGAGCCCAGACCAGGAGGGGCACCATGACTGAAGAGGATTTGAAGGCAGAGATTGAAAAACTGCGCGCGGAGAACGATCAGCTCAAAAACAAGAGTGTGCGTGGGCTGAGTTTGAAAGTGAGTGAAAAAGGGGCAGTATCGCTGTATGGCGTCGGACGGTTTCCGGTGACGCTTTACAAAGAACAATGGCTGAAAATCCTTGGTATGAAGGAAGAAATCGAAGCGTTCATCCACAGCAACTCCGCCTCGCTCAAAACCAAGGACTAACTTCCAGCGTCGCAGTGGAGCTCGACTGCCTGGGTAACACCGCTCTCGGCGGAACGGTAGAGCGCATCGATGATTGCCATGTCGACATAACCATCTGCCCCGCACGAGGGTGGAACGGGTCCACCCCGAATGGCTCGGGAAAATTCGCCGATCTGTGGCCGGAATTCGTCGACCACCGGAAACGTCTTGTGCAGTAGCTCGTCTCCCAGGCGGGCGTTGAGCACCCGCTCGTGCTCATAAGGGAACGCCGGTGTCAGCGAGACGGAGCCGCGGGTGCCCTGGAGGTAGAGCATGGAGCTGAGGGCAGCGCTGTAGCAGGTGCTCGCTTGGGCCACCAGGCCGCTGGGAAATTGCATGGTGAAAGCAATGCCCTCCTCCACCTCGCGGAAGAGGCTTCGGTCGTGAGTCCACTGCAAAGCCGAGACGCTAGAGGGAACTTCTCCGGCCAGCCAACGCGCCGCGTGGACGCAATAAATGCCCAGGTCCATGAGTGGGCCTCCGCCGGCAATCCGCCGGTCGAGGATCCACGGAGGTGTCGTCTGCGGCTGCGCGTGACGTTCGCTGAATGAGGCGTGGAGTATCTTCAGCGCGCCGATCCGGCCGCCAAGGATCAGTTCGCGAATAAATACAAACGAAGGCTCAAAACATTTGCGGTAGGCGGTCATCAACAAAACGGATTGCCGGGCGCAGGTAGTGACCATTTCCGCCGCCTCCGTCGCCGTCATTGCCAGCGGCTTCTCGCACAGCACGTGGCGTCCTGCTAGTGCTACGGCTTCCACTTGCCGCAAATGAGCGCTCGGGGGCGTGGCGATGTAAACCGCCTCAACCTGCGAATTAGCCAGGCATTCTTCCAGGCTGTCGTAGGTATAAGCTGCCCCATGCAGCCCAGCCAGCCGCCGGGCCTTTTCCGCATCGCGGCTCACCAACGCTACCAGCCTCGCCTCTTCTAACCCTCGGAAGGCAGGCAGAATCGCTGTTTGCGCTAACGTGCCCAGGCCAACGACCGCAAAACCTACCGGAGGCACAGGGCTAGCTCTCGCGGTCGGCGCGGGAGAGCCGCTGGTTGCGAATCGCCTTGTGATCCAGGTCGCGCAGCTTCTCGATGTGTGCCAGCACCTTGTGGATCGCCTCCACCACCGCGTCGATGTCGCTGCGCGGGCCCAGGAAGATCTGGTGCGGAAACCAGATCGCCTCACGGTACGCTGCCTTTTCCGACTCCGGACAGCTATACATGGTTTTCAGGTCAAGCGGTTGCGAGCGGCCCCAGCTTAGCGCCGGAAAGTCGGCCGGGTCGAGGGGAAACAATGAGCTGCGATAGACCGGCTCATAGAACAGCCCGTCGCACGGTATCCCTTCCAGTTGCAGCGCGGCGACGAACGCCGCCCGGGGGATATCTTTCGCTTGCTCGGAAAAGTACTTGAGCACATAGCCGTAGGGCGCCAGCGTGGTAATGCGGGGTTCTGGCTTTAAGAAGCCGATGCCCGCGGTCTTCGCCAGCTGCGCTTCAAAGTAGGCCATGTTCGCCATGCGGAGCACGGCCTGGTCAGGAAGGCTCTCCAGCTGCGCGCACAGCACCGCCGCCTGGAACTCGCCCAGCCGGTAATTGAATCCAATCGTCCGATGGTGGAATTTATCGGTCACGCTGGCCCGGCCGGCGTTGATATACGTCTGTACCCGCTCATGGTATTCCAGGTTATTGGTGAGCACCACGCCGCCTTCGCCGGAGGTGATCAGCTTGCTGGATTGGAAACTGAAAGCGCCCAAGTCGCCGATGGAACCCGCGCCTTTGCCGCGCCATTTGCCCCCGTGAGCGTGAGCGCAATCTTCCACGATCTTCAGCGAATGCTTGCGAGCAATCTCCGGCAGGGCATCCATATCGGCGAAACGCATGCCCAGGTGTACCGGCAGGATGGCGCGGGTCTTCGCCGTAATGGCCGCTTCGGCGGCCCGCGCATCCATGCAGTAGCTTTCCGGGTCGACATCGACGAACACCGGTACTGCGTTCACCAGCAGCACCGGCCCCACTGTGCCTTCCCAGGTGTAAGCAGGGACCAGGACTTCGTCGCCGGGGCGGATGTCGATCGCCTTGAGCGCGGCCTGAATTGCGACTGTGCCGGTGTTTACACACTGCCCATAGGCTGCATCGTGCAGTTTGGCAAAACCCGCGGCAAACTTTGTCGCGTATTTGCCCGGGAACGGCTGCCCTCCCCACGCACGGCCGCGCAAGACATCCAGAATGAGCGTCTCTTCTTTATCCGAGTACAACGGCCAGGGTGTGAAAGGGGTGGTCCGTACCGCGTGGCCCCCCAAAATTGCCAGACTTTCCATTGATTGCTCCGCACCTCTGCATATTCTAAGCGCTTTTTAGTTTTAGCCAACTAGCGCACGAAATTCAACTCCGGCGTAAAAGGAACCGCCCTCTACTCCATCGCTTCTCTAAGTACCCTGCGTGCGCAAAGCGAGATAACCGCACCCGCCGCCACAACCATCGCCAGTGCCGCCCGTAAGCCGAGCCATCCTGAAACGGATCCCACCGCCGGGGGGCCAACCAGAAACCCCAGATACCCAATGATCGAGGTGGCAGCAATTGCTGCTCCTACGCCTCCCGGATTTCGCCGCGCCGCCGCGCCGAAGATGAGAGCGATCATGTTGGATGTGCCAAAGCCTGCAACCAGCAACCCGATCATCGCCCCGGCGTACGTTGTTCCCACGAGCGTGAACCCAAACCCTGAAACGACCAAAGCGCCCGACAATCGTAGCAAGTTAGTTGCCCCAAGTTTCATGTTCAAATGATCCCCAACAAAGCAGCCGGTCATCATCGACAGTGAAAACGCCGCGAACCCAGTGGCGGCCGTAGCCGCTGATACGTGAAGTGTCGACCGCAGATAAACTGTGCCCCAGTCGCCGATTGCGCCCTCGATGAAGAGGGAGAGAAACGCCACCGCGGCTAAGGCCCAAAGATGCCGCGGGATCAAGGTCCATGGTGCGGGCGTGTGCGCGGGAGCATCCTCGGAAAGCAGATAAATCCTGCTGACCAGCGCGATCACGATCATAGCGGCGGCGGCAGAGCCCAGATCCAGCCTGGCGCTAGCATGCCTCCGCAGAAGAAGGCTCGAGAACGCCGCTCCAATCAGCCCTCCCAGGCTCCAGAATCCTTGCAGGGAACTCATGACTGCGGATCCGTATGCGTGTTCCGTGATGACCGCTTGCGTGTTTGTGGACACATCGACCGCCCCCCTGCAAACGCCGAAGATAAAGGTTGCCAATGCCAACCATGGCAGAGATTTGGTCCACGGCAAAACGGAAAGGACCACGGCATAACAAATCTGCCCTTTCCAGGCGATACCGGAGCTTTCGAAGAGATGGAGCGCGCGTCCGACAACCGGCATGGTGAGAATGGCGCCCAGCGCAAGGGTAAACAACGGCAGCGTCAGTTGTGCATTGCTTAGTCCATAGTTCTGCTTGAATACGGATATGTGCGCCGACCACACTCCGAAGGCGAATCCATTCCCGACCATAAGCGCGGAAACAGCCCTGCGCGCGGATGCTGCCGAACGATGTTTCATGGAGCGAGTTCACCGATGTCTGACTATACAGCGGCTTCGCATCAGGAAACCGCCTCTGTTCTGATCCACTTCGAAGCTGTACTATTCGAAGGATTCCGCACCAGCCTTTCCCTTGAAGAGGAACGAAGATGCGAACAGAGTATCGGGTTATGGTATTCGGGTCCTTCGCTGCACTGCTGATGTTGTCATCGTGCAAGAAGCAGGTCCCACCGAGTGAAGCCGCTGCGGCTGCTGTCGCCTCTGGACCTCAGGATCCGGCCCTGATCGTGAGCCCGGGCGGGTATCATGGCAAGCATTTCAGCGGCCCGGTTTATATTCCCCGGTCTTCCCCCATGATCGACGGTACGACCGCATATGACGTGACGTATCAGGATGGGGTCACTGTGGTCAGCAAAGACGATACCATGCGTCACCTGCGCACCATCCAGGAGGATGGGAGCTACGTCTTTGACTCTTCGGCCAGCCAGATCGCCAACCTCAAGCCTGGAGATGTGCTCTTGCTCTCCGGCCTCGCGCTTTGCACCGTGGTCGATGTGCAAAAGATCAGCGACGGTTACTTGCTCAAGACGGGACCAGCCAAGATCACCGACGCCATCAAGGACGGCCGGTTGGAAGGCACTTATAAGATAGATTTCAGCAGGATGCGAGGCAGCAGATCTTCCTCTATGCGGGAGTGGCTCCCCTCCAGGTTCTCGCCCTTCGGCACCGTCTATGCCGCCGGTTACCAGACAACCGTTGCCCAGGGCGTGGTTGAATTCGACGTGGACTTCGCAGGTTACAACTACCACGTCAAATTCACGCCGGGCAATGACCGGATCGACGTTCAAGCGACCATTAAATTTGGAGGTAGCCAGGGCACGCTGGCCTATGAAGGTGTCGGCTACCTCAGCAACTTTATCTCGACCATCAAGATGCAGATTAAAGGCGGCCAGCTCACCAAGCTCGACTTTACTAATTCCAACCTGGCCGGGCAGGTCGAGCTGAAGTGGTTTGCAGTTGCCACCGACGCCATGAAGTCAGGCGCCATGGCTAAGATCACTTCCTGGCCTGCCGAACTCCTCAAGAGCGTTCTCCTCTCCAAAGCGGCGTATCATGTTCCCCTCCTGCTTGGCGCTGTGCCCTTCGATCTGCGGATATCCCTGGGCTTTAGTTTTATTCCTGCCTTTACCTCGAAGAACAGCGTGGTTGAGGGCAGCAAAATAATCAAGTACAGCGGCAGTGGCGGCTTCAGCCTTTCGGATGGCCAGACCAAGCCTTCCGGCACCATCAATGTGCAGGGAAGCGTAACCGGGCACGACAATCGGGTGCTGGCCCTCGGTCCCGTGGGCTTTACTGCGGCGACTGAGGCGCCCCGGCTGGAGTTGACCATGGGTTGGCCGCCGGCCACTTTGCCGGTCGCGGGCTATCTCAACTTTATCGCTTCCTACGGCATCGTCACCAACGGCATGGTCAGTCCGATTCCGTGCCAAACCAATATCATGGCTTTCAGCGTAAACGCGGGATCGGCCTACACCTCACCCAACACCTTCGCGACCTGGCTTGGAGTTGCCACGGGCGTTTCGACCTCTGTTTCCCTGTGGCAGAAGACCATCAAATCCGCCGGTGCGGGCGGCCTTATGTGCCCCAGTTGAGATACGTTGCAACGAATGGTTGCACCCCATGAAAATGACACTGCTCCTTCAGGCAACTCTTGCGCTTGCAACAGCGAGTTACTGGAAAGCATCCTATTGGCTGCTTGTAAAGGAGTTCACATGATAAGGCGCACTCACTATGGGCCTGTGTTGCTTTGCGGTATTACGATTTTGCTCGCGGGTTGCACCAAGAAAGACGACTCCAGGGCGAACTACCAAACGGCCATCAACAACTATTACAAGGCGCATCCTGTCTGTCTCTGGCAGGAGACAAAGAAGTTTCCCGTGCAGGCTGCGACTGCTGACGATGCCAAGACGGAAGGCTATGACGCCCTGACCGATGCCGGCCTGCTTGCCCGCACCACGGCTGAGAAGAAGGTCTTCATTGTCGCTTCCAAGCAGGTGAATAACTACGACCTGTCAGCGGACGGACGTAACTCCTGGACGCCGGATACCACCCAGCCGGGATACGGCAACTTCTGTTACGGCAATCGCTCGGTCGATTCGATTGATAGCTTCAGCTCTGGCGTTAACGGTTCTGGCTTGAAAACGGCAGAAGTAAATTACCACTACACTCTCGCCGGCGTCCCGGGCTGGGCAAAGACCGAGGAAGTGAAAACAGCGTTCCCGTCGGTAGCGGCTGCTGCTCTGGCGCAAAGCCAGCCGGCTCATGATTCTCTAGTGATGAATGGCGACAGCTGGCAAGTGGCCAAGTAACGTCAACGGATACCTATTCTTCTATCTGCCACCACCTCGGTGCCAGATAGAAGGTTCGCACTGGTAGGCTTCCGGTTGTCGTGGTTTCTTGCATATCCAACTCACCACAAACGAGCTCACCACAACGAACTCGCCACAAAATCGTCATCCTGAGCGGAGCGCCTCCAGATCTGTCGCGTGACACAGCGCTTGATGGCGCGGAGTCGAAGGACCCCGACGGTGCTTATCTTGTATATGCTGTTCGGAGCTTTTCAACCACGAAGCCCGAGAACAGGGTCTTGCTGCTAGAGCACTTGATGGTCATGGACACGCCTTTCATGCAGCAGTTCGTGGCCTCGGCCCCAGGGAAAGGTCGCGGCGGTCCGCCAAGGCGGGGCTTCGGTGGTTGAAAGCGATTTGTGCGCCTGAGTCAGGAGTAATCCCAATTCGTCCCTTTGGTTAAAAGCCTAATTTGGACAGGTCTGATACAAGATAAGCACCGTCGGGGTCCGTCGACTCCGCGCCATCAAGCGCTGTGTCACGCGACAGATCTGGAGGCGCTCCGCTCAGGATGACGATTTTGTGGTGAGTTCGCTGTGGTGAGTTCGTTTGTGGTGAGTTCGAGATGCAAAAACCAGCGTCTCCTCTCAACAAGCCAGCGTCTTCTCTGTTGTCTGCCGAACAAGCTAGCGCAGCGCTTATTGGAATGCGTCCTGTGCTAATTGCCCCACTAACGCTGTTCCGCCTCCAGGGCAAATACCAGCAACGACCGAGCTGTGACCCCGTAGGCATCCCCCACCTTGAATCTGCCGTGCTCGCTATTGTCGGTAATATTCGTGTCGATCAACAACGACCAGGTATCCCCCCCAGGGCACTCCGGCAGGGTAAATTCAACCAGGTCGTGATGATCGTTGATCACGATCAGCAGTGTCGCTTGCCTTCCCCGCTGGCGTATTCCCGTAACCTGCGCCCGCCCATCCAGCAACATGCCAAAGCAACGCATGCCGTCGTCACCCCAATTCGCCTGCTGCATCTCCGATCCGTTGGCGTTGATCCAGGTCAGATCCTTCACCCCCAGTTCCTCGTTGTATTGGCCGGTAAGAAAGAGATTGCGGCGCAAGATGGGATATTTGTGGCGCATCCTGGTTAAGCGGCGGGTAAACGCGACCAACTGCTCGCCTTTTTCCTTGAGCTCCCAGTTCAGCCAGCTGATCTCGTTATCCTGGCAGTAGGCGTTGTTGTTCCCGCCCTGGGTCCGTCCGAACTCATCGCCCGCGAGCACCATGGGCGTTCCCTGCGCCAGCAGCAGCGTGGCCAGCACATTGCGTATCTGCCGCTTACGCAGGGCAATGATAGCGGAGTCGTCGGTGGGTCCCTCCACTCCGCAGTTCCAGGAGTTATTGTTTGAGCTGCCGTCCTTGTTGCCTTCCCCGTTCGCTTCGTTGTGCTTTTCGTTGTAGCTGAAGACGTCGTTCAGGGTAAAGCCGTCGTGTGCCGTGACAAAATTGATCGACGCCCAGGGCCTGCGTCCCTGCCGGTTGAAAATGGATCCGGTGGCACATAGGCTCTCAGTCAGCGCCGACGCCGGCGCATTGCCTGTCCAGAACTTGCGGGTGGTGTCGCGGAATTTGTCATTCCATTCTGCCCAGCCGGGAGGGAAGGCGCCCACCTGGTAGCCGCCCGGCCCGCAGTCCCACGGCTCGGCAATGAGCTTGATTCGGGAAAGGCATGGATCCTGGCTGCAGGCCTTGAGAAATCCGCTCTGGTTATCGAATCCGTTCGGCTCCCGCGCCAGGATGGTTCCCAGGTCGAAGCGGAAACCGTCAACCCGGGTCTGCTCCGCCCAGAAGCGCAGGCTGTCCGTCACCATCTGGATCACCCGCGCATGACTGAGATTGAGCGTGTTCCCGGTGCCCGTGTCGTTGATGTAGTAGCGCGGCTTATCAGGTAACAGGCGGTAATAGCTTGCGTTGTCAATTCCCTTGAACGACAGCGTCGCGCCGCGTTCATTGCCTTCCGCGGTATGGTTGTAAACCACGTCCATGATCACCTCAATGCCGGCATCGTGAAGGCGGGCGACCATCTCTTTGAACTCACGCAACGGGTGCTTGCGATCCTTGGCGTAGCGCGTGTCTGGGGCGAAAAAACCGATGCTGTTGTAGCCCCAGTAGTTCGTCAACCCCTTTTCCAGAAGATTGCTGTCGTTGATAAAGAAATGGACCGGGAGCAGCTCCACCGAAGTTACTCCGAGCTCTTTGATGTACTTCAACACAGGCTCCGCGCCCAGTCCCGCATAGGTGCCGCGCAGGCTTTCTTCCAGCCCCGGGAATTGTTTGGTGAAGCCTTTTACGTGGAGCTCATAAATGATCGTGTCGTCAAACGGCAACCGGAACTCACTCAGCACGCCTTGACCGTGCCAATCGAAATTAGGGTCCACCACCACGCACTTGGGCATGAACGGGGCACTATCCCGCTCATCGAAAGTAGTGTCATCCCCGGACTCCATTTTGTAGCCGAATACAGCCGGGTCCCACTTCAGTTCCCCTCGATGAGCCACCGCATAGGGATCGAGCAGCAGCTTGTTGGGGTTGAAACGGTGACCGTTTTCAGGCTCGTAGGGGCCGTGAACGCGATAACCGTAGATCGCGCCCGGGCGAACATCGGGCAGGTAGCCATGCCAGATCTGGTTGGTGTACTCGGGCAGTTCGATCCGTTCCAGCTCCTGCTCGCCATTCTCGTCGAATATGCACACCTCCACTTTGGTAGCGTGGGCGGAGAAAATAGCGAAGTTCGTGCCTTTCCCATCCCAGGTGGCGCCTCGAGGGTGAGGAAGTCCCTCGCGCATTGGGGCGAGACGGTTTTCAGCGATGGCCGTTTCAGGTACTGGGGTGACGAGTTCTGTACTCATGGCGAAGGTTGATCCTTTAACGCTTAACGCTCGGTTTGAGGACAAAAGCAAAGAAGTAGATTCAAATAGATGCCGGTTTGCGACTTTTGGCTGGTTGGCTCGAGCTTCTTTCAGCCCATCAACTACGGTTTTGCGGGCCGCGTGAGCAAGCCCTGATCGCGCAGCCATTGTTCCAACAACACCGGCCATTGGTCCAGAGCCGCGCTTCCTGCTCCCATCCCGCTGCCGTGCTCTCCATGGCGAAAGATGTGCAACTCAGCGGGAACTCCGGCGGCAATCAAGGCGTTATAAAAATTCACGCTGGCGCTGATAGGAACCGTTCCATCATCCGTAGTGCTGTAGATGAAGGTGGTCGGGGTCTGCGGCGTAACGTGCAGGCTGGGCGTGTATTTCTGTTCATCCAGTTTGCAGGTTTCGGGAGGAATGGTCTTGATCAGCGAGCAGTAAGTGATGTAATGGCCGCTTGGCTGCATCGCGTTCAGCCAGGGGTAGCCGAGGATCAGGAAATCAGGCCGGCTGCTGAGCCGCTCCACCGGATCGCGGGCGTCCGCCTTGCCCGCATCAAACAGGGTTCCAGTCGCCGCTGCCAAGTGGCCCCCGGCCGAGAACCCAATGAAGCCAATGCGGTCGGGCAGAAAGCCATAGCTCGTCGCGGAAGACCGCACCAGCCGGACCGCGCGTTCCGCATCCTCCAGCGGTATGGGGTAGAGATACTTCGCCCCCAGCCGGTACTTCAGCACAAACGCGGTCACTCCGCGGGAGGTAAACCAATCCGCGACCTGCCGGCCTTCAAGGTTGCTGGCAAGGCCGAGGTAAGAACCGCCAGGCGCGACCACCACGGCCGATCCCGTCCCTTTCCCTTTTTGAGGAAGAAACACCGTCAGGGTGGGCAGGTCAGCTGCGTCCGTGCCCGCTACCTCGGGCGCATCGCTCGGCCAGAGGGGGATAGTCGAGATGTCGAGAGCAGGATCGAGAACCTGTGCCCGTCCATGTGGCGCCCCCAGGACAGCCGCAAGCAGGCAGAGAGCCGGCGGGAATAGTTGTTGCTTCATCGTTCTTCTCCTCAAATCGCCACTCCAGAACTCTCCGCCACCAATCTTAACAATCCGCTTGCATCATCCAGACAATTTGCTTGGGGTGTCCGGCCCCCCTCGAAAGGAGCGTCCTCTCGCACTCAATTCCTACAGTGTTGATCGAACTATCGTGAGCAAAGAGTGATTGTTTCCACGATCTTCGCCATCACGGCCGCTTCCGATGCCACCTGCGCCTGACCCTAAGCTGCTCCAAATGGTTAGTTGAGATCGGCTCGAATGAGGGTTTCGCGGCGACCATCAGAACTCTACCGTAGACCCATCGCTGCACACTTCCCTCATAGTCTGCTCGAAAGGTGGTCCCCCATGCTGAGCGCTAACGTTGCTGTCGATAAAGTCAGACCATTCCCCGGAATCGCTACGCAGAAGATGCATCCTCGTGCCGTCACAGCCGTCTCGCGGCCTTCCCACGCGCTCAGCCTGGTCGAAGTCGGAACCTACGGAAATCGCATGGCGAAACACCTGCACCTTGCCGGTGCGCCGATGATCAGCGTAAGAACCCAGCGAAAAGCAAATCTTGCGGTTACCCGGCTGCGTTCCGACACAGGCCTGGTTAACCGGACCACCCCGATGCCGCGCGAACGAGCGTTCACCATCCAGTTACACCTGCGGCATGTATCTCCCGTCAATCTCTGGCTTCATGGACGCCCTGTCCCCATCGACGAGGAACAGCAGGAAGGCGGCGTCAGCATTATCAATCTGGAACAAGACCCCTCCATGTACCTGGGAAGTGCCTTCGATATGGTGCAGTTTTATGTGCCCCGCGCCGCCCTGGATGAGTTTGCGGATGAGAACGATGGTTGCCGGTGCGAAACGCTTGCCTGGCCGTTTGGCAAAGTCGATTCCGGGCTAAGAAACCTGGCATCGTGCCTGGTGCCTGTGCTGGAGAGGCCGGAACTTGCCAGCGAGCTATATGTGGATCATCTGGTCTTTGCTGCGCATGCGTACATCGCCCGCACCTACGGCGGAATCAAAATAGCTCCATCTATTGTGCGTGGAGGGCTGGCGCCGTGGCAATTTCAGCGCGCTACCGAAATGTTGAAGGCCAACCTCGATGGACAGATCGCGCTCTCCCAGGTAGCGCGCGAATGCAAGCTGTCTGTCAGTCATTTTGTCCGTGCTTTCAAGCAGACGGTCGGGCAACCGCCGTACCACTGGCTCTTGCGGCAGCGCATCGACGCAGCCAAGGAACTTTTGCTGCATTCCGCGCTGCCCATGGTAGAGATCGCATTGAAATGCGGGTTTGCCGATCAGGCTTGCTTCATCCGGGCATTTCGCAAGCTGCTGAACACTACCCCTGGCGAATGGCGGCGGATGCGCATGCAATAGCTCCGCCGCCCGCGCGGCAATTTCAGTCGAGATCGTCGATCACCTCTCCCAGGAACCAGGCCCGGCGTTCTGTCTCGTCGATCCACACTTCAATCAGGCTGGCAGTTGCCACATCGTTATGGCGATCGCAAAGCTCATGATTGGAGCGGAGCGATGCTGTCAGTTGCCGGTTGTCGGCATAAAGCTCACTGAGCATCGTTTTCGGCGCCAGGTGGTGGCCATTGTTATCTTTGAGCCGTTGATGGCTCGAGACCTCGCTAATCGAGTGAAGCGTGGTACCGCCCAACTTCCGTGCCCGCTCCGCAACCGGATCGGTCATGGCGAAGATCTGGTCTGCTTGCTCGTCGAGCAGCAGGTGGTAGTCGCGGAAATGCTTGCCGGTCATATGCCAATGAAAGTTCTTGGTCTTCAAATAAAGGACGAACAGATCTGCCAGCAAGTGACGCAGCTCGGCGGATATCTCCTCCACTGCCGCGTGATCCAACTGTCCAACGCTCCTCGCGATAACCTTTTCTGCTGTTGCCATCATCGTCTCCTTCTGTGGGCTCCGAGGGCGGAATTTGTTCCCTGAACGGAGCCTACTTACAAAGATGCCTGTGCCGCTGAATCGTGCTGAATTTTCTTTGCTTCCAGCCTTCACATAGCCAATTCGCCCAGGGCGAGCACCAAAAGCAGGCCACCAACCAATCCATCGCTTCACCTAGACCATTGACTTGCGCAGAGCCACTTTGGCGCGCGCCAGCCGGGACTTGGTCGCGGGGACTGAGATTCCTATGTTGCGCGCGATCTGTTTCATCGAGTGCCCCTCCATCTGACCCAGCTCGACGACAGTCCGGAGCGCATTCGGCAGGCTGCAGACCGCTCTCTTCAGGCGCAGGGACCTCTCCCGTCCCGTGTAATGCTGCTCGGGATCCGGCGCGTGGTCCGCAATTTGCCAGGCCTGCCATGTCTCTCCATCGGTGGTCGCGTCCATCGACGTCTCCAGACGGATACGCCTCTTGCGCAGGATCATCAGCGCCGAGTTGATGCCGATGCGTGTGAACCAGGTCGCAAAGCTCGATCTCCCGTCAAATTGTTTCAAATGCGTGAAGGCTCGCATCATCGAATCCTGCAGCGCGTCTTCCGCATCCTCCCGATTCTTGGTCACGCCGTAGATGGTGTTAAACACACGCTTGGAGTTTCGTGTGCACAATTCAACGAAAGCCCACTCGTTTCCGTCTTGTGCCGCCGCCACCAGCATGTCGTCTCTCATTAAGGTGGGCTCAATATGATGAACAAAGGTGCTGCTTACCATGCTGCAGGAACTCATAGAACACCTCGCTGAAATTTTGGGATTTTCCCTTCTGACAAAACCAAAGTAGCTTGGGCAAGACCAAGATAGCTTGATCGAAATTGCTTTTATTTTGCTGATCTTGCGGGAAGGAATGGTGACCGCGCTGGTGCAGCGCCGGGAGCAAATCTGCGGCATGCGCGAGTTTTCAGGTAGTCACCGCGGTGATGCTTTGTGAGAACCGGGATTGGGGTCCCTCTGCATGCCCCCCAGGTCTCAAAAGCGAGACCCGGGCCACCCACTCATGGTTTTGGATTTATGGAGGTGGTTCTCACGCAGATTAATTCGCTACCCGTTCCATCGCATCCGTCATCCCGGCGATGACCTCGTCCATCTCCGGTCTTTTGATAGCAGTTGTCAGGGCGACCATGCCTCCCGGTCCCAGGTGCAAGCCGTTATTGACGCAGGCAAGATGAAATGCTTGCGCCAGCTCCTCGTTCGATGGAATGATTCCGGCTCGCAGATTCTCGTTGGTAAGGTAGACCCCCATAACGGAGCCAGTCTGTTGCACCGTGAGCGGTAGACCGAGTTGAGCCGCCTTTTTCTCCAGGGCGGCGCGCAGCTTCAACATCAATTGGTCCATCTGCGCGATCTCTTCCCGCGTCAGATGTTCCAGCGTGACCCGGCCGGCCAGGGTGCTTAAGACGTTCCCGTTGTAGGAGCCCCCGTGGTACATCGCGTCTGTGCGGCGTGGGTTGGTTAGTTCTATGATCTCGGCTCGGCCACCCGTAGCTCCCAGGGGAGTACCGCCGCCCAGGAACTTGCCTAGAAACGTTATGTCCGGCGATAAGTTCCACTTCTCCGCGGAACCTCCGTAAGCCAGGCGCAGCATAAGACAGTCATCCAGGACAAATAACGCACCGTGCCGTCGTGCCAGTGCCTCCAGCCGGGAAAGAAAATCCGGCTCCGGCACCATGACCACCCCGGTGTACATCACGGGCTCCACCAGAACAGCGGCGACTTGGCCCTCATGCTGTTCAAGTTTGCGTTCGAACGACGCAACATCGTTGAACTCCGCCAACAGCGTGTGTCCGGGAATTTCGCCGCGCCCTTCGAGACCGGCTTCCAGATCGCTGTAGGAACCGTGGTAGCCTCCACGCAATTTCAAGATCAACGGCCGCCCCGTAAACCGGCGGGCGAGTTTCACTGCCAACATGCCGCTCTCCGTGCCCGAGCTAGTAAACAGCACACGTTCGAAGTTTGCCAGCCGCCGGCAAAGCGCCTCGGCGAATTCGATTTGCGGAAGAGATGTCCCCAACCATGCCCACGAATGTGCCAGTTGCGCAGCCAGCGCATTCACCACCGGGGGGAACGCATGGCCATGGATCAGAGCCAGGCCGTTGCTTACCAGATCGATGTAGCGATTTCCGTCCACGTCCCACAGGTAGCAGCCTTCGCCTCGTTCCATCACCGCCGGGTATGGCCAGTGGAACCCGAAACCGCGGGTGAGGCCGCCCGGCATCGAATGCGCCGAGCGTTCTATAAGCCTTGCTGACCTGGGAGTGCGTTTGCGGAACTCCGTCTCGATAGCAACATGGTTGTCGACTTTGATCGTCACTTGCGGTTCACCCCTTGCGGCAACCCTAGCTTAAAGTTTTCCCGGCGCTCGGCAACTGAGTTATGCGTGAGTTTTCCCGGCTGCTGGAAAACTCACGGAGAACTCACAAATGCGAGCAGAAGAGAAGAATATGCTTTCGATAGGAGATCTATGCCCCTCATCGAACGAATTTCCAACAGCTTCTCGACCAGCTTCAGCAACGCTGTGGTGGTGACCATGGGTGAATACTCCACCATTTACGTCTCCGGCCACGTGGGTTACGTGGTCGGTGGGCCAGTTAAAGTGACTGCGGAGAGCTTTGAGGAAGAAGCAAAGATCTGCTACTTCAATGTCGAGAAGTCTCTGCAAGAGGCGGGAGCCACTCTTAAAGATGTGGTCCGCATTGTTGCTTACCTGACCGATGCGAATGACTATCCGGTTTACGACCGCGTGCGGCAGCAGACTTTCGCCGGCGCGCCGCCTGCCAGCTCCACGGTGATTGTCGCCGGGCTTCTCGCCAACGCGAAACTTGAGGTCGACGCCATCGCTGTAATCAAGAAATAAAAGCGCCACCCTCCCCTTTGTCATCCCGAGCAATCTGACTTGCCTGCGGCAAGTTGAGGGAGAAATGACACCGCCAAGGATGGGGTGCCCCATTCAAGCCTTCTTTTGGCTTGAGTGGGGTTGTTGCGGACCAAGCCATCCCCTTCGTGTCATCCCGAGCAGCCAACTTGCCTGTGGCAAGTTGAGGGAGAAATGACACCTGCAATCGCCATGGATGCGAGGCCCGGAGGGCCGACCGCCAAATGTGAGCCCAGCCCGGAAGGGCTGGGACATCGATCCGTGGATGATCCGAGCGCCGTAGGCGCGCCACTAAACCGATGTGTCATTAGGAGCGTAGCCGAGGGATCTGCAGTTCTCCCCAACTATCAAGCAATTCCCTAGAAATTTCGCACGTTCCCACTAGGAGACTGTGCAGACTGACAGTATACTGCGAGTATTATGCTCGCATAAGCACGTAGGAGCTCCCCATCATGCCTGATACTTTCACGGGCCACCTGCGGTTTGAGTCCTTCGTCCTGGATGTAAATAACTGCGAACTGCGCCGCGACGGCATCCCGGTACCCCTCCAGAAACAGCCTTGTAAGCTACTCGCATGGCTGGTCTTACACGCAAATCAGGTAGTGTCGCGGGAACAGCTGCGGCAACAACTGTGGAACACCAGGACCTTTGTAGACTTTGAAGCCGGCCTCAATTTCTGCGTCCGGCAGATACGCCGGGCGCTCGGCGAAGATGCGCGGCGGCCCCGCCTGCTCGAGACGCTCCACGGTCGTGGTTATCGCTTTATGGGGGCTGTTGAAGCGGTCAATCCTACGCCACCAACCTCTCGCCGCATCACCATCGCGATCTCCCCTGAACTCGAAGAAGGCCCTCTGTTCACCCGGCTGGCAGACGGGATCACCAGCCTTTTGCTCTCCTGTCTGGGCGCCGGCGACAGGACCCCGGTTGTCTCCTGCACCCGCGCCATCGGCGCCAGCGAAGAATCGATGGATACCGGGATACCGCTTGCCAGTGCGCTCAAGATGCTCTCTGCCGGCGCCGAGGTAAGAATCAACCATGGTCCGCTGGATAGCCGCTGCCTGGCATTACTGCGGATGGAGTAGCTGCCTCCTCCGCCGCCCTCAGCTGGCGCGATCGGCGGCCGAAGCCAAGGTAAAGAGGGATTCCCAGCAGCGCCAGGCCTAGCCCTGTGAGCGATTGCCCGGGACGCGATAACAAAGTGGAGAGAGCCAGTCCCACCGCAACCAGCAGGTAAGCGGCGGGCAGCCACGGATACCCCGGGCAGCGGTAGGGGCGCGGACGATCCGGCTGGGTGCGCCGCAGGATGAACACGGCGCCTACAGTGGCCACGTAGGTGAGCGTGATCATGAATACAAAGCGTGCCAGCAATTCTTGATAGCCCCCGCTGGCGATCAACACCACCACCCACGCACATTGTGCAAGCAGGCCAATCGCCGGAGTATTCCATCGCGGGTGCAGGTAGCCCATTGAGCGAAAGAAGACTCCATCCTTCGACATGCAATAGTAGATGCGTGCTCCCCCCAGCACCACTCCTGACATCGCGCCGCCGCATACCACGGCGATGAAGAGGGAAACCCATTTTCCCGCCGTGGCAGAAAACATCGCCGTCACGGCCCCTTCCGCAACCGTCGTTTGTTGTGCCATGCTCTCCGGCGGCAGGGCGTACATGAAGAGCACATTCACCAGCAGGTAAGTTCCTACAATCAGCAGGATGCCGATGATCAGCGCCAGCGGCAGGTTGCGCCGTGCATTCTCAATCTCTCCCGCCGCCCAGGTCACATAGGACCAGCCGTCATAGGTAAAAATCAAAACGATGAGCGCCAGACCGACGCCGTGCATTGAGAAAGAGGAAGCATGGGCCCCTGCGTGGGGCAAGAAATGAGACCACGATCCACGCCCCAGTATGAAACCCAATCCGGCGATGATCGCCACCATCCCCAGGTAAACGATGCCGGTCAGGTTCTGCACCCAGGCTGCGAGCTTTACGCTGCGCACATTCACCACCGTGAGCAAAACCACGCTGAGAATGGCCACCAGCGAACCACGCGTGAACTCAAAGTGGACACCGAACATCGCTTTGGCATACAGCACATGTTCGGCGGAGATGGAGGGAATCGCACGCCCAAGAAAGAGAGCAAAGACGATCGCCATGGCCGCCAGTCCGGCGCTATTGGCCACAGTGAACAATACCCAGCCATACAGAAATGACGCGAACCCGCCGAACGCTTCCCGGATGTAGATGTATTGGCCGCCGGCCTCGGGAAACATGGCGCCCAGCTCCCCGCAGACCAGCCCTACGATCAGCGTAATTGCGCCGACCACCACCCAGAGCAGCAACGCCAGCAGGGGATTTCCCACACCCCGCAGCACGTCTGCCGGCACGATAAAGATCGACGCCCCCACGATCCCACTTACCACCAGCATCACGGCGTCGAACAACGAGAGTGTGCGGGCGAACTTGTCTGTTCCCGTCCCGATCCTCATCGCGTAGAACCCGTGATCGCCCGCAGAAAGAGGTAGAAGAATTCCAGCCCTTCATCCAGCGATGAAACCCGCAGGCGCTCATCCTTGCCGTGCGCCCGAATATCGTCTTCATCGATCCCCACGCCTGAAATCCCATAGGAAGCTATGCCGGCGCGCAAGGTATATACGGAGTCCGACGACCCTGTCTCCATCTCCGGTATCAGGGGAACCCCGGGATAAAGCTGGGCAGATGCACTCCTGAGTGCGTCAAGAACGAGCGGAAGCGGAGCAGCTGCGGGCAAAACTGCGCTCGACGGCGCCGTGCCGCACTTTCTGCCGGAGGAGCAATGCTGTATTGCCACCTGGCTGTCGTTTACCACCCTGGCTATTTGCTCTTCGATCTCCAGTGGCGAGTGTCCCGGTAGGATGCGGCAGTTTACATTCGCCTTGGCTAACTCAGGCAGCGCATTATTGGCTCGGCCGGCGTCGAAGCGAGTCGGCGTGCAGGTTGTTCTGAGCAGCGCATTCATAAAAGGGCTGGCGGCCGCCAGCTTGTCCAGGGCACTCGGATCGGTTGGAGTAGCGAGTGCGGCATTGACCAGGGTCTGCATGTTCGCGTTGTAATGTGGGGCTTCCAGGGTGAGGAACCCTCGCACCACCGCATTCAGCTCCAGCGGAAAAGGCGCGGCTTGCAAACGAACCAGCGCGCTCGAAATCCGCACGATCGGATTTTCCACGGTCGGCAGTGAGCTGTGGCCGCCGGCATCGTGCGCGGTCAGCTCAAAATCCGCATAGGTCTTCTCTGCTGCCTCGTAAGTCACGCTGATTGGCTGCCCAGCCTGCAGGTTCACACCACCTGCGTCCAGGTTGACGACAAACTCAACGTCATGAAACAAATCCGGCCGCTGCTGGACGAGCCACGCCGCGCCGTTATCCGGGCCGGCTTCCTCGTCAGCCGTGAGCATCAGGATCAGGTCGCGATCGGGCTGGTAGCCTTCGCGCCGCATGCGGATGAAAGTCTCGACCGCGATGGCGTCGTTTTCTTTAATATCCTGCGTACCCCGTCCGTAGTAGTAGCCATCCTTTTCGACCAGCCGGAAAGGGTCGGTGGTCCACTCGGATGGCTGGGCCTCGACTACGTCCAGGTGGCTTAAAATCACCACCGGCCGTTTTTTGCCCGAACCGCGAAAGCGGGCAATCAGGTTTTGCTTGCTTTCCGTAGGGCCCGCCAGAACCAGGTCTGCGGAAGGGAAGCCGGCGTCCAGCAATTGCTGGCGGATGGCCTCTGCAGCCACAGTTACCGAACCCACGGAGTGGGTAGTGTTGATCTCGATGAGTTGTTTGAAGAGTTTGTAGACGAGCTGGCTGTCTTCGGCCGGCAGCGAAGGTGTGGTCGCGGCCACGCAGCTCCCGGCCCCAAAGCACAGGATGGCCAGGTAAAACTCAAAACCTCGTCTTCGCAAGTTGTCCCCCATCTTCGCGTCGCTTGTTTCTTCGATTATTGCGTGCGCATCCCGCGCAAAACGACTCCATACGGGGAAATCAGAGAAAACTCATGCGGCGAACGCCGGGCAACGCCGTGTTCCCGATAGTGGAGCGACTGAGGTTTGCTCGACAAGCATCCAACTCGCCCGGAAGCCCCTTTTGTTCATGAGGAGCGATCTGCAGTTCTCCCTTAAGGGGAAGAGAAAGCGTAGAAAGAGTCGTGAAGGCGAACGTGGATAAGATTGTGGGTCTCCCGCGAGCAGTCCCAGCGAACTTCAAGCTCTCCACAGTCCCTTAAGATTCTTCCTGTAACATCCTTCCTTACACTGCGGCTGCCCGCCATGCAGCAAGGAGAATCGAACATTGAACCAGAAAGATTGGGCAGGAGTATTTCCTGCCATCACCACTCCATTCCAGGCTGACTTGTCGGTCGACTACCAGACGTTTGCAGCGCAGGCCCGCTGGCTCGTCGAGTGCGGCTGCCATGGCATCGTTGCCCTCGGATCTCTCGGGGAAGCGCCGACCCTGGCTCGGGAGGAAAAAATCGAGATCCTGAAGCATGCCAGGCATTCGCTGGGCGACAAGGCGCCGGTGATTGCCGGCATCTCCGCGCTCAGCACTGCGGAGGCGGTCTGGCTTGCGCAAGAGGCCCATCGCGCCGGTGCGGATGGCCTTATGGTGCTGCCGCCCCAGGTCTACCGGGGTGATTGGCGCGAAACGCAAGCTCATTTGAGCGCCATCTTTGCGGCCACGCCGTTGTCTTCCATGCTCTACAACAATCCCATTGCCTACGGAACGGATATCACTCCGGAGCAGATGCTCGAACTGCGCACGCGGCATGACAACTTTCATGCGGTGAAGGAATCGAGCGGCGATCTCCGCCGCATTACTTCGCTCAAGCATTTGTCCACTGGCTCGCTCGCGATATTCGTAGGCATGGACGATGTCGTGGTCGAGAGTGTAGCTGCGGGTGCGACTGGCTGGATTGCCGGCCTGGTAAATGCCTTCCCTGAGGAATCGGTTCGTCTCTTTAGTCTGGCGAAGAACGGCCCTTCGGCGGAATTGGAAACTCTCTACAGTTGGTTTCTGCCCCTGCTGCGCCTGGACACCGGCCCGAAATTTGTGCAACTGATCAAGCAGGTGCAGGAGGAGTGCGGCGGCCCTTCCGCCCGCGTAAGGCCGCCCAGGCTTGAACTTATTGGAGAGCAGCGCGATGAAGTCATTGCCCTCACGCGCAAGAGCCTTGCCACCTGCCCGCGCTAAGCTTTGCGAAAACCTGCAAGCGTCAGCAGAGCATCAGATCGCTGTTCGATAACCGAATATGGAACCTATCGTTGCCAGCGTCAGCAAAGTGATAAGGACGATCATTATTATTTTCGCTGTCCGCATAGTTGCTGGCTCCCTTAAGCGAACCTCAGTGTGCCGCCGATCATCAGGTGTCCCCTCCCGGTAATCGCGGATCGCTTTTCGTTCCCGTGTTTGTCCAATGTGTCTTTTGTCGCCACATGAAGCCTGAACTCTAGAACGGTCTGCCGCTGATCATCATGTTCGTGATTTTGGTCATCGAATTGGACATGAAGTTGTTGACCATTTGCTGGTTAAGCACTTTATTCATCAGCTGATCCCGAGAATCGGGCGAGGTTGCGGGTTTGGCGGCCGCGGTCTTGTTGAGGTTATCCAGAAATTGCTGCAGGGCCGGTTTCCACTGCGCGCGCAGTTGCTGCTGCTGCGCAAGAGGCGCCTTGGGCCACGCATCGTTGAGTGCCGCCCACATCAGAGGTATCTGCGCCATGGCCGCCTGCTGGTCTGCGCTTAACGCGGGATAACTTGCAATGATGGGCTGCGCCACAGCGTCTCTGAACGAGCCGCTTCCCGTGAAGTGCCAGTTATTTCCCAGTGTTTGATACATCATGAAGCTCATGAAGGCGACGTAGGCATCCACGACCTGCGGCGTAAGGGGCGGATCGCCGGCCGCAATGGGTTTGTGGGCCGCGTCATAGATGCTCAGTACCCAGCGCGCGAGATCGCTGTTGGGCTGGGCGCGCATCTGCGCGATGTACTTCGGCTGCACGGTCTGGCGAACAATCTCGCGCTCAGTCGGGCTTTTGGAGAGGAACAGCTGATCGTTGAACTGGATGACCTGCAGCGTGGACTGAACCTCATCCTGCCTGCCGGAGAGCCACGACTTCGCCACTGCATTCTGAAATTGTTGCCGCTGCTCGGGGGTGAGAGGGGCGTCCAGCAACCATTGAAAGAAGTTGGTAGCCCTCTGCACCATGTTGATGGTTAGCGGCGGCTGCCCCGCGATGGGATAGTGAATACCGCCGCTGAATGCGCCCGGCGGCTGTTGCGCGCGTGACCCGGCCGGCAGCAAGAGAAGACCGCCGAAAATTCCCGCGCCGAGGGCCAGCAGTTTTCCCATCCTTGTCATAAAAACCTCCCGCAATACGTGCTTGGCCGGGCGTGAACCGGTTGCCACGCGATTCACTCAGCCTCGAATCTGCTTCTATCTGGATAAGCGGAAAGCGCGGCCGAATCGGCTCATCGCGCGCAACTTTTTTTGCTGGGCACCCGATTCCGCGCAGCCGAGGCCGGCTATTCTGACTGGAAGCAACCCTTTATCTCCCGGCTGGAGCGCCCTGCAGCCACTTCTTCAAGGCCATTTCACATTGAGTGCGTAGATTTCCTGCGTGCCTACATCGCGCGTCAGAAGCAAGGAGCCGTCGGTGGTAACTCCTACCCAAGTCGTAGGATTCACAACCACAAGTTCGGCCACCACGCGGCGAATTCCCTTGAGGCTAGGGATCGTTTCCAGTTTCTTATCAGCGAGTCGCAGACGCACAACCTGGGGGCCACCCGAAGCGTCGGGCACCTCATCCGTGTAGAGATACTTGCCGTCGGGGGACGGAGTCCAAATGCCGAACGGTGTGTGCGTGAACTCAGACCATTGCTGCGTCTTAAAGTTATAGGCCATCATCTTGCTGCTGCTCATTTGGAGCGCAAGCAGGGTGTTGTCTTCCGGCCAGAAAGGAGCGCTCATGCCCACAGAATCGGGAACCGCAGAAACTTTCCTCGTGCGGAGATCAACCACATAATCCTGCAAGAAGTCTCTTTCACCCAGACGCTTGCCCGGCGCCGAATCAGTAAAGGCGATGGAATTCGCGTCCGGTGACCACGCCATTGCTCCCGCTTTGGTGATGTGCTCGGGCATGCCCCCCTCGATGTTCACGATATACAGACTAAGGTCCCTCTTTTCGCGCTGGAATCCTGCGAAAGCGACCCTCTTTCCGTCTGGGGAAATCTGGGGATAAAAGACCACCATCGGTGGATAAGTCAACTGAAGGCGCTCACTCCCGTCAGGTCGGCTGCGCCAAAGGGTGTGGTCCGGATAAGAGGAATAGACAACCCACTGCCCGTCCGGAGATATACGGGCATCGATTGCCGACGGACCGCCGGCATAGGGAACATACTGCTGCGTCTTGGCATCGTATCGGACTAACTCGCCGCGCCGTTGCGAACCCACAGCGAACAGTTGCTGGTTATCACGGCTGGGACACGGCAAAACGTAGGACAAGGGCCCGTTCGTCAAACTCATGGGTTCCTGAGCAGTAGCGTAAAACCAGCCGCTTTGCTCTCGCAACGCCCACAGATCCCAGCGCCCCGCGTCCTGATACTGAAATACGAAGTACTTTCCGTCTTGCGTCCACTTGCCGCAGCATTCGTTGGGCGGGTCGTGCCACCCCTTGAAGAGTTGATGCAGTCGTGTTCCGTCGGCCGCAATCTCCCATATTGAGGAGGTTAGGCCGGTGCCTGCGATTGTGAAGCGAATGCGTTTGCCATCTGGCGAAACACTAGGTCCGGCGCCAATACCCGCCAAATCGGCAATCTTGCGCGTGTTCGACCCGTCCCTTTCCGCAACATACAGTGCCGGGCCGTTCAGGAACACGATCCTTCCGTCGGGAAAAAATCCAGCATCGAGCGCCAGACTTGGGTCGGCGGTAATGGCGGCCAGGCGTCGCGGTTCTCCGGCAGGAAGCGGCAGAAGCCACAAGCCGGCGCGGCTTCCGGTGCCGAAGCCTAGCAGGGCAGAATTGTCGGGGGCCAAAGCGGCGATACCGTTTGTTTGGAGGCTTGTGGGAACCGCCGTGGCTTGTCCCCCCATCGCGGAAACCTGCTTGCTGATCATTTGTCCTGATTCGATCTCGTCGAAGTACACTCGGGAGCCGTCGCTCGCGATCGTTGAGATGGTGCTCTTCGGATTGCCGTCATCTGTGAGTTGTCTGACCCCTTCGACCTGCGGCACGGCGGCGGGGCTTATCCACCAAGCAATCAGAGCGGCAGCAATTGGCACAATGGCGGCTCCGGCGAGCCAGATCGCTCTTGCCCGCGAGCGTTGCCCAGGCAGGATATGAGCGGCTGAAGCGGTTCCCGAATCTGACAGCGCCTCGAGTGCGAAAGCCAGATCCGATGCGGATTGGAAACGGGCTTCCGGCTTCTTTTCCAGACACCGGTATACCACGCGCTCCAGGGCGGGCGGAACGTTTGAGGTTAGTTGAGACAACCGGGGTGGGTCTTCATTGAGGATTGCAGCTTGGGTCTCAGCCAGGGTCGGTTTTTGAAACGCCCGGCTTCCTGTCAACATTTCGTAGAGGATCGCCCCAAAAGCGAAAATGTCAGTGCAATGATCCGTGCGCTCCCCGCGGACGTGCTCCGGCGACATGTAGCCGACTGTGCCCAGAACCATTCCCGGAGCGGTTGCCCTGGTCAGCATGGAGAGGTCGAGTCGCGAGCTATCGCGAGGTTGGATGAGTTTGGCTAGCCCAAAGTCGAGAATCTTCACTTGTCCATCGCGGGTAACGAACAAATTCTCCGGCTTCAGGTCACGATGCACGATCCCTCTTTTGTGCGCAGCCGCCAAGCCTCGTGCGATCTGCGCGCCGTAGTCGATCGTTTTCCGCATCGTAAGGCGGCTGCGCTTGATCTGCTCCCGAAGGGTCTCCCCTTCAAGCAACTCCGAGACCAGGTACGGAGCCCCATTGTGATTGCCTAGCTGATACACGGCGAGAATGTTCGGATGATTCAGCGCGGCTGCTGCTTGGGCTTCCTGCTCGAATCGGCGCAGTCGCTCCGGGTCGGACATCAGACCTGTCACTACCTTAATCGCGACATCTCGGGCTAACTGCGGGTCTCGGGCACGATACACTTCGCCCATCCCCCCTGCGCCAAGGAGGGAGAGAACTTCATACGGCCCGAGTCGGGTTCCAGCCTTGATCTCGCCGCTTCCATCCATCGGGGGAGAAACGGCTGCAGATTCCAGAAGCGCCAAGTCGGGATCATCCTTCAAGGCGAGGAGTTTCTCCACTTCGAGCCGAAGAGCCGGGTCGTTGCCACACAGGCTGTCGAGGCGGGAAGAGACCTGGGCGGGATCTGTCTCCAATGCTGCGAAAAGCGCAGACTTGATCTGCTCCCATCGCTCGGAGGTCATGCCGGCGCGCTACGGCGGATTTGCTGCAGTAGCCATAGTCTTGCTGTCGCCCATTCCCGCTTCACCGTCGCGGTAGAAATCTCAAGCGTATGGGCCGTCTCTTCGATGGAAAGCCCGGCGAAGAACCGAAGCTCGACCACTCTCGCCTGCCGCTCGTCGATTGCCGCGAGGGCATTGAGAGCGTCATCGAGGGCGACCAAGTCCAACTCGTGTTCTGCAGATACTGCCAGGTTCTCGTCGAAAACAAGAGTGACAGCATCGCCGCCGCGTTTTTGCGCGCGCTTCATGCGCGAGTTGTCCACAAGGATGCGGCGCATCAGTTGCGCTGCCAACGCGAAGAAATGCGCCCGGTCTTGCCAACGGACAGAGCTGCCGGCCAGCCGCAAATATGCTTCATGGACCAGAGCCGTGCCTTGCAGTGAATTGTGTGGCTGCGCGGCCAGGGAAAACTTGGCGATACGGCGCAGCTCGTTGTAAACCAGGGGGATAAGCTGCTCGCGAGCGGCAACATCTCCGTCGCTCCAGCGATGGAGCAATTCCGTCACCGAGCTGGAGGCGGCAACCAAGAGACTTCCTGCACCATGTCCGAGTGCCGAAAACATATCTCGGACCACGGACGGAAGTCAAGCAGCCATTTTTCAGCGAGTTTGCCGGGTTGAAGCTGCTCGCAGTGTGCTATCCCACGAATATTGACGGAAACATAGCCTGGATTCATTCTTGGACGCATTCTCCCCAGCATCCACATCGCGGATCGATACCCGAATATGGAACCTATCGTTGCCAGCGTCAGCAGAGCGATGAAGGCGATCAGTATTATTTTCGGCATCCGCATAATTGCTGCCTCCGTTAAGCGAACGTCAGTGTGTTACCGGGTGCGAACTCGCTTCCGTCGCCGGAACCGAAAAATCCCACACGGAATAAAAAATTGTTTGCTCGGCAGTCAAACCAGCGCCGGTTGAAGTCGAATTCTTCTGCGCCTTAACGCGATGAAGCAATACACCGTATTCACCGGGAGCAAGCGGCGCAGCGGCTTCGATAATCAGGTGTCCCCTTCCGGCCGATGTCGTTTTGATTTCTGTGCGATCTTCACTAATCGCGGATTGCTTTTCGTTGCCGTGTTTGTCCAAGGTTTCTTTTGTCGCCCCTACCAGACGCCAGTTGTCTTTTGTCGGCGTGAGCTTGACGAGTGAAGGCTCGTAGGCGTCTGGGTCGAGACCGACGATGTCGGCGAACTCGATCTCGAACTTGGGCTTAGTCGCGGCCATAGTGTAGGTCGAATGTGCTCCCGGTAGCGCCCAGACATACGTCGCCTTCGGCGCGCTCGAGTGATGGCTGAGTCCGCCGCCGAGCAATCCGGTAGCCAGGGACATCGCCGGTGCCGCGAGGATCATCCCGGGCCCAGCCGCCAAAGGAGCAAACCGTAAAGCGGTGCTACCCAATCCCCCCATCATCGAGAGACCCGAAAGGCCGCCACCCATGCCGGCGCCGCCCTTGCCGCCCTTCATTTCTGACTTCGCGATTTGGGTTGTCGAACGATTCACGGCCGCTTTGCTGTCGCCGGAGAGTAGCGAGACCTTCGGCAATTGGCCGGGATCAACTTCTCCCGCGGCCATCTGTGAGGTCAACGTGGCGCTGGGAAACATTCCCATACCGCTCCTGCCACGCTGCATGGCTGAGATTTGGGCCATCATCTGTGGCGGCATACCCCGGGCTGCCATCATCTGCATCGCCATAGCCTGGGAAGCGTCAGCGTGGCCGAGCACCGGATTCATTGTCTTAGCTGGCACCGTCTCGGTTTGAGGCTGCGTCGGTGCACCCGGTGCGGGCGGCGGATTGTGCTTTCTTCCTTCCGTCGCCAGCATCGCCTGGATGATTTTGTCTGCGACTCCGGCCTTCTTCAGCGCAAGCAGTGCATTGGCGGAGACATCGAAATTCTCCTCATTCGCTTGTATCGCGCCAATCACCAGGCTCACGTCGAGACCGCCGGCAACCATGCTCACAACATCGTCATTCGTGAGCGCTTTCGCTTGTTGCTGCGCGCTCAAGTTCATGCTGAGGACGAGCAACAGAACCACTAGAACGTTGATGCGCTGCGGCTTCATGGCTTCTTCTCCTTACTGCATTTCGAACGACCAGACCGAGTTGAAGAACAGCCCGTCGCCGGTGTTCTGGGTCATGTTGGTTCCGGAGAACTTCTTGTCCTTATTAACCGGGCGGAGTGCCACTGCATATTCACCAGGCTGCAAAGCCGCGCTCGCCTGTAACTGGTAGTTCCCGGGTGCGGTTTTCGTGGCTTGAGCTGGGATGCGCTCTTCTACAAACGACGAATACATTCCCCAGTCCCCGGTTGAACCTTGCAGCGCATCTTGTTTCGCTTCCGTCGCTCCAACCAGGCGCAAATTATTCGGCGAAGACTCGAGCTTCAATAGCACCGGTTCGTATTCGTCGGCATTAACTCCGGGAATATTGTCGTAGTGGACTTCAAAGGCCGGTTGAGCGTTGTGAATCACAGTCTCGGACTTTGGGCCAGGAACCGCCCAGACGTCGGTAACGGTCGCCTTGTAATGAGAAGCGAGGAATCCGCCGGCCATCATCGCGCCGCCGATCATCGGGTTCGCCATCATCATCGTGCTGGCGATCTTGGAACTTCCCTTCATCATCCCCGCAGTGGCAATGCTTTGTGAAACACCACTCATGGCTTGTGCCAGAGTTCCGTCACTGGTCAACGCCGCCAGCGACGAAGGCTTGGCTTTGGTTTGGACAATCTGCGTGTGGGCGACGGGCAGCGTCTGTTTTTGCCCAGCTTGTACCATCAGCACGGACGGCATGCCAGGGAGAATCGGGGATGTCATGGCTGCGGGAGCGACCACGCTCGCTTTTGCTTTGGCCTCCGCTTCCGCCTGTGCCTTGGCAGCGGCCCCGGCATCAACGGCGGTTTTGTGTTTACCGGCCGAGTTGATAACCGCATCCATGATCTTCGTCGGGATCCCCCCTTTCTTAAGTTCCAGGAGTCCTTTGGCAGAAATGTCAAAGTTCGTATCTTGCGACTGAATGGCGCTGATGATGGTGTTTTCGCCCAGGCCACCCTTGAACATAGCGACCACCTCGTCGTTGGTGAGCGCCGGCGACGGGTTTTGCGCGGATGCTACTGCTGTGAATGCGGCATAGATCAGTGCGATCAAAGATTTCCTGAGCATGGTTTTTCCCTCCCGAGCAGCTTTAGATTTTTGTCCCCTGTACTCAGATAATCGGAAATGGGGAAGAAATTGGCTCATTCGGGTTCAAAGATTTTTCTGGGGACGAGCGATGTCAGGAATTGAGCAGTCTCTACGAAGCAACGGATGCCTGGCCCATTCAAGCCTTCTTTTGGCTTGAGTGGGGTAGTCGGCGCCGAACTCCGCGATCCTAAGCTGTATTTACAGCTGGATTCACGGATTCCTCGCCAGGGCGGCGTCGCACTTTGCGATGGCCTGCCGAATAGATTCCGGGTGACCGGCATTTTCGCCGCGTAGCGCACCTTGTGCCTGGAGCGCCTCAAAAATCTCCAAAGCTCGCTTGTAAAAGGACTCCGCATTGCGCCAGTGCTCAGTCTTTGCCGCTTGAGAGATCTTGCGGCTGGACGCAAGCGAGACCTCACCGTCGCCCAGCAATTCGTCGGACTTTGCAACTTCTTCCTTGCGTCCGCGATTATTTGGATTTGCCGAGAGCAACTGTTGCCGTACTTCGAGCGATTTAAGAAGACCTTCTACCCCGGTCGCGCTGCCCAGGCGGATTGCAATGAGATTCGCTTCCGCGGCGGAGTCGCCCAGCATGATTTTCGCCCGGGCATCGTTAGGATCAGCCTTCATCGCGCTCTCGCTGAGGTCGAGAGCTTTCTGCCAGTTCTCCAGCGCTTCGTGCTGGTCGCCCATGGTTTCAAGGGTAGAGCCGACTTGCTCGTATCCCGCGACCAGGTCGAGTTTGGCCCGGACATTGTTTGGTGAATTCTCCAACAGACGTTGGGTAATGGGAATGGCTTTTCTGGCCATATCGAGAGCCCCGCGGTTATCGCCGGCGTTACGCATGGAATATGCGATGAGGCGATAAGCGTGAGCCAACGCGGTCGCCACCCGCTGGTTGCCGGGCTGGGTGGTTGCCAGTTGCTCATAGATGGCAATGGCTTGGCGATGGTATTTAACGGATTCTGCAAAATCGCCTCTCAGGCTCAGCTCAAAGGCAAGCTGCTCGTAACCTCCTGCTTGGTTGCGTTTAGCCTCAAAATCCGATGGGCTCTCTGCCGCCAGCGCTTCATAGATGGCAGTGGCGTGATGATCGGCTTCCAAGGCTCCAGCAAAATCGTTCTGCTGGCCCAGTAGGAGCCCGAGGCCTCCATAGGTCACCGCTAGGTTTAGACGAGAGGCTCGATTCCCAGGGTCGGCTTCCACCAGAGATTTTCGGATCGCCAGCGCTTTGCGGTAGCTCTCCAGCGCTCCGGAGGTGTTGCCGATGTTTTGCTGCATGAGTGCCCCCTGAATCTCGCCAACATTTTCGTAAGCCGTCGCCAGTTCACGTTGCAAGGAGGCATCGCCGGCGGACTCGCGAGAAAGGCTGTCGAGGTATTCCAGGGCCGTCTTCACCAACATTTCACGCGCGCGGGTTGTGCCGGGGATATCCTGGATCGCCTTATCGAAGTCGAACATGAACGAATCGGCGAGTTTGCGGACATCGTTGAATCGTTGCTCGGCACGCTTTTCTTGCCGGCGCGCGACGCTCGCTTCATGCAGCGTTGCCGCGAGCCCGGCGAATACAGCCAAAGCAACAACCGTTGTTGCGGCCAACCCGGCTTTGTGGCGGCGGACGAACTTGGAAGTTCGGTATCGCAAAGTCCCCGCCGAAGCGTGGACTGGGAGATTTTCCAGGTGCCGTCGAATATCGGTGGCAAACTGTTCAACCGAAGAGTAGCGGAGCCGCGTTTCTTTGCGCAGCGCCTTCAGCGTGATGTTGTCCAGGTCGCCGCGCAAGCGACGTGCCAGCTTCTCGGGAGATCCATCCCGCACTTCGCTTATGGAAATCGCAGTATCCGGCGGTGCGCTAGCTTCGCGCGTGTCGCTGCGCCGCAAAGCCGTACTGGGGCGTTCGGGTTCGAGTTCGCAGACGGCGCGTTCTATGTCCCGTGGTGACTGGCTCGAGATGCGATAGGGGCGACGGCCTGTCAGCAGCTCATACAGCAATACTCCGAGCGAGTACACATCGCTGGCTGTCGTAACCGGCTCACCTTTGATCTGCTCCGGGCTGGCATAGGCGGGTGTGAGCAGGCGGAAAATGGAAATGGTCGCTTCGGGACCTTCGGAGGACGCTGGATCAAGCAGCTTCGCGATCCCAAAGTCGAGCAACTTGGGTGTACCGTCGGAAGTCACCAGGATGTTGCCGGGCTTCAAGTCACGATGGATAATCAGGTGCTGGTGGGCGTATTGCACGGCCGAGCACACTTGCAGGAACAATCTCAGCCTTTCGGTCGTCGCTAACTTCTGCCGGTCGCAATGTTCCGTGATCGGTTGTCCCTCGATCAACTCCATGACGAAATACGGATTGCCCTCTTCCGTCGTGCCTCCGTCCAGAAGGCGAGCTATATTGGGATGGTCAAGGCCGGCCAGCAGCTGCCGTTCATGCTTGAAGCGCCCAACCACAAATCCTGAATCCAGGCCGGCCCTAACCAGCTTGATCGCGACTTCCATGCGGTACTGATCATCGGCGCGGAACGCGCGATACACCTCGCCCATGCCACCGGCCCCGATCTCCTCGATAATCTGGTAAGGTCCGATCCGGCTTCCGATGCGAGCATTGGTGTCGCGAGCAGAGGGAGCAAGGCCGCCGGCGGGTGGAGGGAAAGATAGAGGTTGGCCATCGGTTTTCCCGGCGGCGAGCAGGTCTTCAACTTCTGCGCGCAAAGTCACATCGCAGCCGCAGGCTTGGTCCAGAAAGGCTGAGCGCGCCGCAGGATCCGTCTCCAACGCGGCAGAGAGTAAATCCTTAACTCTCTGCCAGCGCTCCGGCCTCATGCCTGCGCTTTTCGGCGGATTTGCTGGAGTAGCCATAGTCTAGCCGGGCTTGTGCTGCTACTGACACATCCGGGAAGAGGCGGTTGGCGCAGATGCTACGCCGGATTTCACAGCAGGTCAAGCTGGAGTCGGCGTTTGCCGAAGCGCCGAGTATCTCTCCCGCGCCGTTAACACCGAGCGAGACACTCCAGGGGCGGTCGTCGAGTTTACTCAGGCCTTTCATTTGATCCACCGTATGAAGTTATTGCCCTCATGCGTAAGAGCCTTGCAGCCTGCCCGCGCTAAGCTCGAATTTTGTGGGATCTCTTCTGTCATTCACGGACGACTGCACGGTTTGACCCTGCCCGCTGTGGTTGTTACTATCAAGGTGCGGGGTGGAGCAGTCCGGTAGCTCGTTGGGCTCATAACCCAAAGGTCGCTGGTTCAAATCCAGCCCCCGCAACCAATCAGATCAACAACTTACGATCTGCCGCTCCGATAGATTCTGGCCTGAGCACCATCTTCACAACCTTGCTGTTGGCCTCTCGCTTCGAGGACGCCATCGCCTGTCACAATGACGCTGGTGCCGGCGCGGATCGCGGCCGCCAGCACATGACGATCATTCGGGTCTGGGAGCACAAGTCCGGGAATGAGGTGCTCGTATCCTCTCACCGGCGCGTCCGGTGCAGCCTTATCCATGAGCTGTCGAGTACGCTCCAGTTTTGCGCGCGCGAGGTCAGAGCGGTTCATCAGGAGATTCCCGATCCATTCCTCATGCACGTCCGCGGACCACTTGGCGCGGAATACCCCGATGAGTGCGAGATGCATCAGAAGATTGCGTAATTCGGCGGGATAGAGCACGTTCGCGTCATAGAAGACGATGAATGCAGCCACAATTCAGATCCCGATCTCCTGGTCATAGGCAGCGAGTTCGGCAAGAGCCGCACGGCGCTCTGCGTCGGCTGCGCGCTTATACGACATCAGCGCTTCGAACCGGATTCGGCGATGTGTGCCGACCTTCCGGTATACGATCATGCCTTCATCCAGGAGTTGAATGAGCGAGGGCCGCGAGATGTTCAGCATGTCCGCTGCTTCCCGCGTCGTGAGTTCCGCATGAACTGGAATCAGGGTGACGGCGTTGCCGCGTGCCATCTCTTCCAGGATTCGAAGCAGCATCTTGACAGCTGGCGCCGGAATCTGCAAAGTCTCCTCTTTGGAGCACCCAGAACGCGGAAGCTCAGTGGAGCGGAAGAACGAACGCGCGGAGCAAGCAAGCGACTTGTCTCCTTAGCAAGTGTTGCGTCCGATTCGGTCGGGAGCGTTGGTGTCAAGGGAGCCTGAGACATGAATCACCTCAGCTTCATGACCCCACATAATCGAAGCAAACGCAACCAGTCGAAACAATCGAAACCCCAGGAGATGACGCCCTTTTGCTTCGGAAGCGTCGCAGCAAGCAAAACTGAAGATGCTCTGAGCGTACTCAGTACAGATTTCCTTGTCTGTTACGGGGTGCTGGCAAGTTAGGGCGAAATCAGGCTACCCCACCTTCAAAGCCCATAGGCGCTTAGGCTTGGCTGCTTATTCTTGCTCATGTTGTCAATCGCAGATTGGAAGAACGCTGGCGATGCAGGGCGCTTTTCCTTCCGGAGAGTAGCGGTTAACTGAGATGCCACTTCTACCGCCTTTGCTGCGGTTGGCAGATTCTTCGCAATTGCCGCAGTGGCAAGAAGATCATGAATGAGCTTTTGCGTTTGGTCGGATTGCTGGTTGGAAGGAGCCATGACTGCACTGTTGAGCTTGTCCAGCTTTGTATTCAGTCCCGAGACATCACTCTTAACCGAGTCGACTCTGGTGTTGAGGTAAATTGCTACCGGGACGCCAACGCCGAGCAGAGCTACCAAGACTGCAATGCCCGGTATCCAAGCCATTATCGGATGAGGGAATTTCGGCAAATCAGATTTTGCACCGTGCTCGAAACGCACTAGTGGAGTTTAGCGTTGGTTTCGGGAATGATACGAATATCGCCGTGTGCGTCAATTTCACGAGTCTTTTCGTTGAAATCAACCGCGTCAGCCCGCAGAAGGAGTGAACTTTTTTCACAGCCGTGGCCTGAGGGCGCGCACAGCCTCACTTGAACGTTCCCTCTTAGCTGTAGGACCGATCCGACGTCGGCACTTGTCAGATTTGCCTCGGGGCTAAAACTGAGCTGAGCGTACGACGCTGACAACGTACTTTACCCAGACGAGACATGAATGCGATTGTCAACAAGGTGGCTCGCTATTTCGTTAAGTTTCGCTGTCAGCAGGGGTTCTAGCGAGGCGCAAGGGCATGGAAGGGGACAGCCGTTAAGCAACAAAATATTCGCTTTTTCTATGCTCTCGAAGTGATAGCACTTAGGCGGCCAGAATTCGTAAAATCGAGTGCTTTTTCGAATATCAGCGATTGGTTCGAAAGCACTTAGGAGTTGTTAGTCGTTCTCATAACCCAAATGTCGCTGGTTCAAATCCCGCCCCCGCAACCAAAAAATCTTTTGCTCTCAACAACTTCTGCCAACCCTGCAACCATCCGAATTGACAATTTCGAATCTCACTCCAATAGGAGTGGTCGGACGGGCGAACGGCAGAAGATAAAAAACGGCAAGATAGTTTCCGAATTGCCCGTAGTCTATCCGCAATCGGCAACGAGCGACAGGTAATCCCAAACCACAATCGTCGTACCGCCTTTCGGTGTGGCGTCGACGGGCCGTGGGCTACTTCTGGACTGTTGCCGGCCGAGGCCATTTGGGCGTTTTACCCAAATGTTTCATGCTCCAGGCGCACATTGCTTCCATCACAGTGACGAGTTCCTTCCCACGGTCGGTAAGGTTGTAATCAACGCGCGGTGGGACAGTCGGGGTGACCGTTCGGTTGATGACTCCATCGTGCTGGAGCTCGCGAAGCTGAGCGGTCAGCACCTTCTCGCTGGCTCCGGGAAGAAAATCCCGAATCTCTGCGAAGCGCCCAGAGCCAAACGACAGATGCCAGACAATCAAAACTTTCCACTTCCCGGCCATGACATTCGCGGCTGCCTGTACTGGGCAACCGAAGTGGTCCTTCATTGCCCGCTCCTGAGCTTACAAAATTGTGCGTTCTTCCTGTGTCTCCGAAGATTTGCTACCTTGCATACATCTCATCCTAACTGTGGGGTTGAAGCATGGCAACCAATCTGTCGCTCGAACAAATAAAACAAATTGTCAGGGACCATTTTGAAGATTTCGTGAATAAGAAAAATGCCGGGGTAATCCGGAAGAACATGACACCAACTTTTTACGATCATGACGGACCTGTTGGCAAGCCTACGGGAGTGGATGGCGACGAACAGATGATGGTGAACATGTATAAGGCTATGCCGGATCTTCACCTGACCATCGAAGAGATGATCGCGGAAGGCGACAAAGTGGTCTGCCGTAACATCTGGCGCTGGACGGATGCCTCCGGCAAGAAGATGCAGTTTCATGGTTTCGTGCTCTGGCGTTTCGAAGGCGATAAGATCGCCGAGCGCTGGGCTACGGTCACTCCGCCCTCCGAGGGCAACTCCTGGACCGCAGCGTTGCCGGAAAAAACTGCGGAGAAGCGGGCCAGCTAGGTTCGGAGGAGTCGAGAGGGTGCCAACACAGTCAAATTCAGAACTCATCGCCGCGTATCTCGACGCGGTCATTCGCAAAGATGCCTCGGCTGTGGATCGTTTCTTTGCGACGGACGTCGAGTACATGGTCAACGGCACACCCATTGCCGATGCAGCAGGAGCAGTGCCGCCAATCTCGGCCGACTGTTACGCCGCCCTTCCGTGGCTCGGGGTGCACAAGGGCAAGAAAGCGGTTAAGGAATTTCTGGCTCATATGCATCGTAATCTCGAAGTGACCGCGTTTGGACCACGCGAAGTGATCTCAGAAGGAAATAAGGCTGCAGCGTTCGGCTGGTTTCGACTCCACGCGTTGTCCACAGGTCGAAAGGCCGACATTGCTTATGCGATCAGGTTCGAATTACGCAATGGGCTAATCGTCAGGTATCACTTCCTTGAGAACACCTTCGATGTTGCAGCCACATTCCGTTCAAGTGGCGAGTGGCATCTGGATATCGATGGCGCCAGGCTTACTGTGCCGTCGCAATAGAACTTTCGGAGATTACAAAATGCCTGCTGCGGAGCCAATAACAACAACCTCATTATCAATCCAGCCGTTCACTTCCAGCGAGGCCGGAGCATGGTCAAACTCGTACCTGATCAGCGGCGAGTCCGAAGCAATTCTCTTCGACGTCTTCATGCTTCAGAGCGATGCCGTGCAACTCGTTGACAGGATCACGACCTGCGGGAAGGTCCTTAAGAAAGTAATGATCTCCCATGCGCACCCGGACCACTTTATGGGCCTGGATGTGATCGCAGAGCGCTTTCCTGATGCCCAAGTGGTCTCCACGCAGAATGTAGTCACAGATATCAAGACGGATGGTCCATGGATGTTTTCGATGCTAAAGGGGAAGCTAGGCCCTGAGGGACCACGAAGGCTGGTGATTCCCGAGCCCTTAGCAGAGCCAGTTCTGGCGCTTGAAGGAGTCAAGCTTGAGGTTGTCGAATTTGGGGAAGGTGAGAGCAAGCACACTGCAGCCGTTTATGTTTCTGAACTGAAATCCTTTCTCTCGGCGGACTTGGTCTACAATCAAGCGCACCTTTATCTACAAGAGCAACATCTGGAAAGCTGGCTCACGCGTCTGAATGAACTGGAAGAGTTTGCCAAGGGTCGGGTGACGATGATCTATCCTGGACACGGGAAGGCCGCGGGCCTTGAGCTCATTGCGCAAACGCGGGCCTGCTTGCACGACTTCGCCGACGAAACGAAGAGCAGCGATGCGAAGACTGCGGAACAGCACATGCTGACCAAGTATCCCGACTACCACGTCAGGCAGTTCCTGTCGGCTTTCAGCATTCCCGCCTATTACCCGCCTGCATCCCCGCCCTAGCCTGGATTATTCATGAACTGTCTAGCAAAAAAGAGAAAATGCTCTAAAGCAATATCACTGCACGGAATCATGATCCAATGGATCAGCTGACAGATGTATTGACAGCCATTTCTCTCCCCACTCGGCGCGCAATTATTGCGCAGCTCGCGTGTTTTGGACTAACTATGAGTCGTTCTGTTTTCCTGCTTGCTTTCGACGATATCGGAGGGACAAGGATGCAAGACTCACCGGCAGTTAAAATCGCACTTGCCCATATCGATGCTTGGAGTCGTCATGATTGGGATAAAACAAAAGAGCTACTTGCCCCTGATATACATGCTGTTGTGACAACCACGATGCCCAATTTGGGTGGCAGTGAATTTACAGGCATCGACAAGTACATGACGCTCAAGGTAAAGGCCGCGCAGCTTATCGAGCCAGGTAGCGTACAGGTGGTCGGAACGATTGGCGATGAAAGTAACGCACTGACTCTGGTCACTTTCAGAATTCGCATGGGCCCCGGTGGAACTATGGTGACCATGGCAAGAGCTTGCCTCTATTTGCTGAATGAAAACCAGAAGATCAAAGAGGAACGGGACTCATTCTTCGTACTTTCATCAACGCTTTAACAAAAGCGCGGACACCACCGGATGAGATCTACAAATATTTAACCGAGACGAGAAACTCGTTCAGCAGCGGACAAAGGACACGAGAGGGAGCCGCGCTCAGCGTCCCAGGTAATAATTGCTCTCCTCGCCTCTGCGATTTCGGTAGGATTATGGCTGGGAGAATCGGTGTTGTGTTATTTGCAACCTTGGCGGTGAATCTTAAACATCCATTGGCGGTTGGTCGACTAACCGGAAACTACGTCTACGAGTCGCTGTCGTTTGTTAGACTTGCGCGGCGCAGTGCGGCAATTCGCAGCGGAAAGGAATGCTCAGGAATTGTCTATGATGCGCATAACCACATTGGGAATTGTGCTACAAGCCCCTGGAGAAGGGGCCTGCCATTGGGTGCCCTCCGCATACGTAACCGAATCCAAATCGATGGAGGTTATTATGGCCGTGAAGTGGATCAGAGAAAGCTCACTGGAGGCGTGGCCTTTCCCTTGAACGTTCAGTGCGACATCAACCGTCCTCCAAAGGTCAGGTGCATTGGAAGGGTCGGATGGGTCAATGAGTCTCAATTTTCTACTAAAGCCGTGAACGGTGAATTGCGCACCCACAATATCCCGAGTTGAGAGATTATCCACGTCGAGGTGGAGCTGTAGATAATCAACCTTCTGCACAGATAGTTGTCCCTCCTCACTCGGGCCTTTGCGCTGAAGCGGTTGCCCGTTTATCGAAGGCCCAGCGTTTGATACTGATGGCAAACTGACAAGACTTGCCTCAACGCCGATAGGACAGTTGGTTCCAGCCGAACGCACGTGCGTCAATGATGCGCTATCTACGTCCTGCCTGGTGACCTGTTGTTGTCCGAGGAGAAGACATTAGAGAGCAGGAAGACGAGCGAAAGGATGCTGGCGCGACCCACGGTAATACCCCCAGATTCGCAAGCTGGCTCCAGGGTACTCCCGTCCTATTGGTGGTGCAACAGCGACTGAGCGAGTGGATGTTCAGCGGACTTCGTGAGGCTGACCTCACGCCTTAATCCTCGTGAACCACCTCGACGTAGGAGGGCTCTGTGAGATCAAAGCCAACGCCGGATTCGGTGCGCCCTAGCCCGTATTATTCGTGAAACTGCTGCGCGTGGTGTTTTGGTCGACGAGGTTGGGGCGAAGGTGTTCTTGGCTGTGCTCTGATGGCAATAATTGCATGACCAGGGAGACGGAGCGGGTGGTGCATAGGGGGCGCGAAGTTTTTTTGGGCCAAGGCTTTCCTCATCTGCCGTTTGGGCAAGCAATATGGGAAGTGTCTAAGTGTTCCCGTTGCGGTGCTATCCGGTGGAGGCGCCGAGTGCCATCGCCACTTTCCGGAAGTCGGCTAGAAAGGGAAAGGATGCGGGCAGATGCAGCACCATGCGGCGCGCCGAGACGGCCACGCGGGCACCAAGTTTCAGCAGCCGTTCGCGGAGCGTCCAAACCTGGGCGCGAGCGCAGTTCGTGCCAGCGGCTCGCAGGCGCAACTCCTGCATCAGCACGTAGGCCGCGGCGGTCAGCAAGACGCGGAACTGGTTGGCCCAGAAGCGGCTGCAACTGGTGCGGCCGATGTGTAACTCATGCAATTCCTTAATCCGGTTCTCGATATCGCCGCGCTGGCAGTAGACCTTTTCGTAGAGCCACTGCGGGCTCTGCTTCATATTGGTGATCACGAAGCGCGGGTTGTCTTTAGGCTCTTTGCCCTCACCCCAAACCACCTCGGCTTTGATCAGGACGCGGCGTTCTCGAGGCCAACTCCCGGCCGCGTAGTTGGCATCATCGTAGACATGCTCCGTCCCCCGGGTCACTGCGGAGATCGCGCGGGCAAACTGCATAGCCTGTTCCGCCTTGCGCTCCAACACCTTGTTGTTCGCCATCGCCACCACATACTCAAGCTTCGGTTCGGCATCCAGAAAATCAAGCAGATCGGGATGCGCGAAGCCCCCATCCAGGCGGACGCGGATGCGCACAGCTGGAAAGAAGGAGCGAATCATCAGCAGCAAGCGGCGTAGAATCCCCACCGCGCCAACAGATGCGGTCACATTACCCGGCCGCAGCACGGCCGCGCAGAGATACTGTTCGACCTCGTCGTCAAAGCTGACAAAGCCCAGCACCGGAAGGTAGCACCAGTTGTCGTAGTGTCCGTTGAAGAAGGACATCTGCTGCGCGCCGTGCGTTGGATCGTCGGTCGGATCGAGATCAATGGTGACGCGACGGACGTGTCCGCGCAACCGCTTTCGATGGCGCTCCATCACGCTGATAGCAAGAGACTCGCCCATGCGGTAAAGCTCCTTGGTCCCCACCGCGTTCTCAAAGCGCGACAGCGTGGGCTGCGAGGCCAGATCGAGGCCGGTAACAGGATCGCGGTCGAGCAACATCTTGTGCACCGGGTCGGCTCCAAGCCGTGCCGAGTCATTGCCGTCCGGATAACCGCAGGCGATCGAGAACACGCGCTGCGCCAGTAACTGCTGCAACGAATGATCTACCTTGCCTGCTTGCCGATTGTCTTCCAAACAACCGGCCAGGCTGGCGACCAATCCATAGCTGCGGTCGGCGCCCTTCAACAGGATGGCGCCGCCATCGGAGGAGCCCTGCCGTTGATCAAACCGCAATACCGCACCCTTGGCAAACATGTCCGGGAACAATAAACACTCTGTCGTGGTAAAGTCGATCACGCGAAGGCCTCTCCTGTTGCCGCAAATACTGCTTAGACAACATGTTTGTAGCACAATAGGCCTTCGCTCCTTCCACCTTCATGAATTATCCAGGCTAGGACTGAAGGGGGCTTGAAAACTGAGACGTATCTGTCGCTTTCATGGCAACAGTGTATTTCTCGGTCTATCGTGGGTAAGCTTTGTCGACAGCGTCCCTAATTTGTTTGAAGAGCGGTATCTCCGGGGTGTTGAGTCCGTCCGTTCTTGTTTGCATCCAGATTCGCGTACCGCGCCTGCTTTCGGGGTTCAATGCGTCCACAACGAGGAGGTCATCCGGAGATCCAACCTCACCGGATGCTCCGACCTCTGCCCCAGAGTTTGGGTATCGAGCAGCATCCCGGTTCGGGTCTTGATCAGGCGTCTGGGAGACAGAAGTCCGCGAGCCAATACGGTCCCCTACAAACACCTTCGCGTCGGCGAGGCGGCCCTTGCGCACCACGAAGACCAGGTCCGCGTCCTCCCGCCGGATGGTCAGCGTGTATCGATTCCACGCCTGAAGGGCGTGTCTCACATCCGCAATGGCCTGGCGATCTTCAGGATAAAGTCGAGGGTTAAACTCATCTCCATCAACCGCCTCCACGTACACATAGCGGGCTTGGCGGAACAGGGCGGGGATGTCGGGATCTTTCTTCTTACTCTGCGCGGGACCTGGGAAAAACAGGAGAAGAAGCAATAGGCAAGGTAAGCAGCGCCTCATGGAATCCCCCTCGGGCCGTTGTGCGACGGCTGAGTTTTGTTCGCCTTAAAGCATACTCTTCCCGGGGATTAATGCGGAAACCCTGTAGCTCGGCGGCCCGCGCGCGAACCCGGATAGGGGTTAAGCCGACCGGGCACAAACTGCCACAAACGCGTCTCAGCACAGCGTAATTCCAGCTCACTGTGCTTACGAAGCTCGTCCCTATGTACCTGATTGCTGACGAGAAGACTTATGCGTTCATTGAGAAAGCACGAACTTTTGCTTTCTACTGCAGATGGACCGTGGGCTCCACCGAGCATACAACGCGGATCCGAGGCATAGAGTAGCTTCAATACGCGGGCGTTTTGAAGCGCCCGCTCTCATTTGATCTGAGTGTCCCCTGTCCCACCCTCGCCCTTGTCTGCCCAGCACGCGGTAGTAACGATGATCGATACGCCGTGCGATTGTGACTGTACGGAGCATGCGATGTACCGTGTGGGAGTCGAACCCTTCGACTCTGGCTCTTCAAAGCCACCATGATGCCGGCTTTGCCTCCGGCTGGGCTTGTGCTCGCTGCAAAACAAAGGTTACCAACTGCTCAGATCAATTCGGTTTTCCAGTTCAGTTCCTGCAGCCGTGTATCCAGTTCGCGATACCGCTTTGCGAGCTGATCCACTTCCGTCTGCAGCTTTCCGACCGACACGGTCGCAACGAATCGCACCTCCGACTTCGAGTAACGATCCTGCCGGGTGCTTGCGGCGTCTGCGATTCCTGCGAGGAAATCGCGACGCTTGCCGACCACGTCACGTTCGGCAATTGCATCAGAAATAGAACGCTCGTCATCGAACGCAGTCTTCGAGTTGGTGCGGTTGACTGCGCTGACGAGTTCCAGCAGACGCGCGAAGGCGCGTTCGGTCTCCGCAAGAAGCTCCGTCGTGTCTTCAGCCGGCTGGTCGCCCTCCTGCACACGAGCTGACCGAATCAGTCGCTTTTTCATCTCTTCGATTCTGTTCTGGCAATCGCTGCGCACTGCCAGAGCTTCGGCCAATTTCATGGTGCCTCCCTTTCAGGCTCCTTCGGTAAAGATGATTCGCCTGATATCGGCTGGCTACGCAGGCAGCTTCCAGCCTGCGCAACCAATCCGGTTAATGGTTCAGTCCTTGTACGGGTCGAACTCGTTCACCCCGGCCATTGCGACTCCCACCGGCGTAAGACGATGCAAGATGCGCACCGTATCGCCAACAGACTCAAGCACCTCATCCAAGCGCTTGTAGCAATCCGGCGACTCATCCAGTCCAGCGCCGCGCAATTCGATCCCAGCGCGATCCAGCCATGCGCGCATCATCTCCGGTGTGACCTTGCCGGCGCGCTTGACCTCGCCGGTCTTACGGTCAACTACGCCTGTCGCCTCGCGACGGCCCAATGCACGGCCCGCGCCGTGCACGGTGGAATAGAGCGAATAACGGGCATGCTCGTTTTCAACTCCTTCGAGAATAACCGCCTGCTCACCCATTGTGCCGCCGACAAATCCGCGCTGGCCCGGAAAGGCCGGCGTCGCCCCTTTACGCACAACCCACAACTGCTCGCCGTTGTGCTCCTCGCGCCAGCCATAGTTGTGATGGTTGTGCACCTCCTCGACAATCGGCGCTCCAAGGATCTTCGCCACGCGGGCGCAGACCCAGTCACGACCCGCATAGGCGTAATCGCCGGCTAGACGCATCGCCTCGAGATACTCGGCTCCAAGGTCGCTATCGGTCGAGAGAACGCACGGCTCTACATCCATTCCATCCGAAGCGCCGGCGGCCTTCAAGAAATGCGTTGCTGTCTTGTGACCAAGTCCGCGCGAGCCGAAGTGCACGCCAATCCACACGCGATCCTCTTCGTCCGTGAACAGATCTACGTAGTGATTGCCGCTGCCCACTGTGCCGAGCTGATTGCGTGCCATCTCCTTGAGTGGTGCTACTGCCTTCAGCTTCCAGGCCACATCATCGAACAGAGCATGGTCTACCCTTTCGTTGTTCTTTCGGCCAACGCCGAAGCTGATGGTCGACCACACGTCGTCCATGATCTTGGCAATACGCACACGCAGCTCCGAGCCTGGCATATCCAAGCGAACCGCCTTGTTTCCGCAGCCGATGTCGTAGCCAACACCCGTAGGGCTGATCGCATTTCTGTATGCCACTACTCCGCCGATGGGTACACCGTAGCCGACGTGATTGTCTGGCATGAGTGCGACTTTGTCGGCGGTGCGTGCACAGACACGAATCTGGTTCAGAGTACGATCATCGGCCTGACCGAACACAGGAATCTGGTTATCGAAAATCTCCATGCGTATCACGAGAGTGTTCCTCACTTGTTTGCGTTGCTGCTAGAGACAAATCGCGACAATAGTCTTCAAAATCCAACGAAAAAGCCCCTGACCATCAGGCCAGGGGCTCGAAAGTCTGCTTTGGGAAAACGCGCTACGCGCTTGTCCAATCGAGCCCTGGCACGGACACAACCTCACCTTGCGAATACGGCCGGAGGCCTTTCGCTTCGTGATGTACCGTCGATGGGACTCGATTCAGCATGGTTGTCATCATGCCCTACTTTTCAAAAAGAAGCAACATCAATTGAAAATGAATACACTACTTACTTCGAGTAATAACCACAAAGTTAGTTGCGCATTATTTGGAACTGAGGTATTCTCGGTTCCGTGAAGAACCCATTTAAGTCGTATCTGCCCGAATCACTCAGCGATTTGCTGGGCATGGAGGGGTGCGGCTGATATAGGCGAAGTTCTCAAAGAACCGCAAAGCCCCTCGAAAAATCGAGGGGCTTTTGCTTTGTGGGCTTCTGGCGGAATAGGCAGACGCAGCAGACTGAATAGCTGTGACATCTACAGGGGTTCGAGTCCCTGGGTGCCCATCATTTTTTTGTCGACAGGTTAGCGTTTAGAAACCTGATCGCTTGAGGTGTATCCAAGGTTGATTGGAGTTAGTAAGTAGTGGGGATGTGGTGGAAATGGGAGACACACTGGTCTTAGAAACCAGCGCCTTCGTGCATGAGAGTTCAAATCTCTCCATCCCCACCAAACGATTTATGGAGACGTGGCCGAGTGGTCTAAGGCACTGCACTGCTAACGCGGAGTGCCCTCGAAGGGCGCCATCCGTTCGAATCGGATCGTCTCCGCCAGATTGTTTAGTCGGTAGGATGAGCGGAACGTTATCGCACCTCGTCGGAGGCGAGGCTCACGTCGCGAGGCATATGCAGGTTCAAGCCCCGCACCTACCGCCACGGTAGCGTTGGGCATTTTGGAAAGCCCATCCCGTTCGAAGCGGGACGTACCTTCGGGGCTTGCGCGTTCGACTCGCGCCGCTACCGCCATTTAAACCGTGTGCTTCGCCTATCAGCTTTGGGCAGCTTTAGGTTAGGGAGGATTGGATCAGATGGTGCCAAGCATCAAGCAGATCGTGAAGAACAACACCGCCAGGTTTTCGTTTTACCGCTCCGGCAATATCTTCTACACCGTAGAAGTGAGCGGCGAGACCTATCAGTTTCCGGTGTCTCTCGAGGACATTGGAGGAGCGACGTTGACGGCTGAATTCAAGGCGATCACTCTGATGCGATACATCCGCAAGGCGCTTGCGGACGGAACGTTTGTGCGCGCCTCGTGACTCGATTTTCGAGAATTCAATGGTGCCGTTGGGTGTGTTGGGGCGACTGGCTTGCCCTACCGGGCCGTAAACCCGGAGCTCCTTGGAGCATTGAAGGTTCGAATCCTTCCACACCCACCAGGAATTGCGTACGCGTGAAATCAGCGCGACATAAAGTGCAGCCGTAGCTTAATGGGCGAAAGCTCTCGATTGTCGATCGAGCAGATGCCGGTTCGAATCCGGTCGGCTGCGCCAACACTTCTTCACGCCGTAGGCTAACGGTGAGGCCAGCGCCCCTTCAAGGCGCGGATGCCAGTTCAATTCTGGTCGGCGTGACCAATCTTTAGAGTATGCCGCTACTGTTTCGAAAAATTCGTTTGTACAGTGCACGGATGTGGAGATGGGTAGTACCTCAGATCCGCGAGTGACTAATGTTGCGACGTTTGCATTTGACTTTTTAAACTAAGTCGGGGTAAAGTACAAACGTCATGATGTTCCGAGCCAATCACGGATTTACACCAGCGGCGGCGCAACCGACGCACCGGGGTATTACCGTGTTCAGGCCGGACTAGCGAGATTAGCTCCATTTCAGGAGACTAAGCCCCCGGCCTTCAACAAGGTTCGGGGGCTTTTAGTTTCTAGGCATCATTGCGCGGTATCTCAATTGGCAGAGAACCTGACTGTTAATCAGGGTCATGCGGGTTCGAGTCCCGCCTGCGCAGCCAAGATTAGTGGCGAGTAGTGTAACTGGGAACACGCCGCGCTCTGAACGCGGAAAGTCAAGGTTCGAATCCTTGCTCGCCAGCCAGTTAGTCACCATGTCAATGAGTCATCTGACATGGATAAGTGACGTGTGTTTGAACGACGGAAGGAGAGCGTGTTCCGGGATCGTCTAGAGGCAGGACAGTGGTCTTTGACACCACAGACGGAACGGGTTCGAATCCCCCTCCCGGAGCCAGAAGATGAGCGGCTGTAGTCGAGGGGTAAGACGCTGCGTCGCCAGCGCGGAGATCGCCGGTTCAACTCCGGCCAGCCGCTCCAAGGAAATGGGATTGTGAGGATTATTTGAAGCTGGCGTGGCAGAGAGAGCAATGCGCCTCATTCGTAACGAGGACGATGCCGGTTCGATTCCGGCCGCCAGCTCCAAGACGCGAGAGAGGCTGTATGACGAGTGCGATGACGATGCCGGTATTGGTGCTCAACGCGAGTTATGAGCCCGTGAACATTACACGGGCTCGCCGTGCCCTCGTGTTGCTCATCAAGGGTGTTGCCGTCATCGAAGAGGCGCACGATCGGTATGTGCATGTCGGATTGCAATTACCTTGTGTCATCCGCCTTCGCCAGTATCGGCGTTTGCCGCTGCGGATCCAGACGCTTTCGAGGAAGAACATCCTTATTCGCGACGGGTACATTTGCCAGTATTGCGGCGCGAAGTTCTTGAGCAGCGAATTGGAACTCGAGCACGTGATTCCGCGCGCTCAAGGTGGACAGAGCACATGGGAGAACATTGTTGCTGCATGTCGCGACTGCAACGTACGAAAGGCAGATCGGACACCGGCAGAAGCGGGTATGAAACTGCTCCGCCAGCCACGCCGCGTAACGATTCACACCTCTCGAGCTTTCATGCGCCAGACGGGAGTCGACGAGGAGAAGTGGAGGAAGTATCTGTACTACTGAAGTTCAGCCGGCATAGCTCAAGGTCAGAGCGTCGCCTCGGTATCGCGAAGGATGTGGGTTAAAACCCCGCTGCCGGCTCCACAAAGTTTGCACCTGTAGCTCAAGTGGAAGAGCGGCTGATTTGTGATCAGCAGAGTGGGTTTTCGAGTAGCCCCAGGTGCTCCAACTGTGGCCGTGCCGACTATGGGAATGTCGGGCATGTCTGTGGAACATGTCTCTTGTGGGTTCAACTCCCACCGGCCACCCGTAACGAAGAAAAGGAGATCTGCCACGTATTCGGCGTCCAAAGGAACGCTATTCATGAGCAGATCCTATCGCGCCCCGTTCGCTCCGGTGACGGGTGCGAGAAGCGCGGCGGATTTTGGGTACGTAGCTCAAATTGGGGGAGCACTCGGCCTGCACCCGAGAGGTTGTCGGTTCAACTCCGACCGTATCCACCAACATTCACGAGGCTGCCAAGCTAATCAGGTGAAAGCGCTGGTCTGAAAAGCCAGAGAGTCCGGTTCGATACCGGGGGCAGCCACCATCTTAAGATGGCAAGGTTTGTCCGGGTGTAGCGCAGTCTGGAAGCGCACTCGCCTTGGGAGCGAGTGGTCGGCGGTTCAAATCCGTCCACCCGGACCAAACAATTGAGCGTCCGTGCCAGAGAGGATTGATGGCCTTCGCTACGAACGAAGTGCACGCAGGTTCGAGTCCTGCCGGACGCTCCACAAATCGTGCTACAGTTGTCTCGAAAGTAGTGATGGTGAATTGACGTGATGCTCAGGACCTTCAAACGCGACATAGTCAGAATGACCACCAAGCGGGTCATTTGGGGAGTCGTGTCTTGAGGGTCTGAGTGCATACGTGCGACGAGCATCGGACCCCGACCCAGGTCGGGGTTTTTTATTGGTCTTTGAAAATGAGGGTGTAAGCGAAGCGGCCACACTGCCGGGCGACATCGGGGTCCCCACGGATAGCTTTTCGTCCGTGGGGCGGAAAACCGGACCCGGAGGTTCGAGTCCTCCCACCCTCGCCAGGGCTGCGAGGACGACGACGCGGCGGCGGGCTGGTTTTTTGCCTGTTGCAGCCGGAAAAGGATCACGAAGTTTGGTTATGGCGCGTTGGTATAATCCGGGCCATGGATACGGCGGAGATTGTCGAGGCAATCAACCAGGAGGTCAGGCGGCACCATTCCGGCAAATTTGCCAGCGCGGCAGTCATCTTGCTTTTTTGTTCAGTACTGACGGCGGCTGGGCAAGCTAAGCGACCGATTCCACAGCAACGCGAAGTTCCGAAATTGTCAACCATGATCGACAGAGTCAGGCCATCGGTCGTCCAGATCCTGTCTTTCTTCGGCCCTACCATTGCGGACAGCGAGACGGGCACCGGCTTTTTCGTTAGTCCGAACGGCATTGTGGTGACCGCAAAGCATGTAATCAGCAGCCAACCGAATATCCCTTGTGATACCTCACCTCTGAAACAGCAGCAGGCACCTGAAGTCAGTATGCCCGAGCCAAAGCCCGTGCAGGCAAGCAAAATCATAATCGAGTTGCCTCAGGTTCCTCAGCACCTCGGACATGTAACGATAATGGCCTCCTTCATTGGTGTACGAGCGAGAGTTCTTGCCTGCGATGACAAACACGATATTGCTGTCCTTGAACCAGAACGAAATCCGCTCACAATGTCTGATCAAACATTTCCACCGCTTGTTGAGACGGGAGACAAAAAGATCCTCGCGCAATCTGGAAAGCGTGAAGCTGCCATCCTGAGCGCCACGGCATTTCGAGATGGCGATCCCGTATTCACTTCTGGTTATCCTTTAGGGAATACCACGCTCATAACCACCTCTGGTTACATTGCTTCTTCAGCACCGATCGGCGTGAACGAACAGACAGGAAAATTTGAGGATGTTTACTGGGCCGACATCAACGTCAATCCGGGCGACAGCGGTGGTCCAGCTTTCTCTTTGGAAACGGGTACCGTTTTAGGCATGATCCTGGCAGTCCAGTTTGCGCCCGTCTTATTTGAAGATGATCATTCCAAAGCGTTTTTGCCTGCGCAAACACCGAACCATCAGGTGATTGCCAGATATCTGGGCTCCAATTCAGGAATCACAGAAATCATTCCGGTGGAATTCGTCGAGCGTTTATTACTCGACAATAAGCTCAAATTCGCGACGCGTTAGTTTGCCAAGGACCTTTCGTCCCTGCACGGTCGTTTGTTTCGAAAAGACCCGCGCGGGCCACCGGCCAGATCCAGAGCATCAAGCTGAGGATTGCGGCAGCCAGGAAAAAGTAGAGGCCACCCGAAGGCGGCCGTGTGGGGTTTAACTTTAACCGGCCGGACGAAGAAGAATGTCCATTGATAGAGATGCTGTAAGGGTCTTACTTTCTATAGGCTTAGCCGTTGCCTTTGGGGGCCTTCCAACCTGAAGCCGAACCGCCACCAGTGTGCTTTGCGGGCCCCCGCAACCAATAAAGGCTGTGATTCTAAAAGACTTCCATTTTCTCAGAATGGAAGCTCTTTTGTTTGATAGCTGTTAAGCAGTCAGAACTGTCGGAATTCTTCTCAGCGTCAGCGACAGCCTTCGCTATTACGTCTCCCAACTTCTCTGCTGCTTCCTCGTTCTCTCGCCAGTCGAGCGTGTGACCGTACACATCCAGGATGAAGCTTCCTGTCAGTGCACCATTTCAATGTCAATACCCGTCGGGTCATTGAGGACTGATGCGCATAAGCGCTTTGGGAATTATGCTACAAGCCCCTGGAGAAGGGGCCTGCCATTGGGTGCCGTCCGCATACGTAACCGAATCCAAGTCGATGGAGGTTATTATGGCCGTGAAGTGGGTCAGAGAAAGCTCACTGGAGGCGTGGCCTTTCCCTTGAACGTTCAGTGCGACATCAACCGTCCTCCAAAGGTCAGTGCATTGGAAGGGTCGGATGGGTCAATGAGTCTCAATTTTCTACTAAAGCCGTGAACGGTGAATTGCGCACCCACAATATCCCGAGTTGAGGGATTATCCACGTATAGGATTAATGCGGAAACCCTGTAGCTCGGCGGCCCGCGCGCGAACCCGGACAGGGGTTGTGCGCCTGCTCACGGTAACCGACAATGCCGCCCGCGACTACTATGAAAACGAGGCTCCGCTTTTCGATCACGGCTTCACTTGCGCATATGGGTTGCAACGGCCAGCCTGAAAGATACGGGCCTTCATTGCGGCGTGGTACTTTCAAATTTTTGATTTCCACGGTCCTCAAAATTTCCCGAGCATCCAGAGAGAGTAAACAATAAAGTCTCAAACTTTATGGTGGTTGTGACAGCTGGATTTCGCGACTCGGTCACCCATGCGAGTTGCCCAGGCGGAACAGGAATAAAATGCGCGTTGTCCATGGCGAATCCGGCAGTCCCGTTATAGACGAACGTAACACGATCAAATGTCGGTTGCGCGAAGAACTTGCCGTCAAGGACTACAGTCTCATTCCTGAATACGCGCGACGGAACAGTTTCCATCTTGTCTACGTCGCTCCATTTTGAATCGTCAATGTGGTGGCGGTCATAGATGTCATATGCAGGCAGTGCGATAAACGACACCATTATCATGGTCGGCCAATATCGCTTGAGCCAGGGAAATCTTGAGGATTCAGATGGCATGACCGTATCCCCTCCCTGCGCTGCGAAAATCCTGTTTTGTTCCCGGAATATCCGATTTTGCTGCCATCCGAGAAAAAGTATTCCGACGGTCTGGATGATATTTGCCCAATCGCTTGCGCTCATTCTGCCCTCTCTCGGGGGCTATCGTACGCCCCTGCAGGTGGGCGAGGCAGGTATATTCTTGTCTTCGCGGTGATACCGCTGACACGTTAGCGGCTTGGCAGCCTGTGGATCGAAAATGGCCCGCTACCCTATCGTCAGCGCTGCTTGACACACCGCGCAGCCATTGAGCTCGTAGACGCCGGGTTACTCATGCCCACCATGCGTTGCACTTCGTAACCACAGAGGAGTGTTTTCCATCCGAAAAGTTGATTTCAGTAGGTCCGGCCTAAACTTTACCCATGAAAAACGAATCTATACCGGTGAAGCCATTGCGAAGAGGTGAAGGCATCGCACATGAAGTCACCCATGAAGGCAACCTGTTCTCCGTCATTTCGTGAACCTCCGGACCGTGGGCTTTCGCGCGTGACAAGCTTTCGAAAAAACGTCCTGGCCCTTACCCAACCTTTAAAACCGTAATGGTGTTGAACTATGCCACTAACTGCAAGCAACGAAACAGTCCGCCCCTACGTACCCACTCTCGCCGAGATACAACAACGCAGAGCCGAACTGCTCGCTCTTCTGCCGAAATCCCAGCGCAAACAGCACACCCAACCGCCCCAACCGCCTGAACCCGATCCCTATCCCCCACCTGCGCCGGCGGCGGAATCACCGCGCCCGTGCCCGAGCCCGCCTGGCCCCGCCGCGAGTCCAACCCTGGGCGAAGCTGCGCTCCACGGTCTCGCGGGACTCGCCGTTCGCACCATCGCTCCCCACACCGAGGCTCATCCGGCTTCCATCCTCCTCCAGCTTCTGGCTGCCTTCGGCAACATAGTCGGCCCCGGACCCCGCTGCATGGTCGACGCCACCCGCCACGCTCTGAATCTCTTCGTCGTGCTCGTAGGCGATTCCAGCAAGGGCCGCAAGGGTACCAGTTGGAGTCAGATCGCCCGCCTCTTCGCGGAAGTCGACCAACCTTGGCTCTCTAGCCGCGTCACCACTGCGCGCCTTACTGCCAGCGGCCTGGTCTACGCTCTGCGCGATCAGCAGCCGCCTACCGACCGCCGGCTCCTCGCGCTCTCCGAAGAGTTTGCCTCCGTCCTCAACACCCTCAAGCGCGGCAACGGGCACCTCTCGCCCATGCTCCGCTGCGCCTGGGATAGCGGGCATCTTCCGGCCCTCGATATGCACCAGAACCTGCAAGCCACCGGAACCCATACCAGCCTCATTGCCCACATCACGCAGCGGGAGCTCGCCCAGAATCTCCCCCGCACCGAAGCACATAACGGCCTTGCCAACCGCTGCCTCTGGGCCTGGGTGCAGCGCAGCAACTGCCTTCCCGAAGGTGGAAACCTCAGCCCCAGCGAGCTATCCGCTGTCGCCCGCGAACTCCACCGTGCTCACGATTGGGCCGCCGCGACTCCCGAGGTCGTGTTTCGCCGCGACGCAGCTGCGCGCCAGCTCTGGCAGGATCGCTATCCCGCCTTGAGCCAGCTCCGTCCTGGCTGGCGCGGCGCCGCCACCAGCCGCGCCGAAGCCCAGGTCCTGCATCTCAGCGCTATCTACGCGGCCCTCGACTCCACCTCTATCGTCGGCCTGCCTCATCTCCAGGCTGCCTTCGCCGTATGGGACTACTGCTACGCGAGTGCCGCTCTCCTCTTCGGCATGTCCACCGGGGACCCCATCGCCGACCGTATTCGCGAGGCCATTGAGGCATCCGACAATGGATTGTCGAAGAATCAGATCAGGCGCCTCTTTCATGGCCACCTCGAGAGCCACCGTATCGACGATGCCCTCGAGAATCTCTTCGCCCTCGGCGCACTCACGGGCCACACCGAGCCCACCGGAGGCCGGCCCTCGACCCTCTGGTCGGCCATCGCGGACCCGGGACGCGAAGAAAACACGGCATCGCCGGCGGAAAACCAACAACCGGAAGCAAATGAATAGGGGGCTTATCGCGCTTATCGCGCTTTTCGCGCACTTCTTTTTTGGGAAACCGCTCCGCGACCCACCGGCAAATTCGGCGAGTCCTGCGAGATGGAGACGTCGCCACCATCTCTCCGGAATGAAACAAGCGCCTTAGCCGCCACAGAAATAGCCTGGCAGGCCTTAGGACCCCTCGGCGGAGACCTCAACCCCTACTCCGCCATTAGGAACAACCCGCTGGACCGGCTTATGGGGAACCTTCCGTTTGGCCTTATGCGGGGCGGCGGCGCCGTGGTTGCTGCTGATGGTCGACACGTTTGCGTGACGCATGAGCTTCTGTTGAACTCCTGTGGCCGTTCCTTCTTCGTTTATCCAAGTCCTGTAGGACTTGGGAAATGTCTGCCAGTTAACTCCCGTTAGGCCAAGCTTTCTGGCTGCTGGTTTAAAGTAGCCCTGCTGGATACGCCCCGCATGGTAGCAGCGGCCCGTGATGTGCGATGGAAACACCAGCCCGGAGCCCGACGCGGTGCTCCGCCATTCCGATAGGGCTTCTACGAGGAGAGGATCCATGGGAATCTGTTCTGCCGGCGCATCGCTCTTAATCTCAGCGCCACGCCCGTTTACCGCGCCTTGCTCTGGAGACAGCAGTCCGCTGGCAAAATCCACTTGACCCCACCGGAGCGTAAGCACCTCGGAAACGCGCATTCCGCTGCACATGGCCGCGATCACCATGGTCCTGTGCAGGTCAGAAAACTGTCCCGCTAGCGCTTGATATTGCTTGATGGTGAGCACCAGAGGCTTTCCTTTGCCCCGGTTGAGGCCCTTGATCTTAGCGAGTTCGCTCGTCAGTTGCTCATTGCGCTCGAGCAGGCTGCTGCTGTGCCGCTCCAACTCCGCGGCGTCAAGCGCCACTCTGTGGCTCTCTTCCATCCAGTAATGGATCAGTGCCGTAAGCGTAAGCAGGTCCGCAACCACAAGTCCGCGGTTTGCCCAAGCGACCCATGGGTTCGCCGGCGCAATCCGATGGAAAACCCATAGCATGCTGGCCGCGCTGACCGCGGTCGCGATGCCGGCAGTGCTCCAGAGGAGCCACTTGGACCGCTGCATGGCGCACAAGACCAGCGGGAAAGTGAACAAGATGGGCAAGGAAATCTCTGCGGAAGTTCGCAAATCGAGCAGAACTATCAGCGCTGTCATGCCGGCGATAGTAGCCAAAATCTGTGTACGATTCATTCGTCACCGCGACTGTAGATAACCAGGGAGATGGGCCCTCGCGATACCTGTATCGGCGTTGAACCTCAAGACCGTGAGGAACGGTTCCTCCCTTTCAACCGCACCGGCATCAACCTTGGAAAGAGGCGTTACCATTGCATTATTGGTAACCATCCTCGGTGCAAGGCCCTGTGCTACTGTTCTAGGGACCATGCGATCAAACAAGCTATCGCGCCGGGGTCTCTTGCAAGCCGGTGCCGCGACCAGTATGGCCGCAGCGTTTGCGCCCATCCGCGCCTCCGCTTTGCCGGTGAGCCAGCCGGCCCAGATACCCAGCTTCGAACTCGACGAAACCACCATCGCAGAGCTGCAGCGTGGCATGGAGTCCGGCAGATTCACCGCGCGTTCCCTCGCTGAAATGTACCTCTCGCGCATCGAAGCTATTGATAAGGGCGGACCCGAGCTTCGCTCCGTCATCGAAACCAACCCGGATGCTCTTTCCATCGCTGGCGCTCTGGATAAAGAGCGCAAAGTGTCGGGACCCCGCGGGCCGCTGCACGGCATCCCCATTCTGATCAAAGACAACATCGACACTGCCGACCGTATGATGACGACCGCGGGCTCGCTTGCCCTGGTGGGGGCAAGGCCGCCAAAAGATTCTTTTGTGGCCGGCAAGCTACGCCAGGCCGGCGCCCTCATCCTGGGTAAGACCAATCCCAGTGAATGGGCGAATATCCGCTCCACTCATTCCACCAGCGGCTGGAGCGGCCGCGGCGGCCTCACCAGGAATCCTTATGTGTTGAATCGCAATCCTTGCGGCTCCAGCTCCGGCTCGGGCGCGGGTGTCTCCGCGAACCTTTGTGCGGCTGCCGTCGGCACCGAGACCGACGGCTCCATCGTGTGTCCTTCTTCGGCCAACGGAGTGGTGGGCATCAAGCCAACCGTTGGCCTCATCAGCCGCGGTGGCATCATCCCCATCTCCCATACCCAGGACACCGCTGGCCCGATGTGCCGCACCGTCCGCGACGCCGCTATTCTCTTAGGCGTCTTGGCGGGCGTGGATCCGGAAGACAGCGCCACGCTTGCTGCACGCGACAGGCTGGTCCCCGACTACACCAAATCCCTTAGCCCGGATGGTCTTCGCGGCGCTCGTATTGGCGTGGTCCGCAAATATTTTGGCTTTCACGCGGCCGTGGATGCGTTGATGGAGCAGTCGCTCGATGCCATGAAAAAGCTGGGTGCAACCATTGTCGATCCGGCAGATATCGAGACCATTGGTAAGACGGGTGAAAACGAACAGCTTGTCCTGCTGTACGAGCTCAAATCCGATCTCAACGCGTATCTCGCCAGGCTCGGCCCGAGTGCTCCTGTGCATTCGCTCAAAGAAGTAATTGCATTCAATGAGCGCTTCCGTGAAAAAGAAATGCCCTATTTTGGCCAGGAGTTTTTCCTCAAGGCAGAGGCCAAGGGGCCCTTGACCACCAAAGAGTATCGCGACGCGTTAGAAACCAACCTTCGTCTGATGCGCGCCGAGGGAATTGACGCCACCATGGACAAATTCAAGCTCGATGCGCTCGTAGGCCCCAGCGGTGGCCCGGCTTGGCTTACAGACCTGGTGAACGGCGACTCAGATCTCGGGGGAAGCGCAGCAGCAGCCGCGGTCGCGGGATACCCCAGCATCAGTGTTCCCGCCGGCTTCGTCTTTGGCCTCCCCGTGGGAATCTCCTTCTTCGGAAGGGCCTGGAGCGAGCCCACGCTCATCAAGCTGGCGTACTCCTTTGAGCAAGCGACAAACATCCGCAAGCCGCCGAAGTTCCTGCCAACAGCGGATCTGAAAGCGTGATGAGCGAATTTCAACGATTGAGTGCAAAATAGATGACAGGAATCCTCACCGGAATCGCATGGCACATGGTGGGCGCGGCCTCGGCCGCGTCGTTCTACGCCCCTATCAGCAAGGTGAAACGGTGGACCTGGGAGTCCACCTGGGCGGTGGCCGGCATTTTCTCCTGGGTTCTTTTACCTATTTGTGTCAGCGCCATACTCCTGCCTGATTTCCGCGCCTTCTATGGGTCGCTTGACTCAGCGGTTGTTCTCAAGGCCTTTCTCTTCGGCTGCATGTGGGGAGTCGGCAACGTGAGCTACGGCCTCACCATGCGATATCTCGGCATGTCGCTCGGCATCGGAGTGGCGATCGGCGTCACCCTGGTGGTGGGGACGCTGATTCCACCGCTTATCCACGGTCAGGCCCACCAGCTGGTAAGCACGCGCGGCGGTCTGCTCACACTGTTGGGCATCGCGGTCGCGCTTTGTGGCATTGTCACTGTGTCCGTAGCCGGGCATCGCAAAGAAATTGCGCTGGGCTCTGAGGTTCGCGAATTCGATGTAAAAAAAGGATTGCTGCTCGCTGTCATGTGCGGCATCTTCTCTTCCGGCATGTCTTTCGCGATCGATGCGGCCCGGCCCATTCAAGCCTCGGCACTGACCCTCGGCGTCAACCCGCTTTACTCTGCGCTTCCCAGCTACGTCATCATCATGGGTGGAGGCGGCCTGGTCAATTTCATCTATTGCTTTACCCGGCTCTTCTACAAGAAGGATCTGTCGTTGAAGGCCGACCTTGCACTGCCCGGGGCCACGCTGTTCAAGAACGGCACGCTGGCCGCGACCGGCGGCATCATGTGGTATCTCCAATTTTTCTTCTATGCCTGGGGAGCTGCCAGCATTCCCGCCAGCTTCGCCTATGTGAACTGGATGCTGCACATGAGCGGCTATGTGCTCTTCGGAGGAATCGTGGGGCTAGCGCTGGGCGAATGGGCGGGTGTCGGCTCCAAGCCGGTTCGCCTGCTATGGGCCGGCATGCTGGTCATCATTGCCGCGGCTAACATCGTCGGCCTGGGCATGGCCTCCTAGCTCCATCTCTGTCGAAAACGTCAATAAATCACAATGAAGCAAAGCCCAACCCTCCGGACGGGTGCCCCACGTTCGCCCCAGCGTACGTGGGACGAAAACGATAGGGCGAAGCCCTTTCGAACGCTTTTCGCCGGACGCGCGAGATACTGTTCCCGAGAGAGAGAGCAGTCCGAACTAAGGTAAAGCATTCGAAGACATCGTTTTCGGCCCATGTACGCTGGGGCGAACACGGGGCACCGAGCGCCGGGATAAACCGGCACATTGTAGGGGATGAAAGAGCCCTACGGAAAAGGAGAAGCGACTCCATTCTGACCTCGAGTCTTGCCTTGGTCTCCGCGAGGAGACTGAGTCGAAGCGTAGACAGAGGCACTGGCGGGCGGGCTATTGAGCTCCGAAAATGTGCAATCCGAGTGTCGACCCTTTGGTGCCTGCGGGAAGGCAACACCGGCGAACAGCGTAAATTCGCTAGCTGTCGCTGGGCTCGGCGTAGTCGAAGAACCTTGCACGTCAGGAAACAATGTGCACGAGAACCGGGAGACCTCCAGAACGTCTGCGCGAGCAGACCGGTCAGGGAAGGTGAAATATCCAAAATCCTGGCATGTACGTTTTGGAGGGGTCGGACTGCACCATAGTACCGATGAAACTATCGAACAAAGAGGCGAAGGCTTCTACGGAGGCAGTGGAGGGAAGGGTGCGGACCGAGGAGAACAAAGCCGAACTCAACACACAACCGACCCAGAGCGGGGAGCGTGTGTCCCAAGGGTTAGGCGGCGTGCGCCAAGCGGCGCGGGAAAGGAAGCAGGAACAGTTCACAGCATTACTGCACCATCTTACGATCGATCTACTGCGGGAGAGCTATTACGCCTTAAAGCGGAACGCGAGTCCTGGAGTGGACGGGGTAAGTTGGCGGGAGTATGAAAACGGGGTGGAGGAGCGGTTAAAGGACCTCCACGGCCGGGTTCACCGGGGAGCGTACCGAGCGCAACCATCACGAAGAGTCTATATACCGAAACCGGATGGACGGCGACGTCCCTTGGGCATTGCGACGTTGGAAGACAAGATTGTCCAACAAGCAGTGGTCACTATCCTCAACCAGATCTATGAGGTGGACTTTCGTGGCTTTTCCTACGGGTTTCGCCCTGGACGTAGCCCGCATCAGGCGCTGGACGCGCTGCATGTGGGCATCGAACGGAAGCCAGTGAACTGGATACTGGATGCGGACATAAGTGGATTCTTCGATCCATCTTCATACTGCCCCCAGACTCATGAAGTAGTAGCAAATAGCGTGGGTTGATCTTCTACGACTTTGATTCGCAAGCCCTTGCGTCGTCCGCTTGTAACAAGCATGGCTTCGAGGTCGCCGCGCTTTACACGCTGCAACACTGTTTGGCGCGAGATGCCGAGTTTCATGGTTGCTTCCAGCATGGGCAGATACTCTGGCGGGGCCTGCTCGACGATTCGCGCGCGCAGTTCTTCGGTGATGCGGATTTGCCACGGCGCTCCGGGAGTAACCTGTTCACCGGCGATGAAGCCATCGGCCAGCCAACGATGGATAGTGGAAGTGTTCATGCCCAGGACCAGCGCGGCCTTGCGGATCGGGACGACTTCTCCCTGCGGAGGCTGCGCCGGCGGCTGGTAACGCGGGATGCCGCGGTAACGGCGCAGACTGCCGACCTGATTGGCGGTGAAGCGCTCCCCGGTCGCTGTCTTGCGTCCCTGACGATTCAGGATGCCGGCGATGACTTCGTCGGGATAGAGAGCCGCCAGACGGGGTAACAACGAGAGCGTGTCTTCGCTGGTGCGCAGACCGCGTGGCAGGGAGCGCGGCAGAGGAAGATCGATCTCTGTAAGCTCGCCGCCTCGCCAGCGCAGCGTCAGATGGGCCTTATGTTCGGGGCGATCGACAGCCACGATCACCTCTTCCAGCAGCGTACGCAAGAGCTCCTTGCGATCGCGATCTGTGGTGGTGGGAGCAGTCCAGACTTTGCGCAGATCGGAACCGAGACCACGGACCCTGGCTCTCTCTTCCGGGCTGAGCGTGCGAGGACGCTGTTGCTGCCGACGATCGAGCTCTGCCTCAGCCGCCGTGAGATCACGTAGTCGTTTTTCCCACTCGGTTTCCAAGCCGCGCGCTACCAGCCTGTTTTCCGGTTCCACCGCGCGATACTGGCGTTCGGTGCGTTCGGCCTCATAGCGGGCACGTTCTACCGCCAGGCGCCACTGCCCGAGCGCCGCATCATGATCCGCTTCCAGTTGCCGCATAGCCTGTTCGGTAGCTTCTACCGCAGCGGGCGTCAACGCTTTCAGAAACGTATCCGCCACCGCCTGATCGATCTGCACACCGCCAACGTTGAGACAGTAAACGCCTCGTCCCTGGACGATGTCTTTCCCCGAGCAGTGATAGCCGGGCGAGGCATTTCTGCCGCGATAGTGAGTATGCAGATGACGACCGCACTTGCCGCAAATGGCCAGCCCCTGCAGCAGTGCGGCGCCTTCTCTCACCGCGCCGCCCACCTGGTGAGGTTGGGGATGAACGTTGGCGTCGATGCGGGCCTGGTTGGCTTGGTAGGTTGCCCAGTCGATGAAGCCGGGATGGTGATCAGTAAGAAGCACCGCCCACTCGGTCTGGGGCAGATGACGGGTTCGTCTGCGCAAGCGGCCCTGTTCATCGACGTAACGCTCATGGCGGCACTTTCCGTAAGCATATGCGCCACCATACACCGGGTTGGTGAGCACATTGTGGATGGCGGTATACGTAGCAGCAACCCAGCGAATCGGGCTGTTCATCGTTGCGCGCAACGGGAAGGAGAGTCCTTCGGAACGGAACCAGAGCCAGACCTTGCGGGCCGATCCAAGTTCCGTGAACTTGGAGAACACCGTACGGATGGCACCGGTCACGGCTTCATCGGGTTGGAAGCGAACTTCGCCGTCCTCCTCGCCCCACACAAAACCTACAGGAAGACCACGGCGCAGTTCGCCCCGCGCGGCTTTGTTGCGGATTCCTCCGTCAAGCCGGGCGCGCAGGATATGAAGTTCCGCTTCCGACATCGTGCCTTTTAAACCGAGGATCAGGCGATCGTTGAAAAGAGCCGGATGATAGATCCCGTCGCTATCTCCGATCAACGTATCCGTCATGGCGCACAGATCGAGCAGGCGATACCAATCGGCGTTGTTGCGCGCCAGACGGGAGACTTCCAGTCCCAGCACGATGCCCACGTGGCCGAGAGCCACTTCCGCGGTCATGCGGGCAAACCCGGAGCGCTTCACCGATCCGGAGCCGGAAAGGCCAAGGTCTTCGTCAACGACGATTACTTGTTCCCTGGCCCAACCTAACTCGCAAGCCCTTTCCACCAAAGCATACTGCCGCGCCGTCGACTCCCGGTTGTATTCCACTTGCGATGGGCTGGACTGACGAATGTAGACGAAGGCTGCGCGTCGTGTATGAGTGAGCTTTACCTTTCCGGATTCATTCATCGTTCTTCTCCTCGTCGTGGGGCAGGGTGGTGTTGGCGATCATCCTTGCCAGGATGTCGATGGCCCGAAGCTGTTGCTCGGTTTCGAAGGCTTCCCAGGGACAGCTTTCGTCGAGAAGCAGATCGAAGAGACTCGGATGATTTTCTCGCAAGGGGGCTCTCCTTCTCAGCCGCCTCGCTCTTAGTGGCCGCAAGGCGGTTGAGAAGAGCGTCTGTGATGGCGCGAGCGTGAAGCAAGTCCTCTACGGAACCCAGCTTGGCTGTGGCATGCACAGAGAGAGTCGGTCGAGGCCCAGTTACAGAGACAAAATCTGTCCAGTCCGCACGGACCATAGATTTGCTGCCGTCGGGTAAGACCAAGATGAGATACAACTCCCCTTTGCGATGTATCGTGTTGAGAACCTCAAGCAGTCTTCCCTCAAACGCATGACGAGGACGAATGATAGTGACTCGCTCGGGAAGGTCCTGATGATGGGTAGTGTGTCGTAACTTCCTTTGACAACATGGACCACGAATGGACCATGCAGTTCCTGCAGCATCGCATAGCCGACAACCGAATACTGCGGCTGATCCGCAAGTGGCTGAAAGCCGGAGTATCGGAAGACGGCAAGTGGTCGGAGAGCCAAGTAGGTACACCGCAAGGAGCGGTGATATCGCCACTACTGGCGAATGTGTACCTGCACTATGTGTTCGACCTATGGGTCGAGGTATGGCGGGAGAAAGTGGCGCGGAAAGAGGTAATAGTGATCCGCTACGCCGACGATCTCGTGGTGGGATTCCAGGACCGGCAAGACGCTGAGCGATTCCTGAGAGAGTTTCAGGAGCGATTGGGGAAATTCGGACTGGAACTCCAACCAGAAAAGACGCGATTGATCGAGTTTGGTCGATTTGCTCAGGTAAATCGGGAACGCCGTGGAGAAGGTAAGGCGGAAACGTTCACGTTTCTGGGGTTCACGCACTATTGCGGGACGAACCCCAAAGGAGGCTTTGCTGTACGACGCAAGACCTTGCCCAAGCGTATGCGAGCGAAACTTCAAGAACTCAAAGGGGAGTTACGCAAGCGTGCCCATGAGCCGGTCGGCGAAGTCGGGCAAAGGCTGAAACGAGTCGTGGAAGGCTATTACCGCTATCACGCTGTGCCCGACAATCTACGCACGCTGAGCCGATTCCGAGACCGGCTCTGCACGCTGTGGCGCTGCATTCTTGGGCGTCGCAGTCAGCGGAGCCGTCCCAGCTGGGATCGCATTCGCCCGACGCTCGACCGATGGATACCTCGTCCCTGTGCACTGCATCCTTATCCGAGCACACGTTTTGACGCTATTCATCCGAGGTAGGAGCCGTGTGCGGTAGTTCCGCTCGCACGGATCTGTACGGGGGGCGGCCAGCGATGACCGTCCCTACCGTGACCGGCCAAAACCTTAGAGGCGGTGAATAAGCCAAATCTTCTCGCTTCCCCACAAGCCTAATTTGGACAAGTCTGATCTACGCAGCCTCGGCTTCACCCAGCGACCGCAATCTCCAACTCGTCACCTTCCCCCAATTGAACGGTTCCGCAAGATAAACCGTGACCTGGCCCTTGCTCCTCTCCAAACGCGTCGTGATAGCCTTTGCTCCCATCTGCGCCGTAGCCCGAGAGCCACGCGCAGCCAGCGTGCACGACTTGCACGGCAGGGTGCCGGCCAGCGTCTGGATCGTAAGATGAACCGCGCCCGATTGCGTGCGCTTCAGGGAATAAGTTCCCCAGCCTGTGCCCGTCGCAAAGAAGCAATGAAAGTTCTCCTGCGGGAGCCTGGGCAGTGCCGAAACATGACCGCGATCTCCTTCATAGTGGAACCCGCTCAGGGCCACCACGCTCGACCACGACGACATAGCCCGCGCGTAGTGATGGCCGCACTCCGCTTCATCCCATGGGTTGCGCTTGACCCCATCGTATCGCTCACGCAGGTTCTCGACGTACTCCACTCCCTGCGGAATCATGCCGGAGTAGAACATCAGTGCCGCGGTCGAATGCTCCAGGCCTGTCCACGCCTCAGCGTAATAAGGGAAGGGAATATGAGGGCGAGGCGCCTTGCCGTAATCGCAAACCAGCACGGCAGCTTCCTCGTTCAGAGCGTAGGTACGTTGAACCGTGTCATGGTCTACCAAGCTGCGTTTGTAGTTGTAGCGATAGATCGAATCCAGCGTGGTCCGCACGTGCTCCGGTGAAACCAGAGGCCCCAGTCCGGCGATGTCCGCGAGATACTGTCCCAGAAGTTGATCGATCAGGCAGCCCCCGCCAACTTGGTACTCTGGCTGTTGCGTATTGTCGCTTCCCATACCGCTGCGCAGCTGGGGTGCAATCTGGTCCGGCCGGAACCCTCGAATCTGCTGGATATAAAACTCTCCCCGAAACAGGTTCGCATCGATCCAGCGGCTGCCCTGGTCGAACAGCCTGCGATACTCATCCGCAGAAGCGTCATCCCCGGCGGCCCGCCCCATTTCTTCCGCCGCGCGCAAGGCCCCCAGGTAGTAGATTCCGCACAACGGATTCGGGCCGTAGAACTCCACGTCGTACGTATTATGTTGAACACCGTCTAAGACGCCGTCGCGGTTAGCATCCCACCCACCCGGAATCCACGCGAACTCGATCGCCTTTTTCACTCGCGGCCACATTGTTTTAAGCCACGCCGCGTCTCCAGAAAGCTTCCAATCCAGGTATGCGTGGATGATCTGGCCCATCTGTCCGTCTGCTGCCGCGATGTGGTATCTTTCCTTCCCGTCCGGCAGCAGCTGGCGAAAACGCATGCCTCCCTGGTCGTCCATGCTGTACCCAAAGGACGCTTGGCGCAGCGACCGCGCATACGAGGGAAACAGAAACGCCGTCGCCGTCTCGTAATTCCACACATGGGTGCAGTTGCCGAAGCAGCAGCCCCGATGATCATCGGAGCCTTCGAAGCCATGAAATTCGCCATCCGCGGTGCGGAAGCAGGTGGTCGTCGCCAGCGTGGAGAGGTTGGCGCTCGCTGCTTCTTTGACAGCTGCAGGCAACGTGCTCGCGGCGAAGGCATTGGTAAACTTTCGCGTGCATGCTTCCAGCGACTCGAGATTTGCAGCAGTATATTCCGCTGCCCCCCACGCATTCTTGAAGCGCGTGGCATAGTAGTTGCCGATGATGGTCGCGCCCTCGCCCTGAGGGAAGTCCCAACCACACCACTCCGGGGTACGGTTAGGGAAATGCCACGCTAACAGGAAGGTGAATCCGGCGGAGCCGCCGGCAGCAATCGTCCTCTGCTGGCAGAGTGCCCCCACTGCATTGCGCGACGCCGGCTCGTTGAGCAGCGCCCCATCCTGCGAAAACGCATCCCAAAACAACATCGGCGAATTCCACCAACGCCTGCGCGGCCAGCCGCGCCAATATGTCGTCTGAGTCCCTTGGCTGGAAATCACCGCAAGCGCAAAACTGCCCTGCATCGGATCGCTGGCTCCCAGGCTAGGATTCGTCATCATCAGCCCTTCCAGCTGGGTCGCCGTGCGGTACTCATTAACCCGCGGGTCCTCGTTCGGCCGCGCCACGTCGACGTTCGTCGGGGCCTTGACTGGGTTATCGATGGAAAATGAGATCGCGACCTTTGCGCTGGAAGCCGTCGGGTTGCTCACGCGATAGTGCATGATTGCGACCGGCAATCCAGACGCATCAGGGTCGTGCGGGATGAATGGAGAGAACGCGTCCAGTTCGATCCTGAGTGGGATGCTCGGATCTTTGAATCGAAGATGTGCCAGCGGATACGCCGCCGTAAATTCGGCCGTAGCAATGCGGCTTAAACCCGGCGAATTGGCTGAGCCCAAGCCGTCCTGCCCCTCGAAGGGCGGCAATATCCGCGCTTCCAGCACACGCGTGATAGGTTTGGCGTCTCCGGCTTTGATCCATATCGAGGGAAATGCGTATTGCGGAGAAAAGCCCTTGTTCGGCCGGTTGAAAATCTCCCAATCGCGTAGCTGCCCTCGCCCTCCCAGGGCCACGCTTCCGGCGGCCACGCCGCCCAGCGGAAAGGCAAGCATTTTAAGCTGTTCGCCGGCGAATACGCGTGGAAACGAGATCCTCTCTGCGGCCTCCCGAGCCGTCCGCTGCGCGCCCTGTGCCTCTGCCTCTGCGAATGCAGGCCAGTGAGGAAGTTGTGTGGTAGCCCCAATTGCGCCGGCGGCCTGTTTGAAGAAATCCCGACGTCCTATGCGAAACTTGCCGGCCATAGATCGCTCAACCCCATATTCAGTGTAGTCGTGCCACTCGTTGACTTACTTCGCGAGATACTTTGCTCATGTCGTTCTTTTGCAAATGGTAGGTGTCGACCAGTAAGTCGCCGCCGACATACACCTTGGCCAGATTCATGGCATTGCAGGAAAGCACCACCGCGGCATAAGGATCGATGACAGGTCCGCGCTCCACCAGTTTCGGATCGACAATAATAACGTCGCCGAACTTGCCCACTTCCAGGCTGCCCACCTTGTCCGCCACACCGAGAACTTCAGCGCTGCCCATGGTGTGAAAACGCAGCACGTCAATCGGCTGCAGAACCGTAGCGCTTTCATTGCGTGCGCGGATTACGTAAAGGCCCATGCGCATATTTTCGAATGGGTCCGGCAAGTCCGAACTTCCCTGGCCATCGACCCCCATGCCCACCTTGATCCCCATCTTGCGATACTTCGGAATGTCGGCGATACCCGATGCCAGCCTTCCATTCGACATAGGGTTCCATACCATTCCCGAGCCGGCGGCAGCCACCGCCTTCAAGATTGCGTCATCCGGGTGGATGAAGTGCCCGAAGCTGATATTCGGCCCCAGCATATTTGCATCCACGATGTATTGAAAGGTATCGCGCTGCGCCTGCTGGTTTACCGGAGACTCCAGGAAATGAATCTCCGAGTATAGATGGTAATCGCGCATAAACGATGCATCGAGCTTTATGGCCTGGGGCGTGGTAATCCATCCTGAGTAAGCCATTTTCAAGACGGTTGGCCGGCCCATATCTTTCTTCGCATAGGCCAGGAACTTCTCCAGGTTCGCCCGGCGCACTTCCGGCGTCGAATTGCCTGAAGGCTCGTAGGAATGAATGAAGCGCATCCCGGAATCGAGTTCAGCGCGCCACTGATATTCCTCAAAAGCCTCGTCATCTTCTCGTGCATACGCGAAGTTGTAAACGGAAGTGATTCCATGAACCAGGTGATCGAGCGCGCCCTGCAGGGTAAACCAGTAATAGTCTTCCGGCTTGGTACCGAGCTCCCGGGTCTCCAGTGCCTCCACCCAACCTGTCATGGCGGGGTACTGGTAAACATATTGGTCCGTCGCCAGCCCGCGAAAGGCGCTTTCCGACATATGGCTGTGCGCGGAGATAAACCCGGGCAGCACAAACTTGCCCTTGGCATCATAAGTAGTATGCGCAGTCGTGCCGGCAGGAGGTTTGCCTTCGCCGATCGCCTTGATCCTTCCGTCATTGCCAACCAGAACATAGCCGACGAACGGTTCGCTCTGCCCCGGCTTCATGGTCAGCTCCGTACCGTTAACGATCAGCAATTTGTCTTCGGCAAGCCCACGGTGAGCCAACAGCGAAAGAGCCAACACCGCGGCGCAAAGCAGCCCCCGGCGGCCGTGCAAGATCATTCTTGGATTCCTCCATTGAAGGGGACGGCCTACCTCGCCGCAGCGAGCATCAGGCCGTCCATAACTGCGTTGAAATGAATTCGGCTTTAGCCTCTGAGGGATTGCCTTCCCCTCAAAACTGCACTTTTTCCGCAACCTGTTGAGCCCCCTGGGGTACGTCTTTATATCCGCCCCGCCACAGAACTTCGTCAAGTCTGACAGAGTACCATCCCCAAGACCGGGCTCCATCGTCTTCCTGGGTCTTCCTGTTTAAGATCGAAGCTGGAGGGCCGATGAACACCAACGAATTTCGCGAACTCGGACACCGGGTGGTGGACCTGCTGGCCGAGTATCTTGATGACATCGAGGAAAAGCCGGTGTTTCCCAACGTGGAGCCGGCAGCGCTGGCGCGGCTCTTTGCCGAGCCCCTGCCCCTGGATCCCACTCCGCCGGAAACAGTGCTGCGCGAGTTGGAGCAGAAGCTTCTTCCAAATTGCACCAATGTCGGCCACCCGGGTTACATGGGCTTGATTACTCCCTCGCCAAATCCGATTGGAATTATTGCGGACTTCATCTGCTCCGCACTCAACCAGAACCTTGGCGCCTATACAATCGGGCCTGCTGCCGTCGCCATGGAGAGGCGCACCGTCCGTTGGCTCACTGATCTGGTTGGATACGATGGGAATGCCGGCGGCCACCTTACCAGCGGCGGCCAGATGGCCAACTTCACCGGCATCAAGCTGGCGCGCGACTTCGTATCGGGCGACCGGATTCAGCATGAAGGAGTCCAAGAACGCTGGGCCGTGTACACCTCGGAAGAACGCCACGTATCGGTGGATAAGGCGGTGGACGCTGTCGGACTAGGGCGAGAGGCGTTGCGTGCGCTGCCCACCGATTCCAAATTCCGCGTCCGCCTGGATGCGCTCGAAGCAGCCATTGCAGACGACCGTAAAAGGGGCATACGTCCCGTGTGTATCGTGGCCATCTTCGGAAGCACGAATACCGGCGCGATCGATCCGCTGCGCGAGCTTCGCGCCATCGCAGATCGCGAAGGAATGTGGCTTCACGCCGATGCCGCCTATGGCGGCGGCATGTTGCTTTCTCACGCATGGCCCATGCGCCATCAAGGATTAGAGCTCGCGGATTCGGTCACCATTGATCCTCACAAGTGGTTCTACGCGCCACTGGATGCGGGTGCGATTCTGGTCAGGGACGACCGGCGCTTGACTGCGTCCTTCGGGATAAAGCCCGCTTATCTTACAGACGAGTACGATCGTGCCAATGAGCGATACCAGTATTACGTCCACAGCTTCGAGCAGTCCCGGCGCTTTCGCGGGCTTAAGGTGTGGATGAGTTTCAAGCGTTATGGCGCGCGCCAGATAGGCGAATGGGTCGACAACAACGTCCGCCAGGCAAAGCACCTTTACTCCCTGGTAGCCGGCCATCCTGACTTTGAGGCGGCATGCGAGCCGCCGCTATCGGCGATCTGTATCCGGCATCGCGGTGCGGACCATGATCAGGCTCAATCCAGAGAACTCCATGCGGAGGTTGCCCGTCGAGTAGAAGAAAGCGGCAAGTTCTGGTTCTCGACAACGGAGTTGAAGGGAAAGATGTATTTCCGGATTAGTCCGGTAAACTTTCGCACTCGTACGGAACATATGGACCAACTGCTGGACTTCCTTCAGAAAGAGTGCCGTTCCGCCGTGGAAAGCATGAGGAGCGAAAATCAACAGAAACCCTAGGCTCGTGTGCGCGGCGCAGGTCTCTTTCGTTGCTGCGCCGCAGACGGACATTGGGAACTAGCCTGGGCTGTCGATTCCCGTACAACCAGCTCCGGCTGCACGATCACGCGCTGGGGGTGATGTGCTTTTGGATGATTGATTCGGTTGAGCAGAGTTTCCGCGCCTGCTTTCCCCATATCACGCAGGGGTTGCCGAATGGTGGTCAGGCTCGGAATGCCGAAAGGTGCGCTGAGCACGTCGTCGAAGCCGATGACCGATACGTCGTCCGGCACCCGCAGGCCGGCTTCATGCAACGCGCGAATGGCGCCAATGGCTGCGATGTCATTAAAGGCGAAGAGCGCGGTGAAATCCCGCGTGCGCGATAGCAACGCCTTGACCGGGCCATAACCCAGGGCGGGTGACCAACTGTTCTCTGTCAATCGAATGAGCAGCTCCGTATGAATCTCCATATCGAAGTCGCGGGCCGTTTCCATAATCTCCCGCCACCGGGGATCTGTGTCGACTGTCTGCTCCTGGCCTCTCATGTACGCGATTCTGCGATGTCCCAGTTCGCAAAGATGTTTCAATGCGAGACGAGCTGCCTGCTTGTGGTCGAGTTCGATGTTCGTCACTCCGGCTACGGCTTGATGTCCCGAAATCGAGACCGTAGGCACCGAAACCCGGGTTGGTGGGGGAGTATTCACCAGCAGAAGGCCGTCCACTGACCGTTCCAGCAACATCTTCGGATATTCCTCGAGCAGCTCCGGCTGCCAGTGATGGGCGGCCAGCAGATATAAGTATTTTTCTGCCACCAGGTACTCTTCCACCCCGTTCATCACCAGGGTGAAGTAGCCCTCGCTCATCTCTGCGATCAATATTCCGACGGACATGCTCCGCTTCTGGCGCAGCGACCGTGCGAAGTAATTAGGCCGGTAGTGCAACTCGCTGGCGGCCGCAAGAATACGTTTCCTGGTGGCCGGCGGAATTGCCTGTGCAGCCGGCGAGTCGCTCACCACCACCGATACCGTGGTGAGCGACAAGCCAAGATGGTTGGCCAGAGTGCGGAGAGTTACCCGCTCGTTTTTGTCAGTTGTTTTCTTACTGCTCAAAACTGCCTTCCCGGAAACCGTTTAAGAGAAACGTCGCTTCTTACTATCCCTGTCAGAACCGAACATGTCTATAGGTTTCTGCCCCGGGTTCTCTGCCGTCACGCGATGCGAAAATTATTCGCTTGACACCTCGGCGAGGAGTGCGGTCTACTCAACCCGGTCGAGTTACAGAAACGTTTCTGTCGATGAAAGAAACGGTTCTGCGGGCGTCATGGCTGCAACTGTAGCTGCTGCTGTAAGTTATGGCCAGATCAGTCGTTCATGCAATTGGTTGGCGCCTGCAAACTCTACTTTAGCCTCGCTCCTCAAGGCCGAACCTCCAATAGGTTCGGCCCCATTTTTTTGTCTCATGGGTGCATGACCAGGGCTCGTTCCAGACGGAAGGTCGTGTCTTTCGTCAAAACTCCCACAAAATCGTCATCCTGAGCGGAGCGCCTCACAGATTTATCGCACCACACAGCGCCTGGTGGCGCGCAGTCGAAGGACCTCGAGGATGCTTATCTCACCCATGCCGCTCAGAGCTTTTCAACCACCGAAGCCCGCTCCTGGCGGATCGCCACGGTCCAGTGCACGAAAAGATGTACCCGCGATCATCAATAGCGTACCGCAGCAAGATCCTCTTCTCGGGCGTCGTTGGTCGGAAAGCTCTGAGCGGCATGGGTGAGATAAGCAGTGAGTTGGAGATGCAAAAAACCAGCGTTTTCTCGGACTTCTATGTTCTGCCGAACACGTTAGCGCTTATGGCTTTCCGACTCCCGGGGGCGGATCTATAGCTCACTCGCTTCCGCGAGCTTTGATCATCGCTTGAAGATCCTGGGCTTCTTTGTTATTCGGGTCGATTTGAAGAGCCTTGTTCACCGTTGCTTGGGCTTCGGTAAAACGCGATTCGCTTGCCAGGATAGCACCGAGATTCACGAAAGCGTCTACGAACGTTGGTCTACTCTCAATCGCCTCACGAAACAACTTCTCTGCCTGCGCATCTACACCCTGCTGGCCGTAAAGCGTGCCCAGATTGTTCTGTGCTTCCGCATGGTGTGGATCAAGCGAAATGGCGGTTTTGAATTCATTCTCAGCCCCAGCACGTGCGGTCGACCGCAGCGCAATGCCGAGATTGTTATGAGCTTCGGCCAAGCGGGGATTGATCTTGATTGCCGTGGCGAATTCTTGCATCGCCTCGTCGAGATGACCCTGCTTGGCCAACGCGCTTCCATAAGCATTGTGAATATCCGCCGACTCGGGAGTAAGTTCCAACGCCTTCTGAAACTGCGGCACTGCCTCCTCCGTGCGCCCGGCCTTCATCAAGGCGCCGGCAAGATTGCCGTGGACCGAACTGTACTGCGGGTTGAGATCGAGTGCCTTCTGATATTCCGGGATGGCTTCTTCGAACTTGCCGCTGCGGGCCAGAGCCGCACCCAGGTTATTGTAGATGCGCGCTTCCTCCGGATTTGCCGCTGCCAATTGCCTCCATTCAGCAATTGCGGCTGCGTTCTCGCCCTTCTCTCCAAGTTCGACTGCTTGGTCAAACTGCTTGTACATGTCGACCGCCGGTGTGTTGATCCTTACCAGGCCATCCGGCAGGATGTTCACGAATTCCGGAAGGTTCACCGCGCGGTTTGCCGCCGTCGAGTTATCGATCAGGATCGCGGGGCTGTCGTTGCCCGCTTCATCGATGTGCGTCAGATACATTTTGGTGTAAGGTCCCCGGCTCTTCGACGAAAACACCAGCCATCGTCCGTTGGGAGAGAAGCTGTGCCACGAGTTCATGGGTGACATGTTGGCCCGCATGCGGCGCGCCTCTCCCCCTTCAGCCGGAACAATGTAGAGCTGGCTATCGGGACGCATCACCTGGCCATTGCGGCACTGCACGAACACGATCCAGCGGCCATCAGGCGACACTTTGGGAAACGAATTGCTCATGCCGTTTTGCAGACGCGCCGGCAATCGGCTCCGCCCTACCCCCTTCGCCCCCGTTGAACCCCACTCGATAAAGATCGTATTGAATCTGGGCCTCATTGGGGTCGTTGGCATAGGCAGCCATCTTCACATTGGCTGGGTATGGATCGATTGCCCTAGCCCTGGCAAAGACCACGTACTTCCCATCAGGGCTCCACACTCCATTGGTTTGAACAAATTGCGGATCGTCGGCGCCGGGCAGCGGGTGACGTTGTCCCGTGGCGCGCTCATACCATGCCAGGATCCCGCGCGTCGGATAGAACACTTGAAGAAAACGATAGTCTTTGAAATTTGACACGTAGTAGTTATTTTCAGGAGCTCGGTCGGACTTCGTAACCATGGTCAACACGTATTTGCCGTCCGGCGAAACCTGCGACATAAAACCCACCCGATTCAACCCGAACTGGCGATCCTGGGATGGATTCCACGAGACCATGTCCTTATTGCCGATGGTGATCTGAGGCTTCACCGAAACAAGTGCGTACAACCCCTTATCGTTGCGCGGCCCATCCATGTCGATGCCCATGGTCTTGCCATCCCGGGAAAAGGAGTGGCAATTGGCGCAGGTGTGCATGCCCTCTAGAACTACGTGGCTCTGGGGTTGGTCGATGCTGCGCAGCCGCCATTGGATCAGTTGAATCGCGTTTGCCGCCAGGGGCTTGATAACGCCTTTTTCGGTTTCCGAAGGCATCAGCGGCACATCGCGGTAGAAGATAGGTGCTCCGACCGGGTCCCTTGAGGTCTGAATGGAAACTTGGCCGCTGGGCAATGCATGCTTTGGGTCGTTCTGGCTGAAGCCGGTGATAACGATTTGCGCAGGACCGGTGACCGAGTGTTTCTTGATCTTTTCCCAGGTTTCGTGTCCGGAATCCAGGTGTGCGCAGCCGCCTGCATCGGAGTGAGCTTCGGCAATTCGTTGTTTGCTGAAATACAGCGTGGATCAATTTCGCCAACGCTCAGAGGGGGGCCGGCTGAATCAAAACCCATTGCAGCCGAACCGTCGGCGAACTTGATCTCGATCCGCCAATGACTGGCCTCCGCAGTGTCGCGCCAGAGAAATGTTGGAGGCGTAATCTCGGGAGGAAAAATCGAACCGTTCAGGGGATAGTCGATGGTGGTTGTGGCCGGATTATTCTCTGTAGCCAGGACCGCCGAACGGGCATCACGCATAGCGAATGCGAGAAGGCCTAATACCGCAGTGGCGACAGCAGTCATGAGAATGGCGATTTGAATTTTCTTCATAGGGTCCCTACTACGTAAAGCGGTTAGCTCTCGGAGTCTGCTACATCCGGTTCCGAGCGAAACATAGCGATAGCCTCGATCTCCACCAACAGCTCTGGCCGGCAAAGCGTGGCCTGGATTCCGGTCGACGCAGGCAGCGGGTCCAGACCCTGCCCCTTCATGAACGCAGTCCGCTCCTCGTTGAAGACGGCGTAGTCGCGCTCTATATCCCGCAGATAGCAGGTGGTGCGGACGATGTCGTGCCAGGTGGCGCCCTCGCTGGCCAGCAGGCCGGTAATGTTATCGAGCGTGCGCCGCATCTGCGCCCGGAAATCTCCAATGTGAATGCTCCGGCCATGCTCGTCGATGCTGGCTGTGCCGGAGATCAGAAGGATGACCAGGCCGTTGAGATCGATCCTCATGCCACGGGAAAACGAGCTCGGCTTGGCATAGGCGTAAGCCTCGTTAAGCACATCGCGATTGGTGATTGCGCGCTTCTTGACGGGTGCGTGCGCGATAGTCTTCAGCAGGTCAGCAATTTCTTCCATCAGTTTGCTCCATTCACATTGATGTCCTCGGTCTTCAGATTCCAGCCTCTTATACCGACGGAGGGTTTGGCTGACTCTCCCGAGAAACTGATCACGACGGTATGAGTCTCTCCTGGAAGCAGCGAAAGGTAGTTTTCGCTGTAATTGGCGGGCAGGATGCGTTCGCCTGTCGTTGCTTCTTTGAGAGTCAATTTGATCATGAGAGCCGGCGTCGCTCCGCCATTGGTTAGTTCGACTGCTACCTTTCGTTCCCCACCCTCAGAAGACAAGCTCGCCGAGGCTGTGAGCTTGGCCTCAGGGAGAACATTCAACTCACTCAGGCTCGATTCTTGGGCAGACCACCAATAGAGGTTGTCCGAGACCGGCCGGCCACCGGCATCGCTAACCTTCAACTTCACCAGCACAGTGTGGCCGGCCGCCAGGTCGTCCAGGTCCAGCGTTCTAACCCGCGTCCGCGCATTGGCCGCTGCTGACACATCTTGCGTCTGATCCAGCAAAACCTTCCCGTCGAGGCCTTCGACTTGACTAGCGACGTGAAACAACTGCGCCGCGCCCAGATCAATCAGGTCGACGGCGTTGTTGGTCAGGTCCATTTGCGCGTGGACTGGTTCACAAGCCTTCTGCACCCCATAGAAGCTGGCCTGGGTATCGTAATCCGAGCTGAAGATATTCCACTCCATGCTAGGCCATGCGGGTTGGGTCATCCACAGCATTCGCCCGGAATTGGGTTGCCACAAGTGCGCGGCGAACCCTTCGAAGATGGCGCGATGCCCAACATAATTCAGCATCTGTGCCTTGCGTTCGAAGTCTTCCAGGCTGGTGGGAGCGCCGAACTCGGTCTCCATATGCGCCATGAAGGGTGCCACGGCTCCATTGCCCGATTGATGCCAGTCATGATATGCCCAGGTGTCGCTGACTGGCCATTGATCGGGCTCGGGGATGAACGCCTTGATGCTCTCAAGTGTGGGTACGCTGGGAATGCCCAATTCAACACTGAAGCCGCGGTTGATGCGGTAGTAACTCCCCAGCGCCTGGTATTTATAGGGCCCGGAGTTGCGAAGATTCACCTGGTTGGAGCTGCCGGTGTAGTAGCGGGTGTGATCCAGGGTACGGGCAAGCTCTGCGAGCCCCTCGTTTACGATTGGCTGTGGCATCCCCTCGTTTCTGCCGCACCAGACCACGATAGACGGATGGTGGCGATAGCGAAGAATCGTGTCTCGGGCATTGCTCAGAAAGAGCTGCGGATCCTGTGCCTCGAGGTTGTAATTCTGGGTCGACTCCCAAAAATCATTCCAAACCATGAGGCCATACTTGTCGGCGAGGGCGTAAAAGTTCTCCTCGGTATCCTGGCCCATCCAGTTTCGGATCAGATTCAGATGCGCATCGCGGTGAAGCCGGAAGTACGGTTCCAGCCGCTGTATGCTGACACGTTTGCGGCTGTCATCCATTCCCCAATTACCGCCGCGTGCGGCAATCCGAATCCCATTCACCTTGATAACCAGGTCGGTGCCGACCCAGTCTCCGCCTACATCGCGAACGGAGGGTGAGTTCTCCGCATCCTCTCGCAAAGACTGCGCCCAGCTTGGCCGCGGTCCATCGAAAACCGGCCGCGAAGCGGACGGCGGAATCTCGGGAGCCGAGAGATTGGGCGTTCGATCGTCGATCTGCCGAATGCCTTCGTGGGTTTCATTGATCAGTGGCAGCGATTCGTCGTGCGTCCGGCCCGGCATCACTTCCACACGCCTCAGGTGACCGCCCTTGTCGAAGAGCGAAAGCTCGTAACTCAATTCCCGCATTCCAAAATCAATTTGCTTTTGGTCGCTGGGTGAGCCTGAAGACCTGAAAGTGACACTGAGGGTGTGCAGGGCAGGCTCGCCATATCCGTTGGGCCACCACAATTTCGGGTTCTGCACCTTCAGAGCGCTGAACTCTTCAGACCGGAAACGAATGACGGACTCACCAGGAACAGCGTTCACCGCCTTGGTAATCTTCACATCGTCAAAGGTGGCCGACAGATCGCCTTTGACTGCTGAGCTGCGAGTGTTGGTCAAAGGCACTTCGATCTCAACATCCGCTTCACTGCGATCGGCTTTGGGCAAAGTGGTCACGACCTGAAGATCGCCAATCTCCACGGGACCGGTCGCCGAGAGTGTGACATCCTGCCAGATTCCTGTGTTTCTATCGCGGATTCCGGGAATCCAGTCCCATCCCTCCGTCGCGGAAAACGTTGGGCCATCGATCACCTGGACACCTCCGTTTTCACCAGGACCGCCCTTGATGGATTGCTCCTGCGGAATGCCTGGGTGCGGCGGTGGACTCACACGCACCGCGAGCGCGTTGGGACCTGAGGATGTCACCAACTTTGTGATGTCGAATTTACCGCGGAGGAATGCGCCTGTGACATCGCCGAGACGTTGACCATTGAGCCACACCTCGGCGGCATAGTTGATGCCCTGGAAGGTTAGCGTTAGAGTTCGTTTCCGAGCCTGCGGCGGTACTTCGAATGCAACCCGATACCAGTAGCTCTGACGTGCGAGACTCTCCGGAATGGCCAGGTTGTTCAGGCCGTAATCGGGGTCAGGATAGACCCCGCGATCGATCAAGGTTGTGAGTACGGTCCCAGGCACCGTCGCGGCATACCAGTCGCTTGCGGAATAGCCCGGCTGCGAGATCTGCATGCCCGATTCCTTCACTTGAGGCGCCGCCTGTAACTTCCACCCACCCTGTATTGACCAGGGGTTCGCACCTGCCAGCTTCGTGCCTCCAGTCGGTGCCGGCTGAGCCTTTGGCTTCTGGGGCGATGCGATCGCGCGGGGTAGTGTTGAAGGATCCTGTGGGGCTGTGTATCCGGCCTGTGCGCGTGTTTGTAACGGCCACGAGGGCGAAGCGTCTTCAAAAACCGCCAGCGATATGTCCGGCCGCACGGCGAAGGCTTGCTGAATCTCGGCAGCCGTGAGAGGGATGCGATATATTTTTAATTCCGCGATCTGGCCGCCAAAGTGACTGTCGATGGCGGGTGGCAGACCCGTTGGCGCGAAACGCAGCAGCGGCGCCACAGGCCCGCATCCGACTTCTTGACTACCCGCTGCGACCCCATCCGCATAAAGGGTCGCGCTCTGCCCATCGCAGACCATTGCAGCGAAATGCCACTCCCCGGGAGCCAACTCCGACTGCGACCCTGGGCTCTTCTCGCGGCCCAGCGAAAGGATAAGGTGATTGCCCGCAAGTCCAACATACCGGGCGTTCCCTGCACCTGGATCTCCGAAGCCTGCCAGCAGCGTAGAGCCGGACAGTGCCTCGCTGGGCCGGAACCAGAACACCATAGACCAGCGGGCTCCCTGCTCCGACAAAAACTGCTCGCCCTCGAGCTGCTTGGTCAACCCCCGTCCACCCGGCAACGAGGTCACATTGTACGGACCGTAGCTCTCAACCGGCGTTGCCGGAGACTGCGCGTACATAGGAATGAACGCGATCGCCATGCTGAAGACACAGGCCAGGCGGCAAGTAGAGTGGAGAGGTAAGCGATTCATCGCGACCGGAGCTTGAGGATTCATCGACTTTGCTTGGATAGGATTTTAGCCTTCCTCATGAAAATGAGGCTGGAGAGCCTATAAGCTCTCCCAGCCTCGGTGAAAGTAGAAACCCGGTGAGCAAAACGATGCGGCCCGCGCCGGTTAGCGCGGGCCGCATCACTGCTTAGTAGTAGACCTTGGCAGCCAACTGGATCTGCCGGGAGCTGTTGCTGAACGAACCGGTTGGAACCGTACCGAAGTTGCCACCCGTTCGGTTGCCGTTGGAATCGAAGTTCTGGTCCCCGAAATTGGCGTCGACCGTGCCCAAGTTAGGATGGTTGAAAGCGTTAAACATCTCCATCCGGATCTGTACGTTATATCGATCGCCAAACCTGGTGTTCTTGGTTAGCGAGAAGTCGAAATTCTGGGAATCGGGGTTGTGGACCCACGACAGCGCGCGAGGTGAATTTCCGATTGTGTAGGGAGCCGGCTTGGCGAAATCCTGCCAATCGAATTTTGTGAAGGGAGCCGTACCGGTGCTCGACGATTTCCCATCCCATGCTGGACGCTGCGAGAGAGTGAAGATCGTCTCTGCTGTAGTTCCGTTGTCGAACGATCCCATCAAGACCGGATTACCGGTGCTCCAGTTTTCGATTCCGGCCACCTGCCAGCCATTCACCAACAGGTTGGTGCCCTTTCCTGCGCTGTTGAGAAACATCTTGCCGCGCCCGAACGGAAGCTCATAGATAGAGCTGGCAACGATCTGGGCATTCACGTTCTGAGCACCTATGCCCCACTCAGCCTTCGGATTGTACTGGTCCGCATAAGTCTGGCTGGCGGGTCCCAGATAATTCACGGCGGATGCGGCATTGTCATACTCTCGGCCTTCCGTGTACGAGAGAGTAAAGACCAGGCCATTTGACAACCGTTTGTCGGCGCGCAGGGTAAACGCATTGTAGGTAGAGGAAGACCCAGGCTTACGGAAGCTGCTGACGCCGTCATACTCGGGCCATTTGCGCAACAGCTTGCTGGCCTGAATCATTGGCTGAGCAAGATCCGATCCCGGCGTGGTGATAATGCCATAGAACGGGTTCGCGACCTGAGTGTTCTGCAGAGCGGCCCCCTGGCTCAGATAACTGTCAGGCAACTGGTCATACGGTTTGCCGGGATCTCCGTTGATGAGATAAATGCCTCGGTTGCCCAGATACCCCACCTCCAGAATCAGATTGCTGGGAAACGCATACTGGAAGTTCCCATTCCACTGGATGCTGTACGGCGAACGGTGGGAATCAAAGAACGATTGGCTGATTCCTGTGCCGACGTCGATCGCATGAACGCAGGCGGGCGAAGCAACGCAGGCTGGGATTTTGCCCTGCGGCAAGTTGTACCCGCTGGGATAGGGATTGGACAAATCGAATGTCGGAGCCGTCTGCTGGTTGTTGAAACTTGTGGCCAGATTCGTCTGGCTGGTGAATCCTTCGATTCCGGGGGAGCCGCTGGTACCGGCTGCCTGCAGTGCCGAGGGTTGAAAGACGATGCCGAAACCGGAGCGAACCACCAACTTGGGGGTCGGATTCCAAGCCGCGCCCAGACGCGGACCCCAGTCCTTCCAATTCGTAGGTACCTGGTGGCGGCCGTACTGCGCGCCAGGGATGGCCACCAGTTGCATCTGGCCGTTTAAACTGCCGCAATTAGGGCAACCGGCGCTGGCAGGCACCAGTCCCTGCAAAGGTGAGGTGGCATCGGGATTCCAGTAAGACAACTGATTGTGCTTTTCCACCCGGGGTATTTCGGCGTCCCAACGGATGCCGGCATTGACGGTTAGCTTGGGGGTAACCTTCCAGTCATCCTGTACGTAGAAGGCCATGTAACCGCTGGTGGAAACAACCGAAGGCTCATTGGGTTGGTCGCCGCTGTTGGGTAGGCCGAGCAGTAGGGAAGCGATGGGGTTTCCCGTTCCATCGTTATTTTGCGGATTCAGCTGGGTCCAACTGGTATTAGAGGAGAAATTCCCAGTCGGATAAGCATACTGGTAGAAATCCAGCAGCAGTTCGCGATACTCGCCCCCAAACTTAATGCTATGGCCGCCGAGAATCTTAACCAGGCTGCCGTTCACATCCTGCGCCAGCGGATTTTCTTTGAGCGCAACGTAACCGTCCGTGCCGAGATCTGAAAAGCTGTTGGAGAAGGTAAAGCTCGGGAAAACTGTAGAGAGCCCCCCTTCTGCCTGGTCGGCAAGCGATTGCGGGAAGCCCAGGCTGGTAAGCGTGAAGCCTTTCGAGGGAAACGGCGTGCGCACCGAAGTCGACTTAGAGTAACCGTAACGGAATTCACCCAGCAAAGTAGGCGTGAAGGTGACGGTGTTATTGAAGGACGCACTGATTGCCGTGGCGTGGTCTGGTCCGTTGTATCCGCCGGGCGACGCCGCATTGTTGTAGTCGTTCAAGGGGGCGCTGTCGTTGGAAAACTGCGAGAAGCGCAGGAACGAGTGCCACTTCTTGGTCACATCGTGGTCCAGTCGCGCGTCGTAGTGCCAATAGTTGTTCAGCGCTGCCCCCACCTGCAGGAAATTCCCCGTAGATTCAGGCGTAGCCCCAGGAACGTTGGGCGCCGGGTAATAGGCCAACGCTGCCTGCGCGATCTTGGAACCTGCAGACCCGAGAAGACTGGCAGGTATTATGTTGCCGGGGAAGGGATCGCGTTGGTAACTTGTTGAACCATCCGGGTTGGTAACCGGATGAACCGAATAAGGATTGTAGATCTGCCCGGGGATATCAGAAAAATCTCCGGTCAGCCAATTCTTATTGGGAACCGTATAGTGGTTTGCTACTCCGCTGGACTGGCGCGAATCCTCAAAGTCGAAGAAGAAAAAGCTCTTGTTATGGCCATTGTAAAGATGGGGTATCACAATGGGACCGCCCACAGTGGCGCCGGTCTGGTACCGGTACGCATCCGGCTTGACTGACGTGCTGCTGCTTCCGAAAGGCAACGCGTTCAGCGGCGTGTCCTCGGCAAACTCGAAAAACGTGCCGTGGAGCTCGTTGGTACCTCCCTTGGTGATCAGGCTGATCGTGCCGCCGGAGAAGCGTCCATACTCGGCAGGCAATACACTCGTCTGTACATTTACTTCCTGCACCGAATCGATGATCGGGTTATAAGCGCTCTCATTGTTACCGACATTGTTTTCCGGCAGGATATTGGTCATGCCGTCGATAAGTTGCTCGTTGTTTGCGTTGCGGCTGCCGCCAATGTGCGGAGTTGACGCACCACCTGTGTTATTTACCCCCGGAACCAGCAGCGCAAAATCGAATGGGTTGCGCCCGTTATCGGGTAGGTCGAGAATCTGCTGAGCCTGGATCGTCTGGCCAACGCTCGAACTGTCTACGTCCAGGGCCTGGGTGGTTGCGGTCACCTGGACTGTCTCGGCGGCGGTTCCCACGCTCATCACGAAGACCAGGGCCCGTGTTTCGGCAACGTCGACGACAATACTTTCCTGCCGTTCTGAGCGAAAGCCCTTGGCGTCCACTGTCACGGTATAAGTGCCGGGAGGAACGAACGGCAGGATAAAGCGGCCCGACGGGTCGCTTATCACGGTGTGGCTTTCACTGGTCGCATTATTGGAGACGGTAACAGTTGCAGCCGGAATCGTGGCCCCCGTGCTATCCGTTATCGAGCCCTGTATGGTTCCGGTGGGTGTCTGTGCCCAAGCCAAGCCCCCCAGACAGGCGATTGCGATCAGCCAGAAAAACCAGCGAATTTGTTGCATGTTGCCTCCTTAAAGTGTTGATGGGGGGATGGATGCGCACTGCAACTCGACTCTGCGGATCCTGTCCTGCCCGCCGATCCCAATCGTGATATCGCTATCAGCCGAAGGTCTCATGATATCGATATCATGGGACGAGGGAAGTTCTACGTCCGGGGAAACACACTTGTCAAGAGGATTTTTTGAGAAGCTTCACTCTCCTGAGAAGCCGTGTGCTACAAATGATATCGATATCTTCAGGAGAGTCAGCTTGGCGGTTAAACCGGCAGATCGGCTGTTGTCCTACGATATCGGGGGCAGTCACATAACCGTCGGGCTTTGCCTCCTTGAACCCATGACCCTTCTGCGCATGGCGGTTGCGCCGCTGCCCGACGCAATATCCAGCGATGCTTTCATCGGCCTGCTGCACGAACTTGGCCAGCAAGTGATCGGCGGCCCCATCAGCGGTATCGGTCAGGCCGCCGGAGCCTCTATAGCCTTTCCCGCCCCGTTCGCTTATGCCACTGGCATAAGCTACATGCGGCACAAGCTGAAGAGCCTTTACGGGGTGGACCTCAAGACAGCTTTGGCTGATTGCTTCGCATGGACGCCGGAGCAGATCCGCTTCCTGAATGATGCCGATGCTGCCTTATTGGGTGAGGCTGGGGCGGGTGCTGCCAAAGGCGCCGCGAAGGCTGTCGGAATCATGCTGGGCACCGGTATCGGCTTCTCTTTTGTCCAGGACGGAAGTCTCAATGACACAGCGCCGGGAGTTCCGCCTGACAACGAAATCTGGAATCTTCCGTTCCTGGGCGGGATCGTCGAAGACTCGCTTTCATCCCGCGCCCTGGAGGGCGATTACCAGGCGCGCACCGCCAGACATCAGTCGGTTAAAGCCATCGCCCAGCAGGCCGCGACCGATCCGGACGCGCGTGCGGTCTTCAATACTTTTGGATGCCACCTGGGTCAAGTTCTACAAGACATCGTAACTCCCATTGGTCCGGAGGTCGTCGTGTTTGGGGGTGGCATCTCCCGATCTTCTCATTTGTTTCTCCCGGCCGCGCGAAATCAGATGAACGGATTAGGGTTTCGATTGGTACCATCAGTCTTGCTGGAAAAGGCGCCTTTGCTCGGTGCCGCGATATATTGGCGCGATTGCGCCTCTCGGCCATCGCCGAGGCAATCGACGCTGGCCACTCAACCCTGACCCGCAACATTGATGGATGCGAAATAGAAATCTCATCACCGCCCTTGTTATGGTCTCGGCCGCGCACTGTGGAATGGCGACACCACCGGCCTGCCGAGGACCGGAACGGCTGGATCAGGAAGTGCGTAGTCACCCGTCGGCAACGGCGTGGGGGGCTCTGGGAGCGTGGTTCGGTGAGCAGCAGCAATTTGCGTGCGCTACCTCTGCCTTCCAATCCGCAGTGCGCCTCGACCCTCAATCCGCACGTTTCCGCTACTTTCTCGGGATCACCTATTACTCCGCGGGGAAAACAGAGCCTGCGATCGCGGAACTAACCCGCGCGGCCAGGCTTGATCCCCACGACACGCGCTCGAGGCTGGCGCTCGGCACCGCCTTGAACAAGGCAGGGAGGGGCGCGGAAGCCGAGGCCGCCTGGCAGCAAGCTCTGCAGATTGACCCATCCTCGGTCACTGGTTTGGACTGGTTGGCAAAATCACGCATCGCGCGCCAGGATTATGCCGGTGCCATCGATCTTTTGCGATCTGCCCCACCCGACGAAGATCTCACCCTCGATCTTGCTCTTGCCTATTCCAATGCCGGCGACCTTGACACCGCTGCCTCGCTTTTGAGTGATGCAAACCGCGCGAGACCTGGATCATTACGATTGGCCACCGCGCTGGCAACGGTCCTTGCCCGGGCGCATCGCTACGAAGAGGCAATCTCCATCCTGAAGACCGCTCTCGCCGCCCATCCGGACGATACTACCTTGCAATTGCTCGACCTGCGCTTGCTGGTTCTGAAGGGCGACTACGAAGCCGCGCGGCCCCTTGCGCAACAACTGTTGGCCGCAAGCAGCGATAACTTTGAAGTGCTCTACCTCTCTGGGCTCGTGGAGCGGGAGGACCAGGAATTTGCCGCAGCCAGTGAACATCTCCGCAAGGCGGTAGCACTCGATCCGCAACACTATGATGCCCGCTACAACCTCGGTGTGGCTCTGGCGCGCATGCAGCAGCCGCAATCAGCTCTGGAGCAGTTGCAGTTAGCCATCAAGCTCGACCCCACCCAGGCAGAGGCGCATTTCCAACTTGCCCAGGTTCTGCGTACCTTGGGTCGCAAGGATGAGTCGCAGGCCCAACTCAACATCTATCGTCAGAAGATGCTGGCCGCCGAAAAGCGCGATCTCTCCATTACGAAATCCAGTGAGGCAGCACAAGCCTTGCGGGCAAACGATGCAGCGAGAGCAGTCGAGCTTTACCGGGAGGCGATCGGCGCCGATCCGGAAAACGCCACCTTGCAGTACAACCTCGCTTTGGCGCTGGATCGCACAGGAGATTTATCGAAGGAGCGGGCTGTCCTCGAGAGAGCTCTTGCTCTCAACCCCAATCTATCCCAGGCCGAGGACCAACTTGGTATTCTGACAGCAAAGAGCGGTGAGTTGGCCGTTGCAGAAGAACACTTCAGGCGCGCGCTGCGAATCACACCGCATTTTGCCGAAGCATCCCTCAATCTCGGAACTCTGCTTGGCCAGCAAGGTAAGGATCGCGAAGCGGAGCAACAATTTCGCGACGCTCTAGCCTCCAATCCCCGCTCAGTCCAGGGTTGGACTAATCTCGCAGCCACCCTGGCCAGCGAAGCGCGATACACTGAGGCACGCGAATCGGCGCAGAATGCAATACGGATAGATCCCACAGACGAGCCTGCGCAGCAGATACTCAGAATGTTGGCTTCGGGCGCGTCCGCTGCTCCCGCGCCATAACCAGTATCGACAAGACCCCATGCCACGCTTTCCTTCCCGCCGGCGATTCCTGCATACCTTGCTTGCGAGTACCGGCTCCCTTTTTGCGCCGCGGGTTTCAGCAGCGTTGGTCGCCCCTGCCGCTTCATCGCTGCCTCCTTTTTCCCGCTTCACAGATGTAGCAGCGCAAGCCGGTCTGACAAGCCCCATTCTGTATGGAACATCCGGTGAGGTAACTTATATCGTCGAGTCGATGGGAGGTGGCTGCGCGTTCTTCGATTTCGACAACGATGGCTGGATGGATATCTTCATCGTTGGCGGCCGTCAACTCGGGAGCATCCCGCCAGGCTCGGGAAACCGCCTCTACCGCAACAATCGCGACGGAACCTTCACCGATGTGACGGCCAAAGCGGGTCTCGCCGATCCAGGTTGGGCGACAGGTGTTTGCGTCGGCGACTATAACAATGACGGCTGGGAAGATCTGTTTCTTACGTACTACGGCCATAACCGTCTCTACCACAACAACGGGGATGGAACCTTTACTGACGTTACTGTCAAGGCGGGCCTGCTCCACGCGGGAAACCGCTTTGGAACTGGCTGTACGTTTTTTGACTTCGATCGTGATGGAAACCTGGATCTGTTTGTGGCGAACTATGTGGAAATTGACATGGACCACGCGCCCAAGCCGGATATCCACGTTGCCACGTGTTCCTACGAGGGATTGCCGGTATATTGCGGCCCGCGCGGATTGAAAGCTCCACCCCACTCACTCTACCGTAACAACGGAGATGGCACGTTCGCAGATGTATCGGCAAAGTCGGGCATCGATACCGTCTTCTCTTCCTACGGCATGACGGCTGTTGCCTTTGATGCCGACGAGGACGGTTGGCCAGATATCTTTGTCGCGTGCGACTCCACTCCGAGTCTCCTCTTCATGAATAACCACGACGGCACCTTTAGGGAAGAGGCGTTGACGCGTGGCCTGGCGGTAAGCGGTGACGGCCAGGAGATGGGTGGAATGGGCGTGGGACTTGGCGACTACAATCTTGATGGTCACACAGATGTTTTCAAGACTCACTTCCAATTGCAGCCCAGCGGCCTCTACCGCTCCTCTGGCAAAGGAGACTTCGACGACGTCTCGATCGCCGCGGGGATTGGCAACGAGCGACGCTTCGTCTCCTGGGGTGCGGGAATCGTCGATCTGGACAACGACGGGCTGCCGGACTTGTTCTGCGTCACCGGAAATGTGTATCCCAGTCTGGAGCGCACCTTTGCCAAGTATCCCGCCAAAGGCCCGGCCATCCTTTTCCGGAACTTGGGTGACGGCAAGTTCCTGCAAATGAGCGATGATGCCGCGGTGATGGCGCGCCATATCAGCCGCGGATGCGCCTTCGGCGATTTTGACAACGACGGGGATATCGACATCCTGATCATGAATCAAAACGAGCCGCCCTCCCTTCTCCGCAACGATGCACCCCGCAACCATCACTGGTTGAAGATCCGGCTTGAGGGCACCAGGAGCAATCGTAGCGCTATCGGGGCTCGTGTTGTGGTCCGCTACGGGAACAGCGTTCAGGTTCAGGAGCTGTTGAGTCAAAGCAGCTATCTTTCTTCCAACGACCCGCGTCTGCATTTCGGACTAGGTTCATTTACCACCGCCTCGGTCGAGGTGCGTTGGCCTTCCGGCTTGATCGAGAAATTTAGCAGCGTTAAGGTCGACCAGTTGTTAACCCTTCTCGAGGGCAAGGGCCCGGTAACGGGCACGTCGGTCCATTCTGCGCCTTAGCGCCGCGTAACGCTACCCAGCTGCCCCCACCCTCAAGAAAATCTTGGGGTGGCCCATTCAAGCCTGCTTTTGGCTTGAGTGGGGTTGTTGCGGACCTTGCCCCAACCCGGTTTAGCACTGCCCGCTCACACCCAGTATGATAAAGACGCTCTTCTCCGAATGACGCGCAGGCCGATCGACCGTCAGAGCCGAAGGCTAAAAGGGAAATAATCCGTGCATCGAAAACCCACTATGGCCGACGTCGCCCGGTTGGCTGGCGTGGGCACAATGACCGTTTCCCGTGTTCTCAGCGGAACCGTGCCAGTCACCGAAGAAACTGCGCGCCGCGTGCAAAAGGCGGTCGAACAGCTGGCCTATCGTCCTAATCAGCTGGCGCGGGCCTTTCGCGGCCAGCGAAGCCGCAGCATCGGTCTCATCATCCCCTACCTCTACGATTCTTTCTTTGCTAACTGTGCCCATGCGGTTACTACGGTCGCGAAGGAACATGGCTATTCGGTCATCACCACCACTTCCAACGAGGATCCCGAGATCGAATTTGCAGAAGTCGAGCAAATGCTCCAGCGCCATGTGGAGGGATTGATGGTGATCCCGGCCAGATTTCGCCAATCGCGCCTTACGCGATCTTTATTTGGAAGGACTCCTGTCGTCGCCTTTGACCGTCCGGTTTCGGACCCGTCGGTCGACGTCGTGCTGGTGGAGAACACCTCGGGCTCTCGTCGTATCGTGCAGCATCTTATAGAACATGGACACAAGAGCATCAGCTATATGGGACTTAGCCGAAACCTCTATACCATGAATGCCCGATACCTTGGTTATCACCGTGCCATGCAAGAGGCTGGTTTACCGGGAAGCGTCTTTTTCGGTTGCAATTCACGTGAGGATACTCGGCGTGCCGTGGAAGATCTGCTGAATGGCAAAGATCGTCCTACTGCCTTCTTTGCTTCGAACAACCTGTCCACTCGATATGTCTTTGCCGCGTTGTTGAGCCTCGGCGTCAAGGTGCCGGTGGACGCTGCCCTGGTTGGCTTCGACGATTTCGAGCTAGCGGAGTTGACTTCTCCGCCGCTCACGGTGGTGCGGCAACCTGCTCAGGAAATGGGTCGCGTTGCAGCCAGCCTGCTATTCGAGCGCATCGAACGGGCAGAATTACCGCAGACTGGAACACGGATCGCACTGCCGGTGGAGATCGTGTTACGCCGTTCCTGCGGATGCAAGCATCGCACCGCCGTCGTAACGAAATAAGGGGCGCCACGCAGGTTTCGACACCGGCACGATCAGCCGGCATCTCTCAATTTGTAGGGAAGCGAAAAGACTTGGCTTATCCGCTAAGGTTCAGGACGGGTGCCCCATGTTCCCCGGATTTCCTGTCGAGGTTGGTGGCGTTGTCGAGCTGCATGCGGCTTTCCGCGAAGAAAGCCGCACACGCGGTACGTTCTGATGCTGCGTAACAGGAAATCCGGGTTCGCCCCAGCGTACATGGGCCGAAAACGATGTTTTCGAATGCTTTTACCTTAGTTCGGACTGCTCTCTCGGGACCAATATCTTGCGCCTCTAGCGAAAAGCGTTCGAAGGGGCTTCGCCCCATCGTTTTCGTCCCACGTACGCCAATGCGAACCCGGATTTCCTGTTACGCGGCTCCGGGACACAACTGCGTGTGCGGCTTTCTTCACGGAAAGGCGCATGAAGCCCGGCAACGCCACCAATCTCGACAGGAAATCCGGGGAACGTGGGGCACCGAGCGCCGGGATAAACCGGCACATTGTAGGGGATGAAAGAGCCCTACGGAAAAGGAGAAGCGACTCCATTCTGACCTCGAGTCTTGCCTTGGTCTCCGCGAGGAGACTGAGTCGAAGCGTAGACAGAGGCACTGGCGGGCGGGCTATTGAGCTCCGAAAATGTGCAATCCGAGTGTCGACCCTTTGGTGCCTGCGGGAAGGCAACACCGGCGAACAGCGTAAATTCGCTAGCTGTCGCTGGGCTCGGCGTAGTCGAAGAACCTTGCACGTCAGGAAACAATGTGCACGAGAACCGGGAGACCTCCAGAACGTCTGCGCGAGCAGACCGGTCAGGGAAGGTGAAATATCCAAAATCCTGGCATGTACGTTTTGGAGGGGTCGGACTGCACCATAGTACCGATGAAACTATCGAACAAAGAGGCGAAGGCTTCTACGGAGGCAGTGGAGGGAAGGGTGCGGACCGAGGAGAACAAAGCCGAACTCAACACACAACCGACCCAGAGCGGGGAGCGTGTGTCCCAAGGGTTAGGCGGCGTGCGCCAAGCGGCGCGGGAAAGGAAGCAGGAACAGTTCACAGCATTACTGCACCATCTTACGATCGATCTACTGCGGGAGAGCTATTACGCCTTAAAGCGGAACGCGAGTCCTGGAGTGGACGGGGTAAGTTGGCGGGAGTATGAAAACGGGGTGGAGGAGCGGTTAAAGGACCTCCACGGCCGGGTTCACCGGGGAGCGTACCGAGCGCAACCATCACGAAGAGTCTATATACCGAAACCGGATGGACGGCGACGTCCCTTGGGCATTGCGACGTTGGAAGACAAGATTGTCCAACAAGCAGTGGTCACTATCCTCAACCAGATCTATGAGGTGGACTTTCGTGGCTTTTCCTACGGGTTTCGCCCTGGACGTAGCCCGCATCAGGCGCTGGACGCGCTGCATGTGGGCATCGAACGGAAGCCAGTGAACTGGATACTGGATGCGGACATAAGTGGATTCTTTGACAACATGGACCACGAATGGACCATGCAGTTCCTGCAGCATCGCATAGCCGACAACCGAATACTGCGGCTGATCCGCAAGTGGCTGAAAGCCGGAGTATCGGAAGACGGCAAGTGGTCGGAGAGCCAAGTAGGTACACCGCAAGGAGCGGTGATATCGCCACTACTGGCGAATGTGTACCTGCACTATGTGTTCGACCTATGGGTCGAGGTATGGCGGGAGAAAGTGGCGCGGAAAGAGGTAATAGTGATCCGCTACGCCGACGATCTCGTGGTGGGATTCCAGGACCGGCAAGACGCTGAGCGATTCCTGAGAGAGTTTCAGGAGCGATTGGGGAAATTCGGACTGGAACTCCAACCAGAAAAGACGCGATTGATCGAGTTTGGTCGATTTGCTCAGGTAAATCGGGAACGCCGTGGAGAAGGTAAGGCGGAAACGTTCACGTTTCTGGGGTTCACGCACTATTGCGGGACGAACCCCAAAGGAGGCTTTGCTGTACGACGCAAGACCTTGCCCAAGCGTATGCGAGCGAAACTTCAAGAACTCAAAGGGGAGTTACGCAAGCGTGCCCATGAGCCGGTCGGCGAAGTCGGGCAAAGGCTGAAACGAGTCGTGGAAGGCTATTACCGCTATCACGCTGTGCCCGACAATCTACGCACGCTGAGCCGATTCCGAGACCGGCTCTGCACGCTGTGGCGCTGCATTCTTGGGCGTCGCAGTCAGCGGAGCCGTCCCAGCTGGGATCGCATTCGCCCGACGCTCGACCGATGGATACCTCGTCCCTGTGCACTGCATCCTTATCCGAGCACACGTTTTGACGCTATTCATCCGAGGTAGGAGCCGTGTGCGGTAGTTCCGCTCGCACGGATCTGTACGGGGGGCGGCCAGCGATGACCGTCCCTACCGTGACCCTCCGGAGAGTTGGGCTTTGCTTCATTCGTCATCTTCCGTCGCTACTCCAACCTGGTTTCGTGCTCTCGAGCCGTAGCTTAGTGATGGCCCTCTGGTGCAAAGGTAGTCCACTTGTAGGCTTCAGCATCATGGGGGCCGGGTTTCGCTGTCCACAGGTCCGCGCTGATCCCGTTCAGGTCGTAGACGATCTTCCCATCTTTGATCGTGAGTTCGCAGATCAGTTTCTTGTTGCCGTCCAGGCGTTTGTTGACCATGTCGGTAAAACCAAAGGTCCCTGTTTCCAGCCGCAGCACGGCAACATCGGCGATCGAGCCCTCGGATAGGTTCCCCAGCTCGTCGTGACGAATCTCATGTGCCGGGTGCGACGTCATCTCGGCCACTACTTCCTTCAGTGGAACATTCACCGCCATAATCTTATCGGCGACATTGAGCTCATCCTTCATTGCGCCGTTCATGCTGCTGATATGCAAATCGGTGGAGATAGAGTCGGGGATGAACCCCGCCTTGATCATGGGCACGGCAAGCGACCATTTGAAGCTGCCCCCGCCCTGGCCCACGTCGAAATAGATGCCGCGCTTGCGCCCTTCGATCAACGCTTTGCTGGGGCCCAGGGTCACGGGATCCTGCTCATGACGAAGCCCTGAGTACATGTGTGTGTAGATATCGCCCGGCCGCAGCTTCTGGGTCATCAGGTTGTAGATCGGGCGTGTTGGGCGGTCGGAGCCGAAATCCACCATCACCGGAATGTTGGCTTTGGTTCCCGCGATAACCGCCTGTTCCACCGGCGTCCACTCCGGGCCGGCAAAGTGCGCGGTCTTGATGCCGACAATGGTTTGAGGATACTTGAGGGCCATGGCCGCGGTGGCTTCTCCATCCATATCCGCGGTGTTCTGCTCGTAATGGGGGCCGCGCATGCCCGCCCCGACAATGTTCAGCATGGCGAATACGCGCGTCTTCGAGCGATCGATAATGCGATCCTTGAAGTCCTCGAAGTTCCGCCAGCCGGAGCATCCCGCGTCCACCACCGTCGTGACGCCAACCCGGAAAGTAAATCCATCGGGAGGGACGCTGTTGTCGCCCGCATAGGAGTTGCGCTCCCCCGTGCCGGCATAAACGTGAACGTGAATATCGATCAGCCCCGGGGTGACGTACAAGCCCTTCACGTCAACCGTCTTGAGCGCGGCGCTGCTGGGAATGTGCGCGGCCACCCTGGCGATCTTCCCATCCTTGATGGCTACGTCCATCAACCCGTCAACGTGGTTCTTATCGTCCAGCACATGGCCGCCATGCAGCAGAAGGTCGTAAATTGGGGCTGCCGTTTGGGCAAAGGCGCTAACGCCGGCGGCAAGCGCGAGCGCGAAACAACAACAGAAAATCCTGTGCATCATGTTCCTATTCTGCATCTCTCACCATCAGGCAACAAATCCCCTTGAACCTTGGGAACTATTCATAACAAAGCTACCACGGCGTCGTTTACTGGGCAGGCGTGACTCCGAGTTGCAGGCGGCTGGCGACGGGGCGGCCATCTTTGAACGCGGGAATAAACTTCCAGTCTGCGGTGGCATCCATCAAGGCCTTCTCTGGTTTTCCCTCGGCCGATGCCGACCGAACCTTTCCCGCGGCGTCGATCACCAGATTCACCGTGACTTCCGCGCGTAATGCGTCCTGGGAAGCGTCCGCCGGAGGCGGGCGTCGCAGCAGAATCTGCACCGGGTAAGTGTCGGCCTCAAACGTGTGCTCGATCTTTGATGGCCCGCTCATGCCGGGAGAGTAGTTCGAGCTCAATGGGTTACCTTGGTCCCGATCGGCTTCTGACAGGCGATCGTAGATCATTGCATGCTTCTTGAATGTGCCGGGGGATGACTTGTGGGAGACACCATCCACCTCACTACGCACCCCGCGCCCGCGTGCATTTACGATTGCTGTGCGGATACGCTCGAAGTCTGCCGCAGGCCACATATCGGCAAGTGCATTCCATGCTTCTGGCTCGCGGTCGCTGTAAAGATAGCCCCACACGATCTCCAGTACTTTGATTTTCGTGGCGATGAACTGATGGGACTGATCGATCGTCATAGAAGGCCTGATCGATAGCCCACCATCGCTGCGCTTGAATTCGTCCAACTGCTGGCCATTGAGTTGGCCTCGCACGGTCGCAATTTGGCGATCAAAGTGGGACTTAAATTCAGAACTTACGTCGATCAGTTGCTTCCGTTCGAACCTCAGCACCACTGTCGGAGAAAAATCGAAGGCGTCGAGCGGGATATTCTCGAAACCAGCGACCGCCTCGGCATCGTTGGTCCAGATTTCGATGTGGCCGCTCAGATTGGTATCGGCCGCACTATAGTGATCGCCTCCCGTGATTGTCCGTAGCTGCCGTGGGGGTTCTTGAAGCGAGTAGATTTCATATTTCATCAGCCGGCTGGCGTCGGTCTTTCTTACCTGAAAAGCAACCACCGGCGAGCCTAAGCCCAAATCGATGCCCATTGCATCCACATCCACTTGCCAGGCGTTTGCTTCAATCAACAAATCTTCCTGGTCCCAAGCGAGTTTTGCTTCACACATCCGGCCAGCGAATCCGCCATTCCGCGCGGCGCCCACCGAGACAGTGACATTGGTAGCGAATTTTGACTTGAAGCTGCCAAAACCCCCGCTGCACACTACGTCCTCCGCCAGGCCGCTGCGAACAATGGCCATGAGGCAGAAGGACAGGAGAATCCATCTCGTGGCGCGACAGTTCAACGGATGAAACATGATTGGCCTCTGTCCAAACTGCTTTTCTCGGACCACTGATTTTAGTCCCAACCGGCCAGAATGATCTTGCCTGCCACGGAGCCCGTTGCCAGCAACTCCAGCGCCTCCCTCGCTTCGAGCAGCGGGAATGTCCGGTTGATCATCGGATCGAGCTTTTTTCCCGCGAGCAGTGCAAAGATCTGCGGCAGATCTTCGCGCAGTGGCTTGGGGTCCTTCCGGTAGAGCATCGTAATCCCGTAGAACTTGCCCACCCGTCCGCGCAGGCGCGATCCAATAAAAATATTGGCAAACATCGCGGTCTGAGAGAGCCTGCCATGTGCACCCACAAAACCAAATCCGACCAGTGTTCCTCCTCGCCGAAGGGCGCCGATGCACCGGCCGATATTGCTGCCGCCGACCGCGTCGAACGCATGGTCAACCCCTCCAGGTTCCAGGTCTCGCGTGAGCCGATCGATCGGTCCTGCCCGATAGTCGATGGGTGTTGCGCCGATGGAGCGCAACGCCGCATGCTTTGCCGGCGACGCAGCGCCGTACGTCTTGACCTCCGCCAGTCTCAGCAGTTGCAGGGTCGCCGTGCCCACACCCCCGGCTGCGCCAGTGACCAACGCAGTCTGGCCGGACCGCACCTTCGCTACCCGGTGGATCATCTGCCACGCCGTCACATAATTCAGAACCACAGCGGCTGCGTCGCGATCGGAGACACCATCGGGAATTGGGAGAAAGTCTTCCGCCTCACGTACCAGCATCTCTGCGAAACCGCCATAGACGGTAAGCGCCGCCACACGCTCGCCAACGCTGAAACCGGCGACTCCGGGGCCAATGGCTTCGACCACGCCCGCCACCTCATAACCCGGGACAAATGGAATCTTCGGCGCGTACGAATAGCTACCCGCGAACATCATCAGGTCGGTCGAACCGACCCCGGCGGCGCGCACCCGTACGCGCAGTTGACCTGGACCGGGCGGCTCAACCGGCAGCTCGACGATTTGTAGCATCTCAGGGCCGCCCTTTTTCGTGAGCATGACTGCGCGATAGGTCGCTGACATGCAGATCCTCTTTCTACCAGCCTGGGTGCGTTCCCCATTACCTTGCGGTTTAACGCCGCGCGGCCGCATAGTTCAGCTTAGCCTTGCAAAAGGCAGACCGAACCACATAAGGAGAAAGATGAGCGCTTACCTGGTGTTTACAAAAGAGAAGACATTGGATCCTGCGGAAATGGCCATATATCAACAGAAGGTCGTTGACACCTTCGGATCCTTTCAACTCAAGGTCCTGGCGGCGTACGGCGCTCAGGAGGTGCTTGAGGGAGATCCTGCGGAAGGGGTCGTAATCGTCGAGTTCCCCACCGCCGAGGAGGCAAAGGCCTGGTACGACAGCCCCGCCTATCGGCAGGTCAGGATGCATCGTTTCCGGGGCGCTGAATACCGTTGCATCCTGGTGCAAGGTGTTTAGACACAACCGATCGGCCGCAACAGGCTGCGGGAAAGTCCTTGTTCTACGGTAGGCCGGGGATGCCTCGCCGCCGCGAGCATTGTTCTCACATACCCTCTTTAGAAGCCCTGGTGAGAATGTCCTAAACTGCCCAATCACCCGTACCTCGTCGGAAAAATGAATGATTGCGCCCGAAATATCTCAGAGCGTACCTCAGGGGCCTGTCAAGGTCCCATGCTCGCCGGTGTGCATGGATTGTAGCCAAGCGACTCCACCGTGACCGGCGCAGGCGGAACTGGCGGCGTTGCCCAGGGAACGTTGTTGAAGTCGAAGAAGTCCAACAGGTCCGGCTGTACCGCATCCCGGGCAGTCAGGTGCGCATTGGGGCCGATGAACCGGTTCTCTACAAACTTGATAACCGCCGTATGGTCCATCGGGATATGCGAAACATAATGCCGCCGGGTGAAGGGCGAGATAACAATGTTGGGCAAGCGGAAGCCAAGCTGCGCGGCAAAGCCGTGCACCGTCACAGCATCCGGATGGGCTCCCGGGTAATCCGGGACCAGGTCGCAATGCTGGGTCGGCGTTCCACCGCTTGGCAAGCAGGGGAAATAGCTATCCGGATTTACCACAATGCTTCCGATATCCGGAATCGGTCCCAGTGACTTATCGGTAAAGTCGTTGGAGTGGCCCGGTACTGGCGGAACGTGATCGTAGGGACCGCCCCCCTCGTCGTAGCTGAAGAAGAAGACCGAGTCCGGCCAGGACGAACTTGCCATGAAAGCGTTGATGATGCTTGCTACTTCCGCCTGCCCGACCAGAACATTTTGTCCCGACCCAGGGTGCTCATCGTTGATGGAGCCGGATTCGATGAAGCTAAAACTGGCGAGTGTGCCATTGGCCAGGTCACTGTAGTAAGTAGACAGCAGGGCAATGTGGTTTGGATCGATGCAGAACGAGTTAGTAGGATCGCCCACTACACTGGAAGGTTGGGTCGGCGCCGTGCAGGCTGCGTGCGTCGGATTTATATATTCATATTTATGGTAATAGTTGATGTAACCGAACGACGTTGCCGGCTCGTTTGAGGATCCAGGAGCGCAATCGTCGCCGTCAAGGCAACCACCGATTGTCTGCGTGTAATAAAGCTTCCACGACACACCCGCATTATCGAGTGCCTCAAAAATGGAGGGAAGAGGAAGCGCGCCGAGGTGGTCATCATAACTCGGGTCACGGACCAGGCCCTGCGTCGTGCCTCCGGTAAACGTGGCAATGCGGTTCGGCGTGCTCTTGCTCGCCATGGGCGAAAACCAACGATCCGACACTGCGAACTGCGACGCCATGTAGTAGTAGTAGTTCAGGAATCCCTCATCGTAGTAGCCCATGGCGCGCTGTCCGGCCACATCCGTGAATTCCCCTATGCAATAGCCGGCGTTAGCGCAGTTGGTGGCATAGCCCTCCGCCGTATGGACAAACCCATTCTCCTGAATGGGACGAGTCGTCAGAAAGTTGTAACGATTCACATCGCCGAAGCTTGCCAGCCAATCTGAGCTGTCATCGTCGATGCAGGTGCTACGCAGCTTGAACAGCGGGAACGATACGCCCGAATCGTTCACGTCGGTGATGTTCGGCTTGTCGTCAATTCCATCTACCTGGTAGTTGTTGCCGTCGTCGCCAATGTTCCAGCCTAGCGGGTTGCGGTAATTGTTCAACATGCCGAAATAGTTGTCGAAGGTATGGTTTTCCTGCAGCATGAAGATCACGTGGTTAATCGATTGAATGCTGCCTGCCGGTGTCACCGTCAACGTGGCGGTTGCGGTCGCCGTACCTCCCGTGCCGGTTACGGTAGCTGTGTAGGTTGTGGTCGCGGTCGGAGTCACTGCCTGGGTGCCGCCGGCCGCCGGCAGGTTGTAGCTGCTGCCATCCGTGCCCGTGACAACCACGGTGGCGGCATTCGTGGCCACCACCGTCAGCGTAGACCCGTTCCCTGTGACCACCGTCGCGGGGGCGGCTGTAATGGTGACGGTCGGCGCGGAAGGCGGTGCTGCGGCCACAACCGTCACTGTCACGACCGCAGTCACCATTCCTCCCGCCCCGCTGGCAGTCGCGGTGTAGGTCGTCGATCCCGCCGGCGTTACCGCCTGAGCACCGCCGCTCGGCGATAGGTTATAGCTGCTGCCGTCTGAGCCGGCGATCGTAACTGTGGTGGCATTCGTGGCCGCCACCATCAACGTAGACGTACCCCCGGCACTAATCGAGGTCGGGTTCGCCGCTATGGTCACGGTCGGCGCGGCAGGAGGCGGAGTCGCGGCCACAACCGTCACCGTCGTGACCGCGGATGCCTTTCCTCCGGTCCCGGTCGCATTCGCGGTATAGGTCGTCGTGGCCGTGGGGCTCACTGACTGAACGCCGCCAGTCGCCGGCAGGTTATAGCTGCTGCCGTCCGAGCCGCTTACCGTCACCTGCATCGCGTTGCTTGCCGTCACCGTCAGGGTCGACGAGCCTCCGGCAGTAATCGAGGTCGGGTTGGCCACCAGGGTCACCGTCGGCATCGATGGCGTTGTCACCGTGACCACCGCCTGGGCTGAGGCAGCGCCTCCCGTGCCGCTGGCCTTAGCGGTGTAAGTAGTTGTCGCGGTGGGGCTGGCGACCTGGTTGCCGCCGCTCGCCGGCAGGTTGTAGCTGCTGCCATCCGAACCGGTCACCGTCACCGCAGTGGCGTTGGTCGCGCTCACGGTCAAAGTAGAGGAGCTCCCCGCCGTTATCGACGTCGGTTTGGCCGAGATAGCCACCGTCGGCATCCCCGGGGTTATTGCCGCCGTCACGGTAACGCTCGCGACCGCGGAGGCCTTCCCCCCTGCTCCATTCGCGCTGGCGGTATACGTGGTTGTCGCGCTCGGGCTGACCACCTGGTTGCCGCCGCTCGTCGACAGGTTGTAGCTGCTGCCATCTGAGCCGGTTACGGTCACCGCAGTGGCATTCGTGGCCGTCACCGTCAGCGTGGACGAACTTCCCGCAGTAATCGAGGTGGGGTTCGCGGCAATAGTCACGGTCGGCGCCGGCGGCGCTGCTGCTACCACCGTCACCGATGTTGCCGAGGAGGCCTTTCCCCCGGTCCCCGTGGCGGTGGCCGTATAGGTAGTCGTTGCCGTGGGGCTGACTGCTTGCGTGCCCCCGCCTGCCGGCATGCTATAGCTGCTGCCGTCCGAGCCGGCTACTGTCACACCGTTGGCATTCGACGCCGCTACGCTCAACATGGAAGTGCTTCCCGCGCTGATCGAAGCCGGACTGGCGGCGATACTGACCGTCGGCATTGTCGTGGAAGAGGAGCCGGTGAACGTGGCCCCACCGCATCCGGTAAAGACCAGCAAAAGCGGGCTTAGAAATAGCAACGCCAAGGGCGAGGAAATCCAGCTGAGAGACCGGTAGGCGCACGACTTCATTACGGTGTTTTCCCTCTGATTTTCTTCGGGGAGCGAGCAATACTCGTTCGGCAGTCAGATTGAACTTCGACAGAAAGGAGCACAAATCATCAAAAGGCGCCGCCCTCTACCGGAGCGGTTTTCACAACATATATGCCTTGCTGGGCCCGGTCGTTCTTGTGGGAGTCCACGGAAGGGGGGTCGGCAGACTCAATGCACTAATATCTCTACTCTAATCGATTGGGTTCGTCCACGAATCTTTAATCCAGGTATTGTGCATCCATCCCATTTCGACAGTACCCATTTTCGGTACCAAGAATGTGGGTTACGCAAAAAATTAACCGGGCAACTGCCCAAATATTGGATCAATCCGGCCCGGCCGATCATTTGCCTCTTGCACTACGCCTGGCAGGCTTCCGCCCGTTGCCGGCAAGCTGTTTCCCTTGCAACTGGATCTTGTGGGCGTTGACGATAGCCGCGATCAATCCAGGGAAACGCTTCTCGATCTCTGCGCAGCGAGAGCTGTTCTGCATCTCCACCCCTCGACGTTCGCCCCGGATCAACCCTGCCTCGCGGAGCGCCTTGAAGTGCTGGGAGAGGGTGGATTTGGGTATGGGCTTGTCGCTGACATTCACAAAATTCGAACAATTCTGGGAGCAATCCGATCCCACAATATCGGCAAAGATGGCCACCCGTACCGGATCCGAGAGCGCGTGAAGAATCCCTTCCACCGTAATGTCATCCATCGAGGGGTGAAAGAGAGGTCTCATAACCTCTTCATCCTACATTCATATTGGCGTTTGTTCAATAATGCGGAACTATTGAATCCTGGGCCCACTGCACTCCATCTTAACCCGCAGCAGTTGAAAGGATAGTTATGAGCAAACTTAAAGGTAAAGTCGCAGTCGTTACCGGCGCCTCCAAAGGAATTGGGGCAGCCATTGCCAAGTCACTCGCCGCCGAAGGCGCATCCGTTGTTGTCAATTATGCATCCAGCCCATCGGGTGCGAAAACCGTTGTGGAATCCATCACCGCGGCCGGTGGTCAAGCCGTTGCTGTCGCTGGTGATGTCTCCAAGGCCGCTGAGGCTCAGGGCATCATCGACGCCACCATTAAGAACTACGGCCGGCTCGACATTCTGGTCAACAACTCCGGAGTTTACGAGTTCGCTCCGATCGAAGCCTTCAGCGAAGAAAAGTTTCACCGGATGTTCAACATCAATGTCCTGGGCCTGCTCTTGACCACCCAGGCGGCCCTCAAGCACATCGGCGAGGGCGGCAGCATCATCAACATCGGCTCGGTGGTCAGCCGTATCACACCGCCTGCCTCCGCCATCTACACCGGTACCAAGGGTGCTGTGGACGCCATCACCGGCGTGTTGGCCCGGGAACTGGGACCCAGGAAGATCCGCGTCAACGCTATCAACCCCGGCATGGTTGAGACGGAAGGTGTTCAGGCCGCAGGCATCCTCGCGAGTGACTTCGAAAAGGCTACCGTCGCGCAAACACCGCTCGGCCGTTTGGGTCAGCCCGGCGACATCGCCTCAGTCGCGGTCTTCCTTGCTTCCGACGACTCTGGCTGGCTCACCGGTGAGCACATCCTGGCCGGTGGCGGCCTCCGTTAAACCGTGAAAACGCAATAAACCAAAGGAGCTTGCGATGGGAAAGCTGGACGGAAAGACAGCAGTCATTACAGCCGCAACCTCGGGCATGGCGCTGGCCACGGCCAAGCTGTTCGTGGAGGAGGGCGCCTATGTCTTTATCACTGGCCGGCGGAAAGACAAGCTGGATGAGGCAGTGAAGGCGATCGGCCGCAATGTGACTGGGGTACAGGGCGATGCTTCGAACCTTGAAGATCTTGACCGGCTGTACGACACGGTGAAGAAGGTCAAGGGAACGATCGACGTATTGTTCGCCAGCGCCGGCACGGGCGAACTCGCAAAGTTGGGTGAGATCACCCCGGAGCAATTCGACAACACCTTCAACCTGAATGTGCGTGGCACCCTGTTTACCGTGCAAAAGGCGCTGCCGCTCTTCAACGATGGCGGTTCGATCTTTATGAATGGATCGATCGCCACCGTCAAGGGCTTCCCGGCGTTCAGCGTCTACAGCGCAAGCAAGGCCGCGGTGCGGTCGTTTGCCCGCACCTGGCTGGTCGACCTGAAGGAGCGGAAAATACGGGTGAATGTTCTCAGCCCGGGAACCATCGATACGCCGATATTGGATCCCCTTGGGCCGGACGCCAAGAAGTACTTCGAGTCGCTGATTCCGCGCGGTGAAATAGGGCGGCCGGAGGAGATTGCGACGGCGGCCCTATTCCTAGCCTCCAGCGATTCCAGTTTTGTGAACGGCATCGAGCTGTTCGTAGATGGCGGGGTCGCCCAGATCTGACGCTTTTCTGAAACGCGGGTGCCATTCTTCAAGAGTGGCGCCCAAGTCTCACACCGTGATTCGAAGGTCTGGACGGGTGCCCCACGTTCGCCTCAGCGTACGTGGGACGAAAACGGCGGGGCGTAGCCCCTTCGAACGCCTTTGGGTGCGCGCAAATACAACTGTTCCGGAGAGAACAGTTCTGGAATGGAGTAAAAGCATTCGAAAATATCGTTTTCTGCCCATGTACGCTGGCGCGAACATGGGGCACCCCTCCACACCGTCGACCGCGGTTTGCTCAGTGGCCCCCTGAGGCCTCGCCACCGGGCCGGAAGCTCTTCGTGGCCAGCGCCAGTGGAATCCCAATCAACGCCACAATCGCCATCATCCGAAAGCAATCCATAAAGCCCAGTAAACTCGCCTGCTGGTTCAGTTGGTTGTAGAGCATCCCCTGCGCATGTTGCGCCGCGTCGAAATGCGAAAAGCCCTGGTGTTCAAATGCCCTGGTCAGCGACTCCGCCCGCGAGTGAAACAACGCAGAGCCCAGGTCGGCGCTTTGCGCCAGCCGGTCGCTATGCAAGTCCGCGCGTCGCTCATGCATGGTGGTGATGAACGCAACGCCGAAACTCCCGCCCCAGTTGCGCGCAAGATTGGTAAGGCTCGAGCCTTTATTGTTCTTCCCCGGCGGCAAGTACGAATAAGCCAGCACGCTTACCGGGACGAATAAGAACGCGTAGCCAAAACCCTGCATCACCCGCGCCAGCGCATAATGCGTGTAGTCCGTTTGCAGCGTAAACGAACTGTAAAAAAGCATCGATAGCGAAACCACCGCAAAGCTAAAGGCGATCAGCCATCGTGGTTTCACCTTGCCCCTTTGCGTCAACACCGCGACCATCGGCGCCAGTACCGTGATCACCGCCGCGCCCGGCCCTAGCACCAGCCCCGCGTCCGTGGCCGTATACCCGTAGAGGCTCTGCAGGATCTCCGGAATCATCGTCGTGCTGCCGAACAGCACAAAGCCGAAAAGAAAATAGAAGATATTGGCAAACGCGAAATTTCTCTCTCGCAGCAGTCCCAGCTCCACCACCGGATCGGGCACCCGCAGTTCCCACCACACCGCCAGCATCAGGCAGACAATCGCCGCGACCAACATGCTGGAGATTAGTCTGCTGCCGAGCCAGTCGTCGATCTGGCCGCGATCCAGCACAAACTCCAGAAACGCAAAGCCCAGCGCGATAAGCAAAATGCCCACGTAATCCACACTCAGCCTGCCCAACCGCTTCGCTTCGGCTACCTCAGCCTTGAATGCTGGAGGATCGCTCACCAGCCGGCTACTTAGGAACAGCGAGATCAGCCCGATCGGCACGTTAATAAAGAAGACCCATCGCCAGGAGAAGCTGTCGGTGATCCATCCCCCTAAGGGAGGACCGATCGCCGGGGCTGTAACAATCGCCACACTATAGAGAGCGAAGGCCGCGGCCCGCTTGTTCGCTGGAAAGGTATCAACCAGAATCGCCTGCTCCACCGGGGCCAGCCCGCCGCCCCCGATGCCTTGCAGCACGCGGAAGATCACCAGAAAGTTGAGGCTGGGGGCGATCCCGCATAGAAATGACGTCGCCGTGAACAGCCCCACGCTGATCATGTAGTAGCGCTTTCGTCCCAGAACGCGGCTCAGCCACGCGCTCATTGGCAACACCACCGCGTTGGCCACCAGGTAGGACGTCAGGACCCAGGTTGTTTCATCGAAGCTGCGCCCCAAGCCGCCCGCGATATGCGGCAGCGAAACATTGGCGATCGAGGTATCCAGCAGCTCCATGAACGTGGCCAGGGTCACGGTCAATGCCACTGCCCATGGGTTCACCGTCCTGGCGACTGCCGGACCTGGCTTCAGTTCGACGGTCGTTGTGGCCACGTGCGTCCTCTTCGAGCTAGCTAACGGTCAGATGTATACTGAGACCGTTCGGTCGCAAAAAACAAATGCGGAAAGCCAGATCACGGAGGGGTGAAGCCACCCGGCAGCGCGTTGTCGAGCAGTCGGCTGCCGTCTTTAATCGCCACGGCTACGCGGGCACTTCCATGTCCGAGCTGATGGCGGTGACCGGCCTCGAAAAGGGCGGACTTTATCGTCATTTTGCCAGCAAGCAGGATCTCGCCGCCGCCGCCTTCGACTATGCCTGGGAACATGTGAGCGAGCCTCGCAGGCGGGGCCTGGAAAACTGTGCCACCTCGCTCGAGAAACTTCAGCTCCTGGTGAAGAACTTTGTCGAGCAACCGCCACGCACGCTTGCCGGCGGCTGCCCTTTATTGAACACAGCGATTGATAGTGATGATGGCAACCCGGTACTGCGCGGCAAAGCCCGCGCGGCGCTTCATGAATGGCGCGACCGCATCGCCGGGATCGTCCGCCATGGGCAGCAGAGCCGCGAGTTGCGCGGTCACATCGATCCGGCCGCAGTCGCCACCGTCATCATCGCCAGCCTTGAGGGAGCAGTCATGATGTCGCGCCTGGATCAAACCCGCGAACCACTGCACGCGGTGGGCAAGCATCTCGCCGAATATCTGCAAGCGCTGAAGGCTGGAGCCCACTAGCCATTGCAAGCGAAAAGCGCCATTCTCTCTTTGGAGTTATGGGTCAACGCCTTCTGTCCAGCCACCGCTCTCCATGGAAGCGTTGCTCTCCCCTTTGTCATCCCGAGCATCTCAACTTGCCTGCGGGCAAGTTGAGGGAGAAATGAGCGACGCGACGGTTGATTATGGGGAATGTGAGTATCACAAATGAATTGTCATCCCGACCGGAGCGAACCCGGAAATCCGGGTGAGCGCAGCGGAGGGACCTGCTGTTCTGTTTAAGTAGCATCAAGCCCAAATGAGAGCACCCTTCTTCCCGTAAATGAATTGTCATCCCGACCGTAATCCTTCATCGCACTTGCTCCCTTCCATCACCCCTGCCATCCTATGACATGGCTATCCGCACTCTCTCTACCCGCGAGGTCTATCGCAACCCCTGGTTGCGGCTGCGCGAAGACACCATTGAGCGCGCCAACGGAGCGCCCGGCATCTATAGCGTGGTCGATAAGCAGGATTGCGCCGTCATCCTGCCAATTGATGGCGATCACATCTGGCTGGTGGAGCAGTTCCGCTACACCATCGGCGAACGAGCTCTAGAGTTGCCGCAAGGCGGATGGGAGCAGGACAACGTGGATCCTGAAGCGTTGGCACGGGGCGAGCTGCGCGAGGAGACCGGCCTTACCGCCGGCCGTATGACCGAGTTGCCCTGGATGTGGATCGCCTATGGTTTCGCTCGTCAGCGCCAGCACGTCTTCGTCGCCGAGGAGCTCGTCCCCGGGCCCTACCAGCGTGACGCGGAAGAGTCTGATATGGAGATTGTCCGGCTGCCCATTGCCGCCTTCGAGCAGAAGCTGAAAAACGGGGAGATTCGCGACGTGTGTACCCTCGCCGCCTGGGCCGGCTATCGCCTGTGGCGCACGGCAGCGTCCGGGTAACCCGCTTCTGCTACAGTGGGTTATTTCCACTCGGGACGGCCCTCATGAGGCGAGTTATTTACCGTGCAGCGCGCGTGTTGGCTTGCTTGCTGGTGCTGGCTCTCGCGTTCCCTTCGACATCCCAGGCAGCGAAGGTCGCGCCGAAGAAATCTGTTGAAGATCTTCGCCGCTCTCCGACAAACGATCAAGCGCCTGTCGATGTCGCCGTCGGCCTTTACATAACCAACTTCGTAGCCATCGACGAAACCCGAGAGACCTTTGAGGTCGGTGGCTTTCTTACCGGGCAATGGCGGGATCCCCGCCTGGCATTACCTCCCGATCAGGCGAAAAGTAGCAGCGACCAGCCGGAGACGCCTCGTACCTTAACCCCGGAGGAGGTCTGGGGTCCAGCCATCGAGGGCGCTAACACCATTTCCCACACTACCAACCAGGCTTCCCTGGAGGCAGATAGGAATGGCATCGTAACCTACCGCGAGCGATTTGAAGCCGTTTACTCGAATGCGTATCAACTGAGAAAATTTCCCTTCGATACTCAACTGCTCCGGTTCGAATTTCAGCCGTTTCTCTCTACCACTGCCCACATTCGATTCGCCCCCCGGGCGCTGCCGGAAACGGGAATAAGTCCTGGGCAGCATACCGAGCTCGCCGCATGGCGCCTGCAAAAACTAACCTATTCGGCGGACAAGCTGTCCGGCGACCCCTTTCTGCCCGAGACTCACGAGGCGCTCTTCCAACTTACCGTTACCAGGCGATCTGGCTTCTATATCTGGAAAATCTTCTTGCCGCTGATGATGATGGCTCTCATTCCCTCGGCTGTTTTTTGGATCGATCCAAAAGAGTTCGATTGGCTTTTGAAGATTCCCATGACCATGCTGCTGGCGATGGTTGCATTCCAATTCACCATCACCCGCGACCTTCCAAGAATCGGCTACATCACTCTTCTCGATGCTGTCTTCCTCGCCAGTTTTGTCTTTTGCTTTCTTGGCACCATCGAAATCACGCTGGTCTATCTTCTGCAGAAGTATGGAAAGCGATCGTTGGCGGAAAAACTGCACAAGGCGGGAAGGTCGGTTTATCCTCTGGGTTATTTCGCTGTACTCCTGATCCTCGCCGTAGGCTTCCTGGCTTAATACGCCGCGAACGAAACGATCAGCTGATCCAGAGGCATAGCCTGTTTGACGATCTGCGGCGGATTGATGGGAGTGATCGCAAGCGGCGTGCCGTTCGATTCCGCCGCGTCGAAGGCCGCGGTGCCGCCGGTATTGCCGGTCACCTGAAAATCACTGATCTCATAGGGGAGTCCATTCGCGGAGAAAGACGACGGTCCCGCCGTAACCTGGAAATGCAGGTGCGGCACAATCGAGTTGCCGGTATCTCCTACCAGCCCGATCACCTGACCAGAATGCACCTTTTCCCCACCGCGAACCTTGATGGTCCCGGGCTGCATGTGGGCGTAAACCGCATACCGGTGCTCCCCCAGATCGAGAATCACTGAATTTCCATCAGCCTGGTCCAGCGGAATATTGGTCGGGTACTTTCCCGGCGTTTGCTCCGGCAACCCGTCGATGACGGAGACCACGACAGCATTGGCGACCGCTAGAACCGGCTGGCCAAAGATCGCGTAACTCTGCAGCTTATCGCTCGGACCTGCATAAATGCGGCCGCTCGCGTCCGTTTGCTCCCAGTCCACCGCGTAGCGTTGCCCTACCCACACGCGGCCGTTGACCGGCAGAGCCGCCCGCGTGTGGCGAGTCGCGTCGCAGCAGGAATCTGCCGAAATGTAGTGGTCTCCGCGCAGTGGAGGGCTAACCACTGCCACGGCCTGTTTATCCACCGAGGTTGTGCCCCCTTCTTCGTTGAACTCCTGTTGCCCCGGTGGCGCGGCGCTGGCCCGCATTGTGATCCGATGCGAAAGCTCGGTGGGAACCTTGGCGCCGGGTCCCAGCGTAACGTGAAGAAAGAGCAGCGAACGGGTGCTCCGGGCAAGTGTTCCTGAAGGGTCGCGCATACCCGCGGGCTGCAGGCGGCCGGCAACAGCAGCGGCGTCGAGAGTCTCGAGAATCGCGCCGTCGCCCACCACCTCGACCTTCTCCACCGCGATATCCCCGCTCGAAAAGTTCGTCATTCCCATTTCGTAGACCAGGTGAACCCGGCCATCCGAGCCCATGAAAGGCACAGGGGCGTCCTGGATCGCAAGCAGCAGAGGTGTCATTTTTTCCGAACCTTCGGCGTGTCCAACGTTACATGCAAGAAACAACAAGAACGGCGTGCAGAAAAAGATTCCAGTGATCTTCATACTCTTGGTTCCTCGATTTCGAGCCGATGGCGGTTGCTTGCATTGTATAAGTGAGCCCAGGCGGCATTAGAATCGAATATCATGCAACTCGGCTTTGTCAGCGCCATCGTCCCCGACCTTACACTTGAGCAGGTATTCGCGCTCGGCAGAGCAACGGGATACTCCTGTGTGGAGTTGATGTGTTGGCCGCCGGGCAAAGCCGAACGCCGTTACGCGGGCGTTACCCACATCGATGTCAGCAACTTCGACCCTGCCGGCGTTCTGGATCTCGCCCAGGCTCACGGCATGGATATCAGTGGCCTGGGCTATTACCCGAATCTACTTTCTCCCAATCCAGAGGAAGCGAGAGTGGCGGCTGCGCACCTCAAGCGTGTCATCAGTGCCGCGAAAATGCTCAATCTCACGGTCGTCAGCACCTTTGTGGGGCGTGATTGGACCCGCTCCATCCAGGAGAACTGGTCCCGCTTTCTGGCTGTATGGAGTGATCTGATCTCCTATGCGGAGGACCAGGGAATCCGTATCGCCATCGAGAATTGCCCTATGCTCTTTACCGCCGATGAGTGGCCGGGAGGCAAGAACCTCGCGGCTAGTCCTGCAATCTGGCGGCGCATGTTCGAAGATATCCCCAGCCCCAGCTTCGGTCTCAATTACGATCCGTCGCATCAGCTCTGGCAGCAGATGGATTACATAGCCCCGCTTAAGGAGTTTTCCTCTCGCATCTTCCGTGTCCATCTCAAAGACGTGGCGGTCGACCGCCGGCGGCTGGACGACGTAGGCATCCTGGCGTATCCGCTCCAGTTCCATTCCCCCAAGCTCCCGGGTCGAGGGGAGATCGACTGGGCAAGTTTTCTGGCCGCGCTCAAGAACTCGGGCTACGACGGGCCTGTCTGTGTGGAAGTAGAAGACCGCGAGTTTGAAGCTGATCTGGCGCATCGAAAACAGGCGCTCGCCATCAGCGCACAATACCTGCACCCATTGCTTGGTCTGGTCAGTACATAATCCAGCCGCCATCGACGTTGAGAGTCTGTCCCGTCATGGCATCGCTTAACTCCGACGACAGAAACAAGCACACCCGGGCAACGTCCAGCGGGCCAATGCGCCGTTTCAGACTTTGCACTGTCATAAACGTATCCGACTCCTCCTTAGGCATGAGCTTCCGCTCTCCCTCCGTCTCAATCGCGCCCGGAGTGATGCAGTTAACGTGGACGTTATGCTCGCCCATCTCTCTTGCCAGCGCACGCGTAAAACCGATAATGGCGCCCTTTGATGCGACGTAGTGGGTTAGGGGCGCCAGGCCGGTAAAGAACGTGACCGATGCAATATTGACAATCGCCCCGGCTCGTTGCCGCACCATGTGCGGCATAACCAGTTTTGAGCAATGGAAAACGCTCTTTAGGTTGACGTCATGCATAGTGTCCCAGTGCTCCTCGGTCATCTCCAGGAAGGGCTGTCGGGGATAGATGCCGGCGTTGTTGATCAGCACATCGATGCGCCCAAAGCGTGTGATGGCATCCTCAACCACTTTCGCCATAGCCTCGCGATCGCGAGCATTGGCCTCAAAACCAAAGGCTGAGCCCCCTTCAGCTTGCACATCGGCGGCTACTTTTTTCACCCCCGCACCGTCCAGGTCGACGAGAAATACGTGGGCTCCCTCCGCTGCAAACAACCGCCCCACGCCGGCGCCGATGCCCGCTGCGGCCCCGGTCACAATAGCAACTTTGCCCTTGATTAGCTCCATCATCTCCCTCGGATCAGGCGCAACCGATCACAAGGGCTGATCTTACCAAAGCTCTATTCGGGCCGCCCGACGTCCAGCCCGAAGCGAGCCAGGTCGCGCTTCTGCAAGTTGTAGTCGATTAGGAAGCCAAGCCCGATGGCTAACGGAATCAAGCCGATTGCGACGCCAGACAACACCTCATGCTTCTGCTCAATCCACGCCACCATGGAAAAAAAGAGCATCAACCCCACGCCGCTGGAGATCAATACGATCGCAGTCCTGCGCGTGTTGCCGAGGCTCTGCATCGGGTCTCTCCACGGTTTACCGTCAACACTGCTCTTGCCCAACAACTTGTCGATATCGTCCGCGTTTATTCCCCGTGCCACCATTGCCATGCGCTGGTCGGCCTTCAGCTTTTCCCTGTTCATTTGACCGACAACGCCGGAAACAATCGCGACAATCCCAACCGCGAACGCCCCCAGCGGTATTGCATATTCGTTCAAATCCGAAAGCATAAGCTTTACCTCCCCTTCTGTGCGCCTTAGACTGGTTGCCTCCTTGAGAGTTTCACCCGCTGTGTGAAACTTTCAGCGAGATGGGCAGTCTTACTCTGCTTGGCCGCCGACCTCACCTTCGAGCAGATCGTCCGAGACCATCAAACCATGGTCTTCAGCACCCTCATGCGTCTCACCGGCGGCCGGGAACAAATCGACGACCTTGCCCAGGAGGTCTTTCTCCGCCTCTACCGGGCACTTCCCGCGTTTCGCGGCGAAGCTCTGCTCAGCACCTACCTCTATCGCATTATCGCCAACGTAGCCCAGGACGAGTGGAAGCGCCGCCGCCGCGAGGACCTTCCCCTGGTGTCGTTTGCTGAAGAGGAGAGCGATTGGGAAGGCCGCCTTCAACATCCCGGTCTCAACGCTGAGCAGCAGTTTGCCGAAAGACAGTTCCGGTATTCTGTAGAGTGCCAGTTGCAGCAACTCAGCCCTATGGAGCGGACCATTCTGGTGCTCTACCATCAGGAAGAACGGAGCTACGAGCAGATCGCGCAATCGCTTAAGTTGCCGATAGGCACCGTGCGCACCCATTTGCATCGCGGTCGCAAGAAGCTTCGCGAAGGCATCCAACGACAGCAGGAAGTCGAAAGGGGAACGGCATGCCAGAAGACAAGATAGATACTTCCCTCGAAAACAGGATCATTCTCGCCCTCGAGGCCGCTCCTCGACCCGAGATCCCGGCTGACTTTGCCGCCAGGGTATCGGCTCAACTGCCTCCACGCCCCGCGGTGGTTCTCACCCCCGGCCGCTATGGTCAGCGTGCGGCCTTGGTATGCCTGGTGCTGCTGCTCCTACTCATGTTCGCGATTGCCCATCGGGCGACCGGCACATCTGTGTACTGGTTTTCGATCGAGTCGATCTTCTGTGCTCAGTTCGTGCTTCTGGCCGTCTGGCTGGCGGCTTCACCAACCTCTTTCTAAAATCCGCTGCTAATCTATCCTTTCAGCCCTTTCAGGTTGGAGCCCCTTTCGGTTGGAGCATGGATGGCCATTAGGATTACGCGCACCGATCCGCGCTACGCAATGTTGCAACGCAGCCGCAACCTTCGCTGGGACGGCAATGAAGCCGACGCGGCAGCCGAGATTGAACTGTGCGAGACAGCCGAGCAGGCAGCAGAAGCCTTGCAGCGCGTGGTCAGTGCGGGCAAACGCCCAACCGTGCGCAGCGGCGGCCACTGCTATGAGGACTTCGTGGTCAACAACCCGGGTGGTTCGATCCTCGATCTGAGCCTGATGAATCATGCAGGCCTGCCCGGCGACGGAACCCGCTATCGCGTCAGCCCCGGACAGAAACTGGGCGAAGCCTACATCGATCTGTACAAGCGCCACGGTGTAACCATGCCCGGTGGCAGCTGCTACGAAGTGGGCGCCGGCGGACACATCACCGGCGGCGGCTATGGTGTGCTCTCGCGGCTCCACGGTCTCACCATCGATTGGCTTTCCGCAGTTGAGATCCTCACCGTCGACAACAAAGGTCATGTCGCGCGCAGGCACGTGGACCAGCACCATGATCCCGATCTCTTTCGCGCCTGCCGCGGCGGGGGCGGAGGAAATTTCGGGGTGGTCACCGGCTTTCTCTTCGACCGTCTGCCAGTCGCGCCTTTTGAAGTTGTGAACGCCCACCTGTCCTTCGATTGGTCCACCATGACCGACGACAACTTTGCCGCCATCCTCATGGCATTCGGCGATTACTGGAGCCGGCGGGGATCGGAACCCGACACCTGGGGACTCTTTGCCGCCCTCAGCCTTTCCCATGCCTCATCGGGGAGATTCGGTCTCTCCTTGCAGTTCTGCAATCCCGATGGACGTTGCGACGACCTGAAACCGCTAGATGAGTTCCTTGATCTATTCGAGGATTTCGGCCCGGTGGAGAAACGGACACCCGCGCCCGGCGACCAGCGCTTTGCACCCCGCAGCCCGGGTGCCCGGCAGCATACGGGCCGCTACAGCATAGAGCGCCTCTTGTGGCTCGACGCGACGATTGGCGACAGTGGCAGCGGGCGCAGCCGGGCGCGCCGCCTACAAATCCTCCTACATGAAACAGAACTTTACCCATCAGGAAGCGAAGTGCATCTACAAGCACCTCACCCGCACCGTGCCCGGCGTCGACCTGCGCGGTTCCGTCATGGCGGTGGACTCTTACGGAGGCGCGGTCAACGCGAAGGGGACGGCCGAAGTCTCCTCCGTGTGGCAGCGCTCCTCGATCATGAAGGTACAGTTTCAACAATATTGGGATCGCGCCGAAGAAGATGCCGGCCGTCTGCAGTGGATGCGGGAGTTCTACACCGACCTCTACTCGCAGCACGTGGATCCGCGTTACGCCGGCACTCCTTACCCCAACGAATACTACGAAGGCTGCTACATCAACTATCCTGACAGCGATATGCTCGCCTATGCCTTCTGGCCCCAGGTTTATTACGGCACTGGAGATTTGTATCCGTTTCTGCAGCAGGTAAAGCGCCGCTATGACCCGAACAACATCTTTCACCACAAGATGTCGGTCTGCGTTTAATTAAGCTCTCTGACCCAGATGTTTCTGAAGCTGATTGGCTCGCTCTTGTCGCCATGCGCCTGCAGCTTGATCGGAGCGCTGGTGTACGGCTTATAGAACGGCTTTCCGATGTACAGCGTCTGCCCGGTCAGCTCGAAGTGATTCTCCACCAGCACTCCGTTGAAGAAGACCGTGGCATAAGCCGGAGTCTTCAGTGAGCCGTCGCTGTTGAAGGTAGGTGCTGTCCACACTACGTCGTAGGCCTGCCACTCTCCGGGCTTGCGCGTGGGGTTCGCCAGCGGAATCGCCTGCTTGTAAATGCTGCCCGCCATGCCGTTCACGTAGGTCTTGTTCTGGTAGGAATCCAGAACCTGCAACTCATATCCATCGTCACCCGGCCCGGTGGAAGCCAGGAATACACCGCTGTTGCCTCGCGCCTGGCTACTGCCGGTGATGTTCGTAGGAACCTTCCACTCGATGTGCAGTTGGTAGTTGGTAAAGCTTCGTTTGGTTTCGATGTTTCCCCCGGACTTGTTAACGGTCATCACGCCGTTGGCGACATTCCACTTGGCCGGCGTCTTATCGCTGTTGGTTACCCACTCGTCCATGTTCTTGCCATCGAACAGCACGATCGCGTCTGAGGGAGGCGCCTCGAGACAGGCTGGCCCCGGAGTCACCACCTTGGGAACCGGCTCCCAGATTTCCGTTTCCTCGGGTTTTGGTTTCGCTGTTTGTGTGAAAACGGGAGCGGCCACGGCAATCACGGCCGTGCAGGCAAGCAGGCTCAAAAACGGAATACGCGTCATGAGAAGAAAATACACCCAACAATGTCGATCTGGCCAAGGCGGCCCGCCTACTTTACTCCCTTATCCGGATCCCAGACACCCTGCAGCTTGCGAACATAGACCATCTGTCCGATGTGATAGGCATTGTGCGTGCCGACGTGTGCGATCCTTGAAGCCCACAGTGCGACCTTTGCGTCGTCCGCGGATTCCACCGCCTGCTCCCATTCCGTCATCACCTGGTCGAGTTGTTTGACGGTCTGGTCCCAGCTCTTAGCGTCGAAGTCATTGAAGGTCTCGTCGTTATTGCCGTCGAACTTTGCCGGCGTCTCGCCCTTGAACTTTGCCAGCGATTCACGATCCCAGAACACCAGGTGATTGGCCAGCTGGCCGACAGAATGATTTCCACTTTTGTCCGTCCAACTCGCCTGGGCCGGCGTCAGGCCGGCGACTGCGGTATTTGCCGGCACAAACCACTCTGCCTTGTTATGTGTCGACCTGAGCTGCTCCAGCAGAACAGCCTTCAAGGTCATTGGCTTCTCTGTCTGTGCAGAAGCCAGCATCGATAGCGACAGAACCACGCCAACCAGAAATAGTCTCATCTTGGCCTCTTTGGCCCCAGATGGTACTCCTCGCGCGCGCGTACTGCAAAAAAAGATCCAAATGGAATCCCGCCGCTCCCCTTGTCACCCCGAACCGGAGCGAAGCGCAAGGGACCTGCGGTTTCGCTCACCGACCAGCGATGCAGAGGAAAATCATCACTCTCCCCTTTTGTCATTCCCTAACCCGCCCACCAGCGGTGTTAAAGTAATCGAGAAATTTAACAGGAGGCGACATGGCCATCAGTTTTGCCGCAGATATCCGCCCGCTCTTCCGTGACGGCGACATCCGGTGTATGCAAAAAGGAGGCGTCAAGCTGGATGATCCCGCGTGGATGTGTGTTCCTGCAAACGCGAAGCTCGTCTACGGTGAGGTATCTGCCGGCACCATGCCTCCCGATGCACCCTGGGCGGCTGATCGCGTTTCGCTCTTCAAGTCATGGATGGATGCAGGCTGTCCAGCATAACGGACGAGTGTTACGTTCCTGGAACCGCCGGCTTATAGTTTTGAAAGCCCGCTTGGGCCATACCGCGCCTTGCCTCGGGATTCTTCATGAACGTCTCCCACACGAAGCCGGTGCGCGCATTCTCCGCCATGAGCATGGTGATGCCGGTATCGATGCCCACAATGTCCTGGTCATACCAGTTATTTAGCGGGTTGAAGGCATCGACGAAGCCGTAGCGGCTCCAGGCCTGCGGGTAATGGGCACGGATGTTCTTTAGCACCCGGATGGTGGCGACCGGCAAAAATGGCAGGGAGCCTCCCGGCGCCGCTGGAACCACCGTTCCGTCAATCGGGCCCATGGCCGGAGGTCCGCCCCAGATCACGTACCCCTTGTCTGAGTCCGAGGCCGTAATCCCCCACAGATCGTCGCTGTAATCGGAAAACGTCTTGCCCAATTCAATGCAAAAGCGGCGGTGTACATCGGTCGCGATCGCCGAATTCGCGAAGTAGTCGGCAAACTTGTCGCGCTTGCCTCTGAAGTCGAACCACGCCTGCGAGTACTGGTGTACAAACAGCGGCGCGAACGAGCCAATGTACCGCTCCCCGTCATACTCGAAGATGGTCCTTTTCCACGCCAGCCATGCGGAAGGGTGCAGGGGGTGAGAGCCGGAACCCATGCCCAGCAGGTAGATCATCATCAATTCGCTGTATAAGTCCCACTTGTATGGCAGAAAGCCGAACTCCGGCGTCCATCCCTGGGGCAGCAGCGCCGTGTCTTCCGACAGCCACGTCCAGTCCACGCGGTCAAAAATCTCGTGCGCCAGCTCGCCGATCTCGCGATCCTGAAAATGCTCGCGGCAGGTAAGAATGCCGCACAGCAGGATCGCGGTATCAATGGAAGAAACCTCGGAGTCCCATATACGTTCCCCGGTATTAATGTTGGCAAAGTGGTAGTAGAAGCCGCGATGCGTCGGCAGCGTCTTCCAGAGAAAGGTGAGGGTGGCAATCACCCGCTGGCGAGCGTCCTCGTGGGAGACGAAGCCGCGCTTTTCCGCAATGCAGATTGCGGTCAGTCCAAAGCCGGTAGAAGCAATGCTTGCCACCACGCCCGTGTCGGTTACGCGCGCATTGCAGCGGTCTTTGATCAGGCCGGTCTGCGGGCTGGCTTGCTCCCAGAAGAAGAGGAAACTGCTGCGTTCCAGCTCGTCCAGCAACTGCTCTTCTTCGGGAGCAAAGGGAGTCGCGGGAGGTGCTGCCTGCGTTGGCGACGGGGCCATGGACGCAAGCGCCTTCCATGGCGCGAGCGGCAAACCTATGGAGATGCCGGCCATTTGGCGCAGCAGCCGCCGCCGCGATCTGCGAGCTTCGAGCGGATCAGTCATCTTGCGGACCCTTTCGGGCGACAACACAATCGAATAATTGAATAATAGATGCACGGGCGGCCCAGGTTGCCCGTCCAACGATCGCATGACCCAAAAGAAAGTTGTCTGGACGTTCATCGCAATTGCGGCCGGCGCCGGCATTGGCCTTTTCCTGCTATTGCGCGCCCACCGCTTGCGCTTGCTCGCCGAGCGCCAATTGGTGCCCATTGAAGGCGCGGTAATCGAGCACGATGCTGACACCAAGAACGAGCTGCCGGTCGCCGACGTGGTAATCACCGCCTCCGATGGCTTCAGGAGCGCCACCACCCTCTCCGATGCCGCGGGACATTTCAAGCTCGTCCTGCAAAAGAGGGTATTGTCCGAGCAGCCCATTACCGTCACCTTCCGCAATCCGCGGTACGAACCGCTCGACCTGACTGTGCAAACCGGAAGATTGCAGACGAAGCCCCAGCTCTATATTGCGGCGATGGTTCCGATTGTTCAAAAAACCACCACTGGATCCAACCATCCGTCAATCCAAGTCTCCAATATCCGGGTGAGGTATACCCTCAATTCGCGCAACCAGAACAACGTTGCGACCCTTGTCAGGACCTTTCAGGTGGTCAACAAGGGAGATGTGCCTTGCGACCATCAGGCTCCCTGTTCGCCCGATGGCAAGTGGAAAGCAGCCTCGGCGACCTTGCCGCTCGATGCCGGGGCGGACAATAGTTTCGAGAACGTAACCGCCTCCTGCATTGCCGGGCCGTGCCCCTTTACCAAAATTGACTCCAGCGGGTTTATTCATGGCGGCCGCAAGATCAGTGTCACGGCTCTCAACTGGTCAGATACAGCTACCTTCCTGCTGGAGGCTGAGGTTTACCACAGCGCCATCAACTCCGAAGTGCGCGAGTTGTACCCGGTGATTTTTGGCCGGACGCTGAACTTTACCCTGCCTCCAACCCAGGAGGGCGTAAGCCTGGAGGCCGAGCTAGACGGCGCCCCCATGGTCTTTCCTCTGGGACCGAACCTCTCTCTCAGCTGGGCCACCTGCAATGTCCGGACCGGCACTGAGGAACAAGAGAAGACCACGGTTTACCGCTGCGAGCTCAAGCCGGGGTATCGTTTCTGATGCGTTTCCTCGCCCTTCTTCTCGTATTCGGCCTCAACGCTATCGCCCAGCAGACTGCATGGAAAGACGGACATTTTGCCATCGATACCGCTGGGTTGCTAAGCCGGTCCAGCATTTTCCTGGGCCGGCCCAACACCTTGCCGGCGGAAGCGATGCCCATGGGCAATGGACGTCTGGGCATCGCCGTCTGGGCGGCTGAGGGCTTCACCGCGCAGCTGAACCGCGCAGACACCCTGCCCCACCGAGACTCTCCCGGACAGCTCATCATCCGCGGCCTCGCCGCGCTTACCTCGGCCAGCGATTTCAGCGGTCGCCTGGATCTGTTCAATGGCACCCTGGTCGAGCACGGCGGCGGCATGGCTCTCGCCGCCTACGTCCAGGTATCGACGGATACGTTCGTTGTCGACGTAACCGGCGCGGATCCGAATGTAACCCAGATCGCTGAGCTTCGCCTCTGGCCGCCCCGCCAGCCTGAAGTCAGTGCTTCCGGCAGAACCGGCATGCTCGCGCAAACCTGGACAGACAACTACGGCCCCGGAGCAACCGGGGAGAAATTTGGATCTCTCGCCGCGGTCACGGCAACGGGCCGCGATGTTGCTGCCACTGTAAGCAATTCCCGCTCCGTGACCGTGAGCTTCAGGCCCGCACCGGACGGTCACTTTCGCGTAATTGTCGCTTGCCCTCATTACAACGGCGCCCAGGCCAAAGAGCGCAGCATGGGTGGCGCATTGTCCAACACCGGCTCACAGGAACACCTGGCCTGGTGGCATACCTTCTGGTCCCACGCCGGGCTCATCAAGCTCACCTCAGCCGACGGTTCCGGGGAGTACATGGAAAACCTTCGCAACCTTTATCTCTACACCGCAGCGGCGGAGAGTGGTGGCAGGTTTCCCGGCTCGCAGGCGGGCATCGCCGACCTCTTCTCCGCCGTGCAGGATCTTCACCACTGGGACCCTGCCGCCTACTGGCACTGGAATCTGCGCATGCAGGTGGCCGCGAATCTCGATGCCGGCGTGGCGGAGTTGAACGCGCCCTATTTCCGGCTGTATCGCGAAAATCTAGACAATATCGAGGACTGGACCAACAAGCATATGGCCGGGCGCCCTGGCATTTGTGTGCCCGAAACCATGCGCTTCAACGGACAAGGCATCGAGTACGAAGCCGATTGGAAGGGGCCTCCTGTTGTCGGCCTCAACTGCGACGCGGCCTCGCGTCCCTACTACAACGCCCGCACGCTCTCCACGGGTGCGGAAGTTTCACTCTGGATCTGGCAGCAATATCTGGACACTGGCGATCTAAAATTTCTTGCCGAGAATTATCCGGTCATGGCTGCGAGCGCGCATTTTTTGCTCGCCTATGAAACCCCGGGTGGGGATGGAAAGATGCACACCCACCCCGCCAATGCTCACGAGCAGCAGTGGGACACCACCGACCCCACCACCGATCTATCCGCCAGGTCTGCCTTGTATCCCGCTGTCATCCAGGCTGCGGGCCTGCTGCACACCGATGCCGGTCTGGTGCAGCAACTCCAGGCCGAGCTCAACCGAATTCCCGCGCTGCCCCAAAAACAGATGGTCATTGCGGAGTCGTACGACCCGTCGGCTGGCGAGCACAACGAAGAGAACACTGGCCTCGAACCGGTCTGGCCCTACAACCTGATCGGGGATGACTCTCCGCAGCTGTCTTTAGCCAGGGCCACTTATGCCGCGCGCCCCTATCCCGTTCACCAGGACTGGAGCTTTGATCCCGTGCAGGCGGCGCGCCTCGGGCTCAGCGAGCAAGTGCGATCCACGCTGATCGCCTTAACCCAGAGATACCAGACGTACGTGAACGGTTTCGCCAACTGGGGCGGTCCTGCCGGTGAGTTCTATGTTGAGCAGGAGGGCAACGTCGCCCTGGCGCTTGCGGAGGCGCTGGTGCAGGATTATGACGGCCTGATCCGCATTGCGCCCGCCGTGCCATCCGAGTGGAACTTCGAAGGCAGCGTTTGGGTTCGCAATCGCACTCGGGTCGACGTTCAGGTTCAGGCGGGAGTGCCCACTACGGTAGCCATCGAAGCTGGAGCCGCTGAGACCCTGCGCATCCGCAATCCCTGGCCGGGTCAGACAGTGGATGTGACGGATGCGCAGGGAAAGACCGTCATGAGCAGCGCCGGCTACGTCTTGCTGTTTGCCGTCCGGAAGGGCGAATCGTACTTGCTCGCGCCGTCCGGCGCGGCAGGGAAGCCTCAGCCATTCGCAACCATTACCGGCGCATCCGCGCACCAATGCAAGAAACTAGGCGGCGTACAAATTGGAAAGTGCGCCTTGTAAGGCAGATTGACCATTCCTGGAAACATTTTCGACTGACCGCGCCCCGAACATTACCAGGCGAGGATCGCCTCAACATCAGCGATGCCGACGTCGAAGCCGGCGCTCAACGCTGTAACGTGAAATGCGGCATTGAGCGCACTTGCGGCCGTCGAGGTTAGGCTCAAGCCGAGATTGTCACCCTTAAGCACTCCATGATCGGGTTTAAGGGGCAAGCTGAGCCCATCTGGATAATAGATTTTAAACAGTGGGATTCGGCCAACAAGCTTGCCGTCTTCGACCACTAATCCAGTAATGACCGGCTCACTACCGGTGCTATCAATGATGAAGCTCTGCAGCTTCACCTCAGTTTTGCCGGCTTTCAGTGTCAGGCCGCCGGAGTGGAGTAGTTGGCCGCGTCCGCTGTCGAGATCGATGGCGCCCCCGGTGATGGGGAAATTGACGCGGCCATCCTTCAGCTCAGTTGGACTGATGGTGCCGGGGGTAACATCGAGAGTTTTCAGTGCGGAGACAAAGCTATCAGCCAGCGTGACGGTCGTACGTCCGGTTTCGACCGTATAGGTTTTCTGCGCCTGTGCTGTGCTGATGGATAGCAGCAACCCAACGGCCATGATAGGAGCCGCGTGGGCCAGTCTGTTCATTGCAGAATGCATGTACTTGTTCCTCCAGTGAATCGGCTGGTCGTACCGGTCCTTGGGACCAGATTCCCGGCACGCCAACCGCAGTACTCTTGTACTCCTTCGATGTTGCACCCGGAAGCGCTGTAAACCCCGGCGGTAGTCCTGCCAAAAAAAGCCTTTGCGTTATCGAGTGCATGCGATGCGGCGGAAAAAAAATATCTTGACAGTGAAATGGTGTTGTAGTTAACTACAACAGTAGAGCCGAGGGCATCACGTCCGCGTGACCCAGGCTGAATGAGGAGAATGCCATGAAACCACTACGTTTTCTGTTGCCCGTTGTATTGCTGGGACTTTCCACCGCGGCTTTCGCCCAGTCGGACGCGCAAAAGTCCTTCGATAATTTGAAAAACCTAGCCGGATCGTGGGAAGGCACCGTGGATGGCAAGCCGATGCACGCTACCCTGCGCGTCACTTCCAAGGGGAACGCGCTCATCCACGAGATGAGGCTGGACGGACAATCGGATGATCCCATCACCATGTTTTATGTGGATGGCAATCGTCTCCTGCTGACGCATTATTGCGACGCCGGCAATCGGCCTCGTATGACCGCCACCATGAGCCCGGACGGGAAGACGGTGGATTTCAAGTTCCTCGATGTCGCCAATTACAACCCGGCCCAGGGTGGATACATGCAGCACGCAGTCTTTACCTCTATAGATGCAAACCATCACACCGAGGAATGGACTTTTCTTCTGGCCCAGGGAAAGCCCATGGATGTGCGGGTAGATCTGCAGCGGACAAAGTGACAGCAACCCGGTTGTGGCACGGATAATGTGGGATATTCGATGGACCCTGAGTGGAATGACGGTCAGCCGATTTATCGCCAGCTTCGCGACCGTGTGGTTGCGATGATACTGGACGGAGTTCTCAAGGAAGGCGATCCGCTGCCCTCCGTGCGCAACGTCGCCGCCGAGTATCGGGTCAATCCACTCACGGTTCTCAAGGGCTATCAGCAACTGGTGGACGAGGGCCTGGTCGAGACCAAACGAGGGCGTGGCATGTTCATCAATAGTGGTGCACGCAGTTTGTTGCTGCAGGGTGAACGGGAGAAGTTTCTGGGCGAAGAATGGCCCCGAATCTACGCCACCATTCAGCGTCTTGGCCTGAAACCCAGGGAACTGTTGCAGGCCGGCGCCGGCCGCCCGCCGTCTGCGAATGATATGAAAGAGGAGCCCTGAACCATGGCATGCATTGAAGCACACGGACTGCGCAAAACCTTCGGCAAAACCGTTGCGCTGGATGGCATTGATATGCGGGTTGAAGAAGGCCGCATCCTTGGGCTCATCGGCCCCAATGGCGCAGGCAAAACTACCGCGCTGAACGCCATCCTCGGCCTCACTCCCTACCAGGGCGAACTCAAAGTACTAGGCCGCAACCCTTGGACTGAGCGCAACCAGCTCATGTGCGATGTCTGTTTCGTTTCCGATGTTGCAGTACTGCCGCGCTGGATCAAGGTTTCGCAGGCGATCGATTATGTTGCCGGCGTCCATCCCCGCTTCGATCGGGCGAAGGCCGAAGGTTTCCTCGCCAGAACCACCATCAACCGAACCAGCAAGGTCAGGCAATTGTCCAAGGGCATGGTGGCTCAACTGCACCTCGCCCTGGTCATGGCCATTGAGGCGAAGTTGCTGGTGCTCGACGAGCCCACGCTTGGCCTCGACATCCTTTATCGCAAGCAGTTCTATGATTCCCTGCTGAACGACTACTTCGATCGCAGCCGCACCATTCTTCTCACCACCCATCAGGTGGAAGAGATCGAGCACGTGCTCACCGACGTCATGTTCATCCACCGCGGCCGTATCGTATTCAATCGCAGCATAGAAGAAGTGGAATCCCGTTACTTTGAAGTCACCGTGCGCCCGGAGCAGGTCGCCGCCGCGCGGGCGCTCAAGCCGATGCACGCGCGCGAAGTGTTGGGCCGCAGCATCATGCTCTTCGATCATGTCGATCACCCGCAACTGGCTGCACTTGGCGAAGTGCGCACCGCAGGCATCGCCGATTTGTTCGTTGCCATCATTGGCAGCCAGGCGGCCGGCCCGCAGATACCCGCCCAGGGAGCCGCTCGATGAATACCCAAGCCAACGCTATACCGGAATCTTCCGTGCCGTCGCAAGCCATCGCGGTCATCCCGGCGAGCCGGCGCTTCTACTGGTCGCTACGCCGCGAACTGTGGGAGAACCGTTCCATTTACATGGCGCCCCTTGCCGTCGCCGCGCTCTTCCTGGCCGGATTCTTCATCAGCACGGGGCATCTGCCCCACCAGGTTCGCGCCGCGGCAGCCCTCAGCGCCGCGCAACAGCAGGAGCTCTTCGAGGAGCCTTATAATTTCGCCGCGCTCTTGCTGATGGCGACTACCGGTATAGTCGCGTTGTTTTACTGTCTCGATGCCCTGTACGGCGAGCGTCGCGATCGCAGCATTCTTTTCTGGAAGTCGCTGCCGATTTCCGATCTCACCACCGTGCTGGCCAAGGCGAGCATTCCGCTGCTGATCCTCCCCCTGCTCACCATCGCCATCACCGTGGTGACGTTTTGGATCATGCTGCTGCTCACCGCCCCCGTGCTGTTGGCAACCGGTCTCGGCGTTGCCACGGTGTGGCCCCATGTCGGGCTGTGGCAGATCTCGCAAGGGCTGGTCTTCCACCTGCTGGCTGTGCATGCACTCTGGTACGCGCCCATCTACTGCTGGTGGCTTCTGGTTTCGGCGTGGGCCAAGCGCACGCCATTTCTCTGGGCCGTGTTACCGCCACTCGCCATCGGTGTGGTGGAAAAGGTCGCCTTTAACACTACGCATTTCGCCCGCCTGTTGATGCGCCGTTTCGGCGGCGAAGGAGCGCAAAATGCCCCCTTCCCCGTCCGCGGCATGCCGATGGATCAGATGGCCCACCTCCATCCGGTTATGTTCCTGACCAGCTCGGGGTTGTGGAGCGGCTTGGCCGTCTCAGCGCTTTTTCTTGCGGTCGCGGTGCAGTTACGCCGCTATCGCGATCCGATCTAATTTTCTCAATTCTTAGGAGGAAACCATGGAACCCGCGATTGATTCCAAGTGCGCACTGCCCGCTGCATTCACCTCGCTCTCTCCTAGCGCCCTGATCTGGCAAGACGTGCTGGCCCAGGCCATGACCGGCGAGCTGCTCGCCGCAATGAACTACACCTCCTTAGCGGAAATATGCGACGATCCGGCGGAAGTAGCCGATGCCCTGGAGCATGCGCAAGGGGAGAGAGGCCACGCGGCCGCCTTTGCTGCCGAGGGTCGCAGGATAGGTGTGAGCGTGACCAACAACGTCGACGCCAGGCATTGGAAGCGGCTACGCCAAGCATTTCTGCGCTGCATTGCCGAGCGCGACTTTATTGCCTGCCTCATCGTGCAGGAGATCATGCTTGAATCCTTTGCCGTCGCCAGCTATGCGCGGGTGGGCAAGGTGGCGCCGGGCAGTCTGGGCAAGACCTTTGCCGCGATCGCCGCGGAAGAAGAGGAACACATCGAGCACGCCATGGAAATTCTCCGAGCCGAGCGATCTTTGGACGAGCAGCGCTTCGATGACAAGGTGTACCAGCTTCATCTTGATGTGATGACTACCCTGGCGGAGATGCTGGCAAAGGATTGCAGCCACGGACACTGCGAAGTTTGCCACGGAAGCTGTGTCAAGCCGGCGCTGCCCGACGTGCGCTTGAGTGCGGCCGAGCTGCGCGGAGCCTCTCTGCATCAGTACCTGAAAACGTTGGACAAGCTAGGGGTGCCCGGGGAGGTGACGCTCACATGGGTCGCTCAATTGCCGGTGTAACCGAAGTCGATTTCGGCCTGATCGGGCATCAGGAAAGTTGGCGAGCGGCTGCGGATGTGCTCGCAGTCCTGCGTGGGCCCGAGCGCACGCCTCTGCCCGACGACGAGATAAGGGACATCCTGCCCTGGATTCCGCCCCGTGCGGTCTGTCACGTCGATATCGAATCGCTGGGCGGCGCCAGGGCGAGCGGTCTTTACATCGACTCCTTCATTGCCCCCGACCGCCTGGCAGACGTCTATGTGCGCGACAACATCGCGCGTGTTCGCGGGGCCGCAGCCTATGCGATCAAAGCAGGAGCGAAGATTGTAAGCCTCGGCGGTTTCAGTTCCATCCTGATCGAGGGCAACTTCGATCAGCTTCCGCAAAGGCACTCTACCGTCTTCACCACAGGCAATACGTTGACCGTTGGTTTCATCGTGCAGGGCATCAGGAAGATGTGCGCGATGGAGGGCCGCGACCTCCGCAGATCGACGCTGCTCATTGTTGGGGCAACAGGAGACCTGGGTTCCGGCTGCGCCCGTTGTCTGGCCCGGGACGTGCGCCGTGTGCAGCTCAGCGCCCGCAACCTGGAGCGGCTGCGCAGGCTCGCTGCGGAGTTGGAAGCCGAGGGAGTGGAGGTCGAGATGGCAACGGATCTGCAGCAATTTTCCTCCGAGGCCGATGTCGTGATCTGTGCGGCGAGCCTGGCATCCCCTTCGCTCTTGTTGGGCCGGATCGCCCCCGAGGCAATCATCTGTGATGCCGGCTACCCCAAGAACCTTGCCCCCGGTGCGGAGATGCCTCGCGCGAAAGTCTTCTTCGGAGGTCTGGGACAAGTGATGGGGGGATTGACCTTCACGCCGGACTTTCACGGGGTGCTGAATCGCCATCCTTTCCCCGATGTGGTCCATGGATGTTTGCTCGAAGGCATGGCTCTCGCTTTGGAGCGCCGCTTCGAGCCTTTCTCCCAGGGAAGAGGTTTCATCACCCCCGAGCGCGTCGAAGAAGTAGAGACAATTGCCGCCCGGCATGGTATTTATCTGGCCCCTCTCTACAACGCCGATGGGCCATTGGAAGAAACGGCTGAATCAGGCTGCGGAAAACTCTGTTTTGTCACAGGGCACGACTAGGGAGGAATGAACAAGGCCCGCGAGGTTGTCATTTACTAACATCACGCCTAATGGAGGCGCCACGCTCCCCTTTGTCATCCCGAGCGTACCCGGATTTCCTGCTAGCAGCACTGGAGAAGACCAGCGTGTGCGGTTCCCCGTAAGGAAAACCGCATGAAGCTTGCGGCGTCACCATCCTCGACAGGTCATTAGGAGCGTAGCCGAGGGACCTGCTGTTCCACTCAACAACCATGCGATGCCGGAGAAAAGCGCCGCCCGCCCTCACGCGCGCTAACTTGCCCTGCGGCAAGGTGAGTGTAAAAAGCAAGCCCTCCGTCCTGCATAATAGGGAAGTTGTTGGGACACTCACGACAACCCTCCAGCCAAGACGGAGAGCAACTACCATGAAAAATCTCTTTGACCCCACTCTGGTAGAAGACACAAAGCAGCGCATCATGCACCTCCGTCCTGAGAGTGAGCGGCGGTGGGGCAACATGACCCTTGTTTACACCCTCGCGCACTGTACCTCTGGAATGCAGATGGCGATGGGCGTCATCAACCCCAAACGTGCATCCTTTCCTGCCAACGTCATCGGCTTGCTTATAAAGCCGCTGGTCTTCGGTGATGACAAGCCCATGCGCCGCAACTCACCCTCTTCGCCGGAACTCTTCTCGGCGCACCCCACACAGTGTGACTTCGAGCGCGAACGCGCCCAGCTCATCACAGCTATCGATAGCTTCGTCACCAAGGGTGCAGCTTGCTGCTCCCGGCACCCACATCCTTTCTTTGGTCCGCTCAAACCGCAGCAGTGGGCCATTCTCATGTACAAACACGTCGACCATCATCTACGGCAGTTCGGCGTCTAACAGGGTGTCGGCGCACCGGCCGTGTGCGCACTTAGGCAGCCTGCGACTCGCGCCCGGCAAGGCGCTCGATTCCAAGAACGCGACACCCAGGGTGGTCCGCTTCGACGGTGAGTATGGCCCCAGCGGCAGTGGAAGACCGGAGATAGAAGGCGACCACGCTCGCCTCGGAAATAGAGTTCACCTCAGTGTTGCGGCAGATTACGCAGTAAGTGCTCATAAAGCCTCCAATCAAGATTATTTGGGGTCAGATCTCGGGGACATTCTGGTGCGATGAGAGGTCCATCGAGAGTGTAGCTGCGGTCGAGCGACCTTGAAAATGCATCGACCTCGTTCGAAGAGTTGAGAAGGGCCTCAACTACTTTTCGGACTGTCAGGTCGACTTCGATGTCAATTCTGAGCGCCATGCCGTAAGACTCATGCAGTATTTCGAGAGATCGCTGCCAACACATGCGGTTACGACGCGGATTGAGGTGCCGAGGTTGTTCAAGTCCGTGCGGGTCGAAGACAAAAGTAACCCAACGCCTGGTTACGGTGGTCTTTGAACCTGAGGGGGAAAATCTGAGGGTGACGGACAACCCGAGGGTGAACTAACTATTCGTTTTTAACTCAACCGCATGCAACGGTCGACGAACTCAGCAGCCTTGCAACTGCATCTCGCAAGCCGCGTGGATTATTTAATTGGACTTCGTACCTTTGAGAATCCAGGCGCCGGTCCTCTCCCTCTCGAGAAACGGCCAAGATCCGCACGCTTGGGTGCATCGCACGGCCCGTAGCGATTATTCTTATCGCTGCCTCTTCCGGGACGGTTTGACAGAGAATCAACAGATCGTACCGTCGGCCCAAGATCGCATCTGCAGCACCTTTGCAATGAGTTGTGACCACCTGCCATTCACGTAGCAGCTCTGCTCGTGTCAAGGAAAGCGCTCCATCCTCACCCACAATCAAGATCGTCTCTTTCATGCCATTCGAACTTCCGATTAGTCTTGGGGGAAGATATGAAAATAATCTTAAGTGAGCAAGAAGCTATAGCGCCATTTCGCGCCATCTGCCAGGTGGCAGGACCTCGGGTTCTTGGTTTACGACGACAGACCGAGCAACCCTGGTGGTGAGCGCGTAGGCGACTTTTGGCCCCGTTCAGCTCCTCCACGATCCCTATCCGAACCTGCTCAGCTAAGTAGGCGCATCCTGGTGGATCATTTTCGAGCATGGTGCCTCCAGGGGTCTGGGGACTTATCATCCTGTCGATATGTGCATTCATTCATCGCGGAGCAGGATCATCGGATCAACCGCGAGGGCACGTCGAGCGGGCACCAGGGCTGCGACGACGCCTACGCAGAGCAAAGTGAGAATGACACCGCCGAGGATGACCGGGTCTTTTGGCGTGGCCTGATACACGATAGACGAAAGGACACGGGTTGCCAGTACACCGAGGATCATGCCGGCTATCGATCCAATGGCGAGCAGCCGGAAAGTACGTCCGAGCGCTGCGCCGAGCACCTTGCGTCGACCGGCTCCAAGGGCTATGCGGATACCGAGTTCACGCAGGCGTTTGCTGACCGTATAGGTGGCCATGCCGAAGATGCCGGTAGTGGCCAGCATCGCGCCCAGCAAGCCAAGCACGCCGAGAGAAACAGTGGCGACTCGAGCGGCGAAGAGGGCGGAATCTAACTCGCTGTTCCAGCTTCTGATCTCGAGCGGCAGCGCTCGATCGAGGCTGCGCATCGAACGTTGCAAGGCTGCGGCGATCTCTCCCGGGTCACGTTGCGATCGAACAATCAGCCAAGTGTCGCTGGAAGGGTGCTGCAGGAAGGAAAAGAACATGGCGGGCTTGGGGTCTTCGGTAAGGGTCTGGTATTTACCGTCTTCTACCACGCCGATAACCTCCGCCCGGTTGCCGCCGCCCCAGAACCTGAAATGGTTACCTATTGCTTTATCGACGGACCCGAACACCTGGAGTGCAAATTTGCGATTCACGACGGCCACGACAGGAGCCTTGTCTTCATCGTGCATGGTGAAGGAGCGGCCAACCAGAAGTGCCGTTCCAGCAGCACGGAAATAGTCGGGCGAGACCTGGAAATTCTGGGCATCGGCTGCAGCGTTGGTAGGACGGAAATCCGCAGTGGTGTCAGCGTATACGTCGGAATCCCCTCCGCCGATACTGAGCGGAAGCCGATCCGAATAGCCCACGGCCGTGACGCCCGGGATCGCTGCGGCAGCATCGAGCATGCGCTTCTGCATCGGTACGCGCTGGTCGGCATCATATCCAGCCATCTTTAGATCGGTCTTTACCAGCATCGCGTTCTTAGGCTGAATCCCGTAGTTGCTTTGGAGCGAACGAGCCAGGCCGCGCACGGCGACCAGCGAAGCGGTGACTAAAACAGCGCAAATGGCGATTTGCAAACCCAGCAGAATGTCGCGCAGTGTAAAGCGGCGTGTGCTACCGAAGCCTGTGTTCCCGGATCGAATGATCTGCCAGGGATCGGAGCGGAGAATCTGGCGGACAGGGACCAGGCCGAAGAACAGCCCACTGAAGACAGCCAGCAGCAAGGCCAGAGCGTAGGTGTTCACGTCCGGATTTACCGGTATATTGATCGGGATATTCGGAATCGGCCGCCATGTGCTGAGGGCACGCAGGATGACCACGGCTCCCGCCATGCCGCAAATACCGCCAGCCAGAGAAACCAAAGCGGCTTCTGTGAGGAGCTGGCGAATGATCAGTTGGCGGCGCGATCCGAGAGCCATGCGGACCGCGATTTCGCGCGAGCGATCCGCCGCCCGCGCGGCGAACAGGCTACCAAGATTGGCGCATGCGGCAAGCAGGATAAGACCTGCGAGCAGCATGAGCCCGAACATAAAAGCGCGCGTCGGTCGGCCGAGGGTATTTCCCGCGAGTCCGGGGCGGGACAAGGAGAATTTCAGGCCATCATCGGATTTGGGATAGGTTTTCGCCAGCGAATTTGCAATGGAGTTCAAGTCCGAAGTAGCTGCGCCTGGTGTCACTCCGGGCTTGAGGTGTCCTATCGCCCAGGCGGTATGGTTGCCGCGCTCCTCGAGCGAATTCCAATCGGTGATTTGGGGCGAATTGACGATGGGAGCCCACAGATCGGGCGCGAAAAAAAGTTCGGTGCCGCGGAAATCCGGCCGAGCCACGCCGATGATGGTGAAGGGATGCTTGTTGATCTGCACCGTCCGGCCCACTGCAGCAGGGTCACCATTAAAATGGCTGTGCCAGAGCGCATAGCTCAGAACGATCTCGGGCACGCTGTTCGTCCCATGTTCTTCGGAAGCATGGATAAATCGGCCAAGGTAGGGCTGGACGCCCAGGGCATCGAAGTAATTGCCGCTTACGGTATAGGGCCACACTACCGAGGGATTTCCGTGGCCGGTATCGAGCCCAACGCCGCCCATGATGTTGTACAGCACCAGCGAGTCGAAGCTGCGGTTCCCGTCACGCAGGTCGCGGTAATCCGGATACGACTCCGATGGAGATGTATCTGACCCGTAGGCGCGTTCCAGCATGAACAGCGTCTCCGGGTGCGGCACGTTGAGGGGTCGCAGGATCAACGCATTCAGTACGCTGAACACGATTGCATTGGCGCCAATGGCGAGTGCCAGTGTGAGTACGGCGGTCAGGGCGAAACCAGGCGCTTTTCGCAACTGTCGTAAAGCGAGTCGTATATCGGCGTTCATGCTCCCCCTCGTTACGCATGGTCGTGTATTTTCCTCTGGTTCCCGGGGCCTTTACCGGTTGTACGCACGAGCTGGGGCGGCGGTTCCATTGGATGTCGCCAGTTCCTGGCCAGGGATAACCGGGCAGGGCGCTCTTTGAGCTCTGGCGAGCTTCGCTCCGGGGGAAAGGATTCTTCGGAGACGGCGACCCTGCAATCTACTCAGTTCGCAATGCCTGCATCGGATCGAGCGATGCCGCGCGCCGAGCCGGAATATAACTGGCCGTTATCGTCACCACGGCCATTAACAGGCAAGCGCCCAGGAGCGTGATGGGATCCCATGGTTTAATTCCAAAGAGCTGGCTTGCAATGAGGTGCGAAGCGAAAACTGCCCCGGGCAAACCAATAGCAAGGCCGCCTACCACCAGCAAGAGGGTTTCGCTCAAGACCATGCGCGCAACCCGGACCCGATCGGCGCCAAGTGCCATCCGAATGCCGATCTCGCTGGTCCTGCGATCGACGGTGTAAGCCATCAGCCCGTACAGGCCGACGGAGGTGAGCAGCAGCGCCAGCGCGGCGAACAGCCCGGATAAAGAACCCACGAGTCGCTCCTGGACAAGAGAATCGTTCAGTTGCACGTCGAGCGTCTTTACCGAATCGACCGGCAAACGCGGATCGAGCGTCCTCACCGCACCCAGAGCAGCGCTTTGAACGTATGCAGGATCAAGCGCGGTCCGCAATTCAAAGGTGGCGCCGCCTTCAGGCAATTGGAAGAGGGGCAGATACAGCACGAGCGCCTCGGTCTCGCGGAGATCGTGAAATTTGGTGTCGGGAATCTCGCCCACAATCTGAATCCAGCTGGTATCGCCGATGAAGCCGGGAATGCTGACGGATCTTCCAATCGGGTTGGCATCGCCGAAGTAATGGTGGGCCATGCTTTGGCTCACAATGGCAACCTTGGTCGAGCCGCTGCGATCGCTCCACAAAAAATCGCGCCCGCGTAACAAGGCAGTCCCCATGGTGGCGAAATAGTCCGGCCCAACGGGTTCAATATTCACGGGAGCAAGGTCCTCCGGCTGCCCCGGGGCCGGACCCTGCACTTTGACTGAGGTGGTGCTCACGGCCGGGCTCAGCGGTTCGAAGACCGATAACGATGCCGAGCGAACGCCAGGAAGGGCTCGCAGGCGGGTGAGGAGCCGTTCGTAAAGCGGAACAACGTCCTGGTAGCCGATCACCGTGGGATCCACCGAGAACAGAAGCACCTTGTCCCGATCGAATCCCGGGTAAAAGTTTCTGAGGTTGGCTAGCGTGCCTACTAGCAAGCCCGCGCCCACCATAAGCACCAGTGAGATGGCCACCTGCAGGACAACCAGCGACTTGCCCAGGCGAAAGCGGGTTGCCGAGGCAGCCGAGTTTCGCGCATTCTGCGCAAGTCCTCGCGAGGGATCGACATCCGCGGCGCGCCACGCCGGAATTGTGCCGAAGACGAGCGCAGTGAAGAGAGAGACTCCCAAGGCAAATGCGAGCACCTTAAGATCAGGACGGGCGCTGAGCGAGACTGGGCTGCGCCCCCGGGCCATCAGGGCGAGCAACAAACTGTTGCCCCAATACGCCAGGCCCACGCCCATGACTCCGCCGCCCAATCCAAGCAGGATGCTCTCGGTGAGGAGTTGACGAACCAGGCGCCCCTTACCCGCGCCTAGCGCGAGCCGCATCGCGACTTCCTTCTCTCTTGCGTTGGCGCGCGCCAACAATAGATTCGCGACATTTGCGCAGGTAATCAGCAATAGCAATCCGACAATTGCCATTACAATCCAAAGCGGCTTTGAGAATTGCTGGCGCAATGCGGCGAGTCCCTGGCTACCTGGTTCGAGTCGCAACCGGAAATTGAGAAAGGTCTGCCGCACGGCCGGGGAGTCGATGGGAGTCCCTGCGAGACTTGCCGCCGCGTCGCGCATGGACTGAGCGAAGACCGGCCCAAGGCCGGCGGTAGCCCTCTCCCTGGTGACTCCGTCCTGCAGACGGCCCATCACGTGGAGCCAATTGCGGAAGGGCGCTTTAAGTGCGTCGGCGGGGCGCCCGGCGTTGGCAAAGCCGGGATATATTGAGCCGATCATCGTGAGCGGAACGGAGATCTCCACCTTCTCGCCCGGCTGGACGCCGTAAAACTCGGGCTCTGTGACGCCGACGATGGTAAAGGGCATGTTGTTGATTCGGACGCGCTTTCCAACAATGGCGGGATCGAGCGCAAACCTGGTCCGCCAATAGTCGTAACCGATGACTGCAACTGGGCTTGATCCCGCCACGGTTTCGTCGACCGGAAGAAGCGTGCGGCCTCGGGTAGCTCCCACTCCGAGCACTGCGAAGTAATTGCCCGAAACCAGTTGCCCGTCTGCCAGTCCGCCGCGGCCGTCCACCTCAACGTCAACTCGGTTGAGTTCGCGAAACGCAAGTACGCCCGCCAGGACCTGCGTTTGACCTTTAAGTTCCTGAAAGGTGGGATACGAGAAAGCATCGTTCACGGGAAATGCGGGATTGGTTGCCTTGAACTCGACGAGCTGTTCAGGCTTATCGACCGGAAGCATCCTGAGCAGTGCCGCATCGATCAGGCTGAACACCGCGGTTACGGCACCGATGCCGAGCGCCAGAATGAGGACTGCAGTGATGGTGAATGCCGGGGCGCTCCGCAACTGCCGCACTCCGTACCGGATGTCCTGGGCGAGGTGTTCGAGTGCCGCCCAGCCCCAGGCTTCGTGCGTCTGTTCTTTGATCAGTGTCGCGTTGCCGAGAGCGCGTCGTGCTTCCCGTCGCGCCTCATCTGGCGACAGGCCCTTCTCCCGTCGCTCTTCTTCTTCAAGCTCAAGATCAGCACGCAACTCCCGCTCCAGGTCAGCGTCCCGTTTTCGCAATTGCCACCATTTCATCTCAGCTCTCCTCGATGGCGGGCCACATCACGCGTGCCACAGCTTCCGCCATCTGCTTCCATTGCGATTCCTCGACTACAAGCTGCTTCCGGCCTTTCTCAGTCAACCGGTAATACTTGAATTCCCGGTTACGATCCGGCGCCATCTCCCACTTCGATGTCACCCAGCCTCTTTCTTCCAGCCGGTGCAGTGCCGGATAGAGTGACCCATGCTGCATCTGAAGAAAGTCGTTTGTGGTTCGCTGAATGTGCTTGCCGATTTGGTGGCCGTGCGCAGGACCGCATAGGAGTGTCCGAAGAACGAGCATATCCAGCGTGCCTTGGAGAAGGGTCGCGCGTTGTGGTGTCTGCTTCGGCATGGAAGACATTCGACCTCCAATGGAGATTGATGGTAGACACTCGACCATCGCTTGTCAAGGGATACCCCAGACGATGGTCAACCCCAACGAGACCCGTTCGAGCTCCTTGGAATGGATAACGACCTTCCGGACAGTTGGGCTAGGCCGCTTACCGCTTCGGATTTCCCGACTTTACGGCCGGGTGGATAACTTCCGGCTCGCCGACGATCCACCAACAGGGCCGATTATTCCGGGCCCCACACTCCTTTTGAAGAAAAGGGCGCTGATGCTTCCAGGGTCAAACTGGAGGAACTCGCAGAGCCGGCGGTTCACTGACTCCCGACTGTAGTGCGCAACTACTTCGTTCATGATGCTTTCAAGGGCTAGAACACGTTCAGAGACGCGGTGAACACCGACGTATTTTCCGAGTTCGAAATACTCCTTGGATTTGCCGTCATAAGGAGTCCAACGGGGAGCTTTGTCGAGATTGGGATCGCCAGTCTTGGCGAACTCTACCCAATAGCCTCGCATCAGCTTTCCCAATTCGTGATCTTCGTCAGTGTGCTCCCAGTCGCTGGGAAACGAATCGCTCAAGAAAAATAGCTCTTCGCCATGGTGGGCGCCCAGCCGCGCCCGCTTCCCAGGATCGACGTAAGTGAAGTAGTACAGGTATGACTTCACCCCCGCTCTGGTCATGGCTTGGGCGATGGAGTAGGCTCCGCAGGCAAATTCGTCGCTCTCCAACTCTACCGAACGTATGGGCACGTCGGCATCGGAGTTCACAGAATAGGCTTGGAATTCTTTGTTGAAGTACGCGCCCGTGTCTTGGTGTAGGTGTTTCTTGTAGTCATCGACAGTTCTTAAATCATTGTGCCCAAAGACGGTGGCCTCGTCGGCATTGCTGCCCACCAGAATCGGAATGTGCATCTGTTTGCCCTCTGCAAAGATCTGGGCAGGTTGCCTGGGAACGACCCAGCCGTCGACAATGGCATCAAAGTGCAATCCGGGATCGGTTTTCCATATTTTCAAGATTTGACTTGCCGGAACGTCGCGCAGCTTTTGCAACAAATCTGGACCACTGGAAGCACCGAGATCCTTTGCGAGTCGCTCTCCCGAGTGCTCGCCAGTGGTGTCAATGAAGTTGTACTTGATCGGCGTACGGATGTCTTCGCTCAGTGTATCTTGACATTCTCCGCTTTCCAGGATCGCGCGGTGGAACAGCCCTTGGGAAAGTGGAGATGCCATTAGCAGACAGATATCTACAGCTCCAGCCGATTGCCCCATAACCGTGACGCGTTTTGGATCACCGCCAAACTCCCGGATGTTCTCTTTTACCCATTCGAGTGCCTGCAGCTGGTCCTGAAGGCCGTAGTTTCCGGAAGAGTGATGCTCGGATTCGGCTGTGAGGGCGGGGTATGCGAGAAATCCGAACGGGCCGAGTCTGTAGTTGGCGCTCACGACGACCAAACCGAGCGCTGACAGCGGAGGACCGAGCGGCGTCATTTGACTGTAACCCTGAGTGTTACTGCCACCGTGGAAATAAACGAGCACCGGACGATTCGTATTTGAGCGGAGATCCGAAGTCCAGATGTTCAGATAAAGGCAGTCTTCATGGCCCTCGATGTAATGAAACCACGGTGCCGGAAGTTGCGGGCAGGGCGAACCAAACTGTGTTGCGTCATGCGTTCCTCTCCAGCCTTGGATTGGCACGGGTGGTTTCCACCGAAGTCCCCCGACCGGCGGCGCCGCGTACGGAATACCGAGAAACGCAGCTGCATTCGGGTCCGCGCCGAAATGTACGCCCGTGAGCATACCGCTCTCGACCTTTACAGTCGGTCCTTGTTTGCGCTCTGAGTGGATGGAACCGACTCCCGCGAGCCGCAAGCAAATCAGACACGTTGCAACCCGAACCAAACTCCCACGCATCAGGCACCTCTCATTGTGCGCATGGTTCCTGGTTAAGGATTGGCACGCGAGTATTCACCACGGAATGCGAGATTCCACGTGGCTCCCTTGTCAGTTGATTTTTCCCAGGTTTGCTCAACTTTGTTCGGACCGAGTTTTGTCACCTTCACGCGATTTAATATCGTTGCGCCGTTTGGTCCGCGGCTTGGACCTTCAAATTCGGCTGAGCCTGCCGAGACTTTCCCCGATGTGAACACGTGAACCCGGCCTTCATTGTCGGCAAAAAAACCATACCAACTGTCGTCGTCTGCACTGTAGCCGAAGATATTTTGTCCGGAATGGCCTCTTCCGCCATCCCAATTCTCGACCACCAAGCACTTATCAAGCGACAGGCTCACCGTGCTATGTGCATTCGCACCGGAACCCTCAGCTCCTATCTTCCAATCGCCGAGCCAGTAATCGAGCTGCCGACTCTCCGAGCTCGCTGCACACGAAATTGTTTGACCGAAGCCGTTTACTGTGAGGACGAACCCGATCGACATTCCAAGAAGGATGGACTTCGAGACACTAGACCCGAAGGACATGATTCGTGCATTCATACTGCTTCCTCCATATCTCGAATTAGCGTGCATTCTTTCATCTGCTGTTTCTACCGTTCACTACTCCCGCTCTGGTCGCCTAGCCCGGAACCGAAAAGCTTGTGCGTTCTTCTGTAACTCCAACACTTCGAATCCTGCAGCCTGCAATCGAGTGCCAAAAGTATCTGGATCTGCAAGAACCAACGTGTCGCCGATATGAATGATCCTCATCGACCAGCTGCGCAGACTGTCGCTGCCCACAAAGAACCCGCCGGGCCTGAGAACGCGGAATACCTCGCGGAGGACTTGGTCTTGGAGTTCGCGAGATGGAACATGATGAAGCATGGTGATTGAAACGGCCCCCGAGAACTGTTTGTCCGTGAATGGCATCCGTGTGGCGTTTCCCTCGATCACCTCGACATTGCTTCCGTGGAGGCGTGCGGTAAGCGTGCTCGCCGCCTTCGGATCGATTTCCAGAGCTGTAAGTCGGGTGCAAGAGGCCCGCAATACATCCGTGCTCAAACCCGGTCCTGGGCCCAGCTCTAAAACATTCGGTCCGAGATCCGTGCTTCCTAAAACCCAGGGCACGCGTTGCCGAATGGTGGAGCGCCACTGGTCAGAACGGCACAGCCATTGATGTAAGCGATTCATGTCCCCACCAGCAGTTGAAGGTGGAATAAGGCTAGCGGTTGTCGGCTTTGCGCGCTTTCGATAAAGTGACAATGTATGTCGCAAAAGCGGCACAATGGAACGTTCGATCGATCGAAGGATCGTAAGTCCGCGATCGCGACTCTCACACGGGACTATCCAGCGGACCATGTGATACCGCTGCATTTCCATGATCGAGATCAGCTCGTCTATGCATCGCGAGGAGTGATGACAATTCGTACTCGCGACGGCGCCTGGGTGGTTCCACCCAACCGCGCGGTTTGGATACCGGCAGAGATCTCGCACTCAATCACGATGTCAGGTACAGTGGCGATGCGAACTCTGTATTTGAAACCGGGGATTGCCATGGGGCTGCCCCGAGATTGTTGCGTGATCAATGTCTCAGCTTTGCTAAAAGAACTCATTCTCTACGCCTGTACTTTGCGCGCTTTGAAAAAGACGGAGAAATGGCAGGATCACTTGATTGGAGTGATCCTGCATCAATTGGAAACGGTGCAAATGGTACCCCTACAACTGCCACATTTGTCGGATCCAAGGCTAGTTCGGATTGCACAAATATTTGTCGCTGACCCCAGCGATCGCCGAACGCTCGCTCAGTGTTGCCGAGTCATCGGTGCCAGCAAGAGGTCCGTCGAAAGACTCTTTCAACAAGAAATCGGAATGACCTTTGGAAAATGGCGGCAGCAACTTCGGCTCATGCAAGCCATGCGCCTCTTGGCTGAAGGAGCAAAGGTGACACATGCCGCTTTGGAATCTGGGTATAGTACACCGAGCGCTTTCCTTTCCATGTTCAGGAAGGTCCTGGGTACCACGCCAACTTCTTACTTCGGGTTGCGATAGCCGAAGGCTTAACACTTCCTGTTTGCCGACCACTCGCCTAGAAGCTCATCTCACCGGTCCACAAGCCGGTTTCTGGACAATGAGATATCGGTCTTGTTAATCTGACGGGCACCCCGCTGTAGTCTGCATTTCGCTGCTTGCAGAAGAAGCGCTTGACTCTGGAGTCAACTCCAGACTGTATGCTGAGAAGGAATGAGCATAGAGAACGACCTATCTCCGGCCAAACGTCCCTAGTAGTGGAACTTTTTCAGAAAGGGCAAGAAACTAATGTCGTCTCCGCTGAGCGTGCTGCATCCTTTGCCACCAGGGCCATCAGGGCATCCCCAATAGTTTTTCGTTAAAACCTGCGGGTCATTCGCAGTGCAGGGCAATCATCGGGTCAACTCTTAGGGCATGGAGCGCCGGCACCAAGCTCGCGAGAAGGGCAACAATAGCGAGGAAACAGGACAAGCCGAGAAACGTCCAGGGGTCGTAATAGGACACGCCGTAAAGAAAGTCGCTCGATTCGGGCGAGGCAAGGGTGCTGTGCAATATCTCCGAAATCCCTCCGCCGCAAGCGATCCCGATCATCATTCCCGCAGCGACTGGCCTCAGCCCCAGGAGAGCCACGCTCTTCAACACATGAGAAGGCGTAGCTCCCAGAGCCATCCGCACGCCTATCTCCTGTGTTCGCTGGCTTACAGTGTATGCCATGACACCGTAGATTCCAGTACCGGCGAGCGAAAGTGCGAGCAGAGCCAGGATTGCGGCGAAGATTGCCATCGCCCGAGACAGCGATCTGTGTGGATTGACCAACATGGTATCCATGTTCCAGAGCGTGAGACTGGGCAAGAGTGCCTTGTCATAAGTACCCACGCCATTTCTTACTGCGGCAAGGGCGCTTTGCGGGTCAGTCTTGACGCTCATCAACAGGGGATAAATCGTTGAGTGATCGGTGGCCAGGTAGACATGCGCCGGGTCCGGCCGCGTCAAATTGAAGAAACGAACATCTTTGACGATCCCGATTACTTGAAAATCCGTCAGTTTGCCATCGAAATGCTCATCCAGCTGGAAGTGTCTTCCAATCGGATCTTCGCCCGGCCAATACTTGCGGGCTGTCGATTCGCTGATGACAGACACGTGCGCGCCTGAGGAGGCTTCCTGACGGGTAAAATCCCGGCCGCGAAGCAGGCTGATTCCCAACGTGCGTAAGTAGGTCTCAGACGCAGAGCTTGTCAGCGTTCGACCATGTTCTGCGCCATCCTCCGCATCGGACTTCTTCACCACGATCGGGCGCGTCGAAGTTCCCATCATCGGCGCCGTTCCGGTCGCGATGTTGCCAAGCTCAGGCAAGCCGGCCAGTCGTTCGACGATCTGGTGGTAACTGGCCGAAGCCTTTGCCGGATCATCGCCGAAGTCTGCAAACAACAGGTAAATGCCGTGGGTCTCGAACCCCGGTTCTGCGGCCTCCGATCGCGTCAGACCGCGTACCAACAGGCCGGCGATAGTTAGCAAAAGCATCGACACGGCAACCTGGACTGCGACGAGTACACCTCGCAGCCGTGCGCGGTTCACGTGACGACCGAAGGATGTGGCCTCATCCTTGAGCGCCGTCGTCAGATCTCGCCTGGTGAACTGCACCGCCGGAGAAAGCCCAAACACGATTCCTGTTACCAGGGACAGACCCAGGGCATATGCCAGGACCTTGGCATCTGGGTTTAAGTTCAAACTGAATTGGAATCCATTGCCGAGCATTCGCATCAGCATTTGTTGAATCGCGACCCAGAGCAGCTTGCTGGCCAGCATCGCGAGCGCGATACCGCCAAACCCTCCTGCCAGCGAAAGCAATACGCTCTCGGTCAGCAAGTGACGGATCACCCGATTGCGGCTCGCTCCGAGTGCCATCCGCACGCTGATCTCTTTTTGCCGCGTGGCCCCGCGCGCAAGCAGCATGTTGGCTACGTTCGCGCATGCCGCAAGCAGCACCATCCCAACGATCAGCATCAAGCTCGCGACTCCGGCCTGAAATCGAATGTCGTCCGTGTTCCCGAAGAACGCAGTTCGTTGCAGGCTAACTGACAACGTGGGGTCGCGCGGAGTGTACGTCCTGGAGAACTGACGGATAAGCGTGTCAATCTCGGCTTGTGCTTCGTTCAACGCCGCCGCGGCTTTGAGCCGCGCCAGAATTTGAAACCTGAAGTCCGTCGGATGATTGAGCCAGTTCTGGCCGGGAACCAGTTGCGTCTGCATGGAGATTGGAGCCCAGAAATCCGGAACAACGGGATACAACTCAGTGCCGGAAAACTGTTGTGGACCGACTCCCGCAATCGTGAATGCGGTCCCGTTGACCCGTAAGACGCGCCCAACGATCCGCGGATCCCCTTGGAAGTCCCGTTGCCAAAAGGCATAACTCAGCACAATGACTGGATTTGCTCCGGGCGCTCCGTCCTCGTCCGGACCAAACGTTCGGCCGATCGTTGCATTGATCCCGAGCCCGCTAAAGTAGTTTCCTGAAACGATCTGGCCCTGCAAGGTTTTTGAGGCGTTTGGGCCCTCTCGATCGCCACCGGATATCGACGCAAGCACCCGAAATGGACCGCTTGCCGCCACCAGGTTTGAAAACACGTCCTGATGATCCCGGCAGTAAACGTACTCAGGATAGGAAAAATCGTATTGAAGATCGCCGAGATGTCCGCTCTTGAGCCATCGTTCCAACCTCACCACTCTCTTCGCATCGAAAACCGGAAGCGGTTTCAGAGCAACGGCGTTGTAAGCGCTGAAGATCGTTGTATTCACGCCAATGCCCAGCGCCAGCGTTATCACCGCGACAAGCGTGAAGCCAGGGCTGCGTGCAAGCGCGCGGCAGGCATGCCTAAGGTCCTGTAATGTCTGTTCGAGCCATAGAATTGAACGTTCGTCCCGATGCGCTTGCTTCGCTTGCTCAACACCGCCATAAGCCTGTCGCGCTGCGGCGCGTGCTTCATCGGGAGTCATGCCGCGTCGCTGAAACTCGTCTTCGAGCAACGCAAGATGCGAGGCCACTTCACGCGCGAGTTCCTCCTCCGCACGCCCGTTTCTCAGAAAAGTAACGAGCCTTGAAATCATTCGTCGTAAGCGCTTCATCCAGTTGGTTCCTCCGTCAGAAGCTTCTCGACCAGCGCCGACATCTTCCGCCAGCGATTCGCCTCCTCGTGCAGCGCCTTCAGTCCGGCTTTGGTGATGCGGTAATACTTGGCATCCCGGTTGTTCTCGGTCTTGCTCCAGGCCGATTTGGTCCACCCGTATTGTTCCAAACGGACAAGTGCCGGGTAGAGAGTCCCTTGGTTAAGAGTCAGCTGGTTCTCCGCTATCTGCTCAAGCCTGGTTGCGATGGCGTAGGCGTGCAGGGGGCCAATTGTCGTAAGGGTGCGCAGCACCATCAGGTCGAGTGTGCCTTGGAGAAGCTGGATAGATGTTTTGTCTTCACTGGTCATTCAAGTGGACCCACCGGATTAGAGTGCATCACTTTGCACTTGGATGTCAAGTGGAGCTAAAATAAATCAGCTTGCCTATATAGATGCAATTTGCAGGAGAAAGTTCAGGGCTTAGTGAAATAAGAATGCCAAAGCCGGGACAAGGCAAAACCGCGCAATCCGCGCGGTTTTGAGTAAGCGCTCGCGGCCGGAATTGTCAGTTCGGCTTTAGTGCCGGTACCGAGCTGGCTCCAGACTTCGAAAGTACCTCCAATGAGTTGGGCCCGTTCCCGCATACCACGCAAGCCCCAATGTCCGGCGATGTGCTCCTGGCCGAGAACAACTGGGTCGATACCCTTTCCGTCATCCCGAATTCGGAGTCGCAAGCCGTCTTCACTGTATCGGAGGTCTACCTCGATTCGTCGAGCATTTGCATGACGGACCGCATTTCGCAAGGACTCCACTCCAATCCGATATACCTCGTCACGAATGATGGGACTGAGTGGCCGCGGTGTTCCCTCAACCTGAACATTAAACTCGGGACCCGTTTCAGTTGTGGCGCCACGCAAAAGGTCCTTGCCGAATTTGCTTATCGCCTCCCCTAGATCAACTGTGTTCAGTTCGCCGGAGCGGAGTTCACGCACCGCTTCTCTGCCCTCGGTAATGGCGTCGGATGCCTGGTCAAGCGCGTGTTCCATTCGTTGTTTGGCTTCATCTGGCCGCGCCGGCAGTAAATCCGATACTGTCTGAAAGACCAGCAACAGACCCTGGTAGCTCTGTAGGAGAGTGTCGTGCAGTTCTCGTGCGATTCGAGTCCGTTCATCCACGCGGGCGTCAAGCGCAGCACTGAACTGCCTCCTGAGCTCGTTGAGGCGCAAAAGGTAAATTGCCCAGAGCAGAAGCAAGAATGCGGTCACGCAAATAATACGAAACAAGAGAGTCTGATACCAGGCCGGCAGAATCTCGATGCGGAGCATTGCGGCGGGCTGGCTCCAGGGGCCGCGGCTGGTTGCTCCCTGAACCTCAAAGGTGTAGGTCGCTGGCGGAAGCGTAGTGTAGTTGGCGACACGTTGGTCGCTGCCTACTTCATGCCAATCCTTGTCGAGGCCGTCGAGCTTGTAACGATAACGATTGGTCTCAGCGTTAAAAAAGCTTAGAGCTGAAAACTCAACCGAGAAGATATTTTGCTGGTGCGAGAGGGTTATTGAGTCAGTCCACGTAATCGATTGCTTGAGCGCCGACCCAGCACCGATGCGGACGGGGTTTCCTGACAGCCTGAAATCGGTCAGAACGGTTCTTGGCACAAATGAACTGTTCACGAGCTTATTGGGATAGAAAGCCGTGGCCCCGCTGAAACCGCCGAAAAACATCTCTCCGGAGGGACTCTGATTGCACGTTCCCCAACCCGTCAAATCTTGTCCGGGAAGTCCATCGGCCGCGGAAAAATTACGGAATCGCTGCGAATGCAAATCGAATGCTGAGAGGCCCTTGTTCGTGCCCATCCAAAGCACACCGTTTCTATCTTCCTGAATGCAGCTCACGACATCTCCAGCCAGACCGTCCTTTTCATAATAATTTTTGAAGGTCCCCGTTTGACGGTTGAACTTCGAAAGGCCATCTTGCGTACCCGCCCATAAAGTACCCTGTTGATCAAAATGCACGGAGTTCACGCGATTGTCGCTTAGCGACTCCGGATCATCCGATTTGTGTTGGTATATTGTGAACTGTCCCGTCCGTGGGTCGAAGCGGTGCAAACCCGACTGCGCACCGAGCCACAAAAATCCTTCCCTGTCCTCCGCGATTTTTTGGTACTGTATCGTGTTCTGATTCTCGGGCGTGTACATAAGGAAACGTCCCGTGGCCGGATCAAGACGTGCTACACCGCCATACATGGCGGCCCACAAATTTCCCCCGCGATCATAAATCAATTGCATGATCGGGCTCGTGAAATGCGGCGGCAATCCGCGGGGATAGGGACTTACCTCGCCCGTGTTGCGTTTGATTTCTTGAAGGCCTTTATGAAATGTTCCACAAAAAAGAAGCCCTTTCGGGTCCTCGAGTATAGAGAGGATCTCATTACCGACCCCCGACCCTGCGGGCACCATGTTCGTTCCTGTCCGCCGGTCGATACGGTTGAGTCCACCCATGGAGCCAATCCAGAGTATGCCCTTTTGATCCTCATAGATCGAAGTGACGAGTGGATTGACCAAGCTCCCACGTTGGTATGTGAAGTTCTGAAAAGGCTGCGGCTCTTCTGAGAAGAAGTTCGGCTCCGCAGCCTGGAAGCAGGTCCAGATATTTCCCTCATGATCCTGATAGAGAAAAATCAGGTTGTCCGATTCCAGGCTTTCTCTATCTATAGGATTGTTGTGATAGCGAATGACTTTACTGTGAGTTCGATCGAACTTCAGGAGGCCGGCCGTGGAACTGAACCACATGGTGCCATTGCGGGTTTCGACTATTTCGGAAATGACGGCTTTGAATGGAATCCCCTTCAGGGAGTAGTTGATGGTATGACATTTCACCATACCGGTTTGCAGATTCCAACTTGCCAGCGCGCACGGTGAGTCGCCGCCGGCCATCCAGAAGATCCCGAATTCGTCTTCGTGAAATTCGCGCACCTCGGCATGAAACGGGGCACGGCGCACCACTTTTCCGGTCCCGGAGTCGAGTTGGTCCAGCCCGTCAGCGCTTGCCACCCACAGTCGCCCCTCTCGGTCCTCCGCGGCAACATTGATGCGAGTTGCTGCAATGCTGCTGGGATCATCAGGCTTATGAGAATATCGTGTGGTTCGGCCGCTGGTGGGATCAAACCGGTATAGCCCCTTGGCGGTCGCCAGCCACAGGACTCCCTCGTGATCCTCACGGATGCTTTCAATGGGAGTGGGGAGTTCATTAGAAATCTCTGTGTAGATGCGGTAATGCTTAAAGGTCTCTGTCGCGGGGTCAAACCGGTCGAGAAGCCGATCACAGCCGACCCACAGGGTCCCGGCACGATCGACAAAGAGACTGCGTACGTAGACGCAGCTCAGGCTGTCAGGCCGGTCAGGCTCATGTTTGAAGACCTTCGATTTATATCCGTCATACCGGTTGAGTCCGTATTGTGTACCAAACCAAATGAACCCGACTTTGTCTTGTACCAACCAGGCGACCCGAGTTTGCGACAAGCCTGTGCTGGCTGAAAGCCGCTTAAAACGAATGTCGTTTCCATCCACAAGATCGATCTTCTCTGAAAGGGGGTCAAGAATCGTGCTGTGGCCAGCAACTTGAGAAGATTGTGAGTCGCCTCTTGCAGGCGTCGCTCGAAAAGTACAAAGGAGTATAGCAATTGTCACGTAGCCAAGAAACCGAGCCGGTAGACCACATCCTACGAGAAAATAGAACAGTTGCTTTGGCTTTTTGAAGGGCACCCCCCACCTCAACTATTCAACATTCCCTATGGTGTCGCCCAGGTCTCCTGTTTTCCGATCGAGATCATCGTACAGTAAATTCAACTGCGTAACCTGGGAGGTAATTCGTGAGTAGACGGAACTGACCCTTCCCGCCGGAAAATGGCTTATCCTTGCCTTGGCTTATCCTTGCCTCTCTAATTTGCAAAGTGCCGGTCCCGCCTGGTCACGAATTACGTTTGGTCCGAGAACGGGATCTTGCTGCGGTACGCACTTTGGTGGTCACGGGTACATCGTTTCATGCACTGTAATCGTCGGTGTCGGTTTCAGTACGCTTTTACTGGTGCTTCGCCGGTCGGACGGTCAAGGATGTCGAGCGCATTGGCAATCAAATCATCCGTGTCTCACTTTATCTAGACTCACCATGCTTTGCGGTAGCCGCCTTGAGTGATGCCAGCATCTCACGCCGCAGAATTGCGTTCAGGCGCGACTGATAGCCTTTGCCATGAGCGCGCAGCCAATGCAGCACATCGGAATCAATGCGCACAGTGGTTGAGGTTTTGGTAGGCCGGTAAAACGGGTTCCGCACCGCCTTCTTCCAGAAGTCCTCTTGCAATGACGGAATATCGCTCAAGTCGATCTCGCTTTCCGGCTTGACCCGGAGCGCCTTCAACTCAGCTTTCTGCGCTGCTGTGAGCGCAGGGGGATTGGACAAATCGATCTCATACTTAACCATTTTCTTCTTCATAACGTCTCCTTTCCCTGCGGTTCGCAGGTCTTGCGGAGATGATACGGATCACTTCGATATCGCCTTGTTCTCGCACGATATGAGCCAGCATGAGCATCAGTACACCCTCGACAACCCCTATCGTCTGCCACCGTTCCTCGCCGTTTTCAATACGTTCTAGCTCCGCCAGGGCATAGGGGTCGGTAAAGACACGGGCCGCCGTCTGAAAGCTAACGCCGTGTTTTTCGCAAATTGCCGGCCGCTTTGGTGGGGTTCCATTCCAAGCGCGCCTTCAAACACATACGTTACTACATTTATGTAGTTTATTTTTCCGTCCTTTCGGCTTGGCTCGGCCAATTCTCTGTCCACGAAACTCCGGGAGCTTGTCCCGACCCGTGGCCCCTCGGCCCGGAAATGCGACTTTTCAGGAACGACAAAGGAATAGCTGGATCGGAGTCGCGATAAAAGCGTCCGCTTTTTCTGTGAGGAAGGTGCGAAATAAGCGAAATATGCGAATTAAGCCCCCCCGGCGGCATCTTTGGCGCCCGAAGTGGGAGTCCAGAGGGTGGAGGAGCGTCCGCGCCCGGGCTCCTGGAGGCAGCTGATGATGCCCAGGGTACATAGCTGTTGCAGCGCAAGCTCGATGCGCTCTTTGCTGACATGGCCGTGAAAGACGCCGCTGATTTGCGTCTTGCTCAGGCCTCCGGGGGCGGCGGCGCTGATGGCTTCGCTGATGCGACGCGCGGTGGGATCGATGGGATCGCCGCTGAAGAAGAGGCGGGCGCTGGCCTGGCAGTAGTCCCACACGGCCAGCGCGGCCTGGAGGTGGGAGACTTCGACCTGCCCACTGCAGTCGAGGGCGGCGTAGAGGGCGCTGAGGCGGAGAACCTGGGCTTCGGCACGACTGGTGGCGGCGCCGTAGACGTCCTGGCGGCCCTGGCTCAAGGCAGGGTAGCGATCCATCCATAGCTCTCCCGCGGCTTTGGTGCGGCGGAAGAGGATTTCGGTTTGACTTTGCGCCCAGTTGACGGTGCGGCGGAGTTCGCTGGACAGGGCAGAGAGATCGTCCGGGGGGACGCTGCCGCCCTCTGGCAGTGATTGGCCTCGGCGCACGCTGGTCCAGAGACAGCGGTTGGCAAATCCGTTGTGCGATTCGATGCGCATGAGGTGTTGGGCGAGCTCACTTTCGGTGATATGGGCGACGATGCTGAGGTGCGCGTTGGTGGCCTGGAGAAAATAGGAGCCATTGCTAGCGGAAAGGTCGCCGCCATCCCAGGCGCAGCGGAGCAGAGGGGAGAGCTGGCCGGTGCGTTGGCCGAGCATATGGAGAACGGAGGCAAATTCCTCGGCGAGGAGGAAAAGGCGACGATCGGTGGGGGGATCCTGATCGCGCAAAGCATTGGCGATGCCGTGGGCAGTGGGGCGGGCGGTGGTTATACGGCGCGCGACCCAGAGGGGGTCTACTTCGGTGAAGAGGCTGGCGATCTGACGCCAGCTTGTGCCTTTGCGGGCCTTGCTGGATTCGCCGACCAGGACGACGAAGAGGTTGAGGCCGTGACGGGTGGCACCGACGGTGCAGTGAGGGACGGGGCCGAGGATGTTGCCGAAGGCGGCGAGGAATTGCAGGAGGATGGCCGCGGGGTCGGCCTCGGTGTGCGCAGCGAGGCTGCAGACAGCGAGGCCGGCCAGGCCGTAGAGAGCTGGGTCCGCTAGTGCGGGAGGCTCGGGCGCGGTGGAGGATGGGTTGAGGTATTCGGCGGGATGGGGTTCGTCGGGGGATTCCGGGACTTCGTTTTCCTGGAGATTTTCGGGCGCCTGGAGGGACTCGAGGTGTTCGGCGAGACGGTTGACTTCTTCCAGGTAGGGGTCTTCGGTGTCGGGCGGGTCTTCAGAAGACGCGGTAAGCGAGTCATCAGAAGATGCGGGGGACGGCGCCCGATGGGCTGCTTGCCAGGCAAGCAGCTCCCTGCGGCGGTGTTCGATGGCGGCAAGTGAGGGGATGGAGGCGCGGCGGATGTTGTTTGCAGGTGCCATGATTCGACACTAATCCGGTTCCCTGTTTTGCGTCAGGGGGTAAACACATTTTTCTTGAACTAAATAGTCACGTAAGAGGCGTGACTAAATATTGTTCACTCTGGTTAATCTTTTTACCGAGTTACTAAGTTAGTTAATCAGGCGATCCCGGTAGATAGGCATTTCTTTGAGGATGCTCAGAATAGTTTCGAGGTTAGTGGATTGTCGCGTGACCTGTGCGATGTATAACTTATGACCTAACCTAAACGGTGCACAAGATGCCCAAACCATATTGTCGTCAAAGCCGTGCCAGAGAGGCGCTGTGGAAAACTGGCAGTAATCTCAGGTGGTTACACCGACTATCTAAACCCAGGGTGGCCGCTGGTGGAGGTTTGGGTCCTACTGAGTCCTGGCGAAATCCATTCCAAGGAACTCGAGCCGGTCTCGTTGGCGTTAGGGGAAATTCGGTCCGTCCCCGAAAAAGACCCCATCCCCCTTCAGGTGTCTTATCGCAAATGCTCGAGGTTCCCTGAGGACCCGGACTTCCCTGGAGCGGCTGGCGAAGCCCAGGACTGTAGTCGCATAAGCGCTAACCTGTTTGGGATGTTTTTTCATCAAAACTCCCACAAAATCGTCATCCTGAGCGGAGCGCCTCACAGATTTATCGCGTGAAACAGCGCTTGGTGGCGCGGCGTCGAAGGACCCCGACGGTGCTCATCTTACCCATGCTGTTCGGCCTTTTCGACACCGGAGCCCGAGAACCAGGATCTTGCCATGCTTCTCTGCCAGATCAATTTGGTCATCTTTGGTGTTCGGATGCCGTGCCGGTCAAAAGAAACTCACCGGTTTCTCAAACTCAATGGAGCCAATCAAGCTCCGTGGAACATATCTGACGGTGCTGTGGTTGCTCTCGATTACGTAAAATCCAGCGTCTGTCTCGTCAATGATATGAGCGCTGAATTGCCTAGCCGGATCGCTGCCGATGGCTGGCGTCAAAAATATTTGCGCGAGGGTGGGATCGCCCCCGCCGAAGGCTTCACGCACATGCGGGTAGACTCCTATGGCGTACCCCAGTAGAGGGACTATTAGTTGGATAGCCGTGTTAGGCCAGTTGTGCATCCTTCTGCTCTCTGGGGTGGCAAGGATTATGGAAACCGAGAGCGAAAAGACTTGAATAACAAATAGGTAGACGGCAAATTGACGAACACCGAACTGATGGTAGAACGGAATGGACATTAGCAGGAGGGTGACTAACGCGAGCCCGAAACACAGCAGGGTCGCCCAGTGGGTCACCCATCGCCAAATCTTTTCGTGATTCCGAGTCGCGAGGATGGCGGATAAGCCGATAACACCGGTCGCCACTATCCAGGCGAATGTTTTTTGAAGCGGCTGACGTCCTTCGAAATGCAGTATCGGATACGTCGGGAGCGTGATCATACAGTCGAAGCAGAATAAATAGAAGCCACCAAAGCACATCGAGAAGAGGTAGGTGTTCCAGGGCGAAATACCCGGATCCAAACTCTTCACGAACGAACGCGTGTAGTGGAACAAAAACACCGCCATTGAGGTCAGTAGGCAGAAGAAGAGACCCGCCGCTGCGACTTTTGGACGTAGGGGATTGATTTCGTTTAGGCCCAATGATGCATGGTAGATAGAAACAATTAGATAGCCACTGACATAAATTGCTGCCAGTAGCGGCACCCAGCCTTTTGAGAGCAGCTCTACGGATTGCTGAACTCGCGGCAGTAGTTTACCGGTTACGGTCGGAATGGGTGAATCTGCGCTGGCATGCATTGTGCGAGTAAGTATAATCCCGATGTGGACGCGAACGAGATAATCGAGGCAATCAACGCGGAAATCGCCCGGTTGGAAGAAGCCCGCAATGTGCTGACTGGATCATTTAGCGGCGGCGGCGAAATCTTGCATCCTTTCCCCAGCGTGCGGTTTGACGCCACTCATCCAAGGTAGGAGCCGTGTGCGGTAGTTCCGCTTGCGGAAACGACCAGGCCGCCTGCCAGCACGTCGCGCGGATCTGTGCGGGGGCGCATAGCGATATACCTCCCTACCGCGATCCTTATCTCCCCCGAACCGAAAAAGCAGGACGGGAATCGAAACTATTCGGCTTCCTCAGCGGCGCTCATTCGAAGGTTCCGGTACATACGGTCGGGATCTGGTAGCTTAAGCAGATCTGAAGTCTCGACCTTGACAGTAATGCCTTTTTGCTGAACCTGCGACCGCAAGCTCCCGAGCGCCCAAGGCGGATATGTAGGACTGGTGACTATTCTCTCGATGAGTGTCGCGGTTTTCAGAGCAATAGTCTCCCCTCCAAAAGACAGTCCGGACACAAAGGCGGCGAGTTCAAGGTCTACAGCCAAACCTCGTCAAGGATGACCCTTACCTCGCTCTCGTGGCTAAAACTTCGTCGCTTTCTCGCCAAAGGTAGGAGAGCATCACTTGATCCGATTGGATCTTGGCCGTCGTGATCGCTATACTTCACCTCCACTATGAACAGGTCGCGGGCCTCTTGCACCAGAGATGCTTTCAGACGGCCGATTGTTGTCTGGATTGCAACACCGTCGTCGCCGGACGTGTACAGTTTCCACATGGCGATAGACTCGACATCATTCCGGTGCCAACAATTGACGGCATATCCCCCTTGCCGATTATTCCGCAAACTCGCAACGACGTGAGACGCGTATTTTGCGTTTACACCCTCCTGTACAAGTCTTATAAATTCTGGGCTCTTTTCGACTTCCGTGACGATGCTGGCAGGCCACGCCCCTTCCCACTTATCAGAGAGTTCTTGCGGGTTCGCGAAGTACAGACCCTTCTCACTTATAAGCCAGAGGAACTCGGAAAGGTCCATGTAGCGCCAAAGCCTTGTCTCGTCTGAGAGCGTCCGCAGCATTGGGTGTATTTGGTACATGGTCTCAATCGTACTCCGCGTCTGGGTAGAGTTGGACGGGGTCGCCGGAACAAACTGAATGGCCATGAAGCAGACACCCGCACCTGGAAGGCCGAATCGCCGCGCAGCGGGAATTGGGTATCATGTCGCCGCAATCCCGTCGCCGCAATCCCCCATGTCGCCGCAATCCCTGAATATATAAAGTACTGTCTGGATACGTTTGTGTGGGTCTGCTACCGGAGCCGACCCTTTCGCCGACAATGGCTTATCCTTGCCTCTATAATTTGCAAAGTGTCAGTCCCGTCCGGTCACGAATTACCGGTCACGAATCACCCATTCAGGATTTTCTCGGGCATCCGAGTATTCAGCACACTGTCAGATACACTGCTACTAACCCGGCGCGGTTTGAGAAATTGTGGCGGTAGCTACGATGTGGGAAAACCCAAAACGAGTAGAAGGCGCAATTAAGCGACTAACGCGCGAGATCGAGGAAATTGATGCCTTCTATTACAACCTCAACGAGGACGAAGAAAGGCATCTCTATGCTGGGATGCTTGAACGCAAACGGGACGACATGGTGCGTTCAGCCGTCCTTCAAATCCACACCGCGATCGAGGATATTCTCGATCAGCACATCACTTTCGCCATCACAGGTGGCACTCGCCGCCATCCCGTTCGCGGCCATTCAGCCCGCGCTTTGCGCACCATCCTTACCGGCAGTCGAAGTATCGGCTTCGATAGTACGCTTGCACTAGCACTTGCGCTTCGCGTCATCACGTCAAAAACAAGAGACAGACTTCAAGTCCTAAACACCCTGCGCAACAAATGCGGCCATAACTGGGTTTTGAAAGTACCCGTTCGCCACGGTAAACGACCCGCGCAGAAAAAACCCCCGCTGCTTCTGTACGAAGGCCGCGATCTTCACACCGTTGCCGCCCTGAAAGACTTCACTAAAGAATTTGGCGGCGGCATCTATCTCAGGCTCTATCTCAAATACTTGGATTTCGCCTAAAGAGATCGACGAAGCGTTGGTTCACGCTCCGCGCCGAAAGGGCGCTGCGCTTGTCCTTTTCGCGCTGACCGCGCCAGTTTTGCTGAGGGCCGCGCCCTCGCGCACTCCAAGCCCCTTCCGCCCAAAACGACAGTTTTTCTTGCGCCGAAGGGTCGCAAGAAAATGCTTTTTGGTCCCCGCAGACCAGTGCGAACGGGGATAATGGACACAGAGGGCATAATGAACGACAAACTAGAAAACCTCATCAACCAGGCCAGTGGGCGAGCACAAGCAGTTGAGAACGCGCGGACTGCCGAGCAGCAGCGCCGCGATGCCGAAGAACAGGAAAGAGACGCCGCGGCCTTCAAGCGGACGGTGGAAACGACACTAGGCGCGGACGTGTTGGAAGCTATCGGCCCCGTCACTTTCGTTCAGCGATTTCTTGCCCAGGCGATGACGTTCCACCTAGGGGGCCGCTCATTTCGATTGCAGCAGCAGACGGGTGCTTTGGTGCAGTTGGAGTAAACCGAAAATAACGAGTTTTCCTACAGAATGCTAGGGCATCAATTCAACTTGGTTCACAACAAGGATGCGAAGGACACATTTCTAAATACGCTGGGAAAAGCTCTCAAGAAAGGCAAAAAACCCGCCCCTGCGCCGTTATAAGCGCTCCCGAAAACCTGAGACACTATGAACCGGCCCACTCAAAATCTTGCCGTCACGCTGTGGGCAGTGATCAGCGGAAACGCGGCCCCCCGAAGCGCAGCGCAGGGACAAACATTGCCGTGCCCTGCCGCGCATGGTAAAACTGCACGAAACTGTCCAAGAAACTGTTCGCTAACCTGTTGAGGGGTTGGTTCGTCAGTTACCAGGCGGTCAACAGCTGGGAGCGGTCCACAGGCAGATAATTTTGGCACTGGGTGCGGGTAATCTCGACGGATATGCCTCCTTAAAAGAGAATGAATTGGGATGCGGGGCCGTTTGACGGCTGCTGTCCGGGTCCTGCAGTATTCGACTGATGGCAAAACACGGCACGGACGATGAACCGGAACAGAGGGGTAGGTAGTGATGGCGCCATTGAGCGGCAAGTCGCTCCCGGTAAAACTCAAAACTGACGCAATAGTCGAGGCCATCCTGGAGGTGCGCTTTCAGACCGCCATGATCCCGGAGATTTTCTTTGGGCGGCTTGCTGACTATGGTCCCTGGAAACGATACACGCAACGTCGGATGCCGTTCTACGATGTCCCAGCCTCAATACGCCAGGCCGATGCTAATCTTCGATATGCGCCAGTCTTTGAGCTAGTCAATTTCGACGAGCATCGGGTACTCCGGGTCGGAGCTCAGGTTCTCTCCTATCACTGCCTACAGCCCTATGTAGGTTGGCAGAAATTCCGATCAGAACTCGATCAGGTAGTAGCTGCCGTGTTCCAGACCGTAAAAGACCTAAAGGTCGAAAGATTGGGACTTCGATACACAAACGCGCTGCGGTCGAGCGTGCACGGAATCAAGGGAGTAAAAGACCTTGACATGAAAGTTGAGATCGCCGGGATGAGAGTCTCGGATAATGTCAACGTGAACTTCACCGAAGTGGACAACGACATCATGTGCACCGTCCGGATTGCGACTCCTCAATTCGTCCAAGGCGGAGCTTTACCACCCGATACCATGGTCTATGTGGATGTAGACGTCTATACGCGCGAAGGTACTCAGATCCCGAAAGAGTCGGATGCGCGGGCGTGGATTGAGGCAGCCCACGCCAGAGAGAAAGAGCAGTTTTTCAGCCTTCTGCCAGTAGAACGTATTGAGGCCCTAAGGGAGAAATAGATGCTCAGCCCAACAGCTTACTCCGCAGCCGCCGTCAAGTTTCCAGCAATAGTCTTTCATCTTCCTGTGACGATCGAGCTGGAGGTGATTCGTGCCAGAAGCATGGCATCCTCTCCTGCGATAATCATGCCTTCAGATAGGAGGCCCGCGGATCTTATACCGGGCCCCCTCGCCCTCTTTCCGGAGCGCCTAGTAAATCCGAGTACGATTTGGCCAGACGAGAAGCTGGATTGGGATGTCGTCGTCGCGGTTCCCCCGAACCGACCGTCGGGGACTCTTGATGTTACTTTGGAGTTTGCCGGCCGCGGCGGGCCTGGCCCGATAGAGGATCCTTGGGATTGATGGTTCCGCGATGGCTTCAGGCTGTGTTCCGTCGTATGCCGAACAACCCTCAACCTGGCAGTAAAGGTCCAACAGCGGGGGCATTGCATTACCCATGGTTTACCACCGTAGACGGAGATGATCTTGAGCAAGGAGACATCTTTGAAGATTGTCCAGTATTTTTCCCACCATCCGACCTGGTTCCCACCATTGCAGGACCGACCACCTCAAAATTTACTTGGACAAGCCAGGACTTGGTCGTAATGACGCAGAGCTGCGACCTGGCGAAAACCCGCGAAAAGGTTGAAGACGTTCTTTTGTGTGCGGTCTGGCGTCGCTCCGAACTGCCTGGGCCAATGCAGAAGGATGAGCGAATGGAAGAAGCGCGGAAGGGGAGGATGCCTGCGTTTCATGTGCTAGCGGCATCAGATCTCCCTGGATTCGAGCGAGAAGTGCGACTTGTTGATTTTCGGAGAATCCACTCATTGCCTCTGAGCTTCTTGCGGGAGAAGGCTAAGGCGTCTAGGCGCCTGCGGCTGCTTCCTCCGTACAGAGAACACCTGTCGCAGTCGTTTGCGCGGCTGTTCATGCGTGTCGGTTTACCCATAGACATTCCCCCCTTCACAAGCAAACCCATGTAAACTGCCCAGCAGCCACCCTAGCGGACAAGATCCATATGCGATCGAGGCGCCAGCCCCTTCACCCGCCATCGCCTTTACTGCTTGGCAGGAGTTCGATTGTCGAGCATCTTGTAGTCCGCCGGTATGGCGAAGTAATCCGGGTCGGGCTCGCCACGGGATATTTCAGTAAGCCGGCGCGTTTGCCTACCCCAACGCGGGTCGGTTCGGGTGATCGAGACGTCCAGGTCGAGTTCGGGCGAGTGCCAGACTTCCTTAGTGGTAGTGATCGGCTCACGATTGCCATACGCGCCGGCAGCGATCGTCGTGATCTCCCGTGTGCCCGAGACGGCCACTGACTCGATCACGTCGGTGCCCAGGCTAATAGACTCGGTCGTGGAAGCAGGGGCAGCCTCTTCGCTGGTTTGCGGCACCACATCGCTGATGTGGTGAGAGGAATTAATACGGCAGGTTTTCGTCGCGGGATAGCAGACTGTGCGCGTGTGCTCGACCGGGTCATCCAGGATAAAGTATCTGCGCGGGGCCGCCTCCCCGGAAGCCGGAAAGAAGCGGCGGTTTTCGAAGTACATCCGGCCGGAGGAATTGCGCGCGACCATGCTAAAGAACCCGAAGAGCATAAGTGACCCGTGACGGGTTTCCACCAGCGTAGCGACCGATTTGGCCGAAAACGGCGCGCCTGGAGTGGTCGGAACGCACATGTCTTGAATGACGGAGTTTGCCAGCGCATCCGGCGGACGCATGCGGATCGCTCCGGTTGCCGAAGGCTCCTGCGCGACAACCACAGAAGCTGACATCAGCAGCAACACTGCAGGAAAAGCCGGCCATGAGCCCCATCTACTCTTCATGGGCGCCTCCGGGAACCAACGAGAATAACCTACGACCTTCGGATTGGCTCGTCAAGTCACTGCAAGCAAGAGCAGTGGGGAACCGATCACCCCGTGTGCCGTAGCTGCAGATGTGAAAGTCTTGAGTCATGCCTGAACCTTCTCTCGGTCGCGAATCCGGCAGTTGGCCCATCCTTGGACGCATAGGCTTCCGCTTGGCCTTTTGCTATCTGCTCCTATATGCTTTCAGTTCCACCAACGCCAATCTTCTGTATCTCCTCCCCAAGCTTGGCGCGATGATCGCTTCCTGGCTGTCGCTCGCAACCCTCGATCCCGCCATATGGCTCGCGCAGCATCTCTTCCACGTCACGGGTGCCGGCGCACAAATCCACGCCACCGGCTCGGGAGACACCGCGATCAACTGGATCGCCATTGGAGTGATGCTTGCGTATTCGCTCGCCGCTGCGCTGATCTGGTCGCTCTTCGCTCGCCGCGATGAGTACCGAACCGCGGCTGCTTGGCTGCGTTTTCTTATTCGCCTGACGCTGGTGCTGGCGATGGCGAACTACGGTTTCTCCAAGCTCTTTTCCATGCAGATGCCGCCGCCCTCTCTCGCCGTGCTGAACGAGCCTGTCGGCAGCGTCTCGCCCATGACCCTGCTCTGGACGCTCATCGGCTTCAATCCCATCTACGAGGCGGTGTGCGGCGCGATCGAGATCGTTGCCGCGGTCCTCCTGTTCTTTCGCCGCACTGCGCTCGCCGGCGCTATCCTCACCTTCTTCGTCATGGGCAACGTACTGCTCTACAACCTCTTCTTTGACGTTCCGGTCAAAATCTACTCAGCCCACCTGGTGCTCTTCTCCCTCGTCATCATTGCGCCGGATCTGCGTTCTCTATGGGACTTTTTCTGGCGGCACCAGCCCTCCGCGCCCAGCGCTCCGGCAGTGCCACCAACCCAGCACCGTGGCCTGCGCATAGCCATTTACGTTGTGGAGGTGTTTCTCATCCTCATGGTCCTCACGTCAATACCGGGTCAATACCAAAGCTTCGCGCGGACGCAAGCGAGCCTGCATCATCCTCACCCCTTCACTGGCGAGTGGCGCGTGCAAGGCCACGCTACACCGGGCGCGGTCACCACCGGCGGTGGGCGGCCCATGACCGAACTCTTCATCGAGCCCAATGGCCGCGCTAGCCTGCGCGACGACACCGGTGAGCTTTGGCGTGCCGGCGTATCTATTAACGATAAGGACAGTAATTTCGCTCTTTACCGCGACGGCGAGGCTCCCCTCGTCTACAACTTCCAACAGCCCGACCCCATGCACCTGATTCTCAAACCGTCGGCCAACGGCGCCGCAACAGGCGCTCTCTATCTTGAGCGCGTGCCTCTGCCCGATCGCTATCCTCTATTCGACAGAGGATTCCACCTGGTCAACGAATGGCAGCTCGAGCGCTAGCGTTGTGTCTCGATAATTGGGTCCATTTTAAGGGCACAGTTAGAATCAACTCTCGTGGGCCGCGCATTGCCTCAGGGGCTGAAGAGGGTGTGTGAGAACTGCTAATTCCCGAGAAAAACAGCAGGTCCCTCCACTACGCTACGCTCCGGTCGGGATGACAAGTCTGTTAGGGAATCGGCTTGAGTTCTCGTCAAAGGAACCGCACATCCCTCATCCTTCTATTAGGGTTCACAGCTCCGACCACCAACATAATTGTCATCCCGACCGGAGCGTAGCGTAGTGGAGCTGCGGTTTCTTTCCCTTCCGTGAGCTCTCACACACCCTCTGAAGCCCAGGTTGTTGTTGGGCCTCAACGGCCCGACTAAAGTCGTGCCCTGATACAAAGCATTAACGCGGTAAGGACCGGAAAACTCGCTCGTTCCCCAGATTTTGGATCTATCTACCTTCTCTAAAATGTAGAAACTCTAGGCCCAGGACTCCGTCCTTCGGACTGCGTCCTGGGCTAATTTCAGGCAGAGTTGTCCAAATTAGCGAAAAAGTCGGCCTGTTGGAGCAGTTAGTGGGCTGATTACATAGGGAGAGCTTGGCCAGCATCAAATTCAGGTTCCCTATTTTGGGCCCGCTGAAAACGAAGCATTAACCGCAGGTCCCTCCACTACGTTACGCTCCGGTCGGGATGACAATTTTGTTGCAAAATGGGCAGTTGTCGTGAGAAATCATCGATTTCAAAACAAATTTGTCATCCCGACCGGAGCGTAGCGTAGTGGAGGGACCTGCGGTTAATGCGATTTGTGCGCCTGAGCCAGGAGTTAATCCCGATTCGTCCCTTGGTTAAAACCCAATTTGGACAGCTCTGAAGTTCAGGCCGCCCCTTTCCCGGATTTCCTGTGGAACTTGGTGGCTCTGGCAAGCTTCATGCGCCTTTCCTTACCGAAAGGCGCACGCGCGGCCTCGTCCAGTGCTGCGTGGCAGGAAATCCGGGTTCGGGGCTGGATAATCCGAGTTCTCACGCAGACTCTAAACGCCCGCCTGATTTGAGGGCTTTCGTACGGGCTGAAGCCCGTACCCTTCACTGAGACACAACACTAGCGTTCAATGCCGATCTAGTAACATTTCGTTAAGCATGAGTTCCTCGGAAGGAAACCGGCAACGCAAACCTGGCCAAGCCAAGCGGCAGAAAGGACGCCCGCGTTCCGCCGCCGAAACGGAAAATGAAACCGAAACCCTCCGTCGCGGCGCGATCAGTGTCTTCATCCTGTTTCACCTCATTGCCATCACCTGTATGGCGCTGCCCGCAAACCTTTCCGCACTCAACACCGTTAGGGAGCTGGTCCAGCCCTACATGCTATGGATCGGCCTCTTTCAAACCTGGGACATGTTCGGTCCCGATCCCAGGGCGACCAATTCCTACGTAAAAGCTGTGGTCATCACGCAGGATCACCACATGCACGTCTGGGCCTTCCCTCGCATGGAAGAACTTAGCTTCGCCCAGCGATACCGAAAAGAGCGATATCGGAAATTTTTAGACGTGCTGCCGGAGCCGCAATTTGCTCCTCTTTGGCCGGACGTCGCAAAACATGTCGCCATGCAGTTTAGCAACCAGAACGATCCGCCGGACAAGGTGCTGCTGATTGAGTTTCAGTCCGATATTCATCCGGGAGCAGCCCAGGAACCAACTCCCAGGCCGAACGTCTTCTATGACGACTATGTTCAACCCGGGGATCTTAAATGACGCTGCGAGAGTTGCGTAAACTCTGGGATCATTTTTTCTTCACTCCGCAATCGCCTCTTCCCATCGCTCTGTTCCGGATCCTTTACGGCATCTGTGTTTCCGCCACACTCGTCCTGTTGCACTCCGACTGGCTGAATTGGTACGGAGTTCACAGCTGGGTATCGCTGTCCGCGATCAAGCAGACAGAACCGGGGATTCGGCTCAACCTCTTCACGGTAATTCCCCAGGATGATCGCTGGATCGCAGCATTTTTCTGGGTATTTCTGGCTTGTGCGCTGCTTCTCACGCTAGGTTTGTGGACGCGGCTGAGCAGCGTAGCCGTCTTCCTCTGTCTCACTTCTATCCAACAGAGAAATCTCCTCATTCTTCACGGGGGCGACGTCTTCTTGCGCATCGCCGGCTTCTTCCTCATCTTTGCACCGGCGGGAGCGGCGCTCTCATTGGACCGCCTGATTCGCGTACGCAGAGGGTTAGAGGGTCCCGAAATCAAGCCGCGCGCTCCTTGGGCGCAGCGCATGATCCAAATCGAGTTGTCCCTGCTGTACCTGACCTCATTCTGGTGGAAGATGAAGGGCCACACCTGGCTGGATGGAACCGCGCTCTATTACGTGACGCATCTACACTCGATTGCGCGCTTTCCGCTGCCCCGGTGGATCCAATCTGCAGCGATCTTGAAAATCGGCAGTTGGTTCACGCTTGCCCTGGAGCTTTCCCTCGGTGTCCTTATATGGTTCCGGCGCTTCCGCTATCCAGTGTTGCTGGCGGGCCTGCTCTTCCATCTGTCGATCGAATATGCCCTGAACCTCCCGATGTTCTCATTGGACGTCTTAACCGCTTATATTCTCTTTGTCGATCCATCGGATCTATCGGATCTGGTTAAGAAACCATGACTGATGAAATTTGCAACCTCGATCCCATCCTGTGTGCACCCCTCCTCCGCATGGTGGATGCGCGCTTGCTGGAGCTGCTGAGCGCGCTCGACTCTGCCGAGTGGGATCTGCAGACAGTTGCGCCGGCGTGGAAGGTCCGCGACGTAGCCGCGCACCTTCTGGATACTGCGCTCCGCAAACTGTCCTTAGTGCGTGACGGTTGTTGGGTGGAGACCGTCGAGATCCATTCGCAACAGGAAGTAGTCGACTTGGTGAACCGTCTCAACCGGGAAGGAGTGACCGTGTATCGCCGGCTGAGCCCGCCTGTTCTGATCGATATGATGAGGATGGCCTGCGATCAATTCGCCACGTTTCACGAGTCGCTGGACCCATTGGCTCCCGCTGTTTTCAATGTCAGTTGGGCAGGCGAAGCAACATCGCTAAACTGGTTTGATTCGGCTCGCGAGCTAACCGAGCGCTGGCATCATCAACAGCAGATCCGCCTGGCCACGAACCGGCCCGGCATTATGACGCCGGAGCTGTATCATCCGGTCCTTGAATGCTTCCTCCGAGGACTACCGCACGTTTACCGCAACGTGGAAGCACCCCCCGGTGCGAGTCTCCTCGTCGAGGTCTCCGGGGAGTGCGGTGGCGAGTGGTTTCTGCGCAGAGGGCCCAGCTCGTGGGGCCTGGTAAAAGAGCTGGCCGGCGAGTTCACGTCGCGGGTGACCATACCCCAGGCCCTGGCGTGGCGCCTCTTTACCAAGGGGGTGGACCGAAAGTCAGCTCGCGCACAAATTGAAATCGCCGGCAGTCAAGAACTGGCAGAGAAGGTGCTGGACCTGACAGCTATTGTGGCTTAGCACTTGCGGCGATTGAATCAAGATCCGCCATTACTTCTCGAGGAAGTTGTAGCGTTGCAGCCTTCAGATTCTCACGCAGATGTGCAACAGAAGATGTTCCAGGGATCAACAGTATGTTGGGCGAGCGGTGGAGAAGCCACGCCAGCGCGACCTGCATGGGCGTAGCACCGATGGATGCTGCTGCTGTATCCAGCTCCGCCGACTGCAATGGGCTGAACCCTCCCAGCGGGAAGAACGGCACATAGGCTATGCCTTGCTCCGCGAGGTCATCGATGAACGCATCATCGGCTCGCTGGGCAACGTTATAAAAGTTCTGTATGCAGACAATCTCAGTAATTGTCTGCGCCTCGGCTAACTGCTCAGGGCTCACGTTGCTCAGGCCGAGATGACGAATCAATCCCTGCTCCTTCAGTTCGGCGAGCACAGTCAGCGGTTCTTTAATAGATCCGGCTGTCGGTCCCGTTATCCCTCCGACCCGCAGGTTGACGGCATCGAGCGTGTCGAGTCCGAGATTTCGCAGATTGTCATGAACCGCGTCGATAATTTCCTGACGCGAAAGAGCAGGGATCCACGACGCGTCCGTACCTCGGCGAGCGCCTATTTTCGATACGATCACCAGTTCATCCGGGTAGGGATGAAGCGCCTGCTTGATTGTCTGGTTGGTCACATGTGGACCGTAAAAGTCGCTGGTATCGATATGGTCCACGCCGGAGGCAACTGCCTCTCGCAAAACCGCAACCGCAACATCCACGTCACGCGGCGGTCCGTATACGTGCGGACCGGCCAGTTGCATGGCGCCGTAGCCCATGCGGTGCATGGTCACCGATGTGTTAGGGAGCGTAAAGGTTCCGCCGAGCTCTGTCTGTGTCGTCATTCTGTTTCCCCTCTTTCCCGATTAGATGCAGAAGGCCCCCAGCCCAGGACTTCGCATTTGCCTCAAGGTGCGCTTAGGCCCTGAAAGCGTGGTAAATTGCCGGTTCCGCCGCGGACGGCCGCAAGGGTGGACGTCGTTAGCAAGGAAACCTTCAGGTTTTGCCCTCAGTCAGCCAGTGGATTGGGTCGAATCTGGAAGTGGACCACTTTAGGATTTGTTCCTTTTCCCGTCTCGCTATGAAATGGAGTTCGCGTACCCCAGGTGGTCCACACGCCCTTCCCTTTCCAGCCGGTCTTGGGATCGTCGAAGCGCCCGTCCATCCCTTTGGCAAAGAAGCCCATCGGGTAGGGCACGCGCAGAATCGTGAATTTGCCGTTCACCAGGGCTACCAGCGAATCCGAAGAATTGCCGGTAATGATGGGCGTGTTCTTGCCCAACCCCAGCGTATCGAATTGATCCACCCAGACGTAGTAATGAGAGTCGGCGCTGCCGGAAGCTGTGACGTTTTTGAACTTCGGACCGGGTGTCTGATAGAGCGTCCATCCTTCCGGGCATTGCCGGCCGGTCGCCTTCGGCCCGTTCAGCGGGCCGGCACACTTGCTCCGGTCGAAGCTTGCCAGGTGCCCGCTGGCCAGCGCCACCCAGACCACGCCGGTGCCGTCAATGTCCATGCCCCGGGGTGAAAAGCCCCACACCGGGGCCTTAGGGTCATTCCACGGTACTTCGTAGTATTCCGCCAGGGCCGTCTCTGGAGGATTCGGTCCCGGATTCAGCCGAACGATCCCGCCCGGGAAGCCCAGCACTGAGCCCCAAACCATCCCGTCCGAACCGACCGTCACTCCGTAGAATGCTGCGTTGAGCCGGGTATCCTTGCTGGTGTCAGCGGCGGTATTGAGCGCGGACGAGGTCCCCAAACTCTCACCGCTGGGCGCGGTTGCCACTTTCTGCTCGCCTTCTACGTAGGCGTCACGCTTGCCATTCCCGTTGGTGTCCAACACTAAGGCGGTCCAGCCTTGTGATTTCTCGGCGTCGTGCGTTTCGTCCCACATCTTCGTATTCAACCAGCCAACCACTCCGCCGCCACCGCCGCTGCTGGTCCACAACGTGTTATTGGCATCGCGGGCGAACACCAGATGATGGGTGCCGAAGCAGGTGTCGATCATCGAGATCTGCTTGGTTGCCGGATCGTACATCTCCAATTGACGCCCGGAGCTGTTCACGGGCGTGAGCTCTGCTGAAGGCAGGCTGGAATTCGCTTTGCAGAACGCCGGGTTATCGCTGGCGCGGATCCGAGCCGTGAACCACAAGCGTCCGCGCTCGTCGAACATGGGATTGTGAACCGTGGTGTGGCTGTCCCAGATTGCCTCATCGCCCCACACCGGCGACGAATTCAGAGGCTTCGGCTGGCCAGGCGTAGCCGGATCGTGATACTCAACCTTGAGCCGGCCGATGGTATTGTGCACCGGATCGAGAACCGGCAAATAATCGCGGCTCTCCTCCGGGGAACCGTAGATCAGGCCCTTCGCGTTTACCTGCGGATCGCGCTTGTCAGTAGAAATTTCGTCGTGCAGGTAGGCAGTCGGATCGGCCCAGTCCCACTGGGTGATCACCACGTTGCGCTCGATGCCCTGGGGCCGTGGGGGCGCCTCCGCGGGCAACTCGCCCTGCATGATCCGGGTGGTCCAGCCGGCAAAGAGCGCGGTTGCCCGGGCGGGGCCGAGTTGAGACAGCCCTCCCACCATCGCTGGCCCGGCCTGTCCTGACTGCACGCGGCGCATCCAGGCCTGTGGGGGATCGAGGTTGCCGAATATCGCCGGAATCGTCCGCGTATATTGATTGCCGAGCTGGTGACATGACTCGCAGCTATCGGTCTTGATCAGGTGCATCCACTGTGCCTGGCTTTTGATGCTGGGTGAGATGCCATTTCCGGTCGCGCCCGTCCCGGGAAATTCGCTTTCCCCGGGCACCTCCAGCAGGGCATACCAATAATTTGCCGGATAGTAGTGGGCGGCAGCCTTCCGATCCGGCGCCACGCCCGGTTTCAGATCCACTCGTTTGCCGGGCTCGGCTTCCATCTTGGCGGAATCCACTAATCCGTAGCCGCGCGCCCAGAGGGTGTACTTGGCCTTGGGGAGGTCCGGGATCAGGTAGCGGCCCTGATCGTCGGTCACCACCTCCTTGATATAGCGTGTGGGCAGATCCGTTGTTTCCGCGATCACCCACACCCCCGCTTCCGGCCCCGCCGAGCTGGTGACCGTTCCACGGATGTTATGGTTGTTGCTCTGCCTGGCACTTGTTCCGCTGAGCGAGACCGCGAAGACGCCGAGTACAACCATTCCTGAGGAGAGGATTCTGGTCATCGTATCTGACCTTCCTATGCCTTGCCGATTGGCCGACAATATACGCTTGGCAGTTACCACAGGCAATGCTTCGGCTAAGGCCGGCGTATTTAGGCCTGGACCGCCTGAGGAGACAAGACAGATGAGTGAGGAATTCGAGCAGGCCCACGAACACCTGGAGCATGCAGCCCATGGAGAACATGGCAAGGCCCACACCCGGCCGGCCATCCTCATTGGCGTAATGGCCGCGGCCCTGGCCCTCACAGAGTTTGCGGCCAAGGATGCGCAAACCAGCTATCTCACGAACCATATTGCAGCCAGCGACACCTGGGCGCAATATCAGGCGAAGTCAGTTCGGCGAACGGTTTTGACGTCCGAAGCTGAACTGCTGGAAAGCCTGCCCCCAACGACCGATCCGGTGATAAAAAGCCGAATTGCCGATGCGCGGGCGAATGCCGATCGTATGCATTCAGAGCCCGGTGCCGACGGCATGGAGCAGCTCGCAGAAAAGGCTCATGCCCAGGAGCATCTCCGCGACCACGAGATGCACCGCACACACACCTTGGAAATAGCAAGTGGCGGGCTCCAGATTGCGATCGTCCTGGCCTCCATCTCGGTGGTTATCGATCTGCCGCTTTTCATGATTGCCAGCATAGTGCTGGGACTTGCTTCGGTGCTCTATGGATTGCTGGGTGGTTTTGCGCTGTTGTAACCTATTCGACCTTCAGACGCGACTTCATCAGCACAACGACGTAGGGATTCCACGTGGAGAGCACGTAGTACAAACTCAGCTCAGAGCCTTTCAGCTTCGTCCATCGCTCCACCACGTAGGGAGCGTACGCCCCACCCCGCACGGCATCCGGGTTCATCTGGCCCTTGCCGATAACTGGGCCCGCGAGCCCGTCGGGTGGGCTGCTATCCGGATTGTGGATGAACCTGCCGATACCATCGTTGGCGGCATTAAACAGAATCTGCGGCTCGCTCCATGGGCCCCATGGAGTGCGGGAATAGCTAAAGGCGATCCCGCGCGTAGGAGCTCGCCGGTCATAGGTCATCAGCCACAAGCCGAGATCCTTGCACCATGTAACCGAGAGATCGCCCAGCGTGCCGTTCTGCACAACGGGCTTCGCTTCCGTTTCGTTTGCGCTCCACGCCGGCGCGCCCGCCGCATCCATTCCAGCGAAATACATCGTCCCCTTGCCGCTCTCGAATTGGGCTGCCGGGACAAGCGAAAGGTAAGCGTCGCTCTGGCGGTAAACGCCCGTGCCCCAGACTAGGACGAAGGGTCCGCCAGGGGGCATTCCCACCATGGGTCCCGGCTCGGTGTGCAGGGACATCTTGACGAACCGTCCAGCAGGAAGCTGAGAGATTGTGCGCAGCGGCTGAAACGTTGCGGGAAGCGTGAATTTGGTTAACACCGAGCGGTCGGTGCTGCGGTCCGGCGAATGGTCTGTACTGACCGCCACATACATCTGGCTGCCGAGACTCAACCCCGCCACGGGTACCTCAAACGCGCCCATGCTTATGCCGGGAGGCTGAATCGTCAGGTAGTCGCGGCCTGCCATGAGGAAATCCAGGCGCACGCCCAGCTCCGGGTCGGTCGCATCGGTGGTCGCGATCGTGTCCAGTGCGCGGTCGAGGCGCCCCACGGTGTCGCCAAACAGGAAATACACGCGCCCATCGTGCTCGAAGGAGTTGCCGAGGTCCGTGCCGCGGATCCCATAACGCGTCTCAGTCTGGCTGAGCGTCGCCTGATGCCTCTCTTTGTCCTCTTCGCCGAGAAGTTGTTCAACCTTGAGTGTCGAGCCGGAGATGAAACGAATCACGGGCAAGGCGGCCTTTGCCGGCGCGCTGGTGACCTGAGGAGTCACCGCAGCATGCAAGGCTACAAGCACCACTACGAGGAGACCGGCAAGGTTGGTTGCTGCGATTGCTTTTCGTTTCATCTCCCGGGCCTCCTGATCGGAGTCGTGATCGGGAGTTTACGGCAAAAGCACGTCCAGCACATCCCGGGGCTCGGGGCGTACCCGGAAATCCGCGTGGGCGTCGGCAAACAGCACCGTGCCATCACGTCCCAGGATGTAGGTCGCCGGCAGCGGGAGCCGCCAGCTCGCATCCCCGTTTACCAGGGGAATGTTGACTAGAATGCTGCGATAGTACTGCTGCTGCGAAGGTGCGACCGCGTAGGCCAAACCAAATTGGGCCGCCACCCGGCATCCCGCATCCGTGAGCACGGGGAAGCTTAACCCGTGCTGCACCGCGGTAAAGTCGTTCTGGCGGACGGTTTGTGGAGAAATCCCGATGAGCAGTGCGCCCCGCTTGCGAACCGCGCCATATAGGTCCCGCCAGGTCTCAAGCTCGGTGACGCAGTAAGGGCACCAGCGCCCCCGAAAAAAATTGATCACCAGCGGTCCCAGGGCCAGCAAATCGGCACTCCTAACGATGCGGCCTCCGGTATCCGGCAGGGCAAATTCCGGGGCTCGGGAGCCAACCTGCAGGATCCTGTCCTCCACGCCGGCGGCGTACAGTTCCGCGACCGCGCGCTCGCTGATCTCCAGCCGCTCCGGCTGTACCAGGTTCCGCGTGTTGGCCGTGATCTGGTCGAGTTGGTCTTGCAGTTTCGACATGGAGGCGAGATAGGACATTTTGCGACGACTGCTGGAGGGTTGGACGCAGCTGCATCCGCTTCCGTTTCATTAATCTGAGTTAATGGTTAGCGGCCCATGCCGCGCATACCGCTCAGGGCGCCCATCATACGGCGCTGCATCCCGCCGCCCTTGCCGGCGCTTTTGAACATCTTACGCATCTGGGCATACTGGCGCAGCAGCTGATTCACTTCCTGCACGCTGGTTCCCGAGCCCCGGGCAATCCGCTTGCGCCGGCTCCCCGAGATAATCTCGTGCTTATCGCGCTCCTGCTTGGTCATCGAGTTGATGATGGCCTCAATGCGGGTGAATTGCGACTCATCCACCTGCCCGGCCATCTGCTGGATGCCCTGGAAGGGGCCGACCGAGGGCAGCATCTTGAGAATGCTCTGCATGGAGCCGAGCTTGCGGATCTGGCGTAGCTGATCGCGGAAGTCTTCCAGGGAAAAGCCGTCGCCGGAGAGCGCCTTTCGGGCAAAGTCCTCCTGCTTCTTCTTGTCCAGGGTCTCTTCCGCCCGCTCGATGAGCGTCATCATGTCGCCCATGCCCAGGATCCGGCCGACGATGCGGTCGGGATGGAAGGGCTCAAAGGCGTCGGATTTCTCGCCCGTGCCGATGAACTTGACCGGCTGGCCGGTGACATGGCGGATGGAGAGCGCCGCACCGCCGCGGGCATCGCCATCCATCTTGGTAAGCACCGTGCCGGTCAGCGCCAGCTGCCTATGGAATTCTCCCGCGGAGGCAACCGCGTCCTGACCGGTCATGGCGTCGGCCACGAAGAGGATCTCCTGCGGGCTGAGCAGGTTCTTCAGCCTCCGCATCTCCTCCATCAGCTCCTCGTCCAGAGCCAGACGGCCGGCCGTATCGACGATCAGCGTGTCGCAGCCGGAGTTGATAGCCTCCCGGCGGGCCTCCTTGGCCAGACGCTCCACCAGCGCATAACCTGGCGCCTCGCCCTTGGTGTCGCCCTCGTACAGGTTGACCTTGATGGCGTTGGCGACGACTTTTAGCTGCTCCCGGGCAGCCGGACGGTAGACGTCGACGGAGACCAGCAAAGGCCGGTGGCCGCCCTTGCGCAGCCAAGCCGCCAGCTTGCCTGAGGTGGTGGTCTTGCCCGAGCCCTGCAGCCCAGCCATCAGGATCACAGTGGGCGGCCGGGAAGCGAAGTTGAAGCGGGCCGTGTCCTTGCCCAGCAGGGCGATCAGCTCGTCCCGGACAATCTTGATCACCTGTTCCGTCGGGGAAAGGGCGGTCATCACCTGCTGGCCCAAAGCCTTCTCCCGAATGTGGTCGATCAGCTCCTTCACCACGTTCAGGTTGACGTCGGCTTCCAGTAGGGCCACGCGGATCTCCCGCAAGGCGTCGCCGACATTTTCTTCCGTGATGGTGCCCTGACCGCGGAGGTTCTTGAAGGCCCGCTGCAGCTTGTCGGATAGGTTTTCAAACATGGCCGTACATCGATTCTAAATGACGCCGCGCCCTACTCCTGGGAGGAGCCGGAGGGTTCACTCAGATTGGGAACATCAATTCCCAGCGCCGTGGCCAGGGCAATCTGATGATCCTGCTCCTGCAACAGGATCTCCCGGATGTGCTCGGCGGTCGCGTACTCGCCCAGCGCGTCGCACTGGCGGATCCGCTGGCGGTAGTTGCGGATGGTCTCGTTCTCGTTGTCCAGGTCGAAGCGGAGCATCTCTTCCGCCTTTTCCGAGGTCTTGACTGGCTTGGGGACTACCACCGGCATTCCGCCCATATAGTCGATCTGGTTGGAAAGGGTCAAGGCGTGTTGCAACTCCTCCTTGGCATGAATCTCCAGCTCACCCGCGATGTTCATGTAAGCAGCGCCCTTCAGCACCTGGGAATAATTCACATAAGAAATAATGGCCTGGAATTCCCGCGCCAGATCTTCATTGAGCAGGGCGATCAGTTGTTTACGGGTGATGGCGGTTTCTTTCTCGGCAACTGCTGGGGACATGACTTTCTCCTCGTTCTTAGCGGGATTCGCGGTTCTTCTCGCTTGTTTGGGTGCAGGATATGGGCAAGAGGTTGCAGTTGGGTCTACCAGATATAGGGAACCAGCGCTTTCACTTCCATCCGGTAGCGGGCGTACTGATCGCCAAACTGTTGCACCATCAGCGCCTCCTCGGTGAGCGATTTCATCTTCCAGGCAATCGCCGCCAGTCCCACGCCGAGAAAGCAGCGCAGCTCGCCTACGGCGATCGCCGTGCCCAGCATGGCCACCAGCAGCCCGGTGTAGATGGGATGGCGCACCATGCTGTAGGGTCCTGAGCGCACCAGGGTGTGGTTCTGCTTGAGGGTGACGCTCGCACTCCAGTTCCCGCCCAGAAACACCCGCGCCCAGCAGGCGAACAGCATGCCCGCGGCCAACAACAAATAGCCGGCGATGGTCGCTGAAGGGGTCGCCGGCACGATCCGTAAATTCAATACATCCCAGGGAAAGATAGGTCGAAAGATCAGACAGTAGGCAGTCAGGATCAGCACGATCTGCACCAGGCGCGAGCCGGAGGTCTGCCTCTGGATGACGCGCTTGCCGAAGATTGCCGGCAGGAACCAGAGCACACCGAAAACCACCCAGATTGCACCCAGGGTGTTATTTTGAAAAAACCGCAAGGCGCACCTCGGCTTTCTGGAGCCATTGTACTTTCGCTGGTGAAACAAAGCACTTAGCGAGCTTCCAGGCAAATTCAATTGGGGAACGCGACTTCGAAACCACCGGGGGGTCTTAACCCCTAGATCGATGATTGTGGAGTTGCTCTACCATGTTTCTCTCTTCTTGTTTTACTGCAGGACGTTGGACGAGGGTCCTGGCAAGCTGCCTCATTCTCTCGATGGTGCAGCAGCCAGCATTGTTGCTGGCTGCTGCTAATCCTGGCTGGCATAGCAAACGCGCGAGTGCGTTGCCGCCGCTAACCGAAGAAGAGCGCGCGACTCACGCTTTGAATCGGCTTACTTTTGGTCCACGGCCGGGTGACCTGGAACGAATCCAGGCCATTGGCGTCAAGAAATGGGTTGAGATGCAGCTCAACCCGGAGCAGATCGACGACAGCCTGCTTGAGGCCCGGCTGCAGACCTTTCCCGCGATGCATTTGAGCCAGCAGAGTTCTGCTTCAGTCTTTTCCCTCCGGGGCTGTGATCCGCGGCGTGGCCGACGGAAAGATTGGGCTGCCTGCGGATCGGGTAGAGCGTGCAATCTACCAGAACCAGGTAGTTGCCTACGAAGAAAAGCGGCAGAAGCAGGCGCAAGAGGCGGCCAAGCAAGCGGCTTCTGAGCCGATTGCCGACGCCGGCACGGCTGCGCCGCCGATGGATATGGCGAAGACCAACGAAAGCGTAATTGCCGACGCCATGGCACTCGAGGATGTAGCCAGCTCCCCGTCGATCACCGTCCACGAGCAAAAGCTTTATGCGGATCTCGCCTCCACGCAGATTGTGAATCTTGCTCCCGACCAGCGATTGGAGCACCTGGTGAGTATGAAGCCCGGCCAGCTTCGCGGCTTCCTCAAGGGTCTTACCCCGGAAGAACGCGCCGAGTTGACGGCCGGCATGACGGCACAGCAAAAAGAAACAGTGGTTGCGCTGGTTAACCCTACGCTGCTGGTGGCCGGCGAATTGTTGCAGACACGGTTGCTCACTGATGTTTACAGCCAACGGCAGCTGCAGGCTGTGATGACGGATTTTTGGCTGAACCACTTCAACGTCTATCTGAAGAAGGGGCAGTTTGCTCCGTGGTACCTGGTGGACTACCAGCAAAACGTGATTGCGCCGCACGCCATGGGTAAGTTTGAAGACCTGCTGGTGGCGACGGCGAAAAGTCCGGCGATGCTTTTCTATCTCGATAATCATTCCAGCATCGGTCCGCATTCGCCGGCTGCGGTGCGTGCCCAGGCCAATCCGGCGGCCAAGAACAAGGATCCGGGTCTCAACGAGAACTATGCCCGCGAGCTGATGGAGTTGCATACCCTCGGCGTCGATGGAGGGTATACGCAAAAAGATGTTACGGAAGTGGCCAAGGTCTTTACCGGTTGGACCATTGAGGAGCCTCGCCAAGGAGCAGGCTTCACCTTCAATGAGCGGCGCCACGAGCCGGGGCCGAAGTATGTGATGGGGCAGACCATTCAGGAGAATGGCGAACAGGAGGGACTTGAGGTGCTGCACAAGCTGGCGGCCAGCCCGGCGACCGCGCACCATTTATCTCAGCAGTTGGCGGAGCGTTTTGTCAGCGACACGCCGCCCCCCGCGCTGGTTGACCGCATGGCCAAGACTTATCTGCACACCGATGGCGACATCCGGCAGGTATTGCGCACCATGTTTACTTCCCCGGAATTTTGGTCGCGCGAAGCATATCGCGCCAAGGTAAAAACGCCGGAGGAGTTTGTGCTCTCGGCGGTGCGGGCTACGGGCGGAGAAGTGCAGCGGCCGGCCATCGTGTTGAACTCGATGAGCCAGGTGGGTATGCCCTTCTACGGCTGCCAGACGCCGAATGGCTACTCCTGGATTGCTGGAGCGTGGGTAAACTCGGGTGACCTGCTTGCCCGCATCAACATCGCCCTCGCGCTGGCCAGCCATAAGCTGGGTACCGCCACGGATCTGGATGCCCTGATGAAGATCAAGGGACCGGATGCCGCGTCTGCCGCGCAGAAGGAAACGAAGTTGGAAGCTTTGTTCCTGGCCGGAGAACTGAATCCGCAGGAGCGCCAAACCGTATTGCAGCAGGCCGACGAGCTGGCGGCGCAGGGACCGACGGCCCTGCCCGCGGTTGATCCGTCGAAGCCGGGAGCCAAGCAGCCGGGGACGCTACCGGTCCGGGCGGCATTCGTCCAGGTGATGGATCTGGCAACGCCAATCCCAGCCCCGGCGGATAAGCAGGCCGCCCTGGTGGCGGGGTTGTTGCTAGGGTCGCCTGATTTCCAGAAGCGCTAGACTCCACAACGGTTCGCTCTGCCGAAAAACATTTCCAGGAGTGGTCCGCGGAACCGCAGGTCCCTCCACTGCGCTCCCCCGGACTTCCTGTGGGACTTGGTGGCGTTGGTAAACTTCATGCGCCTTTCTTTACGGAAAGGCGCATACGCGGTTATCTCAAGTGGTGCGTGGCAGGAAATCCGGGTACACTCCGGTCGGGATGACAATTCTGTTGCAAATGGTGGTTGTTGCCAAGAATCATCGATCTCAAAATAATTTGTCATCCCGACCGGAGCGCAGCGCAGTGGAGGGACCTGCGGTTTCTCTTTCGTGCCCAAGCCAAGTCACTTTAGTAGTTACGAAATTCTATTGGGGTGAGTTGTTCGTCGGCGAACTAGGGGTTGGGCTTGACGGCGAGCTTCCGAAGGTGGAGCCGTTGCTCGAACCAGGCCCATTACTGGAACCAAAACCCGACCCATTATTGGATCCGAAACCAGAGCCGTTGCTGGATCCAAACCCAGAGCCGTTACTGGACCCAAATCCGCTGCCCGAACCTGAGCCGAAACTCGAAGCAGAACCGCCGTTGACACTCGTACCGTTGGTGCCGCCGCCAACCCCGCCGGCCGCCGCGACCACGTTCTGGTTGGGATCATAGATAAATTCCCACTGGTTGTAGTGGGTCTGTTTCTTGTAAATCTTGATCGACGTTTTCTTGCTGAGCAAGCCCACGCCAATGATCGGAGCACCGACACTTACGCCGGGCGTACCGAAGGCACTGTTGCTGCCCCCGGTGGTTTGGGTTCCCCCGATCGGGGTCGATCCGAAAGCGCCCGCCGCTGTCGTTGTGCCGCCAAGGCCACCGGAAGAACCGAAACCACTGCTGGTGCCGCTATTGGTGCCGGAGTCGGTGCCCCCAATGCCACCAGAAGAACCGATGCCACCGCTGGTGCTGCTTCCAGTGGTCTGCGGGCTTGAGCCATTATTCGCGGTGTCGGTGGTGGCGTCTCCGGCCATGCTCAAGGTTTGCGGGGTAGTGCCGAACGCCGGAAACCCCCCGGACGAAGATCCTGATGCGGAAGAGTTAATCGACGAATTGTTGCTTCCGAACCCCGCTCCCCCCGCTCCCCCAACGCCCCCAACTCCCGAAGACCCAAAGGGTGAAGAGGATCCGGCCCCGTTGCTGGCGACACCCGTGTTGTTCACGCCGGGCGTCAGCCCGGCCTGTTGCTGCACTGCCTGTCCGAACAATCCCATGGTGGGCACCCGTTGCTCGCCATAATGGATGATGCGCCAATCGTCCTTGCCGGTCATGGGATCGAGGTAGCGTTTGCGCAGGAATCGCTGGTTGTCCGTCTTCACCAGCTGGTCGATGGTGGTCGGGTAACGGCCGTATTTGTTGAAGTAGACCTGGATCGCCCGGGCATATTGCATGCCCCGGTGCACGGTTTCGATTTCCTTATCACGGCGAATGGATTCCGCTATCTTGGGCGCCGCGATCGACAGCGCAAGCAAAATCAAAATGAGCATGACGAGAACGCCGAGCAACAAAAAACCATCCTGATGCTTGGGCCTGGAGGGTGACGGGTTGAGTTTGCGTTGCTTCATGTTTGCCCTCACTGGCGGAGCGGGAGCGTCTGCGTGTTGTGGTAGGGGATGTCCTCGACCTGCACCGAGGCTGTACCGATTTTTACCACGCGATAGCGGCGGTCGACAACATCACCTTCGGATGCAATGAAGATATCGTCTCCATGCAGCAGGAACACCTGTTTTTGGCCAGTCTTCTCCGCCGCGTAGCCGTAGAAGCCCAGGGTAATGGGCGGCGGTGGCGGCGGTGGCGGAGGCCCCGTATTAAGGTCGGCATTGCGGATAGGCGCAATCGGTTTCGGAATAGGCGGAGGTGCGGAAAACTGGGAAAAGATGTTGCGTCCATTGCCGGTGTACGCAAGGGACTCGGCCTGACGCATGATCTCCGGGTGCAGCGTAGGGTCGAGCGCGGCCAGGCCGCTTACCTTGACCGCCGTTCGCGCGTAAGGCGACGCGGTGCTGCTGCCTTCAGAGCCGGCCGAAGGGACTGCGGGCCGCGGCGCGGTCACCACCGTGGGTGGGGGCGCCGCCCGTGCGGGGGAGGGCCCAAAGTTCTGCCAAAGGAAGCGCACCAACAGGATCAGCATGACCACCCCGAGGCCACTCGCCACGTACACCTTCTTCTTATCCTCTGTGCCGACTTTCAGGGCCATTAGGGAGCCTCTCCCTCTTGTGACGCGGCGGCCTCATCGTCCGTAACCGGCGGCGGCGCGATGCGATCAGCGTTTGCCGCATGAATGTAGGTAGTCAGGTGAAGGCGTAGATTCACCGTGCCCCCCTGCTGCCCGGTGAGTGTCAGGCCGTTGATGATAAAGAAGGTCTTGCTACGCTCCAGGCCGTTGATGTAGTGCATTAGCGGCGCGTACTCCCCGCTAAGATTGGTATCGATCCGAACCTCGACCAACCCGGCAACGCCGGGTGTTTGCACGTACGAGGTACGGGTGCGGCGCACGGAACTCTTGGTAGCAAGGTCGTCCAGTGCCGCGGTGATCGTGGAATAGGCAGAAGGGAAGCGAGAGGCGTAGAAGTCCTCCGCCTGGGTGTTCGCCTTGACCACCTTCGCCGGCAGGTCATGCAGCGGCCGCGTTTCGAGCTCCAGTGCCCGATAGGCGATCTGCTCTCGCGCCAGCTCATCGGCACTGGCAGCACGCAGAGTATTCCAGGCAAGAAACAGGCGAACACCAAGCACCAGGTTCAGAATCAGCAGGACCGCAACCCCGGCAAAGTGCAGGTTCAGCACGCTCAACAAATTGCCGCGCGAGGGCTTCATGGCGTGGCCGCCTTTTTGCCGGCCTGCGGCCCGATCGGGGTCTTGGGGTGTTTGGCCGCACCGCTGTTCTTGTGCGCGGGCGGCGGGGTCTTGTCCCCCGTGTCGGGCAGAGGGTTGAACTCGGCGAGCAGGTCAAAGTTGACGTTCGACCCTGTGTTCGCCTGCTGAATAGCCTGGCCATTCTGATTGGTCTCAGCCGTTTCGTCGGCCAGCCGCGGAGAGAGAAAACGGTGAGAGTGCTCGAGATTGCGGATCAGGTCGACCGCGCGTTCATGCGGGCCGCTCACACGCAGGCGAATGGTTACCTTGCCGTCCTTGGAGATCACCGGGTCCAGGTTCAGCACCTGTACTCCGCTGGGCAGCACATTCTCCAGGTCCATCATGACCGCCGTCCAGGAGAAAGCCTTCCACGCAAAGAGCTGGTTAAGGAACTGCGATTGCGACAAAATCGCCGCATTCTTCGGTTCCCGCATCTGCGACTCGAAAACCGCCTGCTGGGTCTGGATTGCCTGGATATTCTGCTGTACTCTGGTCAGCCGTGCGTGGGCCTCGTCGGCCTTACGCCTTTGCGAGCCGAGCAGGAGCCACAGCGGAACGGCAATCACCGCCAGCAGGACGATCAGGATCCGTAGCCTCAGATAGAGCGGCCCAAGCTCGACGAAGGGACGGGAAGCGAGATTGAGTTGAACGCGCATCAGCTGGCGAGCGCTCCGACCACTCCGGCCAGGATGCCGTCCGGCATCATTCTGCTCGCGTGCGGCAGAGGAACAAGGTTACGCACCGGGATACTATCGTCGCCCAGCAACCGGATTAGCTCCTCCGGCCCGCCCAGGCCGCAAGACAGCAACTGCCGCGGCGGCGAAGCCAGTGTGTCCTCAAAATACGCCACCGCGACACTTACCGATTGCTGCAGTTCCTCGGTGGCGTGCATGGCATTTTCCTGGGGCAGCCATTCCTTGTCGGTGAGCTCCAGCGTGCGGTGCAGCAGCAGCTCGTTTTGCCGCGTGATGGCGGTGGTGACAGAGCTGCCGTTGCGATTGACCACCAGCGACGGTTCGTCACCGGCGACCGCGGCCAGCGCCGCCAGGGTGCTGGGCAGCACCACGCCCGGCTCGTAGCCGGCCTCGCGCACTGCGCTTTCATACTCAGCTACCACTCCGGCCGGAGAAACGGCGACAATTACCCGCATCAGGCCCGGTTTACCGGGCATGACCTGGTAGCTGACGGCGGCATCGTCCACCTCAAAGGGAACCAGTTTGCGCAGGCGAAAGCGAATAATGGGCAATGCTTCTATGGGCTTGGCAGGCAAGGTGTCGAAGTCCAGCAGCAGCACCCGGACAGCCGCGTCCGGGATAATAACCGTGAGCTGGCCCTCTTTCACGCTGACTTCGTTCAGCGCCTGGCGCAGTGCGCCGGCAACGGCCGCGCGGTCGCTGAAATTGGGGGTCTTCAAACCGGCGGCGAGTACCCCGGGTCGGAAGGGAGCGAACGCAGAGACAATCTCCTGCTCCGCCTCACCCGGGCGGCCGGCAACCACGCCGGCGCTGGTGATTTCGCAGGCCAGGCGGGGACGCAGCGCGGTGGCTTCGGACGGGAAGATACGGTTGGCGATGTTGGAAAGCATCTCTAGCGGAAGGCCTCGATAAACGTGACTTTGTTGATCTCTTTGAGTGTAGTCAGGCCACGGCTGGCGCGGTCCACGGCCGATTCGCGAAGGAATTGCATGCCGCCCTGCTGCGCCAGCTTGCGCACCTCCGAAGACGGCTTCTTCTCCAGGATAATCTCCCGGATGGGATCGGTCAGCTCCAGCAGCTCGTGGATGGCGGTTCGGCCGCGGTAGCCGGTGCCCGCGCATTCAATGCACCCTGCCCCTTCATGGAAGTCAAAGCTGCGCCACAGCTCCGGGTCCAGCCCGCTGTTGCGCAGGAATTCATCGTCGTAACGCACGGGATGGGTGCAGTGTTCGCAAATGGTGCGCACCAGCCGTTGTGCAAGAATGCAATTGAGGGCAGAGACAAAGTTGTACGCTTCTACGCCCATGTTAAGAAAACGGCCCAGCACGTCGACCACGTTGTTGGCGTGAACGGTGGTGAACACCAGGTGGCCGGTGAGCGCGGAGTTGATGGCGATCTGCGCCGTCTCCTGGTCGCGGATCTCACCCACCAGGATCTTGTCCGGATCGTGGCGCAGGATGGAGCGCAAGCCGCGAGCGAAGGTAAGGCCCTTTTTCTCGTTGACCGGGATCTGGGTGATGCCGCGGATCTGATACTCCACCGGGTCTTCGATGGTGATGATCTTGTCTTCATCGCTCTTGATTTCGTTCAGCGCGGCATAGAGGGTGGTGGTTTTGCCCGAGCCGGTGGGGCCGGTTACCAGCACCATGCCGTAGGGTTCGCGGATGTAGCGCCGGAAGCGCCGCAGATCGTCTTCTCCGAAGCCCACAACATCGAGCGTGAGCTTGCGGAACTTCTCGCTCATCGACTCCTTATCGAGCACGCGCAGCACAGCGTTTTCCCCGTGCACGGTGGGCATAATGGAGACGCGGAAGTCGATCAGGCGGCCTTTATAGCGCACCCGGAAGCGGCCATCCTGGGGGACGCGGCGCTCGGCGATATCCAGCTCGCTCATAACCTTGATGCGGGAAAGAATGGTGGAATGGTGCTCTCGTGCGATGGGCGCCATGGCCGCCTGCAGCACGCCGTCAATGCGGTACTTGACCACCAGCGAGTCGTCGTAGGTTTCGAGGTGGATGTCGGAGGCGCGGCGCTCGAGCGCGGTAAAGATGGTAGTATCCACCAGCCGGATGATGGGGCTGATGTCCTCTTCGGAGGTGAGCTTCTCGATCGAGATGTTCTCATCGGCATTATCTTCGGCAGAGATGACGTCGAAGGTTAGTCCCTCGGAAGCCTCATCCAACACGCGCTGCGACTGCTCCGTCTTTTTGAGCAGGTCGGTGATCTGCGAGAGGGTTGCCACCCGGGTGATGATCCGCTGGCTCAGCAGGCCGCTGATCTCGTCCAGCACCATCAGCCGGCTGGGATCGCTGACGGCGATCACCAGGCGGTCTTCGAGCTGCTCCAGGGGCACAAAGTTGTAGCGAAACATCATGTCCACCGGCACGCTGCGGAAGAGCTCGTGCTGGATGCGAAAATTCTTCAGATCGACAAACTCACAGCGATAGCGATGGGCAAGATTCTGGGCGCGCGTGGTCTCGTCGGACTCCGAAACGGCGGTAGTGACAAGTACAGTGGTGTCGGCCATGCAAAACTCCTAACGGCAAAAATAGGCAAAGCGGAGGGGTGGCGCCCCTCCTCAGTGGCCTCCCATGGTGCTTGCCTGCCCCAGCGAGAAGATGGGCAGGTAAAGCGCAATCAGGATGACCACGACTACGGAGCCCATCACGATCAGGATGGCGGGCTCAATAAGCGCCAGTGCGGCGGTCAATGCCGTCTGTACGTCTTCTTCGAAGAACTCGGCAACCGAGTTGAGCATCTGGGGCAAAGCGCCGGTCGATTCACCGACGTCGATCATTTCGACGGCAAGATCGGGAAATACGTTGGTTTTCTCCAGGCTCTGGGCCAGGCTTTTTCCCTCGCGGACGCTGCCTACCGAGGCCATTACTGCCTGGGCGATGGTGTTGCTGGAGATGGAGCGCGCCGCTGTCTCAAGCGAGGGGACTGGGGGTAGTCCGCCGGTCAGCAGGCTGGAGAGGGTGCGCACAAACAGCGCCACCTGGTATTTGCGCCAGATATTGCCGAAGATCGGCATGCCGATGCGCATGCGGTCGATGCGCGCCGTTCCGGCTGCAGTCTGGCTATAGCGGAAGAGCAGGTAGACGATGAGCGCGATGGCGGCCAGTGCCCAAAGGATATAGTGCTGAAAGTTATTGCCGACGGTGAGCAGCATGCGAGTGACGGCGGGCAGATTGGTGCCCAGCTGGTCGTACAGCATGGCAAAGCGCGGCACTACGAAGCTGATCAGGAATACAAAGAGCCCGATCACCATGGTGATCAGCAGGATGGGGTAGAGCAGCGATGCCATCAGCTTCTTGCGGAAGGAGAGGGAGATTCGCTGAAAGGCAAGATAGCGTGACAACACATCTTCCAGTTGGCCGCTTCGTTCTCCGGCCAGCAGGGTTGTGGTGTAGATCAGGGGAAATCCGCCCTGGGCTTCAAAGGCGGCGGAGAGCGATTCGCCCGTGCGCACGCGCGCGGCTACATTTTCCAATTGCGCGCGGAAGGTCGGGTTCTTCTGCCCCTTGACCAGCATATCGAGTGAGCCCAGAATGGGCAGGCCCGCCCGGATCAGGGTGAGGAACTGTTGGTTGAAGATAATGAAGGCTTCCAGGTTGGCGCGTTTGCGGCTGCCTCCCACTCCCCTCATGCCCCGCGGCCGAACCGAGTAGACGTAGTATCCGGCCTGCAGGAAACGGGTACGCAGTTCTTCCGCGGAGCCGGCGATCTGCACCTGCTCCTGAATGCGTCCGCGTTCATCGGCCATCTTGATTACGTACTCTGCCATGGACCCCCTACCAGTTTACCGGGATACTCTGGTCGCTGCTTCCGGGCTGGCCGGAAGCGAGCCCAGCTTGCCAATCTGGCCGTTGGGACCGACGGCCCAGGGCAGGCTGAGAGCATTCCAATTACCACTATCGAGCCATTGCCACGTCTTGCCATCGTCATAGGAGATATCGGATCCATTGCTGCCTGCGGTAATCCAAGCTTGGTGTGTCGCGTCCCAAGCCACGGCCGAACGATACCCATGGGGAGGTTTTTCGGCTGCGTTCCAGTGCTGTCCCCCATCGGAGCTGTACGCCGCATTGCCGGTTGCGACATTGGGCCGGCGATAATCTCCGCCCACGGCAACGCCGTGCTGCTGGTCGCGAAACGCTAAGGAGAAGACGCCGGAGGAGTCGTTTCCGCTTGCCAGCGGGGTCTGTGAACTCTGCCAGTCGGTCCAGGGAATTCCGCAGCTTTCGGAAAACCGGTCGACGGCGCCCCCGCAAACTCCTGCCTCAAAGCCTCCTTCGAGGGTTCGCAGAACTCTTGCCTTGCTCGTACCCAGCCAGATCCACCCGTCCTTGGCGGCCATGGCGCTGTTACTGGCCGCGAAAAGAGACTCACCCGGCAGCGGCTGCAGGTTCTTTCCCGGCGTGCCGTCTTCCGGGTCCACAGCGGGGATCCACTTGCTCCCTCCGTCATGGGTTACGCGCAGGCGAAACGTAAAGTAACCGCCCTCCACAGGATTAGTACGTGGGGAGCCAAGCGCTGGATCACCGTAAATGAGACCGTGTTGCCGGTCTAGGAAGAGAATGCCGTCCCAAAAGCCGGGAAATTTCGATCCGCTCGCTGCGTCGGGGTTAATGAAGATCAGCTTCCAACTGCTGCAGCCATCCGTGGTCCGGTAGAGCCGCGACTGATCGCCAGGTCCGCTCGACATCAGCAATGCCCTTTGCTCATCCCAGGCCCAAATGCCGCGGAAGTCCAGTTTTGCGCCATCCGGTGGAGTGGCGCACCGCCGCCACTTGGCCCCGCCATCGTCGCTGCGGAGAACGGTTCCCTCTGTACCGCTTGCCCAGGCGACGCCATCGCCCACGGCATGGATTCCCCGCAGGTTCGCCGTCGATCCACTCCGTTGAATCTGCCACGCAGTCTGGGCTCGGGCGCCAACCATCGCCGCGAGCAGAAAAACGATAAACCTAACAAGGCTTTTCACCATCGTACTAACCGCATTTAGGGGTTCCGGACGGGTGCCCCATGTTCGCTCCAGCGTACATGGGCCGAAGACGATTTTTTTCGAATGCTTTTAGTTCTTTTCCAGGACGTTGCCTTCGGGAACAGGCTTTAGCAAAGCGTTCGAAGGGGCTGCGCCCCATTCTTTTCCGGCCCACGTACGCCGATGCGAACGTGGGGCACCCGTCCTGGGGGTGGCTCTGTGGCCACTGCAACCTGCCATTACACCGGTGGCAACCCATCCACAACAGGAATACCCGGCGGGGCATGGAAAACGAAATCCGCATCGGGGGCCGGAGCATCCGGCTGGCTGTCCTTAAACGTGAATGCGGTCCGGGCTCCATCTACTTCCGTAATGCTCATCGAGTGGATGACTCCGCCAGCGTCCACCCCAAGAACGATCTTCTCCACCCGGTCTTGCATTCCCTTGGGTACTCCGGAGAGTTGCAAACCATCGGCTGTGGTGGAGAGGGTCAGTCCCTCCAGCTCCTTCTGCAGTTGCGTGTGGCCGAGCAGAAAGCGCAGCGGCGAACGCAGATCGTCCATTTGCGCGGCCGCCAGGCGCTCCACCTGCGCATCCCCGGGGGAGTAGAACCAGGCATACTTGCCATCGAGCAGAAAAAACTTACCTGGTGGGTTGGCGTAGCTCCAGTGCATCTTCCCTGGTTTGCGCAACAGCAGCACGCCGCTCTCTTCCCGCTCGATGCCCATACCGCGAAAGCTTTCGGTGAAGGCGACCCGTAGGGAATGAAGGCCGTTGTAGTACTTGTCCACGCGCTGCGCCAGTTGTTGCACGGTCAATTGTTGGGCGCACAAGGTAGAGGGTAGCAGTAGAGAAAGCAGAACAAACAGGGAGAAACGCCTTCTCATGCCGTGGCTACGACAGGCTTACTGGATCGCCTGGGTGCAATTCGTTCCCCCCGCCATGTCAGCCTTGATCTCCCCTGCCTGATCGATGCAGAAGCCGCGATGGCCCGACTTGCCGACAGACTGCGGAACCGCGGTCGCCTCATACGAGGTGTACATGTCCTGGTTGTTGACCGTGACCTTGGTGCAGTTGACGATCGCGAAGGTGTAGCCGGACTTCTGTCCCGTGGCGAGATCACCCTGCAGCACCTGTGCCCCTGTGGGACTAGGTGGACCCGAGCTGGGATTGCCGCCGAGTGCAGGAAGTGCGCAAGCAAAGCCGTTCGAGGGAAAGTTGGTCTGGTACTGGATCTGCGCCTGGTAGATGGCGCGCAGCGACTGGATGGCTGAGGTCTCGTCCGCCTGGGCCTTCATGCTGATGAAGTTGGGGATGGCAATCAACATCAGAATGATCATGATGGACATGACAATAAGCAGTTCCATCAGGGTGAAGCCGCGTTGGCGGCTGGAGTTCTTCGGGCTGATCTGCATCATGGGTCTTCTCGGTTCTGTAGCAACGGGCGCTACAAGTCTATCAAGACGCGGCCCGAGGCGGAAACGCTCAGCAGGCCAGCTGGCCGCGGCTAATCCTTAGACCGTCCAGCCGGCCCAGCAGGGTGACCGCGACTTTATCCGGGTCAAACAGCGTGTTGGCCATCGCCATCACCTGCTCACTGGTAACGGTTTCGACCTTGTCCATAATCTCGTCCACGCCGAAAAAGTGTTCGAAGTACATCTCCTGGCGGGCCAGGTTCGACATCCGGGACATGGAGCTCTCCAGGCCGAGAATGATATTGCCCTTGAGCTGGTCTTTGGCGCGGCGAAGTTCTTCTTCCGGGAGTGCCTCGCACTTCAAGCGGCGAAATTCACACATGATCAACTCGATCACCTGCAGGCAGTGGGCGGAAGAAGTCCCGGCATATACACACAGCGAACCGGTGTCGCGATATGGGTTCAGGTCGCTGAAGATGGAGTAGGCAAGTCCATGTTCTTCGCGCACCGTCTGGAAAAGCCGTGAACTCATGCCGCCGCCCAGAACCGTGTTCAGCAGCAGGGTCACATAGCGCAGCTCGTGGGCCAGCGGCGGAGAAGGCACGCCCAGGCAAAGCTGCACCTGCTCCAGCGCCTTCTTGTTGCGCATCACAATCTTGGATACGGTCCGCGGAGCTGTCTCCGCAAGCGAGCCGCTGTTGGGCACAACGTGGTCGAATCGCTTGGCGACCAGGTCGACAAATGCATCGTGCTCCAGGTTTCCGGCCGCGGAGAAAACCATATTGTTGCCGGAGAAGCGCTTGCCGTAATAGTCGAACAAGGTGTCCTGTTCGAAACGCCGCACCGTCTCCTTCGTTCCCAGGATCGGTTTCCCCAGCGGATGGTCTTTCCAGAAATTCTGCGTGAAAATCTCGTGCACCAGGTAGTCGGGATTGTCCTCGTCCATCTTGATCTCTTCGAGAATCACGCCCCGCTCGCGCATGATGTCTTCGTTGTTGAAGACCGGATTCAGCACCAGGTCGGAGAGAACGTCGAGCGCAGTCGGAACATGCTCGTCGAGGACCTTGAGGTTGAAGCAGATGGTTTCTTTCCCGGTGAATGCATCGAGGTTGCCGCCGATTGCGTCCACTTCGCGCGCGATGTGTTTGGCCGAACGCGATTGCGTTCCCTTGAAGACCATGTGTTCGACGAAATGCGAGATGCCGTTTACTTCCGGCAGCTCATGGCGGGAGCCCGCCCTGATCCATACACCCATAGCCACAGACCGGATATGCTCCATGCGCTCGGTCAGGATAGTCAGGCCGGAAGGTAGGATCGTGCGTCGAATGCTGCGTTCAGTCACCATCTCAGTGTATCGGCTTTCCGGGGGATAGGACGGGCAACCGGGATGCTATGCTGCGAAAAGAGCCTGGAAGCACCAACAAATGCCTGGAAGGGAAAATCTCGTCCGTTTATTAGACGGAGCAGCAGAGCCAGCCGTCAAGAATCTTTTTGGCCTTTCCCGTCAACAACTTACGGTGTTAATGGTCGATTTTGGGCAGCCCGCCTATCGAGCCGGCCAGCTGCTGGATGCCATGTTTCGGCAGCGAATCGCCTCGCTCGAGGGGGTAAGTACCCTCTCCCGGGGGTTACGAAAAGAATTAGCGGAGCAAGGATGGGCGATCGCCCGGCCCACGATTGTGGAGACTTTTCGCTCGGTCGATGGCACGGAACGCTATCTGGTGGCTGGCCTCGACGGGCAGACGGTGGAGACGGTCTGGATGCCTGATGGCGACGGGGCGGAGCGCGGAGATGACGATGCGGCGGACGGGGAAACTACCCGGCGAGCCACCATCTGTGTTTCCAGCCAGGTGGGCTGCGCCGTCAACTGCCAATTCTGTCTCACCGCGAAACTGGGACTGCAGCGGAACCTCTCGGCGGGAGAGATTGCGGGCCAGGTGATCGCGGTGTTGGAGCGGCAGGCTGTGCAAGTGGGGCGCGACCGCATCAACCTGGTCTTCATGGGCATGGGCGAGCCGTTTCTCAACTACGACGAGTTCATGGCGGCGGTGCGCTTGCTAGTGAACGAGGCCGGTCTGGCTGAATCCAGAATGACGGTTTCCACCTCTGGCATCGTGCCCGGCATTCTGCGGCTCGCGACGGAAGCGGTGCGGCCCCGGCTGGCGATCAGCCTGAATGCGCCCAACGACGCGATCCGCGAGGCGATCATGCCCATCACCCGCAAATGGAAGATCGAAGACGTGATCCTGGCGGCGGGTCAGTTGCCTCTGCGGCCGAGGGAACGGGTGACGTTTGAATACGTGCTGCTGGGCGGTATCAACGACGGATTGCAGCATGCCGACGAATTAGTTGTGCTGGCGCGCAGGGCGCCTATGCCGGTGAAGGTAAACCTCATTGCCTGGAATCCCGGGCCGGGGATTGCATATACGATGCCGGCCGCGGAACAGGTTGCGGCGTTTCAACAAAGGCTTATCGCGCGCGGTGTTCCCGCTTTCCTCCGCCGGCCGCGCGGCAGAGACATCTACGCAGCCTGCGGCCAACTGAAGCGAACGGTTTCTGAGATTCAACCGGCGACGTCGTCACAATGACGGGTCAACCGCAGGTCCCTCCACTTCGCTACGCTCCGGTCGGGATGACAATTCTGTTGCAAATGGGAGTTGTTGCCAAGAATCATCGATCTCAAGATAACCTGTCATCCCGACCGGAGCGTAGCGAAGGGACCTGCGGTTAACTTCACCCGCAATCAAAAGTCTCGGTCCTTTTACCCTCGACCTCTGCCTGTAACACCCAGCCGCAGCACCGCCTCGGCCACTCGATCTGCGGCGTGACGCACAACATCGCCTTCAGCAGTAAAGTCTCCGGCGATGCAGCGAACACCTAAGGCTTCGATAGCATCGATGTCGGCCACGATCGGCGAAGCCCCTTCTCCCGCGTAACGCTCCAGTAGAGCCTGCGATACGGGCGCCGTATTCACCAGGGCGTAGTCGAAAATGGGCCGATGCGCATGCGCGTAAATGCGCTCGATATGTTGGGAGGCGGTCAGGTTCAGGCTCTCGTTGGCCTGGGTCATCAGATTACAGATATATACGCGGACCGCCCTGGAAGATGCCAGCGCCTCGGAAACCCCTTTAACCAGCAGATTGGTGATGATGCTGGTAAAAAGCGAACCAGGGCCAATAGTGATGAGGTCGGCGCGCGCAATCGCCTCCATGGTCTCGGGCAGCGGTTCGGCGTCTGCCGGTTCGAGCATGAGCTCAACGATTCGTTGCCGGCTGGCCGTGATGTTGGTCTCCCCATTCACCAGGGAACCGTCGTCCATGCGGGCCACCAGCGCTACATTGGCGTTGGTGACAGGGTAGATGTGCCCGCGGGTGGCCAGGACCTGGGAAGACAGTTTGATTGCCTGCGCGAAATCTCCTGTCATCTCCAGCAACGCGGCGACAAAGAGGTTGCCGAAGCTATGGCCTTCGAGACCCTCGCCGGCGGTGAAGCGGTGGCGGAAGAGCCGGGAGATGAGATGTTCGTCCTCTGATAGGGCCACCATGCAATTACGCAGGTCGCCCGGAGGGAGCATATTCAATCCGCGGCGCAACCGTCCGCTGGAGCCACCGTCATCGGTCACGGTCACCACCGCAGCCAGGTCGGAGATGAGGCAGGGGGCGGCCTCACAGTCGGCGGAGGACTGGTGAGGCGACGCAACATAACGCCGTAACCCTCGCAGCAGAGTGGAAAGACCCGTGCCCCCTCCGATGGCCACGGCCCGAATGCTGGCGCGGTCGGTGCTCCGTCGGGCGGCGATGACAGGGGTTTTCGCGGGTCGTGGTTTAGCCAGGGTGGGGGAAAGGGATTTCACCATAGAGTCGTCACAGACTTAAACCTACGCCGGCAAACCAACCCCGGCGACCCCCAGAAAGGGGGAGTTGCCGCTCACGGAACTTCAGGGTAGAGGAGTTCGGTGAAACGCGGATCATCCGCCATATCCTGGAAGTCGGAATCGCTCCGGGCCTGGATGCGGTTACGCGGGCTCAACTCAATTGCCTTGGCCAGATGCTCAAGGCAGGGCTCAGCCAGACCAGTCATGCTTTCCAGGATGGCCAGCCCGTAGTAGGCATAGTCCGCCGTCGGATTGGCCTTCAAAATTCTTTGGAACTGGTCCCGGGCCTCTTCATAGAACCCGGTATTCAAGAGGGAAATGGCGTAGTCGTACTGCTCCTCCGTGTTATCGAAGGAGAGCCCGCTCTGCTGTGCATGCCGTTGACAAGCAGTGAGATAGACCCGTACCCGCTCCAGAATTTCAACCGGACCGTCATGGCTGAGCTTTTCAAAGACCAGCCGGGCCTTCTCATACTTGCCTTCGTGCATCCACTGCAACGCGTTTTGGTACTCGTTCAAAGCTTTTTGATGGGAAGCATTGGGCATAGTGCGGGCCTTGCCTTCAATAGTGCGAGGATTGCGCCGAGCGGGGACACCTTGACCTCCGTTTTGCATAGCCCACTCTTCTCTCCTGCTATTACGCGACAGGGATCAACAGGATCGTAGCCGCAATGGCTATCAGAATCGTTTTTATACGCACTGAAGCGGATTACGTCAACCCGGCGAGCCGACCCGGCAGCCTTGGCAAGAACTGTAGCACGGTCGAAGTTCAGGAAACGGATTTTGGCCGCGGGGCGTAGACTGCCGGGTTCAACGCCGGGTCGTTATACATCTTCAATTGGCGATATAGCTTGAACCTGCGTTGCCGATTGAGAACCTGATGCCACAGCCGGTCGAGTGCGCCGGCTAAGTCGTCTCGCTGCTCCGCCAGGATGTGCAGACGCTGCAAGTTGCGCTCGCGGTGGCCCGCCGGCGCGTCCAGCCGGTCGACCTCTTCACGGGTATGAAAGAGCTTAAGCGAAAGAATGGAAAGCCGGTCCAGGATGAGTCCGGGAGACTCGGAATGCAGTTCGGCGCTGGGTGCGGGCAGGTCCCGCTGGCTGAGGAAGTTCAACAGAAATACGTCGCACTGCTCGGAGAGATCGTTGCGCCGTTGGTTGGCGTGGTCGATGAAGCGCTTGATGCTCGCCAGGTGGTGATCGCTGGCTTCCGGAGTGCGGGCGTCATCTTCCGCGTGCCATAGTTCGAAATTGGCCAGATGTTGCTCGGCCACTGTCCGCTCGAAGCCGGTCAGCGAAGCCGGCACGGCCGGGACGTCGTGATGCCAGGCGACGGTGCAACGGTCGTGAAGGGTAATGATCTGCGATGAGCTGAGGGGTGTACCAGGGGTTGGCATGCTCGGTTACGTGGTGAGCTCGGTGGGAATCGAACCCACGACCCACGCATTAAAAGTGCGTTGCTCTACCGACTGAGCTACGAGCTCGTTTCTGCTTAGTTTCCAAAGTAACACAATGAGTAGGGCCCTAAAGACGCTGACGGAAGCGGGTGGCACCACGGCCGATTGCGGGTTATGTTAAGGACCTACAGTGTTGTTTTGGCAGGGTGGGGACGAGAATGACAGAGCTTCCATCGGAGCTTCCATCGGGGCTTCCATCGGATCCGGAGCAGGGCGCAATGCCGGAGAATACTGGGACGCTCTACTCCCTGGCCCAGGCACAGGTCACCCGGTATTGGGATTTCTCCGCGTCGCGCAAGCAGGTGCGCGGGCAGTTCCACCCGGCGGTGCAACCGTTGCACCAGGTTAGCGAAGTGCAGGTTAGCGAAATGCAGGTTAGCGAAATGAGGGAGCAGCCGCTCCCGCCCAGGGAAGAGGGCACCCCACGCTGGCATGCTCTGCACTCCGTTTTCGCCCCGCCGGAGCCGGTGGTGACGCCGCCGGTCATCGAGCAGCACCCACCCGTGGTGGCTGTTTTCTCACTGGCCGGCGGCGTGGGGAAAACCTGCCTGGTGGCCACTTTGGGCCGCGCGCTCTCCGCTCTCGGGGAGCACGTTCTGCTGGCGGATACAACCGCTTGCGGGCTGCTGCCGTTCTATTTTGGCTCCCGCGCGTCTAATCATCGAGTGGTGCGGACTTTTTCTCCGATTGGAGTGGAAAGAGACGCGCCGGTGAAAATCCTGAACCTGGAGGCGGAGCGCTACCCTAGAAATGGGGGCGAGCATGACCCATTGCTCGCTGAGTTGATCAGCGATGGGGGCGGGGCAAGCCGCATTCTGGTGGACCTGGCAACCGCCGGCAGGGACGTCACTGGCCGTCTTTTGGTGCTGCGGCCGACGGTCTTGGTGCCCCTGCTGCCGGATATGAGTTCGGTCGCGAGCCTGGCATCGCTCGAAGCGTTCCTTGGCCGGGATGAAGGGGCCGCTCACTACCTGCTGAACCAATTCGACGGCTCGTCGCCGCTGCATCGGGATGTGCGGGGGATGTTGCAGCGCCGGCTGGGCGACCGCCTGCTGCCTTTGGTGCTCCGCCGCAGTGCCGCGGTGAGCGAGGCGCTGGCAGAGGGAATGACGGTGATCGATTACGCGCCCGGGTCGGCGACGGCGGAAGACTATTGGAATCTGGCCGGTTGGCTGCGCAGCCTTTCTGCGCCGGCGGCGCGTGGGCGTAGCGGGGTACGCTGGACTGAGCGATAACCTATGAACGCATTGTTCGCGGTGCTGCTGTGCGTGCTGATGTTCTTGCCCGCGTGGACGGCAGAGGCTATGGCGCCGACTGAAATAGAGCTCGGTTTCCAGAGCATGTACAACCTGCAATTCGATCAGGCCCATCAGGATTTTTCTACCTGGGAACGGCTGCACCCGGACGATCCTCTGGGCCCGGTTTCGCAGGCAGCCGGCTACCTGTTTAGTGAGTTTGCCCGTCTCGACATCCTCGAGAGCCAGCTCTTCACCAACGACAAGGCGTTTGAATCCCGCTCCAAGCTCTCTCCCGATCCCAACGTCCGTGCCCAGTTTAACAACGCCCTAGACCGGGGTACTCAACTTGCGGACGCAGCGCTTAAGCAGCATCCCGAGGATAGCAATGCTCTCTTTGCCAAGGTTCTTGCTCTGGGTCTGCGATCCGATTACGTGGCCTTGATCGATAAGCAGGATTTCGCCGCCCTGCGTTACATGAAGCAAGGGCGTATTCTTGCGCAACAATTACTGAAGCAAAAGCCTGACGCCTACGATGCGTTGCTGGCGGTCGGCGTGGAAAACTATATGACCGGCATCAAGCCGGCGCCGGTGCGCTGGATGCTGAGCCTGGATGGGATCGATCCGGATAAGGAGCAGGGTATTCGCGAGCTGCAGCAGACCGCGGCTCACGGGAATCTGTTGAAGCCGTTCGCCAAGCTGTTGCTGGCGGTGGCCGCGTTGCGCGACAAGAACAATGCGCAAGGCTGCGGCTTGCTTCACGAACTGGCGGTTGCCTATCCGCGCAACCCTCTCTATCGCAACAACGCCTCAGAATGTCGCGGCCAGTAGTGCTGGTGAGGGTGTTTTCGCCAAACCTCCCACAAAATCGTCATCCTGAGCGAAGCGCCCCGCAGATTTATCCTGTGACACAAGTGCCTGGTGGCGCGGAGTCGAAGGACCCCGAGGATGCTCATCTTGCCCATGCTGCTCGGAGCTTTTCCACCACCGAGGTCCGAGAACAGGATTCTGCTGCGGTACGCACCGGGTGGTCACGGGTACATCTTTCATGCACTGTAATCATCTTCCATCCCCAGGTCTGTGCTATGCCGCCGGGCATAGCAAGATGCTAGCCGTTCTTGTTCTCGGTCCCAGGGAAAGACCGTTGCGGGTCCGCCAGGAGCGGGCTTCGGTGGTTGAAAAGCTCCGAGCAGCATGGGCAAGATAAGCATCGCCGGGGTCCTTCGACTGCGCGCCGTCAAGCGCTGTGTCACGCGATAAATCTGTGAGGCGCTCCGCTCAGGATGACGATTTTGTGGGAGGTTTGACGAAAAACATCCCCAAATAAGTTAGCGCTTATGGGGGCCGCGCCCCGTCGTTTTCGGCACACGTGCGCTGAGGCGAACGTGGGGCACCCATCGAGACGGGCGGTTTTGTTGTTCTACCGCTTGCTCTTGCCGATGGGGACCACCTGAACCGTGGCATCTCTTATCTCTGCCAGAAACCGGTTGATCACCGAGCCACGCAAAAGAATATCGAAGCGCGATCGCGCCGACTGCCCGAAGACCACATGAGAAATACTCTCCTGCTGCGCGAACTCGATCAGCGCGTCGGCGACGTTCTTGTCTTTCAAAACGACGACCTGTGCGCCCAGCTCGCGGGCCAGGCGCTGATACTCCTCCATCCGCTGGTACTCTTCCGCGTCCCCATGCCGCGCGTCTTCGTCGGGAGATTCGACGCGCACCGCATACCAGTTGGTGGCCAGGCGGCCGGCGATGCGCGCGCCCACGCGCAACAGACGTTCCGCTCCCGGCCGGGGTGAGAGGCAGACCATCACTTTTTCAGGGATAGGAGCTTGTTCCAGGCCCTGGCTTCTGCGATACTCCGCTGCCCGCGAGCCAACCTCTTCCGCCGTGGTGCGCAGCGCAAGCTCGCGCAGCATGCTTAGATTCCCTTTGCGAAAAAAATTGGCCAGGGACTGCTCGATCTTCTCCGCGGCGTAGATCTTGCCTTGCTTAAGCCGTGAGCGCAGCTCCTCCACGGTCACATCCACATTCACGACTTCATCGGCCCGCTTGAGAAAACTGTCCGGGATGGTTTCCCTGATCTGCGTGTCGGCGGAGCGGGAGACAGAGTCGTTGAGGGTCTCAAGATGCTGTACGTTGACCGCAGTCATCACATTGATGCCGGCGTCGAGCAATTCCAGCACGTCTTCATAGCGCTTTCGATTTCTCGATCCGGGCACGTTGGTGTGCGCCAGTTCATCCACGATCACGGTGTTCGGATGCCGGGCAAGAATGGCATCGAGATCCATCTCTTCCAGGACCACAGAGCGGTAAGGAATGGCGCGCCGCGGGATCAGCTCAAGATCCTTTACCTGGTCTTGCGTCTCCTTTCGCCCGTGGGATTCGATCAACCCGATTACGATGTCGGTGCCCTGCTTTCTCATCCGATGGGCATCTTCGAGCATCTGGTAAGTCTTGCCCACGCCAGGGGCGGCGCCGATGTAGACACGCAGCTTAGCCAGCTCTGGTGCGGTGGGTGTGATGTCGGTCGAGAGGTCTGTCATGTACCTGGGGCCACTCTAACCGATTTCGATGGGATGACGCGTGGGGACGGTCGTGGCGACGGGAAGGGTAAAGCTGAAAGTGGTGCCGTGGCCGAGCCGGCTCTCCACGGAAATCTGCCCGCCGAGCAATTCCACCAGCCGGCGCACCAAGGCCAGACCCAGCCCGGTTCCCTGGTCATGCGCGGCGCTGAAGCGGCCGAAGATGTTGGGCAGTCGCTCTGCTTCAATGCCTCGGCCGGAGTCGCGCACCGAGAACTGCACGATGTCTTTCTGTTCCTTTGCCTGCAGCAGGATGGTGCCGTTCTCCGGCGTGTAGCGCACCGCATTGCTCATCAGGTTGTCCATGATGCTGCGCAGCGCGCGGCGGTCTCCGTTCACGTGCGAGAGGTCGGCGAATGCCTGAATCTGCACGTCGATATTCTTGGCGCGAACCTCATCGCGCGTCCGGGAGCAGGCGTCACGAAGAATATCGATGGGCCGGAATTTATCCATGCGCAGTTCACGCCGGCCGGTATCGATCTCCGAAACCTCGATCAGGTCGGACATAAGGTCGTTGAGGCGTTCCGCTTCTTCCTCGGCTCCATGCAGCACGTCGGCCTGCAACGGCCGCAATTCGCCGGCGAAGCCCGAGGTAAGCGTGTACAGGCTAAGTCGAAGCTGCTCCAGGGGCTTGCGGAGTCTACGCGAGGCGACGCTAAGAAAGCGGGTCTTGAAGCGATCGATATCCTGCATCTCGGTGATGTCTTCCAGCACGCTGACGGCGCCCAGCAGTTTGCCATCCAGGTCGCGCATGGGCGTGGTGCGCAGGCGATAGCTGCGCTGCCCCTCGCCCAGCTTCATCGGCAGCATGGCGGCTTCGTCCTCGCTGGCGAACGACTGCCGCATGGAGACTGCGTCGCGCACCGCGCGCAGGATCCTCTCTCCTCCCGGCGTGTTGGTCAGGGCCATGCGATCCCCGGCGGCCTCGCCCAGCACTTCGCTGGCCGCCTGGTTAAGCTTGAGCACCTGGCCCTTGGCGTCCGTCACGATCACCGGCTCGAAAATGGATCGCACAATGGCATCGGAAAGTTGCTGGTCCATCTGTTTCCGGCCGTATTCGGTTTCGCGCAGGTCGCGCAGCCGCACCGTCATGCGATTCAGCTCGGTGGCAATCGTGCCCAGGTCATCCCGGGTTCGCCACTCGATGCGTTGCTGCAATTCGCCCTGGCCGATGCGGCGAGCGGCGGCCGCCGTGCGGCGGATCGGACGGATGATCGAGACCAGGAAGCCGATGGAGATCAGAACCCCGCTCAGCGTGCAGACGGTGGTGATGGTGGTAGCGCGCCGGGCCAGGGCGGCTCGCGCCGCCATCGCCGTCGCAGTTGGAATTGCCTGGTGGTCGAGTGCCGCTGCCTGGTGGAGCGATACGGAATCGTGCAGGCCGACGGCAAGCACGAGGGCAAGAAGGAGCACGTAACCGAAAATAAGCCGCTGATACAGCGTCAACATGGACCGTCTCCCTACGTTATTTTGCGCCATCCGTAGGGTGAAGCAAAGGGCTTAGCCTGCACACGCGCACTCGCTCATTGCTGAATGGACAGTCAAAGCCTGCGCTTGCCTGCGCAGACAACACCACCCAGGTGACGCCGAGCGGGCGAAGACGGGCTAACCGCTGGTCGTCGGTGGCGTGGTTGAGCTGCGCCGTGGCCTGAGAGCCTTGCCACCATGGAATTGCCGCCTGGGGGAAGTTGCTGGCGATGCCGCCGTCTTTGAACCAGTCGGCAACGGCGCTTCTCTCCGCGGAAGCGCGAAAGCCCTGCGCATCCTCGCCCGGACTCTCGATGTAGTCGTTATCCAGCGCAAAGATTGCATCTTTGGGCGTATTGGCGCGAATCCAGAGAAAGGCCCGCTGCCAGTCGTTGCGCGGCGCTATTCCCGGCCATTCCACCTGGCTTGATTCTCGATAGGTGAGTCTTTGACCGGCAAAGAGAGCGCCTGCAATGAGGAGCAAGACAACGGCGATTGCGCGCTTGTGTAGCCGAGCCAATAATCCGCCGGCCAGGAGGACACCGGCAATGTACACGAACTGGAAGGCACGCAGCACTTGCAGCCGGGCCAGCAGCAGGCTTCCGCTGCGATGCACAAAACACAGCGACGCGAACAGCGCACAACTACCCATGACCGTAGCCGCAATCGCGAGTGCGCGTGCCGGCCACGGCACTTGTCTGCGGGAACCGGCAATTCCCAGCAGAAGGAGCGGGATCAGCAATCCTGGATACTCAAACCACCGCCAGCTGGAGAGGAAAAAATACGAGCGGCTCAGAGCCGCGCGGTTATATGCCTGGGTGGGGTCAGCATGGCGCGTGACAAAAAAAATCGCGCCACACAATGAATATCCAAAGCCACAGAACAAACCGAGGGACCCCCACATTCCGCGCCTGGCAAGTGCAAGCGTGAGCATGGCGATCGCGGTATAGGCCGCCATCAGGGGATGCAGCAGCGCGGCGAGAGCCAGCCATAGAACCGACATCAGCCATTGTTCGTCGAGCACGGCTGCCAGCGCGAACAGGCTGAGCGGGGTGGAGAAGGAACGCGCCGTTACGTAGGGATCCATGATGCAGAGAGAGGTGCCCGCGACCGGCAGCGTGAAGCAGCAGGCAGCGAGAAGCACCGCTCCCCAGCGGGAAGAGTTCGTGACAAAAATTCGCGCAGCCAGAGCCCACGAGCCGAGAAGAAAAAGGAAGATCGATGCCAGGTGGCAAAGCAGCAGCAGGAAGGGCAGTGGAAGATGTCCCCAGCGCAGCAGCGCGGCAAGAACATGGGCGAAGACCGAGAGATGCGTAGGCGATGAGACGAAGATCGTGTCTGATTGGTAGAGGCTGGGGTCCGCCAGCTTCTTGATACCGGCTACATAGACGGCGCCATCATCGGCCAGGGGGTGATAGCCATGGACAAGAAGCACAAGGGGCGTGAGCGCCGCGATGTAATGATACGGAACGAATTGGAATTCCTCCTGATTCAGGCGCACAAATCGCTTGACCGCAGGTCCCTCCACTTCGCTACGCTCCGGTCGGGATGACAAATTTGTTTTGAAATCGATGACTTCTCACGAAGACTGCCGGTTTTGCAACAGAATTGTCATCCCGACCGGAGCGTACCCGGATTTCCTGCCACGCAGTACTGGACGGGGCCGCGTGTGCGCCTTTCAGTAAGGAAAGGCGCATGAAGTTCGCCGAAGCCACCAAGTTCCACAGGAAATCCGGGGTAGCGAAGTGGAGGGACCTGCGGTCAAACTCCATCCCAAACAAACCCCTACTGCTGCTGGTACCGTCCCAGCACATCCTCAAGAGAAACAACACCCTCGAGCGTCCCTTTGCTGGCCCGATTCTGAATCGGCAAAACCGGCCAGCGCGCCAGGTAAGGTATCGCGCTATCCAGAGGCATATCAGGGAAGAGCAGCGGCGCCCGATCCGGTTTGAGCGCGCGTTCAAGCACCGTATCGGGGGTTTGTGTCGCCGCGATCGAAGTGTACTCGCCCCGGCTCATGGAGTACCAGGAACCGTCCCGAAGTTTCACCAGCAATACGGGCGCGTCAGCTGCAGCCAACTGGGCAGACACCTCCTGCAGTGTGGCGATACCGGGAAAGATCGGGACGTTCACCGGGTGCAAAGCGTCCTCCAGATGCAACACGCTTTCCTCGCGCTGCTCCTCCATGGAAGGCAGATCGAGGCCGTCCTGGTGGGTGAAGGTTTCAAAAATTGGATACGGTTGCAAACTCCGTGAAACCAGGTACGCAATGGTGTTGGCCAGAATGACCGGAAGCACAATGGAGTAGTTGCCGCTGACTTCGAGAACCATGAAAACCGAGGTCAACGGCACGCGTAGGAACGCGGCGAACAGAACCCCCATGCCCACCAGCGCATAGGAACCAACCGAGATGGGGAAGCTGGGGAAGAAGATCTTCTCGAAGGTACCGATCGACGCGCCCAGCATGGCTCCAATAAAGAGGGTCGGAGCGAACATTCCGCCCGGCGTGCCGCTGGAGAAAGAGATGGTAGTGGCCACAATCTTGAGCAGGGCCAAGGCGAGAAGAAACTTCCAGGTGAACTGGCCGTGCATCGCCTGGTCGATCACGCTGTATCCCGGCCCCATAACCTGGGGAGCGCCAAAAAAAGCGATCGCCCCCACGATGAGCCCGGCGATCGGTGGCTGGATATACCAGGTCCAGCGCGGAAGCTGGCGCAACCGGGGGCGCGAATAGCCCAGCGCCTTGGAGAAAATGAGCGCGGCGACGCCGCCGGCCACCCCGAGAACTGCGTAGGCAAGAAGCTCCTGAGGACCCTTGAGGGTTACCGAAGGGATGCGAAACATCGGCTCTGCGCCCCAGAACCAGCGCGCCACCACGACGCTGGAGATGGCGGCGAGCACGATGGAGCCGAGCACCGCCGCGCTCCACCGGCCGATCACCTCTTCCACAACAAAAAGAATGGCGGAGATCGGCGCGTTGAATGCCGCCGCCAAGCCCGCCGCGGCGCCTATAGGGGCAAACATGCGCAGCCGCTCGCGCGAGAGATTGAGGCGGCGGCTGACCATGGAGGCCACGCCGGCGCCGATTTGCAGCGAAGGATCCTCGGGCCCAAGGAGAATCCGCCGCCGATAGAAAGCGCCGAGGTGATGAATTTCCCGATGACCGTCCTGAAGGAGATATAGCCGTTGTAGATATACAGCGCGGCTTTTGTCTGGTTGATGCCGCTGCCCCGCGCTCCGGGGAAGACCAGCTGCACCAGCACGGCGACCAGAAGGCCGACCCCCATAGGCACGAAAAACAGTCGCAACTGCCCGGGATGAGGCGATGACCCCAGCGTGAGCACCTGGATCCAGTTTATGGCGACCCGGAAGCAGACCACCAGCAGGCCGGAGATGACCCCGATGAAGATAGAGAGAACCAGGAAGAGCCGCTCGTCCCGGTTCGGCGCCAATCGCTGAACTTCCGCCGGGTTGGGCCGATAGCGTCTTTCCGCCGCGACCGCGGTTTTATCTACCCCGGGCCTGCCCATAGTCGTGCTCATTCTTGCTCCACCTGGTTCGGCGCCTGGGCGATCCGTAATAACAGGGCATCGTCGCCCGACGGCGCGCCGCAGACCGCTTGCGTGACGGTCTCCGTGTCATAGATGAGTTGGATCTGGGTCTGGGTCAACTCGGGATCCTTCTCCAGGGCGGTCACCGAGATCTTAGCCGGCAGTTGCTGCCAACGTTCCGCCAGTGCTTGCAGGGGGTCGACCGGGGGAGCAGCGGCTACCGGCTGGCTTGGTGCGGGTGCGGTTGTATGCCGGGAGAAGTGAGAGGCCAGGTTCGCCAACGGATTGGACTTCGGCGCGCTACTTGGCTGACTTTGTGGCGCCGCTGCCTCCTTGGCTGCAGCTTTGTCTTGCGTACACTCCGCCAGGCGCCGCATGGCCAGCTTTCGGTCCTCCAGAATGCGGTTGCTCCGCTCCCGCAGGCCTATCCGCGATGACGGATAGAGTTGCAGCAGCCGCGTGGCCTCGGCCAGCCGGTCTCGATTTTGCGCGATGGCCGCCGGCGCTTCCTGGTCGACGCCAGGGCCTTCCAGGGCATGTGCCAGGTATCGCTTGGCCTGGAGATAGTGGCCCAGCTGGAAGGCGGTCCGCCCAGCTCCCTCGAGCGCCTCGCGCAGGGAGGCGTGATGGCGGAGAATCTTCTTGTACAGGTTCAGGGCATCGCTGGGATCCTGTGCCTGCTCCATCGTCCGGGCGATGTCCAGTTGAACCGTAATATCGTCGTCCGGAGCATTTCCGGAAGCCACCAGCAACTCATTGCGGGCCTGGTCCAACCGTTGCTTGGAGATGAGATAGTTGATGAGCTCAAGCCGGACCGACCGTCGGCGCACGTAACCGTCTCCCTCCCAGCTTCCGTAAATCGCCCGCTGATAGTCCTCGATGGCCTGGTTTTCGTTGCCTTGGCGGGCGGCGATCCTGGCCAATTGAAGATTGATTAAACCGTCACCCTGCTGGGTTTCCAAAAGCGCATTGAAGTAGACAGAAGCCTCCTGAAGCCGGCCGGCGGATGCCAGTGCTTCGGCCAGTTGAATTTGTATGGCGCGTTGCCCTGGGGCATAGGCCAGCGCGGAGCTGAGGGCATCGATCGCCGCCTGGGGCTTGCCCTCCCGCATGGCCTGTTGGCCGCGTTCCAGCCATCGATTCGCCAGCTCAACCTGATGGGAAGCGTAAGATTGGTAGAGGTAGTTCGTCAGCACGGCCAACAGAGCGGTGGTCGCGAACAGGGTGATCAGGGCCAGGCCATCTGAAAAGATCAGACGGCGCCGCTCAATCCGGTCGTTGGCGGTTAAAGGAGACTTTACAGCGAAGAACGACATTGCTTATTTAGTCTACTTGGAAATGGCATCACAGCTTCGGAATCGAGGGCCAGGGAGCCCCGGCAGGCTTCACTCGCATCCGACGGCTTTGGCCAGTTGAAACAGGGGGGAAAGAGGTGGATGGTTTGATGTACGGGCTAAAGCCCGTACCCTTCACTGAAGCCTGTACCCTTCACTTCATGGTCTGTTGCAGGGGGCGGCCTTCAGGCCGCCCATAACCCGACAGGACTTGTGGCTTTAGCCACTGAGGGCAATGTTTTCCCGAGAGTGTACCCAGGAATGAACCAGCCAGTAGAACTCGCAACTGCGCAGGAAACGAACCTCGAGGATAAGGAACGAGCGCTCCATGCGCGGCTGCTCGCATTAGAAAGCGTGATTGTTGCGTATTCCGGCGGCGTGGATTCCGCATACCTGGCATACGCGGCGCATCGCGTGCTTGGCCCGCGGATGCTGGCGATTATCGCCGACTCGGCCAGCCTGGCGCGCTCCCAATACAACGACGCTCTAGATTTTGCCCGGGAGCACGCAATCCCCTTGCAATCGATCGAAACCCACGAGTTACAGCGAGAGCAGTACGCGGTGAATGGCCCTGACCGGTGCTTCCACTGCAAAGACGAGCTCTTTAACGTGATGGAGCAGGAGCTTGAGCGCACCGGCTTTCGTGCCCTGGCCTACGGATTGAACCTGGATGACGGGCAGGATTTCCGCCCCGGCCATAAAGCGGCGGCGCAGCATCGAGTGGCCGCTCCTCTGGCGGAGGCAGGTCTGACCAAGGCTGACGTCCGTGCCCTGGCCCAGCGGGCGGAGCTGCGCGTTTGGGACAAGCCGGCTTCCGCATGCCTCTCCTCACGTGTGGAGTACGGCCGACGGGTTACCCCGGAGGCGCTGCGCATGATCGAGCAGGCAGAGGACTCGCTTCGAAGCCTGGGGCTCAAAAGGTTTCGCGTGCGCCATCATGGCTCGATCGCCCGTATCGAGATTGCGGAAGAGGAGATGGCCTCCGCGCTGGAGGTGGGAAAAATGAAGGCGATGGCCGCCCTGGTCCGCGCCGCCGGCTTCCGTTATGTCTCGCTGGATTGCGAAGGTTACCGTTCCGGCTCCATGAACGAGGTGCTGCCCGTTGAGGTACTGACCGGCTTTAAACGCCCCCGCGCAGGGGAGTGAGGCTTGATGCGTATCGGATACCTGGAATGCTTTGCCGGCATCAGCGGCGACATGCTGATGGGCGCCTTGGTGGATGCAGGCACACCCCTGGAGCTGCTGCAGCGAACCACGGCTTCGCTGGGGTTGGGAGCGGAGTTACGCGTGACCCGGGTAAGCCGGAGCGGCATTCAATCGACCAAGATCGATGTCATGGTGGGCGGCCGGCTGCATGAGAGTGTGGCCGTTACCGGGCCGGTCGAGCACGATCATCACCACGAGCACGATCATCACCACGAGCACGATCATCACCACGATCACCCTCATGAACACCAACACGGCCGCAGCCTGCCGCAGATTCACAATCTTCTCCTGGGTGCCGGCCTGACCCAACGAGCCCGTAACCTTAGCCTGACTGCCTTCACCTTGCTGGCTCAGGCAGAAGGCCGCATCCATGGTGTTCCATTGGAAGAGGTTCATTTTCATGAGGTGGGCGGCGTCGATGCAATCGTGGATATCGCCTGCTGTGCGGCCGCCGTGGATGCTCTGGATCTCGACCAATGGTATTGTTCCCCGATCAACGTCGGGAGTGGCTTTGTGAACTGCGCCCACGGGCGGTTCCCGGTTCCGGCCCCGGCAACCGCGGAGCTGCTCAAGGATCTGCCGGTCTATTCCGCGCACGTGCAGGCAGAACTGGTTACGCCGACTGGAGCGGCGTTGCTGCGCGCGCTGGATTGCCGGTTCGACGCCACGCCGGTGATGCGGACCCAGGCAATCGGCTACGGAGCCGGAACGCGCAATCCGGAGCGCTTTCCCAACGTATTGCGCGTGAGCATCGGCGAGACTGCGCAGGCGCAGCCGTTCAGCGAGGAGAAAGTGACCGTGCTGGAGTGTGCTGTCGATGATTTAAGTCCGCAGGTTCTGGCCCACACCGCGCAGTTGGCCCTGGAGCGGGGCGCGCTCGACGTGATGAGTGGTGCTGTAACCATGAAGAAGGGTCGAGTGGGAACGCTGCTGACCGTACTTTGCAAGCCAGGCGATGCAGGCCATCTGCAGCAGCTGCTGTTTCGCGAGACCACCACGCTGGGCATCCGCGTGCGCGAAGAGAGTCGCGTCGTCCTTGCCCGCGAGTCCACGCCGGTGCAGACGGAGTTTGGCGTGATACATGTCAAGACCGGCTCCTGGCAGGGAGAAGAATGGAACGCGGCGCCGGAGTTTGAGGATTGCCGCCGCGCGGCGGCCGCCTTCGACGTATCGCTGAAAACGGTCATGCAGGCGGCGATGGCTGCCTGGCGTACGCGGCAGGTGGGCCCGGAGCCGGCCGCCGCCACGTTGGAGGCCGGCTTTCGATCATGAACACAGAGACCATCCTGGAAATGCTGCAGCGGGTCCGCGATGGCGGACTGCGCCCGGAGGAGGCCATGGAGCGCCTGGCGAACCTGCCCTACGAGGACGCAGGCTTCGCCAAGATCGACCATCATCGCCGCTTGCGCACCGGCTTTCCCGAGGTCATCTATGCGGGTGGCAAGACAGCCGCGCAGGTTGCGGAGATCTTTTTTCGCATGGCGGCGATGGGTGGCGATGTGCTTGCGACCCGAGCCGATGAGGCCGCATTCGCGGCGGTGAAAGCCCTGGTCCCGGAGGCGGTGTATCATCCCGTGGCCCGGATTATTTCGCTCAGCCCGCCATCCGGCCGCCAGAGCGACGCCCTGGGATCACTTTCCGTGCTGTGCGCGGGAACCAGCGATTTGCCGGTGGCCGAGGAAGCGGCGGTAACCGCCGGGATCATGGGGGCGGAGGTGCGCCGGATCTACGATGTGGGCGTCGCCGGCCTGCACCGCCTGCTCGCCCACCGCGAGGTTTTGCGCCAGGCTGAGGTGGTGGTTGTGTGCGCCGGGATGGAGGGCGCGCTCCCAAGCGTGGTCGGGGGCATGGTCGGCGCGCCGGTGATTGCCGTCCCCACCAGCGTGGGTTACGGCGCCTCGTTCGGCGGCATCGCAGCCCTGCTCGGCATGCTGAATTCGTGCTCCCCTAACGTGACCGTGGTCAATATCGATAACGGCTTTGGCGCGGCCTACGTGGCCTGTATGATTCTGCGACGGATTCACCAACACTCTGCGAAGACCGCCGTATTGGCGGGCGAAGCAAGCAATCGCTCCTGAGCCGGGAGCATTTCTGTCACCGGCTAAGCTGTTTTTCTGATTGCCCAGCTTGGCGCCCGGACGGTATCTTATCTCCTCAGGAGCATCATGGCATCCACGGTCTGGAAGGGCTACATCTCGTTTGGTCTGGTATCGGTGCCGGTGCGACTCTTCGCGGCAGCACGCGAAGAACACGTCAGTTTTAACCAAATCCACGAACCGTGCGGCTCGCGTATCAAGCAACAGACCTTTTGTCCTGTTTGTGAGCGCGTGGTCGAGCGTAACGAGCTGGTCAAGGGATACCAGGTCGACCGTGACAGCTATGTTTTGGTAAGCGGCGACGAGCTTAAGACCCTGGAGGCCGATTCGTCGGAAGCCATGGAGATTGCCCAGTTCGTCAGCCTGAGCGAGGTCGATCCGATTTACTACCAGGCGTCCTACTACTCGGCCCCTGAAGATCCAGGCCGTCGGGCGTATAGCTTGTTGCTGCAAGCGATGGAGAAGCTGAATGTGGCTGCGATTGCCAAGGTCACGCTGCACTCGCGGGAGCAGATTGTTCTGATGCGGCCTTATCACAAGGGCATCGTGCTGCACACCCTGTATTTCCCGGCCGAAGTGCGTGAGATCGCCGAATATGGCAAAAACGAGAGCATGAATTTGCAGAAGCCGGAGATTGATCTGGCGGAACAATTTATCCGGCAGCTCACCGCCAAATTCGAGCCCGAGCAGTACAAGGACGAATATCAGCAGCGGGTCCTGGATCTGATTGAGACCAAGCGGGCTGGGCAAGTCGTCGCCGGGCAGCCGCAGAAGGCCAGGCTGGCTCCGGTAATCGACCTAATGGAAGCTCTCAAGAAGAGCATTGCTGAGCGGGGAGCAGTGCCCGCCGCTCCGACCCTGGTGGAGGCCGGCAGCAAGAAGGGTCCGAAATCGGCCGCAGCCGCAGACGCGAAGCCCGCCCGCCGGAGCAAGACTGGCTAGCTAGTGCTCTTCACAGTTACATTACTTTTCACCCTTCAGCGGCGACGTGACAAATCGCGGAAACCGCAGGTCCCTCCACTACGCTTCGCTCCGGTCGGGATGACAATTTTGTTGCAAGATGGGAGTTAGTGCGACGAATCATCGATTTCAAAATAAATTGTCATCCCGACCGGAGCGTACCCGGATTTCCTGCCACGCAACAGTCAGGGAAAGCAGCGTGTGCGCCTTTCCGCAAAGAAAGGCGCATGAAGTTCGCCGAAGCCACGAAATTCCACAGGGAATCCGGGGGAGCGTAGTGGAGGGACCTGCGGTTCTTCTTCGTCTAGGTGGCAACCTGTATTTGGCCAACAACGCAGACTCGCGCGGTGAGGACAACCAGCGCAATCCACAAAAGGTCTGCGCCCAGCAGATGCAGGATCTGCATCCAGAGCGGTGTCAGCAGCAACATATCCGCAACGCCAAGCAAGCACTGCAAAGCCAGCAGCACCAGCACCCAGTTTGCCGGCCTGCGCTCCGCGGGCTGCGAGAAGCTGCGCAGCAGCAGCCAGCAAATGAAGAACCCGGCAATCACCGCGCTGACAGGGTGAACAAAGCGTACGCGCTGCAGCCAACTGCTGCCGCTGGAGAAGTCCGCCGCGAGGGCTGCGCCCACCGAGCCGGCAGGAAAGAGCGTATCGCTAAGGGCGGCGAGCGTCCCGCTCGCTCCCACCAGCAGAATCGCTACAAGCCCGGTGATGGCCGGCGCGAGTTGCATAAAACGCACCTTGTGCCGGTCAAAGGCCTCGCCCCGCGAAAGGAAATGCGCGGTGAGCGCGAGCGCGCCCAGCAACAGCAGAGTATTAACCAGGTGCAGCGAGAGATACACCGCGCGAGCCGGTGACCGGTTGTCGGCGGTCAGCCGCAACAGCACCAGCAGCGCGCCCAGCAAGGCTTCATTGAAGATGAGCAACGTCGCCGCAACCACCGTAGTGCGCGCCAGGTGCCCAACCACCGTGCGGCGGAATACCCATACCAGCAGCAACAAAATCGCGATTACGGTAACCCCGCTGCTCATGCGATGAGCCAGCTCGATCAAAGTAGCCAGGCGGGGATGGCTCTGCACCACAACCCCATTGCACAGTGGCCAATGATCGCCGCAGCCGGCGCCGGAGCTGGTGGCGCGGACCACTGCCCCCCACAAAACAACCAGGACGTTGTAGACCAAGACTGCCCAGGCAAACCGCGGCAGAAGATCAGAAGGGCGGGATTTAGCTGCGATCGAGCCCGCCAGTGCCTGGGAAGAACTCATGGTCTTATCTTACCCGGCCAGTTCCTTGGCGCGCTGGGTAGCGCGCATCACGGCTTTGATGAGGGTCACCCGCAGGCCGCCCTCTTCCAGCTCCAGAATGCCATCGATGGTGCAACCCGCCGGCGTGGTGACCGCGTCTTTCAACAGCGCCGGATGGTAGCCGGTTTCCAGCACCATCTTGGCCGCGCCAAAGGTAGTTTGGGACGCCAGCAGGGTCGCAATATCACGGGGTAGGCCGACCTTCACACCCGCTTCCGCCAACGACTCCAGGATGATGTAGATAAAAGCAGGTCCACAGCCAGAAAGGCCGGTGACCGCATCCATGTGCTTTTCTTCCACCATCACGGTCCGTCCGACGGTGGCAAAGAGAAAGGCGGCGAGATCCAGTTGCTCCTGGGTAGCGAACCGTCCGCGGCTGAGCGCGGCGATGCCCGCGCCCAGCATGGACGGAGTATTCGGCATAGCCCGTACCACCCCGATTTCCATCCCCGCCGCCTGCTCGATGGCCGTGGTGCGCACCGAGGCAGCGATCGAGACCAGAAGCTTTTGCGGCGTAAGCGAGGGCCGAATCTGCTTGACCAGATCTGGGACCGTGATCGGCTTTACCCCGATCAGGATCAGATCCGCTGCTCCCGCGGCGGCCACATTGTCGGTGGATACATCGACCCCCCACTGCGCCGAGAGCTGCCCGGCGCGCTCTTCATGTTCAACCGTTGCCAGGATCTGCTCCGGCTCAAGCACTTTGGACTTGAGAAAGGCCTGGAGGAGAATTCCGCCCATCTTTCCCGCTCCAAGTATCGCTACCCGGCGGCCGGCAAGCGAAGGCCGCGCTATATTCGTGCCCATTACGTCTCCTTACTCACTTTTGAGTTTTTTGCTGCGCGATCCAGCTGTCGATCCGCTGCTCCAGTAAATCCAGGGGCAGAGCGCCGGAGTCGAGCACCTGGTCGTGGAAGGCGCGGAGGTCAAATCGATCCCCCAACGCCTGCTGGGCCTTGGCTCGCAGCGCAAGCAGTCTCAGTTGGCCCACCTTGTAACCCAGCGCCTGTGCCGGCCATGCGATATAGCGATCCACTTCCGCCTGCACATCGGTCTCGCCGACCGCCGAGTGCTCATGAAAGTAATCCACCATTTGCTGGCGCGTCCAGTGCTGCGAGTGGACGCCGGTATCGACCACCAGGCGCACCGCGCGCCAGATATCGCCTTCCAGGCGGCCGTAGTCGCTGTAGGGATCCTGGTAGAAGCCAACATCCTTCCCCAGCCGCTCGGCGTAGAGTCCCCAGCCTTCGGTGTAAGCGGTGTACTCGGCATATTTGCGAAATTGAGGAACGTCGGTGAGCTCCTGCGCGATGGATACCTGCAAGTGGTGTCCCGGCAGGCCTTCGTGGTAAGCCCGCGACTCTACATCGTCGAGGGATCGAGTCTCAAATTTATAAGTGTTGATATAAACCGTGCCGGGTCGCGAGCCGTCCGCCGCGCCGGGAAAATAGTAGGCCGCTGACTGCTCTTTCTCGAGATACGCCGGCACCGGCGTGACCACCAACGGCGCTTTCGGTAAGCGCCCAAAGAGTTGGGGAAGTTTGGGCCGCATCTGATCCAGGTATCCCCGATACGCGTCCAGCAGCTGTTCTTTGCTGGTTGGGAACAGCTTGGGATTGTTGGCCGCGGCATTCTGCAGCGCTTTCACGTCGGCGAAGCCCAGCTTCTTGGCGATCGCCAGCAACTGCTCTTCGTCGTCCTTGACCTGGTCGAGGCCGATCTGGTGAATCTGCGCAGGTGTCAGGCCGGTGGTCGTACTCTGCTTCACCAGAAAGCGATAGTAAGCGTCCCCATCGGGCAGGGACCATAAACCTGGATCGTTGCGGGCGTTGGGGATGTACTGCGACTTCAAAAATTTCCCAAACCGAACGTAGGCGGGGATCACTTGCCCGGTGATCACCGCCAACAATTCCTCTTTGATGCGCGCTTGCTGGGTCGCAGAAATCGCAGGGGGAAACTTTTGCACCGGCAGGGCGAACGCCCCATCCTGCGGTTTTTGGTTGACGATGTTATTGACTTCCTCCAGCACCTTTTCCATCAGGAACGCGGGCGGCTCGCGATGGTCATCCATGCCGATCGACATGTTGTCGGTGGTCTGCTGGAAGGCAAGCGGGACCTTTTTGAGGCGAGAGATGTAATCGTCATAATCCTTGGCCGAGTTGAAGGTCAGCTGAGGAACCAGCTGAGGAAGGTCGATCTGCAGGCCATTGAACTGGTTAACCGGCAATTCCCAGGGCTTGAACCGGGCTTCTTGCTGATCCTCGATCAACTGGCGCACCAGCACTTCTTTGCTCAGCTGCTCCTGGTCGGACATGCCGGCGGTGTCCACTTCGGCCAGGCGATTGAGAAAGGCTCGTTCGCGCGCCAGGGAGTCGTTATAGGCCTGCACGGAATAGTCGGGAAGCTGATCGTTGTAGCGAGTGTCCCCGATGGTGGAGGCGAAATCGGGCTCGTGCTTGAGTTTATCTTCCCAGTAGTCGGTGAAGATGGCGTTGAGTGCTCTTACGCGGTCCCTGAGGGGCACATCTTGCGCCGCGACCGAGGTGCCTTGAGCGGTAAGGAGAATGCCGGAGGCAAGGGCGATGAGGGCGAGACGCAGGATGAAAAAATTTGCTATGCGTAACAAAAGGATTCCTGTGGACTGGCAAGAAGCTAGTAAGCGCAGTGTATCGACAATTTGCGCAGGCGAACAGGCTTGGCCTTGGTTTTAAGGAGGGGAGGGGATGCGTTCCGTTCGAAGGGAAACTATCGGACAGAAACCCGAGCCGGAAAGCGCTCTTTGATCAACGGGTACGACCGCTCGAGAGTACGAAACCAGGGTCGGAGTAGCAACCGGAGAGGACGAATGATGCAAAGCCCACCCTCCGGACGGGTGCCCCACGTTCGCACCAGCGTACGTGGGACGAAAACGGTGGGGCGAAGCCCCTTCGAACGCATTTCGCTAGACCCGCGAAATACTGTTCCCGAGAGAGCAGTCCGAACTAAGGTAAAAGCATTCGAAGACGTCATTTTCGGCCCATGTACGCTGGGGCGAACATGGGGCACCCGTCCAGACCCTTAGCTGCGGTGGATAACGCAAGTCTTCTCGCTTCCCTACTAACCTAATTTGCACAAGCCTGAAGTTCAGGCCGCCCCTATTCAGGGCTGCATTTGTAAATCCGACTTCTCGCGCAGGGGCCCCTCAGAACGGCATTCAGTGGGTCTCGTGGACCATGACCTCGTCTTGTTTTTCTTCAGGGGAACGCATCGGCATGGCGATCTCGCTTTCGAGCATGCGGTAGAGCGTGGACCTGCTGATCCCGAGCTTGGAGGCGGCGCGTGCTTTGTTCCCGTCGCAAACCTTCAGCACCTGAAGAATATGGCGGCGGATTACGCTATCGAGGGTGTAGTTCTCGGGAAGGGCCGGCTCGCCGTCCCTGGCCCCGGCCGGTTCGAGCGGTAGAATGAGCAGATCGATAGGCCGCAGCCACTGGCCTTCACTGGACAGGCACCCCGCCCGGACTACGCTTTCCAGCTCGCGCACGTTACCCGGCCAGAGGTGGCGTAGAAGCATGGGGAGCGACCCGGGGCCAAGCCCTTGCAAGGGTCTTTGCTGCTCCCGCGAGACGGCATCGATAAACATCTGCGCCAGGCCGGGGATGTCTTCTTTACGATCCCGCAGGGGCGGCAGCACGAAGGAAACAGCACTCAAGCGATAGTAAATCTCCGGCAAGAATGTTCCCGCCAGCACATGGCTTCGCAGTGATTTGCGCGCGGTGCAGATCACCCGGGAGGGAGCGGGAAGCAGACCGGGCTTTTCAGCCGAGAGCGAAGTTTCGAAGGCGCGGATAAAGCGCAGCAGCTGGGCCTGAGGCTCGGCCGCCAGCTCATCGATATTGCGGATCAGCAGAATGCCGTCGGCCGCCCTGCGATTGGCGGCGCGCAGGGGCTCGGGCCGCAGTTCGTCATGCAAGCCGCTGTCCGCGCAGAACAAACTGGTGGCCTCTTCCGCAACCAGCATGCCCTGGCCAACGTGCCGCGCCTGGATGTGCCTGACCAGCAGGTGTTTCCCGGTTCCGGTTTCTCCTTCGATCAGAGCCAGCCGTACCCGCGGCCCGATCTGCTGCAGCTGCTCACAAACCCGGCGCATGGCCAGCGATCGTGAAACCAACTCGGGTAACGCGCCGGTTGCCGGCCGGCGCGGTGGCGTCCAACGATTTGGTTCGGGGTTAGGTTGCAGCGGCTGATTCATCGATTCACACCTTTCCGGCTACACCTGATCGTGAAACCGTTCTAGGCGGGTTATCGGCGGAGCGGGAAAAGAGTTGAGTTGCGCCAAGCGAGAAATGCAGAAGACGAGAAGGGGGGTTAGGCCTTGACCGCGCGGCCCCGGGAAGAGACCGCATCAGAAGCAATCATGCCGTCGCGAATGTGAACCACGCGATGAGCGTAGTCGGCGATATCCGGCTCATGCGTGACCAGGATGATGGTGTTGCCCTTGGCATGCAGTTCATCGAACAGCGCCATGATTTCGTCGCCGGTCTTGGAGTCAAGATTGCCGGTCGGCTCGTCGGCCAGGATGATCGAGGGCCGATTCACCAGGGCGCGCGCGATCGCCACCCGCTGCCGCTGGCCGCCGGATAACTCATTCGGCTTGTGGTCCATGCGCTCCTCCAGGTTGACCGAGCGTAGCGCCGCCTTGGCGCGCTCGATCCTCTCATCGGCCGGCGTTCCGTTATAAATCAGCGGCAGCTCCACGTTGTGCAAAGCGGTGGCCCGCGCCAGAAGATTAAAGGTCTGGAAGACGAAGCCGATTTCGCGATTGCGAATCCGCGCCAGCTCATCATCGTTCAATTCACTCACCAGGTGCCCGTTCAGCCAATACTTGCCCTTGCTCGGCGTATCCAGGCAGCCAATCAGGTTCATCAGTGTCGATTTGCCCGAACCGGAGGGGCCCATGATGGCGACGTACTCATTGTGGCGGAGGCGCAGATTGACGCCGCACAGGGCGTTAACCACCTGGTCCAGGCCCATGGTATAGATCTTCCACAGGTCCTCGACGACGATGACCTCTCCCTGGGCGCCATCATGGGCCATGTCGGCTTGCGCCGCGCCGCTGGTTTCGAGTGCCATCTTCTCCTCCTGCTCCGCTCTAAAAACTCTGCCCTGCTAACCGCCTTACGAAGATTCCGTTTCCTGGGTTGCGGCCGCATTATCCCGCTTCAGCTTGACGTCATTCTTCAGCGTACGCAAAACCTTGTACGGCCCGATGACGATTTCGTCGCCCTCTTTCAGGCCATTGGTGACCTCGATGTCGGTGGCGCCGGTTATCCCAGTCGTGACCGGCACAAATTGTGATTCCAGCTTGCTGCCATGAGAACGCATCAGGAAGACTCCCTGGGTGCCCGGATCTGGAGAGCTTCCCCGCTTCCCGTCGATGCGGCGTTGACCGTCTGCATCGAGGCGCCGGGCTTCAGCGATGCCTGGGTGCGCAGGGCCAGAGCCTGAATGGGAATAGCCAGCACGTTTTGCCGAACCGCAGTGGTGATCTTGGCGGTCGCCGATAGCCCCGGCCGCAGCTCCGGGGGCGGATTGTTGAGGGTGACCACCACCTTGAAATCCTTCGCCTCTTCGGTTCCGGTCGTGCTCTGACTGGTGGCGATGCCGGTAGAGCGCAAAATAGCCTGGTCGCCTACTTCGGTCACCGCTCCCTTGAAGACTCTGCCGGGCAGCGCATCCACGGTTATGTCAACCGGCTGCCCCATGGCGACATTCACGATATCGGTCTCATCCACTTTGACCTCGGCCGTAATCACCGACAGGTTGGCCAGCGTCATCAGGGTACTGCCCTGGGCATTCTGAATTCCCACCACCACCGTTTCGCCCTCGCGCACCGGCATATTGGTCACGATGCCGTCGAAAGGGGCCACGCTCACCGTCTTGTTGAGCGCGTCGACGTTGCTGGTTAACGTAGCTTCGGCAGTGCCCAACTTGCCTCGCGCGGATGCCGTCTGCGCCCGCGCCTGCACCAGGGCCGCCTTGCTTTGCGCCAGGGTGGCGACGTCGGTGTCGTAGGCTGCTTTCTTGGAATCGTATTCCGACTTGGCGATGAGCTCCGCCTTATAAAGTGCCTGCGCCCGCTGCCAGTCCAGCAGTTTCTGGTTCAGGTCGGCGACGGAGTGGTCAACCGTTGCCTCCGCTGTCTTCTCCGCGGCCAGGTAAGAGGAGATGTCGGTATCGGCGGAGCGAATACTGGCCCGCTGGGCATCCACCCCGGCCTTAGCCTGAACGCTCTCCACGGTGGCCAGCACCTGGCCCTTCTTCACGTGATCGCCCTCCTTGACGTACAGGTGCGTGATCCTGCCGAAAGAGGTGGCTCCTATATTGACCGTAATCTTGGGCTTGATCTGGCCCGTGCCGCTGACGATGGAAACCAGGTTCTCACGCACCACCTTGGCCGTGAGCACCTTGGTATAGCCGGATTGGGCGCGGACGATGGTAAAGCCGGCAATCCCGGCCGCCACCAGGACTGCGCCTGAGATGATCAATATTTTCTTCAGTTTCATGTGTAGAACGGCAGTCCCCGCTCTTCTCTCCATCATACGTGGAACGGGCGGTCGAGGTTCCCGGCTAATCCGCCGGATCCTGCTTTTTTGACGGGGCATTTACCGGGTTTTGACCAGACGGGCAAGCAGGGAAGTTGCGCGTGGTACCGCATTTATGGTTACCCGCGCACCCCACTGGCCGGAAGATAAAGCGGCGAATTAACATTCGCCGCTTGAATTCGCCGTTAGCGAAATTTAAACTTGTTGTGCCGTACGGGGAGTATCGCGCAACCTATGCTAAAGGGATATTCCGCCCTTTTCCTGTTCTGTTCGCTGGGACTAACACCCATGCTCCTCGCGCCAGCAGCGCCCGGCCAGACGCCGCAGCCCGGCACCAATGCGTCCCCCAGCGCATCGCAGGATACCAGCAGGACCCGCTAAAACGGCCACTGAGCGACAAGGACAAATTCAAGCAGCAGAAGGAACTAAGAAACGAGCTCAAGGGCCCCTACAAGAAGTGGGTCGACGAGGATGTGCGCTGGATCATTACCGACCAGGAGCTAAAGGCCTTTAAGAGCCTGTCGAACGACGAAGAGCGCGACAACTTCATCGAGACAGTTCTGGCAGCGGCGCAACCCCGACCCCGATTCCCCTGAGAACGAATTCCGCGAAGAAAACTACCGCCGCATCGCATATGCCAACGAGCATTTCGCCGCCGGCAAGCCGGGTTGGAAGACCGACCGCGGTCACATGTATATCGCCTACGGCAAGCCCGACAGCATTGAGTCTCATCCCAGCGGCGGCTCCTATGAGCGGCCCATGGAAGAGGGTGGCGGCGAGACCTCGACCTTTCCCTTCGAGACCTGGCATTACCGCTACATCGAGGGCATCGGGGAGAACATCGATATCGAGTTTGTCGATACCTGCATGTGCGGCGACTACCACATGACCCTCGACCGCTCGGAGAAAGACGCTTTGCTGCACGTTCCGGGCGCCGGCGCGACCCTGGGCGAACAGATGGGCACGTCGAAGCGGCAGGACCGCTTCAATGGCGGGCTTGAGAACCTGGGCGGCGGCCCCATGGCGAGCTCGAATCAAGCCAAGGAATTCGACCGGCTGGAGCAATTCTCCAAGCTGCAAGCTCCGCCCGCGGTCAAGTTCAAGGATCTGGAATCGTTTCTTGTAAACCACAAGGTGCTGAATGGACCTTTCTTCCCCTTTGAAGTCCGCACCGACTACGTTAAGGTCACCGAGGATACGGTGCTGGTTCCCTTGACCCTGCAGATCAGGAACCGCGACATTACCTTCAATACCAAGGACGGGGTCGCCAAGGGCGAGGTGAACGTTCTGGGGCGCGTCGCGACCATTACCGACCACGTGGTGCAGACCTTCGAGCAGACCCTGGAGGTGGAAGAGCCGAGCGAGCTGTTGGGCAAGGCGCTCGATCAGGCCTCAGTCCACTGGTGGGCTTTGCCGCTCAAGCCGGGCCGGTACCGGGTGGATATTGCGATCAAGGATGTGAACAACCCCGACCACGTCGGCACCTGGGCGGAAGGCATCGTGGTGCCCAAGTATGATGATGAGAAACTCTCCGCATCTTCGCTGATTCTGGCCGACAAGATGGAGCAGGTGGCCACCAAGCAGATTGGCACCGGGCAGTTCATTATCGGCAATACCTATGTCCGGCCGCGGGTCAGCTCCGGGCCTGCGGTTGCCGTCAGTTTCCATCGCAGCCAGAAGCTCAATTTCTGGATGCAGGTCTATAACCTGGCGATCGACGACAAGAGCAAGCAAAACGCGGCCACGATTCAGTACCAAATCATGGATATGGCGTCTAACAAGGCGATTCTGGATACATCGGAGACCAGCGCGGCGTTGGGAGACAACAGCGCCAACTCCGATCAGTTGACGGTGAGGAGATCCGTGCCCCTTGCCAGCCTGCAGCCTGGCAAGTACCAGGTGACCATTACGGTTAATGACCACGTTTCCAAGCAGCAGGTGGCGCAATCGGCACCGTTTACGGTTGATTAGGCGCTCTGTTAAGCTGCAAAGAGTGACTTTAGTGGCCGGAGTGGAGCATCGTGTCGGCGGCCGTAGAACTGGGTTCCTGCAGTGCGTTCGAGTGAGTAGCGTATTGAGTGCGTAGAAGGTATTGCCAACTCGCAGCTGTGATGGTGATGGCCGTGGCAGGCCTTTTGCCTGCCTGCGGCGCGCCTTTCCCGGCAACTGTCAGCGGAGTCGTGCGCGATGCGCGGGGCACGCCTCAGATGGGCGCCATGGTCGAGCTGATGGCTGCCGACGCCACCGTGGTAGCCAGGGTTTACACCGATATTCACGGCGGCTTTACCTTCGACCACATTTTCCCCGGAACCTACCAGGTAAAAGCGACCGGAGACTCATTCCTTCCCACCCTGCGCGAAGACCTGCGCCTGCGCGCCCACAGCAAAGTCATTGTCAATCTCACGCTGAGCACGCTGTTTGAGGCCATTCAATGGCTCCCGGCCAAGCCCCGGTCGCCCGACGAGCCCAGCGATGACTGGAAGTGGACCTTGCGTTCCTCCAGCAATCGTCCGCTCTTGCGCTTTCTCCAGGATGGTCCGCTGGTGGTGCTTTCCGGCGATGATCACGGGTCAGCTCCTCAACTGGCAGCCCGGGTCGCCGTCACCAGCCCAGGTCGCGGCTTTGGCGAAGGCGGACCCCATCATGCCTTCGAAGTGGAGCGCTCCAACGCTACCGGTGGCCATCTGATTCTCCGTGCCAACCTGAGCCCGGAGCCTGAGCAAGGCTCGGAATACACCGCGGGATATCAACTGGCGCTTGGTCCGGAACGGACTATCCGCAATGTCGCCACCGTGCAGCAGATGACTGCGATCGAAGGCGGGGGGAGCCAGGGCTTCTACTCCATGCGGCTGCGCAGCTCCGAGGCCGTGAATCTTGGCCCCAATGCTTCCATGGAGCTGGGCAACGAGGTTCAGTCCGTGCAGGGGGCTTCCGAGACAACCTCCAGTCTGCCGTTTGTGAATGCTACCTGGCACTCCGATGGTGTCAGCGCATCCTATCGGCTGGCTACGTCACCTGCGCTGCAGAACGCCGGAGAGCTTGCGGACAGCCCGACACTTGCCCCTATGTTCTCTGAAGAAGGCGGCCGGGTGCGCATCGAGCGTGGTCTGCACCAGGAGCTGCAGTTTGAAGACAACACCGCGACCCGCCGGGCGATGGTGGCTTTCTATGAGGACCAGGTAGAGAATCCGATCATCGGCGGGGGCGGCTGGGTATCGCAGCAGGATCTGGCCTCGGGCAACATGCTCTTCGATCCGATGTCCCAGGTATTCCGCGTTACCGGCCCGGGTTTTACCACCGGTGGATTCAGGGCTGTGGTCGCGCAAAAGCTCGGCGGGTCGGTCTGGGCGACGCTGGCCTACGCGGATGGTAAGACCTTAGCCTTTGATAGTCCCGATTCCGCAGTCACGGTGGAGCAGGCAGTGCAAGGCCTCAGTCAGCGCAGGGCGGAAGCCGTCACTGGATCTGTGGGTGGTTTGCTGGTGAGCACGGGAACGCACTGGCATGCTTCTTACCGTTGGCAGCCCGCGGATACGGTCACGCCTGTGGCGGTGTTCGACAGCTTCGGGCAAGGCGCCTACCTGAGCATCCTGATCCGCCAGCCGATCCATTGTGGCCACCTGCTGCCCAACGGAACGGAGGCGTTGGTAGACGTTCGCAATCTGCTGGCGGAGGGTTATCGCCCCTTCCTCACCCGCGATGGCAGCACGCTCTATTTCGCGCAGGATGAGCGGTCCATCCAGGGCGGACTTTCCTTCTCCTTCTAATTCCAACGCATTCTGAATCGCCGGGTTCTCGAGTGGCGGAGACCGCTGAAACAGCGGTGCGGATTATGCTATATTTTGTCAGGGCGTTAGGTATCTGCGCGCCGGGCCTCCTGAATGTTGCTCAACATTCGGCCTTTTCACTTCACTGGACGCGTAGCTCAACTGGCAGAGCATTCGACTCTTAATCGACAGGTTGGTGGTTCGATTCCACCCGCGTCCACCAACTGTTTCAATTAGTTAGGGCGCTTCTCTTCTTCCTTGTCGTCCGATACCGGGGAAAATACCAAGGATCCCGCGTTAATTTTGCCGTTGCTGATGCTCTCGACGGCATCCCTCAACTCATTCAGAGAGAAGTGGCCATAACGCTTCGCAATCAGGACGGGTACTCAACCCGATTCTGAAGGAGCTGGGCATCGACAAGAAGCTAGAACGGACGGGCATCAATCGCTGCGGTAACTACGCATTTCGACACATGAACGCCACCCTCATGGATACCCTCAACACCGCCCATGAAGGACGCGGCAAAAGCGGCTGGGTCACGCCCAGATCGAGACCACGCTAAAGCACTACACCCACGCTATCGATGCGGATGACCAGCTGGCAGCAGACCAGATTGGGGCGCTCCTGAGGCCGAGGGGAACGCGGCCGGACGAATCCCCAGTGGCAGCCCCGTCCGACCAGCCTTATGCGCCCTCAATTCAGGTGATGCTACGCTGGGTCCCATCATGATTAGGGCCCTCTGGGGTTGGCTAAACGCCAATAGCGCCGCATTGCAGGCGGTCGGCTCGGCACTCTCGATCGGCGTGGGGGTTGTGACCATTTTCGTTTTGGTCATTACGTGGAAGGCGATTCGACGGCAAGCGCGAGCCGCCGAAGAGCAGACTGCTGCATCTGGCGCTCTAATCGAAGCCGCGCGTCAGCAAACAAAGGCGACTGATGAGGCTGCCGCGGCAGCAAAGGAGCAAAACAGGCTGGGGTCTCTTCAGTATGAACAGAGCATGGCGCCACTCATAGTCGCACGACGTACGTTCGGCGGCCCGGGGGGAACGTGGAACATGCTCCAGCTGACGAATGTAGGTGCTGGCGCGGCTTTTGGGGTCGTTTTAACGCGGGGAAGAGTAGATTTAGAAGCTCTGGGGGAGTCCTATGAGGCTGTCGATTTCAGCCCTTCAACGCTCGGCGCAGGTGAAGATGGGGAGGCGTATTTCTACCCGGATGATGAAGGGTTTATGACCGCCCGGTACAGAGGCTCCGATCGTATCGAGCGCTACACGATTATCAGCAGCCAGGGAGGGTTTCGGCAGGAACATTGGGTGCGGCGCGGGACCCAGTTCATCGGGCTCTAACGCGATGGAGCCAAAGCAGATCGCCCTACGACTTCATGCCGAACCGAGGCATTCCCCGACCTGATCGAAGTTATCTTGTGCAGTCATGCCGGGAGCGCCTCCACGCTCTCCAGGCCAAACCGAGGGCGGCCGCGAGCTGACCGGGCTGGGCCGATCTGGGCCGCTGTTTTCAGTTTCTCGGGGCCGTGGGCCTGGATCCCAATGGTTTCACGAACGCCTGATGGCGCTGCGGCTGGCGGGCCGGAGTCGATGGCATGCCTTAGCCAGGCTTCGGGAGAAAGCCTTCGCTAACTGTCACCAGCACGGGTGATTGATACACTGTCCGACAGGGCCGATAATTGAGGAAGAGCCTCTCCACATGGTGTGGTGTTAGAATTCGGTTCCGTGAACTTCATGAGAAAGAAAGCAACAAGCCAGGTAGAGAACGACTTATCAGCTTCTCTCAGCGCGGTCGAACTCTTCTTCGTCCGGTTCGGAGCCTTGGTGCGTTCGTCGCTGGCTACTAAGCGTGAAGCTCAAGGGGAGATCCGAAAGAATGTTAAAAGGACGAGAAAAACCATTGAGCAAGGGGCAACTGCCCCAGGGGGAACCATTCCGTCTATGATTTCTTCTATCAGGACGTGCGGCGAGTCAATTCTCTTCTAGCCCAGTTCAATCCCGAAGGCCATCTCCAGTCAATCAAACGCCTTGACGAAGTCACCGGCGAAGACTCCGGTAAGGAGACTCAGGACGGGGGCGTCAGCGCAGGGATCATCAAGGGCAAGATGAGTTCGGAGGAGGCTTGGACCCAAGGTCACTCCAATGCTTCGGAGCGGGCGTACGACCCTTTGTGGCAGAATGCGCTGGCTCTTCTCGGCTTCCTGCAAAATCAATCGTACCTCCAGCGGACTCTGGAAAAGGCGCGTATCGGCCAAACCATTCTGGTTAGCGGCGAACTGGACGTCTTCGACATGAACATCCTGATCAGCTTCTTTTCAGACATGAAGCTGATCAGGAGCTTTTCACCTATGTTTGATGGCTCCGGGTCCAAAAACACCCCCAAGGCCGCGCAGGAGAAAAAGCTCTTACACGAGAAAGTGGAAGCCGTCGCGAAAATGCTTGGGCGCTTCCCGCTTCAAACGTAGGCCGTGCTGCGAACTGCTCAGTCTTCGATTTGGTGTCTCATGAAGTCCGACAGCATGGAGGCGAAGTTCACCGAGATCATGCTTAAGTATGGTTCGCGGGTAGCCGAAACATGGAACATGCTCGCTATCCTAGACTGCTTTCCAGATGAGCCCGATTCGTTGCGATTGAAGCTATCCGAAGGGGAAGTAACGACATTGCAGGACGCCTGCAAGCGACTTGACTTTGTGACCAAGCATGTCGGGCGGCCGCCAGAGTCGTATGGGGTGACTCCGCTTCTAATTTTCCGAAGTGTGGAGCTGGCATCGGAGTGAGCGCGGTGCTGGCCGGCAAACAAGTGCCTCCCGTACCGGGGAGAATACCGGGGACCCCTGGCAGCAAATCGCAGTCACCGGAAGCAGTGGCAAGTGGCGCGGAACCCGCATAAGGACAGGGGCCAGAGCACTCCATAGTCAACCGCAGAAAACAGCAGAAATTGGATTCCCTGCAACTCTTAATCGACAGGTTGGTGGTTCGATTCCACCCGCGTCCACCATGCATTTTCAGCTGTTTACGCCTGGTATACCTGGGGCCGCAAAATATTGTGCCCCCCTTTTTGTACCCCGGGGCCCATTGTCCATGGATCTTCGCTGATTCAGTTACGTCCAAAAGAGTGGCCGTCGCCGATATATAGTCATGAGGAGCCGAATTTGTAAGTAGGCTCGGTGGGAGGAGAAGTCAATGGTGCGATTCGATGAAGCGAAAGCAACGCAAATGGCGGCTCTCTTCCTCCGGCTGCGCAAGGCCCCAATGAGCTACATGAAGCTGCTGAAACTCCTCTACATGGCTGATCGACAGGCTCTCCTCTCATGGGGCAAGCCAATCAGCATGGACCACTATGTATCGATGAAGCATGGCCCCGTGCCGAGCACCGTCTACGATCTGATGGTCGAGGAGCATCCTGCTCCTGAGCGGTCTGCCTGGTTGCGCACGATATCAACTCCGAGCAATTGGGAAGTGCGTCTGCTCGTAGACGATCCCCCGAATGACCGCCTCTCCTCAGCTGAAGAGAAAGTCATTCATGAAGTTTTCCAGGAGTATGGCGCGTTAGACCGCTGGGCGCTGGTGGAACGCTTGCATAAAGAACTTCCCGAGTGGGCAAGTCCTGGAGACAGCTCGACCCCATTTCACTATGAAGACATTCTCAGGACACAGATCGGTGATGAGAGAGAGGTCAGGGCGATGGTCGAAGAACTTCATTCGCTTGACCGGGCACAGGCGGCGCTGAGGATAGTCTAGCCCTTGATCAAAGCGCGGGGACACGCTGCTGTTGGGTCCAGAGGATCACTATCACCTCCATGTCGTCCTTACCGACCCAAATGAGGCGGGAGAAATGATCGTAGCCAGCGTGACGACCCTCCAGAAATGGACTAAGGATCGGACGGCTGCCCTCTTTGTCTTATTGGCTGGTCAGTGTCCAGTTGAGTATCTGGGTTGTCATACTCAATCCGCCAGTGCCCCCGGTAAAGCCGACATAGGCGGTTTGCGACCCCACGATGGACGGGATGTTGATTGCCTGGCTGTTGGTGAATGATGCCGAGGTCTTGGTGTCAGTCAGCACCAGCGTCAGATTAGTCCCATCGTAAGTCAGATGCGCGTGAAAGACATCACCATTGTTCAGCGTAACTCCCGATCCCGTCATACTCGTCGCGGGAATGGTCGGAGAGGCGCCGTCAGTGTAAAAGCCGGTCGAATCCGTACCCTCTCCCTCGTTGTTATAAATGTCGAACTTGACGGCAACGCTCCGCCCGATGCCGCCCTTTCCGCCAGGCACAGAGGCTCCATAGCCTAGCCCGCTGCCGAACGGCCCAATCGCGGAAACACTTTCGTCCTGGATCGTGAACGTAAAGCCGTCTGCCTTCGCGCTCAGCAGTTGAAATTCGAAATCCGTGCTAAATGAGCTGATATTCACCGGTGCGGTAAACCACGCCGCGCCCCTGGTACTCAGGCTTCCCGCCGCGGTTAACTGCAGCACATCTTTGGTGACCGTAGCCGTATCCAGTAGCGACAAACCGGCCGCCGAACTAAATCCACTTGCGAAATTGATGGTGGGTGCCGCCTGGATCGTATAGGTGGCAACCGCAATGGAACTGGTCTGATCGTCCGGCGCCACCGCGATCGCTTTCAGCGTTTCCGTAGCCGCAACGTTGACAGGCGTCGAGTACACCGCTGAGGAAGTGGTGGGCGCCGTCCCGTTGGTGGTGTAATAGATCACCGCATTTGCCGTAGTGTCAGACAGAGTTACCTTCTGCGCGGTCGTGTAGGTGCCGGCCGCCGGGCTGAAGGTGGGAGCGGCCGTCGCCGTCTCCCCCACAACATACGTTGCCGTGACCACCGCGCTTGGCGACAATCCGTTGGCGACCGCAAACGCCTCGATGGTCGTCGTACCCGTACCCACGGGGATAGCGTTGTTGTAAACCGCGGACTGCGTGGTGGGCGCTGTTCCATTCGTGGTGTAGTAGATAACCGCACCCGTCGTTGTGCTGCTCAATTGAATGTTCTGCGCGGTGCTGTACGTGCCCGCGGCCGGGGAGAACGCCGGCGCGGAGGTGACAGGCGTTACCGCCTGCGTGGAGTATGTCCAGTAGAGTATCTTCTGGCTCGAGGCGAGACCCCCGGTAGCACCGGTAAACCCGACGTAGGCGGTATTCGCGCCCACTACCTGGGGAATATTGATGACATCCGTCAGGGTGAATGACTTCTGTGTCACCAGGTCGAGCAGGTTCATGGTGAGCGTGGTGCCGTCGTAGGTAACATGCGCCAGCATGGAGTCCCCACTCCTCAACAGCACCCCACTCGACGTCATGTTAACCGCCGGCACCGTACACAGCGCGCCGTCGGTATACACGCCGGTTGAATCGGTGCCTTCACCGGCGTTGTTGTAAAGGTCGAACTTGATGGCAACACTGTGCTTGATACCGTAGTAACCCAGGCCGTCTCCCGACGGGCCTAGGGCCTTCGGTCCGACATTCTGAATGGTGAAGGTAAAGCCGTCCGCCACCGCGTCCGATAGCTGGAACGAGAAGTCGGTAGTGAATGCCTGGATCCCTATAGCGGTATTCCAAAACATGCTCCCGGCCTCATTGTCCGCGCCGTTGGTCAACTGCAGGCGGCTGTCATCGGTATTGATCGCGCTCCCATTCAACGTCAAGCCGGCCACGGAAGAGAAGCCGCTGCCGAAGTTGACCGACGATCCTCCTGCCTGGATCACGTACGCCGCCGAAACCACACTGCTGTTCTGCAAGCTGGGGTCGATGGCAATGGCGTTGATCGTTTCCGATGCGGAGACCGTGATCGGACCCGCATAGAGGTTCGAAGAGGTCCCGGGCGTCGATCCATTGGTAGTGTAGTAAATCTTCGCATTGGTATCAGTATCGGAAATAGTTACTTGTTGCGTAGCGGTGTAGGTTCCGCCACCGGGCATGAAGGCCGGAGCGGGGGCTTGGTCCTGGAAGGTGAAGACAGCGCTGCTCACGGCGCTCTGGACATACTCTGGTGCGCTTGCAATCGCGTTAAGGGTGGTGTCCGCGCTGAGGGTGATGGGTCCCGAATAAAGCGTCGAGGCCGGCGTCGGGACCGAGCCATCCAGCGTGTAGTAGATGTCCGCCGACGCGGTGGTGCTGGAGAGTGTGACGCTCTGGCCGGTGGTAAATGTACCGCCGTCAGGCGTAATCACGGGCGCAGCCGCGGTCGATTTTCCGTTCAACAGCCCGTATACATACACCGCGCCGTTTGTGACCACGTACACTTTGCCATTCGTAACCACCGGAATGGCAAACTTCATGGCATGTTCAGTACCGTTCTGCGTGGAATTAGTGTCGCTCTCCCAAAGTATTCGGGAAAGATCGGTCGCATCCCAGGCGTACAGGATTGACGGACCGTGGTCCGTGTACTGGTCTGTCCGCACCGCCCAGGCAATACCATCCTGTGTGCCATTTGAGGAAACCGAGAAAGAGGCGCCGGGAAACTCCGAGGAAATGGTCGATTTACTCGAAGGTGTGGTGTCCATCACGCCGCTGTTTAGCGGGAATGCTTTCCCCACATCGCCATTGCCCCACATATAAACATTGCCGTTCCAGTAGGTGGGGGTACTCCACAACCCTTTGGTCTCATCCAGGATGTCCTGCATCGCGTTGGTGTCGGATGCGGCGCTAGGGAGATACCCTCCCAGGTTGTCCCGGTTGAGCACCAGGATGCGACCTTCCTTACCCACCTGCACCAGGATGTGTGGGTGTGACCCCTGTTGATCCGGCACCATAAGGATGCCACCCGAACCCTGGTCCAAATCTGACTGGGAAAGCGTCGCCTGGTTGAAGGAAGTGAATGAATCGGTAGGCGTGAGGCCACCATTGGCAAGACTGAAGTTGATAATGCTGTCGCCAAGCTCACTGCTCGCACTGAATGGCGGAGTCGCCGTGTAAGTGCCATTTGCGGTTGCCACGAACATGCGGCCGCCCGCCGCGTCATCATCGATCGGCAGACCCGCGCCCGACTCCCATACGCCGGCGCCATAGCCATTGGGCGAGGTGCACACCACCGCAGTCTGGGCCAGCGTAGTAGCGTTGTACGCGAAGAGCCATCCATGCCATGGCCCGTTGTCTCCATGGGCGGCAAATCCAAAATAGACATACCCGTTGTAGTAATCGAGTGCGCCGCGTTGATTCTCCCACAAGGGGCTGAAGGTCAGTTTTCCTCCAGAGCTGCCGAGACCCGTGCCGTTTACGGTGGCGGTGATCACCGCAGGACTGTTTGCCTGCTCCGCACCCGTAATGATGTTGATCGCGTGTAGCCGCAGGAAGTAAGCTCCGCTCTCCTTGGTCGCGCCGACCACATACATTGTGTTGGTGGCAGGATTGATGGCAGGAGTGCCCGTAATCCCAATCTCAGGCTCGATATCCTGCGAGCCCTCGTCCTCATACGGAACCGTGGTTGCGCCCGATCCCGCTCCGTGCGCCGAATCCAGCAGGGTGACATGCCAGATCGGATTTGCATTTGCGCCGCCGTTCGAGTCCGCGTCGAAGGCATAAATCGAGTCGTGCAAGGTGGCAACAAACAGGACATTGTGCACCAAGCCATCGCTCATTTTCAGGCCAGGCACGTAGAGTGGTTGTGCATATAAGCCGCCATCCACCGTCTGCGAGAATAGCTTTCCGAACGTGCTCTCGGTCACGTTGGCCGGAGTCAGAGCAGTCTCGTTGGTATTTTGCCCCGCGTGCGTCAGGTCGTAGCGCCACGTCGGCACTGTCACCGGTGTAGGTGTCTGGGCCACCAGGCTTGATACCGGCACACAGACTGACCAAGCCAGGGCAAGCAGGCTTAGCCGTAGAAGACTCGTTGAAACCTCGGGCGTCGTAGACCGCCGGTGGAAAACGGATTGGACACGCTTGAAATGTTCGAACATGCAGAGAACTCCCCCAAAAGCAACGGATCGCAGTGAAGACACAGTCGACCGGGGGGAGGAAAAGGCAGAAAACGGCCAAGGTGCTTGAACTGTCGGACTCGAGCTCAACACGTGAGCCCTCTTACATCGCTAAAATTTGTTAACCATGGCGAACATTCGAGAACCTACGGCAGAGCTATAGAAGCTCGACTGTTCACACATACAAAATCACTTTGCCCGAGGGATGGACGGTATCAACCGGGGGAACGCAGAAAGCAGATAAAAAACCACAAATGTTGACCGGGGTATCGGGGCCCAACTTGCGGAACCTTTTCTACCGCCGCTCAGAATCGAGCGGGACATGGCCCGCCCTGTCAATCCCAAAATCGTGTGTTCAAGCGTTCAACAAAAGTAACGGTACAGCAAGACTGAGGAAACTTTACCGGAAAATAGTAACTCTACATCAGGCAATCGGTACCCTGAATTGGTTACTAAAGACCAAGGCAATCAATCGCAATAAATGGCAAATTGCCGTCGGTCATCTCTTAATCGACAGGTTGGTGGTTCGATTCCACCCGCGTCCACCATGGATACGGCTCCCTACTTGGTGGCGTAGAACAGATAGGTCGCGCTGTAGCTTACCCGTTCCTGATCGCCCGCATGTTGTGCATCGCACGGATTGCCGGCGGAAGGGAGGCCGCCGGTGGTATCGATGCGGCGGATCAACGACACCGTTGCAAATTGTCCCGCCCCGGCTTTGACCGGCAATTCCAACCAATGGATCGCATCTTGACTCTTCGGCAGATAGTGTTTCGCCTGCGGACCGTCGCCGCGCACCAGGCTGCCATCGGTGGCTTCCCACACCGGGCCCTTGTAATGGTGGACCAACAATGTCTTATCGGAGTTCGTCATGATCGCGTCCGGGTCCGACACCCAGGCGAAGCCCTGACCGGCTTGCCGGCAGGTGTAGATCTGGACACTTGTGGGCAGCGTCTGGAACCGGAACTGGACCTGTTTCCCCTCCGGCTCTTTCAGTTCTGAGTTAGGCAGCGGGTTTTGCGCAGTCTGGCCGCCAAGCGGTAGCCCCCAGGGCAATCCGGCCAACAATAGCAAGAGAATCCGGCATCGAGTCATAGCGGTCTTGATGAGCCTATCAGAGTTCGATGATCGGAACCCAGCTTCTAAATGTCATTTTCGAGGCTGTAGCATCTCGCTTAAGTAGTCGTGGGTTTCAGGGATTCGCTCAAGATGAGGGTAGCGTAAGCCACCTGCATACTGGATCTCGCGCGATTCAACCGAATCGAAGTTGCGCACAATGAAGGTGATCTTTCCGCTTCGTGGATGAGCGATCGCTTCGTTCAGCACATCGGCAGTGTAGGCATGCCCATCGACCGCGACGATCTTCATATGCGGTCCCAGCCCCGCATTGTAGGCCGGCGAACCGGCTAAAACATCGGTGAGCATACCGTCCTTGTCGACGTCGACTCCAATGGAAAACCAGGCATAGTATGAATTCGGGGCGTAGGCCTCTGCATAGAAAGGCTCATTGTTAGGACTGGCGTTATACACCAGCCGCCAGCCCGCAGCCTCCAGCCCGTCGGTCGGCGGCTTACTGTTTACCTGGTAAATGTGGCTCTCGAAAAAACTATGCCAGTCATAGGGGCATATAGCTGCGAGCGCAGCCTCGACCTCCTCCCGGTTGTAGGGAACGACGATCGGCCCGGTATCTTGTTGGCCGAAGAAGCTGCGCAGGAAATCATCCAGCGAGAGGCGGTCCTGCGATCGTTCACGGATGATGGTATCGGCGCGCAGCCATGCCAGGGCGCCTTCGTCGTAGTAGTCCTGGCCGCGGCCCAACGAGCCCCATGCAGGGTCGACGTTGCGCAGTACCCAGTCTTCCGTCGCCGTGTCCACGAGAGCGCTGGTCGCGCGAGCTGGCTCCTGGGCAAATCGGGCAGCCGTCTGCGCGAGATAGTCGCGCATATAGGGGGCATCGTTAAAGCCCGAACGTGTGGCCAGCAGCATCCCTATATATTCGTTGAGCCCCTCATACACCCAAAGCAGCGACGTCCGTTCCGGGCCCTGGTAGTTGGGCTTGGAGTACAGTTCCGCCGGCCGCCGGTATTTTCCGTCCCAGGAGTGCGACATTTCGTGAGCCAGAAGCACCCAACCGTATTTTTGCAGTTCATCCTTCTTTCCCAACTCGGCGTCGCCGACGGCGTTGTAGGGTGACTCCTCGTGCTCGAGCCCGTCGAATGGCGCCGCTTCACTCTGCGACACCAGAATATGCATGGTCTGCCAATGCCGGAAGCCGAACATCGCCTTATCCTGGTCGACCAGGGCGCTAAACAGAGAGACCGCATGCGCGTCGTCTGCTTTGTCGATGGCGGTCTGGCTGTCGCCGGTGACGTCGAGCTCCGCTGGCCAATTCGAAGCCAGCGGCATTACCCGGAAGAACTCACCCGCGAGTACCGGCGAATCGATCAGGCGTTCGAGAGAGACCGGCGCGAAACTCACCCGAGCCCCGGTCTTGCTCGTAACTCGAAGCGCACTCCCATATCTCCAGTTTGCAGGGAGAAGCACCGATGGTTCGATCATAAAGTTGGCGTTTGTCAACGTCGCGGGGGTAGAGCACCACCGTGTTCCATGCAAGTAGGAACTGGTGATCCGAGATCGTGTTTTTCAGTAGCACATCAAAATCAACGGTCAGGGTATGGGTGCCGGGTGGCACCTGCACGCGAATGGTGAAGATGTCATCCGGATCGCGTGTCCAGGGCAGAGTTACGTCTCCGGAACGGATCTGGAGCGAGGCGACATCTTGAATGGATCCGGTCGGCCCGTGTTCGCCTGGAATCCAGCGAGGATACGCCAGTGCCAGGGCGCCGGGCTGCACGCCCAGCTCCTCATGCACAAAACTGATCCGTCGCGCGGCTTGCGTTTCATCCACTACTAAGGTCATGGCGGCCGCGGATGCAGTCTGAGCACGCACGCTTAAGTTGGCAGCTACTGCGAGCATAACGAGCACCAGGCCTTTCGGCGTTTGCAGCGCGTTCATGCATGTCCTCCGGATATCTGTGGACATAACAAGAAAGGCGGACGTTATGTCCGCCTCTGTGTTCTTGCGGGTCCGGTTCTCTACAGCAAACCTAAGCGAACGTGGGATCAATCACCGTGCGAACAGCCTGAACCGAGTCGGCCGGGAACTGCCCGAGCCGTGCGTGTTCGCGAATGGTTGCTTCATCGGGAGCGATATAAACGCAATAGAGCTTATTATCCGTGACATAAGACTCAAGCCATTGGATCTGTGGCCCCATACTCTTAAGCACGTTGCAAGACGCTTGGGTAATGGCGGCCAGCTGCTGGCGGTCCAGCGCACCGGCGCCGGGTATGGTGCGCTCAATGATGAATTTGGGCATAATGTCCTCGGCCATCCAATGTAACACCTTGAGCTGATTGCAGTTCGCTGGCTCCCTCAAAATCTGTTCTCTGCGCAGGCCGCCCCGCATCCGGTTAATGGCATCCAAGTAGCATGAGAGGTTGAGCATGCCAACGCAAAAACCATCTGTCAAAATCGAGAATTGGGCGGTTGTGCCAGGGCTCAATACCGCCGGTTACCAATCTTTGCGGCCTGGCAATTTATTGGTGGGCAAAGTATTTGGCCACCCCAGGATCGAGGAGGGCGCATTCGTCTTTTCCTCTCCTATCGTGAGCCTCGACAAGAAAAACCACGCGGTAGCAACCAGGAACACGGTTTACCGCCTGGGCGAAGCGAGCGCGGAATACAAAGCCTGGGCTCGCCAGCACGAGAATGCCGCCGCCTAGCTTAGAAGCGGAGGCAGCACCTCGGTCGCCGCGCCCAGAACAATCTGATCGAATGCGCCCGCGTTCAAAGGCTCCTCCGGGCCCACATAGATAGTGCGGATACCACGCTGGTTGGCAACGTGCACAAACCCTGCGGCGGGATAAACCGACCCCGAAGTGCCTACAACCAGAAGGTGCGTGGCGCGATCGAGTTCGCGATAGATGCCATCCATGTCCAGTGGAATCTCTCCAAACCAAACGATGTGAGGACGCACCGGCGCGCTGCACTTCCTGCAGCTAGGAACAGTTTCGTAAACAGCGTCGTCCGCGAAAGGAACATTGCAATCCACGCAGCGTGATTGGAAAAGCGTCCCATGCATGTGGTGCACGCGTTGCGAGCCTGCGCGCTCATGCAGGTCATCCACATTCTGGGTGCAGAGATAAAACCGGTCGCCTAGCCGGTGCTCGATTGCTGCGAGAGCCAGGTGTGCTGCATTCGGCTGGGCTGCGAGGGCGTCGCGGCGACGCATGGAATAGAACTGCCAAACCAGTTCGGGATCGGCATGCCAGGCTTCCGGGGTTGCCACCTGGTCGACCCGGTAACCATTCCACAAGCCGCCGGAGCCGCGGAAAGTGGCCAGCCCGCTCTCCGCCGAGATACCGGCGCCGGTTAGAACGAAGAGCCGGTCGTGCGGTTGCAGGATCACAGCATTATTTTAGCGGGGTCGCTTCACTGCCGCTGCGCCCAGCCTTTGCTTCTTCCACGGGCGCTACCCGGCACGCCGCCGGAACATTCGTCATCTGCTTGGCGAACACCAGGTAACTCGGCCGTCCCGGCCGTAGGGTAACCCAGTAGCTCGACGAGGTAAGTAGCGGTTTTCTGAGAGTTATCATCTGGTTTTCCAGAATCTTCACGCCGCACAACAGATTATTAGTGGGCTGCAGAATCGTTTTCGCCGGGTCTTTCTCTCGGAGTAACTTATCCTGCTCCCAATTGAAGTCACACCCATACCGGGTTGCGTCCATGTAAGTCAGCTGCAGCAGCCCCTCGCTACGCACCATCCGCTTGGTAACCGTGTCCTGTACGGCAACTTCGGGCTCTGTATGGCGTACGTCGGTGGTAGGTGTCAGCCCCGCCTCCGCGCCCGCGAGCGCCTGGAAGGTGTACGCCCAGAAAGCGCGTTTATCCGCGTCGCTCATCACGGCAAACCTGGGACAAAAGCTTCTCACTCCGCGCGCCATTCTCGGCGACAGCATCTCTGGAGACAGCGCCTTCTCCACAATTTCGTCCCACTGCGGGTCCCAGCTTTGTTGTCCCAGCTCGTTCTTTTTCTCGGCAATGGGCGTGGGCGGCGCCGGTTTCAGCTCTGGCCGCGGCGGTGCAGGTGCGGCCTGCACCGCTTGTTTTTCGCAGCCCGCCAGTGCCAGCACCCCGCAGAGTGCTAATCCGGCCATCATCCATCTTTTCGTCGCGCGCGTCATAACCAATGCAGTTAGATGCCAACTTCGCCCGGGCGGCCAATCTCCGCGACTTTATTATCCGCACCGCAACCTGCTTTGGGATTTCTCCTCGCCACGGACCAAAGGGTGCCCCATATCTCGCTCGTTTTTCGCGAGATGTGGGAGAAGCTGCTCTCGATTGGCGTATTTCGATGTTCCAAGAGCTAGAGGCGGGAGCAGCGTTTCCCACATCTCGCGAAAAACGAGCGAGATATGGGGCACCCTTTGGTCCGTGGTGAGGACAGAGTTTGGCAACGATGGGTTCTCACGCAGGAGCTTCTAGCCCTCCGCATCAGCGGGCCATCCACCCGCCGTCCACCACCAGCACTTCGCCGGTAATATAGTCGCTGGCTGACGAGGCCAGGAACACCGCAGCGCCGGCAATGTCTTCTGGTTCACCCCAACGCGCGGCCGGAATCCGCGCCAGGATCTGGCTGTTGCGCACCTCGTCCTCTCGCAGCGCAGTGGTGTTCTCCGTGCGAAAGTACCCGGGAGCAATTGCGTTTACCTGCACGTTGCGCGCCGCCCATTCATTTGCCAGGGCCTTCGTCAGTTGTGCAACACCGCCCTTGGAGGCCGCATACGCCGGCACTCGAATGCCGCCTTGAAACGACAATAGCGAGGCGATGTTGATGATCTTCCCCTGCTGCCGTTCGAGCATGTTTTGGCCAGCCAGCTGGCATAGGCGAAAAACGCTATTCAAATTCACCTGGATCACGTTCATCCACGCCTGCAGGTCGTGTTTCTCCGCCGGTTCTCGATAGATCGTGCCGGCATTGTTGACCACCACATCCGGGGCGCCCATAGATCCCAACACAGCTGCATACAGCCGATCCGCCCCGTCGGGCTCGGCCAGGTCCGCGGCGAAGCTTTGGGCGTTGCGCCCCAACGCGCGAATCATTGCGCTGGTTTCGTCCGCTGGGCGGCGATTGCCGTGGCATGCCACGGACGCTCCCGCCTCGGCCAGCGCAAGGGCGATCCCGGCGCCCAGCCCTGTGGCCGAGCCAGTGACCAGCGCAAGCTTTCCGTCCAGCCGAAACCTATCAAGAATTCCCATTCGTTCGCCCGCCTCTTTTCTTCGTGACGAGAATATTACTTTTATCCTACCGGCGCTTAAAATTGAGGTGAGATGTCAGGACTTGTCCAGATCGGGTCGCAACCTTCGAAGCCCGCCGCTGCGGTGTGCGCACCAGCTCGGCGTACCAGCACGGTCATATGGCTGCAGACTGTGACCCTGGCATGGATGCTCGTCGAATGCGCCGCATCTCTGTACGCAGCCGCAACTGCGCATAGTGCGGCATTGCTTGCATTCGGCTCCGACAGTTTTGTGGAGCTGCTCTCCGCGGCCGTCGTCCTGCTGCAATTCTCTTCACCCAAATCCATTTCCGAACGCACTGCGGGGCGCATCAATGGAGCTCTTCTCTTCGTGCTTGCCCTCGCCGTTGCCTGCACCGCGGTGCTCTCATTGGCGCTTCACTTGCAGCCGAAACCCAGTCTTCTGGGGATGCTGATTACTGCTGCGGCTCTGGTCGCCATGCCGATACTGGCGGGCCTGAAGCGGAAGGAAGCACGGCGCATCAATCATGCAGCCCTGGCAGCCGATGCGGTTCAGTCAGCCACATGCGCCTACCTGGCTCTTGTCACCTTGACCGGCCTGGCTGCGAATGCGGCGTTTCATATTCCATGGGTCGATTCGCTTGCTGCCCTGGTTGCGATCCCCATCCTTCTCCATGAAGGGCGATCAGCCTGGCAAGGGCACGCATGCGGATGCTGCTGATCGCCACCAATCCAAAGAATCAGAAAAATTAATAGCGAAACCGCACGAGCCGCGGTAGACTAGATCGAAGTTCCAGCACGAAGTTAAGGATCAGCGCTATGTCAGTTAACTCACAAACTCACCACCTCGCCCAACCAGTCCGGCCCCTCAGCGTATCGGACTTTGCCGGCTTGCAGGAAGCACAGCGCCCCTAGGTACTTCGTTATCAGATTTACGAAGGCCCTGAGGCGCAGCCTCAGGGCCTTTCTCTTTCCTGGGGTCAACCTCTATCTCATCGCATCGGCGCAGATGCCGATCTATCAGTTGTCCCAGGTGAGTGATCTATGCGCGTTTCCCGAAACAACCAAAATGTGATGCGTGACGTGCTTGCCTTCCTCTTCCGTCATTGGCGGCGTGAGGCATGGCTGGTCAGCGGCATTGCGCTCTCCATGGTGATTGCCACCCTTGCCGACCTGTTCATGCCGGTCTTTGCGGGCCGCATCGTGGATGCAATTGCAGCCAACACCGCAATCCACCGCCAGGCGTTGCACGCCGCTTTGTCGGCCCTGGCGACGATGCTCCTGCTCGGGGGCGTCCTGGTGGCCGGACGCCACTTAGCATTGATGGGCATTACCCGGCTCAACATACGGTTGATGGCGCGTCTCGCCGGTGATGCCTTCTGGCGCGTGCAGCGCTTCGCCACCGATTGGCATGCTAACAACTTCGCCGGCTCGATCGTCCGCCGCGTCACCCGCGGCATGTGGGCGGTGGACTTGATGGATGACACGCTACTGCTGGCCCTGCTGCCCGCATCCCTGGTGCTGCTCGGCAGCGGCTTGCTGCTGGGTTCGCATTGGCTGTCAATGGGACTGATCGTGGCTATCGGAGCAATCCTGTACGTCGGTCTTTCCGTCACCATGTCGCTGCAATACGTGTCGCCCGCGGCCCGGCTGTCGAACGCACAAGACACCCGGATGGGTGGCGCCCTGGCCGATGCCGTAACCTGCAATGCGGTGGTTAAGTCCTTCGGCGCCGAGGCGCGCGAAGATGCGCGACTGGCCCGGGTGCTGAACAAGTGGAGCCGGCGCACCTATCGCCACTGGACTAACGGCACCCGCAGCAATACCACGCAGTTGGCGGTGTTGCTGGGGTTGAGGGGTTCGGTGACCTTGTATGCCATCTGGTTATGGTGGCTGGGCCGCGCCACGCCCGGCGGAGTCACCTTCGTGCTCACCAGCTACTTCATCGTGCACGGATATCTGCGCGATGTGGGCCAGCACGTCGCGAACCTGCAGCGCAGCGCAAACGAGATGGAAGATCTGGTGCAGATGCACGTGCTGCCCCTGGGTGTGGCCGACCGGCCGGGAGCCGAGCCAATCCGCATCCATCGGGGCGAGGTGTGTTTCGACCGCATCTCCTTCTGCTACGCCGCGCATACTGAGCCGCTGTTTCATGACTTCACCCTGCGCATCAAGGCGGGAGAAAAGGTGGGCCTGGTCGGCCACTCCGGATCCGGCAAGACCACCTTCGTCAAGCTGCTGCAGCGCCTCTACGATTTAAACGCGGGCCGCATCCTGATCGACGGGCAAGAGATTGGCCATGCCACCCAGATGTCGTTGCGTTCGCAGCTTGCGCTGGTGCCGCAGGAGCCGCTGCTCTTCCACCGGTCCTTGGCGGAAAACATCGCCTACGCGCGGCCAGAGGCAACCTTGGCGGAAATTGTGCGTGCGGCGCAACTGGCCAATGCCCACGACTTTATCGTTCGCCAGCCAAAGGGCTACGCCACGCTGGTTGGTGAACGCGGGGTTAAGCTCTCCGGCGGAGAACGCCAGAGGGTGGCGCTGGCTCGCGCTTTCCTGGCGGATGCGCCCATCCTGATTCTCGACGAGGCCACATCGAGCCTCGATTCCGAATCGGAAGCACTCATCCAGGAGGCGATGGCGCGGTTGATTGTAGGCCGCACCGCCATCGTAATCGCGCACCGTCTGTCGACGGTACGGATGCTCGACCGCATTCTCGTCTTCGAGCAGGGCCGCGTGGTGGAGGAGGGCACCCACGACGCGCTGGTCCGCAAAACTGAGGGTACCTACAAGCGCCTCTTCGAGCGGCAGGCGCTGGGCCTGTTTGTCGAGGAGGCCGACATGGATGAAGCGGAAGAGCTCAGCGCATGAATCTTACTTCGGGGTATAAACGGCGACTCCGACGCGAGAGTCAGCACTGCCGTAGTAGAGGAACCACTGATCGTGGAAGAATACCAACCCTTCCGCGAACGTGGTTCCCGCTGCGTACTGGCCGCTTTGTTCCCACGGCTCCTCAGGTTTGAAAAATGGCTTTTCTGTCCGCGCGATGAGCTTGCGGGGGTCATCGGCCGAGAACAGCGCCTGTCCGTCGGAGTAGGCGTTGGCGGCAATTCCCGTCGCTCCGTCGACCGCGGCGTTCTTGCCGTTGTAGATGAGAATAATCCCGCGATCGGTAAGCAGCGAGGGCGGCCCAACTTCGGGGAATGCGCTGTCGAAGTGTCCCGGCCGCCGTCGCAGCAACACCACTGGCTTGCCCGGCGAGCTCTCGACCGGTGTCCAGTGGATCAGATCGGGTGATGTTGCCAGCCGCACTTCGATCTCTCCCCAATACATCCAATATTTCCCGTGAATCCTGGCGGCGATCAGCCGGCCGTTCGTTAGCTGGGTGACGATGCTCGCCGATTTGTAATCGAAATGCTGATATTTCTCACCCACCAGCGCCGGTCCATGTTTTGTCCAGTGAATCAGATCAGTAGAAGTGGCAATTCCCAGGTCGGTATTGCGGCGATTCCACTGGGTGTAGGTCAGAACGTAGGTGCCGTCTTCGCTTTCAACCAAGCGAGGGTCTTCCACCCCTCCCGGCCATTCCCGGTCCTGCTGCGAGTCGACGTCGGGGTAGAAAACCGGGGCCGCTTGGGTTGTGAAGTGGATACCGTCGTCGCTCGAGGCCATGCCCAGGCGAGAGGTGTGCATGCCGATCACCATGGTCCCGCTGTCGTCCTCGGCGCGATAGAGCACGTAAACCTTGCCCTGCCTCACGATGGCCGCCGGATTAAAGGTATGCAGCGCCTCCCAGTGCACCGGTTTGCCGGTAATTGGATCCGTAAAGACGGATTGCGGATTGGGCTGGATGATCGGTGCCGTCACCGGGCGCTCGAATGGACCGAGGACCCAGCTCTGCGTCGACTGGGCGAACAGGGAACCCGCAGCCAGCAAAAGGGCGATGCGGTAAAGGATGCGGCCCACAGAGGCCCTCGATTCACGGACGATGGAAACGTCCTACCAGCACACCCTTCATCAGGATGTGCCCCTCCATCGCATTCATCACATCGGCCTGGGTGGCATCCGGACCCAGGCTCAGCTTGGTGTCCAGCGCATACAGCTCGAAGGTGTAGTGATGATAAGGTCCGACTGCGGCCGCGCCCATCCCCATGTATCCCACCTTCTTGCTTTGGTTCAGCGACTGAATCGATCCGTCCGGTAGCTGTGCTTGTGCCGGCACGGCTTGCGGCAGCTCCCGTGCTGTGCCTGGAATATTAAAGATCATCCAGTGCAGCACCTGGTCGGTCTTCTTCATCAGCGCGGTATCCGGGTCGATCAAAAGCAGCGCGAAACTAACCGTGCCATCGGGCACATTCGACCACACCAGGTGTGGCGAAACCGGAGTTCCCGTCGCTGCCTGCGTGTACATGTCGGGAATAATCCCGCCGTCCTCAAACGCAGTCGTCGTCAATGTCAGCCGGGGCTTGGTGGGGGCGGCGGGAGCAGCTGGGGTTTGCCCTGCCGCGCCGATCGTCGACAACAGTACCGCGATTACTGCCAGCTTCTTCATCGTCGCGCCTCTCTTACTGCTTCATGCCATAAAAAACGTGCCAGACTTTTCCGTTCTGGCTTTCGGTAATAAACAGCGAGCCATCCGGGGCTTCAGCTACACCGTCAGCTCGTGCCAGCGCCTCGGTAGGGCTCATGAGGGGATCCTTGCCGGCGAAACCGCTGGCGAAGATCTCGAACTTGCCCGACGGCTTGCCATCTCTAAAGGGCTGGAAGGTCACGTTCGAAGGCGCCTGCGGTAAGGGAGCGCGGTTCCAGGAACCATGGAAGGCGATGAACGCGCCACCCTTGTATTTGGAGGGGAATTGCTTGCCGGAGTAGAACATCACGTCCACCGGGGCCCAATGTGCCGGATAGCTTGCGACGGGAAGCGTAAATGCGCTGCACCGTCCCACCATCTTGCCGTCGCCGCCGTACTCCGGGTTCAGCAACAGCTTCTGTTGGATGTAATCGAAGAAGCAATAAGGCCAGCCAAAATTCATACCCTGGGTTGCACGGTACATAGGCTCGGCGGGACGCGTAGCGTTTTCCTCTGCGGTGAATTTGTCAGGCCACAGGACATCCAGTTGGTCGCGGCTGTTCATCACGATATAAAGCGCGCCGTCGTGCCAGGTGATAGCCGGCTCCTGGCGCAGTCCAGTTACAAATTTCTGGCCGTCCGATTCCTTCTGGTGCAGCTTGTTTTCATCAAACTTCCAGATGCCGCCATGTGTTTCCAGCAGCGGGCAAGGATCTTGGCCCACGATGCCTTTCAGCCGATCCTGTGACTGGCAGGCATTTGAGGGAGAGCCGATGTTGATGTACAGCGAGCCCTTCCCGTCGAACGCAATGCCTTTGTCGTGATGCTCATGCTCCGTAGGCAGGCCTTCTACGATCACCTCGGGCGGCCCGCTGGGTTTGAGTTGCCCCGGGGTCATCTTCCATCGCTCGACCGACTCCACCTTAGCGACGTACAGGTAGCCATTACGCAGCGCGATGCCCGTGCTGCTTCCGTCGCCGAAGTATTCCTTGGTCTCGAAGCGGCCGTCGCCGTTCGCATCGCGTAGCGCTACCACGCCGCCTTTCTTCTCCCTGCCGCTCTGTAGCGCGATATACAAATCGCCATTGGGCGCCACTACGGCATGCCGCGCATTACCAACGTCATCTGCTGCCACCAGCGCGCAGAAGCCGGCGGGCAGGGTCAGTCCTCCGTTGTCTACATCGCAGGAAAGCGCTCGGCTTGTCATAGAACACGCCGCGGTTGCCAATAATCCAATGATCCAGTGTTTGGAAAACATTCCCAGCCTCAAGTACGATGAGGGTAGTTTAATCTTTCCCAGGAGACGACGCGGGTGCTTGCAAAAAAGACGGTCATCCTCAGCCTTGGACTTACGTTGTGCACTTTCTCCTACCAGTTGGTACGCGGCCAATCGGACGCAGCCGCCGGCATATACACGGCCGACCAGGCACATCGCGGTGAGGCCTTATATAAGGCGCAGTGTACGTCTTGCCACGGCGACGCGCTCGATGGCACGGGTCCGTACCCTCCGCTCACTGGAAATGACTTCCTGTCTAAATACGAGGGCCAGCCGGCGCTGAACGTCTATGACATGATCCAGAAGTTGATGCCGGCGACCGCGCCGGGTTCGCTCACCCGTCCGCAAGCCGCCGACCTTTTGGCCTATATACTCAGCTACAACAAATTTCCCGCCGGCAAAACCGAACTGCCAAGCGACGAGGACGCCCTCAAGAAGCTTACCGTCCCAAAGCCGGCGCCAAAAGCCTAGTCCTTGGGTTGTTGAGGGACCTGCGGTTCGCGTGTCCAGCATGCGATGCAGAGGAAAGCGCCCCTCTCCCCTTTGTCATCCCGAGCGTACCTGGATTTCCTGTTCGCGGCGCTAGAGACGGCAGCGTGTGCGGTTTTCAGTAAGGAAAACCGCATGGAGTTCGCGACGCCACCAACCTTGACAGGAAATCCGGGGTAGCCGAGGGATCTGCAGTTCTGCGGACCATTCCTGGAAACGTGTTTTCGGCAGAGCGTAGCAACCTGCTGTTCCCCGCCGGATCACTGGCCCAAAGCCTGGGCAATCGCACTTTCCGCCAGGGGTGCCATCACCGCGTACCCTTTTGCCGTCGGGTGAACACCATCCGACGACAGCCCTGGAAGCATGGCGCCCTTCGCGTCCGCCATTGCACTGTAGTAGTCCAGATAGACGAATCCATTGCTCGAGCAGAAATCCTGCAGCCATTTGTTGAGCGCGCGAATACGCTCAACAGGCTGGACCTCCGGCTTCCATGGATACGCATATGCCGGCGTGATTGAAGCAAGCACTACTTTAATCCCGTTCAGTTTGGCGATCTCTGCCATCGAGGTAAAGTTGTCCTCGATCATCTGCTGGGTGGAGGGACCTGTATTTCCCGCGATGTCGTTGGTGCCGGCGAGAATGACAACCGCCGCAGGATGCAGATGTACCACGTCCTGTTGGAAGCGGATCAGCATTTGCGGGGTCGTTTGCCCGCTGATCCCCCGGTTTACGAAGGGCTTCCCCGGAAAAAACACTCCCGTTGTCGGCGAACGCCCCCACCCATCGGTGATCGAATCCCCAAAAAAGACGACACGCTTTTCGCCGCTGGCGACTGGCGGGAGCGCCTCGTTTTCCGCGCGATAGCGGGCCAGGTCTGGCCAGTCTTCCAGTTGTGCCTGCATTCGTTGGACCTGGGAAATTGGAACCGATGGTTTGCTCGCGGGCGCCGCGGTGGTCTGTGCCCACAGGCATCCCGCAGAAAGCAAGCCACTACATACCAACAAGCTAGGTTTCACTGGTCCCCTCTTCTGCAGCTATAGGTGATACCAGTGATCGGCTCCGAATACAAGCCCCAGGGTGATAAGAGCGATGACAATTTCTCCCACGGCTCCTACGATGAATGGCCGCGCCCCCTGCTTACTCAGCTCGCGCAGGTTGGTTCGTAAGCCCACACCGGCGAAAGTGAGCAGAAAGGCCCAGCGGGAGAGGTTGCCCACCGCCGTAAGTTGCGGTTTGGTAAAGAACCCTACGGTGGCGAGCAGGGAGATGAGCAGGAACCCCAGGATAAACTTGGGAAATTTCCGCCACAGAAACGCGCCTTTATTCTGCACTTCGGCAGCCTGGCCTTTCGACGCCCAGTAGATGGCGTATCCCAGAACGATAAAGCCGATGGTGGCGTTGCGGCAGGTCTTGGCCAGCACCGCGACCTTGCCTGCGGCGTCCGAGTAGAGCGCTCCGGCTGCGGTAGCCTCCGCCGTATTATCGACGGCAAGTCCTGCCCACAGGCCGTAGGCATGATCACTTAAGTGCAGCAGGTGCCCGACCACCGGAAAGAGAAAGAGAGAGATGGCCCCCAGCAGCAGAATCGCGGCGATTGCGTACGATGAGTCCTCCTCGTCGGCATCGATCGCCCCCTGGGCGGCAATAATCGCCGAGACTCCGCAAATAGAGGACCCCACCGCCAGCAGACTAATCAGCTTGGGTTTGAGTTTGAAGGCCCGGCCCAGGTAGGTCATGAACGTAAGTGCGAGCACCAGTTCAATCGCGATCAGCACCAGCGAGAGGCCCCCGAGCCGGCGCACATCGCCCAGCAGAAAACGCGCGCCCAGCAGCACAATCCCGGCCTTGAGCCAGAACTCATAAGTTGCCACCCCGGCGCGAAAGATTGCGGGAACACCCACGGTATTCGAGATGGCTAGGCCAATCAGAATAGCCCAAAGCACATACTCAATATTCGGCAGCACCAGGTGGTGGGCCTTGCCGTAGGAAGCGATGAAGTGCTCGATAAACTTACCCGCATACCCAACAACGGCCAGCAGCAGAATTCCAGGTATCAGGCCGGCTGCATTGCGTGGCCGAGTTGCGGTCATTATCTGTTCTGCATCGACGGATGTTCGGATTGCGGCGCTTCCCATGACTCTTCCTCTTTTCTCGCGATCTCCGTTACCAGGGAATGGTTTTCAAAACATCGAAGCGGACCAGCAGAGCTGCGGCGAGTGCCAGCAGAACCGCCCAGGTATCGAGGGAAACGCGCTTGAGCAGCGATGGATGCGACATGTGGAGTTACTCCTGTGGAGGGCTGTAGCTATGTAAGGGATACGGCTTGAAATTCAGCGGGGAAGGAAACTAGCGACAACAACAGGCGGAGAGCCCGTTCATGCTGATGCGCGCAACGCTATGTTGGGCAGGGTACACGAAGTGGACTTTAGCATGGTAACCAAGCGGTTGCAAGCGAGCCCTAGTTGGAGCTGATGGAGTAACGAACCACAACCCCCTCGACATAAGTGACTTCCACCCGCCGGTCGCCGCTCGAATATTGAACGGTTTGGGTTTTCAAGCCATCGCCGGAAACAGATTCCGACAACTGCTTTCCTTGTCCGAACAAGTTCGTCACGTCGCTCATCTTCATGCCGCGTGTCAGCTGAGCCGTTGCCGGCACGGCCACGTCGCCGCCGGTGGGTGGCGGGGCCGCCGCCTGTTGCGGCCCGTCAAAGCTTACGTAGTCCGCAAGCAGCTTCATCACCGCATCGGGGGTCTTTTGCTCTGCGGGTATCTTGCCCGGCCAACGCAGGTTGAACCGGGAACCGCCCTGCAACCGCTTGTCCGCGATCTGTTGTGCCTTGATCTGGCTGGCCACCTGGGCCGCGCTTCGGTTGTCCGCATCCTGCCGTTCCCGCCGCGACTTTTCCCGATCGAGGTCCCGCTGTAATCGCCTTCTTTGGTCGTCATCGGTGGTATTGGCGATCTGTTTTTCCAGCCGCTTCTCGTAGTCGCTCTTTTCCACCGTCTTGGGGGTGACGGTCGCGTTGCTGTCATCGCCAAACGTGCCGAAACCGCCTCCGTCCAGCTGAAACTCGATCCGGTCATCCTTGAGGACCACCGCGGTCACTCGCGCCGTATCGCCCTTATGGATTGCGACGCCGTTGCTCTTCAGGCGATTGGCGTACTCCTTCCAGTTCATGGGGGCGTCTTTGTTGTAGCGCAGATCGACCCCCTGCTGGGTACCTGGCATGTCGATCTTGAGCACCACTTCTTTGCCGGTGAAATAGCTTGCGATCGAGTTAGGATCGTTTTGAGCGCCCAGCGGTACTGCACAAAGCGCCACGGCGAGAAGAACTCTGCTCTGCGCGGATCGAAACACGTCTACCTTCCTCTTCCCTGGAGAGGGACGGCACGATGATAAGCGAGCTCCGGTCGCCGCTCAAATGATTATTGGATTTCAGTGTGCCAGGCGGTAGACCTCTGAGCCTGCGAGCAGGAAAGCCCCGCTCCCAAAGACGTAGCTCGAAGCAGCACCAAAGCCGCTGGGAGAGCCTCCGATCGGCTGGATGCAGCCCAGTCGGCCGTCCTGGTAAATATGAGCCAACAGCCCCGCCCAGGCTTTCTGGACAACCGGCTGGTATTTCCCCCGATCGAGAATGCCGTTGTTGATCCCCCATGCAAAGCCATAAACAAAAAACGCTGAGCCGGAGTTCTCCGGCAAGGGATAAGCAGCTGCATCCAGCAGGCCGGGTCTCCAAAGCCCGTCGGCGCCCTGCAGTCCAGCCAGCTCTTCTGCCATATCTTTGTATTGGGCTATGTACTTCGGGCGCGAAGGATAATCCTGCGGCATTTCGGTCAGCACCCGCGCGAGCGCGGCAAAAACCCATCCGTTGCCCCGCGACCAGAACAGGCTGCTGCCATTTGCTTCGTGCTTATCGAGGAACGACTGATCGCGGAAGAAGAGATGGTTTGAAGGGCTGTAGAGCAAGCTGGATGTGATCCACCACTGGCGGTCCATAAAGTCCATGTACTTGCGGTCGCCGGTTGCCCGGCTGAGTTTCGCCAGCACCGGCGGCGCCATGAACAGTGCATCGCACCACCACCACAGCGGCTTTTCCCGATTATCGGGCAATGCCATCACCGTATCCATGCCCTGCTGCGTAGGCGTCATCATAGCCCGGTCGTGATAGCGAAAGTACAGATCCAGATAGGTCTGGCCGATCGCCTCATCATCGGCGTGCGCCACCCGCGGCCCCAACTGCCACTTAAATTTCTGAGCCATTTGCAACATAGCCTGCTGATATTTCTTGCCGTTGGCCGCTTTGGGTACGGCCATAAAGCCGGTATAAAGGGCCGCGAAGGTCCAATCCTGGCTGAATCCCGGTTCAGCCTTCGCTAGTTGCCAATCGCCGACCTTTTCTATGGCATGGCGGACGTTCTTTCGCGTCAGCTCGGGCGACAGATCAGTCGCCAGGGGAGGCGCCGTCGCGGGTGTGTCGCCCACCCAGCGCGTTTGTTCTGAAGGTTGCAGTTGTCCCAATAGGCCATGGGGAACGAGCAGGATAGCCGCAGCCAAGCCAATCCACGGGAGGCGTCGATAGGTGAACTTGGAAATCATAGGCGAAATCTTATACCTGTTCGGGTCAGCAACTTGTGCCACCTCGCGGAAAGCCATAGCCTCTCGTCATTACCACCATCACACCAAATAGAAGCGCCAGCCTCCCCTTTGTCATCCCGAGCGTACCCGGATTTCCTGCTAGTGGTACTGGAGGGACCCGCTCCTCTTCTGACTCCGTTGACAATTACTACTACAATGTAGTTATAATTATCTTCGGGCGTTTCGGAGAAGCGATGGCAGCACCTGCGAACTCGAGGCCGTTTCTGTCAAACCCAGACAGGCGCTTCTTCCTATGGTCATTGGCAAGCCTTGGGCTGACCACAAAACCATTGAGATCCGAAAAGCTCTCTGCGCCGAGCTATCGCTTCCTGACTCCGGAATGCGAAGGGCGCATGAGTGTTCAATTTCTCGCCAACTCTTCTACCGAGAGCTTTCACTTTCGGGACCGCCTGACCAACCGCGCCTTTTGCCTCTCTGCCGACGGAGAAGAAAACCGAGGCTGTCTGCAGCGATTCGTGGGTGCCATGGCCATTGCCCGCTACGTCTTTCGTTCGCGGAGTCACTCCCCGGCGCCCCTCAATCTACGGGAGCGGGTGCTGACCATCGATAATGACGGTCGAGTGAGTGCTCCTCCTCCCTTCGAAAGAGAGCTGGCCGTGGAAAGGGAGGTCGTCAGCGACATCCAGGCATTCGGCTATAACCCCGATGATCCTCAGCAAGCGGCCTTTTACGACAAGTCTCTGAGCGTGTGGCGGCTTCTACGCCAGGATCTGTACCTAAACGGCCAGACGACACCTTTTCTGATTGTCCATTGGAAGCACACGCTTGATTTCATAAGCCTTCTGGACGTCATTCCCGGCGATGGAACACAATTGACCCGCTAGCTGCCAAAGTTCTACCCGGTTGATGCGGCGCGGGCTAAAACAAAATCCCTTGACCGAATCCCTATTAATACTACAATGTATGCTTAATAATGCTTGGTGAATTTGAATACGCATTGATCACCACCGCCGCCGGACTCGGGGAGGCGGCCTATGGAGTGGCGATTCGCGAAGAGCTGGAAGTGGCCATTGAACGAAAATGCTCTATGGGCGCGCTCTATACGACCATCGATCGCCTGGAAAGAAAAGGCCTGCTGAAGACCTGGGCGGGCGAAGCCACGGCGCAGCGCGGTGGCCGGGCCAAGCGCATGGTTCGTGTAACTGCGCAAGGTGCGCGGGCCGCGAAAGAATTCTACGACGCGGTCATGCGTGTGAGCCGGGGCGCGTCCTGGGTAGAAAACCGAATGGGAAGGGCGTTATGAACGGATTTGCCTGGCCGTTGCTGGAGCTAACTTCGAGGCTGCTCGATCGGGATGAACGCGAGGTAGTACTGGGTGATTTGTTGGAAACCAACGAAAACTTCTGCCGAGGATTCCTCGATGTCTTCGGCTTGATTCTCCGCCGCCAGGCCGCCCATTGGAGACATCCCCGGCCATGGCTTGCGGGCTTGGCCGTGACGCTTCCCAGCAGCTACCTCTTGATGACCGTCTCTTTTTCGGTTAGCTGCACCTACCAGCGGCTGGTCAATCACAAGATCTACGCTGGACATTGGCCAACGGGTCATGAGGGTTTCCCCCTGCTGCTGTGCCATATTTGTCTGCTCCTCGCCTGGTCCTGGTCAGGTGGCTACATTGTTGGCTCGGTTTCCCCGCGGACCGTCTGGGTAAATGCTGTGCTGTCTGTTATGCCCGCTTATTCGTCTCTCTGTATGTCGGACTCCACGTTGTGCGTATTCCTCTTTCTTCTGCCGGCGATCTTAGGAGTCCGCCGAGGATTACGCAGCACTCCAATCTCGCTTCGCTCAGCGTCCTTTCTGGCGTTCATCGTGACCGTGTTGATGATCTCCGCATGGAGCAGCAATGCTTTGTGGATTTTCAACTGGCTTTTGATTGGGCCCGCCTGGTACCTGGTTGCGGCCGCGTGGCGCTCCGGCCGGACTAGGTTGGAGCCCATGCGCCTTGCAAGCCTGTCGGAGCGCTAGCCCGGCATCAGATATTCCGCCTTAGGGCCATTCCCCTCAGGTCACGAATTTGTATTTGCGAGACTAGTCTTAACGGCACTTACTCAGCTTATACCGCGCGAATCTCCAGCGTTTTGCCGAGGGCCTTCATCGCCCCGGCGATCCCATCGATCCTCGAAGTGTGACGAATGTTCGTCAGCCGGTTCACCTCTTGCGGTGTCGTCTGCATCCTGCGCGCCAGTTCTGCGGGACGAACCCGCTGCCGGATCATTTCATTCAGCAGAAGCACCTTCGCGGAAACGCTGGCGGGGAGCTCGACGAAATCCTGACCGCGTTTTATGCGCGATGGCTTTGGGACAACCCGGGAGTTCTCGAAATAGAAATCCAGTGCGGTTTCGAGGGCGCTGGCTGCCACCTCTTTGGCCTCCTTCAGGCTCTTCCCCTGAGTAATAGCCTCGGGGATATCCGGGAAGGTTACGAGGAAGAACTTTCCATCCGGCTTTACGTCAATTGGATATCGCATGATGCCCTCCTATTTGAGACCAAGCTGTTTTTTGATAGCCGTCACCAACCCGGTACCGAGTTCCTTGCCGTGCATCGGCAGAACAGAATTCTTGCCCTTCAGGGTGACCTTGAGGTGGGAACCTTTGCCCGGCTTGAATGTTGCTCCCTGATCCGCCAACTAAACGCTTGAACTCGCTGCTCCTCACGAATATAGTTATAAACAAAATTGTTTATAATGGCAAAGGGCCTGCTTTAAGAGCACTGATAGCTGACGAGGCAACTGTGGAGGGAACCTTTGGTTGAAAATGGGGGCTCACAATGAGGACATGGGAGTTAATCAGCATCGTTTTTTCGGCTCTCACGGCTGGAATGTTCCATGGGCCATGGATAGCCTTGACTCGATCGATGAAGACCTTTGCGCCTGAAGTTTTTCTCGAAATCGTCGATCGGATGAACCGTAACATGGCGCCAGTCATGACCGTTCTGATGCCGTGCACCATGTTGTCGATCATCCCGCTCCTGTTGTTTTCTTACCACCAGCAGCCGATGGTTTTCTATCTCAGCGCGGCCGCATTTTTGCTCTTTCTCGTTGCGCTGCTGGTCACGGTGGTGATTGAAGTTCCCATTGTTCAGCAAATCGTCACGTGGACGCCCTCAACACTACCGGGGAACTGGCGGCAACTCCGGGATCGTTGGATGAGGTTCCATGTTATTCGAGTGATTGCCGGGTTTGCGAGTCTTATCGTTCTGCTAGTCGCGGCACTCTTCTGAATCCGGCCAATGGACCAAACCCGTTCTCGCATCCTTCTCCGGCGAGTGGCCCGACTCATCACCCACCATTTCTCCCGACGGCACATTCATCGTATTCCAGTCCACGCGACCCGAAACCCCGACGACCGTCAAGCCTGTTGAAGGCCAGCCCATCCCCGGCGTCGTCTCGAACCTTTGGCGCGTCGATCGTGTGGGCTCCGGCTGGAGCCAGCCTGTGCGCCTGCCGAACGCCGTGAACCTCGGCCACTCCATCTGGAAGCCCAGCATCGCCGCCAGCGGCAACCTTTACTTCACCGTCATCGACAAGACCGGCCAGAAGCGCCTTTACTCTTCAAAGTTCGAGAGCGGCGCCTACCAGCCCGCGCAGCCGCTCTCATTCAGCGACGGCACCACCGCTGATGTCGACCCGGAGATCGCCCCCGACGAATCCTTCCTCGTGTTCTCGAGTTCCGCCCGCCTTCAAGGTGACCCAAAGGATCATCTCTTCATCGTCGCGAAGCAGGGTGCCGACTGGGGCCCGGTCCTCCCCATCCGCTACGCCGGGGACGACCAATACGGATACAGCACTGACGATGAGCCGCATCTGGGGCAGAGCCAGAGCAATATTTACTTCAGCAGCGACCGCGCTGTCCTGGTGCATTTCCCGCGCGCGCATGAGCAAGCGGAAAAGGATCTCGATCGTCTGGAAACCTGGGACAACAGCAACTCCAATGTTTGGTATCTGCCGGTAGAGCCGTATCGGAACGCGGCGAAAGCAGCGTCCAAAGGCAAATCCTAATCGGCGAGATCAAACCATAGCAACAGCGCAACGTCACGGGCATCATTAGATGGACCTCGAGAGATAACGGACCCGCTTGCCGGGATGTGGTTCGCCATCCCCCACCTGGGTAAAGCCCATTTTCTCGTGGAACGAGTCGGATGCCGGGTTCGGTGGAACGGCATTTACCTCGCACCCGGCCAGATCGTAGTGCCGTAGCGCCGCCCATTTGAAAAGGTCTTGATACAAAGCTGCAGCAAGCCCTTGCCGGCGCGATTCCTGCGAGACAATGACGCGGTCGATATAGACAAAGTTCGCGAAGCGCTCGCAAAACCAAAGAAAATTAGGGCTGTCATACCTTGCGTGAGGGTCAAAAGCGAGCATCAGGGCCTGGCTCGGCGCTACGGTGCGGGAGTAACACGCCTCGCGTAGCAGGTGTCTGAACTGATTGTCGTTCAGCGACGACGTCTCCTGAGCGTGGAGGTTATTCAGTTCAAGCAGGCCACCGATATTCGACGCGGAAATCTCCACCACTCTTTTCTCGTGACTCGGCTTTTCTAGGTAACGGTCATCGAAGGTGCTAATGGGTACCACATCCCTCCTTAGATTCTCCACTTTGACCTCCTTCCCGGATCGCCCTTCTCAGATCGCCGAAGAAGTTCCAGCTCGTGTTCTGTACCATCGACTCCGTCGCGGGGAAGTGGTTCCCTTACCCAAGCGCCTGCTTGAGATCATCAATTAAATCCGCAGGATGCTCGAGGCCAACTGACAGTCGCAGGAGGTCGTCGGGGGTATGCCCTGGCGAATGCATAAACGATACTGCATGGTGAATAAGACTTTCGGGTCCGCCGAGGCTGCCTGCATTGATGAAGAGACGCACGCGAGACGCAACTTCAATCGCCCGCTCTCGACCACCTTGCACTCTGAACGACAGCATACCTCCAAAATTGCTCATCTGCTGCTTAGCCAGAGGATGTCCGGAGTTGGAAGTCAAACCAGGATAGAACACCTCACTCACTTGACGGTGAGGCTCAAGAAATGAAGCGACGATCAGGGCATTCGCGGAGTGAACCCGCATGCGCACAGCCAGGGTGCGCAACCCACGGAGCACAAGCCAGGAACTGAACGGCGCAGCCACACCGCCGAGAAGCTTGCGAACTTGGCGAATGCGGGAGACCTGCTCACTTTGCCGCCGAAAGACTAACGCACCTCCCAGAACGTCACTATGACCGCCAATATATTTCGTGGTGGAATGAAGAGTCACATCAGCGCCGAGCACTAACGGTTTGAGTAATGCCGGTGTGGCAAAGGTGCCGTCGACCAGCAGCTGAGCGTCTTTTTCATGCGCAAGCTCCGCCAGGCCGGCGAGGTCGTAAATCCTCATCAATGGATTGGTTGGCGATTCAGCCCAGACGGCACGCGTATTTGGCCGCATCTGAGCGCGCACCGCATCAAGGTCTGTCATGTCGACATAAGACCAGTCGATGTTCCAGCGCGGCAAAAACTCAGGAATAATATCGCGGAACCCGTAGAATAGGTCGTCGCAGAAGAGGATGTGACTCCCAGGCTGCAGAGATTGAAGATAAGCTGCTGCGGCCGCGGCGCCCGATGCAAACACCAGCGAGGTCTCACCGCCGTCAAGCAAAGCAAGCGCGCTTTCCAACCTGCGCTGCATGGGGTTGTCGAAGCGGATATACAGGAAGTCTCTGGGCGGATCTCCGTCGGGGTTATGTTCGTAGTTTGTAGAGAAATACAGCGGCGGCGCTATCGCCCCAGTTTCGTCGCGCTCTCCGCCCGCATGCACTGCAAGTGTTTCGAATCGCATAGAGAGACCAGAGTTCATGCTCCGCTATCGTCCTTCTTCCAGAGTAAAACCGTCGTCGAGCCATCCGGTAACGCCCCCGATCATCTCTTTAACCGGGCGACCCATTCCTGCAATGCGGATTGCGGCCTTGTTCGCGCCGTTACAGTGCGGCCCGGCGCAATATACGACAAACACAGTCTCAGGGGAATATTCCTCCAGACGATCCGCAGTAATGTTGAGCACCGGGATATTGATTGCGCCCGGCACATGGCTCCTCAAAAAGAGTTTCTCCGACCGTACATCCACTAGAACGAAGTCAATCCGTTGGGAGACAAACGATGCGAACACATCCGCGCAATCCGTTTCGAATTCGAGTTTTCTTGAGAAGTGTTCGAGAGCCGCTCTGGCTGGTGCAGGCGCCACCTCAAGCACCCGGCTCACGGTCTTGACGTTGAACGGCGCCTTTTGCGGCACATTGCTCTCAGTAGCGGTTTCGGCAATGGACATCGGTATTTCTCCCGTTTAGCGTTTCTTTCTACTTCAGGATGGATGAGAGGCTCGTCTCTTGCCAGTGGCCTGAATGCCATATATCGTAAATATCGTGCCAGATCGCAAAATTACAAAACCCCGAGCCTCCGCGGCTACCCATCACGTTGCAGCCCTTGCATACCAAGGCCTTGCAACTTTTGAATTCGGCATTGTTGTGGAGCTGTTTGGACTACCTCGTCCGGAACTTGATCCGTGGTACACCTTCGAGGTCTGTGCAGTGGAAAAGGGGCCCTTGTATGCGACCGGGGGCGTGAGCATTTTGCCGCGCCGAGGCCTCAATGGCATTTTGCAAGCGGACACCGTTGTGGTGAGCGGATGGCGCAACCCGGACGAAGAGCCTCCGCGCCGCCTGCTTCGCGCTCTTGTCGCGGCGCACGAACGAGGGGTCAGATTGGTATCCATCTGCTCGGGCTTCTTTGTTCTGGCTGCAACGGGTCTTCTTGATGGGAGAAGAGCAACAACACACTGGCGGTATATCGACAAGGCGCGACGCATGTATCCTCGGATCCGTCTTGAACCCGATGTGTTGTACGTCGACGAGGGTGACATCCTCACTTCAGCAGGGAGCGCTGCAGGAATTGATCTTGGATTGCATATCATCCGCAAGGATTTTGGAACTGTTGCTGCCAACGCCGTGGCTAGAAGAATGGTCGTTTCGCCGCATCGCGAGGGAGGGCAAGCGCAGTTCATCGACAGACCGGTCAGCGAGCAATCGAGCCCATGGCTCGCGCATCTGCTCGATTGGGTCCAGGCTAGATTGGGCGATCCCATTTCAGTCGATCAGCTTGCCCGCCAGGCACATACCAGCAAAAGGACGCTGAGCAGGCGGTTTGCGGATGCACTTGGCACGAGTCCTCTGGACTGGATCACGAATTTGCGCGTGCGGCATGCCAAGGACTTGCTGGAAACGACAGAGCGTTCTGTTGAAGAAATCGCAGAGGACTGCGGATTCGGATCGGCTCCCACGCTTCGTCATCATTTTCGCGCCCGCGTGGCGTTGAGTCCTAACGCGTATCGAAGGCGGTTTCAGCGCATGGAGTCTGACACTGCTACGAGCTAATCCGTTCCGGACTTGTCCCCCACCGCCAAAAACCGGTGACACAAAACCCATTCAAACAGACGGGGCGTTACCGCGCTGCTTCTTGGATAAGACAACCCAGTGCAAGCTCGATCACTTCGTCTTCAAGTCGCTGTCGTTGACCGCGAGGGATCGGCCTATCGCGGCACTCAAGTGCAACAGCCCTCTGATGTCTTGTCCCGGACCATGTGACGGGCCAAGCCGGACGATGACCAGATTCTTTGAGGGTTCAATCAGCACACGCTGACCGCCGGAGAGGCAAAAGATGCCGGCAGGGGGGACTTAACTCGCATAACTCGCTTAACTCGCACCTTCCGCAGAGAAAAAGCGGTCTTTTTGGCGGTCCTAAGGCGTCAACCCGCAGCCTCTGCAGGCGAGCGAAGCCCCATATTCGATTCGAGCAAGATTACGACCTGAATATTCGTTGCCAGCGCCACGTGAGGTAAACCGGCCCGCCAGCACGCTCCTGACAGACCCCCGAAGGCTGCCGTTCGGCGACCGGAAAAGCCCGAGGCCCCTCCTCTTCTCAGAATGGGAATAAAGCTCGCCCTCCTCAAACTAAACCGCCCTGAATTGGATCTATACAAGTGACCCACCCCGGCGGAAGCTTTCGGTGCGCGGCCATGCGGAATGAACAAGATAGCCGCCGCCACGCCAATCCAACGGGAAGTGGATGTTGTTAAACTAGGCCAATCTTACCCAATTCGGGTCAGCAACTTGTGGCGACCTCGAGGGTTCGTTCTGATGATGGGGTGCTTTCTTGCAGAAGACGAGCCAGTTCCTGATCTTCGCGTCGGCCCTGATGCTTTGCGGCCCTTTGGCAACCGCCAAGAAGAAGCCACCCGCGTCCACGACGGTGACGGTTAACCTGCCGGCGCCCCCCAAGCTGAAGGAGGTTGAGGGCGATCAACGCATCCTGCATGCGCTCGATAGGCTGACTTTCGGCCCCCGCCCTGGCGAACTGGAAGAAGTGAAGGCCATGGGCCTGGATGCCTGGATCACCCAGCAACTCCATCCCTCAATCATCGACGACTCTGCCCTGGACCAGCGGTTGGAGCAATTTCCAGCCATGCGTCTCTCCGAACAGGATCTGACGCATGAGTTCCCTCCGGGCAGCGTCATTCGCCAGGTCGAGAACGGCAAAATGTCCGTACCTCTGTTCAATGCCACCGAGCGAGCCATCTATGAGAATCAGCTGGTCGCGGAGCGCAAGAAGCAGGAGCAGGATAAGGCCAAAGCCGCCAATGCGTCCGCAACTGCTGTCGCCACGCCGCTGCCCGCAGTGCCCCCTCTTCTTTCGGATGCAGAGGTAGCGGCGCTGCTCAGCCTGGCTCCGGGCCCGCGCATGGCCAAGGTGCTTTCCCTGCCGGCAGGTGAATACACAGCGCTACGTCACCAGCTCTCTCCCGTCCAGCGCACCGCTCTCGAAGAGGGCATGTCCCCTGACCAGCGCGAGACCCTGATCGCCCTGGATAATCCGCGGCAGGTGGTGCAGGGCGAGTTGCTGCAAAGCCGGGTGTTGCGTGCGGTGTATAGCCAGCGTCAATTGCAGGAAGTGATGACCGACTTCTGGTTGAATCACTTCAATATCTTTCAAGGCAAGACCGGCGAAGAGATCTACAGCCTGGTTCCGTACGAGCGGGATGGGATCCGTCCCAACGCCTTGGGCAGCTTCGAGGTACTGCTGTTTGACACCGCGACCAGCACCGCGATGATGACTTACCTTGACAACGCCGGCAGTACAGGTCCCCACTCGCTAAATGCCATCGGTGGTCCCGGGCGCCCCGTATCGCCTCCCAAGGGCGGCAGCCCCAAAGGCCTTAACGAGAACTATGCCAGGGAGCTGATGGAGCTGCACACGCTGGGTGTCAACGGCGGCTATACGCAGCGCGATGTGACCGAAGTGGCCAAGGTCTTTACCGGCTGGACAATCGAGCAGCCGCCCAAGGGTGGACCGCGCTTTGTCTTTGATGAAAGCCGCCATGAGCCTGGCACCAAGCACGTGCTCGGCGTGGAAATCAAGGAAAAGGGTTTTGCCGAGGGTCTTGAAGTCTTGCACCTGTTGGCGACCCGGCCGGCGACTGCGCACTTTATCTGTCGCAAGCTGGCGGTTCGGTTCGTCAGCGACAACCCACCGCAGAGCCTGGTTGACCGCCTGAGCACGGTCTTTCTCGCTTCCAACGGCAACATTGGCGAGGTGATGCGCTTTCTGGTGCAATCCCCGGAGTTCTGGTCCGTTACCTCCTATCGCGCCAAGATCAAAACGCCTGAGGATTTTGTGATCTCCGCCACCCGGGCAGGAGGAGTCGATGTGCAAGACGCCGGCGTGCTGGTGAAGGCCATCGGCGACTTGGGGCAGCCCCTCTATGGGCGGCAAACTCCGGATGGCTACTCGATGCTCTCCGATCCATGGGTAAACAGCGGGGCCTTGCTGGCGCGAATGAATTTCTCCCTGGCCCTGGCGGGCAATCGCTTAAGCAAAGGCGTCACTGTGGACTGGTTGAGCCAACTGGGCGCGCAGGCATTGCCGCCCGAGGAGCAGGAGCGTCAAATAGAAACTCTCCTGTTGCACGGCCAGACCTCAGAGAACACCCGCAATCTGATCTTGCAGCAGCTGGCTGCGCCTCCTCCCCAGCAAAGCAATGGCAAGCCGATGCCTGCCGCTGTAGCCGCAAACAAGCCGGCCGCCGCCCAGCAGGCAGCCGTGACCGCGGGATTATTGTTCGGGTCACCCGACTTCCAACGCCGTTAGCAGTTTCGCAATTGGTGTAGACCGAACCCGGATTTCCTGTGGAGCTTTCTGGGGCCAGTGGACTGCATGCGGCTTTCCGCGAAGAAAGCCGCACATCGCTTTCCCCGGCTGGTGCCGCGCTGCAGGAAATCCGGGGGAGCGATAGGCCTTTTCGTGGTTTTCTCCCAAGGAAAACCACACCTCGCGATTTTTGTGAGGCACAGTAATTGCGAAACTGCATTAAGCTAATTGTGCCCGTAACTGCTACAGGTTCCTCCCCTCGAAAGCCAGATGCCTTTCCCGTCACGCCCCTAACACAGAAGCGGTAGAGGACGTATCCAATCGGTAAGGTATAAAGCGGGAAGAGAAGAACTGATCTTCGCACTGCCTTCAACATATCAGCCTGGACTAAGCGCAAGAACGGGATCCAAGTCGACTGCGTACGGCAGGCAAACACCAGGAAAGTTCGTTTCGCCCCCAAGACCACGCGCTGACCCGCGCGTGGTGCGCGATCACGCGTCTTGCGTGCGCCGGAACCACCCTGGGCCGTCAGCGGCATAGAGGAATCATGCCATGCATCTCAATCCCCGTCACACCCTGCTGGCAGGGTCCGTCACTGGAGTTCTCCTTCTCCTGGCAGCTTGCTCAAGCAATAGCGGCTCCAACCCATCCGCGACCTCCACTCCGCTTGCTGTAACCGTAACTGGTTCCGCAACGGTAGCGCTCGGCTCCACATCGCAATATGCGGCCAAGGTCACGGGCTCAAGCAACCAGGCAGTCACCTGGAACGTGAATCAAACTGCCGGCGGCACCGCTCAGTCGGGGACCATTTCAGCCGCCGGCCTCTACACCGCGCCGGCGGCCATGCCTTCTTCCGGAACAATCGTGATCGCCGCGGTAAGCGCTGCTGATTCCAGTATCTCGGGTATTATTTCCGTTACTCTCCAGGCATCCGCCGGTGCCGCGACTTCAGTAACAGTCACTGGACCGGCGACGGTCAATATCGGAACTCCCGCCCAATACTCGGCTGCCGTCGCCGGTGCTCAGAACCAGTCTGTCACCTGGGCCATCAACAGCACAGTTGGCGGCAATGCGGCCTCCGGTACCATCTCTGCGAGCGGCCTATACACCCCTCCGTCGAGTGTCCCCAGCAACAGCGCCATCGTCATCACCGCGACCAGCGTGGCTGCACCTGCCATCTCCGGTAAATTGGATGCAACCATTCTTCCCCAGAGTCCCCCCGTTTCAGCCACGGCGGCAGCGCGCTTTCTCGATCAAACCAGCTTTGGCCCGACGGCTGCCGGCATTGCTCAGGTGCAGCAAATTGGCTTGCAGGCAGCCTTGGCCGAGCAATTCAACCAGCCAACGACCGCCTACAGCCAGCCTCCGTCGTCAGACTCGGAGTGTCCCAACAACTTTCGTTGCACCATGTCAAATTTCCTCAAGGTGTCGGCCTGGGGCAACGACCAACTGCGCCAGCGTGCAGCCATGGCTCTTAGTGAAATATGGGTCGCGCCGATTCAAGAACCGGGTGCGATGCCGTTCTATCTCAATACCCTCGCGAACGACGCTTTCACCAACTACCGCACCATCATGCAGGATGCGGCCCTCGCACCCCAGATGGGCGTTTATCTCAACATGTTGAACAGTGCAGCGCCGCCGCCCGGGCAGATCGCAAATGAAAACTTCGGCCGCGAGATGATGCAGCTCTTCAGCCTCGGGCCGGAGCTTCTCAATGCGGACGGAACCCTGCAGACCGACAGCAGCGGCAATCCCATTCCTACCTACACTGAGCTGCAGGTCGAAGCCTTTGCGCGGGCGTATACAGGTTGGACCTTTGCCAACGCCGATGGCAGCAGTCCTTCGAACCTCACCTGGACATATAACTATAACCACCTGATGGTACCGGTCGAGAGCGCGCACGACACAACGCAAAAAATTCTTCTCAACGACACCACGCTGCCTGCAGGCCAGACCGCGGAGCAAGATCTGCAGGGTGCACTCGATAACATATTTGCTCACCCCAACATTGGTCCGTTTATTTGCAGGCAGCTTATCCAGCACCTGGTTACCGGCAACCCTAGTCCCGGATATGTGGAGCGTGTCTCAGCGGTCTTTGCCAACAACGGCAGCGGCGTGCGAGGAGATATGAAAGCCGTCCTTACGGCGATCATCATGGATCAGGAGGCGAGAGCGGGAGATGCGCAGACCGGCGACCAGGCGGACTCCAATCCTGCTGTCGATGGTGGTCACTTGCGAGAGCCTCTCCTCTGGGTGGTGAACCTGGTGCGCGGCCTGAGCGCCACGCAAACCAATTCAGCCGATCCCTACCCGTTCATTAACTTCATGGACGACTTGAGTGATCTGGGGGAAGTGCCATTTAGCCAGACCAGTGTCTTCAATTATTTTCCTCCCCAATACGTAATCCCACAGGCAGATATAAATTCTCCTGAGTTCGGTCTGGAAAATACCGGGAGCGATCATTCCCCGTTTGTCCCTGGCGGACAACATCATCCACAGCAGTATTCCAGGGCTAACGGTGGATTTGAGCGCAACCGGCGCCATCGGGAAAAACGCGGCTGATCCAACGCAATTGGCGGATTACCTGGGAATGCTCTTCATGCACAGCCAGATGCCGGCCGACATGCGAAGCGATCTCATCACGGCTATTTCCGCCATTCCCGCCACCGACCTGCAGTCGCGTGCGCAGGTGGCGGTCTTTCTCGTGGTCACGTCCTCGCAATACAAGATCATTCACTAGCGCGGAGAAGGAGTGTTATGCATAAGAGTCGTCGCAGCTTTCTGGCAACTGCATCCCTGGCCGCGGCCGGGAACGCGCTCGGGTTTCGGCCCTTTGGCATGTTGAACGCACTCGCCCAAACCACAACGGATTACAAAGCGCTGGTTTGCATCTTCATGTTCGGCGGAAATGATGCGAACAACATGCTCATTCCCTTCGACACCAAGGGCTATCAAAATTATTCGACTGTTCGTGGCGGCCTGGCGCTGCCGCAGAACACGCTGCTGCCGCTGGCGCCCCAGCCCAACTTTGCTCTGCACCCCAGCATGCCGGAGGTTCAGTCGTTGTTCAACAGCGGCAATGCGGCCTTTCTTGCCAACGTCGGCACGCTGCTTTCGCCAACTACCAGGGCGCAGTACCAGGCAAAGCAAGTGGCACAGCCCAATAATCTTTTCTCCCACCCCGACCAGCAGTTGGAATGGCAAAACCAGATTCAGAACTCCGGCGGAACCGGCTGGGGGGACGCATCGCCGACAAGATGAACACCCAATACAACCCGGGCGCCCTGGTGCCCATGATCGCCTCATTGAGCGGGGACGCCTTGTTTTGTAACGGAACCCAGACCACGCCCGTTTCCGTCTCCCCCTCGGGACCGGCCTCTCCATATTGCAGCGACCATGCGTATTGCAACGCTCGCCAGCAGACCGCGCAACAGTTTGCCAAGCTAAGCAGCGGTGTTTCGTTAATCCAGGCAGACAACGGCATTACCAACAATGCCTACACCTATAACGCCACCCTGACCAATGCGTTGGGCGCGGCCTCGCCACTCAAGACCGTCTTTCCCACCACGGCAAATCCATTCGGCGCACAGTTGCAGGAGGTGGCAAATCTCATCCAGGTGCGGTCCGCGCTGGGCGTCACCCGGCAGATCTTTTTTGTCGGCTCCGGCAACTTCGATACCCACGGCAGCCAGCTGGATACGCAAGCAGCATTGCTCGCGCAACTCAGCCCGGCTCTGGGAGCCTTCTACCAGGCACTGCAGGAGATGAATCTGGCAAACTCCGTCACGGCATTTACCTGCTCTGATTTTGCGCGCACTCTCCAGCCCAACTCCGCCGCCGGATCCGATCACGCCTGGGGCAGCCACCACATCATCCTCGGTGGGGCAGTGCAGGGAGGCAAGATCTACGGAACGTTCCCCACGCTCGCGTTAGCAGGTCCCGACGACGCCAGTAGCAATGGCCGCTGGGTTCCCACCACAGCATCCGCGCAATACGCGTCAACTCTGGCCCAATGGTTCGGCCTGCCGGCCAGTGACCTGCCATATGTGCTGCCTTACATTGGCAATTTCAGCACCAACAACCTCGGCTTTCTGGGTTAGCAGGCTGCGGATAAACTCTGTTTCAGGGTAGGCCGGGGATACCTCGCCGCAGCGAGCCTTATCCCCGGCACAAATACAGTCCAATCATGGGACCTTTAGAGTCTGCGTGAGAACCCATCGTGGCTGAATTCTGTCCTGACCACAGACCAATGGGTGCCCCACATCTCGCTCGTTTTTCGCGAGATGTGGGATACCACGGCTGCCAATCTAAAGTTTTTGGCCCTCCAGAGGCTGCCGAGCGAGATCCGCGCATCCCACATCTCGCGAAAAACGAGCGAGATGTGGGGCACCCATTGGTCCGTGGTCAGGAGAAATCCCAAAGCAGGTTTGCTCGCCGTTCTCACGCAGACTCTTTAGGCCCTGAGGCACGATTTTGAGATATTTCGGACGCATTCAATCGCTTTTGCGACGAAAGAATGGAAAGACGTACCTCATGGACCTCAGGGGCTAAAGCCCGCGATAATTTCATGATATTTGTGCCGGGGATAATGCTCGCTGCGGCGAGGTATCCCCGGCCTACCCCGATTCGCGGGTTTTTCCGCAGCCTGTTAGGCCCGAGAGGGTCAATCGATACCCAGCTGGTGTTGCATCCGCTCCAGCGATATGCCCTTCGTTTCCGGGTAATACCTCAAAATCAGGAAGAAATCGATCACCATCATGGCGGCAAAAAACATAAACGGGTAAGCGCCGGAAGAGCCCGCCATCACAGGAAATACCAGCGAGATGATTGCGTTCGTCACCCAATGCGCAGAGCTGCCAAGCGCCTGGCCCTTCGATCGCACCCGGTTAGGAAATACCTCGCTGACATACACCCAGATCACAGCACCCTGCGATATCGCGAAACAGGCGATATACGCCATCAGCAGCCAGACCAGCCAGTGCAGGTGCTGATGAGTTATAAACACGTAGGAGACGACAGTCAGGCAAATCGCCAGTCCTACCGTGCCCACCAACAGCAGTTTCTTCCGCCCGAATTGATCGATCACCGACATCGCCGCCAGGGTAGCCAGAAGATTCGTTGCTCCCACCGCAACTGCCTGCAAAGCGCCGGAGACTTTCGTTGCTCCCGCCAGCGAGAAAATATCGTTCAGGTAATAAAGGATGGCATTGATTCCAGACAGCTGGCAGAACATGCCGACCGTGATCGCGAGAAAGATAGGGAACCGGTACTGGCGGGAAAACAAGGGATCAGAAGATGCCGCTCGCTCCTGGTGAATCGACGCGACAATTTCGTCCAGCTCCCCTTCCGGTTTTGGAATGCCGGTAAGACGAAGCACCGATAGCGACTCATCGAGCTTGCCCTGCATAACCAGCCATCGAGGGCTGCGTGGAATGCCAAACAGGGCAACCAGGAACAAAATCGCCGGCGCCGCCGAGATGCCGAGTTGCCAGCGCCATTCAGTCGCGCCAAGCTGCATGGTGTCGATCCATGCATTGGATACGTAGGCAAGCAGAATGCCGATGACCACATTAAGTTGAAAGCAGCCAACCAGACGTCCGCGCCAAGCGGGAGGGGCTATCTCGGCGATATACATTGGCCCCAGGACCGAGGAGCCCCCGATGCCGAGACCCCCGATAAAGCGAAAGAAGATGAGCGCCGGCCAGTTCCAGGCAAATGCGCACCCCAATGCGGAGACCACGTAAAAGATAGCCATCACCCGAAGGCTGTCCCGGCGTCCAAACTTCTGGCCGGGGAAGCCGGCAGTCATGGCGCCAATTACGGTGCCCAACAAAGCGCTGGACACCGTAACCCCGAGCAGCGCAGGGGATAGGTGGTAGACCTGGGTCAACGCATTCGTGGTGCCGGATATCACCGCCGTGTCAAAACCAAAGAGCAGCCCTCCAAGAGCGCCCACCACGGTGCTCTTCACAACATGAAAGTTAATGGTCATTTTTCTCCGCTGTTTCGTTAGGTAGTTTCAGTATGTAGAACGTTAACCCCGGGACTGGATTGTCGTTGAACCTCTCCGTCTCGTCAAAACCCAGCGACCTGTAAAGAGCCGCGGCTTCCGGCATGGCCTCATTCACCGTATCGAGTACCACCGCGCCGCACCCTTGTGACCGCGCCCACTCGATGGCGGCGACCACCAACCCGCGCCCCAGGCGGACCCCGCGAAAGCGCGGTTCAACCCACAGCCGCTTCATCTCGCCGGCGCGTGTTCCATCCGCCAGCACCCTCTCCGTGATTGCGACGCAACCGGCAGCCTCCGCCCCAACTCGCGCCACCAGCAGGTCAGCCCTTCTCTCCGCATACTTTCCTGGCAGGCTTCGAAGCTCGGCATCGTAACCCACAACGCACACTCCGGCAGCCGCCAGGGATTGCCCATAGTTCGTGAGGAGAGAGCGCGCTATCTCCGTCTCCTCCGGCCAACGTGCGACTGCGATTTGGTATTTGTCTGGGTCCGCCGTCATGCGCCTTTTCCAGCTTACATTGCACCCGGCACGGCAATTTCCATACAATCCCTGGCATGAAGATATCGGCGCGAAATCAATTGCGAGGCAAAGTAGAGACGGTTGTTCTTGGCGTCGTCACCGCGAAGGTGGGGGTTCGTGTGGGAGAGAATCTTATTGAGAGTGTCATCACCCGGCAAAGCGTGGAAGACCTTGGCATCAAGGTGGGGGATGAGGTCACAGCCGTCATCAAGTCAACCGAGATCATGTTGATGGTCGACTAAGTGGGCAGCCGTCGGACAAAGATTGGTGCCCCATTCAAGCCTTGTTTGGCTTGAGTGGGATACCGCGGCACTCAACCGCCCGCCACCGCCGCGATGACCAGAAAAGGCTCAGCCTCCAGGACCACCGCTTCGGGCAGAAGGGCATCCGGCGGCTCATGCGAAAGATCCTCGGCGCACGCAAAGAATCTCAGGAACGGCCGGCGCTGTTGGGTGACGTGATCGCGTATGGTCCCCCGCAGCACGGGGTAGCGCTCCTCAAGCGCGTCCAGCACCGAGCGCTGTGTGACCGGGCCCGCAACCTCCAGCTCAACTTCGCCGTTCACTCCGGCCAGCGTGCGAAGATGTGCCGGCAGCATGACACGAATCATGACAGTGTCTGTACTTCGACCGAGAGCACGGCCGGGAGATCCCGGGCAATCGGGGACCAGTTGTCTCCGCCGTCCGGCGACGCGTAGACCTGTCCGCCGGTCGTGCCGAAATACACCCCGCATGCATCGAGCGAGTCGACGGACATCGCATCGCGCAGAACGTTCACGTAACAGTCACGTTGCGGAAGACCTTTCGTCAGCGCCTCCCACTCGTTTCCCCCCGTTCGGCTGCGATATACACGCAGTTTGCCATCGGGCGGGTAGTGCTCTGAATCGCTCTTGATGGGCACCACGTAGATGGTGTCCGGCTGGTGGGCATGCACATCGATCGCGAACCCAAAATCGCTGGGCAGGTTGCCGCTCACCTCCTGCCATGACTCTCCCGCATCATCGCTGCGCATCACATCCCAATGCTTCTGCATAAACAGCACGTCCGGGCGCTCTCGATGCAGAGCGATGTGGTGGACGCAGTGGCCCACCTCAGCAGACGGGTCGGGGATGTGCTGGGATTTCAGACCACGGTTGATAGGCCGCCACGTCTCCCCCGCATCATCGGTACGAAAGGCCCCTGCGGACGAGATGGCAATGAACATCCGGTCCGCATTACTCGGATCCTGAATGATGGTATGCAGACACATCCCCCCCGCACCCGGTTGCCAGTGGGCTCCTGACCCGTGCCGCCGCAGACCGGGAAGTTCCTCCCACGCCTGCCCGCCGTCGACCGAGCGAAACAGGGCAGCGTCTTCGACCCCTGCATAAACGGTATCCGCATCGGTGAGCGACGGTTCGAGATGCCATACCCGCTTGAACTCCCACGGATGAGGTGTGCCGTCGTACCACTGGTGCGTGCCCGCGACCCCGTCGTATACGAATTTATTATTCACCGGTTGCCACGTCTTGCCGCCGTCGTCGGAGCGCTGAATCAGCTGGCCGAACCAGCCGGTGGACTGGGACGCATACAGCCGGTTTGGCTCAGCGGGCGATCCCTTGACATGGTAGATCTCCCAACCCCCAAAATGAGGACCACTGATCTCCCATTGTTCGCGTTTACCGTCGGAAGTCAGGATAAAAGCCCCCTTCCGAGTGCCAACCAGTACCCTTACCTTGCTCATTGTTCTCTCCTTCGTGAGCTTCGCTCAGGCCCGTCCGCTTTCTGCTACGGCGCACACCCCGGCGCGCTCCAGAAGCAGGGTGCGCTCGCGCGAGTTACGCGTTAGCGTGGCCGCAAGCTCAAACTCCGCCCGGGCCTCGTCGAAGCGGCCGAGCTTGGCCAGCAAATCGCCCCGCACGCTCGGCAAAAGGTGGTAGCTCTTTAGCGAAGACTCGGAGGTAAGTGAGTCGACCAGCTCAAGACCGGCTTGCGGGCCAAACGCCATTGCCACTGCGACCGCACGGTTTAGTTCGACAATCGGGGAGGGTGTGAGCTGCGACAGCGCGTCGTAAAGCGCGACGATGCGCGTCCACTCCGTATCTTCAGGCGTAACCGCCCGCGCGTGACAGGCGGCGATCGCGGCCTGGATCGCGTACGGGCCAAGCGCAGCACCCAGTTGCCCGGCCCGTTCCAGCGCGGCCAGCCCGCGACGGATGAGCAGTTGATCCCATTGCGCGCGGTTTTGCTCCAGCAGCAGGATGGGCTCGCCTGACGGTCCTATGCGCGCCCGGGAGCGTGATGCCTGAATCTCCATCAGCGCCACCAGCCCGTGAACCTCTGCCTCCTGCGGAACGCACTCCGCCAGGATTCGTCCCAGGCGAAGCGCATCCTCGCACAGGCCGGGTCGTATCCAGTCTTCACCAGAGGTCGCCGAGTAGCCTTCGTTGAAGATGAGGTAGATAACCTCCAGAACCGGTGCGAGACGGGCGGTGAGCTCTGCCCCGTGAGGCACCTCGAAGGGCACGCGCGCCTCCGTGAGGGTGCGCTTTGCGCGAACAATCCGCTGCGCTATGGTGCGCTCCGGGACCAGGAACGCTCGCGCGATCTCCCCGGTGGACAGCCCTCCCAGCAGCCGCAGCGTGAGCGCCACCTGTGCCTCAGTGGACAGCACCGGATGACAGGATATAAACACCAGGCGCAGCAAGTCGTCTCCCACATCGTCGTCAAGCGAGCTGGCCAGGTCAGGCACTTCCATCTCCCTGGAGGCAAGCTCGCGGCCGACCTGGTCGAGTTTGCGGTCGAGTCGCGCGTTGCGCCGAAAGCGGTCGATGGCTCGATGCTTGGCAGTCGCCATCAGCCACGCCCCGGGATTATCCGGGACGCCCGACTGCGGCCACTGCTCCAGCGCGGCCACCAGAGCATCTTGCGCGAGATCCTCGGCAACGCCGATATCGCGCACCATCCGCGTCAACCCGGCGATCAGCCTGGGCGACTCGATTCGCCAGACCGCGTCAATCGTCCGATGTGCGTCGGCCATCACAGTTCCCAATCACACCATCTTCTATCCTCGGCTGCAAGCCGACCCGGTAACCGGCTCACGCCGTACCACGCTTTCCCGACTGCAACTCCGGGAACCTGGCTGCCGCTTGCTGCAGGTCGGCGGGAAAATCCGCGAAATCCTGAACCTGGCGCACTTCCACGATGCAGTCGTCGCCGGGGCAGCGTTTCGCCCATTCGATGGCTTCCTCTCTGGATTTCACCTGGATCATCCAATAGCCGCCAACTACTTCCTTGGTCTCCGGAAAAGGCCCGTCGGTCACCTTTGCCTTGCCCTCGGCAAAGGTGACCCGCGCCCCCATGGAAGGGGGGTGCAGCCCATCCAGCGCCAGCAGCACTCCCGCCTTTTGCAGCGACTCGTTGTACTTCATCATCGTCGCTACCACCTCGGCGCTCGGCATGGCGCCGGGCTCGGCCTTCTCGTATCCCTTGGGGATCATCAGCATCATGAATCGCATGGTCGTCTCTCCTGTGTTTCGCTGCATTTACTTGCGGGCGAAATCCATTCCTGGCTCGAAGATCTGGCGCATCTCGGTTTCACCGTCTCCCGCTACTTCGAGGAACTCTTTGATGAACTCGATGGCCTCTTCCTTCGACGCCGCCTGAATCAACGCGAAGCCGGCTACGAGTTCCTTCGATTCCGTGAAGGGGCCGTCGACTACCTTATACTTTCCTCCAGAGAGGCGAACCCGCGCCCCCTTGGCGCTCGGCAGGCACCCTTCGGTGGCCAACAGCTTGCCCGACTTCATCGAATCCTCAATCAGCTTTCCCATCCTGGCTATCTCCTCCTGGGTGGGGGGAGTGCCTTCCGGCTTTGCGGGTTTGTACAAGCACAAAAATCGCATAAGTGTGTTCTCCAAATCTCTGGTTTACGAGCAGGCTTGGCCACCTTGGTCCATTCCCGGCTCTATATACGCATCGAACAAGGCGCAGCGAAATCGACACACCTTCAACATTTTTTCCTGAAATAGCTTTTTTTGCGGTAACCGGACGGATTGGAAGCAATATCAAACGCGGTAACGACGTTTGCCGAATCCGTTACACTCTATCTAGCGCCTGTCAATCGCTAGATCCTTCTCCTGGCGGGAAAGCTGTACCAGAGCTTTCTCCGGAGAAACCCGTACAGGAGAAATGCTACAGGCATCGATTTTGACCAACCTTGTTTGCACCTTGTTCTCTGTGATGGTTACGGTATCTCGGTTCGCTTGCCGCGGCCTGTCAGAGTCGCCGTTTCCATTGCAAAACCTCGTCTGCGTGGGGTTCGATCTTTGCCCCGCCTGACCTCCAGCGGTCCTGGCGCTTCTCTTGTTCCTGTACGGGGTTCCACGCCGGAGTCCCGTTCTTGTTCGCCGCTTCTAAGCCGGATACATGCGGCCTCTCTCCTGGTCTTGTTCTCAGCCATCTCTTTCTTGCCCGCACAGACGGCTGGCGTGCCCTTGACCCTGCAGCAAGCCATTGCTCTGGCACGGGCAATGAATCCAGCTCTTCTTTCCGGCCAGCAGCACGTCATTGCCACCCGGGCCGGCGAAGTTACCGCCGGTCTGCGTCAGAATCCTAACCTCACGCTGAGTGGCACCGATGTGACGCTGCCGGCCAACAACCCCGGCAACCCTTACTCCTATGCCGCAAACCTCTCCCGCCTTTTTGAACGAGGGCAGAAGCGGCGGTGGCGTCTCGACATTGCTCATAGCACCACTGACGTTACCCAAAGCCAGTATCAGGATACGGAGCGGCAGACCATCCTTGCCGTGAAGCAGGCCTTTACTCAAATGCTGGCCGCCAAAGCCGCATTAAAGATAGCCGACGACAATGTCCAGGGCTACCGCAAGACTGTCGATTTGAGCAAGCACCGTCTCGATGCCGGAGACATCAGTGCCACGGACTTCGACCGCATCGAGTTGCAACTTGCCGAATTCGAGGCCGACTATGACAGCGCGAATTTGAATCTTGAACAGTCCGGCGATCAGCTGAAGTTGCTCTTAGGCATCGCTACGCCGGGGCAGGCAATTGAGATCACCGGCACGCTCGATCCTCCTCAGCTCACCCTGGCCGTAGCCGAGGTGGAACAACGCGCTCTCGCTGAGCGTCCTGACTATCGCGCAGCGCAGCAGTCTCTTCGCCTGGCTGAGGCCAACGTCAAACTGGCGGAAGCTTATGGGACCGCCGATCCCACTCTGGCCGGCGAATATGATCGGTCGGGCAACGACAACTCGGGCGGCTTCCAGGTAAATTTCCCTTTGCGGATCTTCGATCGTAATCAAGGCGAAAAGGAACGAACCCGTTACGAGGCCCAGTCCAGCCGCTTCGCAGAGATGGCCGCGCGCAACCAGGTGACCAATGACGTAGACCAGGCCTGGGCCGCTTATCAGACGGCACTCGCACAGTCGCGTCGCTACAACGGCCGATATCTTGGATTAGCTTCACGAGTGCGCGACAACCTGGAGTTCAGCTATCGCCATGGAGGCAGCACTCTGCTCGACTACCTCGACGCTCTTCGCGACTACCGCCAAACCAATCTTGACGCCTTGAACGCCAATGTTCAGGTCTGGCTTGGCCTCCACCAACTCAGCTATGTCGCTGCATCGGAGATGGTTCCATGAGGCACGTATCTTGGGTTCTTTTTCTTCCGCTTCTGGCCTGCCTTGGCTGTCGAGACCAGGCGCCTGCCTCGGCCCGGGAATCTACGCCCCAGAAAGCCCCCATCGAGGTCGCTGCCGTCCAAGCGCAGCCGGTGACCGACCGCCTGGTGCTCGCCGCGCGGGTTGAACCGGACCCCACCCGCGTGGTCCACATCTACTCGCAGATCACCGGCCGCCTGGTCGAATTGTATGTCCGGCCCGGCCAGGAAGTGACCAAGGGCCAGACCATCGGTCTTATCCAAAGCAGCGAGATTGCTGAGGCGCGAGCCGACCACGATAAAGCGAAAATCGAGGTGGCCCGTTCCGATCGCCAACTGGATCGCGCCAAGCTTCTCTTGCAGCATGAGGTGATGGCGCAGCGCGATTACGACGATCTGGAAGCCGCGGACCAGGCGGCGCACGCGGAGCTGACCCGCGCCATCCAGCGGATTCACATGCTGGGCTTCTCGCCCGAAGGGTCATCGGATTCAGTGGCCCTGCACTCGCCCATTAGCGGTGCCGTGCTCGAAATCGGTTCAGCCAGCGGTGAGATGCAGCGTTCGCTGGATAATGCCACCCCTATCGCCACCGTCGCTAACCTCGACTCGGTCTGGATACTCGGCGATGTCTTTGAGCGGGATCTCAGTACGGTCCGCGCCGCGCAGTCCGTCGAGGTCACTCTTCCGGCGTATCCCGGAGAGACTCTACGCGGCACTATTTCCAATATTTCCGATGCCATGGATCCCACCAGTCGCACGCTCAAGGTGCGCGTAGTCTTGTCCAACCGCCGGCATCGCCTCAAGCCCGAGATGTTCGCCAACCTCTCTATCGCCCGTACCACAGTGCCGGAGTTCGTTCTGCCCACAACCGCGGTCGTTCACGAAGGCTCCTCGAGCTACGTTTTCATTCAGACAGCTTCCGGAAAGTATGAGCATCGCCAGGTAGCCACCGGGGCTTTGCGCGGCAAAACGGTTGTGGTGACCTCCGGACTGAAAGACGGCGATCAGGTCGTCACCACGGGAGCGGCGCTGCTGCGCGCGCCCACGGGAGACTGAGCATGAAGGCCCTCGTCCGCACGCTGCTGGAGTATCGCGCCATCGTGCTCATCGTCTTCATCGTCTCGTTGGAGGTCGGCATTTACGCGTTTTCGAAACTCGACATCGAAGCCTATCCCGACCCTTCGCCCCCCCTGGTCGAGATCATCACGCAAAACCCCGCGTGGTCTGCTGAAGAGATGGAGCAACAGGTTACGGTTCCGGTAGAAACCACGTTGAATGGCACCCCGCATCTCGACCAGGTGCGCTCCATCAGCATCTTCGGGCTCAGCGACGTAAAGCTCTATTTCAATTTTGATAGCGACTACTTCCGCGATAAGCAGGAGGTTCTCAACCGTCTGCAGACGCTGAACCTAACCAATGGTCTACAGCCCCAGCTCTCGCCCTGGTCGCCGATCGGCGAAATCTACCGCTACCAGCTCACCGGCGGCGGCTATTCGCTCAACGAGCTGAAGGCCACCCAAGACTGGCTGGTTCGCCGCGAGCTGAAACAGGTTCCGGGCATTATCGATATCACTACCTTTGGTGGCACCACCCGCCAGTACCAGGTCGAAGCAGACCCCAACAGGTTGCTGGCGATGAACGTCACCCTGCCCCAGGTACTCAACGCCATTCAAAACAGCAATGCCAACGCCGGTGGAAACTATCTCACCCTGGGCGATCAAAGCATCAACGTGCGCGCCCTCGGTCTATTGAAGAACACCGACGACATAGGCTCCGTCGTGGTTGCCGAGCGCAATGGTGCTCCCGTGCTGGTGCGCGATTTGGGCGAGGTGAAAGAGGGTTTCCAGCCTCGCCTCGGAAAAGTAGGCCGCAATGGCGAGCCAGACGTTGTGCTGGGCATCGTGTTGCTGCAAAAAGAAGAGAAGTCGCTTCCGGCGCTCGAGGGCCTGAAAAAGAAAATTCACGAATTGAACCACGGCGGTCTGCTGCCTCCAGGCATGCACATCAGCACCGTCTATGACCGCACCAACCTCATCAACACCACCACTCGCACCGTCCGCCACGTTGTCTTCACCGGCCTGTTTCTCGTGACCCTGGTGTTGATCTCCATGCTGGGCGACTTGCGCATCAGCTTCATCGCCGCGGTGACCATCCCGTTTGCGGTTCTCTTCGCCTTTTCCATGATGGTGCTCACCGGGCAGTCCGCCAACCTGATCTCCATTGGCGCCATAGATTTTGGCATTCTCGTGGATGCCTCGATCGTCGTGCTGGAAAGCATCTATCGCAAGCTTTCACGCGGCACGGCGGACGAAAACAACGCCGACCTCATCGTCCAAGGCGCGAGCAACGCCTCGAAACCCGTGCTCTTTGCCACCTTCATCATTCTCGTGGCATTCATTCCTCTGTTCACCATGCAGGGTGTTCCCGGCAAGATCTTCGCTCCCATGTCGGTAACCTATGGGTTTGCCCTGACCGGCGCTCTCATTTTCTCGCTCATCTTCGCTCCGGTGCTGGCTCAGCTGGTCGTTCCCGCCCAAGTGAAGCAGGAGAAACACGAAACCTATCTCGGAGGTTTTCTCCGCCGCCGATACGACAACCGCCTTCCCCGTGTCCTGGCGCATCCCGCGATCACGTGGATTGTGGCCCTGGCATGCTTGTTTGCGTCCGGCATACTCTTCACCTTCGTAGGGGGAGAGTTCATGCCTCCCCTGGAAGAGGGGAACCTGTGGATCCGCGCCACCCTCCCGCAGGATATTTCTTTTGAGGCCGCGGCAAATATTGCCGACCAACTGCGGGCGCAGATTGCCAGGTCTCCTGAGGTCACGCAGACCGTCTCGCAAATGGGCCGCCCCGATGATGGGACCGACGTTGTAACCTTCAATGACGTCGAACTTTCCGTCTCTCTCAAGCCGCCCAGTGAGTGGCGGCCGGGCTTGAGCAAGAACGCCTTGATCGATGAGATGAACCATCGCCTCTCACAAATCCCAGGCATGGACCTGAATTTTTCCCAGAATATCCAAGACAACGTGGAAGAAGCCATGTCCGGCGTCAAGGGGGAAAACTCACTCAAGTTGTTTGGTGATGATTTCGATACGCTGTCGCATCTTGCCAACCAGATCTCGGAGGTCATGCAATCCGTAAGAGGCGTCGCCGACGTCGGTGTCTTTCGCGTCGGCGGGCAGCCCAGCCTGCTCATTCGCATCGACCGCGCCAAGGCTGCACGTTATGGTCTCGCAGCGGCCGATGTCAATGCCACTATTCAAGCCGCGGTCGGTGGCGCAGCCGTCACCCAGGTCATTGAAGGCGACCGCAGGTTCGATCTGACCGTCCGCTTTCCCGAACGATTTCGCAATGGCCCCGATGCCATTCAGAGTACCCTCCTGCCCACGGCTGACGGTAGTCGAATTCCTGTCGGCCAGATCGCCGACGTAGAGACGCGCGATGGCGCATTCATGATCTATCGCGAGAACGGCCGCCGTTACATTCCCATCAAGTTCAGCGTGCGCGGTCGCGATCTCGCCACTACCATCCAGGATCTGCAACGGCAATTGGCCGACAAAATAAAGCTGCCGTCGGGCTACAACTACACCTGGGCCGGTGAGTTCGATAGCTTGCGCAAGGAGCAGCGCCGCCTTGCCTTCATCATCCCGGTGAGCCTGGTGGCGATCCTCGTTCTGCTCTACATTCAGTTCCGTACCTGGACAGACGCGCTCATTGTGCTCGGCACCTTACCGTTCGGAGCCATCGGTGGAGTCCTGGCACTGTTCCTCACCGGCACGCCGTTCAGCATTTCAGCCGCGGTGGGGTTCACTTCGCTCACCGGGGTTGCCACTCTGGGGGCGGTCGTATTCCTCTCCGGCATCCGCCGCGCGCAAAACGAAGACGGCTTCGATGCCGGGCTGCAGAAAGGTTGCAGTGATGAAATGCGGCCGGTGGTCATGGCGTGCATGGCTGCGGGCCTGGGCTTATGTCCCGCCGCCTTCGCCAACGGCATTGGCGCCCAGGCGCAACAGCCCCTGGCCCGCGTGGTCGTCGGGGGTATGTTCACCACCGTCCTGGCTATCCTCTTTATGATGCCGCTGCTTATTCGCGGCCTGCGCACCAAACACGACGTTTAGCGGCAGTTGGGAGTCCAGGCGAAATCAAGTTGTTTTGACGATCGCCCTGGTCTACTGATCCTTGCTCGCTTCGATTTTTTGGTGCAACAGCTTCTTGGCGTTTTCCAGCACCTTCAGCCTCTTCGCCGGCAGGTTCTTGCCCGCACGATTGATGTAGAACGTCAGCATACGCATGCCCGACGAAGGCCCTTTGGGCGAAACCTTTTTCGAAGCGAGCTCGCGGGCGATGGTCTTCGCGTCCTGATTGAATAGCCCAGTTTGCGGATCCGTGGAATCAGTAGTCACAGCGGCTGACCATTTACGCCGGCCGTGAGAATTGGCGTGAGATTCGCTCTTGCTGCCTTTTTTGACGGGCATCGTGTCCCCCACTTTCATTCGGATGCGGCAGACCCGCAAAACGCTGACTGTGGTTGCGCATTCCTGGTAAAGAGGGGAAAACAAAGCCAAACCCCTGTATCTCAACGACGAACCGAAGCTGAGGTTAACCGGGGGAGAAGGCCTCGCAAATTTTTCGTCAGATGGCTAGTCAATGGCTAATGCAATCTGATACTATCCGGCGCATTAGTTTGCGACTCGTACATTAGGACGTCAAACCTTGAAAACGTTTTCTTTCGGAGGCTGTAATGCACCATCAACCCCATTCCTTTCTGGAGCTACCTAAGCGCGTTCCGTGGAAGCTGAGCGTAATCTTTTTCAGCCGGTGCGCTCTCTTGCTCGCCCTCACCATCGTGTCCACGGCAGGCACAACCCTGCTTGCCCAGGCCGTGAACGGTACCTTAGTAGGTACGGTCACGGACCAAACCGGCGCGGTCGTCAGCGGCGCCCAGGTCAGGATCCTCCTGACCGATCAGGAGACGGTCTACAACACAGTCACCAATGAGGGCGGCAACTTCACCGAGCCCGACCTTCCGCCCGGGACCTACAGGGTTTCGGTTGTGGCGAAGGGGTTCAAGACAGAGACGCGCGAAAACATTGCCGTACTCACGAACACCACAATGCGTGTGGACCTAAGCCTGTCGCCGGGCAATACGACAGACACGATCACAGTGACCTCCGCCCCTCCCCTGCTACAGACCGACCGCGCCGACATCTCCACCAATATCGAGCAGCATCAGATCGCGAACCTTCCGCTGAGCAGCGGCAACAGCTTCCAGTCCTTGTTGAATACCGTTCCAGGGATGGCGCCGATCGTCTTCAACAACTCGCAGTTCTACAACGCGACCAACGATCTCTCGGTGAACGCCAACGGTCAGTCGTCCTATGTGAACCTCTACCAGATTGAGGGCATCGACGACGACCAGCGCACCGGCATCCACATTATCCTGGTGCCGCCGCAAGAATCCATCGCGAACCTCGACATCACGACCAACAACTTCGAGGCCGAGTTCGGCCGCGCCGTCGGAACGGTCGTGAATGTAACGCTCAAGTCCGGCACCAACAACCTCCATGGCTCGGTCTTCCAGAACATGGAGAACAACGGTGTCAATGCGCGCAACTACTTCGCCACCGGACCCAACGGCCGGCTGGTGTACAACTACACCGGAGCTTCGGTCGGCGGACCGATCCTCAAGGACAAGCTCTTCTTCTTCGGTGACTTCCTGCGTGTTTCGGACCACGAAGAGACCAACTTCAACACCAACATCCCGTTCTACAACGTGGCTGGCGGCAGTCTGAATCTCTCCGGATACAGCGGTCAGGTCTACGACCCGAATACCGGCGACGTGGTGGACTGCCAGGGAGGTCCGACACCGGCGAACTGCGGCGCGGGCCGCACGCCCTTTGCCGGCAACATCATTCCGCTTTCCAATGCCGGCATCAGCCCCGTGGCCACCTTGGTGTTTCAGAAGCTGGACGCACTCGCCCGCAACCCGGCGACGAATCTGGCTTCTGCCAAGTACCTCGCAGGCACCATCACCAACAACTTCGAAGCCAATCTTCCCTTCCACAAGGACTTCTACACCTACGACATCACGTCCGATTACGTCCTTACGCAGAAGGACCACTTGAGGGGCCGCTTCAGCCATCAGCAGGTCTCCACCTTCCAGGCGCCGGTCTTCGGTTCGTTTCTCGGAGGGCCGGCCGGAAGCGGCGGCTTTGAGGCCAACGGCAAGGCCACTGCCTATAGCACCGGCTTCAACTACGATCACGTCTTGTCGCCCACTCTGTTCACTGAGGCGCGGGTCGGGCTCGCCCATCTGCGCAACTCAGCCCAGCAGACCGACTACGGCAGCGACGATGCCCGCACCCTGGGCATTCCCGGCAACGGCCCCAACGGCACCGATAACGTACCCACAAGCAGCGGCCAGGTCGCCTTCCAGGTGAGCAACTTCGCCGGCAACGGCGAGAACGGCACGGGAAACCCACTGATCGGCTATTCGCAGTCGCTGCCCTGGCTGCGCGCTGAGTCCAACATCGACTTCGCCAACAACTGGACCAAGGTTCTCGGCAACCACGCCCTGAAGGCCGGCGCTGATATTCGCCGGGTGCGCGACGATCTTTTGCAGGGCAACAACAACGCTGCCGCAGGAACGTTCTACTTCAGTGAGAATCAGACCTCCGCGCCCGGTGCCACCACCTTCAACGGCACCGCCACCGGCCAGGCCAACGATATCGCCAGCGTCCTCTTTGACGTCCCTTACCAGGTAGGTCAGGACACCAACAGCACCTTCCCCTGCTATAGGCAGACGTGGCTCTTCTTCTTCGTCGCCGACAAGTGGCAGGCCACGCCCAAGCTGACGGTCGATTTGGGCCTGCGTTATGAGCTGTATCCGCCGGCCACGCCGCGCAAGCCGGGCGGCTTCGTCAACTACAATCCGACCAACAACCAGCTCGTTCTCGCGGGCCTGAACGGTAACCCCTCCAATCTCGGGATGCAAACGGACTATAGAAACGTCGCTCCGCGACTGGGTGCGTCCTACCGCGCCACCGAGAACACCGTTGTGCGCGCCGGCTTCGGCATAAGCTACGTTCCCTTCGTCGACAACAGCTATGCCTACAACTATCCGATCAAGACCAGCACCTTCTACACCATCACGCCGACCTACGGCTTCGCGCTCAACCCGGCGGGTGGCGTAGTGAACTTCGTCACCGGCGTTCCGGCAACGCCAACGGTCGCGTTCGGCTCCAACGGGACCCTAACCGAGAGCGCAGCCAACGGCACCATCGGCTTGGCGAACCTCTACATCCCGCTCAACTTCAAGAACGCCTACGTCTCGTCCTGGAACGCCGTCGTGCAGCAGGCGCTGCCCTTCGACAGCTCCCTGCAGATCGCCTACGTCGCCAATCACGGTACGCGGATCGACGTTGCGCAGAACATCAATTATCCCAGCACCTACGGTCAGAGCGCAGCGTACGATCCGTTGAAGGTAGCCTTCGGCAAGACGGCCGCTGTCACACAATACTTTCTCGGAAAGTCGACTAACTACCAGTCGCTCCAGGTGCAGTTCACACGCCGCTTCACCAGGGGTCTGGCCGCGATGTCGGCTTTCACCTGGGGCAAGGCGCAGGGTTATGTCACCGGCGGACAGGACGGCGGTCTGCTCTTCTTCGCCGGCCCGGCGTCCCGCAACTACTCCCTGCTGGACTTCGACCGCAAGCTGAACTTCGAGCAGACCGTCACGTATGAGCTGCCCGCCGGCCGCAACCACAACCTCTTCAGCCAAGGGCCGCTGGCCTACGTGCTGGGTGGATGGAGGGTGTCCGCGATCATCTCCGCAGTCTCTGGCCTGCCCTTCACGGTTACCGGCACCAGCGCAACACCGGGAACCTCGCAGACGGCCAACCTGGTGGCTCCCTTCCAGGTAACGCACAGCGTGAGCAGTGCGGCAAACACGAGATGGTTCAATCCAGCCAGCTTTGCCGCGCCTCCGACCTGTAAGGCTTACTCCACCTCCAACCCTGTGGCCTGCACACTTGGGGACTCGGGCCGGAATCAGTTCCGCGGGCCGGCTTACGTCTCCGACAACCTCTCCCTCTTCAAGAGCTTCCCCATCTTCCGCGAGTCGTCGCTCGAGGCTCGCTTCGATGCCTTCAACATGACCAACACGCCAGCCTTCGCCCTCCCCACCGCGTCTCTGGGATCGAACCTGGGCAAGATCACCTCGACCCTCGGCAGCGGCGTCGGCAACGTCAACGGCGTGGGTGGTGCCCGTGTTCTGCAGGCTGGAGTCAAGATCGCCTTTTAGCGTCCGAAGGGACGACTGATTGAGAAGCATCCGCGCCGGCGAATTATCGAGAAGAATCACCCACCGCGATGCGCCGGGGAACAGAGCGGGAAGAAGCAGGGCTAAAGTGATGCTGCAATACCAGGGCCAGGGCGCCCCGCAGACGGGCCATGCCGCAATCCGCCGCGGTAATGATGCGAGGCATCTTCGCGTTGAGGGTTTTCGGTACTTCTTCGGCCAGAACGCCTGAGAAGTAAGGCCACACCGCTACGATATCCCCGGCAAACAGCACTACCTCCGGGGATAACCCAACCAGGATTGTCTGCAGACCGCGCGCAATTTGCACGAACTGGTAGCGTAGCGCAGCGGTGGCCTCGGCTTTTTTATCCTCGGCATCAATGAGCAGATGACGATAGGTAAAGGATGCAGGTACCTTCCCCTTCAACTTGCGGTAATAGCGGAGCGCAGCCTGGTTAGAAGCGACCGTTTCCCAACAGCCGCGGTTGCCGCATCCGCACAGCAGCCCCCCGGCTTCCACCGGCATGTGGCCAAACTCGCCCGCCATACCATTCCAACCGGAGATAAGATGTCCGCCAGCGAGAATGCCGGTTCCGATTCCCTCCGAGACATTGATGGCTACCGCGTCCTGAATGCCTGATAGGCTTCCGAACCAACGCTCCGCGAGGATGATCAAATTGGCTGCATTTTCGATCTCCACCGGCAGGCCGGTTCCATCTGCGATCGCTTTTCGAATATCGAACGGTCCCCAGCGCAGGTTTGGCGCGAAGGCCAATCGTCCGGTCAAACGGTCCACCCGGCCCGGAACGCTGATACCCACACCTTGAATCGCTTTCCTGGGCTCGACCTGGCAGATGCGTTTGATGGCGGCCAATAGTTGGGTAATGGACCGCTGCGGCTGTGACGAAATGGGGACATTTTCCTGTACCAGAAATCTGCCGCTGAAGTCAGAGATGGCCACGATGGCATTGTCGGGGTGCAGGTCGAGGATCACCACCCCCAGCTCATTGTTGACTTCCAGCATCAACGGCCTGCGGCCATGTTTGCTGAACCCGGTCTCTCCTTCGCAAATCCAGCGTGTCAGTAGCAGTTCCTCTACGATGGCGGAGACAGTGCTCTTCTGCAGACTCGAGAGGCGAGCCAGATCGGCACGTGAAACCGACCCAGCCAGGCGAATCAGTTCAAGGATGATGGTTCGGTTTGTGTCACGCGCGGTTTCGCTGCTGGAGGCTTGAATCGCCAATCGCGGAACATGCGCTAACTGGCGGAGTGCGCGTTCGTTCATGAAGCCCAAACCATGATTTTTGCCACAGCTATTCTATCGCCTTGGTGGCCTTGGAGGATCCTGGCTGGATCGCATAGCCCGCTCACCCAAATCAGCCAAAAGGTTGAGATTGAGGCCAACCTTCTGATCCATGACGGTCTACTGGATGGTCAGGTAGGCTCGTCCTGCAACAGATGGCTCCGGTTGCCGGTGAGCTGGTGACGTAAGCTAGCGGGGGAGATCTGCTGGCGGGTAAAAGAGCCGTATGGGGAGCAAAAACTGTCGATGGCGGGGGCGCGAAGGCGCCTGGTGTGGGGTTGCGGCTGCCCTCGCGTTGCTGCTGAGTGGATGCCATTCTTCGGGGCTGCCCAAGCCTGCGACTCAGGGATATTTAGATGAAGTTACGGCCTTTTACGTGGGTTTGGCGGCGTTGCAAGTGGGGGACGACGTGCGCGCAGATAGCACTCTCCAGCGAGCCACGCAGTTAGCGGAAGGAGAGCCAGCAGGTTGGGCGAACTGGGGCGTTCTTGCGCTGCGCCAGGGAAACTTCGATGTGGCGGCCCAGAGGCTGGGTCGCGCCCAGAAGCTGGCGCCGCAGAACGATCAGATCTACTACCTGTTGGGTGTGCTCGAGAGCAAACGCGGAAACCCGTCGCAGGCTATCCTCGAGCTCCGCAAAACCGTGGAGATCAACCCCCAAAACCTGCGCGCTCTCTACCTGCTGGCGCAAGAGGTTGAGCGGCAGGGTGATGCCAATGGCGAAGCTGAATTTCAGCAGTTGCTGGAGAGGATTCTGGCGGTAAAGCCGGGCAATCCGGCCGTTTTGCTGGAGCTTGGGCGCGTGGCGGCGAAGCGCGGCGAGGCCCAGACGCTGCACTCCGTGGTGACCCAGCTTAGCGCTCGCGCCCAAAGCTGGCCGCCGGAAGTGCAAACCCAGTGGGCCGCTTTGCAGGCCGCCGCTGCTGCGCCCGATCCGCGGGGGGCCGCCCTTCGCATTGCGTTCTTGCGAAACTCATTGATGCGCGTGCCCGAATTTCGCCAGAGTCTCGCCGTGATACAACCCGCCGCAGGAAGCGAAGCTTTGCCCTTTAGCCACTTCCTGCTGTTGCCCACACCCACCTTTGCTCCTCCGCCTGCTGATGTCTCGATAAATTTCCAAACCACGCCTTGGGCAGTCGACGGGGGTTCCTGGAGCTGGATCGGAGCCATCCCGCTCAGCGGGGCCGGTGCTCCAGTGGTCACTGTGGCCAACAGCCGCACCGTAAAACTGGCGACTGGGGCAGAGTTTCCTTTTCCCGGCGGGGCGGCGCCGCTTCAACCCGAATCCATCTTGCCGGTTGATTTTAATTACGACTTCAAAATGGACCTGGTATTGGCCGGCGAGAAGGGCGTTCGCTTCCTCCGTCAGGAGAGTCCAAACTCTTTTACCGATGTGACCGCACTGACCAAGCTGCCATCCACATTGCTGAATGCCGGCTACACCGGCGCGTGGGCCATCGATGTCGAGGCCGATGGCGATATGGATATCCTGCTTGGTACGCCACAAGGCGCGCCGGTCGTGTTACGCAACAACGGGGACGGAACCTTTGCCGAAATACATCCCTTTGCCGGGATTTCCGGCCTGCGGGGCTTTGCCTGGGTCGATCTTGACGCAGACGGCAATCCTGACGCGGCCATGATAGACGCATCGGGCAGTCTGCACTTCTTTCATAACCAGAGAGGCGGCGTCTTCCACGAGCTTGCCCTCCCTGCCAATCTGCTGCATGTGAAAGCAGTGACGGTTGCCGATGTGATGACCGACGGGACCCTCGCCCTGGTGGCCCTGGAAGATACCGGCGCCTTAGTAGCCCTTACGCGCACCGCGGCTGGGGAGTGGAATGTTGCCGCTCTGGGAAACGCCCCCCATCTTGACCGGGAAGTGCGCCTGCACGCCGCGGATCTTGACAACAACGGAGCCATGGATCTTTTGATGACTTCGGTCACGCTGGATGCCGGGGACTCTCCCGGCGCCTGGTTGTGGATGGGCAGCGGCCGGCGGAAATTCATTGCTGTGCCTCAGCCTGTCGGTCCCGCGCGTGTGTTTGACATAGCTGACGTCAATGGCGACGGAAGGCTCGATCTGCTGGGCCTCTCTGCAGCCGGGCTGCCGCAGCAGGCATTAAACCAGGGCAGCAAAAAGTATCAGTGGCAGATTCTGCGGCCGCGAGCACGGCAGGCTACCGGCGACCAGCGGATTAACTCCTTCGGCATCGGCGGGGAGATGGAGCTGCGCGCTGGATTACTGGTGCAGAAGCAGCCCATTACCGCGCCGCAATTGCACTTCGGCCTGGGCGAGCAGAGCAGCACCGACGTGGTAAGAATCCTATGGCCCAACGGCATGGAGAACGCAGAGTTTGCCTTGCAGGCAGATCAGGAGGTGCTGACCGAGCAGCGTCTCAAGGGCTCGTGTCCCTTCTTGTTTGCCTGGAACGGCAAGCAGATCAGCTTCGTGAAAGATGCCGTGCCCTGGGGCTCCGCCATTGGCCTGCAAATCGATTCCGTCGGTTCGCCCCGCATCGCGGCCACCGAGGAATGGTACAAGATCGGCCGCGATCAGCTTGTGCCGCACGACGGCTACTACGATTTGAGGCTCACCGGCGAGCTGTGGGAGACCTACTACTACGATTACCTGAAATTGATGGTGGTCGACCATCCGGCCGGCACCGAGATTTTCACCGACGAGCGGTTTGTGGTTCCACCCGTCAAGCTGGCAATCACCGCCGTCGCACCTCCGCATCCTATCGCCAAGGCGGTCGATGATCAGGGCGCCGACGTAACCGGGATCGTCAGCAAGCTCGACGGCAAGTACTTGGATACCTTTGGCCGCGGGCAATATCAGGGACTTACCCGCGATCACTTTGTCGAAGTAGATCTGGGCAACGATGTGCCGCAGAGCGGCCCTCTCTGGCTGATCGCGAAGGGATGGGTGCATCCCACCGACTCCTCGGTAAACGTCGCCATCAGCCAGGGACATCACCAGAAGGCGCATGCTCTCAGCCTTGAAGTCCCCGATGGCCACGGCGGATGGCGCACTGCCCAGGCAAACCTGGGCTTCCCCGCAGGCCGGAAGAAGACCTGTCTCATCAACCTGGAAAATGTTTTTCTGTCCGGCACGCCGCGCAAACTGCGCCTGCGAACCAACCTCGAGGTCTATTGGGATTCCATCGAGTGGGCGCATGGCCTGCCCGACGCCAGGGTCAAGGTAACGCGGCTGGATCCGTCGTTGGCAGATCTTCACTACCGGGGATATTCAGTGGTCCACCAGGCGAATGCTGGGTCTCCTGAGCTGCCCGACTACAACCAGCTCGCCGCCAGCAAGCAGATCTGGCGCGATCTCGAGGGTTACTACACGCGCTATGGCGATGTCCGCGAACTGCTGGCAGGCGTCGATGACCGCTACGTAATCATGAATGCCGGGGATGAGATTACCTTGCACTTTGCCGAGCAGCCTCCGCCCCCCGCCGGGTGGGTGCGCGATTACGTGATCGCCGGCGACGGATGGATTAAGGACGGAGACTACAACTCAACTTTCTCCCGCACCGTGCAACCGTTGCCCTACCACGCAAAGGACGAGTACAACGATCCTCCCGGCAATCTCGAAGATGAGTGGGTGTACCGCCATCATCCCGAAGACTGGCAGAACTTCCACACGCGTTATATAACCGCTGAGCCGGTAGATCAGGCGCTCAGAATCGGGGCCGCGCAATGAAGGCGAGCATTGGCATAAGAGTCTTCGTCGCCATTTTGTTTGTGGCGATGTTAGCCACTCCGGCCGTCATCAAGCAGGTATCTGCACGGCAGGAAGAAGCCCAGGCGAAGCTCGACGAGAGCCAGGCCCTGGCGCGATACGGCTTCCATCTGCAGGAAGTCTCGCAGCAGGCCGGAGTGCACTTCATCCACCAGGCGCCGACGCTGGACGCCAAGCTGGAGGGCATTATGCCTGAGGTCGCGTCGATGGGCGCCTCCGTGTCCATCGTCGACTTCGATCGGGATGGCTGGCCCGATCTTTACGTTACCAACAGCAAAACCGGCAGCCAGAATTCCCTGTATCGCAATATGCACGATGGCACCTTCCGGGATGTCGCCGGTCAGATGGGCATCGCCGATGTAAATCGGGAAGCAACCGGCGTCTCAATGGGAGCGGTCTGGGGCGACTATGACAATGACGGTTACGAAGACCTATTCCTGATCAAGTGGGGCAAGCCTGAGCTCTTTCATAACGATCAGGGCCACGGCTTTACCCGGGTAACTGACGCGGCCGGTTTGCCTCCCTGGATCAACGCGAATACAGCGGTTTGGTTTGACTACGACGGGGATGGACTGCTCGACTTGTTTGTGGGCGGGTACTACTCCGAGAAGCTGGATCTATGGCATTTGGCCAACACGCGCATGATGCCGGAAAGTTTTGAGTACGCCAAAAACGGCGGCCGAAAGTTCTTGTTTCACAATCTGGGCAATGGCAGGTTTGAAGAGGTCAGTGAAAAGGTTGGCATCCAGAGCAACCGCTGGGCGCTGGCCGCATCGGCAGCGGACTTGCGCGGCACCGGCCATCCCGATCTGTTTATTGCCAACGATTATGGCGTCTCGGAGTTGTTCCTCAATGATGGAGGACATTTTCACGAGGCAGGGCAGGCGACCGGAGTAGGGTTTGCGCCCAAGAGCGGCATGAACGTTGCTTACGGAGACATCCTCAATCAGGGTAAGTACGCCATCTATGTCTCGAATATCTCCGAGGAGGGGGTTCTCATTCAGGGCAATAATCTTTGGGTTTCCCGGGAGGGTGAACCCAGCCTGAAGTATGAAAACCTGGCGCGGGATATGGGTGTCGAACTGGGTGGCTGGAGTTTCGGTGCGCAATTCGGCGACCTGAACAACGATGGCAATCTGGACCTCTACCTCACCAACGGGTATATCTCCTTAAGCAGGACGAAGAGTTATTGGTACGACTTCTCCAGGGTGGCGGGCGGCAACAGCACGATCATCGGCGATGCAGCAGATTGGCCTGCTTTCAATGGGCGCAGTTTATCGGGGTTTCAGCAGAAGAAAGTTTGGATCAACGATGGCGCGGCCAAATTTGTGGATGTAGCCCAGGCTGTGGGAGCGACCGATACGTATGACGGACGCTCGGTTGCGCTGGCGGATCTGTGGAATCGCGGAGTACTCGATGTGGTGGTGGCCAACCAACGCGGTCCCTTGTTGATCTACAAGAACACGGTGAAGCCAGGAAACGAGTGGGTTGAGTTTGCACTTGAGGGTACAAAAAGCAATCGCAGTGCGATCGGCGCCCAGGTGACGCTTTTCTGGAACGGCCAGCAGCAGGTGCAGCAGGTTTCTGGCGGAAGCGGATTCGCGGCGCAGAACGATCGCAGGCTGCACTTTGGGCTCGGTACGAATCCGCAAATCGAAAAGGCAATCATTCGTTGGCCATCGGGCAAAGTCCAGACAATCGAAAATCCGGCCCCCGGAAAGCTCTACAATATCAAGGAGGCGGAATGAGTCACCAGGTTCTCAGCACTACCGCGCAACCGGTGAAGTTCGCGGCGCTCAAGCGGTTCTTCAGCCCAGCGAACCGATATCTCTCTCCTCTGCTGATCTCCTGCGTTTTGCTGGTGGGCCAGCTCTCGTACGGCATCCTGGAGAGCTACACGCGGACTCTGTTGGCGATTGTCGCCAGCCTTGTGGCCGAGATGATCCTGTCGCGCATTTACTTTGGCAAGTGGCCCAACCTGGCGAGCGCTTACATTAGCGGTATCAGCGTGGGCATTCTGCTGCGCTCCCCCGCCTTCTGGCCTTATGCACTGTGCGGGTTGATTTCGATTACCTCGAAGTACGTGCTGCGCGTCCACGACCGGCACATCTGGAACCCATCGAACTTTGGCATCTCTGCCATGTTTGTTCTCGCTTCAGGCACGGTCGCGGGGTTGAGCATCCAGTGGGGGAATTTTGTCTGGCCCATGATTGTGATCTGGACCTTGGGGTCGGTGATCATCTGGCGCCTGCGCCGCTTTCACATCAGCGCGACCTATGTCGTCTCATTTTTGGTGTTCGCCTTGCTTCGTAGCTGGATCACCGGCGATCCATGGCGCTCGGAAATCTCTCCCATTACCGGGCCGATGTATCAGCTATTCATCTTTTTCATGATTACCGATCCCAAGACGACGGTGCGGTCGAAGACCGGCCAGTGCGTGGTGGTTGTTGTCGTGGCTGCGGTGGAGATGGTCTTGCGCCTTCACCAGGTGGTGTATGCCCCGTTCTACGCCCTCTTCCTGGTTGGGCCTGCAGCCATGCTCCTTGAAATGTGGATGGACTCGCGCCGTGCCCGCCTCGTGGTCGCGCATGCCTGAAATTTTCCTGCGCTGCGTTGCCTTTTGCCTGCTCACCCCGTTGCTCATGGCGCAGAACAAGCGGCCTTCGGGTCCCATTCAGTTCGTCGACGCAACCGCTGCGTCCGGCATCTCCTTTCGCCACCACAGCGGCGCCTTTGGAAAGAAATACCTTCCTGAGACGATGGGAAGCGGTGTATGTGTGTTGGATTACGACAACGACGGGTGGCAAGACATCCTGTTCGTGAACTCGATGGATTGGCCAGGTCACGGCTCGTCCAAGTCATATCCCGCGCTCTACCACAACAACGGCAATGGAACCTTTACTGACCGCACCCGGGAGGCTGGGCTCGCAGTTGAAATGTATGGTATGGGTTGTGCCGTCGGAGACTACGACAATGACGGTAAAGACGACATCTACATCACCGCGGTAGGTTCCAGCCATCTGTTTAGAAATCTGGGCAACGGAAAATTTGCGGATGTGACGGCGCGGGCGGGGGTAGGTGGCAGCGGTTTTGCCAGCGGCGCGGTGTGGTTCGACTACGACAACGACGGCAAGCTGGACTTGTTCGTGGCGCATTACGTGGAGTGGTCGGCGGAGAAAGATCAGTTCTGTTCGCTGGACACCAAGAATAAGTCGTACTGCACGCCCCAGGTTTACAAAGGAGAGAGCGCGAGGCTCTACCACAATCGCGGCAACGGTACGTTTGAAGATGTGACCCGGCGCGCCGGTCTATTCGATCCAAGCAGCAAGTCTCTCGGCATTGCTCTGCTTGATTATGACGATGATGGCTGGCTTGATTTGCTGGTAACCAACGACACGCAGCCGAACAAGCTCTATCGCAACAACCACAACGGCACCTTCACTGACGTTGCCGTGCCGGCCGGAGTAGCTTACAGTGATGCCGGTGCTACCCGGGCGGGCATGGGCGTGGACAACGGAGACTATGAGAACTCCGGCCATCCTGGCCTGGTGATCGGCAATTTCACCAATGAGGGTATGGCGCTGTACCACACGGATGGCTCCGGATTGTATACGTCTTCTTCCGAGGCGACGGGGCTCGACCGTTGGACGTTGCAGTCACTTACCTTCAGCACTTTTTTCTTTGATTACGACCTGGATGGTCTGCTCGATCTTTTGGCGATAAACGGTCATGTGGCCGACGACATCAGCGTGACTCAGCCGCATTTGAAGTACGCAGAGCCTGCGTTGCTATTTCATAATCAAGGGAAGGGTCAATTCGAGAACATGTCGATGAAGGCGGGCCCGGCGCTACAGAAGCCGATCGTGGGCCGGGGCGCTGCCTATGGCGACTTCGACAATGACGGCGATCTGGACCTGGTGATCACTGAGGCCAACGGCCCGGCAAGACTGCTGCGCAACGATAACGGCAATCAGAACGACATGTTGCGGGTAAAGCTGGTCGGCACGCGTTCCAACCGCGACGGCATCGGGGCCAAGCTTACGCTCCAGGTCGATTCCCGTCTGCGGCTGTTACGTATGGTGAAGTCGGGCTCTGGTTATTTGTCACAAAGTGAGTTTCCAGTGACCTTCGGGTTGGGCAAACCCGATCTAAATAGAAGAATGGGGCTGACTATAGTCTGGCCCAGCGGTCAAAAAGACACTATCTCAAGCATCAAGCCCAATCAATCCATAACAGTGCAGGAAGGCAAGGGAATAGTCGCCACGCATGCCATCGTCTTTCAGCACTAAGCGGCCTTGATCCGCCGTCCGAGGTCCAGGACGGGTGCCCCACGTTCGCGCCAGCGTACGTGGGCCGAAAACGATATTTTCGAATGCTTTTATTCAATTTCCAGCAGAATCGTTCGAAGGGGCTGCGCCCCACCTTTTTCGTCCCACGTACGCTGATGCGAACGTGGGGCACCCGTCCCGCGATCGTGACAGCTCTGAAACGAACATCAGGCAGATGGAAGCGCCACCGTACCCTTTGTCATCCCGAGCGAACCCGGATTTCCTGTTCGCTGCGCTAGAGAAGGCAGCGTGTGCGGTTTTCTGTAAGGAAAACCGCATGAAGATCGCGACGTCACCGACCTTGACAGGAAATCCGGGGAAGCCGAGGGATCTGCAGTTCACTCAACCACCATCAAACCCGAACGGAAGCACCCCTCCCCCTGTAAATGAATTGTCATCCCGACCGGAGCGTAGCGGAGTGGAGGGACCTGCGGTTCTTTTTCTAAGCGCAAAACCCTGATTTATCCAGCATGGCGCTAATCTCTCCCCGGCCGGCGCCCAGTTTGTACCCTGCACGCAATAAGTCTTCTGCGCACACGGGATACCAATTGCGACGCGAGGGATCTCCAAACCCACCCACATTGAAAGGCTCTATCAGCGACACCACCTCTTCCGCGATCCCCCGGGCATCGCCAAGTCTCTGTGCTCGCTCAAGCAAAAGCCGCGACGCCGGTCCGAATGTCGGATGCTCCCTCAACAGAAATCCAGGAGCCAACTCCGGCTTCCCCAACCGCTGCGCGGTCTCTGCAAAGCTCACCGCGGCAAAATACAACAGCGACACCGCCGTGAATGCTGCGAAGTCGCCCATGGTTGCGTAGAGGGCGCCGATCAGGCGGCTGGCCGCCAACAAGTCACAATCCGTTTGCTGCGCATAGCCTTGCAATTGCCATCCAAGATCGGCTGAATCGCGATACTTGTGGATGATCCCCGCAAGTCTCTCTATACCGATCAGCGTAAGAGGAAAGCCGGTTGAGAGCAGCGGGTCAACGAACCCCGCCGCCGAAGGCAACATTGCCCATTGTGGCCCCGCGATGGTACGGCTGCGAAAGCTCACTTGAGGGATGTGCCGGAAAGGCTGGCACGCAACCGCCGTCCTGAATTGTGACTGTAGCGCCGGCAGCCGGTCCAGCAGGCGTTGCCACGCAGGTTCGCCTTCGCTTAGCGCCAATTCCCCCGCGACCGGCTGGGTGGCCGCGACTCCCGCGCTGGTGACTCCATTGTTGAATCGAAGCACCCATACCCATCCGCCTTCAAACACATGGTGCACGGCTGCATCGTCGACAGGATAGGGGGACACTCTCCGGCAGCTTCCGTTCGCGCAACTCCCGTGAAGTGGCTATAGAGGCTCTCGGTAGCGGGAAGGCCGGGTAACGGAGATTCTTCCAGCTGCAAACTGCGGTGCAGAAAACCACGCGGGCCAGTGGCATCGATCAGAAGCCGGGCGTGAAGATGAAATGGTTCCTCGCCCGTGTGGCCAACGATCGTCGCGCCCTCGTCTCCCAGGTCCAGGGTCTCGATCCGAGTGCAATCCCGGTACTCCACTCCAAGGCTCTCCGCCTCCCTAACCAGAAAATGATCCACGTCGGCTCGATACCAATGCGTATCGGCGATATCATCGTGCGGGCTCGCCGCCACCAGCAGCTGATCCGCCGATCCTTGATGAAAGAAGCTGAACCCGCGTTTCAGACCACAAGCGATCTGCGGATACGCGCGTTGCCAGCTGCCCCATTTAGCCAGCGGTGCAATTCGCGGCAAATCATACGTCGCACTCAACCGTTCCAGCAACAAATTGCTAAGCGGTGTCGTGGACTCGCCAATCACCATCCGCGGATGCTTCCCTCGTTCCAGCAGGATGACCGAGAGGCCGAGCCGATGGGCAATCATCGCCATCAGGCTGCCGCCAAAGCCGGCCCCTACGATCGCGAGGTCATACTCCCGCTTCAACTTGCCCCGTCGCAACCCGTGCATGGAATCCTATCGAGTTCGGCCTGCTGCAGATTCATCCGGCGCAGCCGGGCCACGCGCTGCGCGTGGCAGTGCATACAAGACTCGCGCATCCCCCATAGATCCGCAAAGACTCTGCCCGCGCTCAGACGCAAACCGTACTCCATCGCAGACTCCAGCGTATCCAAAGAGGGAAGCACAAATTCACCACGAGCCATGAGTGCCTCCATGGCTCCGTTGCCTGCGCGCGTGGGAATCAGGACTGCGGCCGTTGCCCCACACCCCATGGCAAAATCCAAAGACCGCTCCGACCAATAGAGCGCCTCTGCCGCCGGCACGAAAGGCGGCTGCACCAGGATAAAGACCCTCACATCGATCCCATTGCTGCGCAGAAACTTTGCCGCACTGGAAAACTGCTCGAGCGTCATGCGCTTATTAAGTGCGGCGGCCGCCTCTGGATGCACCGTCTCCAGGCCCATAGCCACTTCCAGCCTGCCGGCAAGCAGATCGCGGAAGCGAAGACAAGCATCGCCGATGAGCGCCGGATGACTTTCCACGATCAATCTCTCGAATCGATTGGCGCGCTGCGCGATGGATGCGTAGTCCTCAGGAGGAATTGCGTGGGGATCGAAAAAGCTCCCGCTGTTGTAGAGCTTGAGCTGGCGCGCCGGTGGAAGACTGCGCAGCGCGTGATCGATCTGTGCTGGGACAGCCCCGGCGGGCACCGTTTCGGTGAGGGTGTTGCGCCACAGGTCGCACATCAAACAGCGAAAAGGGCATTCTCGATTGGTGAGAAAGATGGTGGCCACCGGTTTAATGGCACCGTCGTGGGCACACTCTTCTTCGACGAAATACTCGTAAGGAACATAAGGATCGAGGCTTTCGCGCGCCGGGCGGCGGCCAAGAATCCAGGCATCACGCTCCGCCGCCTTGGCCGGATACACGGATGGCAACAAGCCGCTCATAAATACAGAGACAGAAACTTCTGGCGATACTCCGCCTCGCGAAACGGAAGTCTGCGGTGCATGGTGGCTTCGGCAACCGCGCCGTGCTGGAAGCGCCGCTTGGGAAACACCGGCATATCGAAACCGGTAACTGCCCTAACCCCACGCGCCACGATATCGCCCTTCAGCTGATACAAACGCTCCACATCGTAGCTTGTCAGAGCGATAAACGGAATGCCCTCCGCAACCGCGATCACCGACGGTTGCGTAAAAGGACTGAAGCCGCGAAAACCAAAGTGGCGGGCCGGGGCGTAGGTTCGGCTGTAAGAGCGGCTAAGCCCTCCGCTGTAGGTCAGGGAATGTTTAATCTTTCCCACGCCCCACCCTTCCTGGTAGAGCATAGGATTATTGATGACGCTTCGGATGGTAAGCTCAGGGTTCTGCTCGATGGGATAATCCTTGAGATTCTCGTCTCCGCCGTCGCCGTCCAGCAGATACCGCCAATCAGGATAGCGTTGGCGTACCCCCTTGCATAAAGCCATCGCCATGGTTGCCGACTGCACATCCAGCGGCTTGTAATCTTCGATCACCCGGATCGTCTCATCGACATCGAGCGAGGATGCATCCGTAGCCACCGGCTCAAGGAACAACCCGAGGCCAAGAGCTTCGAGAAAAGCGCGAGCTTGGCCCGCATCGGGTCCATCGCCGACGTCGAGCACAAAGGCTTTCAGGCGCGAGGGACTCATGCCCAGCTTAAGCATCACGTGGTAGGCGGTAAGAAAAACGCTGCCGCTGTCGATGCCGCCGGAGAAACATACGCCGATGGGCTCCTGACTAGGCACAAGTGTGAGCCACTGCGTGACTTCCTTGGCCAGCGCGCCGATATAGGCTGCGCCGATCTGGTTCAGGTCAGTGGTCAACCCTCCCTGGGCAGGGGTGAAGAAACGGGTGTAGACCGGATCGGGATCAGGGCACCCAATGAGCTGCAGTGCAACCACGTGATGCGCGGGAACCATTCTTGTATAGCTAGGGTGGAATTGCGCGTCGAGTCCTTCTGCTTTCAGCCAGTCATAAATCTTATCGATGCGCGCCGCCACCACCAGCACCGGACCCTCTTGCCGCTTGGCCAGAAAATAGCGCATAGGGCGGTCGAGCGATCGCGCCATCTTTACCGTTTTGCCTTCGCGGGTAACCAGCGCGAACGAGCCCGCGATGCGGCCCACTTCGTCAGCAGATCCATGCAAGACAATCTCCCTCGCCTCTGCGAGCGAGAGGCGAAAGATCTGGTTCGTTTCCGGCTCCGTGAGATCGACTACACGCTCAATGTACTGATTCCGCATTTGTCCCAGAATAGCGCATTCTCAAGGTGCCCCTCGCCTCCACCGAAAGTTTGAGTTGGATCTCATCCGTTTGGCCGTTGACGGCTGTGCGTCGACTCAAGCACCCTTACGCAAACAACATGACACGAAACCTTTTCACTCTGTTCTTACTTCTGGCGGCCACGAGCAGCAACTCGCTTTCCCAGGACAGCAACTTCTTTTCCCAATGGGAGAAGCGAACCAGCACTATCCAGGCCCACCAGCCTTCCTGGCCGCCGCCGCTCGTTGCCCCCTATCCCATGCTGATCCAGGTTTTTCGGGCGGACTATACCCGCCAGATTACCCCCACCGAGACATCCACCTGGAATTACGGAGCAGGCCGGGGGCTGAACCTGATCCCTGGCGTCAACAGTGAGTTCGACTTTTACTATCCGCCGTACCTGCAGCACAACACACCCAAAGTTAAGGACGGCTTCGGCGACGTCGGCTTTCTCTACAAGTACCGCATTCTCTCCAAGAACGAAAACGAGGGAAATTACATGTTGAGTGCGCAGCTCACCGCGACTCTACCCACTGGCAGTCACACCAACGGGAGCCCCGATTCCGCCGTGTCGCCAACACTGCTGGCAGGCAAGGGGTTCAGCAAATTCGATGTCATCTCCTGCCTGGGAGGAAACCTCCCTACTGAAGAAACCAACAAGCTCGGCCGTTCCGTGGTGTGGAATACCACGGCGCAATATCACCTGGCCAAATATCTGTGGCCGGAGCTGGAGTCAAATACCACCTATTTCTACGGCGGAAAGAACGACGGCAAGAAACAAAATTTCGTGACCCCGGGGATCCTCTTCAGCAAGTTCAAACTTCGTCCCAGTGATGAGCAAAGCCGCATGGGCTTTGCCTTGGGCGCGGGCATGCAGATTGCCACCTCCCAATTCCATACCTATAATCACGAGCTTGCGATTACCACGCGATTTATCTTCTAGCTGAGATTAGGCCGTCAAACGGGAAGAGGGTTGCAAGCACTTGCAAAACCGGTAAAGCAGGTATTCAACCATTCGCGATATATCCAGCAACAAGCCGAACGAAAGCGTTTTCAAGGCCCCGTGCGGCCTGAAACGCGAATAGATCGAGTTGAGGCTCCACGCCGGTATCGTATATACATTGCCGGCTTGCAATACCCCGATCTGGTTCCGGATGGGCGATTCGTAAATTACTCTCTCGATACCGCGATTGAAAAACATCGCCAGGCCGAGCACTCGCCGGCTATACAAAGCTGCCGCGAGGTGGGGGATCCTGCCCCGTTGGCGAGACTCGATAATCAGGCGAGACGCCTCGGACGCATGGCGCAGCGCGGCGGTCACTCCGTTCGCGGTCATCGGATCCACCATGGTTGCGGCTTCGCCTGCGACCACCCAGTTCGGTCCGGCGACCCGGCCATGCATGCGGCAAACGAAGGAAGTGACAGCGGGGGGACTCCCCGGAGCAGACCGCAAAAGGCTTTCAAAACGGGGGAACCGCAATAGCTTGTCCCTGAGGATATCTTCAACGCTTTGCCCCTGTTGACGCAGGGCCTTAATCGTTTCTCCGGTAGCCACGTACCCCACGCTGACGGTGTTGGGGTTGATGGGTATCTCCCAAACCCATTCCATGTAAGGTGGCTTCACGCCCTCGGCGTACAGGGTTGTTCCTTCGCTGGGCGTGGTGATCGGAAAATAGCTCCAGATGGCTACTTTCCGGGGACCCGACTCATATACCGGCAGATGGAATGCGCGCGCAAACAAGCTTGCCGCAGAACCCGAGGCGTCGATAAACCACGGCGAAGAAATTCTGTTGCCAAGCTGGGTGCTCACAGCCGCCACCCGTCTCTCATGACTCTCGACAGCGACTACGCGATCCTGCAGCAGAGTGACTCCCTGACCGAGAACAATCTTTCGCAAGAGTCGATTCAGCTGACTGCGGTCGACGTGCATGGTGCGTAGTTCTACCTTGAACGGCGGCTGGCCCAGCCACTCACCCGGAACATAGCTGCGGTCGCATCCATCGCCCAATTTCAGCGTCACATGGCGCTTATACGTCGCGATCTTTTCCGTAACGAGCTGGTCCATGGTCAGCCCTAATGCACTCAGCAACGCCGGCGCAGACCAATCCAGAGATTCTCCGACCGCATCGGTGTCAACGACATCGGCCTCGACGCACAGAACCCTTAGACCCGCTTTAGAGAGGTGGAACGATGCAGCCATGCCTGCCAGGCCGCCGCCAATCACAGTCACGTCAAATCCGGTCACAGGAGTTTGCGTCCCGGGCGACTGAAGCTGATCGTGCGTTTCTGCGTGCTGAATGACTTTGATCCTCTTGCTGAGCTACCGCCACGCTTTCGCTCCGGCGCGTTTACCAGCATACTGGGGGCGGGTGCGCGGCGCTAGCGCCTTTTTCGGGTGGGCGCCCATCTCAACCCTTTGGTCGAGGTAGAGCTCGTCGTATGGCGCTAGAATCCTATTGCAAACTGCGGGAACCGATTCCAGGAGAAGAAAGAGGTCGAAAGGCTTGACAGTCCGTCTTCGTCCGATCGTGTTGATCGCATGCCTGCTGCTACTGTGGCAGGTTGCCGTTACCCGCAACCCCATTCATCTTCTACCTACGCCATGGGGAGTCGTTGCAGGCGTCGTCGACCTCCTGCAACATGGCTTACTGCTCAAGTACGTGGTCGCCTCGCTCTTCCGCGTGACCTGGGGCTTCGTCCTGGCCGTTGTTTCGGCTGTCCCCCTGGGGCTGGTCATTGGTTGGAACCGTAGAGCAGACATGGCATTCAATCCCCTGATACAGATCCTTCGTCCCATCTCGCCGCTGGCCTGGATTCCGATCGCCATTCTCTGGTTCGGTGTCGGCGATCTCTCGGCCATCTTCCTCATTTTCCTGGGCTGTTTTTTCCCCTTGCTCATCACTGCCATCAACGCGGTGCACAACATTCCGGCGGTCTATCTCAATGCCGGCCGCAACTTCGGTCTGACTTCGTGGGCCCTGGTCTCCCGTGTCCTCTTTCCCGCCGTCATTCCACAACTGATCATCGGTATGCGGATCACGTTGGGTGTCGGTTGGCTGGTGGTGGTCGCGGCGGAGATGATCGCGGTCAACTCCGGCCTCGGCTTCCTGATTGTGGATGCGCGCAACGCCGGCAACCGCTACGACCTGGTCGTCGCCGGAATGGTCATCATCGGTCTTATCGGCCTGCTGTTGGATACGGGAATGCGATCCCTGCAGCAGCTAAAGTCGCTTCGCTGGAGCTACTCGGAGGATTAATTGGAAAAAGCGAAGTTACAGGCCGGCCATGTCGACATGGTCTTCACCCGCGATGGCAAGAGCACCCCAGTGCTCGAAGACATTAGCCTCGAAGTCACCGAGGGTGAGTTTGTTTGCCTGCTCGGGCCCTCAGGTTGCGGAAAATCCACCTTGCTCAGCGCCATGGCCGGCTTCCTGTCTCCAACTAGCGGGGAGATCAAAATCGATGGTCAAGCCGTGCGCGGGCCCGATCCCCGCCGCATCTTTGTCTTCCAGGAGCGTGGCGTCTTTCCCTGGCTCACCGTCGAGGGGAATATCGCGTTCGGGTTGTTCCACCTGACCGGTGCGGAACGGCGGCAGCGCGTCGCCCACTATATAAAGATGGTTGGGCTCGAAGGCTTTGAAAAAGCATATCCGCCCGCGCTCTCCGGCGGCATGAAGCAGCGCCTCGAAGTGGCCCGAGCCTTGGCCGTGAACCCCGACATGCTCTTTCTCGACGAGCCCTTTGGGGCCCTGGACTCCATTACCCGCCTGGTCATGCGCGGGGAGCTGCTGCGCATCTGGCAGGCGGAACGCAAGACAATTATTTTTGTAACCCACGACATCGATGAGGCGGTCCAGCTTGCCGATCGAGTTGTGGTGCTGAGCGCTCGACCCGCCACAATCCAGCAGATTGTGAACATCGATATCCCGCACCCGCGTGACATCAGCTCTGCCCGTTACCTGGAGCTGCGCGACGGCATCTTCCAGCAGATTGGGCTGGCCCATAAGATATGAACTCTCTCGCCGAGCCAAAAAAGTGGGAGCGCTTCTTCTGGCCGCTCCTGGCCAGCGCGCTCGTTCTTGCGCTGTGGCATTACTCCGTAGTTTGGACGGCGACAAAAATCTTTCCCTCCCCACGCGATGTGGAGAAGGGAATTGCCGAGCTGATCCATAAGCGGGTTTTGTGGCGTGACATCATCGATTCCCTGCGTCGCGTCGCCATCGGATTCGGCGCCGCGGCGGCGCTCGGCATCCCACTTGGTTTAACCCTCGGCTGGTATCCGGCGGCCAACCAGGTTGTGAATCCGCTGCTGCAGATTCTTCGTCCCATCAGCCCCATCGCCTGGATTCCCGTAGCCATCATCCTTCTCGGTGTGGGAGACCATGCGGCTACCTCGCTCATCTTTCTGGGCGCCTTTTTCCCCATCGTCGTGGCCTGTGTTGATGGCGTAACCAACTTGCCCTCGGTCTTCCGGCTGGCCGGCCGTAACTTCGGTCTCGGGCCCGCCCGGCTTCTTACCCGCGTCGTCTTCCCCGCGGCTCTGCCAAAAATCATTGTCGGCTTGCGCATCGCCCTCGGTATCGCCTGGCTGGTGGTGGTTGCCGCGGAGATGGTTGCTGTCGACTCCGGCCTGGGCTACCTGGTGATCGACTCGCGCAACTCAGGCAAGCGTTACGACCTGGTGGTGGCCGCCATGCTGATCATCGGCCTGATCGGGCTGGTACTCGATACCGGCTTTCGCCGGCTGGAAACAATCAAATCCGTTCGTTGGGGATTTCGCGATGAGTCTTAAGAGCAAAATGCTGCTCCTGGTCTTCGGCTGGTTGGTGTTGATCACCGCCATGCATGCCTGGTTGAACGTGAATTGGGCGGCCGTGCTGAATGACTATCGACCGCTCGACCAACGAAAAATCACGGTTGCCTATCTTCCCGTCACCTGCCAGCTCACTTGCCCGGTAACCGACTACATTTCCAGGTATTCGTTGTCGGGCGAAATGTTTCTGCCCAAAATGTTTCAGGGCTTTCCGGAGATGAAAGAAGCGCTGATCTCCAATCGGGTGCAGGCCGCCTTCGTCGTTGCGCCCCTGGCGATTGCTCTCGTCTCCCAGGGGGTTCCGATCAAGGTCGTATACCTGGGCCACCGTTATGGCAGCGCGGTGGTCGTCCGCAAGGACGGCCCCATCAAGTCCTTCGCCGACATGCGCGGCCGCACGATCGCTATCCCCAGCCGGTTTTCCGACGAACGCCTGCTGCTGTTTCGCGCGATGAAGGTATTTGGTATCAAGCCCGGCGAGATCAAGATGGTCGAGATGGCGCCCCCCGATGTTTCGGGCGCCCTCGCCGCCCATGCCATCGATGCATTTGTGATGGGGGAGCCCTTTCCCTCGCAAGCGGAGTTAGGTGGCTTTGGCCGTGTGCTTTTTCAGGCCCGCGAATATTGGCCGGACTACATGTCATGCATTCTTGTCGTGCGCCAGGACCTTATCGATAAGCGTCCCGAGGTCGTCCAAACCCTGGTGGACGGTATCGCCCGGTCGGGCCTCTGGTTGGATACCAGCAAGCCCCACCGTGAGGACGCTGCGGATTTCGTGGGCCGCTTCTACTACAACCAGAAACCCGCGCTGCTGCGATGGGCGCTGACCAAGCCGATGGATCGGGTCACCTATAGCCCCCTCGCCCCGCGCAAGGCAGACTTCGATATGGTGCGCGATCTGATGATAGAAACGGGTGTCTTGAATAAGAAGATCGAATTCAGCGACTACACTGACACCCGCTTCTCTGACCAGGCCAGTATCCAGACACCCTGGAGATATGAACCCGGCATAGCCACAGCCAGGTAAGGAGAAAAACAATGTTTCGCAGGCAATTCATTCAACTCGCCACTCTTGCCGGCGCCGGTGGGCTCTCGGCGATCGGCGCCATCGCTGCGTCGGAAAAAAAGACGGTCACCTATCGCATTCAGGGTTTTAGCTGCATCACCTGCGCCGTTGGGCTGGACGTGATGCTGGAGCGGCAGAAGGGCGTCGTGAAGGCTGAATCCAGTTACCAGGATGCGAAGACCACCATTGTCTTTCATCCTCAGCTGGTCACCGAAGCTGCGCTCAAGGCATCCATTGCCGAGATGGGCTTCCACGCGGAGGAGCAATGAACAATTACCCGGCGATTGCGGAGATGCTGAGGGATGCTCTGGATTTGCGACAGTCGCCCGTAGCCATTTGCTTTACCGACGCTGTCCCTGCCGGCTTGAAAAGCCATGCTGGCCGTGTTCCCGCTGGCTGCAGGTTCTGGCAAGACGGCGCCAGCGGCGCCTTTGCCACCTCCGCTTCCGACCACAGCCTCTGCGCCATTGGCGTCTATACTCACAATCTTCAGACCTCGCCCGCTCAGCAAGTCGATCTGATGGATGCTCTCCGAGTGTTCGGGGAGCTTGACTACGTAACATCAGCGGACCTGCCGTTGATTCCGGTTCTGGGATCGCAACCCACACATGTTGTGTACGCCCCTTTGGCGGAGACTCCGCTTCCCCCGGACGTAGTGCTCCTCTTCGTAAATGCGAATCAAACCCTCATCCTCTCGGAAGCAACCGGGCAGGTGGAAAACCAGAATGCCCCGGCCATGGGCAGGCCGGCATGCGCCGTCGTTCCCCAGGTCATGAATACCGGCCGTGCGGCGTTGAGCCTGGGCTGTTGCGGAGCGCGGGCTTACCTCGACATACTGACCGACGATGTGGCTGTTTTCGCGATTCCCGGAGCGACGCTCGAGGCATATGCGCGGCGGATCCAGGCCTTAGCCAAGGCCAACGATGTGCTGGCGAAGTTCCATCAGATCCGGCGTCATGCCATTGCCGGCGGTGGAACCCCCTCCATCAAGGACTCCCTGGCGGCCCTGGCGCCCTAGCCGGCTGCCCGGGAAGGCTGAAATTCTCCCGATTTTAATCCCTCCAAGCCGTCCCATCTCCCCGGCATCCCCACTTCTGAGAGAATCTATCTCTGGGCCAAGTCTTTGTAGTCGGTGGGGCATCTAAAACCACGAGACTCATCAGCGAATGGAGCAAAGCTATGGCAACCGCAGTAAAAGTGCAGCCCCTCACCCAACGAGCAGCCTGGAAAACCCTTGAATCCCATTATGAAAAGCTTCGCAATGTCTCGCTGCGCTCGTTATTTGCCGACGATCCTGAACGCGCCTCCCGGTTCACCATCGAGGCCGCCGGTCTTTTCCTCGACTACTCCAAGAACCGCATCACCGAGGAGACTCGCAAGCTCCTCCTCGAGCTCGCCCGGGAGTCAGGCCTGCGCGAGCGCATCGACGCCATGTTTCACGGGGACAAGATAAACATCACCGAGAAACGGGCGGTTCTGCACGTCGCCCTGCGTGCGCCCAAAGGCGAGTCCATTTATGTCGATGGGGAAGATGTAGTCCCCGGCGTCCACGCCGTGCTCGACAAGATGACCGCCTTCTCCGACCGCATCCGCAGCGGGGCGTGGAAGGGCCATACCGGCGAGCGCATCCGCAATATCATCAACATCGGCATCGGCGGCTCCGATCTTGGCCCGGTGATGGCCTATGAGGCGCTCAAATACTACAGCGACCGCAGCCTGGTATTCCGCTTTGTCTCCAATGTCGATGGGACCGACTTTGCCGAAGCCGTGATCGATCTGGACCCTGCGGAAACCCTGTTCATCGTCTCCTCCAAAACCTTCACAACGCTGGAGACTATGACCAACGCCCACTCGGCGCGCGACTGGGCTCTGGCAGGCCTGAAGGATGAGGCGTCGATCGCCAAGCATTTCGTCGCCGTCTCGACCAACACCGCCGAGGTCCAAAAATTCGGCATCGACACCGCAAACATGTTCGGCTTCTGGGACTGGGTCGGCGGCCGCTACTCCATGGATTCCGCCATCGGCCTTTCCACCATGCTGGCCATTGGCCCGGTAAATTTTCAATCCATGCTCAGCGGTTTCCACCAGATGGACGAGCATTTCCGCACTGCTCCGTTCGAGAGCAATCTGCCCGTCATCCTGGGGCTGCTTACCGTCTGGTACACCAACTTCTTTCTCGCCCAAACCATGGCGGTCCTGCCCTATGAGCAATACCTGAAGCGCTTCCCCGCCTATCTGCAGCAGCTCACCATGGAGAGCAATGGCAAGCATGTCACCCTGGAAGGGGAGCGGGTGGGCTACGATACCGGTCCCATCTATTGGGGCGAGCCGGGAACCAACGGGCAGCACTCGTTCTACCAGTTGATTCACCAGGGCACCCGGCTCATCCCGTGTGACTTTATTGGTTTTGAGAAGACCCTCAACCCGCTTGGCCGTCACCACGACATGTTGCTGGCGAATGTCTTTGCCCAGGCCGAGGCGTTGGCTTTCGGCAAAACGGCGGAGCAGGTTAAGGGCGAGGGAACGCCGGACTGGCTCGTTCCGCACCGGGTCTTTGAGGGCAACCGCCCCTCGAATGTAATTCTGGCGGAGCGGCTCACGCCGGAAACGCTGGGCCAGCTGGTCGCTCTCTACGAGCATTCGGTCTTCACCCAGGGCACTGTCTGGCAGATTGACTCCTTCGACCAATGGGGCGTGGAGCTCGGCAAGGTGTTGGCGCAGCACATCATCGCAGAGATTGAGAGCCCGGCGGATCCCGCCCTGCAGCATGATGTTGTCCACCAACAACCTGATCAGCCGCTACCGCAAGCTCAAGTAATCAACGAAACTGAAAACCGAAAGAGGAGCGAATCAATGCAACTAGGAATGGTAGGTCTGGGCCGTATGGGCTCCAACATGGTGAAGCGCTTGCTGAACAATGGTCACACCAGCGTGGTGTTCGACCGGTCCGCCAAGGCGGTTCAGGACCTTGAGGCGCAGAAAGCCGTTGGGTCTTCCTCGCTCGCGGACTTGGTGAGCAAGCTCTCCAAGCCGCGCGCCATCTGGCTCATGATACCCGCGGCTGTGGTGGACGACACCATTGCCGAGATTGCCCCCCACCTGGAATCCGGCGACATTCTAATCGATGGTGGCAACTCTTATTACATCGACGACATTCGCCGCGCTAAGCAGCTCGCGCCCAAGGGAATTCACTATGTCGACGTTGGCACCAGCGGTGGCGTCTGGGGTCTGGAACGAGGCTACTGTTTGATGATCGGCGGCCCGACGGCTGCCGTTGAGCACCTGGCGCCCATCTTCAAGACTATCGCACCCGGAGTTGGCGATATTTCCCGCACCCCGGGACGGGAGAAAATAGCCGGCACGGCGGAAGAAGGATATCTCCATTGTGGGCCCAGCGGCGCCGGTCACTTTGTCAAGATGGTGCACAACGGCATGGAGTACGGCATCATGGCCGCTTATGCTGAGGGTCTTAACATCCTGCATCACGCCAATGTCGGCCACAAGACCGGGGACATTGATGCCGAAACTACGCCGCTGCGTGATCCGGAGCACTATCAATTTGACTTCAACTTGTCTGATGTAGCCGAGGTGTGGCGGCGGGGCAGTGTTATCTCCTCATGGTTGCTGGACCTGACCGCGGCTGCGTTGACCAAGAGCCCCGCCCTGGCTGAGTTCGCCGGCCATGTTTCCGATTCGGGCGAAGGCCGTTGGACCATCAAGGCAGCGATTGACGAAGGAGTACCCGCGCCCGTTCTGACCGCATCGCTGTATGAACGCTTCAGTTCGCGCGGTGAAGCCGACTTCGCGGATAAGCTGCTTTCCGCCATGCGCTTCGAGTTCGGAGGACACGTCGAAAAGTCGGCCAAGTAAGCCGGTTGAGTTGGGTGCTGGTCGAGTGAACCGCAGGTCCCTCCACTGCGCTCACCCGGATTTCCGGGTTCGCTCCGGTCGGGATGACAATTCATTTGTGAAACTTACATTCCCCACATCCACCTTCGCGTCGTTCATTCCTTCCTCAACTTGCCGCAGGAAAGTTGAGTTGCTCGGGATGACAAAGGGGAGGGAGACGCTTCCATAGAGAGCGGTTGCTGGACAGAAGTTCGCTTTTCATCACCTCGGGTGGCCCGCAGGCCCATGATTCCTCCGGTCGGGATGACAATTCATTTTGGAATCGAATGATTTCTCCCGATAGCTCCCGTTTTGCAACAAAATTGTCATCCCGACCGGAGCGTAGCGAAGTGGAGGGACCTGCGGTTAATGCGATTTGTTCGCCGATTTTCTCTGCGGAAGGTGCGAGTTAAGTCCCCCGCAGCGGGGCGGGATTGTGCTTTTTGGTGCGCACTATGCCCCCAAATGCGCTAACGCTTTAAGTCCCCGCAAAACAGGGAGGCGCCAGAGCGCCATAAGTCACGGCCGGAGCTTTTGATCACACTTCGCAGGCGTGCCTTAACACCTGTATAGATGTGAATTGGGCATGGCGAGTTTCGGCGTCATGGAAAACATCCTCATGTAATCTAGCGGAGAGATTTCCCCTAGGAGGGATCACCGCGTGGGCCGCCTCTCTCGCAAAGCTACGGTATTCGCCTTTCTCATCGCCCTCGCAGCATACGCGCAACCCCCCTTGCGCACTATCGGTTTCATGACCGACTTCGACGTCAAGGACGATGCCGTCGGCATCTGCAAGGCGGTGATGGACGGAGTCGCTCCAGGGGTCAGAATCATCGACATCACCCAACAGGTCACCCCCTTTGATATCGAGGAGGGCGCAAGATTTCTTGCCGGCTCGGCCCCTTACTTCGCCAAAGATGCTGTTTTTGTCGTTGTGGTTGATCCCACGGTGGGGAGCAAGCGTAAGGCGATCATCGCGCAATCCAAGGTCGGTCAGTTTTTCGTCCTGCCGGACAATGGTTTGCTTACCCTGGTCGCCGACCGGGATGGCATTGTAGCCGCCCGGGAAATCACCAACCCGGCGTGGATGATTGGCGCGGCGCTATCCTCAACCTTTCATGGCCGCGATATTTTCTCCCCTGCCGGAGCACACCTTGCACGGGGCGACGATTGGACCACTGCGGGACCGGCACTCGACGTCAGCAAACTAGTGCGGCTCGACATTCGCTCCGCCACCATCGATGCCAACGGATTGCATGGCAAAGTGCTCGGAGTGGATGGGCCGTTCGGCAACCTGGTGCTGAATGTTCCGGCGGAAACCTTTGCCCGGCTGGGCTATGCGGTCGGCGATGCGGTGCCGGTGACGCTGGGTGGCAGCCCCTACCGCTTTCCCTTGGTGAAGACTTTCAGCGATGTAGCCGTGGGTGCCCCCTTGTTCTATATCGATTCGCGCGGGCGGCTGAGCCTGGGGATCAACCAGCGCAACTTCTCCGAGACCTATAAAATTGCGCCGGGCACAGAGTTGGTGATCCCTGCCAAGCACTGAGCAGGCAACTTACTGGCTTGTTTCTGTGGGCGCCGCCAACGCGGCGCCGGGCTTCAAGCGTTCATACACGCTGCCCGATTGGACCCGGGTCGCGACTATTTCGAAGAATTTGGCGCGCAGGCCAAGCTTCCCCATAAAAATATCAGTGCACGGTTCCATGGGCTCGCAGTATCTCCTCAGCAAAAGAGAGGATCCGCCTACAAAGTTGATTGACTCCTGCGCCAGCGCAATCTCGTGCTCCAGCAGGAAGGCCCGCATCACTGCCGATATCGATTCCTTCTTGTAGTGCATGTCGTTCATTTGCAAGTCGACGTAGGTCACGCGATTGCGGCGCCAGCCGCTCAGGACGCTGAGCCACGCGCCCTGCGGCAAGCGCAGCCCCATGGAGAAAAACTCGCCGTGGGCGCGCAGCAACTGGTGCCGGGCATGGAAGAATCTGCCCGCACGCGGGTACATCGACTGGGATTTTAGCGCCAGCATGGCCTGCAGGGATTGTTCCGGATCGAGCGATGGCAGAAAGCTGACGTTACTATTTTTTTTGAGCTGCCGGCGCTTTCCTGCCAGGCTGCGACGCGTCCCCGATCCCATCCTGGCCAGCATCCCTTCGTAGCTGTTCTCCAGGCGCAGCTTGTGCTGCACCTCACCTCCCAGGAATCGCCGGGAGTCACTTGGCGGCCCCATCAGCTCAATACAGTTGGCCATAGCAGCCTTGATGGTGATGCTTACCCCGTGGATATGCCAGATTTGCAGCAGCGCTTCGCTGGCCAAACTCACGTAGTGCGCGCGGAATGCTTCCGGGCCGGCGACCAGGCTCTCGCCCATGTAATCTCCTCCCCGGAACAAGCCCAGCCCAATGCCGAACCGGGTGTGCTCATAGAAGAACACGCAGGCTTCGAGTTCCCGATCGCGGCGAATCAAAACGGCCGCGCATCGCCGGTTTGCCACGGTATTGGCCGCGATAAAGTATTCGGGGTCGGTCGTGAGATCGTCTTGCTGCCCGCAGCGTTTACGAAGCTGGCGAATCTCCGCCAGGTGAGTGTGGAGTGCCCGGTTACCCAGAAGCAGCTGGGTTGTTCGTGCGCTGTCGCTCAATGCGAGGCCGGCTTCGGATCGTTCTGTGCCGTCATCCAGTTGCCGGCCGTGATCCATCAACCCGATTGAGTTCACTTGGTTTATCCCAAACCTAAAAAGCTATCGCGCCTCGCGGCGGCAGTAGTAAAGAACCGTGCACCAGAACACCACCACCAGCAATCCATCACAGGCGAGGCTGGTCCACGCGGCGCCGCGCCAGGAGTAGCGCGGCAAAATAATCAGGTTGGCGCCAATGTTGATCAAGGCCACCAATACCTGGATTGTGGTGCGTGCGCGCTGCAATCCCGCGCCGGAAAGTGCGTCTGCCAGGAAAGAATGCAAGCAGCGTAGCAGGGGAATAAGCGCCAGCCAGCGGACCGCCGCTACTACCACTGCGTACTTGGGCCCCAGAATGTGAGGTAAGACTGGAGCCAGGAGCCACAGCGCGGCAGATGCGGTCGAGCCATAGAGGACGGCTTTCGCGATCAGCGACAGGGCGTAGGCATAAGTTGCGCGTACACCGCCCAAGCCCTTGCGGAAGAACTGCGGGTAGGCAGCTGTCGCTAGCGAGCGAACTGGGGTCATGCTTACATCGATCACGCGATAGGCCGCGGCGTATACCCCGGTGGCTGCCAGGTCTGCCAGCCTGCTCAACATGATCTTGTCGATGTCGTTGTAGACCGTCGAGGCCGAACCGGCGATCGAGAAATACACCCCCTCGGCAACATCTTCGCGTAACGCCGCCAAGTCCGTGCTCGGGCGTCCCCATAGCAGCGATCCTTTCCACACGGCATAGCTCGTGCCCAGCAGGCTGGTAAGCACGTAGACCCACACCCATCGTTCGAGGGTGACCTGGTGCACCAGTGCTATCAGCGCTGCGATGCCGGCCAGCCGAAGCAAACTGACAACCACATTCTGGATCGAAGTCTGCTTCATCTGGTCCGAGGCTGCGAATCCGTACGCAGCCAGCTCGGTCACTTTCAGAAAGACCAGGTCGGAAAAGCAAATGATCATCACCACCAGAGGGGCGGTCTTAAAACCGAGCACAGAACTTAGGCCAACCGCCAGCGCAGAGAACAAACTTCCGGAAAGCAGGGTGAGCAGGATGCCGTTGCCCCAGCATATCGGTGCCTCGCGCTTGCCCGAGCGTACATTCTTGACGAAAAGATTCTGCGTCCCGATACCGGAAAAAGGTCCCAAAAGGGCAGCCATCGCCACCACGGTTACGAATGCCCCATAGGCGTCCGGGCCCAGCGATCGTGCGATCAGAACAAAATAGGCAGCCTGAATGACCAGCCGGAAGCCTTGTCCGATGGAGAGGTGGGTGGTGTCCCTGAGCAGGCCGCCGGTCCTCATGCGCGCCGATAGTTTCACGAGCACATCCCGCCCCTCCCTGGTCAAGGCTACGCTGGGCAAGGCGACTCTGCACCGGGGAAGAAACCAATACCTCAGAGGCTGAAGATTCTGCGTGAGAACTCGGATTATCCAGCCCCGGAAGGGGCGACCTGGACTTCAGACTTGTCCAAATTAGGTTTGGAACCAAGGGACAAATCGGGATTAACTCCTGACTCCGGCGCGCAAATCGCATTAACCGCAGGTCCCTCCACTTCGCTTCGCTCCGGTCGGGATGACAAATTTGTTTTGAAATCGATGATTTCTCACGACAACCGCCCATTTTTACAACAAATTTGTCATCCCGACCGGAGCGCACCCGGATTTCCTGCCACGCAGCACTGGACAGGGCCGCGTGTGCGCCTTTCAGTAAGGAAAGGCGCATGAGGTTCGCCGAAGCCACCAACCTCAACAGGAAATCCGGGGGAGCGTAGTGGAGGGAGTGCGCCGTGGAAAGGCGTTGCTTTTCAGCGGGAGATAGACCCGCCCGGGAACTGGTTCGTTCCACCCGGTAACAACCGAAGCAGCGGTGGAGGCAACGAAGTCGCTGTAGCCTTCGGTGGAAAGGGTCGTTAAAGCGACTCGGTGAGTGTGCAGGCTGTAACAGGGATAAACGTTGAGCAGGCCTCGAAACACGCAATGCAGGAGCCGACCTGTCTCCCTCTCGGGGAAGGCCGAAGCTGCTAGGAGAGTACGAGCGAACAACTTCCAGCAGTCCTGCCGGGGTAGTGACGACGGCATGCACACACAGGAAAGCAGACGCAACACGGGAAACCCCAGCGGTGGTAGCACAGTACCAACCGGCAGCTCGCGAGAGTCAGGCCGGGCCGTATGGGATGGCGGGGAGGCTTGTAGTACCGATGAAACCGGGTAATGCCGGTGGAGGAAAGGAGCCTCAGTTGGAAGCAAACGCAACAAGCAAGGAAGGAAGAGAGATTGGCGATGAGCCTAATAACTCCAGTAAGCGTTCAGAAATTGCAGACGGCGTTGCACGCGAAAGCGAAGGAATCGCCCAGGTATCGTTTCCATGCTGTGTACGACAAGGTGTACCGGAAGGACTTTCTGGAGCACGCCTACCACTGCTGCAAGGCCAATGGCGGAGCAGCTGGAGTGGACGGGCAGAAGTTCGAGGACATCGAAGCGTACGGAGAACAACGATGGCTGGACGAGTTGGCGCAAGAGCTGAAAGAACACACGTATCGACCGTTAGCCGTTCGTCGGGTCTACATCCCCAAGGCGGACGGCAAGACACAAAGGCCGCTAGGCATACCAGCGATCCGCGATCGAGCGGTGCAGATGGCGGCAGTGTTGGTGCTCGAACCTATTTTCGAGGCTGACCTGCAACCGGAACAGTATGGCTATCGGCGTAACCGCAGCGCGTTGGACGCGGTAAAACAAGTCCACAAGCTGATCCAAGCTGGACATGGAGAGATTGTAGATGCGGATCTGA